>CAVWIW010000009.1:0-46849 GCA_963755215.1 uncultured Thermoleophilaceae bacterium
GGCGCTACGCCGTTTCTCTCTATAGGAAGGTAGATCTCACGGAGCCATGAAGGTCCGAGCCTCGGTCAAGCCCATGTGCGAGAAGTGCAAGGTAATCCGCCGCAACGGAGCGGTATTGGTCATCTGCCAGAACCCCCGCCACAAGCAGCGGCAGGGCTGACGCGGGCATGGCGCGGATCTCCGGCATCAACATTCCCCTCAACAAGAGGGTCGAGATAGGGCTCACCTACATCTACGGCATCGGCCGCTCACAGGCCGGGAAGGCAGTCGCCAAGGCCGGGGTGGACCCCAACACCTACGTCAAGGACCTGACCGACGACGAGGTGCTCAAGCTCCGCCAGGTCATCGATGACGAGCTGACCGTGGAGGGCGACCTGCGCCGCGAGCGGTCGCAGAACACCAAGCGCCTGATGGAGATCGGGGCCTATCGCGGGCTCCGGCACCGCCGCGGGCTGCCGGTGAACGGCCAGCGCACCAAGACCAACGGGCGCACGCGCAAGGGTCCCAAGCGCATGCAGGTGGCCGGGAAGAAGAAGGTGTCCAAGTAGTGGCTGCCCAACGCCCCGGCCGCGCGCGCGGCCGCCGCAAGCCCAAGAAGAACGTCCCGTTCGGACAGGCGCACATCAAGACCAGCTTCAACAACACGATCGTGTCGCTGACCGATCGTGAGGGCAACGTGATCGCGTGGGAGTCCGCCGGCGGCGCCGGCTTCAAGGGCTCGCGCAAGTCGACGCCGTTCGCGGCGCAGGTCACCGCCGACGCGGCCGCCAAGAAGGGCATCGATCAGGGCCTCGAGAAGGTCGAGGTGTTCGTGAAGGGCCCGGGCTCCGGGCGCGACACCGCCATCCGCTCGCTCCAGGCCGCCGGCCTGGAGGTCACGGGGATCCGCGACATGACCCCGCAGGCCCACAACGGCTGCCGCCCCCGCAAGCGGCGGAGGGTCTAGCCCATGGCTCGCGACACCGGCCCGCAGTGCAAGCAGTGCCGCCGCGAGGGGCAGAAGCTCTTCCTCAAGGGGGAGCGCTGCCTGACCGACAAGTGCGGGATCGAGCGGCGCAACTACCCCCCCGGCGATCACGGCCGCGGCCGCGCGCGCCAGTCCGAGTACCGGGTTCAGCTGCGCGAGAAGCAGAAGGCACGGCGCTACTACGGCGTGCTCGAGAAGCAGTTCCGCAACTACTACGCGCGCGCGTCGAGCCAGGAGGGCGTGACCGGCGAGAACCTGCTGCGGATGCTCGAGTCCCGCCTGGACAACGTGCTGGTGCGGCTTGGCTTCGCCGCCTCGAGGCGCCAGGCGCGTCAGCTGATCCGCCACGGCCACTGGGCCGTGAACGGCCGGCGCGTAGACATCCCCTCTTACCAAGTGCGGCCGGAGGACGTGATCACCCTCAAGCAGGGCTCGAAGGCCGACCAGGCGATCCGCGACGCCACCGAGCTCGTCTCGGTGGTCCCGGCGTGGCTCCAGGCGGACCACGACGGCCTCACGGCCAAGGTGCTCCGCCATCCCGAGCGCGAGAGATCGCCGCGCCGGTGCAGGAGCAGTTGATCGTCGAGCTGTACTCCAAGTAGTTAGACCAAGTCGCGCGCGCCGCGGGCCGCGGATGTGCGCGCACCAACGCGAAGGACACCACCCATGATCGAGTTCCAGACCCCACAGATCTCCGCCGAGAACGTGCAGGACAATCGCGGCACGTTCACGATCGAGCCACTCGATCGCGGCTTCGGCTACACCTTCGGCAACTCGCTGCGGCGGGTGCTGCTGTCGTCCCTCGCGGGCGCGGCGGTCACCAGCGTCCGGATCGAGGGCGTGGCCCACGAGTTCTCCACCATCAACGGGGTGAAGGAGGACGTGACCGACATCGTCCTCAACCTCAAGGAGATCGTGTGCCGGATGCACTCCGAGGCGGCCGAGGTCGAGGCCCCGCTCGTGGTCACCGGGCCGGGAGAGGTCACGGCGGGGGACATCGACCTGCCCTCCGGCGTCGAGATCCTCAACCCCGAAACCCACATCGCGACTCTCGAGAAGCGGACCAAGCTCGAGATCTACCTGACGGTGGGCCATGGCCGCGGCTATTCGCCGGCCGAGGACAACAAGACGCCCGACCAGCCCATCGGCGTGATCCCGATCGACTCGATCTTCTCGCCGGTCAAGCGCGTGGCCTACTCCGTGGAGTCCGCCCGCGTCGGCCAGCGCACCGACTACGACAAGCTCACGATGGACATCGAGACCGATGGCTCGGTGGATCCCCACGCGGCCCTGCGCGAGGCGGCGGAGATCCTCATCAAGTACCTGGCCATCTTCAGCGAGCCCGAGCGCGTGGAGGCTCTGCGCGAGGCCGGCGCCTCGCTGGTGGGTGCCGGCGTGGTCGGCGCCGGCAGCGGCGACCTCGGTGGGCTCAGCGGCAGCGCTCTCCCCAGCGCGGACGGGATGGACGACATCCTGATCGAGGAGCTCGAGCTGGGTGTGCGCTCCTACAACTGCCTCAAGCGGGCCGGCGTGCAGACGGTCGGCGACCTGGTGCAGAAGAGCGAGTCCGAGCTCAACGCCATCCCCAACTTCGGCCGCAAGTCGATCGAAGAGGTCAAGGAGACCCTCGACGCCCGCGGGCTGGCGCTGCGGGCCTGAGCGGTCGGAGCATCTAGGATCCGCACGCCATGCGCCACGGAAAGCAGAGGGGCAAGCTCAGCCGCGATCCGGCGCACCGAAAGGCGCTGATGATGAACCTGTCGCGGGAGGTCATCGATCACGAGCGGATCAAGACCACGGAGGCGAAGGCCAAGGCGGTAAAGCCCGAGCTGGAGCGGCTGATCACGCTCGCCAAGCGAGGGGACACCCACGCGCGGAGGCAGGCCATGGCGCGGCTCGGCCAGGACAAGTTCATCGTCTACAAGCTGTTCGAGGAGATCGGTCCGCGCTACGCGGAGCGCCCCGGCGGCTACACCCGGATCCTCAAGCTGGGGCCGCGCAAGTCAGACGCCACGGAGATGGTCTTTCTCGAGTTGGTGTAGGGGCGGGTCGCCTTCGATGGACGTCGCGAAGATCAAGGCGCAGGCGCGCGCGCCGGCTGGGGGAAGGGCGAGTACTCCTGGCTCTCCCAGAAGCTGAGGCCCGCCGCCGAGGCGCTGGCGGACGCATGTGCCGTCTCGGCTGGGCAGGAGGTGCTGGACGTGGCCGCCGGCGACGGGAACTTCGCGATCGCGTGCGCCGCGGAGGGCGCGAGCGTGGTGGCGTCGGACCTGTCGCCGGAGATGGTGCGCCGCGGCCGCGAGCGGTCCGAGACCGAGGGGTACGAGATCGAATGGGTGGAGGCCGACGCGGAGGAGCTGCCGTTCGAGGACGCCCGCTTCGACTGCGCCGGGTCCGTGTTCGGGGCGATGATCGCGCCGCGGCCGCGGGTTGCGGCGGAGGAGCTCTTCCGTGTGGTCCGGCCCGGGAACACGGTGGGCATGACCGCCTGGACGCCCGAGAGCAGGGCCGTGGAGCTGTTCCAGATCGCCCGGCGCCACCTACCCTCGGACCCCGAGGCACCGAGCATGGAGGAGTGGGGCCGGGAGGACACGGTCCGGGAGCGCTTCGACGGGCTGGCGAACTCGGTGCAGCTCGAGCGCAGGACGCTCGCCTGGTCGGCGGACTCGCCACAGCAGTTCCTGGAGCTCATGCAACGCCACTCGCCTCCACAGGTGGCGGCCAAGGAGCATCTGGACCCCGATGCCTACGCCCGGCTGGTCGAGCAACAGCTCGAGGTCGTTCGTGGCTGGGCCGGCGGCCACGGCGCGTTCTCGGTGGAGTTCGAGTACCTCCTGATCGTGGCCCGCAGGCGCGGGTAGCCCTGGCCGCGCGGCTGCTGCTGGAGTACGACGGCACGGGCGTTCGCCGGCTGGGCGGCTCAGCCGGGCGGGCGCACCGTCGAGGGCGAGCTGAAGCAGGCGTTGGCAGGGGCACTGCCCGAGCCTGTGGCGCTGTCCGTGGCGGGGCGCACCGACGCGGGTGTGCACGCCCGGGGGCAGGTTGCCAGCCACCCGGGCGACCCGGCGCCTGCCGGCGCGCTGAACGCGCTCCTTCCGCCCGACGTGCGGGTGCTGGCCAGCGAGGAGGCCCCGGACGGCTTCGACGCCCGCCGTGACGCCGTGGCGCGCACCTATCGCTACAGGGTCGTCACGACCGCCAGCGTCTTCGAGGCCGATCGCGCGCTGCACTGGAAGTATCCGCTCGATCGCGAGCGCCTGGACGCCTGCGCCGCCCTGCTGCCGGGCCGGCACGACTTCACGGCCTTCACGCGCACGCAGACCACCCACAGGTGGTTCTCAGCGGGAGGTGCTCGATGGCCGAGTGGCGCGACACCGAGGGCGGCGCGATTGAGTTCTGGATCGAGGCCGACAGCTTCATGCGCCACATGGTGCGGATCCTCGTGGGGACGATGCTGGGCGTCGCCGCGGGGCGGATGGAGCCGGCCGGAGTTCGCCCGGCTGCTGACGGGCGCGCCCTCGCAGCCAGGCCGGCGACACCGCCGCCGCCACGGTCTGTACCTGGAGTCAGTTCGGTACTGAGTCGTCACGATCGGGCGCAGGGGCACGACTATCCTGGCTGAGCCGGTGAAGATCCTCCTCACCAACGACGATGGCATCAACGCCGTGGGCCTGCACGCCATGAGGCGGGCGCTGCTGGAGCTACCCGGGGTCGAGCTGGCCACCATCGCCCCGGACTCCAATCGCAGCGCCACCGCCCGCAGCATCACCACCCGCGCCCCGCTGTGGGTCGAGGAGGTGGACCTGGGCGACGGGACGGTCGGCTACGCGACCGAGGGCACCCCGGTGGACTGCGTCAGGTTCGCCGCGCTGGGGCTGATCGAGTTCGAGCCGGAGCTCATCGTCTCCGGCATCAACCACGGCTCGAACCTGGGCGACGACATCACCTACTCGGGCACCGTGGCGGCCGCCCTGGAGGGAATCGTGCTCGGGATCCCGGCCATCGCGGTCTCCCAGCAGGCCCTGGCCGGGCGGCTGGACTCCTGGACCGGGCGCGAGTGGCAGGCCGAGAACTTCGAGGAGGTCGCGCGGTTCGTGGCCCGGATGGTCGAGGAGCTGGAGCACGTGCCCATGCCCGAGGGAACCCTGCTCAACGTGAACTCGCCGGCGGACGAGATCCGCGGCGCCCGGGCGTGCAAGCTCGGCAAGCGCATCTACCGCGACAAGCTCCGGCTGGCGGAGGAGGGGGAGGGTCGCCGGCGGTTCCACATCTATGGTGACGCGCCCGGCTATCACCACGAGGACGGCACCGACTTCGCCGCCATCGCCGACGGGCAGATCGCGGTCACGCCGCTGCACTTCGACCTCACGGACGAGGCCGGGGTGGAGGAGTTGTCGTCGTTCGAGCTGGATCGCCTGCTGGGTCCGGCCGCCGAGACCATTGACTGACCCCGGCGCTCGCGCCGCCGAGCTGCGGCGCCAGCTGGACCACCACAACCACCGCTACTACGTCCTCGACGACCCGGAGGTCTCGGACTCCGACTACGACGCGCTCATGAACGAGCTGCGCGACCTGGAGTCAGCGCATCCCGACCTGCTCACGCCCGACTCGCCCACCCAGCGCGTGGGCGCCACGCCTCTGGCCCGATTCGAGCCGGCGCGCCACCTCCAGCCCATGCTCTCGCTGGCCAACGCGCGCGAGGAGGCGGAGCTGCGGGCATGGTTGGAGCGCTCGGAGCGGCTGCTGAACAAGGAGGGGGTCGAGGACGCCGAGATCCGGTTCGTGACCGAGCCCAAGGTCGACGGCCTGGCGGTCTCGCTCGTGTACGAGGACGGTGTGCTGGTCCGGGGAGCGACGCGTGGCGACGGCGAGGTGGGCGAGGACGTGACGCAGAACCTGCGCACCATCAAGGCGATCCCACTCCGCGTGGAGGGGGCGCCGCGGCTGCTGGAGGTCCGCGGCGAGGCCTACCTGCCGCGTGCGGCCTTCGCGCGCCTGAACGAGGAGCGCGCCGCGGCCGGGGAGCCCACGTTCGCGAACCCCCGCAACTCGGCCGCGGGGTCGATCCGCCAGCTGGACCCGGAGCTGGCCGCGGCACGCCCGCTGTCGGTTTGGTGCTACTCGGTCGGGGCGCTCGAGGGAATGGAGTTCGAGTCGCACCTTGAGTCGCTCGACTGGCTCCGCGAGCACGGATTCAAGGTCAACGGCGACGTCGAGCGACACGACACGCTGGACCAGGTGGTCACGGCGTGCCGGGCGTGGGAGGAGCGGCGCGAGTCGCTGGACTTCGAGATCGACGGCGTGGTGGTCAAGGTCGACGACCTCGACCTGCAGCGCCGCCTGGGGGTGGTGGGCCGCGAGCCGCGGGGCGCCATCGCCTGGAAGTTCGCGCCCATGACCGCCACCACCAAGCTGGAGCGGGTGGCCTGGAACGTGGGCCGGACCGGGCACATGGTGCCGTTCGCCCAGCTGGAGCCGGTGCAGGTATCGGGCGTGACGGTCAAGCTGGCCACCCTCCACAACGAGGAGGACCTCAAGCGCAAGGACGTGCGCCAGGGCGACGAGGTGATCGTGATGCGCGCGGGCGACGTGATCCCCCAGGTCGTGTCGCCCACCTCGAAGGCGCAGCGCTCGCGCAAGCGCGGGAGCGTTCCCGAGCCACCTTCGAAGTGCCCGGCATGCGGCACGGCCACGGTCAAGCCCGAGGGCGGCGTGTGGACCATCTGCCCCAACCGCGCGTCCTGTCCCGGGCCAGCTGTTCCAGGCGGTCAAGCACTTCGTGAGTCGCGGGGCCATGGACATCGAGGGGCTGGGCGAGAAGCAGGCGGAGCGCTTCCTCTCGGACGGGCTGATCGCCGGCCTGGCGGACATCTACGAGCTGGACGCCGAGCGGCTGCTGGAGCTGGAGGGGTTCGGGGAGGTCTCCGCGCGCAACCTGCTGCAGGCCATCGAGCGGTCCAAGGAGCAGCCGTTCAACCGGGTGCTCTACGGCCTGGGCATCCCGGGCATCGGCTACGTGAACGCGCGCGCGCTCACGGGCCAGTTCCGCTCGATCGACGCACTGATCGCAGCCTCGCCCGAGGAGGTGGCCGAAACGCCGGGGATCGGGCCGGTGCTGGCCGCGACGATCGTGGAGACGCTCAGCGAGGACGTCACGCGCGAGCTGATCGAGCGCCTGCGCCGCCACGGCCTGAGCCTCATGGAGGAGGGCCCGGGCCCCGGTGAGAGCCAGGGCCCGCTGGCCGGCAAGACGCTGGTGCTCACCGGGACCCTGCCCAACCTGACCCGCGAGGCCGCCACGGAGCGGATCGAGGCGGCGGGCGGCAAGGTGACCGGATCGGTGTCGAAGAAGACCGACTACCTGGTGGCGGGAGCGGATCCGGGCACGAAGCTGGCGAAGGCGGAGAAGGTGGGGACGGAGGTGTTGGACGAGGCGGAGCTGGTGAAGCTGCTGGAGGCCTAAGCGCTGGGCCGCGGCCGTCATCGCACCCCAGCGATCGCCTGCAACATCCGATCCTGCAGCGCCCGCGCCCCGAAGGCGTTCACGCCGTTCATCAGGATCGAGAACACGTAGGTGTCGCCCGAGCGGGCGCGGCAGTAGCCGGACACGGCGCGAGACGCCGGAGATCGTTCCGGTCTTGCCCCGGCAGCGCCCGCGGGCCGGGCCGCGGCGCATGCGCGGACGCAGGGTGCCGTCGCGACCGGCAATCGGACAGGGAGGCGAAGAACTCGGGGAACTCGTCGCGTTCGCGCATGGCCAGCAGGAGGCGCCCGACCCGGTAGGGGGACGCACGGTTGGCCCGCGAGAGCCCCGAGCCGTCGGCGAGCCGCGAGGGCCGGCCGCCGATGCCGGCTGGCGAAGCGCGCTGCCAGCCGCGTGCCGCCGGCGGTCGTGCCGCGCCCGCCGGCCTGCGCCGCCAGCGCCTTGACGAGCATCTCGGCGAAGAAGTTGTCCGACGGCTTGTTGGTGAGGGTGGCCAGCCGCGCCATGGGGGGCGAGCAGACGGCGGCCAGCCGGATCGGCAGACGCCGGCGTGCGTCGGGCCCGCGCCGGCCGGCCGACCGGGACATCGCGGCGCTCGAGCGCTGCGTCGAGCCGTGCGGCTGCGAACGCCGGCGGGTTGAGCTGCCAGCCGCGTCCGCTCTCGGTGGAGAGGCCGCGGTTGTAGGACAGTCCGCTGAGCGGGCCCGACCCAGGGGAGATCGCGTAGCGGGAGTCGGGGCCGCCGCGAAGCGAGTCGAAGCGCGACTCATCCCCGTAGATGCGCCCGGTAACGCGCAGGATGCCGGCTCGCTCGAGCCTGCCCGCCAGCGCCTCGACGCTGGCCCCGCCGCCGGTATGAGCGGCGGGCGAACCGGCTGCTGCCGAAGGTGGGGTCGCCGCCGCCGACGAGATAGAGGTCGCCCCTCCAGGTGCCGTCCTCGGTGAGTCGGCCGACTCCCGCACCTCGGTGTCCAGGGTGCCCTGGACGCCGTAGCGGGCCAGGGCGGCCGCGGTGGTGAAGAGCTTGGTGTTCGAGGCCAGGATCGCGCGGGCGGTCGTAGTTCCAGCGGAAGACGCTGCGCCCGGTCGCGGCGTTGACCACATACGCCCCGGAGGCCCGGCCCGCGGCGCGCATGGGCCCGGCGAGCCTGGCTCGCAGCCCGGTCTCGGCGCTGGCCTGGGCCTCCGCGGGCGCGGCCGAAGCCGGGCTGGCCGGCACCGCCGCGGCGGCCGCCGCGGCGGCCAGGGCGGCGATGCGGTGGCTGGCGGCCATCTCGAGGTGGAACACGGTAGCGGCGTGGGTGGAGCGCTCACAGCGCGCCCATCCGGCGGTTCGCGGATAATGGGCCGGCAGTGGGAGACGTCGTCAAGCTCCAGAAGCCGCCCGCCAAGCGTCGCAAGACGGCCGCGAAGGCGGGTCGGCGCCGTCCGCGGCGCTCGCGCACCGCACTCGTGCTGGGCGGCGGCGGGTTCACCGGCGGCGTGTACGAGATCGGCGCGCTGCGGGCGCTCGACCTGCTGGCGGTCAACCGCACTGTCAACCAGTTCGACGTCTACGTGGGCACCAGCGCCGGCGCCTTCGTGAGCAGCCTCGTGGCAACGGGGTCACGCCCGAGGAGATGATGCGGGTCGTCAACCAGCAGGTGCCCACGCCGTTCAGGGACATCGACCGCGGCTCGCTGATGCGGCCCAACTACCTCGAGTTCGCCCAGAGCGCGGCGCTGATGCCGCTCCGGCTGCTGGGCCTGGCACGCAACCTGGTGGGCCAGCTGGGCCAGCTCTCGTTCATCGACCTCGGGGTACAGCTCGCCGAGGGGCTCCCCTCCGGGATGTACGACGGGGCCGCGATCCAGGAGTACCTGGACTCCGTGCTTGGGGACCCGGACCGCACCAGCGACTTCCGCATGCTGGACAACGAGCTGTTCCTCACCGCCACCGACCTGGACACCTGCGAGCGGATCGTGCTGGGCGGTGAGGGGTGGGACGACATCCCGATCTCACGTGCGGTGGCGGCGTCCACCGCGCTGCCGATGGTCTACAAGCCGGTGGAGCTCAAGGGCCGCCAGCTCATCGACGGCGGGATCCGGTCCACCACGAACGTGGACATCGCCGTCGAGCGCGGCGCCACGTTCGTGATCGTCGTGAATCCGCTCGTGCCCTACGTGAACGACTTCCAGAAGGTCATCCCCACGATGCTCGGCAGCCGCGTGCGGCGGGTGGCGGACATGGGGTTCCCCCAGATCGGCTACCAGACCTTCAAGCTGCTGGCACATCAGCGCCTGCACGAGGCGGTGGCCCACTGGCAGGAGAAGTACCCGGGCGTGGACATCATCCTGATCGAGCCCGACCCCAACGACGAGCTGATGTTCGAGACCAACATCATGAACTTCACCAAGCGCGTGGACATCGCCCGTCACGGCTTCGAGTCGGTCACGCTCCAGCTGGCGGAGGACTACGACAACTTCAAGTCGGTGTGCGCCAAGCACGGCATCGAGATCTCCGCCACCCGCGTGCGCAAGGTCATGCGCAAGTTCGAGGAGGAGCGCGAGAACACCGCCGCCTGGAGGCGCATCCTCGAGCAGACCACGGGCGCGCTGCTCAGGCAGTCCGGGCAGGGCTGACCGGCGCGGCCCGGTCGGCCGCTAGCCCAGCGCCTTGCCCAGCGCCGCCAGCAGTCGCTCCGTGGCCGCCGAGTCGCGCACCGTCGCGCGCAAATGGTCGTCGGCCCCGAGGGGGCCACCCGGGCGCGACGATCACGTTCTCACGCGCGAGCCGGCTGGCCAGCGCCGCACCCGACATGCCGTGGGCGGCCAGCCACACGAAGTTGGCCTGGCTGGGCTCCGCGTCGACCGGCAGCCCTTCGAGGGCCTCGAGCAGGCGGGTTCGCTCGCGGATAACCGACGCGCGCCGGCGCTCGATCTCGGCGCCGCCGATCCTCAGCGCCTGCTCCACGGCTGCCTGGGTGAGCGCGTTGACGCCCAGCACCGGCGAGATCGCGTCCAGGACCGTTCGTGGACGCCGCGGAGCCCACGCCGTAGCCCGCACGCAGCCCGGACAGGCCGTAGATCTTGGAGAAGGTGCGGATGACCAGCAGCGCGGGGGAAGGCGTCCGTGAGGCGGATCACGGCGTCCAGGTCCTCCACGTCCTGAAAATGCACCAGTGCCTCGTCGACAATCAGGTGCACACGCTCGGGCAGGCTGCCGCGATGGAGGCGATCGCGTCGGCTGGGAGGTGCGAGCCGTCCGGGTCGTTGGGGTTGCAGATGACCACCAGGCGGGTCCGCTCTCCGATGGCCTCGCCCAGGCGCTCGACCGAGTCCACGGGCACCGGTCGCCCGCCGGCGCGGGAGGCCATGAGGGGATAGAGCGGGTACGACGGCCACGGCGTCACGAGCTCGTCACCGGGGCCCAGCAGCGCCAGCGCCGCCGCCTGCAGCAGCTCGGCGGCCCCGTTGCCCATGACGATCCGCTCAGGCTCGACCTGGTGCAGCTCCGACAGCGCGCGCCGGACGCCCTCGGCGTGGCGGTCGGGATATCCGTTCACGCGCCCGCGCGCCGTGTAGATGGAGGCGTTCACGACCTCGGAGTTGGGAAACTCGGGCCACTCGGTGCCGGACAGGTCGAGCTCGGGCACGCGCTCCAGCGCCAGCGCCTTCTCGCGCGCGCGCCGCGCCCGGCGCTCCTTGTTCAGCGCCTCCTCGTCCACGTCCTCGAACTGCCGGTAGTAGTCGAAGAGGCCCATCACGCGAAGAAGTGGGAGCGGGCGGCCGTCGCCGCGCGCATCAGGTGTTGGGGGCCAGGGTCGGCGCCGGGCCCTGGATCACGAGGAACCAGAAACCGAAGACAACCACGGCCACGCCGACGCTGCCGGCGAAGATCCACTCGAGCGCGCCCCGCTCCTGGGGATGGCCGCCGGCACGGCGGGCGAGCTTCCAGGCGTGGTCCAGGCGCTTGGCCATTGCCAGCGTGAACATCAGCGAAGCCAGGCAGCCGATGATGATGGTGCAGAAGCCGAGCACCACGTTGTCGGTGATGTACTCGACCTGCGACCCGATCCACAGCCAGGCTGCGGGCTGGGGGCCGAAGAGGCTCAGGCACAGCAGCGTCTCGACCGCGAGGATGGCCGCGGCCAGGGTGCGATCGGCGCGCTGGCGGCGCTCGCTGCCACGCACCGGGGCGTCGGGCAGGCGCACGGGGGCCGACGCGCCCTTTCGCGGGCCGACGAAGAGCCCACCGGTGTCTGAGGGGTCGTTCCGGGCCATGGACCGACCCTCAAGCTAGACGATCGGTTCCTGGTGGCTGCCGCCGGGCAGCGCCGCTACTTGGCGTACAGCTCCTCGATCGCGTCGGCGTGCTTCTCGTGGACCACGTTGCGCTTGACCTTGAGCGTGGGTGTCAGCTCGCCGCTCTCCTGGGACAGGTCCTCCTCCAGGATCCGGAACTTCTTGATCTGCTCGACGGGCCCCACCTTGGCGTTCACCTCGTCCACGGCCGTCTGGACCTCGGCCTGCATGACCTCCGACTCGGGCAGGTCCTCCACCGACAGCCCGTGCTGCTCCGCGAAGGCGGGCGCTTCCTCCGCGTCCAGCGTGATGAGAGCCACGAGGTAGGGCCGGCGGTCGCCGATGACCACCGCCTGGGAGATCCAGCGGTTCTGCTTGAGCCCGTTCTCGAGGTTGGCGGGCGTGATGTTCTTCCCGCCGGCCGTGATGATGATGTCCTTCTTGCGGCCCACGATGTAGACGAAGCCGTCCTCATCGATGCGGCCCAGGTCGCCGGTGTGCAGCCACCCGTCCACCAGCGTCTCGCCGGTGGCCTCCTCGTTCTTGTAGTAGCCCTGGAAGATGTTGGCCCCGCGCAGCAGCAGCTCGCCGTCGTCGGCCACCTTGGCCTCCACGCCGGTGATGGGCTTGCCGACCGAGCCGAAGCGGAAGTCGTCCGGCGTGTTGGAGGTGGCGACCGTGGACGTCTCGGTCATCCCGTAGCCCTCCATCACGGGCACCCCGCACGCGTAGAAGAACTCCAGGATCTCCTGGGAGATCGGCGCCGCGCCGGTCACGCATTGGCGTATACGCCCTCCGAAGATCGCGCGCACGTTCTTGTACAGCGCCTCCTCTGCCTTGTCGAAGCCGGCCTGGAGCTCCGCCGGGACCTCCTCGCCCGCGTCCTGGGCCAGGCGTACCTTCAGGCCCACCTGCACCGCCTGGTCGAGCTGAGCCCTGTCCGGCGCGGCGCTGGTGGCCAGCGTGTAGATCTTCTCGAACATCCGCGGCACGCTCGGGAAGTAGGTGGGCTTGACCTCCATCAGGTTGGGCACGATCTTCTGGGCGTCCTTCTCCCAGTAGGCCAGCGCGCCGCCGAGGTCGATGCTGATGTACTGGACCAGCTTCGCGAACGCGTGCGCGAGCGGGAGGAAGAGGTACGTCACGTCGTCGTCCTCGAACGAGCCCATCGACTCGGACATCGTGCATACGTCGCGGTAGTTGCCGTGGCTGATGAGGCAGCCCTTGGGCGGGCCCGTGGTGCCCGACGTGTAGATGGTGATGGCGATGTCGTCCTTGGTGACCGCGTTCGTGCGCTCCTCCAGCTCGGAGGCCTCGCGGCCCGCGCCGCGCGCGCGCAGCTCCTCCAGAGAGATCGCGTCGCCCACGTCGCCCGAGGGGTCGAAGATCACGATGTGCTCCAGGTGCGGGAGGTTGTCCTGGACCTCGCGGACCTTGGCCAGCTGCTCGGCGTCCTCCACGAACACGGCCTTCGACTCCGAGTGCTCCAGGACGTAGTGGCACTCCTCGGCAGAGTTGGTCTGGTAGATCGACACGGACACGGTGCCCGCGGCCAGGATGGCCAGGTTCGCGTAGGTCCACTCGGGGCGCGTGTGAGAAAGGATCGAGACCTTGTCGCCGTGTTCGAGGCCGAGGTCCATGAGACCGCGGGCGACCTCGCTCACCACGACTCCCATCTCGTCGTAGGAGACGTCGCGCCATTCGTCACCCACCTTGTGACGAAGCGCGGTCCTACCCGCGTGCTTCTCGGCGGCCATCGCGGCCAGGTCCGCCATCGTCTTCGAGCCCGTGCTCGAGACCGCGGCCGTCACTGCTTCCATCGCTCCTCCTCCGAATCCGCTCTCGCGCGGAGTCTATGCGGCCGCGGGAGGAGGGGTGCGGCTACCCGGCCTTCAGGCCTTGGCCAGCGCGCCCGCGCGGCGCTTGGCGTCCTTCATTGAGTCGAGGAACAGCGTCTTGTCGATCCTGCCCTGGAAGATCGGAACACCCAGCTCCATGCACTTGGTGATGACCTCTCTCCGGTGCATGCCCGCTTCGCGTCCGAGCTCGGTGGGCGTCAGGTGGATCGCCATCGTTCAGGTCTCTCCTCGCGTGGAAGATGGGGTACGAAGAGAGTAACCGCTCCCCACGACGTTTCAAGCGGTTGCGAGTGGCCACTAGATCGGGTTGGGCACGTCGATGAAGCGGTGCTCCACGCCGAAGCCCTCGGCCAGGAGATCGCCCAGGCGGCGCACGCCGAGCGTCTCGGTGGCGTAGTGGCCGCAGGCCAGGAAGTGGAGCCCTCCCTCGCGAGCGTCGGCCATCACATGCTCCGCCGGCTCACCCGTGAGCAGCCCATCGAGCCCGCGCTCCGCGGCCTCGGAGAGGGAGGAGTGCGCGGCGCCCGAGACCACGCCGAGGGCATGAACGGGATCGGGTCCCTCGATCCAGGCGAAGGGCTCCTGTCCGAAGGTCGCGCGGCAGCGGTCCACGAGCTCACCCGCCGCGACGCCCTCGGGAGAGCGTCCCACCACCCCGATCGGCCGGCCGTCGACGAGGCCGAACGGCTCGCCCCGGTCGAGGCCGAGCGCGGAGCAGATCAGCGCATTGTTCCCGTGCTCGGGGTGGGCGTCGAGGGGCAGGTGGTAGGCGGCCAGCGACATATCGGCGTCGAAGAGTGCCTGCAGGCGCCGCTTGGCCGGCACGGTGAGCGAGCGCGGCTGGAAGTTCCAGAACAGGCCGTGGTGGCAGAGCACCAGCTGAGCGCCCGCCGCCGCGGCCTTCTCGAACAGCTCCAGGCCGGCCGACACGCCGGTCACCACGAGCTCCACCCGGTCGGCGCCGGGCACCTGCAGGCCGTTGGGCCCGAGGTCGTCGAAGCCCTCCGGCTCCAACAGGTCGTCGAGGAAGGCGATGAGCTCGGCGCGGTCCGCCACGTGCGCGAACGCTACCGGCGCATCACCCGCGGGGTACCCGGCGCGGGTGAGTCGAGGGGGGATTTAATCGGGGCGTATCCGGGGTACAGTGGTCGCCGCTACAGGTCACACGCCACCGTGGAGGTCTATACAAGATGAGCGCCGCAGGGATAGCGGCAACCAACGCCTCGGTGGCCACCGACGGTGACCTGGTGGCCGCGGTCAGGCTGGGGGACGACGCGGCCTTCGGCGAGCTCTACCGGCGCCATTACCCCAAGGTCAACGCCTTCGTCCGCCGGCTGGTGCGTGACCACGGTCGCGCCGAGGACGTGACCCAGGAGGCGTTCGTGTCCGCGCTTCGCAGGCTGCGCCGGACTGACGCACCCATCGACTTCAAGCCGTGGATCTTCGAGATCGCCCGCAACGGGTCGATCGACCTCTACCGGCGCGGGCGCCGCACGCAGGAGGTCTCGGTGGACTTCGACTCCGGCATGGCCTCCGCCGAGGTGGCGCGGTTGCCGGGACCCGCCGGGGCGGAGAGCTCGGTACTGGACCGCGAGCGGTTCGACCACCTGCGCGGCGCGCTCGACGAGCTGTCCGACACCCACCACCAGATCATCGTCCTGCGCGAGCTCGAGGGGCTCTCGTATCGCGAGATCGGCGTCCGGATGAACCTCAGCGCCGCAGCCGTCGAGAGCGCGCTGTTCCGCGCACGCCGCAAGCTCGAGCACGAGTACACCCAGCTGCACACGGGCCGTCGTTGCCGCGCCATTCTGACCGCCATCGCACGGCTGGCCGAGGGCGTGGAGTCAGACCGCGACCGGCGGCGGCTGGACCGCCACGCCCGGCGCTGCTCGGGCTGCCGGCGCGAGGCCCGGTCGCTGGGCGTGGAGCCGATGCTGACGCGACGGACGATCGCCGCGCGCGTGGCCGCGGTGCTGCCGCTGCCCGCCTTCCTTCGGCGGCGCTCCTTCGACAACCTCGGCGACCTCCCTGGCGCCAGCGCGGGCGCCGGCGCGCATGGCGTTGCCGCGCCGCTGGTGGCGGCCGGCCCCGTCAGCGTCGAAACGGCTGCCGCGGTTGGCGGCAAGGCGGCCGCCATGATCGCCACGGTCGCGCTGGTGGGTGGCGGTGGCGCCACGCTCGGCGCCAAGATGCCGCTGGACCTGCCCCTGGGCGGCAAGAGCGCCGTGGAGAAGCGCATCGCCGAGGCCCAGGCAGAGGCGGCTCAGCCCGACGCCGACGGGCCCGGCACCGAGGCCGGCGCCCCAACTGAGCCCATTTTCCCCGTCGTGAGCAAGGCCCCGCCCACGTTCGAGTCCCCCGCTGGGCCTCCGCCGTCCGAGCCCCCCGCCGTTGCGGCGGACCTCGTGCCCGAGCCGCCGTCGGCCGGACAGCCATCCAG
Organism: uncultured Thermoleophilaceae bacterium; assembly: GCA_963755215.1. Taxonomy (GTDB): domain Bacteria; phylum Actinomycetota; class Thermoleophilia; order Solirubrobacterales; family Thermoleophilaceae; genus JAAYBF01. The sequence goes on from CAVWIW010000009.1 coordinate 16,034, forward strand.
CGACCCTCCGCCGTCCGAGCCACCGGCGCCGGCCGAGCCCGTCCCCCCCGGAGTGGGGGCGGAGCCTCAGGGCGCCGCCGACGATGGCGGCATCCCGTTCACCGAGAGCTCGATACCGCTGGAGCCGGATCCCGTAGAGCCGACCGAGCCGGACCCACCGCCCCCACCCGCCGTCGGCGGGGGGGAGCCGATCGTGCCGGACCCGCCGCTGCCTCCCGAGGCCGTGGACCCGATCCCGCCGGTGATCGAGCCGGCGCCCGAGCTTCCCCCTCCCGCGGACACGATTGAGATAGAGCTGCCGATCGACGCGCCCGCGATCGAGGCACCACAGGACATCCCCGCCACGACGGACGGCGAGGGCGCGCCCGCGTCCGGCAGCGACGGCGAAGCCGCGCCCGACCCCGAGAACGCAGCTCCCTCCGCCTGAGCGGGCGGCCGTCGCCCCTACCCCGGGGGTACGCTGAGCCCCATGGCCAAGGCCGGACCGCGAGCAGCCGCCAAAGAGGGCGACTCCTTCCTGGAGTCCCTCATGGACACGAGCCTGTACTCGATGGGGGCGTTCTTCTCTGACGAGCACCCCGACCTGGTCGACGAGGTGATCGAGCAGAGCGAGGCCATCGAGCAGCGCGGGATTCGTGCCTATTCGGAGGAGAGCGGGCTGAGCGCAGAGGCCTGCTTCGAGACGCTGCTCACGGGCCTGGCGGTGCGCTACTACAACGCCGTGGCCGCCTGAGCGCGGCGGCGAGCTGGATATCGGGCTGCCCAGATTTGAACTGGGGACCTCTCCGACCCGAACGGAGCGCGCTACCAGACTGCGCCACAGCCCGTGGCGAGCACAGGGTACATGCGGCCCTGCTTACGGAGAGTCCTCGGCCAGCGCGCGCCGCAGCGCCTCGTCGACCCCGATCGGGCGCACGTCGAACAGCTCCGCGCCCGACGGGTCCGTGACCACCGTCTTCACCATCAGGCCCTCCACCAGTGGCCGAGCCACGGCGGCGTCGACAGGCGTGACGAGCCCGATCCAGTGCGAGGAGAGCGTCGGTGAGAGCAGGGGGACGGCGATCTTGGGCCGGCGCCGTACGCCCAGGGCCACGGCCATCCGGTCCAGCATCTCGGCGTAGGACAGGACGTCGGGCCCCCCGATCTGCACCTCGCGATCCGCCGCCTCCGGGGTCTCCGCGGCCAGGGACAGGTACTCCACCACGTCGTCCGCCCCGATCGGCTGGGTCGGGGTGGACAGCCAGGCGGGCGCGATCATGGCCGGAAGGCGCTGGACCAGGTAGCGCAGGGTGCGGTAGGACTCGCTACCGGCGCCCACGACCATCGCGGCGCGGAAGTAGGTGAGCGGCGGGCCTTCGGCGGCCAGGATCCGGCCCGTCTCGTGGCGGCTGCGCAGGTGCTTGGAGCCGGGCTCGCCCAGCCCGCCGAGGTAGACGACTCTCCCGATGCTCTCCGCCTTCGCCATCTGCGCGAAGTTACGTGCGGCCGTGCGCTCGCGCTCCGCGAAGTCCCCCTTCGAGCCGCGGCCCATTCCGTGCACGAGGTAGTAGGCCACGTCGGCGCCCTCGCCCGCCCGCCTGATGGAGGCCGCGTCGAGCACGTCGCCCTCGTGCAACTCCACCCCTTCGCGCTCGAGCTCCCGGCCCCGGCCGGCGTCGCGGACCAGGCCCCTGACCTCCGCGCCGCGCTCCCGGAGCGCCCGAGCCAGGCGTCCACCCACGAACCCCGTGGCTCCTGTGACCAGAGCTCTCACGCTGTGATGTTTACGGGATTGCGTCGCGGAAGGCGCACCGGCGGGCCTGCTGAGGGCGGTTGCCATACTGCGGCGCGTGAGGGCAAGGGTGGCGGCGCCGGCACTGCTCGTACCGCTCGCCATGGTGGCGGCGTGCTCGTCGTCCGATGGCGACGGCGGCTCCGCGGCCGCCACCAGCGACCCCCGGCCGGCGACCGAACGGGCGGCGGCCCAGCCGGAGCCGGCGAGGGCTCGCCCCGCAGCCCGGCGCCCGCGGCTGCTGCGCGTAGCGACCCTCTCGCAGCCCACCTACCTGACCTCCCCGCCCGGCGACACACGGAGGCGGTTCGTGGTGGAGCGCGCGGGCAGGATCCGGATCCTGGTGGGCGGGACCAAGCTGCGGAGGCCGTTCCTCAACGTGGCGGAGCAGGTGCAGACCGGCGGCGAGAGCGGCATGCTCTCGATGGCCTTCCACCCCTCCTACGCGCGCAACCGGCGCTATTTCGTCTACTACGTGGACAACTCCGGGCGCCTGCGGGTCGACGGCTACCGCGCATCGGCAGCGGATCCCAACCGCACAGAGCCCGGCTCGCGCCGGACGATCATCAACCAGCCCCACCCGCGCTTCAACCACAAGGGCGGCCAGCTGCAGTTCGGCCGCGACGGCAAGCTCTACGTGGGCCTCGGCGACGGCGGCGGGGGCGGCGACCCGGACGAGAACGCCCAGAACCCCAACCGGCTGCTCGGAAAGGTCCTGCGCATTGAGCCCGGGACGAACGGGGGCTACACGGTGCCGCGCGACAACCCCTTCGTCGGCGGCGGCGGGCGGCCGGAGGTGTTCGCCTATGGGCTGCGCAACCCCTACCGCTTCTCGTTCGACCGCAAGACGGGCTCGTTGACGATCGGCGACGTGGGGCAGGACGAGGTGGAAGAGATCGACTTCATTCGCGCCACGACTCGGGCGCGGCGACCCCGCGGTGGCGTGAACTTCGGCTGGAACGTGTTCGAGGGCCGGCGCCGGTTCGATTCCGGCCGCGCACCGGGCCACGTGCCGCCCGTGATCCAGCGCACGCACTCACAGGGCTCCTGCTCGATCACCGGCGGATACGTGATCCGCGACCGGTCCATGGGTTCGCTCCAGGGCGCCTACGTCTACGGCGACGTCTGTGACTCCGGGGTACGCGTGGCGCGCCTGCGGCCGGGGCGCGCCCGGGGCGACCGCCGGCTCGGCGTTCGCGTGGGCTCGCTCGTGTCGTTCGGGGAGGACGGGCGCGGGCGGGTGCACCTGATGTCCCTCAACGGCGGCGTGTACCGGCTGGCGCTCGGCAGGTGACGGGGGCCGCTGCCTGGCTGGTGGTCCTGGGCCTCGGCGCCGCGGGTCTGGCGACCGCGGCGGACGCGGCGCAGGACGAGAGCGGCCCGCCCGTGGCCAGCGCCGCGGCTGTGAAGCTCGAGCGGGTTGGGCGTTTTAGCCGGCCCACCTACCTGACGTCGCCCCCCGGTGATCGCCGGCGGCAGTTCGTGGTGGAGCAGCGTGGAGTGGTGAGGGTGCTCCGTGACGGCCGGCGGCTGCGGCGCCCGTTCCTGGACATCCGGCGGCGGGTGTCGTGCTGCGAGGAGTTCGGCCTGCTGTCGCTGGCGTTCGCGCCCGACTACGCGCGCTCCCGGCGGTTCTACGTGTACTTCACAGACCGCTCGGGCGCGGTGGTGGTCGAGCAGTACCGCCGTTCCGCCGCAAACGAGGAGCGCGCCGTGGCGTCCAGTCGCCGGCCGGTGCTGCGCCAGGTGCATCGGACCCGCAACCACAAGGGCGGGCAGCTCCAGTTCGGGGGTGACGGCATGCTCTACGTGGGCCTTGGCGACGGCGGCCCGCAGCGCGACCCCGCCCGGCGTGGGCAGGACCTGCGCACGCTGCTGGGGAAGATCCTGCGCATCGATCCCCGGGCCAACGGCGGGTACGCGGTGCCGCGCAGCAACCCGTTCGCTCGCCGAAGCGGGGTCAGGCGCGAGATCTGGGCCTACGGGCTGCGCAACCCCTGGCGCTTCTCGTTCACTCGACGGGGGAGCCTGGCGCTGGGCGACCTGGGCCAGAACGCCGTGGAGGAGGTGGACTACGTGCTCGGCCGCCGCGGGCGGCCCGCCCGTGGCCCGCTGAACTTCGGCTGGAGCGTGTTCGAGGGGCGCAGCCGCTTCCGGCCGGGCGCCGCCCCGGGACACCTGCCGCCCGTGATCGAGCGTCGCCACGCCGGCTCCGCCGCCTGCGGCGTGATCGGCGGGTACGTGGTCCGCGACCGGGCCCTGCGCGGCCTGGTCGGGCGCTACGTCTACGGGGACTTCTGCGACACCCGCCTGCGAGTCGCGAGCCTGCGGCTGGGCCGCGCACGCGGCGACCGCGCGCTGGGCCCGCGGGTGCGGGTCACCAGCTCCTTCGGCGAGGACGCCCAGGGTCGCGTATACGTGATGTCGGTGGCCGGCCCGGTTTACCGGCTGGCCCCGCGCGCTCCGCGGCGTTAGGCTCGCGCCGGCTCGTACTCCAACAGGAGGTTTCCTCGTGGCGGAACTAGTGCCCATCCAGGGCAGCAGCTATCAGGGCAAGGTCCGCAACCCCCTCGGGGTCATCGGGCTATCGATCATCACGCTCGGGATCTACTACCTCGTCTGGTACTACAAGGTGAACAAGGAGATGGCCGAGATCGGCCAGGCTCGGGGCACGGAGGAGTGCGGCACCAGCCCCGGCACCTCGCTCGCGGCGATGATCCCGGGCTTCATCCTGATCATCCCGCCGTACTTCTCGCTCTACAAGGCGTGCACCCGGCTCACGGCCACGGAGGGAATCACCGGCGCTCAGGAGGGCATGGAGCCGCCGCTGCTCTGGTTGCTGCTGATCCTGGTCGGCCCGGTCGGCCTGTACCTCTTCCAGCGCAACCTGAACCGGTCGCTGGAGGCGCAGGCGGGCGGCGCGAACGCCCTGGTCGAGGGTGCCACCGCAGCACCGGCGGCGCCCGAGATGCCTGCCTCGCAACCACAACCGCAGCCGCCCGGGCCAGAGTCGCCCTCCGGCCCGCAGTCGCCAGCTCAGTAGCCGCCTAGGAGAGCGACACCCAGACGGTCTTGTCCTCGAGGTAGGCGTCCAGGCCTGCCGTGCCGTGCTCGCGCCCGATGCCCGAGGCCTTGTAGCCGCCGAATGGCGCGGCCGCGTCGGACGGGCCCCACACGTTCACGTACACCGAGCCGGCCTTGAGCATGGCCGCCAGGCTGTGCGCCTTGGCCACGTCCCGGGTCCACACGCCCGCCGCCAGCCCGTAGTCGGTGTCGTTCGCGCGCCGCGGCCACGTCCTCCAGGTCGTCGTAGGGAAGAGCCACGAGCACCGGGCCGAAGATCTCCTCGCGCGCGATCGTGAGGTCGTCGCTGGTGGCTGTGAACAGGGTGGGCTCCACGAACCAGCCGCCGCCGCGGGTGCCGCCGTTGCCGCCCGTGACCAGCTCCGCGCCCTCGGCGGTGCCCTTTTGAATGTAGGACGTGACGCGCTCGTGCTGCTCGGCGGACACGAGCGGCCCCAGCTGGGTGCCCTCCGCCAGGCCGGGGCCCACGCGGGCCTTCTGAGCCGTGTCGGACAGGGCCGAGACCACCTCGTCGAACTGGTCCGCGTGCACGAACAGCCGGGAGCCGGCGTTGCAGGCCTGTCCCGTGTTGTAGTAGATGGCCTGGAAGCTGCCCTTGATGGCGGCGTCCAGGTCGGCGTCGGGCAGGATGATGTTGGGCGACTTGCCGCCCAGCTCCAGGGTCACGCGCTTGAGCGCGCGCCCGGCCTTCGAGCCGATCTCGCGCCCCACGGCGGTCGAGCCCGTGAACGCGACCTTGTCCACGCCGGGGTGGTCGACCACCGCGGCGCCCGTCTCGCCGTCGCCCGTGACCACGTTGAGCACCCCGGCCGGGATGCCGGCCTCGAGTGCCAGCTCGCCCATGCGCAAGGCCGTGAGCGGCGTCTGCTCCGCCGGCTTGAGCACCACCGTGCACCCCGCCGCCAGCGCGGGCGCAACCTTCCATGTGGCCATCAGCAGGGGGAAGTTCCACGGGATGATCTGGCCGCACACGCCCACCGGCTCGCGGCGCGTGTACACGTGCATGCCGGGCTGAGACACGGGCAGGGTCTGGCCGGCGATCTTCGTGGGCCACCCCGCGAAGTAGCGCAGGTGCTCGACCGCCAGACGCACGTCCACGACCTTGGCCAACCCGACCGGCTTGCCATTGTCCAGCGACTCCAGCTCGGCCAGTTCGTCGGCGTGGGCCTCCAGCCGGTCGGCCAGCGCCAGCATCAGCGCCGACCGGCGCGACGGGACCAGGGTTCCCCACTTGCCCTCCAGCGCGGCGCGGGCAGCGCCCACGGCGCGATCCACGTCCGCCGCCCCGCCCTGCGACACCTCGGCGATGGCCGCGCCGGTGGACGGGTCGAAGGTGGTGAAGGTGCGACCGTCGGCGGCGTCGCTGCGCTCGCCGGCGATCAGGTGCCGATGGGGGCCCGCGGCGAACTCGCGCGCCGCAGGAGACAGTTGCTCGGGGAGCGTGGCCGTGCTCATTCGTCCTCCGTTCTAGTGCGGTCGGAAAAGTCTGCGGTCAGGCGGCCCAGCTGTCCGAGGTCCACGACCACGGCGTCCCCGGGCGCGACGGGCACGGGGACGGTGATCGAGCCGGCGAGGATCACGTCGCCCGGCTCCAGGCGCTCGCCCGCGGCCGCCAGGGAGTCGGCCACCAGCCGGACGATTCCACCGAGGTCGGTGCTCGTGGACGCGCGCGCTCGCTCCTCGCCGCCGACCGAGATCACCGCCTCGATCTCGGCGGGCGCGCCGGCGGACTCGCGTGGCCCGAGCACGAACGCGCGGTGGAAGACGTTGCGCTCGAGGATCGCCTGCACGTCCTCGAACGGGAGCGAGACGTCGACCACCTCGATCGCGGCGCCCAGCGGGCCGGCCGAGCCGTCGGCGGCCACCTCGACCGCGATCTCGGCCTCGACCGCTGGGCGAGCGGTGCCCTCCAGGCCGTGGGAGCTCGCGCTCTCGGCCTGGGTGGCCGAGGTCAGATGGCCGACTACGCAGCCGCCGATGCCGAGCTGCTTCTGGACCTGGGGGACGTTGAAGCCGATCTTCCAGCCCACGCGCTCGGCGCCGCCCGCCAGCAGGCCGCGCCAGTGGTCTAGGTGCGCCCGCGTGCCCGCGAGCACCCGCTCGTCGGACTCGGTGGCGGTGGTCACGGCTCCATCACGATCTTCAGCGCCTCGCGCCGGTCATACAGGGCATAGGCCTCGGGCGCGTCCTCGAGCGACATGTGGTGGGTCACCAGCGGCGCCGGGTCGAGCTTGCCGGCCTGCATGAGCTCGAGGACCGGGTCCACGTGAGCGATCACGTTCGCGTGGCCGGTGGTGATGGTGAGCGCTTTGATCCACACGACACCCATGTGCACCTCCATCCGCTCCGCGTATACGCCGATGGCCGACACCGTGCCCGCCTTGCGCGTCAGGCGGCAGGCCATGTCGAAGGCCTTGGGATGTCCCACCGCGTCCACGGTCACGTCGGTGCCTCGGCCCTCGGTGAGCTCCTTGACGCGTCCACGGACATCGTCCTCGGTCAGGTGCACCGGCGTTGCGCCGAATGACTCGGCCAGGGCCAGCCGGTCGGGCACGGAGTCCACGGCCACCACGCCCGCCGCGCCCCTGGCGAAGGCCGCCTGCACGGCGCACAGCCCCACCGGCCCCAATCCCAGCACCGCGGCGGTGGCTCCCTCCTCGAGCGCCGTGGACTCCACCGCGTGGAAGCCCGTGCCCATCACGTCGCCGGCGAACAGGGCGGTGTCGTTGGACATGCCGTCGGGCACGCGCCGCAGGGTGAGGTTGGCGTTTGGCACCAGCACCTGGTCGGCCTGTGCGCCCTGCAACGAGCCGAGGGTGGCCCCGTGGCCGAACACCCGCCCTTGGTCGCACTTGTGGAAGTCGCCGCGGCGGCAGTAGAAGCACTCACCGCAGGCGCTGCAGTAGCAGCCGAGCACCCGGTCGCCAACGTCCACGCGTGAAACGTCGGGCCCAGCAGCGATCACCTCGCCGACGAACTCGTGCCCGATCGTGAACCCGGGCTCGATCTGGACCCGGCCGTGGTAGATGTGCAGGTCCGAGCCGCAGACGCCCGTGGCCTCCACGCGCACGACGGCGTCGTCACCGGCGTCCATCTCGGGCTCCGGGCGCTCCTCCAGGCGAACCTCGCCCGGCGCTTGGAAGGTCACGGCCCGCACGGCCGGGAGCCTATCGGTGGCCGGTTCGCGCCTCCGCGCCCCTGAGGGGGCTAGGACGAGGCTGCGACGATGACCGGATGGACCGGGAGAGCATCCGCGGGCTGCGCGGGCAGCCCGGCTACCCCGTGTTCGTCTCCGCCGCGACGCTGGCGCGAGTGGCCGACGAGATGTTCTCCGTGGGCGTCGTGCTGCTGGTGCTCGAGCGCACGGACAGCCCCGCGCTGGCGGGAGCCACCGTGGCGGCCGTGACCCTGCCGAGCCTGATCACGGGCCCGCTGCTGGGCGCGTGGATGGACCTGACCGGGCGCCGCCGGTCGCTCATGGTGTGGGATCAGCTGGCCATCGCGGCCAGCGTGCTCGGGATCCTGCTCCTGGCGGGCAACGTGCCGGACCCGTTCGTGCCGCTGATAGCGCTCCTGGCCGGGCTGACCTACCCGCTCTCGTTCGGGGGCTTCAGCAGCCTGATCCCGGTGATCGTGCCGGACCGGCTGCTCACGCCGGCCAACGCGCTCGAGGCATCGAGCTTCAACCTGGCGCTGGTCGTCGGGCCCGCGCTCGCGGGGACCCTGGCCGCCGCCTTCGGGCCGGAGGCGGCGCTGGTCACGGAGATCGCGTTGACGCTGGCGGCGCTGGGCCTGATCCTCGCGATCCCGGGCCTGGACCGCCCGGTTGCCGCGGGCGAAGCGGGGCGCTCGGTCTGGGCCGTGGCGCGCTCGGGCCTGGTGCTGCTGGTGAGCGTGCCCCAGCTGCGCGGGGTCACCGCCGCCGGGATGCTGGGCCTGGCGGGCCTGGGGCTGCTCACGGTGGGATTCCCGATCTTCGCCGTGGAGCACCTGGGCGCGGAGCGCAGCGCGGCCGGCTACCTGTGGGCGGCCTTCGCGATGGGCTCGATGCTCGGCGCGCTGCTGCTCGTGCGCTTGCAGCACAGGTGGCGACCCGAGGCGATCGTGGTCGGCGCCCTCGCCACGTTCGGTGCGCTCATGCTGTCCTGGCCGCTGCAGGCCGCGCTCCTGCCGATGCTCGCTGTGGTGGCGCTGGCCGGCCTGGCCGACGGCCCTGCCCTGACCGCCACCTTCGCCGCTCGCCAGCGCTACGTGCCCGCGGAGTTGATGGGGCAGGTGTTCACCACCGGCGCCGGCCTGAAGGTGGGCGCCTTCGCGCTTGGCTCGGCGGCGTCGGGGCCCCTGGTGCTGGCGGCCGGCTCGGCGGGTGCCCTGGCGGTGGCGGCGGCGATGCAGTTCGTCGCGGCCGCGACGGGCTTGCTGCTCATGCGGTCGGGCGCACGCGAGCCCGCCGCGGCGCTGCGCTAGGCGCCGGCTTTGGCCAGCTGGCGCTCGGGCGGCACGCGGTTCACGTCCCAGGCCAGGCCCACGGCCTCGAGCCCGCGGATGACCATGGCCGAGATGTCGATCTCCCACGGCCGCAGGCCGTGCCGGGCCGAGGTGGGGAAGGCGTGGTGGTTGTTGTGCCATGACTCGCCGAAGGTGAGCGGCGCCAGCCACAGCAGGTTGCGCGACTCGTCGTCGGTGTCGAACCGGCGGCGGCCGAAGAAGTGGCACAGGGAGTTGATGCTGTAGGTCGCGTGGTGGAGCACGAGCATTCGCACGAGCCCTCCCCAGAGCATCCCCGTGAGGCCGGCGACGAGGCTTCCGCCGATGGCCCATCCGAGGCCGAACGGCAGCAGCAGGCCCAGGGTGACCCACAGCACGAACGTGCGGTCCACGAATCGCACCACCGGGTCGGCCAGCAGGTCGGGCGCGTAGCGGTCCTTCGCGCCGCGCTGGGTGTGTATGAACAGCCAGCCGACGTGGGCGTGGGCCAGGCCCCGCAGAGCTCCCCGCCACCCGACCCCGTGGTCAACGTGCGGGCTGTGGGGGTCGCCGTGCTGATCGGCGAAGGCGTGGTGCTTGCGGTGGTCGGCGACCCAGGAGATCACCGGGCCCTCGATCGCGGCCGAGCCCATGGCGGCGAACGTGCCCCGCAGCCAGGGCTTGGTCTTGAAGCTTCGGTGGGTCAGGAGGCGGTGAAAGCCCACCGTGATCCCAAGGCCGGTGATCGCGTAGACGATCAAGAACACCACCAGGTCGTGCCAGCGCAACGCGCTCTCCCACAGCTGCCACCCCACCACGACGAGGCCCAGGAAGGGGAGCGCAGTCACCGTCCCGGTGATGATCCGGTCGCGGGTCTCGTTGGCAACCGGCTGAACATCGGCGGCGGTCGGCCCGGGCGCCGCGTCTTCTTCTCGGTACACGCGCGGAGCGTAGTAGGTTCGGCACCCGTGAGATCAGTGGTGCTCACCAAGCACGGGCCGCCCGAGGTGCTGGAGGTCCAGGAGCGCCCCGAGCCGGAGGCCGGCCCGGGCGAGCTCGTGATCGACGTCCACGCCGCCGGGATCAACTTCGCCGACCTGATGGCGCGGGTCGGCCTGTACCCCGACGCGCCCAAGCCGCCGACGGTCGTGGGCTACGAGGTGGCCGGGATCGTGAGCCGCCTTGGCGACGGGGTCGAGGGGCTGTCCGTGGGCGACCGCGTGATGGCCGGCACGCGCTTCGGCGGCTACTCCGAACGGGTGGCGGCCAAGGCCGACGACGTGGCCGCCCTGCCCGACGAGCTCTCCTTCGAGCAGGGCGCGGCCGTCCCCGTGAACTACGTGACCGCATACCTGGGGCTCATCCGGTTCGGCTCGCTGGAGCCGGGCGAGCGGGTGTTGGTGCATGCCGCCGCGGGCGGCGTGGGCATAGCCGCCACCCAGATCGCCAAGGCCCGCGGCGCCGAGGTCTACGGCACGGCTTCGCCCGGCAAGCACGATGCGATCCGCGGCTTCGGGGTCGAGCACGCTCTCGACTACACCAAGCCCGGCTGGGAGAAGGGGCTGCCACCGATGGACCTGGTCATGGATGCGATCGGCGGCCCGAGCTTCAGGCGCAGCTACGACATGATGGGCGCCGGCGGCCGGCTGGTGTGCTTCGGCGCTTCCGCGGTCATGTCCGGCGAAAAGCGCAACCTGGCCGCCGCCGCCAAGGCGGCGCTGCGGATGCCGCGCTTCAACCTGATCAAGCAGATGTCGGCGTCCAAGTCGGTGATCGGGCTGAACACGCTCACGCTCTGGGACGAGAAGGGCTCGCTCGGCGACTACATCGGCGAGCTGGAGCGGATGATGGCCGACGGGACCGCGAAGCCGATCGTGGCCGAGAGCTTCCATTTCGACCGCGCGGCCGAGGCACACCGCTTCATCGGCGAGCGCCGCAACGTCGGCAAGGTCGTGCTGACCCCCTGAGGGGAGGAGAAGATGGCGAGCCCACCCGACCCAGTGCTGATTACGGGCTGCTCGACGGGTATTGGGCGCGCGACCGCCGAGCACCTTGCCGAGCGCGGCCACACGGTGTACGCCACGGCTCGCAGGCCCGAGTCGATTCAGGACCTGGAGGCCAAGGGCTGTCGCACGCTGGCACTGGACGTGACAGACGAGCAGTCGATGGCCGCGGCGGTGAAGGCCGTGGAGGACGCCGAGGGGTCCGTGGGCGCCCTGGTGAACAACGCGGGCTACAGCCAGTCGGGAGCCGTCGAGTCGGTGGACCTGAGCGAGGTGCGGTCCCAGTTCGAGACCAACGTGTTCGGCCTGGTCCGGATGTGCCAGTTGGTGCTTCCGGGCATGCGGGCGCGCGGGTCGGGTCGCATCGTGAACGTGGGGTCCATGGGCGGCAAGCTCACCTTTCCGGGAGGCGGCGTCTACCACGCCACCAAGTACGCGGTCGAGGCGCTGAGCGACGCCCTGCGGTTCGAGGTCGCCGGCTTCGGCGTGCAGGTGGCCCTCATCGAGCCGGGGCTGATCAAGACGGAGTTCGCCTCCGCAGCGGTGGGCTCCCTGAACAGGGGCACGGCGGCCGACGGCCCCTACGCCGACTTCAACCAGGCGGTCGCGGCCTCCACGGCGGGCGCGTACGAGGGACCCACCGCCAGGCTCGGCGGCGGGCCGGAGACCGTGGCCAAGGCCATCGAGAAGGCGATCACCGCCAAGCGGCCCCGGACGCGCTACCCGGTCACCCCCTCCGCGCGGCTGATCATGGGCCAGCGCGCGCTGTTCAGCGACCGGATGTGGGATCGCTTCGTAGGAACGCAGTTTCCCCAGCCGAAGTAGTGTCCAGGGGGCCGTCCCGACGGCGGCGCAGCGAGGGGAGGAGCACATGGACCGGCTGAGCTCGATCGACGCGTCGTTCCTGGCCCAGGAGCGCGACGGGTCTCACATGCACATTGGCGGGGTCATGGTCTTCGAAGGCCCTGCCCCCCGGCGCGAGGACTTCGAGGCCAACCTCGAGGCCCGGCTGCACCTGGTGCCGCGCTACCGGCAGAAGCTCTCGTTCCCGCGCTTCGAGATGGGCCGGCCATTGTGGGTGGACGACCCCAGCTTCAACCTGGGCTACCACGTTCGCCACACCGCGCTGCCCGCCCCGGGGAGCGTGGAGCAGCTGCGCCTGCTGGTGGGCCGCATCTTCTCCCAGCGCCTCGACCGCTCCAAGCCGCTGTGGGAGCTGTGGATCGTGGAGGGGTTCGAGAGCGACAAGTTCGTGATGGTCAACAAGACCCACCACGCGCTGGTGGACGGAGTGTCGGGGGCCGACCTGACCACCGTGCTCTTCGACATGGCGAAGGAGGGCACGGACGTCGCCCCGCCCGACCGCGCCTGGAACCCCGCGCCTGAGCCCAGCGAGGCCGACCTTGTGGCCAAGGGCGTCGGCGAGCTGGCCGCCACCCCGTTCGGGCTCGCCCGCCGGGCGCTCGGCGCCGCGGCGCGCCCGGTCAGGACCGTGGCCGGCGCGCGCGAGGCGGCCGCCGGGGTGGGCGAGGTGCTCTGGGGCACGGTGAACAGCGCCCCCAAGACGCCGCTGAACGGGCCGATCGGCCCGCATCGCAGGGTCACCTGGGCGCGGATCCCGCTGGCCGAGATGAAGGAGGTCAAGAACGCCCTCGGCGGCACGGTCAACGACGTGTTCCTGGCCACCATCGCGGGCGCCCTGCAGCGCTGGCTCAGGGCGCGCGGCGTGCGCACCGAGGGCCTGGAGATCCGCTCCGCCGTGCCGGTCTCGGTGCGCGCCGAGGGTGACAACGCGGCACTTGGCAACCAGATCACGGTGATGGTCGGCCGGCTGCCCACCTACGCGGACGACCCCGTCGAGCGGCTTCAGATCGTCTCCGAGTCGATGCGGGGCCTGAAGGAGTCCAAGCAGGCCCTCGGTGCCGAGGTGATCGTGAGCATCGAGGAGTTCGCGCCGCCCACGATCTTCGCGCGCGCCTCCCGGCTGCACTTCTCGACGCGCGCCTACAACCTGCTGACCACCAACGTGCCGGGGCCCCAGTTTCCCCTGTACGTGGAGGGCCGGGAGCTGCTGGAGCTCATCCCGGTCGCCTTCCTGGCACCCGACCAGCGGCTCGCGGTGGCCTGCATGAGCTACAACGGCACGGTTGCCCTGTCGCTCATGGGCGACTACGAAGAGGTGCCCGACCTGGAGGACCTGGCCGGCTACGTGATCGAAGAGGTCGCGGCGCTGCGCGAGGCCGCCGGCTCCGGGAAAATGACGCCCGCCCCCTGAGGGCGCGCACTACTCAGACGAGGAGACTGCCGACTTGCCCTACTTCAAGGATGCGGACGAGGTGTACCAGTACATCGGAGGGCTGTTCACGGACCTGGCCGACGACGACGAGCTCGGGCCAAAGTTCCGCAAGGCGAACACGATCGTGCAGTACCGCTACTCCAACCCGGACTCTCAGATCACGGTGAAGATGATCGACGGGGAGGACGGCCAGGTGGACCTCGGCGACACCACACTGGAGCCGGAGGTCGTGATGACGATGGAGGCCGACACCGCCCACAGGTTCTGGCTCGGCAAGGTGAACGTGACGGTCGCCCTGGCGCGCGGCCAGATGAAGGCCAAGGGGCCGGTTGCGAAGATCCTCAAGCTCGTGCCGCTCGTCAAGCCCGTGTTCCCGCGCTACCGCGCAAGGCTCGAGCAGGACGGCAGGTCCGACCTCGTGGAGGCCTAGGCTGGCGATGGAGGCCGGATCGGAGCTCGGCGCCCGGCAGATGTCGGGCTTCAAGGACTTCTACCAGGCCGCCCAATCCACGCGGGTGATCGCCGGTCGCGACCTGCTGGGCAGCACCGGGTTCGAGCTGTCCAAGGAGGGCGCCCACCGGGTGTTCATCGTCACCGACCCGGCTATCCGCGCCACAGGCCTGATCGGCACGGTCACCGCCGGGGTCGAGGACGGCGGCGTTGCGGTCGCGGGCGTGTTCGACGACGTCCCTCAGGACTCTTCGACCGACGTTTGCGAGCGCTGCGCCGAGGAGGCCAGGGCGGCGGGCGCCGACTCGTTCCTGGCCGTTGGCGGCGGCTCGGTGATGGACACCGCAAAGATCGCGGACTCCCTGTTCACCCACGGCGGCACCGCGCGCGAGCAGGAGGGCTTCTTCCTGATGCCGCGCGAGGACGACGGCGTGGGCGCGCCGCTGCCGATCGCCCCTCTGGTGTGCATTCCCACCACCGCCGGAACGGGCTCGGAGGTCTCGATGGGGGCCATCGTCAAGGACCACGAGAACAAGGTGAAGCTCGAGATCGCCGACTTCCCGCTGTTCCCCAGGCTCGCGATCCTCGACCCCGACGCCACGCGCACCTTGCCGAGCGCCCTGGCCGCGTCCACCGGCATGGACGCGATGACGCACGCGATCGAGGGCTACGTGTCGCTGGACTGGAGCCCACACCAGGACGGTCGCTCCCTGGTGGCTCTGAAGATGATCCGCGAGAACCTCGAGCGCGCCGTGAGCGACACCTCCGACGACGCCGCCCGGGGCAACATGCTGGTGGCGGCGTCGCTGGCCATAACGATCTCACTGGGCTCCACGCACTCCATGTCGCACTCCTGCGGCGCGCACTTCGGCGTTCCGCACGGGGTGGCCAACGCGATCAACCTGCCGCACGTGATCCGCTTCAACGCGGCGGGAGGCAGCGACATCGCCGGCCGCTACCACGACCTGGCGGAGGTCCTCGGCGTGGAGAGCGGTGGCTCGGACGCCGACGTGGGGGACGCCGTGGCCGGACGCATCGAGGGCATGGTCGAGCGAATGGGCCTGCCCACCCGGCTGTCGCAGGTGGGCGTGCCCGAGGATGGCGTCCCGGCGCTGGTGGAGGGCGCGATGGGAGACGGCCTGACCCTGCTCAACCCGCGCGAGCCGTCGGAGGAGGACTACGAGCGGTTGTTCAAGGCGGCGTTGTGAGGCCTAGCGCGCCGTCGGCTCGCGCTCTCGCCGCGCCGCGACCATCTGCTTGAGCGTGGCCTTGCCCGTGTGCTGGGGCTTCCACCCCAGCAGCCGGCGCGCACGGTCGGTCTTCATGAGCACCGGCTTGCGCACGCTGTGGATCCACGAGGCGGCCGCCGGCACCGGCAGCCGCGAGACCACCTCCGCGGTCGCGTCCACCGCCAGGTCGGGCACGGGCACCGAGTACCAGCCCATCGCGTCGGCCAGGTCGGCGACGGTGAGGGTGCCGCGCCCGGCCAGGTTGTACGGGCCGGGCTCGCCCTTGCCACGCACGCCCGCGAGGAAGGCCGAGGCCACGTCGTCCTCGTGGACGAACTGGAAGCGCGTGCCGGGATCCGGGATCACGGGCTTGAGCACCGGCATGAGCGACAGCAGCGATCGCACGGAGTCCGGCATCGAGTCCGACAGCTTCACGTAGGGCAGCTCGTCCAGCACCATCTGCGCCCTCGGCCCGGCCACGATGCAGGGGCGGAACGCGTAGGCGACCGTCCCGGCGTGGCGCAGCAGCACCTGGCCCAGCACGCCCTCCACCTCGGCCTTCTGCTGTGAGTAGAAGTGCTCCGGAGTGCCACGTGCCGGCACGTCCTCGGTCAGCCAGTCGGGGTTGTCGTCGTGGAAGCCGTAGGCGGCGACGCTGGAGGCGTAGAGGATGCGGTCGGCGCCGGCCTTCGCGGACTCCTCGAACACTCGCCGCGATCCCTCCACGTTGAGCTCGCGCGTGGCCTCCCCCGCCGAGAGGATGGCGAACGCCAGGTGAATCACTGCGTCGGCGCCCTTGACCAACTCGCGCACGCTGCGGGGGTCCTGGACGTCGCCCTCGCGGTACTCCGTCTTCTTCCACCCCAGATCGGCCGGGTCGAACGGCCGCCGTGCCATGCCGACCACGCCCTTCACCGACCGGGCCCGCTCCAGGGCATCGACCACCGCGATCCCCAGGTCGCCGGTGGGACCCGTGACCGCCACGTTCAGCCCCTGGGTGGCCATGCCGCGGTTCTATCCGATCGGAACGTCCGGGTAAAGCGAGTGGTTAGGCGTCGTAGCCGTCCTCGCCCGGAAGGAGCACCTGCGCGACCCCTCCCTCAACGAGCACCCGCGGCTCCACGGGCTGGACGCGACGAGCCCGGGCGGTATCCAGGGCGTCGTCCACCGAGCTGTGCTCGGCCAGCTGCTCGAGGTGCTTGATGGTCGGGAAGACCAGCATCAGCTCATCCCGCGCACCCGCGTCGAGCGCCGCCTGCGGCGTGATCCAGCGGGCGCCGACGCACTCGCTGCCGTCCACCCGTGGCTGTGCGCCCTCCGGCGCGCGGGCCACGAAGAAGTGCGTGTCGAAGCGGACCTTCACCTGCGCGGGGGTGATCCACCGCGAGTAGCGCACGAGATCCGCGTCGCCGGCGAGCGCGATGCCGGCCTCCTCCTCGAGCTCGCGGCGGGCGGTGTGCAGTTCGTCCCCGTCGTCCGCATGGGTCGAGCCGCCCGGGAACACCCAGGCGCCGCCCATGAATCGCTGCTCGGGGTTGCGCTGCACCAGCAGCACCTCCGGGCCGTCCTCCGAGTCGCGCAGCAGGATCAGCGACGCCGCCTCGCGCGCGTCGGTGGCCTCGCCGGTATTCAGCTCCTCTCCCGGCGGCGGCTCGTCCACGCGCATCGGCTGAGCGTATTGGATGAGCGGTCGCTAGATTTCGCGACCGATGAGCGAGGCCACGGCGGTAAAGCAGTGGATCTGCACCTCCTGCGGGTTCATCTACGACCCGGAGCAGGGCGACCCCGATGGCGGCATCCCGCCGGGCACCGCGTTCGAGGCCATCCCGGACGACTGGTTCTGCCCCGTGTGCGGCGCGCGCAAGAAGGACTTCGAGGAGTACGAGGGCTAGAGGTGCCTTCGGCTACGCCGGGCGGCCGATGTTGGCCACGGCCCGGTCCAGGCCGGCCACGAATGCTTCCACCACGCGCGGGTCGAACTGCGACCCCGCGCATCGCCGCAGCTCTTCGAGCGCGCGCTTCGCGCGTGATGGGTGGCCGGTAGACGCGCTCCGCGGTCATGGCCTCGTAGGCATCGGCCACCGCGAGGATGCGGGCCTCCAGCGGGATCTCGCCGGCCACCAGCCCGAACGGATAGCCGCTGCCGTCCGGGCGCTCGTGATGGGCCAGGACCCACGACCGCAGGTCATCGAACACCGGATTGCCCAGGATCTGGGCGCCGATCTCGGGGTGCCGGCGCATCTCCACCCACTCGTGCTCCTCGAGCGGCCCCGCCTTGCGGAGGATCGAGTCGGGCACGGCCACCTTGCCGATGTCGTGGAGCCTGCCTGCGATCCCCACCCGCTCGACGCGTGAGGGCGGGAGCCCCAGCTCCTGAGCGGTCATGGCGCTCAGCCGCGCCACCGTTTCGGAGTGGTCGGAGGTGCCCGTGTCGCGAAGGTCGAGCGCCTCGGCGAGCGACACCAGGGTGGTGAGCTGGGCTTCCCTGGCCTCGGACTCGAGCGCTCCCGGTGAGCCCAGCACCTCGCCGAGCTGGTCGCTGAAGATGACGGTGCGATCGCGGCCAAGGCGCTTGGCGGCGTACAGCGCCCGGTCCGCGGTCTTCAGGAGGCTCTGCGCCGAGCGCGCGTGGTCGGGAAAGCAGGCCACCCCGAACGAGATCGTGAGCTGCGGCGCTTGGGCGAAGCGGCGGTCGATGTCCATCCGCAGGCGCTCGGCGAGCGCGTAGGCGCCGCGCCTGTCGGTGTCGGGCAGCAGCAACGCGAACTCCTCGCCCCCGGTCCTGGCGACGGTGTCGATGTCGCGCTTGCCCGCCGCCAGCGTGCTCCCCACGCCCTCCAGGGCGGCGTCGCCGGCCAGGTGCCCGTAGCGGTCGTTGAGCCGCTTGAACTCGTCGAGGTCGCCCATCACGACGGCGATCCTGCCTTCGGTGCGACGCGCCCTCAGCACCTCGCGCTCGATCTCCTCCTCGAAGCCGCGCCGGTTCTGAAGGCCCGTCAGCGGGTCCGTGCGGGCAGCGTCGGACAGGCGCTCCACCAGCTGCCTCATGCGTGCCTGCAGGAGCGCCACCACGAGCACCACGCCGGCGAGCGTGGTCATGCGCTGGACCCAGCGGGTCAAGATCATGTGGTCCGGGGCCACGGTGATCAGCAGCATCAGGTAGCACGCGCCGATCCAGGCCACCATCGCCATTTGCCCGCGTCGCCCGAGGAAGTGGGCGGCGAACAGCGCGGGCCACAGGTAGAGCACCTCGATGTCGGCCGCCGGGCCGCCGTTGGCCTCGGCGCTGGCCCATAGGGCGGCCGTGACCAGCGGCACCCCGGCCGCGCCCATGACCGTCAGGACCCACGGCCGGCGCTCCACATCGGCGAACCTGGCCACGCCGGCGCAGGCGAACGCCGCGCACCCGATGACGGTGAACCCGGGCTTGTAGGTCTCGGACGGGACCGGCAGCACGTACACGGCCAGGCTCAGCAGCCCGGACGCCAGGTACATGCCCGCGACGATGCGTGCGATCAGCGCAGGCGAGGTGCCCGAGTCGCGATCGCGGCTGATCGCACGCGCGGTCCCGTGACCCAGCAGGGGCGCCATGCCGCTGGTATCGGCGCGGCGGCCCCTCTACCTGAGGGTCAGGCGGCCCGCGGGAGCACGCGTGCGCCGGCCACCGCTTCGATGGCCGCCGCCGTAATGGCCACCAGGCGGCGCAGCTCGCCGGGAGCGATGGCCAGCGGGGGCATGAGCACCACGGTGTCGCCGAGCGGCCGGACGATCGCGCCACGGCGGCGGGCCTCGATGGTGACCCTGTGACCCATGCGATCCGCCGCCGATGCCGGCTGCAGCTCGATCCCGGTCATGAAGCCGCACCGGCGGACCTCGCGCACCTCCGGCATGGCCTCCACGCCCGCCAGCAGGTCGCCCAGCAGCTCGATCTTCGGGCGGAGCCGCTCCAGCGTGCGCTCCTCCTCGAACACGTCCAAGGTGGCCAGCGCCGCGGCGCAGGCCAGGGGGTTGCCGGTGTAGGTGTGCCCGTGGAAGAAGGTGCGGAACTCCTCGTACTCGCCGAGGAAGCCCTTGTAGACCTCCTCGGTGGCGAGCGTGGCGGCCAGCGGCAGGTAGCCGCCGGTGATGCCCTTGGCCAGGCACAGCAGGTCCGGTGCGACCTCCTCGTGCTCGCAGGCGAACATGCGGCCGGTGCGGCCGAAGCCGGTGGCCACCTCGTCGCAGATGAGCAGGGCGCCGTGGCGGTCGCACAGCTCCCGCACGGCGCGCAGGTAGCCCGGCGGGTGCACGAGCATGCCCGCGGCACCCTGGACCATCGGCTCGAGGATGACCGCGGCCACCTGGCCCGGATGCGCCTCGAGCAGCCGTTCCATGTTCGCCGCGTCGCCGGGCTCGGCCGTGAGCTTGTCGAACAGCAGCGGCCGGTAGGCGGCGTGGAAGAGGTCGATGCCGCCGACGGACACCGAGCCGATGGTGTCGCCGTGGTAGGCGTCGCGCAGCGAGATGAAGCGCGTGCGCTGGGCCTGCTCGCCACCGCGCTGCTGCCAGAGCTGGAACGCCATCTTCAGCGCGATCTCGGTGGCGGTGGACCCGCTGTCGGAGAAGAAGCAGCGCGTGAGGCCGGCGGGGGCGATGCCCGCCAGGCGCTCGGCCAGTTCGATCGCGCCCGGGTGGGTGAGGCCGAGCATGGTGGAGTGGGCCACGCGATCCAGCTGCTCGCGGACCGCGGCGTCGATGCGCGGGTGGCGATGGCCATGGACCGTGCACCACAACGACGAGACGCCGTCGATATAGCGCCGGCCGGCCGTGTCGATCAACTCGCACCCCTCGGCGCGCTCCACGATCAACGGCTCCTCCTGCGTCCAGCCGCGTTGCTGGGTGAATGGGTGCCAGACGTGGTCGCGGTCGGCGGCCACCAGCTGAGCATGAGACCGAGGCACCGGCAGCGACTCTAGCTATCGTGCCAGTCGGAATGCCGCCCCTGCCGCTGCTCGTTTTCGTGGTCGGGACGGGCTCGCTGGGCGCCGAGATCGCGGCCGTGCGCCTGCTCTCGCCCTACTTCGGTGCCTCGACCATCGTGTGGGCGAACACGATCGGCGTGGTGCTCGTGGCGCTCTCGGTCGGCTACTGGCTGGGAGGCCGGCTGGCGGACCGCCATCCGAACATGCGCGCGCTCTGCCTGCTCACGCTGGCGGCCGCGTCGCTGCTGGCGGTGGTGCCCTTCGCCGCCGACCCGCTGCTCGATGTGGCGGTCGACGCGCTGGACTCGATCTCGGCCGGGGCGTTCGTGGGCTCGCTGATCGGCGTGCTCGGCCTCGTGGCCGTGCCCGTGCTGCTGCTGGGCATGGTCTCGCCGTGGGCCATCAGGCTGGCGGTGCAGACGGTGGAGGAGGCCGGCGAGGTGGCCGGTCGCCTCTATGCCCTGTCCACAGCCGGCAGCCTTGCCGGCACGCTGCTCTCGGCCCTGCTGTTCATCCCCGCGGTGGGCACGCGGCGGACTTTCCTCATCTTCGCCTTCGCGATCGCGGTCGTGGCGGTGTCGGGCCTGAGGCCGCTGGGGCGCTGGGCGCTGGCGCCGGCGGCGATCGCGCTCCTCGCCGCGCTCCCCGTGGGCACGCTCAAGGCGCAGACCGACGAGGGCCGCGTGATCTACGAGACCGACACGGAGTACCAGTACGCGCGCGTGATCGAGCGCGACGACGGCTCGCGGGCACTGGAGCTCAACGAGGGGCAGGCCCAGCACTCGATCTACGACCCCGACACGGTGCTCACCGACGACGTCTGGGACGGCCACCTGGTGCTGCCGTTCACAGCGCTGGCGAAGCCGCCGCAGCGCGTGGCGATCCTGGGCAACGCGGCGGGCACGACCTCGCGCGCCTACGAGGAGTTCTTCCCCTCCACTCGGGTGGACGGCGTGGAGATCGACTCGGAGCTCTCGGACATCGGCCGGCGCTACTTCGAGATGGACAACCCGCGGCTGCGGCTGTTCCACGAGGACGCACGTCCGTTCCTTCGCCGCACCGACGAGCGCTACGACGTGATCTCCGTCGATGCCTACCGCCAGCCCTACATCCCGTTCTACCTGGCCACGCGCGAGTTCTTCGAGCTCTGCCGCGACCGGCTGGCGCCGGGGGGCGTTCTGATCGTGAACGCCGGCCATCCCGAGGGCCAGGACGACCTGGAGAAGGTGCTTACCGCCACCATGGCGGAGGTGTTCCCATCGGTGCTGCGCGACCCGATCGAGGACACCAACACCCTGATCGTGGCCGCGCGGCGGCCGCTGTCGGCCCGGCGCCTGCGGCGGGCGGTGCCCACGCTGCCGAACGGGCTGCGGCCGACCGCGAACCAGGCGGCCCTGCGCCTCTCCGCGCCGCTGGGCGGCGGCGACGTCTACACCGACGACCGCGCCCCGGTGGAGTGGCTGATCGACAAGTCGATCGTGGACTACGCGGCGGAGGACTGAGGCCGCGGCCTAGCGGCGCGCGGTCACCGTGACCTGAAGCGCCTCGTGGGCCCCAAGGGGCGGCAGCGTCACCCCGAGGCCCCCGCCGCGCGCCTCCACCACCTCGTCGAGGTGCGTCCGGGGGCGGGGCACCGGCCTGGCGCCCACGGATGGGACCCGTCGGGCCACCACGCGCAGGCGGCCGGCGGCCGCTGAGGCTCTGTGGCAAACCGGTGAGCTCCAGGCGGACGCGGGAGGGGGCGGCATCGTCGGAGCCCCCGTCCGCGGCCGCCTCCGCGGGGCTCGCGGCCCTGGTCCCGCTCTGCGCGCTCGTGCCCGCGCCGGTGCTCCCGGGCCGGGGCGCGGCGGGGCCGCCCGCCCTGAGCGGCACGTGGCCGAGCAGGACCTGAGCCGAGCCCCCGGCGGCCGACGCCAGCGCTACCACCGTGTCGGTGCTCGAAGTGCTGGCCACGCGCGCGGCGGCGCCCTCCGCGTACCAGCGGTGCACCCACCAGGCGGATCGAGGCGTCCCGTCGGGTGCCAGCGTCCCGGTGAGCTCGGCCGGCAGGCACTCGGGCTCGGTCCAGCAGCTGCGCGCCGCCCGGTCGGCGCTGCCCCGCTCGAGAGCCTCCAGGTACGAGACGGTCTCGGCCGGGAAGTAGCGGTCCGACAGCCCCATGTACTCGTTGATGTGGATCTCGCGCAGCCCCAGCGACCGAAAGCGCGGGTTCTGGACGAAGCCGGCGCGCGCCTCGACCAGGTGCTCGACGATCGAACGCATGGGCTGATAGGGCTCGAGCAGCTCGTGCCATACGAGGATCGAGACCCTGCAGCGCTTGCGCCGGCAGTAGTCCAGGAAGCGCAGCAGGTACTCGGGCGAGTACTTGTCGATGCTCGGCCCCGCGATCTCGACATCGGGCCCGAGCTCCTCCCGCAGCACCCGGTTGGCCTCCGAGTAGACACGGAAGAAGCGCTGCTGCCCGCCGGCCCAGAAGTTGGGCCCGTTCGGCTCGTTCCAGATGTCCCAGACCACGTTCCGGTCGCGGTACTTGCGCGCCAGGTCACGGACCATCGCCCGCCATCCCTTCAGGTCTTCCCACGGCGGCCGGCGGCCGTACCAGTTGTCCTTCGGATAGCCCCAGAAGTCGCTGATCACCACGTGGTACAGGGCGCCGAACCGCTCGGCGCGATCCAGCGGGGCGCGCCGCAGGTCGCTGCGCCACAGCCGCGGCTGCAGCGGCGCGATGCGGGCGTCCGCCGGCGCCGTGGGGCCCAGGGAGTGCAGGAAGCCGTTCATCGACCCGCGCGTCGTGACGGGCTCGTCCAGCCGAACGGACACGGTGGCGTCCGCCCGCGGCTCGGGCGCGCGCGGCCTTGTCTCGCGTTCCTCCCCGCCGCCGCCCAGGCAACCCGCCAGCGCGAGGGGGCACAGCAGCAGCGCGAGCGGCACGAGGCGCACGCGCTGGAAGATGGCAGAGGCGGCGTTGATGCTCGGCGCGCGGACGGGTACGTTCGCACTGAGGAGAGGAGACCGAATGAGCTACCGCAAGTACGAGTTGGGCGGCTACGAGGACATGAGGGCCGCCCATCGCTGGGAGGTGCCGGACCGCTACAACATCGCGGCCGACGTGTGCGACAAGCACCCCCGCGACAAGCTCGCGATGGTGTGGGAGGACTGGCAGGGCGCGGAGCGGGAGGTGAGCTTCGGTGAGCTGCAGGACACCTCGAATCGGTTCGCCAACGTGCTCGAGGCCAACGGCGTGGAGCGCGGTGACCGCGTGGCGACGCTGCTGCCATCGCTGCCCGAGACAGCCGCGGTGTTTCTGGGGACCTACAAGCGCGGGGCCATCCTGCTGTCGATGTCGGTGCTCTACGGCGACGAGGGCATCCAGCACCGGCTGCGCGACTCGGGCGCCAAGGCGCTCGTGACCGACGCGGCCAACCGCCACCGCATCCCAGCGGGCATGGTCGAGCGGCTGTTCGTGCTGGGCGACGACGAGGACGGCGAGGCCGGCGACCTTGACCTGGCGGCGGAGCTCGAGCGCGCAAGCGACCGCTACGAGCACGCCGACACCGCAGCGGACGACCCGGCCCAGCTGTACTACTCGTCCGGCACGACGGGGCTGGCCAAGGGCATCCTGCACGCCCACCGCTACCTGCTGGCCCACGAGGAGTTCGAGTTCTGCCACGACGTGCGCGACGGCGAGCTGTTCCACGGCATGGGGGAGTGGGCATGGGCCGCGGGTATCGCCCCGCTCCTGGGGCCGTGGCGCTACGGTGCCACGGCGCTGGTCTACGCGCGCAAGGGCGGCTTCGACCCGGAGGAGCAGCTGCGCTTTCTCGCCAAGCACGGCGTGCAGGGCATGTTCACCACACCCACCGCGCTACGGGCGATGACCGGCTTGGCCGACGCGGGCTCGCACTACCCGCTGCCCGAGTTGCGCAACGTGTGCTCGGCCGGGGAGCCGCTGAACCCGGAGGTCATCCGCTGGTTCCGCGAGCAGTACGACCTCACGGTGCTGGACTACTACGGGCTGACCGAGAGCTACCCGCTGTGCGGGAACTTCCCGACGGTCGAGGTCCGCGAGGGGTCGATGGGCAGGCCGATGCCCGGGTGGGACGTCGCGATTCTCGACGAGGACGAGCAACCGCTGCCATCCGGCGAGCGCGGGGAGATCTGCCTGCGCGCGCGCACGAACCCGCACTACCCGCTGGGCTACTGGAACCGTGACGAGGACACGAAGGAGGTCTTCGGCGGCGACTGGTTCCACACCAAGGACGCCGCGGAGATCGACGAGGACGGCTACGTCTGGTACGCAGGGCGCGCGGACGACGTGATCATCTCCGCCGGCTACCGGATCGGCCCGTTCGAGGTGGAGTCGGCGTGCGTGGAGCACCCGGCGGTGCGCGAGGCGGCAGCCGTGGCCTCGCCGGACCCCCGGCGGGGTGACGTGGTGAAGGCCTTCATCGTGCTCGCCCAGGGCCACGAGCCGAGTGACGACACGGCCGGGCGAGATCAAGCGCTTCGTGCGGGAGCGCCATTCCGCCTACGCCTACCCGCGGGAGATCGAGTTCGTGGACGACCTGCCCAAGACGCTCACGGGCAAGATCCGGCGGATCGAGCTGCGTGAGGCCGAGCGCGAGCGCAAGGCGGCGGCCGCCGAGGCGACCTGACCGCCGGCGTCAGAGGATCGGGACCAGCGGAATGTCCCAGAGGATGGCCGCCACGGCGAAGGCGGCCAGCGCGAGCACGCCCAGCGCTGCCGTGATGGCCTTCTGACGCGGGCTTGCGTTCTCGGCCCGCTCGGCGGCCCTGTCGCCCCAGATGATGGCGCGCTCCAGCAGCCGCTCCGCCCAATCGAACTCCAGCGCGAGGAAGCTCAGCCCGATCAGGATCACGAGGATCCCGGGCCCGGGCACGCCCGGGCCCGAGAGCACGATCCCGACGAGCACCACGACCACGCCGATGATGACCACGCCGATGCGGGCCACGATGCCGCGCTGCTCGTGACGCTCCTTGCGCTCCTGCAGCTTGCGCAGCAGCTCCGGGACGTCCTCGTCGGGCTCCTGCCCCGCCTGTGTCCACTCCTCAGGCTCGGTGCGCTCGGTCATCGGCGGGATTGTGACAACCACTCGTGCACGGGCAGCACGGCTCCCGCCTCGGCCAGCGCGTCGGGCGCGGTGTGCGCCAACCCGGACACGCCGACACCGGCTAGCTCCTGCACCGTCGCCCGGTTGGACGCCTCGATCGGGGCGGGTGCGGCCTGCCAGGGCGTCATCACGATCCCGGCCACCCGCAGTCCCACCGCGCGCGCCGCCTCCACCGTGAGCAGGGTGTGGTTGATGGTGCCCAGGCCAGGGCGCGCCGCGACCACGATCGGCAGCCCGAGATCCACCGCCAGGTCGCGGACCGCGTAGCCACGCGTGAGTGGCACCAGCAGGCCGCCGACCCCCTCGCACACGACCGCGTCGGCGCCCTGATGGGCCGCCTGGGCGCGCTCCACCAGTCGCGTCGGCTCGATCGCGGTATCCGCCAGCTCCGCCGCCCAGTGGGGTGACACCGCGGGCCCGAAGGCGTAGGGCGTCACCTCAGCCGGCTCCTGCCCTGTGACGGCCGCGAGCAACTCGTGGTCGGCCGGCCATTCGCCGGGCGCCTCGTCGGTGCCGGTGACCGCCGGCTTGAACGCCGCTACGCGCTCGCCCCTTGCCACGAGCGCGGCGCAGATCGCGGCCGCCACCACGCTCTTGCCGGCGCCCGTGTCGGTGCCGGTCACGAAGACGCCACGCACGCGTCCTCCCCGCTGGTCGGTCAGGCGGCGTCGGCCAAGCGGTCGAAGATCCGGCCCTGGCCGAGCGCCGGGATCTCCTCGGTGGGCTGCTCCGACGGCCCGCGCTCGCGGGCGGGCACCGCGGCCGCCACGGCCTTCGCGGCCTCGCGCAGCTCCGACTTGGTGTGGGACGCCATCACGGTCAGGCGCAATCGCGACGTGCCATCGGGCACGGTAGGAGGCCGGATGGCCTGGGCGAACACCCCCTGCTCGAGCGCTCGCTCGCTGGCCGCCATGGCGCGACCGGCGTCGCCGATGCGCAGCGGCAGGATCTGCGTGTCGCCAGGCGGCGGGCGCAGCCCCTCGGCGGCGAGGGCCTCGCGCAGCACGCCCGCGTTGCGCTGGAGCTTCTCCACCCGCCGCGGCTGCTCGCGCAGCAGCTCGAGCGCGGCCATCCCGGCCGCCACGGCCGGGGGCGGGAGCGCCGTGGAGAAGATGAAGCTGCGGACGGTGTTCACCAGGTACCTCGCCATCGAGCGGTCGCAGCAGACGTAGGCGCCGTAGGACCCGAGCGCCTTGCCGAGCGTGCCGACGATGATGTCCACGTCGTCCTCGACGCCGGCCGCCGCTGCGGCACCCCGGCCCTCGGGCCCCAGCGCGCCGGTGCCGTGGGCCTCGTCGACCATCACGCGCACGTCGTGCTCGCGCGCCAGCTCCACGATGTCGGCGAGCGGCGCGACGTCGCCATCCATGGAGAACACGCCGTCGGTCACGATCAGGCTGCCGCGCCCCTGGGCCTGCTCGAGCCCCCAGGCCAGGTGCTCCACGTCGGCGTGGTCGTAGACGAAGGTCTCGGCGCCCGCGAGCCGGCAGCCGTCGATGATGCTGGCGTGGTTGAGTGCGTCGGAGAACACCACCTCGCCCTTGCGCGCCAGCGCCTGCACGACGCCGGTGTTGGCCAGGTACCCGGAGCCGAACACCAGCGCGGCCTCGGTGCGCTCGAAGTCCGCGAGCCGTTCCTCCAGCCGGCGGTGGATGCGCATGGTGCCCGAGATCAGCCGCGAGGCGCCCGCACCCGCGCCGTAGCGCATGGCCGCCTCGGCAGCGGCCTCGCGCACCCGCGGGTGATCGGCCAGGCCGAGGTAGTTGTTGGAGCACAGCAGCAGCACCGGCTTGCCGTCCAGCAGCACGCGCGGTCCCTGCGGGCCCGGAGATCATCCGCATGCGCCGCAGCAGCCCGTCGTCGCGGATCTGCTCGAGTGCGTCCTCGATGTCGGTCATCGGCTGTCCCCGTCGACCTGGACGAGCTCGAGCCCGCGGTTGGGCGCCCCGTCGGGGCGCGGTGGGACCGCCGACTTCTTGACCCGCCGCAGCTGCACGTCCGGGTTCCAGAAGTTGGCCTCCGCCTGGTGGTCGATCAGCTCGTCGACGGGCGTGCGGGGGCTCTGGCCGTCGAGCCAGCCGGAGCGGTTGTCGGGCCGGGGGTTGGCGCCGTTGTCGGCTTGACGCGCGACGTTGAGGCCCAGGTCCTCGAACATCGCCCGGTCGTCCTCCGGCTCGGAGCCAAGCGTGGTGAGGAAGTTGCCCATCATCACGCCGTTCAGCCCGGCCTTGACCGCCAGCGGCTGCAGGTCGCCCAGGTTCTCCACGCGCCCGCCACAGAGCCGGAAGAGCGCGGCGGGAAGGATCAGGCGGAAGATGGCGATCCATTTGACCGCCTCCCATGGGTCCATCCAGTCGCGGTCCCCGAACTTGGTGCCGGGCCGCGGGTTGAGGAGGTTTATTGGCACGCTGGTGGGGTCGATCTTGGCCAGCTCAAAGGCCATCTCCACACGCTGCTCGCGCGACTCGCCGAGGTTGAGGATGCCGCCGACGCAGGTCTCCAGGCCCGCTTCCTCGACGGCCTGAATCGTGCGCAGCCGGCCCTCGTAGCGGACGGTGGTGGAGACCTCGTCGTAGTAGCTCTCCGCCGTCTCGACGTTGTGGTGCACGCGCTGGATGCCCGCCTCGCGCAACTGCTTCGCGCGCTTGACCGACATGTGGCCGACCGAGGCGCAGCGCTTGAGGTTGGTGTGCTCGGCCACCAGCTTCGCGCCCTCGAGGATGCTGTCGAAGTCGCGCTTTGAGAGCCCCTGGCCCTGGGTGACCATGCAGAATCGGTGCGCGCCGGCCGCCTCGGCCGCGCGCGCGTGCTCAAGGATCTGGTCGGGGGTCATCATCGCGTGCATCGGCGTCTCGGCCTCCGCGAAACGCGACTGGGCGCAGAAGCCGCAGTCCTCGGCGCACCCGCCCGACTTGGCGTTCACCAGCGAGCACATGTCGGTCGAGTCCCCGAAGTTCTCGACCCGGGCCTCCCACGCCCGATCCACGAGCGCCTCGATCTCGGTGTGGCCCTCGATCGCGCCGAGCGTCAGCGCTTCGTCGCGGGTGATGAGCGGCGGCAAGCTCTCGACCTTCCTCGGGGACGAATTGCGCTCAAGGTAGGCCCGCGGTCGGACGGAGTCACCGCCTGCGAAGATCACCGCCATGCCCCTCCACCCGGCTGAGAACCGTGGGTACCGCGAGCTGTATGCCTTCGCCCGCCGGATGGCTGACCACTGGTCCGCGCTGGCCGCCCGGCTGCCACCATCGCCCGCGTCGAGCGCGCTGGCCGACGGGGCGCGTTCCGTGGAGCGGATGATCGAGGAGCTGGAGCCGCTCACCGCCACGCACGGGCTGCACGGACAGCCGGCGGCGCAGGGCCTGGGGGCGTCTCTCGGCGTGGGGCGGTCCTTCGTCCGCGACCGCTTCCTCGAGCGCAATCAGGCCGTGCGCTACGCCGTGGCCGACGCCGCGCTGGTGCGCGCGCTGCTGGGCTACCTGGCGGCGGTGAGCGCCGCCAGCGGCAATGCCGACCTGGCCGGCTTCTCCGCTCGCTGGGAGGGCGAGCTGGGCGCGCTCGACGCGGCCGCGCGAGCGGCCTCGTCAGAGCTGGGGTCAGACCCGGACGGCGCGATCGAGCCCGTGGACGCCTCGCCCATCGGGCGCGCTGCGCATGGCGTGGGCCAGGTCGCCGGCACGGCCGGCGAGTGGTTCGACCGCCAGGCCGCGAAGCGGCACTGATCGGTCAACAGGTGCCGGACGCTTCGAAAGGGTCGCGGATGCCGGACACCACCTGCCACATGTCGATCTCGCTCGACGGTTTCGTCGCCGGGCCGGACCAGAGTCGTGAGCACCCGCTCGGCAAGCGTGGAAGAGAGCTCCATGGCTGGCACCTCGGCGACCAGCGCACCAACGAGGCGAACGAGACGGCGGCCGGCTGGCTCATGCGCCCGCGCGGCGCCTACGTCATGGGCCGCAACATGTTCGGGCCGATCCGCGGCGACTGGGAGGAGGATTGGCGTGGCTGGTGGGGGTCGAGCCCGCCATACCACGCGCCGGTGTTCGTGCTCACCCATCACGCCCGCGAGCCGATCGAGATGGAGGGCGGAACGACCTTTCACTTCGTCACGGACGGGTTCGACGCCGCCTACGCACAGGCCTGTGAGACGGCCGGCGAGGACGGCGTCGATATCGCGGGCGGCGCCGCGACTGTGCGCCAGGCGCTCATCGCCGGGGTCGTCGACGAGCTCACGCTCGACATCGCCCCAGTCCTGCTCGGGTCCGGCGAGCGGATTTTCGACGGCGTCGAATCTCTCGGGTTGGAGCCCATCGAGGTGCTGCATTCGCCGCTGGCCACGCACATCCGCTACTGCCGAGCGAGCTGAAGGCCGGCTCCGATACGTCTACTTCACGAGAGCCGCGACCGGGCGGCGTGGACCGCGGCGGCGAGCTCGGCGATTCCGGCGCGGATCGCGGGCTCGGTGACCTGGCCGTAGCCGAGTAGGAGTGTCGGCGGCCGGTCGCGCAGGTCGATCCGGTAGCTGTCGAGGATGGCGAGCGCGATGCCGCGCCGCCGGGCCTCGTCGCGGATCGCGTGCTCGTCGTCCCCGGGTGGGAGTTCGACGATGGCGTGCAGGCCGGCGGCGACGCCGCGGACGGCCGCTGCCCTCGCGCTCGGAGGCGCCGCAGCGCTGCTCGCGACGGCCGTGCGAGCGCCGACACTGGTCACGCACGTCGCGATCGCGAAGACTCACATATCAACCACCACCGCGGCGGTCGGTACACAATGAACGCCCCCGTCTCGATCACCATCACGCCAGTCTTCGTTGCCGACCTTTCCGTCGAGGGCGAGCGGATGCCGGTCTACGTGCACGTCATCGACCATCCCGATGCGCGCGTGCTGGTCGACACCGGCATGACGGAGCTGCACCCGGCGATGGCCGACATGGATCCCCGCCTCCAGCCGCTGAGCGAGCAGGACTTCGATCTCGCCGGCATCGACATCGTCGTCAACACACACCTGCACGCCGACCACTGCGGCGGCAACCACCTCTTCGCCGGCAAGCCGATCTACGTCCAGCGTCGGGAGCTCGACGACGCGCGCAGCGAGGACGACTACACCATTCGCGAGTGGGTCGAGGCGCCCGGCGTGCGATACGTGCCGGTCGACGGCGAGCACGAGCTGCTGCCCGGGCTCCGACTCATCCCGGCGCCGGGCCACACACCCGGCATGCAGATGGTCGTCGTCGAGACTGGCGGGCGCCCGGTCATCGTCGGCGGCGACGTGGCGGTGTGGTTCGGCGAGTTCGACGAGCCGCCCACCGAAGGAAGGCAGCGGGTACTTGCGCTCGACCCCGAGCTCGTCTGGCTCACACACGAGCACGAGCCATGGCGACCCCCCACCGCCTGAGGCATCACGCCGGCGCCTATGGCGGCTCCGACGGC
>CAVWIW010000010.1:0-368910 GCA_963755215.1 uncultured Thermoleophilaceae bacterium
CGGAGACCCCGCGCGGGCCGAGGGAGAAGAACACATATGGCCACGACGACCGCGAGACCCGCGGCGCTCGACCGGCGCACGGGGCCCCGAGGGGCCCTGACCCGCGATGACCGCTGCCAGTCTTCTCCGCTACATGCTCCTCATGCGCGCGACCGAGGAGCGCGCGCTCACGCTCTACCGCCAGGGCAAGGTGCCGGGCTCCTACTACGACGGCCGCGGCCAGGAGGCGATCTCCGTGGGCTCCGCGTTCGCGCTCGGCCCGCGCGACCGCGCCTGCATCCTGCACCGCGACCTCGGCGCCCACCTCGTCCGCGGCGTGCGCGCCCGGCGCGTGCTCGCCCAGATGATGGGCCGCGCCGGCGGCGTGACCGGCGGCAAGGACGGCAACATGCACTTCGGCGACCGCGAGCTCGGCTGCGTGGGCATGGTCTCGATGCTGCCCGACATGGCGCTCGTGGCCTGCGGCCTGGCGCTCGCGTTCCAGATGCGCCGCGAGCCGCGCGTGGCGATGACCTGGTTCGGCGACGGCTCGACCGCCAACGGCCAGTGGCACGAGGCGATGAACGTGGCCGGCGTCCGCAAGCTGCCGGTCGTGTTCGTGCTCGAGAACAACCAGTTCGCCTACTCGACGCCGAACGACCTGGAGTTCGCGGTCGACCCGGTCGAGCGCGCGGCGGTCTACGGCTTCCCGGGCGTGAAGGTGGACGGCAACGACGTGGAGGCCGTGTTCGACGCCGCCGCCGAGGCGTGCGAGCGCGCCCGCGCGCGGCGGCGGGCCCGACGCTGATCGAGGCCGAGACCATGCGCATGCACGGCCACGGCGCGCACGACGACATGCGCTACGTGCCGAAGGAGCTGTTCGAGCACTGGGCCGAGCGCGACCCGATCGAGCGCTACGAGGCGAAGCTCGCGCGCCGACGGCGTCGACATCGAGGCGATCCGGGCCTCGGTGCGCGAGGAGCTCGAGCGCGAGACCGAGTGGGCGCTGGCGCAGCCGATGCCCGACCCGGCGACCGCCACCGACGGCGTGTTCGCCGACCGCGGACCCGCAGCTCGGCGACGGCCAGGCGCCGTGGTCGCGCTGGGAGAAGGAGGCGGCCGGCATGCCTGAGCTCACCTACCTCCAGGCGATCTCCGACGGCCTGCGCGAGGAGATGCGCGCCGACGACTCCGTGTTCTGCCTCGGCGAGGACATCGGCGCCTTCGGCGGCGCCTTCAAGGTCACCGACGGCTTCATCGAGGAGTTCGGCGCGGACCGCGTGTGGGACACCCCGCTCGCCGAGAACGCGATCGTCGGCACGGCCGTCGGCGCCGCGGTCGAGGGCCTGCGGCCGGTGTGCGAGATGCAGTTCGCCGACTTCATCTCGTGCGGCTTCGACCAGCTCGTGAACGTCGCGGCGAAGATGCACTACCGCCAGGGGCTCGCCGTGCCGATGGTCGTCCGGCTGCCCTCGGGCGGCGGCTTCTCCGGCGGCCCGTTCCACTCGCAGAACCCCGAGGCGTGGTTCCTGCAGGCGCCCGGCCTGAAGGTCGTGGCGCCGTCCACGGCCGAGGACGCCAAGGGGCTGCTCGCCGCGGCGATCCGCGACCCCAACCCGGTGCTCTACCTCGAGCACAAGCACCTCTACCGGCGCGTGAAGGGCGAGGTGCCCGAGGGCCGCTACGAGACGCCGCTGGGCGAGGCGCGGCTGGCGCGCGAGGGCGCCGACCTCACGCGTGATCACCTACGGCGCGATGGTGCCGCTCGCGCTCGAGGCGACCGAGGACATCGACGGCGCGAGCGTCGAGGTGCTCGACCTGCGCACGCTGTGCCCGCTCGACACGCGAGGCGGTGCTGCGCTCGGTGCGCAAGACCAGCAAGGTCGTGGTGCTGCACGAGGCCACGCGCTCGTGCGGCGTGGGGGCCGAGGTGGCGGCGCTGATCGCCGAGGAGGCGTTCGAGGACCTCGACGGGCCCGATCGTGCGCGTGACCGCGCCCGACGTGCCGATCCCGTTCAGCCCGCCGCTCGAGCGGGCGGTGCTGCCCCAGGTCGACGACGTGAAGGAGGCCTGCCGTGAGCTCCTCGCCTACTGAGCGGCGCAGTCGAGGTCACGATGCCCCAGATGGGCGTGTCGGTGGCCGAGGGCACCGTCGTCGAGTGGAAAAAGCGCGTGGGCGACTGGGTCGAGGCCGACGAGACGATCGTCGAGATCTCGACCGACAAGGTGGAGACCGAGGTGCCCGTCGCCGGCCACCGGGCGGGTGACGGAGATCCTCGTGGAGGTGGGCGCGACCGTGGACGTGGGCACGCTGCTCGCCACGCATCGACACCGGCGCGACGCCCGGCGAGCCGCACGCCGACGAGCGGCACGGCTCGGATCGAGCCGGGAGGCGGCTCCCGCGAACGGACGCGGAGCACCACGCTCCGCCGTCTCCCCGGTGGTGCGGCGCATCGCCGCCGAGCACCACGTCGATCTCGCGCAGGTCAGGGAACGGCCGCCGCGGGCGCGTGACCAAGAAGGACGTGCTCGCGTTCATCGAGAGGCAACGGGAGGCGAGGCTCAGCGGCACCGAGCGCCGCTGCACAGCGAGTCGCCGTACCGGGAGGAGCCGCCGCCGCGCCGCGGCACCGCCGCCGTCGGCCGGCGAGCCGCTCTCGCTCATGCGCCGGCAGATCGGCGAGCACATGGTGCGCTCGCTGCGACACCGCCGCGCACTGCACCACGATCGTCGAGGCCGACATGAGCGCCATCGAGGCGGCGCGCGGGCGGCTGTCCTACCTGCCGTTCGTGGCGCGGGCGGCGATCGCCGCGCTGCGCGAGTTCCCGCCGCTGAACGCGACGCTGGAGGGCGACCGCCTGACGAGCACGAGGAGGTGCACCTCGGCATCGCCGTGTCGCTCGGCGAGGACGGGCTGATCGTGCCGGTGGTCCACAACGCCCACGAGCTCTCGCACGAGGGGCTGGCCGCGCGGATCAAGGACCTCGCGGAGCGGGCGCGCTCGAAGCAGCTGAAGCCCGACGAGGTGCAGGGCGGCACGTTCACGATCACGAACCCGGGCCGCTACGGCGCGCTGCTCGCCACGCCGATCATCAACCAGCCGCAGGTGGCGATCCTCGACCTCGAGGCGGTCGTCAAGCGGCCGGTCGTGGTCGGCGAGCGGGGGGCGGGATAGCATCGCCATCAGGCCGATGACCTACCTCTGCATGTCCTGGGACCACCGCGCGCTCGACGGCGTGCTGGCCGCGCAGTTCCTCGGCTCGGTGCGGCGGCACATCGAGGAGTGGCGTGGCTGGAGCTCTGGGTCGCGCACCTGGGGCGCGTCCCCTACCGCGAGGGGGTGGAGCTCCAGGAGCGGCTGCGCGAGCGCGCGGCAGGCGGACGAGATCCCGGACGCGCTGCTGCTGCTCGAGCACCCGCCCGTGCTACACGAAGGGCCGCCGCACCGAGCCGGCCGACCTGCCGATGGGCGAGGACTGGTACCGGGCGCAGGGCATCGAGGTGGAGGAGACCGACCGCGGCGGGCGGGTGACCTACCACGGCCCCGGCCAGCTCGTGGGCTACCCGATCATGCGCATCGACGACGTGCCGGAGTACGTGCGCACGATGGAGGCGGCGATGATCGCCGCGCTGGCCGACGAGGGCATCGAGGCCGAGGTCCGCGAGGGGCTCACCGGCGTCTGGGCGGGCGAGCGAAGATCGGCTCGATCGGCGTGCACGTGTAGCGCGGCGTGACCACGCACGGCTTCGCCATCAACGTGGACTGCGACCTCCAGCCGTTCGAGTGGATCGTGCCGTGCGGGATCGACAACGTGCGGATGACGTCGCTCTCAAGGAGACCGGCCGCACCGGCGACATGCCCTGCTTCCGCAAGCGCGTGGCGTGGCGGTTCGCGCAGGCGTACGGGCTGCGCCAGCGGATCGTCTCGGCGGCGCGGCTGGAGCAGGCCGCCTCGCTAGAGTCGATCCCGGCATGAGCGTGAGCACCCGACTCGCTCCCGGGCGAACCCCGGCGGCGCACGCGTCCTCGAGCATGGGCGAGGTCGTGCCCGTTCCGCGAGCGCAAGCCGCCCTGGTTCAAGGTGCAGGCGCCCGGCAGCGCGAAGTACCGCGAGCTGAAGCAGGATGATCGACGGCGAGGGGCTGCACACGGTGTGCGAGGAGGCCGCCTGCCCGAACATCGGCGAGTGCTGGGAGCGCGGCACCGCCACGTTCATGATCCTCGGCGACACCTGCACGCGCCGCTGCGGCTTCTGCAACGTGAAGACCGGCAAGCCCACGCACCACGACCCGCTCGAGCCGCTGCGCGTGGCCCAGTCGGTGAAGCGGATGGGGCTGCGCCACGCGGTGATCACGAGCGTCGACCGCGACGACCTGCCCGACCTCGGCTCCGCGCGTTCGTGGGCGTGATCCGCTCGATCCGCAAGCTCGCGCCCGGCATGCAAGGTCGAGGTGCTCACGCCCGACTTCCGCGGCGAGGAGATGCCGCTCGCGCGCGTGATCGCCGAGCGGCCGGACGTGTTCAACCACAACGTCGAGACCGTGCCGCGGCTCTACCCGCTCGCCCGCCGCGGCTCGAAGTTCCTGCGCTCCTGCCGCGTGCTGCCAACGCGCAGCGAGATGGGCGAGCGGCGAGGTGGTGACCAAGTCCGGGCTGATGATCGGCCTCGGCGAGACGAAGGAAGAGCTGCTCGACACCTTCGGCACGCTGCGCGAGCACGACGTCCAGGTGCTCACGGTGGGCCAGTACCTGCGCCCCACCCGCGATCACCTGCCCGTGGTGCGCTACTGGCATCCCGACGAGTTCGCCGAGCTCGAGCGCGAGGCCTACGCGATGGGCTTCGAGTCGGTGGCGGCCGGGCCGCTGGTGCGCTCGAGCTACCACGCCGAGCAGACCCTCGAGCAGGCGGCCGCGCAGTGAGGGTGGCCGGCAGGGGGGTCGCGGCCGCGGCGGTGGCGCTGCTGGCCGTGGCGGGCGTGGCGCTGGCCATCGGCGCCCGCGAGGACGAGGGCGGAGGTCCCCCGCCGGCGCGTGGCTCGGCGACGGGTGCTTGGCGGGCACTGGCTCCTGCAACCGTGGTACGCGGCGAGGTCGCGGCTGCTCGCATCGGCCGGTACATCTACGTGGTCGGCGGGTTCCAGCAGGGTCTCGGCGCGGACAGCTCCGATGTCCTCGAG
This sequence comes from uncultured Thermoleophilaceae bacterium, assembly GCA_963755215.1. Taxonomy (GTDB): domain Bacteria; phylum Actinomycetota; class Thermoleophilia; order Solirubrobacterales; family Thermoleophilaceae; genus JAAYBF01. The sequence goes on from CAVWIW010000010.1 coordinate 5,159, forward strand.
CGTTACGACATCCGCCGCAACCGCTGGCGCCGGCTCAGGCCGCTCCCGGCCGGGGTCAACCATCCGACAGCTGCGGCCCTGGGCGGGAGGCTGTACGTGCACGGCGGATACGCGGGGCGCCCTCACCGAGCCGTCGCGGCGGCTGTACGTCTACAACCCCCGCAGCGATCGCTGGCGGCGGCTGCCCGACTCCCGCCGGCCGCGCGCGGCCCACGCCCTCGCCGCGCTGAACGGGCGTCTGTACGCAGCCGGTGGGGTTGACGCCACCTCCGACACGCGATCCATGGAGGTCTACGATCCCGAGCGGCGGCGCTGGCGCGCCGGGCCGCCGCTGAAGGGCCCGCGCCGCAATCACACGACGGGCGTTGCCGCGGGCGGCTTCTTCTACGTGCTCGCGGGCCGTGAGGGCCAGCGCAACTACACGGCGGCGAGCGCTATGACCCCAAGCGCCGGCGCTGGCAGGTGCTCCCCCGATGCGCCGTGCGCGCGGGGGAATCGCCTCGGCGGCGGTCAGCCGCGGCCGGGTTGTTGTGTTCGGCGGCGAGGACTTCGGCACCGGCAGGACCATCCCCGAGGTCGAGCTCTACGACCCCCGGCGGCGGCGCTGGCGTTCCTTGCCTCAGATGCGCACGCCGCGCCACGGGCTGGGCGGCGTGTCGCTGGGCAACCGGGTCTACTCGCTGGTGGGCGGTCCCACCCCGGGGTTCGCCTTCTCGCGCACGATCGAGTTCCTCGACGTGCGTTGATCCCGCTCAAGGACGACATCCCCACGCGGCGGTTCCCGATCCTCACCGTGATCCTGATCGCCGCGAACGTGGCGATGTTCTTCCTCTTCCAGGGCGCCTACCTGGACGACTCGGAGTTCGACCGGAAGGTCGTGGACTACGGCACGATCCCGTACGAGATCACCCACCCCGGCGATCACTGCGCGGTGACCGAGGGCGGGAGCCTTGCCTGCGAGGGCCAGGAGGGCGTGAGCGGCGACGCGCCCGACCAGCCGTCCACCTGGCTCACCATTCTCACTTCCATGTTCATGCACGGCGGGATCCTGCACCTGGCCGGGAACATGGTCTTCCTCTGGATCTTCGGCAACAACATCGAGGACTCGATGGGCCGAGGCCGTTTCATCGGCTTCTATCTCCTGGGTGGCGTGGCGGCCGTGCTCGCGCAGACCGTGATCGACCCCAATGCGGCCGTGCCCACGATCGGTGCCAGCGGGGCGGTGGCCGCCGTGTTAGGTGGCTACGCGCTTCTCTACCCGCGCGCGCGGGTGGTGACGCTGCTGTTCATCATCATCTTCTTCACCATCGTCGAGCTGCCGGCGCTGATCGTGCTGGGGCTCTGGTTCCTGCTGCAGGCGGTGGCCGGCGCCGCCGAGGTGGCCACGCCGGTCAGCGGCGGTGAGGGCGGAGGCGTGGCCTACTTCGCGCACATCGGCGGGTTCATCTTCGGCCTGGTGGCCATCAAGCTGTTCGCCAACCGGGTGCACGAGGACTACCAGCGAGCGCACCGGATGCCGGTGTACTGATGGCTCGCACGGCGGCCCTGGTGGCGAGCCTCGCGATGCTCGGGCTGCTCACCTTCCTGACCATCAGCGTGATCATCGACGACGGGGTCACGCCGCTCGTGCTGGTGTCGCTGCTGCTGCTGGCGATGATCGGATTCGGCGTGATCGGCGCCCTGCTAAACCCGCCGGAGGAATGAGCGTCCTCTCGGGAGGGCGGCGGCGCAGGCGCCTCGGGCAGAGGCTGGCGCTGCTGGCGCTTCTGATGGCTCCGCTCGCGGTCGGTGCTGGCCGTGTACCTGGGGCTGGTGCGCGACGAGCCGGGGGACGAGCCGCGCACCGCGGCGTCCGCGCCGGCCGCCATCACGCCGGCGGCCGGAGGTGCGCTGGAGCCTCGCTCCCCCGCGCCGGTCCGCCTGAGCGGCGTGGACGCCTACCGCCTCCGGTTCCGAAAGCCGCCGCGGGCGGCGCTGGTGTTCGACGTGGCCAACGGCGAGGTGCTCTTCCGCCGCCAGCCGCTGCGGGTGCTGCCAATGGCCAGCCTCACGAAGATCATGACCGCGCTGGTGGTGGTCGACGAGGTCGGGCCGCGCGAGCGCGTGCGCGTCACGCGCGCGGCCCTGCGCTACTCCGGCTCGGGCGTGGGGGTGCTGCCCAAGGGCAAGCGCGTTCGGGCCGAGGCCCTGCTCAACGGGGTGATGCTGGTGTCGGGCAACGACGCGGCGATCGCCCTGGCGGTGCACGTGTCGGGGCGCGAGCGGCGGTTCGTGGCGCTGATGAACGAGAAGGCGCGGCTGTGGGGACTGCGCTGCACTCGCTTCGCTTCGTCGCACGGGCTGGAGAACGGCAACCGCTCGTGCCCGGCCGACCTGGCGGTGCTCACCCGACTGGCGATGCGAGAGCCGCGGATTGCGCGCATCGCCCGCCGCCGCCAGGGCTCGTTCCCATTCCCGATCAAGGGCGGCCGCCTGTTCCTGGCCGGCCACAACCCACTGATCCGGGCCGGCTACCGCGGCGCGATCGGGCTCAAGACCGGCTACACGCAGGCGGCGGGGCGGTGCTTCGTGGGGGTGGCGAGGCGGCGCGGGCGAACGCTGGGGGTGGTGCTACTGGGGTCACCGGACCCGGCGAAGCACGCGGCGCGGTTGTTGGATCTGGGGTTTGGGAGTTAGGGCGGCGGTGTGACCTCGTCGGCCACCTCGTAGTGAGTGATCGTCGACTCGCCGATCAGGTAGCGCTCGTCCTCCGGGTAGAGGACCGCCGCCTCGATGTCGTCGCCCGCGAATGCTCGGATCGCCTCGCGCGACTCCCACAGCGAGAGCGTGATGAACTCCGTACGGTCCTCCTCGTGGCGCCGGAGCATCCAGGCGCCGCGGTTGCCGGGTGTGTCGGCGTACTCCGCGAAGCCGGTCCGGCGGATGTAGTCGGCGTAGTCGTCGGCGTCAGCGAGCCGGACGGCGCCCGTCCAGATGCGTGCGATCACGGGGTCTCTCCGTCCTTCGCCCTCATCCCGCCCGCTCTTCCCAGGACCATGAGCCCCACGAGGCGCGACACCACCATGGCCACGTAGGCCAGACCCGCCAGCTGCTCGAGCATCACGAGGCTGCGCGCGAAGGGCTTGACGGGCGTCACGTCGCTCAGGCCCGTGCTGGTGAGGGTTGTGAAGCTGAGGAACAGAAGCTCCATCCACGTGCGGTCGTCCTGCGCGTCGATCGCCGCCGTGAAGCTGTTGGGCTCGATCGCCTGGCACACGGTGAAGCTGTAGGCGAACGCCCAGGCCACCAGGGTGAACGTCGCTCCGACGGCGAACAGCTCGTCCCGCGTGATCACGTGGTCGGCGAGCATGTAGCCGATCAGCGCGCTCGCGGCGTAGAAGTACAGCACCGCCTCGAGCGCGGACGAGTAGGGCAGGAGGGCGTCGTCGCCGGTGATCGCCTGGATCAGCAGGAGGACCGTGGCGGGAAGGCCGAGCAGCACGCCGAACCACGTCGACGCCGCCGAGCTGCGCACCGCCAGAACCACCAGCGCGAGGATCGCGATCCCGAAGACGCTGAACAGGGCTCGGCCCACCGCGCTGCCCTCCATGAACGGGTAGACCAGCACCCCGCCGAGCTGGGCGGCCAGCAGGATGGCTGAGGGCTCGCGCCAGGCGCTTCGAAACACGGGGCCAACTTAGTTCTCGGTCCGGTCGCAGCCGGGCCGAGGCAAAGCCACGGTGCGCCTCCCTCCGCATGGCAAGATGGCGCGGGCGGGGCCATAGCTCAGCTGGAAGAGCGCCTGCTTTGCAAGCAGGAGGTCGCCGGTTCGAGCCCGGCTGGCTCCACTGGCCTACCTGAGGAGGAGTGCCGTGGCGACCGAATCAGCACCTCCCGCCCAGCGCGCGGAGATGTCCAACCTGGAGACCGTGAGCCACTGGTTCGGGCTCGCCGCTGAGCGACTCGAGCTGCGCGACGACGTGGCCGCGGTGCTGCGCTCGCCATACCGCGAGGTGCGGGTGCAAATCCCGGTGAAGCTCTCGGACGACCGGATCCACGTGTTCTCCGGCTTCCGCGTCCAGCACAACGGCGCTCGCGGGCCCTACAAGGGCGGGATCCGGTTCCACCCCGAGGTCGACATCGACGAGGTCCGGGCGCTGGCCGAGCTCATGACCTGGAAGACCGCGATCGTGGAGATCCCCTTCGGCGGCGCCAAGGGCGGAGTGGACGTTACGCCGGAGCAGCTCGAGCCGTCCGAGCGCCAGCGTGTGGCGCGCTCGTTCATCGACAAGATCGAGAAGGTCCTGGGCCCGACGCGCGACATCCCCGCGCCCGACGTGGGGACCGACGCGCAGACCATGGCCTGGTTCATGGACGAGTACGGCAAGCTCCACGGCCACACACCGGCGATCGTGACCGGCAAGCCGATCTCCCTGCAGGGATCACTGGGCCGCGAGGCCGCCACCGGTCGCGGAGTGGTCTTCGCCTTCCTCGAGGCCGCGCGCGCGCTGAGCATGGACCCGAAGGAGACGAGGTTCGTGGTCCAGGGCTTCGGCAACGTGGGCTCCTGGGCGGCGCGGATCCTGCGCGACCTCGGCGCCACGATGGTGGGCGTGTCCGACGCCACGGGCGCGATCCATTCGGCGGCGGGAATCGAGCCGGCCGGCCTCGTCGATCACCTGGCTGCGGGCGGCGCGCTCACCGAGCTCCCCGGCGCCGATCCGATCTCGGCCGACGAGCTGCTGGCCCTCGACTGCGACCTCTTCGTCCCGGCCGCGCTCGGCGGGATGGTCCACCAGGCCAACGCCGACAGTCTCCGCTGTCGCGTGCTGGTAGAAGGCGCGAACAGCCCGCTCACGCCGGCGGCCGACGAGATCCTGACCGGCAAGGGTGTGGAGGTGGTCCCCGACGTGCTGGCCAACGCGGGTGGCGTGGTGGTCTCGTACTTCGAGTGGGTCCAGAACCTGCAGCACTTCAGCTGGGACGAGGACGAGGTGAACGAGCGCCTCGGCCGCATCATGCGCAAGGCCTACGGGCAGGTGGCGGGGCGCGCGGAGGCCTCGCACATCTCGCTGCGCGAGGCGGCGTTCTGCCTGGGGATCGAGCGCGTGGTGGAGGCGGCGCGCACGCGCGGCTACATCGCCTGAGCCGGGTGGCAAATAGAAACGGGGACCGCCCGCCCCGGCGATCCCCGTTCCAGTCGTAGCGGCGTCCCGTGCCGCCTTGATGCCGACGGAACCCTCCGGACCGTCGTAGGACCGCGACTCGGCGTTGCCCGGGATGGGCTTGAGCGCCGAGCCCCGGCGTCATACAAACGTCGAGCGGCACTCATGGAGCGCGCCGGCGCGGCGGGTCTATTCCTCGTCGAAGTCGAAGTCCCGCGGGGGCTTCTGCTCGAACCAGAGCCGATCGTGCTCGGGTGTCTCCTGGAGGAACTCGGGCGTCTCCTCGAGCACATCCTCGCTCTCGTCGCCCTCGGCGGCGGGCGGCTCCTCCACGGCCGGCGTGCCTCGCGGCGGCGTGTCTCCCGAGCGGACCACGGGCTCCGGGTCCTCGATCGGCTCCGGGTGGTCTGCCTCGGGCTCGAGCGCTGCGTCGTCGGGCAGCTCGTCGGGCGCGGCGGGCTCCTCAGCGGCCACCGGCTCGGGCTCCGGCGCTCTCGGGCTCCACCTCCGGGGCCTCGGGGGCGGCCTCTGCGGCCACGTCGCCGTCGCCCTCCTCTCCCTCGGCCGGCGCGCCGCGACGGGCGGGGCCGAGCGCCTCGCGCTCCTGGCGCGAGATCTCCTCATCCGGGGCCCCATGCTCGCGCTTGAGGTCCAGGTGGGCGCGAATCGCATCGTCGAGGATGCCCATCGCCGCGAAGCCTAATTCAACGCTCTGACGCCCGCCCGCTGCCCCCACGCCTGACCGCGGCCCCTCGACTGGCGGCCCGCCCGGGGCTATGGTTGACCCGCGGCGGGGTGAGCACACCTCAGCGGCTGGGCAAACCACAGGGGAGGGTCGCGTGAAGTGGAAGACCGTGATTGCCGGTGCGGCGGTGGGCATCGGCGTGCTCGCGCCCTCGGCGCAGGCCACTCCGCAGAGCGGCGAGACCGCGATCGTGACGCTGGGTGATTCGTTCATCTCGGGCGAAGCCGGCAGGTGGCAGGGCAACTCCATCGTCTCCACGACCGACCGTGCGGGCACCGACCGAGCCTGGACCGGCACGGGCTATGACCCCAGCCGCATCTATGGCGACACCGACGCCAGCGGCTGCCACCGCTCCGACGTGGCCGAGGTGAACAGCGCGACCGTGAACGTGGCGCGCGAGGTGAATCTGGCCTGCTCGGGCGCGGTGACCGCCAACATCTTCAGGCCGTCGCAGGGCGGTCAGGGCCAGAACGGGGAGCCCTCGCAGGGCCTGAAGCTGCGCTACGTGGCCCAGGTGCTGAACGCGAAGGTCGTGGTGCTCTCCATCGGCGGCAACGACCTGGGCTTCGCCGACATCATCCGCGCGTGCGCCCAGGCCTACGCCGCGCGCACCGGGCCCTGCAACCCGTCCCAGCAGCAGGTCGTGAACGGGCGCAAGCAGGCCGCCTTCACGGGCGTGGCCAAGGCCATCCGCGAGATCCGCGCGATCATGGTCGAGTCCGGCTACGCGCGATCCGACTACCGGCTGATCGTGCAGAGCTACGGGTCGCCCGTGCCGCGGGCCAGCGAGAACCGCTATCCCGAGCTCGGCGCCGACCGGGGGACCGTGGGCGGTTGCCCGTTCTACGACGCCGACCTGAACTGGGCGCGCGACTCGCTGGTGAACCAGATCGCCGACGGCATCCTGTTCACCTCGGCGTTCGAGGGCACGGAGTTCCTGGAGCTGCGCAACCAGCTCCAGGGCCGCGAGGTGTGCTCCACGAGCACGAGCCAGGCCACCCTCTCTCAGCCGCCCTCGGGCACCACCAGCGAGTGGGCGCGCTTCCTGACGCTCAACCTCGCGCAGGGCGAGATCCAGGAGACGCTGCACCCCAACGCCTACGGCCAGCAGGCGCTGGGCCGCTGCCTGACCCTGGCGGTGAACGCGGCGCCCGGCCGCGGCAGCTGCCGGCCGGTGGCGGGCCAGGGGCCGTCCGGGGTCAGCTACACCCGCTGACGGAGGCTACTTCTCGGACAGCGCCGCGAAGGTGGCGGCGCGCGCGTAGAGCTTGTAGAGCCTGAAGCCGGTGGCGAAGGTCCTGCGACAGGTGGTGTCGAGCACCCGGTAGGCCGTGGCGTCGGGCAGCTTCGGGGTCTTCACGGCGCTGTCCTGGAGGTTCACCTGCTCCTGGATGTCGTCGATCGTGGCCAGGCGCTCCTCGCGCGTGCCTGCCCGCCAGTCCTTGCATTGCGCGAGCGGCGCCACCGTGCCCACGAGCGGGTCGCCGACGGGCTTGGCGGCGGCACGATCGTCAGAGTCGTCGCCGCCGCACGCAGCCAGGCTCAGCACGGCACAGGCCGCCGCCGTGGCAGCCTCATGCCGCGCACCGATCCTCACCGCGCTACCCCGATGGCTTGGAGTCGGCGATGCCCGTGAGCTTGCCCACCCGGTCGCGCAGCTGCTTGGCGCGGGCGGTGCGCAGGAACTGCTGCGCTCCCCGCTCGAAGCGCCGCTGCTTGCTGGCGGCCGCCGCGGAGCCCGGCTTGGGCGGCAGCGTGTACCAGTCGCACTGCTCCGGGGGTGCGTCGCCCTCGCGAGCGAGGAAGCACGAGAGCAGGTAGGCGACCTTTACGGGATCGCCCGTCGTCTTGCTCGTGGCACAGTTCGACGGGAGCGTGTCGTTGCCGTCGCCCTTGCCGGGGCCGGTCACGCTGGATGCCTTGCCGTCGGGGCCGCGGTTGCCGTACCAGCAGTTGCCGGTCACCGAGCCCACGCCGCCCTCGTCCCACCAGAAGTCCACGCCGTTGGGGGCGCGGCCCTTGGTGGCTCCCACCTTGTTGCCGAACTTGAACAGCGCCTTGTGCGCGCGGAAGCCCTTGGGCACGCGGCCGAGGCGGTTGTTGAAGAAGCGGTTGCCGCACGACGTGGAGAGCATCTTGTCCACGCACGAGGCCCCCGGGTTCACGTTGCCCTCGGGTGTGACCAGGAAGTCGGGGATCGAGAGCAGGAAGGCAGCGTTGCGCCAGTTGTCCCAGATCCAGTTGTCGTGCACCCGGCCGTTGTTGTGGCCGGCCCAGAAGATGCCGACGCCCGAAGGCAGCACTCCCACCACCGGCTCCACCGGCGGGTTGGGCTTGAACAGGTTGAGGTTGTTGGAGTAGATGTAGTTGTTGTCGACCTCGACGCCGTCGGCCGGGAAGCCGGGGTGGCCCGCCGCGGAGATCGTGTCCGTGGAGACGCCTGCCGTGTTGCCGTAGATGTGGTTGTTCGTGATGCGCACGGCGTTACCCATCGAGCCCGAGTACGCGAGCACGCTGCCGCGCATGTCGCACTTGGTCACGGTGGTGTTGATGCGCGGCGCGTCGGGATAGAACGTCTTGTCGGCCTGCTCGCCGGTCTCGGGTGCGGCGCCCGGGTAGAGCACCGCGTCGCCGGCTCCGAAGCCGTCGCAGTTCTTGTACAGGCCGTGGTCGGAGGTGAAGGTCAGGTTGGCGTAGTCCGCCGCCCAGAACATCTTCACGGTGTCCAGCCGGTAGCCGTCGGCCTCCTCGATGTAGATGCCGTGCTCCAGCGCGCCGCGGGCGGTGAGGTTGTGGACGACGAAGCCGTCGGCGCGGTCGGCGCGGATGACCACGTGCTTGTTCAGCTTCCTCGGGCGGGCCTCGGGCCCCTTGCCCACGTAGTTGGACGCGCCGTCGACGATCACGTCCGTGGGCTTCACGCCGCTGCCCTCGAGCTGCAGGTTGCACTTCACGCACGGCCCCTCGTCAGGGATGCCCTGACGGTTGGTGAGCGGGGGTGAGGGCGGCGGTGTCATCGGCACGGCGCGGCCCTGCACGTAGACGAGGTTCTGGTCGTTGGGGCAGGTGACCTGGTAGCGGTAGCTCGGCGTCTTGGCGCCGCCCGAATCGGTCTGGGTGAGGTTTGCGCAGCGCGGGTCGTTGAGCGGCTGCTTGCGCGCAGTGGGCTCGGTATAGCGACCGGGCATGACCACCACGCGGTCGTTGTTGCCCGAGGCGTTGACGGCCGGCTGGATCTCCTTGTACTTGCACTTTCGCGCGAGAGCGCGGTTGATCCGCAGCAGCCGCTTTGCCGCCTTGCGGCTGAGGCCCTTCTTGGGCTGGCTGGGCCGGATCCGGTAACCGCTCTTGCGGGCCTGGCGGATCGACTTACGGACCCGGGCGAGCGACTTCCGGCCGCCCTTGCCCGCGCACACCACGCGGACCCTGCCGGCTCCCTTGCCGCTGACCGCGGTCGTCAGAGGCCGCACGCTCGGCACCTTGCCGCCGGCCGGCGGGCTCACCGAGGTGTCGGGCCCGGGCTTGGGCCAGTACGAGGGCCGTTCGAGGTGAGCGGCCGCCGCGGCCGGCAGGCCGAGTGCGGCCAGCACCGCGCCGATCGTGATTAGACGCCAGCGACGCGGATCCCAACTCATGCACTCCTCCTCGGTAGGGCGAAAAACGGCGGTCGGAGGCTATCTGACCGAATGTTCACGCGCGAGAGGGAACCTGGTCGCCGGTCATCGGTCGCCCGTCGGTTAGGCTCGTCTCGCCGTGGAGGACTCGCGAGGGTGAGAAGAGCAGGCTTGATCGCATCGCTGGCTTCGGCTTGCCTGATGCTTACCGGCTGCACCGTCATCGACATGGCGCGCCTGGCCGGCGACGAGACCAACGGGCGCCAGAACGACACGGCCGGGTCCGCCACGGCCAGGGCCTACCTGATCGAACAGCTGCGACCGATCGCGCGCGGGCTGAACCCGGCGGGCACCGGCGACGCGGCCTACACGCAGGCTTTCTCTGGGGGCACCAACGTGGTGGCCGTGATTCCCGGCACCGACTTGGCCGACGAGTACGTGGTGGTGGGCGCTCACTACGACGGGCTGGGCACCTCCTGCGCTCGCTCGACCGCCGAGGACGGGATCTGCAACGGCGCCACCGACAACGCCACCGGAGTGGCCGCCGCCCTGGCGATCGCCAGGTCGATCGCGGGGCAGGGGCCGCGGCGGTCGGTAGTGATCGGGCTCTGGGACCGCGAGGAGGACGGCCTGCTGGGCGCCCGGCACTACGTGCAGACCAACCCGCTGGTGCCGCTCGCGAAGACCGTGGCGTACGTGAACTTCGACATCCAGGGCGCCAACCTGCTGCCCAGCCTGCGCAACACGAGCTTCGCGATCGCCTCCGAGAGCGGCGGGTCGCGGCTGACCGAGATCGTGTCGGAGGCGATCGGAGCGAGCACGCTCGACACGTCGCGGCTGAGCTCCATCTTCGGCCAGAACCGCAGCGACTACGTGCCGTTCCTGGCGGCCTCGATCCCGAGCGTGTTCTTCAGCGACGCGACCGGGCCCTGCTACCACACGGTCGACGACGAGATCGCGGTGGTGGACTTCCGCAAGCTCGACAAGCAGATAGCCATCGCGCTCAACGTGACCCGCCAGCTGGCTAACACCAGCTCGCCGCCGGCGTTCGCGTCCGGTACGCCGCTGGCCACCTACGACGACGCCGTGGAGTTCGCGGGCGTGGCGGCGCTGGCGTGCAACGATCGCGCGCGCTTCTCCTCCGCAGACCAGGCCACGCTCACGCGCATCCGCGACACGTCGGCGCGGCTGGTGGCCGAGGGGCGGGCCGCGTTCGGCTCCGACGACGTGAGCACGCTGCTGGGCGACGCTGCGACTGCGGTGTCGCTACTGACGCGCGGCACGTGCGAAGGATTCCAGGAGCCCCCCTCCTAGCTTCGCGCGGTCGATGCCGCGGGGTTAGGCTCCGCGTATCAGGCGCCGAGTCACACTCGCGGGGATGCTGCTGGGCGGCGCGCTGTGCGTCCTCGCGCCCGCAACCGCCTCCGCCGCACCGCCGACCTCCTGCCCCGGCGATCCGATCACGCCCACGCGCGTGATCACCGGGTCGTTCTCCTCGGAGCTGCAGGGCAGCTACGTGCTCGTGCCCTTCCGGGTGCCCAAGGGCACGACCGCCGTGCGCGTGAAGTACTGCTTCGATCAGCCGGAGGCGCCGGTCGGCGGGGTACGCCACACGCTCGACCTGGGCCTGTATGAAGCACGGCGCAGGCGCGGCGAGTTGTTCGACACAGAGGAGCTGCGCGGCTGGGGCGGGTCCAGCCACCCGGACGTGACGGTGTCGCGCGAGGGCTTCTCCACCGAGGCGCAGTACCTGGCACGTCCGAGGGGCCATGTGCCCGGCAAGACCACCCGGGGTTTTACGCCCGGCCGCATTCCCGCCGGAGAGTGGGCGGCCGAGCTGGGCCTTGCGTCGGTGATCGGCCGGTCGGGAGGCGACACCGACGGCGCGGTGGCATGGCGCGTCGAGGTGGAGCTCAGCCGCGATCCCGCGTTCGCGGACCGGCCCTACCGGGCCGCGCGCTACCGGACGCGCCCGGCGGTGCGGCGCTCGGGCTGGTACGCCGGCGACATGCACGTGCACGCCGAGCACTCGGCCCTGGGCGACGCGACCATGCGGCAGACATTCGACTACGCGTTCGGGGGCAGAAGCAGCGGCGGCGCCGGGCTGGACTTCATCACCCTGAGCGACTACGCGACCACCTCGCACTGGGGCGAGATCGGCCGCTACCAGCCGAGCTACCCGCGCAAGCTGATCATCCGCAGCGCCGAGGTCATCACCTATCGCGGGCACACGAACAACCACGCGAGCAACCGCCAGCTCGACTACCGCACGGGCCAGGTGCTGGAGCGGCTAGCCAGCGGCGCGCTGGTGCGAAAGCGCGGCCGCCGCCCGCCGAGCCGGTTGTTCGACCAGGTCCACCGCGCGGGCGGCTTCACGCAGATCAATCACCCCACGATCTTCCCGTCGGATGTGCCCGCCTTCCAGTCGCTGTGCCGCGGCTGCCCGTGGGACTACTCGGATGCCGAGACTCGCTTCGGCAAGGTCGACGCCTGGGAGGTGCACACGGGCCCGACCGGCAACGAGACGAACTTCAACCCGTTCACGCTCAGCGCGATCGAGGAATGGGACGCGCTGCGCCGCCGCGGATTCGACATCACCGCGGTCGCGGTGAGCGACTCGCACAACGCCGGCACCCCCCGGAACCCGGGCACCCAGACCCCGATCGGCGTTGGCACCACGGTGGTGTACGCGCCGGAGCTGTCCGAGCGCGGAATCCGCCGCGGAGTTCGCGCCGGCCGCGCATACGTGAAGGTATTCGGGCCCGGTGGTCCCGACCTGCGACTGAGCGCCCGGGCCGGCCGGCGGCGGGCGATCATGGGCGACTGGATGCGCGCCCGGGCCGCACGATTCACGGCCCGCGTGATCGGCGGTGTGAGCAGGCCTGGGGCCGGCGCGCGCAAGCTGGTGGTGCTCAAGGACGGGGTCCGGGTCGCGGAGGTCCCGGTGACCAGCGACGACTTCAGGTATCGGTTCCGAGGGCGAGGCCGCGGCGGCTACCGGATCCAGCTGGAACGGGGCGTGGCCGTGGAGGCGCTGAGCAACCCGATCACGCTCGGGCGACGGCGCGGGCGTTAGCCGTCAGCGCCGGACCGGCACCTCCGACACGGCGGCGATGAGGCCGAGGCGGCGCGAGCTATCCGCCCGCGACCGTGACGGTCGCGGCGGTCCTTCCGCGCAGTGACCGACCGGTGCGCAGCTCCTTGGCGCCGAGGCGGACCGCGTAGTCACCTCGCGATCGCGGTCGCCAGTGGAAGGAGTGGCGACCGCGGCGCAGGGTGGCCAGCCGGCGGAACACGAGGCGCCCCCCCTTGAAGATCCGCAGCTCGACGACCGAGAGCTTGGACAGCGAGAACACCACCCGGGTGGCCTTCCTCGGAACGGCCAGCTTCGGTCCACGGAACCGCAGCCGCGGCGGGTCCTTCTGATAGCCGCGATAGCGGATGGCGTACTCGCAGTAGATGCCACCGACGCGACGGCCCATTCCCTGGAGCATCTCGCGCAGCAGCTCGTGGTACTCCCCCGTGGACTGGGCGCCGCGGAATGAGTAGCGCGACCAGTCGCCCAGGTCGCTGTGGGGCACCTCCCCCCTGGCCTCGGGCTCGGCCTGCTCGTAGAGGGCCTTGGCTCGGTCGTCCCTGGCCAGCCGCGCGTAGTCGTAGAGGCCGATCAGCGACTGCAGGAACGCGTTGAACACGTACAGCCGCGGCGCGAACGAGTACTGAAGGTAATGCGCGCCGCCCAGCGGCCCGCGCGTGCGCACCCCGGTCGGCCGGCGGGCCTCGAAGGCGCCGAGCGCGGCGCCCGCGACCCGGTTGTACTCGGGGCGGTCGAGCAGTCGCGCCGCACGCCCGAGGGCCACTATCGCCGTGGATTGGGCCATGGCGCTCATCCAGGGTGGCGAGCCGCCGCCGAAGTCGAACAGGTACTCCCACGCGATGAAGCCGCGGCCGCGCCTGACCGCGAGCTTCGAGAGCTCGTCGAGCAGGCGGCGCAGCCGCGCCGGGCGGCACGGCGTCCCGCGCCGCGGCCCTGGCGGCCTGGCCCCGCAGACCGGGCGCCCCCGACCGCTCCGCGTGCACGCCCCGTGCAGCAGGTTCGCCTTCTTGAAGTTCGACAGCGGGTGCAGCTGAAGGCCCCGTCCCGGGAAATACTGGAACAGCAACTCGCTGCCGCGGAAGGTGATCTGGTCGCCGCTGCCGGGGAACGGCTTGGAGCGCCAGTACGAGGCGTTGCGCCGGAGCTGCAGGAACAGCGAGGGCATGCGGGAGGTGGTGAGCCGGCGGGCGATCGCGATGCGCTCCAGCGACGCGATCACATAGCGAAGCTCGGTTCGGCGGGCGCCCCGCAGGCGGCGCAGCGCGGCCCGCGCTCCGGTGAGGGTTCGCCGGTAGCCGGCGAGCGTCGAGGCGCTCGCCGAGCCCGACTGCTGAGCTCGCCTGAGCGCGTCCGACACCGCGCGCCCCCCGCGCGCCGAGGGATGGGCTCGTGGGCCCGCGGATCGCACCGTGGCGGGCCCGAGGTCGATCTCCGCCCGCGGCGGCACGAAGGGATCCTCGACACGGGAGGCCTTCTCGCCGTCCACGGCGATCACGGGCGCAGCCGACGCCGGCGCGGGCCCGGCGATGGCGATCGCTCCGGCCGCTGCGGCGATGAGGAGGCAACTGCGGTTGACCATCAGATCCCGTCGGCAACGTACCGCGTGCCGGTCGCCCAGGCGCGAGTTGCAAGACCTCGCCTATCTCCCGCGCGGCCGGTCGTGTAGGACTTGCTCCAGTGCTGCAGGCCGCCCTCAACGGATCGCGCAACGTCGCCGAGCACCCGGCCATCCCGCGAACGCCGCCGGCCCTGGCGCAGGAGGCAAGCGCGGCCGTCGAGGCCGGAGCGGACGTGGTCCACGCGCACGTCCACGACTCCGCCGGACGCGAGACCCTGGAGGCGGTGCCCACGGCCGAGGTGCTGGGCGCGCTCCGTGCGGCGGTCCCCGGAGTGCCCGTGTCGCTGAGCACCTCTGCCGGGATCGAGGCGGACCCGGCCCGGCGCCTGGAGCTCGTTTCGGGCTGGACCGCGTTGCCCGACCTGGTGACCGCCAACCAGGGCGAGCCGGGCATAGCGGACCTGTGCGAGCACCTGATGGGCCGCGGCGTGGGGATCGAGGCGGGGCTGCTGGAGGTCGCGGACGCCAACGCGTTCGTGGAGTCAGGGCTGGCGCCCGACTGTGTCCGCGCGATGGTCGAGCCCCTGGAGCACGACGTGGATGCCGCGCTCGCGCAGGCGGCGGCGATCGAGGCCGTCCTGGCCCGCGCGGAGGTCAGCCTCCCCCAGGTCCACCACGGTGATCAGCTGGCCTCGTGGGCCGTCAACGAGCGTGGGGCTGCCCGCGGCCACGGGATCCGAACGGGGCTCGAGGACACCGTCGTCCTCCCCGACGGGTCGTCGCCCGCCGGGAACGGCGATCTCGTCCGCGCCGCCGCGGAGATCCTCGCTCGGGCACGGCCGGAATGAGGGCGGTGGACCCGCCGATGGACCGCTGGGTCGTGCTCTACGACGCGGACTGTGGGTTCTGCAAGTGGAGCCTGAACTGGATCCTCGCCTGGGACCGCCGCCGCGTGCTGCGCCCGGTCGCAATCCAGAGCGCGGAGGGGACCGCGCTTCTCTCCGCCATCCCCGAGCCCCGCCGCCTGGACTCCTGGCACCTGGTGGAGCCGTCCGGCCGGCTGCGCTCGGGCGGCGCTGCTGGGGCGCCGCTCGTGGCCGCGCTGCCGGGCGGCCGCGCGCCGGCGGCGATCCTCCGGGCCCTACCGGGGGTCACCGACCATGCTTATGGCTGGGTCGCCCGACATCGCGGACAGCTTGCGCGGCTGCTCCGGATTGACCCGGAGTGCCAGCTGCGCCGGCGGTAGGCACTACGTGAGCGCGCGCAGGACGGCGGTCAGCGCCGCCGCCGTCAGGCCGCAGCCGATGATCGACTCCGTGCGCCAGTAGAGAAGGCCGCCCGCCGCGACGCCGGCTGTCTCCGCGCCCACCGCCAGCTCGGTCCCGTCCGCCAGCGCCTGGGTTGCCACGAGCGCGGCCAGCAGTGCCGGCGCCAGCAGGACCACCACGCTGGAGAACCAGTCCGGCAGCTCGCGGCCGCCGAGGGCGATCGGACCGATGGCCTTCACCACCGCGGTCGACACGGCACAACCGGCGATCACGATCGCAACCGTGCTCACGCCGAGGCAGCTCTCGCGTCGGCGCGCGCCGACGGGCTGAGGCCAACCAGTGCAGCGGCGCCGGCCACGAGCACGGGCACCCCCGCCGGCGTGATGGGCACCAGCGCCAGGGCGATCAGGCCGCCGAGGACGGCCACCGCCCGCGCCCGGCTGGTCTTGGCCTCCGCCATGAGCAGGGCGAGGAAGAAGGCGGGGAACAGAGCGTCGAGGCCCAGCCGCTCGGGATCGCCCACCAGGTCCGCGCTCAGAGCCCCGACGATCGTGCCCGTCTGCCAGGTGACGAACTGCATGGCGCTCGAGCCAAAGAGCATCCAGCGGTCGAAGGTGCCGTCGCCGCGCGAGGCGAGCGCCCACGAGGCGTCGACCACGGTCTGGCCCTGCGCGGCGCGCTTGAGCGGGCCGCCCGGCAGCGATGGGCCCAGCGCCGCTCCCATCGCCAGGAAGCGGGAGTTCATGAGCGTGGCTGCGGAGATCGCCGCCCCGGCGCCGCCGCCGGCCGCGAGGATCGCGACCGCCGTGAACTGGGCCGATCCCGCGTAGACCAAGAGGGACATCAGGATCGCCTCGAGCGCGGAGAAGCCGGCCTGCTGAGCCACCACCCCGAACGAGATCGCGAGCAGGCCGCCCGCGAGCGCGAACGGCACGCCGGCGCGCACACCCTCGCGGAAGGTGGCGGGACGAGCGGGCGAGCCTGGCGGCGGGGATCGCCGGCCGGCGTCCTCCTGAAGGCGGCTCACGCCGCGGTCGCGGTCAGTTCGCGCTCGTACTCGGTGGGCGACCGGCCGGCGACGGCTCGGAAGTCGCGGATGAAGTGGGCATGGTCGAAGTAGCCGAGGTCGAGCGCGAGGCGACTCCAGTCGGGTCGGTCCTGGCCGGCCAGCTGCTCGAGAGCCTCATGGAGCCGGTAGCGCTGGAGCACCCACTTGGGGCTCACCCCGACGTAGCGCGCGAACAGTCGCTGGAGGGACCGCACCGACACGCACTCGTGGGCGGCGACCTCAGACACCAGCGTGCCCGGCGGCGCCTCGCGCATCCGCGCGACCGCGGCTGCGACCAGCCGGGCCTCCGGGGCGACCGGGCGCCGGTGCGCACGCAGCAAGTCGTACATCGGCTCGAGCGCATCGCTCGGCTCCTCCAGCTCCGCAGCGGCCCGCGCGAGCCGGGCCCCATCGACTCCGAAGACCTCCTCGAGGTCGAGCACACGATCGGTCAGCTCGTCCATCGGGCTATCGGTGAACCCAGCGAAGCCACCTGGCAGGAACTTGGTGCCGATGGCGTAGCCCCTCCCGGACAGCATCCGCACGTCGAGGGACCGGCGCACGCCATAGACGAAGGCGCCGTGGGGCTCGAAGACGAGGTGCACGGCCGGGTGTGTGAGCACCTCGGTCCGGTGCGCGTCGCGGCCACGCAGGTCCCAGCGAACGATCCAGTGGCGGTCGATCGCTTCACCAAGGTCGGGCGGCGGTTGGCGCAGCTCGAGCGAGAACACCCGCCCGACCTCCTCCGGCCTGAGGACACCTCTTGGGACGTCGCTCACCTGTCGGATTTTTCCAAGATCGGCACGCCGGGCAGCCCTATCTTCCACCCATGGCACTCAAGCACCTCAAGCTCTCAGACATCCCGGACCAAGCCCCCAGCTACGGAGTCGACTCGCTGGAGGCCCGCCCGGCCAGGACCGAGCTCGGCGCAGAGAGCATCGGTCTGACCAGCTATCGCGTCAAACCCGGCCGGCGGGTCGGCTTCGGGCATCGGCATGACAGGGTCGAGGAGGTCTATCTCGTGACCTCCGGCAGCGGGCGCTTCAAGGTCGACGACGAGATCGTCGCCGTCGGCCCGGGCGAGGTCGTGTACTGCCCGCCGCAGGCGATGCGCGAGTGGGAGGCGGGCGAGGACGGGCTCGAGATCGTCGCGTTCGGCGGCCACGCCGAGGGGGACGGCAGCATGGAACCGGGCTGGTGGACCGACTGAGGACGGTTCGCTGAACGGGCGGGGCAGGTCACGACCGGCTGGGAGCTATAGTGCGCCGATCGGTGCAGTAAAAGACAACTCTGCCCCACTCCTCGATCGCACCTTCTTCGCGCTATCGGATCCCACCCGGCGCGAGATCCTCGAGACGTTGAGCTCTCGCCCCGCCACTCTGAGCGAGCTTGCGGGGCCCGCCGGCCTGACGATCAACGGGATCAAGAAGCACGTCGGGATCCTCGAAGTGGCCGACCTCGTCGTCACCGAGAAGGTGGGCCGAGCGCGCGAATGCCGACTCGGGCCCGCCGAGCTGAACGAGGTGAGCGAATGGCTCGACAGCTACCGCCGGGCCTGGGAGAGCCGCCTCGATCGCTTCGAGGGCTACATCGAGCGCGTGACCGGAGGCGACCGGTGAGCGAGGACTTCAAGTTCCAGCGCCTGATCGAGGCCCGGCCAGAGGAGGTCTTCGACGCCTTCACGAGTCCGGAGGGCCAGCGCGAGATGTACGACAAGGACCAATCAGGCTGGGTCGTCGAGTCGAACTGCGAGCTGCGCACCGGGGGCGTCTGGACGATCAACTTCGGCGCCTCTCCGAACGAGCTCTACCGCCACGAGCATGTCTTCGAGGCGATCGAGCGGCCGCGCCGGATCCGCCTGACCACGACTGAGACCCGGCTCGACGGGTCGAAGCTCGTCACGGGCACCGTGTTCACCTTCGAGGCCAGGGGCGAGAAAACGCTCATGACCATGATCGGAACAGGCTTCCCGACGAAGGCGCTCCGAGACGAGCACACGCTTGGCCTACCCACGTCGTTCGCCCGGCTCGAACGCGTCGTCCTGCGCGGCAGCAAGCCCTGAGGAACTAGGAGGAACGGATGCCCAAGTCGATCCTGTACATGTCGATGTCGCTGGACGGGTTCATCACCGGACCCGACGACGACGAGGACAACGGCCTCGGAACCGGAGGCGAGCGGCTGCACGCCTGGCTGGGCGACTGGAAGGGCAGTGCTGCTGGCTTCGATCCACCGGGGGCGAGCCGCCAGGTCTACGACGAGTCGATGGCCACGGGAGCGGTCGTCGTCGGTCGACGCACCTTCGACCTCGCCGGTCACTGGGACGGCGACCATCACGGCGTTCCGATCTTCGTCCCGACCCGAGGGACGCCGCCCGAGCCTCAGTCGGAGTGGGTCAACTACGTGACCGACGGAGTCGAGAGCGCCATGCGCCAGGCCAAGGACGCGGCTGGCGATGCGGACGTGATGGTCCACGGAGCCGACCTCGCTCAGTCCCTCATTCACGCCAGCGTGCTCGACGAGATGGAGATTCATCTCGTACCCGTGCTGATGGGCGAGGGCCGTCCGCTTTTCGCCCATCTTGGCGCCGAGCCGATCGACCTCGAGCTGACACGCGTCGTCGAGGCTCCTGGGGTCACCCATCTGCGCTTCAGGGTGCCAGCATGAGCGCCGAGCAAGGGCGGCGCCTGATCCTCCACATGTCGGTGTCGATGGACGGTTTCGCCGCCCACGCCGACGGCGACCTCGACTGGCATGCGCCGGACGACGCTGGGGTGGACAACGGGGCCCAGCGGCACCGCATCAACCTGGAGCTGCTCGGGCAGATCGACCTGCTCGTGTTGGGAAGCGGCGCCTACGCCGACTTCTACCGGGGGTGGTCCGGCTCCGAGAACCCGATGGCGCAGCTCATGAACGGGCTCCCCAAGCTGGTCTTCTCGCAGAGCCTCCAAGCGGTGGACTGGAACAACGCCTCGATCGCCCGCCGCCCGCTCGAAGAGGAGATCCCCGAGCGCAAACGCCAGGACGGCCGCGACATCGTCTGCTTCGGGGGTGTGCGCATCGCACACAGCCTGATTCGCGAGCGCCTAGTCGACGAGTTCCGCCTGACCGTTCATCCGGTGATGCTTGGTGACGGCCTCTCCCTGATGCAGGGCCTACCCGAGCCCCAGCGCCTCGAGCTCATCAGCAGCACGGCCTATGCGGACGGAACCGTCTCGCAGGTGCTGCGGCCGGCATAGCCCTGCGAGGGGATGGAGCTAGCGGCGACGGGATGGAGCTAGCCGGAGCTCGAACCGGATGCGAGCCTGGATGGCGAGCGACGTCGCCGGTTCGCCGTCCGGGCGACGGGATGGAGCTAGCCGGACTCGAACCGGCGACCTCCTGGGTGCGATCCAGGCGCTCTTCCAGCTGAGCTATAGCCCCGTGGCCGCCAGCGGCGGCGGCGCCCATGGTACCCGCCCTCGCGGTGGCGGCCGTGGAGCGAACCGTTGGAGCGGTCGAGCTACGGAACGAGCGCAGTCCGCCGGTTTCCTCGCTGCAGGCGCAGCGTGGTCGCCTTGGCGCCCGCGAGCGCCTGCACGCCTGGCTCGGTGGCCTCGTCCAAGAGCAGCAGGCCGGATCCGGCTCGGCCGGCGCCGAGCTTGACCCGGATCGCACCGTCCTGGTCGCGGAGGCGGAACACGACCTCGCGGTTCCTCTCCACCTTCATCTGGGCGCGGACCTTCCCGCGGGAGTCCACCAACTCGAACGTACGCGCCCGCACCACCGACGGCACGCGCTTGGCGCCGGCAGGTCGGTCCAGCAACAGCACCGCGAACAGGCCCAGCAGGCAGGTTGCCGAAAGCGCCAGGGCAAGTCTCTGAGTCTTCATCACCCCTCCTCGAGGTTGGCATCCAGCGTTGGGCGAGGGTATGCCAGCCGCGCGGCCCCAACAACGACGACGGCCCGGGCGGTGGGCCCGGGCCGTCGCGCTTCCCTAGGAGGGGGGAGCTATGGAAGCTGCGGCTGCAGGCGTGCGATCGCCTTCAGGCGGCTGGCCAGCCCGGGGCGGGAGGCGGCGCGGGCGTCACGCAGCTGCCGCGCCCGGAGCTCGAGCATCTCCACCAGCGCGGTGGTGCGATGGAACGGGTCCGCCAGGGCGGGCCCGCCGCCCAGCGGCATGGCCGCCAGCACCTGGCCGTCGCGCTCGGCTATGACCAGCCCACCATCGGGCAGTGGCTTGGAGTCCAGCGCCGCGAGCCGGGCGAGCGCCACGTTGTCGGAGTAGTCCGCCAGGCGCACCGTGATGTCTGAGGTGTATGTGGTGTTGCGAGCCATGAGCGACCTCTTCTGTAGGACAAGTTGCCTTCCTGCGCTGCATGGACTACTATCGAGGCCGGGTGTAGCACATACAATGTCGTACAAAATCAACTTGTCCGATCTGAAGCGGGATGGCGACATCTCGCTCACGAAGCAGCTGACCGACCGCTTCGTCGCGGCCATCGAGTCCGGCGAGCTCGAGCCCGGAGAGAAGCTGCCGCCCACCCGCGCCCTCGCTGCCGACGCCGGCATCAATCACCTGACCGCCGCACGCGTGTACCGCCGGCTGGCCGAGGAGGGCTACGTGACGGCCCAGGTGGGCCGCGGCACCTTCGTCCGCTCGCTGGCGCCCGCGGCGGCCGAGGAGCGGGGCGACGACTGGCAGGCCTACGTGCTGCCCGACCGCCCGGCGACCTACCAGGAGGAGATCCTGTCCGACGCCTTCAGGCTGCCCGCGCAGGAGGGCATGATCTCGCTGGCCACCGGCTTCCCCACGCCCCGGTTCCACCCGGCGGAGGAGCTGGCCGAGATCGCGGCCCGCGCGTTCGCCGACGAGGGCGTGGACTCGCTGTCCTACCTGACGCCAGAGGGGCTCGACGAGCTGCGCGAGCGCCTGGCCGACCGCGGGCGAGCCAGCGGCGGCACCGCGGGGCCCGAAGAGGTGATCGTGACCACGGGCGCCCAGCAGGCGATCGACCTGGTGGCGCGCGCCCTGCTCGAGCCCGGGGACGTTGCGGTGGTCGAGTCGCCCACCTTCACCGGCTCGCTGCTGTCGATGCGCTCCACGGGCGCGCGCGTGATCGGCGTCCCGGTGGACTCCGACGGCCTGGACGTGGACGCACTGGAGCAGGTGCTGTCCCGGCACGAGGTGCGGCTGTGCGCACTGCAGACCGCGTGCCAGAACCCGATGGGAGTGGACCTGTCGCCCGAGCGCCGGGAGCGCCTGGCCGAGCTGGCGGTGGAGCGCAACCTGTTCGTGCTGGAGGATCGCGTGTACGAGGACCTGCGCTACGAGGGCCAGGCCGGGCCGTCGCTGCGCGGCGCGGCACCGGGGCACGTGATCCAGGTGAACTCGCTGTCGAAGGTCGTCGGAGGCGGGCTGCGCATCGGTTGGATCTCGGCGCGCGGGCCGATCTTCGACCGGCTCTCGACCCTCAAGCAGGCCACCGACTTCCACACCCCCACGCTCGTCCAGCACATCGCCGCGCGCTACCTGGCCACCGACGGCTACGAGCGGCAGCTCGCGCGCAGCCTGCCCTACTACCGCGAGCGGCGCGACGTGCTGATGGCCGCGCTCGAGCGCCACCTGGCCGGCGAGTACGAGGCCACCGCGCCGCGCGGCGGGCACCACGTGTGGGTCACGCTGAAGCGGCCGGTCGAGGAGCGCTCCTTCTATTCGGAGGCCGTGCGCCACGGCGTGTCGTTCACCCCCGGCGGCGCCGTGACCGCCGAGCGGCGGCAGCGAACCAGCCTGCGGATCTCCTTCTCGCTGGTAGAGCCGGAGGAGCTCGAGGAGGGCGTCAAGCGGTTGGCGCGCGCGCTCCGCGAGGTCCGGCGGCGAACCCGCACCGCCGTCGCGGCACCGCTCTCCTGAGCGGTTCCCCCTTGCGCGCGGGGACCCCGACGGCCTACCGTCTGTACCAGTGGTGAGGCGGACGGCCATCCTCGGGATCCTGATCGCGGTGATCTGCTGCGCGATCGCGCCGACCGCATTCGCCGGCGCGCCGAAGGATCGGTATACGAGCTCACCGAAGGACCGCTACAAGAGCTACGACACCGACGGGCGCTACGACGTCCGCGTGAAGGCGAATATCAAGTACGGGAGCGGGCGGGTCACCAAGCCCGCGCCTGGCAAGAAGGCGCTGGCGCTGGACCTCTATCGGCCCGTGACCAAGTCCAAGCGGCGGCGGCCGCTGGTCGTGCTCATTCACGGTGGCGGCTTCTCGGGCGGCGCGCGGACGTCGCCCGACCTGGTGCGGATAGCGCGCAGGCTTGCCTCGCGGGGCACGATCGCCGTGTCGATCTCCTACCGGCTGATCCCGGACGGCCCCGTGCCGTCGAAGCGCGTGGCGGCAGCCGCAGCGGGCTTCGCAGACGTGCCGATCTTCCAAGCGATGGTGGCGGCGATGGACGACACGCTCACGGCCCTGGACTACCTCAAGCGCAAGGCCAAGCGGTACCGCATCGACTACAAGCGGATTGGAATAGCCGGCAGCTCCGCGGGCGGGATCACCGCCGACCACGTGGCGTACGTGCTGGATGACCTCAAGATCAAGGCGCCGAAGTTCCGCTTCGCCGGCTCACTCTGGGGCGGCATCTTTTTCAGGGTGGACACCAACGCCGCCCAGCTCGAGCGGGGCGAGGCGCCGCTGTTCGCCGTCCACGGCGATGCCGACAGCGTGGTGCCCGTGTTCCTCGACGACCGGCTGGTGGCCCGGGCGCGAGCCGTCGGCGTTCCGTCGGAGTACTACCGCGTGCCGGGCGCTGGTCACGGGCCCACGGCCGTCGGCTTCTTCACCCGCGAAGTCAGACCCGGGCAGACCGCGTACGACCGCTTCATCAGGTTCGCGGAGAAGTACCTGTACGCCAAGAAGCGTCCGAAGAGCCGCTACAAGAGCTACACGCGCTAGCCCGCCAGCCGTACCCAGAGCTCGGCCAGGCGGCGCTGCTCGGCCGCGGAGAGCTGCTCGAGGAAGCGCTCGCGTACGCCCGATAAGTGGGTACGGCGAGCCCGGGTGAAGCGCTTGCGTCCCGCGGCCGTGATCACCGCGTCCAGGCCGCGGGCGTCCGTGTGGCACTCCTCGCGCCGGACCAGCTCCTCGCGCTCGAGGCGGTCGACGAGTCGGGTGAGCCCGCTGCGGCTGAGCAGCACCCCGTCCGCCAGCTCCGACATGCGCATGCGACCGGCCGGCGCCTCCGCCAGGAACAGCAGGACCTCGTACGCGCTCAGGTGAGAGTCCGTGCTCCGGCGATGAGGTCCGCGTCCAGCGCACGTGTGATCCCCGCATGTGCGTGCGAAGGAATCCGCGCCAGGCGCCGAGCTCGAGCGCGTCGAGCTCGCTTCCGCTGGGCCGTGTGGAGTTGGTTGCAGCCACAATCACCTATCCGCTATAGTTGCAAGCGCAACTGATTCTACAGACGCCAGACGAGAGGAGCGCCATGAAGCTCGACGGAATCCACCACGTGACGGCCATCACCGGAGACGCGCCGGGCAACCTCGACTTCTACGCGCGCGTGCTGGGACTGCGCCTGGTGAAGAAGACCGTGAACCAGGACGACCCGACCGTGTACCACCTCTTCTACGCGGACGAAAAGGGCAGCCCGGGCGCCGACCTCACGTTCTTCGAGTACCCGGGCGCGGCGCCGGGCCGGGCTGGTGCGGGCATGGTGCACCTGATCTCGTGGCGCGTGGCGTCGGAGGAGGCGCTGGACTTCTGGGCCCGGCGGCTGGACGCCGAGGGCGTGAGCACCGAGCGCGACGGGGCAGCGCTGCGGTTCGCCGATCCCGAGGGGCTGCGGCACGAGCTGGTGGTGTCGAGCGTCGGCGACGCGCCGCTGATCGCCGACCACCCCGAGGTGCCCGCCGAGGTGGCGGTGCGGGGGTTCGACGGCGTGCGGGCGTATGCGGCGGCGCCGGAGGACAGCCGCGGCCTGCTGGAGGACGCGCTGGGCTTCGAGCGCGGCGGCGACGGCTGGGAGGCGCGCGGTGAGCGGCGCGGTGGCACGTATGCCTATGACCCCGCGCCGGCCGAGCCCGGGCGCCCCGGTGGCGGCACGGTGCACCACGTGGCGTGGGCCTCCGAGATGGACGACCACGTCGAGTGGCGCAAGCGCGCGATCGAGGGTGGCGCACACCCCACCGACGTGATCGACCGCTTCTGGTTTAAGTCGATCTACTTCCGCGAGCCCAGCGGCGTGCTGTTCGAGATCGCCACGCTCGGGCCCGGGCTTCACCACCGACGAGGACGAGGCACACCTCGGCGAGAAGCTGGTGCTGCCGCCGCGGTTCGAGCCGCTGAGGGAGAAGATCGAGGCCACGCTGACCCCGCTGGACAACCCGCGCGAGCGCGTCGGATGAGCGACCTGGACACGCTGGCACATCGCATCCGGCCGGCGGCCGGCGAACCGGAGGGCGCGCTGGTGCTTCTGCACGGCAGGGGTGCCGACGAGGACGACCTGTTCCCGCTGCTCGACGTGCTGGACCCCTCCCACCGGCTGGTGGGGGCCACCGCTCGCGGGCCGCTGCGGCTGCCGCCCGGCGGCGCGCACTGGTACGCCGTGCGCGCCATCGGCTACCCGGACCCCGGCACCTTCCATCCGACCTACGCCACGCTCACCCGGTGGGTCGACGACCTGCTGGCCACGCACGGCGTGGACCCGGCGCGGCTGGTCATCGGCGGCTTCTCCCAGGGCACCGTCATGAGCTACGCGGTGGGCCTGGGCGCCGGCCGGCCGGCGCCCGCCGGCATCGTTGCGCTCAGCGGCTTCATGCCGACCGTCGACGGCTTCGAGCTCGACCTGGGCGACCGCTCCGGCATGCCGGTGGCCATCGGCCACGGCCGCCGCGATCCCGTGATCGGCGTGGAGTGGGCGCGCGACGCGCGCAAGCGACTCGAGGCGGCGGGCGCCGACGTGCTCTACGGGGAGTCCGAAGCGGGGCATCACATCGACCCGCGCTTCCTGGCCGAGCTGCCGGGGTGGGTGGAAGGGGCCGTGGCGCGGGCAGCCGTTTAGGCGCTTGAAGTACATATCGTACTGATATATCTTTCTGAGGTATGGACCTCAGCAAGACGGCCTATGTGATCCTCGGGATGCTCCAGATGGGCAGGCGCACGGGCTACGAGATCAAGTCGCTCGTGGACGTCTCGACGCGGTTCTTCTGGGCGGCCAGCTACGGCCAGATCTACCCCGAGCTAAAGCGCCTCGAGGACGCCGGCCTGCTCCGTGGGGAGCCCGAGTCCACCGGCGGCCGCCAGCGGCGCGCCTACACACTGACCCCTGCCGGCGAGCGGGCGCTGCACGACTGGCTCACGGCCGGCCCTCCTCTGCACTTCGAGCTCCGCCACGAGGGAATGCTGCGGATGTTCTTCTCCGACTCGCTCGAGCCCGCCGAGCGCGCGGAGCTGCTGCGCGGCATCCGCGCGCGAGCACGAGCGCGTGCGCGACGAGCTGGAGTCGATCCGGCCGGCCGCGGAGCGCGCCCGGGACGAGAAGGGGGAGCTGGCGCCTACCACCGTGCTCGACTTCGGGATCGCCTACCAGGAGTTCATCGCCGGCTGGTGCGCCCGGGCCGAGGCCCGTCTGGCCGAGGCCCCGACCGCAGCCCAAGGAGCCTGAGAGATGTTCGACGCCCTCGCCAATCTGGCAATCAGCCGACCCAGGCGCGTGGTGGCAATAGCCGCCGTCACGGCGCTGGCGGCCGGCGCCTTCGGAGGCAACGTGGCGTCGGTGCTCGGCCCGTTCGGCGCCGCGGACCCGGACACGGGGAGCGCGAAGGCAGAGGAGCGCCTGGAGGACGCCACCGGCGTGGACCCGGGGGTGGGCCTGGTGGCGCTGGTGGAGACCGGGGCGCCGCCGCGCTCGGCCGCCGCGCGAGCCAAGGTCGGCGAGGTGGCCGCCGCGCTGAAGCGCGACCAGGCGGTGGCGCGCGTGACCACCTTCTACACGGCGGGCAACCGGGACCTGGTGTCCGAGGATGGGCGATCGCAGTACGCGGCGGTGAACTTCCGGGCGATCTCCGACGGCGACCAGCAGGACGGGGCCGAGCGGCTGGGCGAGGAGCTGAACGGCGACGGGGTGAAGCTGGGCGGCTGGGCTGCCGCCAGCGCCGACGTGAACGCGCAGGTCGAGGAGGACCTCCGCAAGGCGGAGATGCTGGCGTTCCCGATCCTGTTCCTGCTCTCGCTGCTGTTCTTCCGCAGCCTGGTGGCGGCGGCTCTGCCGCTACTGGTCGGCGGGCTGGCGATCGTGGGCACCTTCGCGGCGCTGAAGGCGGCCAACGAGGTCACCGAGATCTCCATCTTCGCGCTGAACCTGACCACTGGCATCGGCCTGGGCCTGGCCATCGACTACTCCCTGTTCATGGTGGCCCGCTACCGCGAGGAGGTCGCCGTCCACGGCGCCGGCCCGGAGGCCCTGAGGCGCACGCTGGCCACCGCCGGGCCGCACCGTGCTGTTCAGCTCGATGACCGTGGCGGCGGCGCTGGCCTCCCTGATGATCTTCCCCCAGAAGTTCCTCTACTCCATGGGGCTCGGCGGGTCGATCGTCGCGGTGCTGGCGGGGGTGGTGGCGCTGGTGGTGCTACCAGCCGTGCTGGCGCTGCTCGGGGAGCGTGTGAACTCGCTGGCCCCGACGTGGCTGCAGCGGCGCGCGGCGGCCGACGCGCGGCCTGACTCCGAGGGGGCGTGGTACCGGCTGTCGCGCTTCGTCATGCGCCGCCCGGGGCCGATCGCCGCGGTCAGCGCGACCGTGCTGGTGCTCGCCGGCCTGCCGTTCCTGGGCATCAAGTTCACCGCCATCGACGCGACCGTCCTGCCTCAGGACGCCGTGAGCCGTCAGGTGGACACCGCCCTGACGCAGGACTTCCCGCCGGGACGCACCAGCCCGCTGCTGGTGGCCGTGGAGGCCCCTCCCGGGCCCGAAGTGCAGGCCTACGCGGCCCGGCTCGGCGACCTGCCCTCCGCGGCGGGCTCCACCACCGCCCAGGCCGCCGGCCGCGACACGTCGCTCGTGTCCGTGTTCCCCAGTGGCGGCGAGCTGGACGAGTCGACCCAGGACCTGGTTCGCGCGGTTCGCGCCGAGCCCGCTCCCGCTCGGGCCTTTGCGGGCGGCCAGACGGCAGAGTTCGTGGACCTCAAGTCCAGCATCGTGGACCACCTGCCCGTGGCGGTCCCTGATCGTCTCCCTGGCCACAGTGACGATCCTGTTCCTCATGACCGGCTCGATCGTGCTGCCGGTGAAGGCGCTGCTGATGAACGTGCTGACATTGAGCGCCACCTTCGGGTTGCTCGTCCTGATCTTCCAGGACGGCCGCTTCGAGGGCCTGCTGGGCTACACCAGCCAGGGCGCAATCGAGACCACCATGCCCGTGCTGCTGTTCGCCGTGGCGTTTGGGCTGTCCACCGACTACGGCGTGTTCCTGCTGTCGCGCATCAAGGAGGCTCGCGACGCCGGGGCCCCGGACAACGAGGCGGTGGCCATCGGCCTGGAGCGCACCGGGCGGATCGTGACCGCAGCCGCCCTGCTGTTCAGCATCGCGATCGGCGCGTTCGCCACCTCGGAGATCATCTTCATCAAGGAGAACGGCGTGGGCACCGCTCTGGCCGTGCTCATCGACGCCACGATCATCCGCGCGCTGCTGGTGCCCTCGCTGATGGGGCTGCTCGGGCATCTCAACTGGTGGGCGCCGCGGCCGCTGCGGCGCCTGCACGCGCGCTTCGGGATCTCTGAGACCGCTCCCGCCGGGGGTGCAGGGTGAGCGCATGAGGGGCGAGAGCGGGCGGTCGCGGCTATCCTGGCGCTCCCCATGAAGCCAAGGACCCGCAGCTTCCGGCACGAGGGCTTCAAGCTCGTCTACGACGAGTACGGCAGCGGCGAGCGCACCGTGATCCTCACCCCGGGGCTCCTGTTCTCGCGCAAGATGCACGGCCCCCTGGCGCAGACGCTGGCCACCCGCGGCTACCGCGTGGTGTGCCTGGACCTGCTGGGCCACGGTGACTCGGACCGCCCGCCGGAGATGTGGCACTACTCGATGCCCCTCTTCGGCCGGCAGGTGCTGGCCCTGATGGACCACCTGGAGGTGGAGAAGGCGGTGCTGGGTGGCACCTCGCTGGGCGCCAACGCCACGCTCGAGGCCGTGGCCACCGACCAGGAGCGCGTTCAGGGGCTGCTGATCGAGATGCCGGTGCTGGACAACGCGTTGCTTGGGTGTGCGATCGCGTTCACCCCGCTGCTGATCTCGCTGACCTTCGGGGCGCCCGTCACGCGCACCCTGGCCGGCGTGGCGGACCGCCTGCCGCGGCGAGGGCCGCTGCTGGGGCAGATGCTCCACGACTGGGTGGCGCAGGACCCCAAGCCCTCGGCGTCCGTGCTTCAGGGCCTGTTCTTCGGGCGCACCGCGCCGCCGCGGTCCGAGCGCAGCACCTTCGAGCCGCCAACGCTCGTGATCGGCCACCCGCGCGACCCGATTCATCCGTTCTCGGACTCCGACATGCTCGTGCGCGAGCTTCCAAAAGCGCGGCTGATCGAGGCTTCCTCGATCATCGAGCTGCGCACTTCGCCCGAGCGCCTGACGGGTGAGATCGTGGGCTTCATCGACGAGTGCTGGGGCGGTCGCGCCCGTCCCGCTCGCCGGCGCAGGGCCCCTGCGAAGCGCAGCACCAACGGCTCCCGCGCAGCCGGCGCGCGGCGCCGTCCCGCCTAGTCGCTTGGGCGTCAAGCGGCTCTGGACGAGGGTCGCCGGGCTCGTCCGTCGCGGTGGCCCACGCGGCTTCGTCCTGGCGCTGCTCGGGCGGACGGTGCTGCGGCACGTGGTACTCATCGAGCGCGACCTGACCATCGAGCCGCCGCGCGTGCCGACCGATGTGGACTTCCGCCGGGCGTTCCTGCGACCCGAGGACGCGGACGCCTACGCCGCCTATCGCCCCGACCGCGACCGGGAGCGGGTGCTGGCCCGGCTGGAGCGCGGATCGATGTGCCACGTGGCCTGGCTGGACGGGCGGATCGTGTCGGACTGCTGGTACCAGCCGGGCGAAGCGTGGGTCGAGGACCTGGACCGCCGCTTCGAGCTCGGCGCCGACGAGGCCTACGCCTATGACGCGCACACCGAGCCCGAGCTCCGTGGGCACGCCGTGACCCCATCGCGCGCGACGCTGGCCGCAACGGACCTGCGCGATCGCGGCTTCACGCGCGCGGTGGGCTTCGTGGTGCCCGAGAACGGCCCCGGCCTGCGCTCGCCTCGCAAGTCCGGCTGGACGCGGTTCGGGGTGGCCGGTCACGTGCGCTTCGGGCTGGGGCAAGTCGAGTTCGTCCGCACCGCGCGGGCGGGCACCCGCTGGCGGGTCCGCAGGCGGCGCTCGGACAGGCCCGGGCCGCCCGAGCTGGAGCGCGGCGGCCTCTGAGAGAACCGGCGGGGGCTCCCACTACCCTTCTGCCGCGATGTCGAGCCGCAAGGAGCAGAAGGAACAGCTGCGCCGCGAGCGCGAGGAGCGTGAGCAGGCCGCCAAGGAGGCCGAGCGCAGGCGACGGATGATCGGCTACGCGGCCGCGGGCGCCCTGGTGCTGGTGGTGCTCGTGGTGGGCGTGGTGCTCCTGGCGGGCGGCGACGACGGGAGCGGCGAGCAGGCCGACGGCGGCAGCGACGTGCTGCCGGATGGTGGCGAGGTGCCGGACCCAGAGATCACCGACCTGCAGGACGCCGCCCGCGCGGCGGGCTGCACGCTCACGAGCCGCCGGGCCGCCAGCCGCGACCACACGCAGGACCTGGCGGAGCAGGTGGCCTACCCGACCAACCCGCCCACCGCGGGCAGGCACTTCGAGGTCCCTGCCGAGGACGGCGCCTACGACACCGCCCCCGACGCCAAGGAGCTCGTGCACTCGCTCGAGCACGGCCGGATCATCGTCTGGGTCAACAAGACCCTGCCGCGTGCTCAGCGGGCCAACCTCAAAGCCCTCTTCGACGAGGACACCTTCCAGATGCTCATCGTGCCGAACGAGACCAACATGCCCTACGCGGTGGCGGCCAGCGCCTGGAACGCAGAGCCGCAGCCGCTGGGCACGGGCCGCCTGCTGGGCTGCCGCCGCTACGGCCCGCAGGTGTTCGACGCCATCCGCGCCTTCAAGGACGAGCACCGCAGCAACGGGCCCGAAGCCGTGCCCTAGGCGCGCCTGGGCGCCCGATTGCAGCCCTAACTCGTGCAACGTCTCGCCCAGGGCGCAACAGGGCGTCTGACACCGTGTTCCCACGCTTTGGTGAAGCGCTCTCTCGTCACCGGCGCGCTGGTGTGCGTCCTGGGCCTCCTCGCGGTGGCGGCTCCGGCCCTCTCCCTGCGCCCTTACCGGCCCGAGCCGGTGAACTTCTCGATGGCGGCTCCCTCCGGGTCCCTCCTCGGTAACGCCGCCCGCCAGAGCGGCGGCGTCGTGTCGCGCCCGCTGCGCTCGCCGCGGCGGTTCAACCTGGTGGGCCTGAGCTGGCCAGGAGGCCACAGGGAGGCGGCGGTGGCGGTGCGCGCCCGCCGCGACGGCGGGCGCTGGACCCGCTGGACGCCGCTGGCATCGGAGCTGGTCGACGGCCCCGACCCGGGCACGGAGACGCGGCCGGGCACCACGTCGAGCCCGACCTGGGTCGGAGATGCGGACTGGGTGCAGTACCGATCGAGCCGGCGGCTGCCCGGCCTACAACTGCGCTTTGTGAACACCCGCGGGACCGCGACGGCAGCCCAGCGGGCACGCACGGCCCTTCGGCGCGCCGTGAGCGCAGGGGTCTCGTCGCTGGCCCGCGCCACGCGGATCGAGGCCGCCGGTGCCCAGGCCGGCGCGCCCGGGATGGTCAGCCGCGCGGAGTGGGGCGCGAGCAGGTGCCGCCCGCGCTCCGCGCCCGATATACGGCGAGGTGCGCGCGGCCTTCGTTCACCACACGGTCAACCCCAACGACTACACGCGCGAGGAAGCCCCCGACGTGGTGCTGGCCATCTGCCGGTACCACCGCTACTCGAACGGCTGGAATGACGTGGGCTACAACTTCCTGGTCGACCGCTTCGGGACGATCTACGAGGGCCGCGCCGGAGGCACCGGCCAGGCGGTCGTGGGTGCGCAGGCGCAGGGCTACAACTCGCAGTCGACGGGGATCGCCAACATCGGCACTTTCAGCACGGTCGAGCAGTCGCCCGCGGCGATGCTCTCCATGGTGGCCCTGATCCGCTGGAAACTGCCCCTGCACGGAGCTCCCACGACCGGCACGACCACCCTTAGGAGCGCGGGCGGCTCGGCCAACCGCTTCCCCGCCGGCACGTCCGTGAGGCTCAACCGGGTCAGCGGCCACCGCGACACCGGCGCCACGGCCTGCCCCGGCGCCGCCCTCTACGCCCAGCTCCCCGAGCTGCGCAGCCTGGTGGGCGACGTGCGGCCCGCGGGCAACGTGACCGGCCTTCGTGGGCGTGTGGCAAGCCGGCGCGCCAGCGTGGCCTTCGGCAGGGCGGCGCCGATCTCAGGCGTGCTGACGGTTGCGGGCGCGCCACCCGGCTCTGCCCTGCCGGTGTCGATCGAGGCGCTGGTGGGCTCCCGCTGGCGCCCCATAGGCGGAGCCACCACCGACGCCGCGGGGGCGTTCGCCACCTCGGTGGCCATCAGGCGATCGCGGCTGCTGCGCGTGCGCTTCGCCGGGCTCGGCGGCCTGCGCGCCAGCACGTCGCAGCACTTCCCCCTGCGCGTACGACCGGTGGTCTCGGTCAGCTCGCCCCCCTCGCGCGTGGCCGTGGGCCGGTACGTCCGGTTCTCGGGCACCGTGTCGCCGCGCAAGCGGCTGGTGTCGCAGGTGCTGCAGCAGCGCCGCGGCGGCCGCTGGCGGACGGTGGGCACCCGGCGGCTGCGCGTGCGCCGGGATGGGTCGTTCCGCGGCCGGTTCGCACCCTGAGCCTGGGCGCCTACCGGTTCTACGTGGTGGCCAAGCGCGACCGGGCCACCGCGCGCGGGGCGTCGCGGCGGATCACGCTCACCGCGGCACGCCGCGGCGGCGGCGCAGCCGCACCCTAGTCCCAGCCCTGGCGCAGCTCGGCGCTGTACAGGCCGCGGCCGGTGGCCAGCATGCGGGCGGTCCGGGCGAGGATACGGAGGTCCAGGGTGAGCGAGCGATTGTCCACGTACCAGACGTCCAGCTCGATCCGCTCCGGCCACGACAGCGAGAGCCGGCCGTTGACCTGGGCCCAGCCGGTGATCCCCGGCTTGACCTCGAGGCGGCGGCGCTGGTACTCGGTGTAGCGATCGACCTGGTCCTGCACCGTGGGCCGCGGGCCCACGATGGCCATCTCGCCGCGCAGCACGTTCACCAGGTTGGGCAGCTCGTCGAGCGAGAAGCGTCGCAGGACACGGCCCGCGCGGGTAATGCGGGCATCGCCGGGCTCGATGTACAGGCCGGCGCCCATCCGCTCGGCGCCCTGGACCATGGTGCGGAGCTTCCAGAGGTCGAACTGCCGGCCATCCCTGCCCACGCGTCGGTGGCGGTAGATCACCGGGCCCGGTGACTCCAGCCTGGTCGCCAGTGCCGCGGCCAGGAGCAGCGGCGACGTGAGGATCAGGCCGGCGACGGCGATCAGGATGTCGAGCAGGCGGCTCACGGATACGGTCTGGCCGGGTGCGGGTCCTCTACCTACACCAGTTCTTCATGACCCGCGCGGGAGGCGGCGGCACGCGCTCGTACGAGCTGGCACGACAACTCGTTGGCGCCGGGCACGCGGTCACGATGGTAACCGCGGCCGCGGGCGATCGGGCCGCGCCGCGGACGGTGGACGGCATCGACGTGATCGAGGTGGGCGGCGCCTACGCCGACTACATGGACGCCACGAGGATGCGCGACCGTGCCCGGATGGGCGCCTTCGCCCGCTTCGCTGCCGGGGCCACCGCCGCCGCCCTGCGGGCGCCCCGGCCGGACGTGGTGCTGGCCACCTCGCCGCCGCTGACCATCGCCGTGCCGGCCGTCGCCGCGGCGCGCCGCCACCGCGCCCCGCTGGTGTTCGAGGTCCGCGACCTCTGGCCGCGCGCGCCGATCGAGATGGGGGCCCTGAACGGTCGCGTCCCGCGCGCGGCCGCGCGGGCCCTCGAGCGCGCCGCCTACCGCTCGGCCGCGCGAGTGGTCGCGCTCTCGCCCGGAATCCGCGCGGGCGTGCTGGCCACCGGCGTGCCGCCAGAGCGAGTGGAGATGATCCCCAACGCCTCCGACCTGGACCTGTTCTCACCCACCGTAGACCCGGGCGACCTCCGCGTGCGGCTGGGGCTGGAGGGCGCGTTCGTGTGCTCGTACTTCGGCACGATGGGCGAGGCCAACGACCTGACCCAGGTCATCGCCGCGGCGGCGCTGCTGAGCGAGCGGGGCGAGAACGGCGTGACGTTCGTGCTCCAGGGCGACGGCAAGCGCCGGGCCGCACTCGAGGCCGAGGTCGATCGCCGCGGGCTGGCCAACGTGAGGCTGCTGCCGGCTGGCGACAAGCACTCCGCCGCGCAGCTGGCGGCGGCGTCGGACGCGTGTATGACGATCTTCAAGGACGTGCCCGTGCTGGCCACCAACTCGCCCAACAAACTGTTCGACACCTTTGCGGCCGGGCGCGCGGCCATCGTGAACACCGACGGCTGGCAGCGCGAGCTCGTGGAGCACAACGACGCGGGCGTGTTCGCGCGGCCGGGCGACCCGGGCGACCTGGCCGACCGGGTGCTCGAGCTGCGCGCCGACCCGGCGCGCACGGCCGCGCTGGGGCGCAACGCCAGGCGGCTGGCCGAGGCGCAGTTCGATCGCAGGCTCATCACCGAGCGGATGCGGGCCCTGCTCGAGCGGGCGGCGGCCTGATGGACCTGTCCTACTGCGTGGTGAACACGAACGGGTGCGAGCTGTTGCTGGAGTGCCTCGATGCCATCGAGCGCACGCACCCGGCCGGGTTGGAGGGCGAGGTGCTGGTGCTGGACAATTGCTCGGACGACGGCTCCGTGGCGGCGGTGGAGGCCAGCAGCCACGACGCACGGGTGATCGCGCTGGACCGGCGCACCGGCAAGGCCGAGAACGACTCGACTCTGCTGCGTGAGGCCTCCGGCGAGCTCTGCCTCCTGCTCAACGAGGACTCCCAGCTCCAGGACGGCGCCACGGCGGCGCTGGTGGCGGCATTGCGCGCGGCGCCGGAGGCGGCGTCCGCCGGAGCTCAGCTGCTGTCCACCGAAGGCGAGCCGAAGGCCTGCGCCTGGCGACTCCCCGGCATCGGGACGGCCCTGGCCGGGCTGTTGCTCCTGCATCGGGTGGTCACGGTTCAGAGCGGCGGGGGGCGGACCCGTTCGGTGGGCTGGACCCAGTCGAGCGCGATGCTCGTGCGCCGGCGCGCGGCCGAAGAGGTGGGCTACCTGGACCCGGACTTCTTCGTGTACTCCGACGAGACGGACTTCTGCAAGCGCCTGCATGACGCCGGATGGGACGTGCTGTACGTGCCGGCCGCGCGCGCGATTCACCACGACCAGCTGAGCAACGACCCCCGCAGCGCCCGGCGGCGGATCGTGGAGTTCCACCGCAATCGCGATCTCTACATGCGCAAGCACCACACCGACGCCGAGCGGCTGCTGGTGCGCCTGCTCAGCGCGATCTTCTACCTGGGCCTGGCGGCGGCCGCTGTGGTGCTTCCCGGCCACGATTCGCGCCGGCTGGCGCTGCACGCGCGACAGGAGCTGGCGCCGGGACGCGGCGAGGGCGTCCGCGAGGCTGCCCAGGAGTACAACCGGCGGGCGCGAATCGCACCCTGACGTGGACCATCCCGACCTCGCACAGATCGCCGCCGTAACCGCTGCCGCGGGCGCGGCCCTGCTGCTGGCCGGGCGGGGGCGGGCGGTGGTCATCTGCGGGCTCGCGCTGTCGGCGCTCGGCGCAGCCGGGTTGGCCGCGGCGCCGTCGGGCCTCGGGCCACTGGACGAGCTGACATCGCCCGCGGGGGCGGCGGCCGGCGCGCTGGCCCTGGCGGCGCTCTGCGTCGCCGCCGGCGTGTTCGTGGCCAGGCCCGCCTGGGTGCCGCTGGCCGTGCTGGCCACCGCACCGCTGCGACCGCCGATCGCCTTCGAGTCCGGCGGCGGCTTCCCGCTCGCGCTGGCGGACGACGGTCAGCTGGGGCGGCTGCTGCCGCTGTACTTCGTGCTGGCAGCCGCTGGGCTGGCGCTGGCCTGGCGCGCGGGCCGCGGCGCACCCGGCGCCGCACGGGGGCTGCCGCGGGCGGTGGGCCTCCCGGCGGCGGCGTTCATCGCCTTCGCGTGCGTCTCGCTGACCTGGGCCGACGAGCTCGAGTCGGGTGCCGAGCTGCTGCTGTTCTTCACAGTGCCCTTCGCCGTGCTCGTGGGCGTCGTCGCCCGGGCGCCGTTCCCCGACTGGGCGCCGGCCGCGCTCGCGCGGATCGGGATCGCCCTGGCGGCGGTCTTCGCGGCGGTGGGTCTGTACCAGGCCGCCACCCGCGAGCTCTTCTTCTTCGCCCCCAACCTGGCCGTGTCCAACGCCAACTCGGACTTCTTCCGGGTCACGTCGCTGTTCGGCGACCCCAGCCTCTACGGGCGGCACGTGGTGCTGGGGCTCGGGTTGGTGCTGGTGGCGCTGGCGCTGCGCCGGGTCGACCTGCGCCTGGGCGTGCCCCTGCTGGTGCTGCTGTGGGGAGGCCTGTTCGTGTCCTATTCGCAGTCCAGCATGGCGGCCCTGATCGCCGTGACCCTGTTCGTGGCGGCGGTCACCGGCGGCCGCCGGGTGCGGCTGGTCGTGGTGGGAGGCCTGGCGGCCGTGTGCCTGATCGGGGCCGGCTACCTGGCCGCCATCGAGCTGCGGGGCGACTCGCTGAGGCGCGAGACCAGCGACCGGACCCAACGGGCGGAGGACACCCTGCGCGCGGTGGAGGAGGCGCCCGTCGTGGGGGTAGGGATCGGCGGCCAGCCGCTCGCCAGCCGCCGGCTCTCCGGCCGCGACCGGCCGACGCCGAACTTCGTGTCGCACACCACGCCGCTGACCGTGGCGGCGGAGCTGGGGTTGATCGGGTTGGCGCTGTACGCGTGGCTGCTGGTGGGCGGCGCACGGATCATCGAAGCCGTGCGAAGGCTCGAGCCCGCGCTCGGGCTGGCCCTGGGCGCGTCGCTGCTGGCCCTGTTCGTGCACGCGCTGGCCTACAGCGGGTTCCTCGAGGACCCCCTCACCTGGCTGGTCCTGGCCGTGGCGGCCGGGCAGCTCACCTGGGCCCGCCGCGACGACGGCTCCAGGCGCGGCGGGCAACGACCGGCGGTGGCCGAGGCATGACCGGCTCCTCCACGCGCCTCTCCCAGGGCGGCATGTTCGCCCTGCTGGGAACGCTGCTGGCCCTGCTGGCGGTGACCCTCCCCGAGCTGGGCTCGGACCCGTGGCCGTTCCGCACCCCGGCGCCCGACCCGCAGGGCTTGCTGGGTCCCCTCGTGAGGGCCGCGGGCGAGGAGTGGGACGTGGGGATCGCCCGCTCGGCGTGCTTTTTGGCCGCCCTGGCACTGGCGCTGGTGGCCGCGCTTGGGCTGCGACGCCGGGACTGGCCCGCGTGGGTCGGGACCGCGCTGGCGGTGGGCGTGGCCCTGGCTCTGCTGCTGCCCTCGGCGCTCCTGCAGGTGGGGCTGCGCGACGCCACGGCCCCGTGGTTCCACACCAACGACTCGACCTACCAGATCGAGATCGCGGGCGACCTGCTGCTGGACGGCGACAACCCCTATGGACACGACTACAAGGGCTCCGGCATGGAGCGCTTCTACACCTACGACGGGAGCGTGTCGCAGCGGGTGCTGGATCGCGAGGTGGCACTGGAGCATTTCGCCTACTTCCCCGGGATGGTCGTGACGGGCGCCGTGTGGCAGCTGGCCCCCTCCCCCTTCGACGACTACAGGGTGTTCATCCTGCTCATGACGCTCGCGGGGTTCGCGGCGGCCATGGCCTTCCGAGCGCCGCTGAGCTGGCGGCTGGCGATCGGGGCGGTGGTGGTGGCCAATCCGATCGCCGTCCGCTCCGCCTGGTTCGGTCAGAACGACGCGCCCAGCATCACGATGATGATCCTGGCGTTCGCCCTCGTGACACGCGGGCGCCTGCGCTGGGCCGCGGCGTCGCTGGCGGTGGCGGTGCTGCTCAAGCAGTTCGCCGTGGTGGCCATCCCGTTCGTTGCGCTGATGATGGTCAAGCGCGGCGCCTCTCGCGCGGAGCTGAAGGGCGCTGCGCTGGCGTTCGCGGGCGTGGTGGCCGTGGTGGTGCTGCCGTTCCTGATCGCCGACCCGGTGGCCTTCTACGAGGACACGGTCAAGTTCGGCGCCGGCACCTATCGGATCGTGGGCTACGGCCTGTCGGCGATGATGATCCGCGCGGGGATCCTCGACGACCGCAGCGGCTCGTACCCGTTCGCGATCATCGCGTTGCTCACCTGGCTGCCGCTGACCGCGTGGCTGCTGCTACAGCAGCACCGGGCACGCGAGGCCTGGGTCGGGCCGGCGGCCTTCTCGGTGTCGATGCTGGTGCTGCTCTTCATCGGCCGCACCTTCAACAACTACTACCTCGTCTGGCCAATGATGGGCGCGGCCGCCGCCGCGCTGGTCTACGCCGGCGAGCGGTTCAGTCCCGCGCCCGATCCTTCGGCCGCTGCTTCGCCTTCTCCGTCTGTTTCGGCCGCTCGCGCGGCTCCAGCGCGTACAGGTACGAGCGCCCGGTGAGGTAGACGCGGTTGCGGTCGCCCACGACGGGGCTCGCGTACTTGCCGGCATTGTTGCGCCACACCGTGCGGCCGGTGCGGGCATCGAGCGCCGTGGTGGAGTCGCGGCCCATCTTCACGTACCGCGACGCCTCCGACCCACAGCTCGAGCACGTGGACGCGTAGACCAGCCCGGCCATGACGGCCGGCGGCCCGTGCACGGCGCTGGGCATCTCCCGCCGCCAGCGCACGTCGCCCGTTGCGGCGTCGAGCGCGAACAGCTTGCCGTCGTAGGTGCCGGCGTAGACCTTGCGGTCATAGAGGGCCGCGGACGAGTAGACGTAGCTGCCCAGGCGCTTGGCCCACAGCAGCTTGCCGCTGCGCTGGCCGTAGGCGTACATGGTGCCGTCGGTGGAGCCGATGAACACGCGTCCGTAGGCCACGGCCGGCGTGGCGTAGAAGAACTCGGTGGCCTGGCTTGCCTTCCACGCGAGCCTGCCGGTGCGCGCGTTGAGCGCGTACAGGGTGCCCGACTGGTTGCCGATGAAGATGCGCCCGCCCGCGTAGGCCGCAGAGGTGTTGACCTTGGCGCCGGTCTGGTACTTCCAGACGGGCCGGCCGGTCTTGGCGCGGATGGCGTGCACGTTGCCGTCCCATGAGCCGATGTAGAGGATCCCGTTGCGCAGCAGCGGGGACGACTCGACCGGCTTGGTCCAGTAGCGCCACTTGGTGCGGCCCGTCTTGGCGTCCATGGCTTCCAGGAAGCCGTTGGGGTTGTCGGCGCCCTGGGGGCAGGGCGCGAAGTGCATGTAGGACTGGTAGACGACCCCGCCCTTGATCGTGGGCGACGACGCCGCGCAGCGCTTGTAGTTCTTCGTCTTGAACACCGGCCTGCCCGTCTTGCCGTTGACCGCGAAGAAGAGGCCCTTCTGCTGGGCGATGTACACGTTCCCGTAGGCCACCGACGGTGGGTACTCGAGCTGGTCGCGGCTGTCCAGGCGCCATGTGCGCCGGTAGGGAGGCCGGTGGTCGTAAGGGGAGACCTTGCTGCGGGCGACGTCGTAGCCCAGGGTGGGCCAGGGCTCGTCGGCGTCGGCCTTCTTCGGCGGCGCAGCCTCGGGCTCGGCGCCGGGATCGAACTCGACCGCGGCGGAGCCGCGCTTCTGCGGGGGCTCCTCGTCGTCCATCAGGGCGCGCACGGCGCCGGCGGCCGCGACCACGAGCAGCACGACGGCGACGCCGGCGATCAGCAGCCAACGACTCATCCGCCGCAGGATGGCAGACGGCCTGGTTGTCTCAGCGGGGTCGCGAGATCAGCGACCAGATCCTGCGTGTGACCCTGGGCACCTCCACGCTCAGGCGCCCCTCCTCCAGCTCGCCTGCCCAGCCGGGTGTGCCGGGACGCACAACGGTGCCCTTGCCGAGCGTGTAGCCCACGAAGGCGGCCTGGCCCGCCTCGCGCCCGGCCGCCGTGCGCAACTGGGCATCCGCCGGCAGCTCCACGGAGCGCTCGAAGACGCTGAACTCCCCGAACAGCGCATCCACTCCCCGGAACAGGCCAAGCTCGTCCTGTTCCTCGCGCAGGGGCGCCGCGGGATCCGTGCGGAAGATCGCGGTGCGCTCGCCGAACAGGTCGTCGGCTCGGGGCGGGCTGGGGTTGCGCAGCAGCGGCCCCACCAGCGCCACCGTGCGCCTGAGCGACCTCGCCCCGAACGAGACCGTCCGCAGGCCACCCTCCTCGACCTCCTCGCGCAGGCGGTCGCGCACCCGCCGTGGGAGCCAGATGGCGCTGCCTGCGATGGCAACCCCGGGGGCGTTGCCCAGCGCCGGTCCGCGGCGGCGTGCCAGCGCCAGGTCGGTGGTGATGTCATAGGCCAGCCGCTCGCGATCGAGGAACCGCAGCAGGGGCGAGACTTCGGAAGCGAACCGCGGCGGCAGGCGGCCCTCACGGAAGGGTCGGTCCGCGGGGATCGAGCGGGCGTCGTTGAGCGTCTCCGGGAAGCCGTCCAGGTCGGAGTCCCAGCGGTTCAGCCCCTGCCAGGTGACTGCGGGCAGCAC
Organism: uncultured Thermoleophilaceae bacterium; assembly: GCA_963755215.1. Lineage (GTDB taxonomy): Bacteria > Actinomycetota > Thermoleophilia > Solirubrobacterales > Thermoleophilaceae > JAAYBF01. The sequence continues at coordinate 45,390 of CAVWIW010000010.1, forward strand.
GAGGATCGGCCGCGGCCTTCGCGCGGCCCGGGCGGTGGCGGCCTTGCCGGCCACGGCCACCGGCCACACCGCCCTCCGATCGCCGGCGCGGACCCGCACGAGATAGACGCCCGTGTGCGCGCCCCGAGGGATGCGGACCCTGAGCCGTCCCCCGCGGCGGCGGTCGCGGCGGATCGTCCGTCGCGAGCCCAGCCGGGAGAACGCGAACTCGAACCGCCGTGGCACCGGGCCGACCGTGAGCGTGGCCAGCGCGCCCGCCGACACGGGCTCGGACGGCCCCTGCAGGGTCAGCCTGCGCACCGCCACGCCGGTCCTGGGGCGAGCGGTGGCCGCGATCGGCGGGTCGGGGGCGGGCGCGCGGCGTCAGGTTGCCCGCCAGGTCGCGCACCAGCACGAAGAACGCGTAGCTGCCGTCGGGCGCCTGGCCCCCGCCGCGAACGCTCCCGTCCCACACCCCGCTGCGCGAGCGGTCGCCGCGGAACAGGCGCACCACCCGCAGTGGCTTCACGTCGGTGCGGAAGACGCGGAACTCCGGATTGCGATTGCGAGGTCCGCTGTAGCTCACCCGCACCCGTCGCGCGCCGCCCCGCACACCGGGTGCGAGCACGTTGGGCGCCACTCGAGTGATGCGGACCCGCGGCGGTCGGGTGTCCACCCGCACCTCCTTGAAGGAGTCGATGCTGCGCCCCTCCTTGCGCCGTGCCACCCGCAGCCGGTACACGCCGTCGGCCACCACGCGGCCGTCGTCGTCGCGCCCGTTCCATGTGAAGCGATGCTTGGTGTCCCCCGCCAGGCGGCGTCCGTCCACCAGGCGGCGGACCTCCTCGCCGTCGGCGTCGATCACGTAGAAGGACACCTCGGCGGGCTCGGACAGGTCAAAGCCCACCCGCGAGCCGTCGCGCACGCGGTCCGCGTTGGGCGAGATGTCCCGCGGCTGGGCGGCGAAGCGAAGCACCACCGGGACCTCGGTCTTGAGCGACTGGGTGAAGAAGAAGGCGGCCACCGTTGCCACCACGAGCACGGCGAACGCGGCCCGGACCAGGCGGCTGGACTCCACCGGCGGAAAGGTATTGGACCCGGCGACAGGGAAAATGGCGCCGATGCGTGTCCAGCTGGTGGACCCCCCGGCTTACACGCCGCCCTACGACTACTCGCTGGCGGCTGCTCTGACGCGGGCCGGCGCGGACGTGGAGCTGTCCACGAGCCGCTACCTCTATGGGCCTCCGCCGCCCGCCACCGGCTTCCGGGTGAGCGAGGACTTCTACCGCCGGGCGACGGGTCGCGACCGGGGGGTCGGCTCACGCCGCGCCGTGCGCGCCGTTGAACACGTGCCCGACATGCTGCGCCACCGCCGCAATGGCGCCGGCGCCGACGTGGTCCACTACCAATGGCTCACCCTCGAGGCGCTCGATGCCTTCCTGCTGGCAACCGGCGCGGCGCACGTGTTCACCTCCCACAACGTGCTTCGCCGCGGCGCCGGGCGGCTGCGCGAACAGGCGGCGCGGCTGGTGGCCGCCCGTTCGGACGCCGTCGTGGCGCACACCGCGGAGGGCGCCCGCGAGCTCGTTGAACGCTTCGGCGCCGACCCCGAGCGCGTGCACGTGATCCCGCACGGCGTACTGGACTACCTGGCCCGGCAGGAGCACGAGGAGCCGCTACCCGATGAGCTGGCCGCGGTCGAGGGACCGGTGGTGCTCAGCTTCGGGGTGCTGCGGCCGTACAAGGGGATCGACGTGCTGGTGGACGCCTTCCGCGATGTCCAGGGTGCCGAGCTGTGGGTGGTCGGCCGGCCCTGGATGGCCGTCGAGCCGCTCAAGGCCGCCGCGGCGCAGGCGCGCGGACGGGTGCGCTTCGTGGACCGCTTCGTGACAGATGCCGAGCTGCCGGCCTTCTTCCGCCGCGCCGACCTGGTGGTGCTGCCCCACCGGCGCGTGGACCAGTCGGGGGTGCTGTACACGGCGCTGGCCTTCGGCAAGGCGATGGTGCTGTCCGACGTGGGCGGCTTCGCGGAGATCGGCCGCGACCACGGGGCAGCGGAGCTGGTGCCGCCCGGCGACCCAGCGGCGCTGGCGGAGGCGATCGAACGACTGGTGGCCGACCCCGCGGCGCGGGCCGCCCTGGAGGAGCGGTCGCGTGCGGCTGCCGCCGGCCCCTTCGCTTGGGACGGGATCGCCGAGCGGACCCTCGCCCTCTACAGGGAGCTCCTGTGAAAGCCATCCTCCTCGGCAAGCACAAGCGCTCCGCCGTGGGGGCGCTGGAGCACCTGGTGGCGAGCGGCGTGGACGTGGTGGCCGTGGTCGCGCCTCCCGAGCCGGGCGATGCCGCCCCCGGCCAGCGCCTGGACGCGGCGGCCGAGCGGCACGGCCTGCGGCTCGCACAGGACGAGGACCTGTACGAGGAGGTAGCGGACGGGCGCCTCGGCGACGTGGACCTGGTGCTCTCGTTTCTCTACTGGCGACTGCTGCGGCCGCCGCTGATCGACGCCGCGCGCGTGGCCTGCCTGAACTTCCACCCTGCGCCGCTGCCGGATATGCGCGGCCTTGGCGGCTTCAACATCGCGATCCTCGAGGACTTCCCCGAGTGGGGCGTGTCGGCCCACCACGTGGACGCCGAGTTCGACACCGGCGACCTGGTTCGCGTGGACCGATTCCCGATCGACCGCGAGGGCGAGACGGCCCTGTCGCTGGACCTCCACAGCCAGGAGCGGCTGCTGGCGGTCTTCGGCGACGTGGTGGACTCCGCGCTGGCGGGCGACCAGCTCCCGCGCACGCCTCAGGGCCAGGGGCGCTACGTGACCCGCGAGGAGTTCGAGACGTCGCGGCGCGTGGGGCGCGACGACCCGCCCGAGCTCGTTGACCGCCGAATTCGCGCCTTCTGGTATCCGCCATACGACGGTGCCACGACGGAGATTGGGGGACGCGTGGTCACGGTCGTCGACCGCGAGCGCCTGGCCGAGGTGGCGGCAGCCAATCGGGCGGCGGGCATCTACGCGTAACTGCGGTGCTCGGTGCTCGGTGCTCGGTCTCTCCCGAGGTCGCTGCCGAGCACCGATGACCGACAATCGAGCACCAAAGCCGCGTATCTTTTCTCTCATGGCCCAACCGTCTCCGTGCCCTTCGTGCGGCACCGAGAACCCGGCGCACGCGCGCTTCTGCATGTCGTGTGGGTCGGCGCTGGAACGGCGCTGCCAGAACTGTGGGGAGCCCGCTCCCGAGTCCGCCCGCTTCTGCATGGCCTGCGGCACCGCGTTCGATAGCTCGGCGACACCAGGCGGGCCCACGCCCACCGCTGCGCCCGCGCTGCCGGAGGAGCGGCGGCAGGTCACGGTGCTGTTCGCCGACCTGTCCGGCTATACCGCGGTGGCCGAGCGGATGGACCCGGAGGCGGTCAAGTCGCTGGTGGATCGCTCACTGCGGCGCCTGGGTGACGAGGTCACCCGCTTCGGCGGCACGGTGGACAAGTACATCGGCGACAACGTGATGGCGCTGTTCGGCGCGCCGGTGGCCCACGAGGACGACGAGGAGCGAGCCGTCCGCGCCGCGCTCTCGATGCAGGACGCCATGGCCGAGATCAACCACTGGGCGCCCACCGGGTCCACGTTCGCCCTGCGCGTGGGCATCAACACGGGCGAGGTCATGACCGGCTCGATCGGCGCGAGCTACACCGTTACCGGCGACACCGTGAACGTGGCGTCGCGCCTGCAGTCGGCCGGGCGCCCCGGAGCGGTGACCGTGGGCGAGCGCACCGTGCGCGCCACCCAGAGGGCGGTCCGCTATCGCAAGCTGCAGGCGCTGACGCTGAAGGGCAAGGCGGAGCCGGTGCCGGCGTGGGAGGCCACCGGCCTGATCGCGGCTCACGCGGCGCGCCGGCCGGCGTCGGTGGAGTCGCCGCTGATGGGCCGCGAGCAGGAGCTGAGCGCGCTCGAGGCGGTGCTGGCGCGAGTGGCGCGCGAGGACAGCCCGCACATGGTCACGATCGTCGGCGAGGCCGGCGTGGGCAAGTCGCGGCTGCTGCGCGAGCTCGAGCGCCGCGCGGCCGCCAGCCACCCGGACGCCAGGCTGCGCACGGGGCGCTGCCTGCCGTATGGGTCGGGAATCGTCTACTGGGCGCTCGGCGAGGTCGTGCGCGGCGAGGCGGACATCGTGGACTCCGACAGCTCCGAGGAGGCGTGGGCCAAGCTGTGCGGGTACGTCCGGGACACGGTGGGCGACGCCGAGGAGAAGCCGGAGCGTCGCGCCGGGCAGATCGGGCGGTCGCTGGGCTTCGACGTGCCGCCGGAGCACACGCCGGGCGGCGAGGGCGACCCCGAGCGCATGCGCGACGCCTTCTTCTCCTCGCTGCGCACCGTGATCGAGGCTTCGGCGGCCCGGCGGCCCCTGATCCTGGCGTTCGAGGACATCCACTGGGCGGATGACGGCATGCTGGACGCCATCGAGCACCTGGCGCGGTGGGTGCGCGCGCCGCTGCTGCTGCTCTGCCTGGCCCGCGACGAGCTCCTGGAACGGCGCGCCGACTGGGGCGGCGCGCGGCGCAACGCCACCCAGCAGTTCCTGGACCCGCTCACGGGCGAGGACTCCCGCGAGCTCGTGGCGGCGCTGCTCGGAGACGGCCGGGCCGAGCTCGTGCCGCGGGTGGCCGAGCGGTCGGGCGGCAACCCGCTGTTCGCCGAGGAGATGGTGCGCCGCCTCGAGGAGGAGGACACGGGCGGCCAGGTGGAGCTGCCCGACACGGTGCAGGCGGTGCTGGCCGCTCGCCTCGACGCGCTCGACCCGTTCGAGCGGCGGCTGGTGCAGCAGGCCGCAGTCGTGGGGCGCACCTTCTGGGAGGGCTCGCTGGAGCCCCTGGCCCAGGAGGAGGGACGAGACCTCCAGGCGGCCCTGCGGACGCTGCAGGACAAGGACATCCTGGCCTCGCGCGTGGAGTCGCGCCTGGCGGGCGAGCGCGAGCTGGCGTTCAAGCACGTGCTCATCCGCGACGTGGCGTACGGCATGCTCCCCAAGGCGGTCCGCTGCCGCAAGCACTTCGAGGTCGGGCGCTTCATCGAGGAGCGCGCCGGCGACAGGACCGCCGAGATGCTGGGCCTGCTGGCGGAGCACTACGGCCGCGCCGCCGCCCTGGGAGCCGAGGGCGGAGTGGAGGAGCGTGAGCTGGAGCAGATCACCGTTCGCGCCGTCGGGCTGCTGGAGGAGGCCGGCGACGCGGCGGCGCTCCTGTACGCGAACACCGAGGCCGTGTCGCACTACCGCCACGCCCTGGAGCTGCTGGGGGACCGCGACGACGCCACGGCTGCGCGGATCGGGGAGAAGCAAGGCGACGTGGCCCTGCGGCTCGGCCGCGTCGACGCCGCCATCGAGGTCTGGGGCGAGTGCCTGGACCACCACCGCCGCGAGGAGGACCTGGACCGCGTGGCCGACCTGCACCGCAAGCTCGGCGCCGGGCTGGCCGTCAAGGGCGAGCGCAAGGCGGCGATCGAGAACTACCAGCGCGGGATCAACCTGCTGAAAGACGGCCCGCCGCGGCTGGAGCTGGTCCGCCTCTACGAGGAGGCCGCCTGGCTCTACCTCCAGACGGGCGACAACATGCTCGCCATCTACGCCTCCGAGAAGGCGCTGCGGCTGGCGGAGCGCCTGGGCGAGACCCGCGCCGCATCGCGCGCTCACGGCATCTTCGGCCGGGTCTTCGGGCGCATCGGCGACACCGAGAAGGCGCGCTCGAACCTCGAGCGCTCCGTGGAGCTCGCGCGCGGCTCAGACCATGGCGAGACGATCCTGGCGCTGCTGGCCCTCGGCCGCCACCTGGAGATCTCGGAGGCCGACGCGCGCGCGGCCGGGGACGCCTACGGCGAGGCCCTCGAGCTGGCGCAGCAGGTGGGCGACCTTCCCAGCCAGGTGGAGCTGCACTCCGCCGTGGCGCAGCTGGCCGCCTACCGGGCCGACTGGGACGCCGTGGCGCTGTCCACGGATGCCAGCGCCGACCTGGCCGAGCGCGAGGGCCTGGTGAGCAAGCTCTGCCTCCCGTATGCGCTCCGCGGCCTTCTGCGCTGGAGGGAGGGCCGGTTGGATCGCGCCGAGGAGCGCTTCCGCAGCGCCTACGAGCTGGCGGAGCAGGTTGGCTGGTCCGAGCTGTCGTTCCAGGCGCTCTATGGCCTGGCCCTGACCCTGCGGGACAAGGGTGCGCACGCCGACGCCGTGACGGCGCTGGGGCAGGCCATCGACGTCTGCGAGCGCGCCGGCCTGGCGGCTCAGTCGGTGCAGGCCACGGCCACCCGCGCGGTGGTGCTGGCGCTCGCCGGGCGTGACGAGCAGGCGCGCGAGTCGGCAGCCGAGGCCGAGGGGCTCGCGGAGCGGCTGCACTACCCGATCGGCCGCGCAGCCGCGCTGGAGGCGCGCGGCGCCACGGCTCTCGACCCGGCGGAGGGCGCGGGGACGTTGGCGGAGGCCGCCGTCGCGTGGACGGAGCTCGAGCGACCCCTGGAGGCCGCGCGCTGCAGCCTGCTCGGGGGATTCCGCCTGCGGGAGACCGACCCGAGCGCCGCCGCGGAGCTGCTGGGCGCCGCCGCGCAGGAGTGCGAGCGCCTGGGCGTGGAGCACCTGGCTGAGCGCGCCCGCGAGCTGGCGCCCAGCGCTTGACCTAGCGGGTCTTGTCGGCCCCGACCACCACGACCACGGTGGCGTCGCCGGCCTGGCCCTGGCTCTCGGCGTCGATGGGCTCTCGCTGCGCGATCTTGAGCCGCCGGCCCACATCCGCAGCCTCGCGCTCCGCGCCCGGGGCGTAGAGCACCACCGACTCCGCGCGCTGCTGGTCGATGAAGTTGGTGATCGTGCCCAGCTGGAAGCCCTGCCGTTCGACGGTGTCGCCGATCTGGCGCGCGAGGCCGGGCACCGTGGTGCCGTTGAGCACCGCGACGGTGACCTTGCCGGGATCGATGGCAGCGGCCCGCCGCGGGCGCTCCTCGCCGGCGGCCTCCTCGGCCTGACCGCCGTTCGAGGCCGGCTGGGCTCCGCCGCCGCCTCCCTCGTCCTCGCCCGTGAGCTGCTGGATACCGAATGCGAGCACCGCGATGCCGAGCACGGTGCCGCCGAGCACAAGTAGCGCGCGGCGGCGGCTCGAGAAGAAGCCATCGCCATCGGGACTGGCGCCCTTGCCGAGTGCCCCGCCCGGGCGGCTCTGCTCGTAGGGGGGCAGCAACGGCTCGCGCGGGCCGCGGTCGGGCACGGTGGGCCGCTGGCCGGCCCCGATCTTCACCGGCGGGCGCCTGGGAGGCACGGGGGCCGCGACCACGGCCGGGGGTTCCTCGGCCACGTCCTCGTCGTCCTCGTCGTCGTCTCGTCGTCCTCGGGGAGGCGCTCGTGGAACTCCTCGGGTGCCGGAAGGTCGCCGGCACCCGCAGGCTCGACCGCCGCGGGGTCCCGGTCGGCCGCAGGCTCGTCCTCCTCCTCACCCTCCTGCTCGGCCTCGGGGTCAGCTTCGTCACCTTCCTGCCCCGCGCCGTGATCCGCGGCGGCGGGCGGCTCGCCCGCGCCGGGCTCGTCCGCCGGGGTCTCGTCGGCATCGGTGGCAGCGGCCTCTCCGGCGCCCGCCTCGTGACCGTCCTCGTCCCCTGGCGCGGGCGGGGCGGCGGACTCAGCGGGCTCCCCCGGCGCCGCCGGATGGATCACGGTGTCCTGGGAGATCGCCGCCTGCTCGTCGGTGCCGTTGGGGCTCTCCGCGGGGGCGGCCGCGGGCTCCTCGACACCGGTGCCGCCACCGGCCGCTCGCGCGGCTGCGGGCGTGGCGGCCGCGGGGCCGGTGGCCACGGCGGGGGCGGCTCCGGCGGCCGCGTGTGCTGCGGCCGTCTGCGCTCCGCCCGGCACGCGGCACGGGCGGCTTGCCGCCCTGGGCTCCCGTCTGTGCGCCCGCCGGCTGGGCTCCCGGCCCCGGTTGCGCTGCCCCGGGTGGCTTGGGCACGGGCTTTGCGACCACACGCTGCTGCTGGGTACGGCTCCACCCCTCGGTTCGCTCAGGCGCGCGGCCGGCCCATTCGCGCAGGCGCTTGACGTCCCGCGCCTGCGAGAAGTAGAGCGCCGACATGATCGCGAGCCCGAGGATCGCCGCGAGGCCCGCGTAGGAGCCGATCTGCTCGATGATCTCCATAGATCCGAAGCTGTGAACTGTAGTGCGGGCGGCGGCCTCGAACGGGCCGGGCTCAGCCGCCGGCCGGAGCGCCTGAGCCGGCGGCGGGCGCCGGACCCGGCCAGCGCCCGCTCGGCCGACAGCTCAGCAACCGCGCCGCCAGGGCCGACGGCGTCGCCGTCGTACACCAGCTCCTCGATGCGCGCGAACGCACTCTCGACCCATTCGGGGTCGAGTCGCGGCCGCACGGCGGCCACGATCTTCTCGGCCGGGCGTTGGCTGCGGGCGCTCCGCGGGCTCGAACAGCTCCTCGTGGATCTTCTCCCCCGGGCGCCGGCCCACGATCTCGATCGCGATGTCCACGTCGGGCTCCTTGCCCGACAGGCGGATCATGTTGCGCGCCAGGTCGACGATCTTCACCGGATCGCCCATCTCCAGCACGTAGGTGCGCGCCTGCGGCGCGGCGTCGCGCAGTTCCTCCAGCGCGGCGGCCGAGGGCTCGCGCACCGGCAGCAGGTCGGCCGAGCGGATGATCAGCTGAACCGCCTCCGGGATGGTCATGAAGTAGCGGGACATCTTCGGGTCGGTGACGGTCACCGGGCCGCCCGGCGGCGATCTGGCGGCGGAAGATCGGCACCACCGAGCCCGAGGAGCCGAGCACGTTGCCGAATCGCACGGCGGCATAGCGCGTGGCGCGGTAGCGGTTCTGGGCCGCCTCGACCGCCCACTCGGCCAGCGCTTTCGAGGCGCCCATGACCGTCGCCGGGGTCACGGCCTTGTCGGTGGACACGAGGACGAAGCGCTCCACGCCGGCCTCGCCCGCGGCGGCGGCCACGATACGCGTCGCCACGGCGTTGTTGCGCACCGCCTCCACCGGGTTCTCCTCCATCAGCCCCACGTGCTTGTAGGCGGCGGCGTGGAAGACCACCGAGGGTCGCTCCTCCTCGAACAGCTCGCGCATGCGGGTGGCGTCCTTGCAGTCGCCGAGCACCGCTGTGAGGGCACCGAAGTGGCGCTCCTCCTCGAGCTGGCGGCGGATCTCGAACAGGTTGTTCTCGGCGTGGTCGACGAGCACGAGCCGCTTGGGGCGGACGCGAGCAATCTGGCGGCACAGCTCGGAGCCGATCGAGCCGCCCGCGCCGGTCACGAGCACGACGCGGCCGCGCAGGTACGCACCCACGCGGTCGATCTCCATGCGCACCGGCTCGCGCCCCAGGATGTCCTCCACCTGCACCTCGCGCACCTGGCGCAGCAGGTTGGCGCCGCGGGAGAGCAGCTCGAAGACGGTGGGCAGCGTGCGCACCGGGATGTCCCGCTCCCGGCACGCGGTGACGACCTTGAGCCGCAGCTCGCCCGGGCGCCGACGGGATCGCGATGACGACCTCGTCCGGCTTGGTGTCGTCCAGCACCCGCGGCAGGTCGTCGGTGGTCCCGTGCACGCGATAGCCCGACACGAGCATGCCGCTGCTTGCGCGGGTCGTCGTCGATGAAGCCGATCACGGCGCTCGAGAGCTCGGGGTTGCGCCGCAGCTCGGGCGCCACCTGCTGGCCACCGTTGCCGGCGCCCACGATCAGGACCTCGTTCTCGGCCCGCTGCACGAGCGGCTGGCGCAGCGGGCGCTCGACCGCGGCGCGCACCAGGAAGCGGGCGCCGGCGATGAAGGCCAGCGTGAGCAGGAAGTCGAGCGCGATGACGCCGCGCGGCGGGTCGGCGTCCGTGGGCGTGAGCAGGAACAGCAGCCCGATGAGCACGAAGCTCGAGACCACGACCGCCTTGACGATCGACTCGAAGTCGGCCTGGTCGACGAACCGCCACAGCTTCGAGTACAGCCCGAAGGCGGCGAACAGCGCGAGCTTGACCGGCACGACGAACGCGACGGTGCCGGCGAGCAGGTCCTCGTAGCGGCCCGGGATGCCGGCGTCGAAGCGCAGCACGAACGCCAGGTAGTAGGCCAGCGCGATCAGGCAGGCATCGACCACCACCTGTCCGATGCGGCGGGCGTTTACCGACGATGTGATCCTGGTAGTTCACCGTTCTGTGGCCGAGAGCAGGAGTTTCGTCAATTCGCGAGGATCGCGCCGGATCCGGTCGGACTCGTGCAGCGGGCGCTTCTCGAGCCGCACCTGACCGGCATCCTCGAGCTTGCGCAGCCGACCGTCTCGGAGGAGCCCCTCGTCGACGGCGCCCAGGCGACCCTCGAAGGTCGTGAAGACGGGCGTGCCGAGTGCCACCGCTTCGCGGTTCATGGTACCGCCGGCCGAGATCACCAGGTCGGCGAACGCGATCAGGCTCTGGGCGTCGATCACTCGGCTCGGCACGAGGAGGCCGCCGAGCGCCGCGACCTCGCGCCGCTGTGCCTCGGTGCGCGGCAGCACCACCGCCTGTTGCCCCGCAGGCGCTCGAGCACCCTGCCGAAGAGCGGGTTCTCGAACCGGTGGTACAGCGATACGTCGGGCGGCGTGCGCGACGACCGCGATCGGCTCCGCAGGGTCAAGGCCCAACTCGCCGAGCACGGCCGGGTCGGGCTCGAAGTCCGCCAGGTAGTACTCCTCCTTGAGGCCGGCGTAGGGGCGCAGCTTCCCGCCGGCGCCGTAGCGCTCCAGTCGCTCGGGCGGGATGGCGTCGGGCACGACCACCGCCCGAGCCAGGCGGCAGTTCACCGTTGTGCTGCACCGTGGCCCACTCGTAGTCGAAGGCCGTGGCGCTCGGGACGCGCAGCAGCGCCGCCGCCACCGTCACGTCGTTGGAGCCGTGCCCCATGGCCACGTCGAAGCGCCGCCGGCGCGCCCAGCGCGCCAGGGCCGCGCTGCGGCTGACCAGCCCCAGCCCCTTGCTCGCCAGGCGCCCGCCGCGGTGGCGGCCGACCGCCGTGTGCGCGATGCCGAGGCGCTCGCACAGCTCGAGCGTCTGGGCGAAGTCGCGCGCGGTGACCTCCACCTCGTGGCCGTCCTCGCGCATGGCCTCGATCAGCGGCGCCATCACGAGCACGTGGGGGGAGTTGGTCAGGTCGACCCAGACGCGCACGCTCGACCACCTCGCGGACCGCTTCGTCGCGAGAGCCCGGTGCCCATCGGGAGCGCCAGGCCCGTGCGGGCCGCCTCATCGGTGCCGGGCAGCTCGGGCCGCGGCGAACCGGGCCATGGCCGGCTGGCGGTGCACGGGGACGCGGTAGTAGCCGCGCGCCCCGACGCCATGCTCTGCGAGGTGGCCGGCCAGCTCGTCGGCACGCTCGCTGCGCACCACGTAGAGGTGGTAGGCGTGCTCGGCTCCCGCCACCGGCCGCGGCAGCGCCACGTGCTCGCCCAGCCCGTCACGCTCGTATGCCCCGGCGGCCGCGCGGCGCGCCTCGGTCCAGCCGTCGAGCTCCGGCAGCAGGATCCGCAGCGCGGCAGCCTGCAGCTCGTCGAGCCGGCTGTTGTAGCCGACCTCCACGAACGTGGTCTTGTCGTCGGAGCCGTGGAAGCGCAGGCGCCGGGCCAGCCGCGCCACGTCGTCGTCATCGGTGACCACAGCGCCGCCGTCGCCCAGGCACGGCAGGTTCTTGGACGGGAAGAAGGAGAACGTTGCCGCCGTCGCCCAGCGCGCCCGCCCGCCTGCCGTCCAGCGTGGCGCCGGCGGCCTGAGCCGCGTCCTCGAGCACCGGGATGCCCAGCTCCAGCAGCTCCGGCACAGGCGCCACGTTGCCGAACAGGTGCACCGCCATGATCGCCTTGGTGCGCGGCGTGACCGCCGCCTTCACCGTCTCAGGGGTGACGCAGGCGGTCTCGGGGTCGACGTCGCAGAAGACAGGCGTCGCGCCCGCGTTCACGGTGGCCTCGACGCTCGCGTAGAAGGTGTAGGAGGGGCACACCACCTCGTCGCCCGGGCCCCACGCCGAGCGCCCGGAGGCCGATCGTGATCGCGTCGGTGCCGTTTCCCACGCCGATGCAGTGGCGCACCCCGAGGTAGTCGGCGAACTCGCGTCTCGAAGGCCTCCACCTCCGGCCCGAGGATGAACCGCCCGTCGTCCACCACCTCGGCGAGCTTCTGGAGAGCCGCGGCTTGAGCGGCTCGAGGGTGGTGGCGAACAGGGGTACAGGCACGTCGAGGCTCGCTACCCTACTTCGCTCTCAAATGTTCGTCGCCTCCATCACAGACCCCATCGTGGAGGTGGCCACCGACGTCGTCGCGGAGCTGGGACTGCTCGGCATCTTCGTGTTGATGGTGCTCGAGTCGGCCTGTATCCCGGTGCCGAGCGAGGCCACCATGCTGTTCGCCGGCTTCAACGTGTCGGACGGCGAGTACTCCCTGTTCGCCGCGGTGGCCGTGGGGTCGGTGGCCAACCTCGTGGGGTCCTGGATCGCCTACGCGGTCGGCTGGTACGGGCGCGTGGACATCCTCGAGAAGCACGGCAAGAAGCTCCACATCAAGAAGAGCCACCTCCATGGGCGGACCGCTGGTTCGAGCGCCACGGCGACGCGACCGTCTTCTTCACCCGGATGCTCCCGATCATCCGCACCTTCATCTCGCTTCCCGCCGGGGTGGCCCGGATGCCGTTCTGGCGCTTCAGCGTCCTGACGCTGGCGGGCTGCGTGCCGTGGGTGCTCATGCTCACCTACATCGGCAAGCAGGCCGGCGACAACTGGGAGGACTGGAAGGACTCGCTGCACTACGTGGACTACGTCGTGGCGGCGGCGATCGTGATCGGCGTCGTGTACCTGATCGTGCGCCGCCGGCGCGGGGGCCCGCCTGGCGATCCGGCCACCACCGATCGTGGCGACGAGCCGGGGCCGGCCGACCCGGCCACCGAGACCGCGTAGCTTCACCCGGGCAGGCTCTGGCTGGCGGAGAGCGCGGATCGCGCCTAGGGTGGCGCGGAACCCCATGGAGATCACGGACACGATCGCCCGGGTGGCCGAATCGCGTTCCATGACCGTCCCGACCGCCCCGTCGGGTCGCCCGCCGGGTGACCCCCTCGACCTGCTGCTGCAGCACCTGCGCAACCACCCGCGGACGGACGTGGCGGTGCTGGAGATCGTGGACGCCGGGCGGACCCACGTGAGGCCGGCCGCCACCTGGTTCGCCTCACCGATCGTCGAGCAGGCCATCGGCCCGGGCCTGGAGCATCCGTACGACCACGACCTGCCGGGCCTGGTGGAGGCCACGCTGGAGCGTGGCCGGAGCCTGTTCCTTCCCCGCGTGGGCGACTGGGAGGCGGCCCCGCGGGCTGCGCGAGCGGCTGGCGCGCGACGGCGGCGGGGTGGAACGCACGGCCGAGGTATGGGAGGCCTATGCGCAGGCCTCGGTCATCGCTTGCCGGTCCGCACGCCGCTTGGGCGCGCGCTCGGAGTGCTCGGCGTGGCATCGCTCGACGCCGCCAGGCCGTTCACCCGCCCCGACCTGGACACCTTCGACGCTACTGGCCGACCTGGCCGCCCTCGCGCTCGAGCGGTCGGAGCTGATCGCCGCGGAATCGGCCCGCGCCCGCGACGAGGCCCTGCTCAAGCGCGCGGCGGAGGACACGGCGGCCTCGCTCGAGCCGGCCGACGTACAGCGGCAGGTCGTGGAGCATGCCCTGCGCCTGGTCCAGGCCGACCACGCCTCGCTGAGCACGCGTTCAGCCGGGCTCGGGCCGGCTCGTGGACGGCGTGTCCGCCGGGACGACGTCGCGGTCAGCCGCGCGCGACCCCACCCTGATCGCCACCGCTGCCCGCACGCGCCTGCCGCAGCGCAACGACGGGCCCACGCCCTCGCTTCACGTGCCGATCGCGCTGGGCCCGCGCCTGTTCGGCGTGCTCTCCGCGACGCGCCTGGGCGACCGGCCGTTCGGGCAGCACGAGGCCGACGTGCTGTCGCGACTGGCGCGAAGCTCCGCAGCCGCGATAGCCAACGCCATCGACTTCGAGCGCGAGCGGCGCATCGCGCGCTCGCTCACACGCGGCTTCGTGCCCGACTCCCTGCCCGAGTTCGGCGAGTACGAGGTTGGCCTGCTGTACGAGCCGGCGGCCCGCCAGCCGGCCGGCGGGGACCTCTACGGCGCCTGGGGCCTTCCCCACGGGGCGGTTGCCCTGCTGGTGGGCGACGTGGCCGGCAAGGGAGTGGAGACCGCCGCCCTGAGCGCCATGGCCCGCTTCTTCGTCGAGGCACGCAGCTGGGACAACGTGAGCCCCGCCAAGGTCCTGGCGCAGGCCAACGTGATGCTGCGCAGCCGCCTGCCGAGCGACACCTTCGTGACCGCGTTCCTGGGCTTCCTGACAGACGACGGCCTCTGCTACGCCAACGCGGGGCACCTGGCACCCGTGCTGCTGCGGGCCGACGGGACCCTCGGCGAGCCGCCCGGGCGCGGCCTCCCGCTCGGGATCGACTCACTGCCCGCGTACGAGGACCTGGAGCTGGAGCTGGGGCCGGGAGACATGCTGGTGGGCTTCACCGACGGGCTGGTGGAGGCGCGCCGCGAGGGCGAGATGTTCGGCACTAGAGCGGCTGGCGCAGGCCGTCGCCGAGGCGGGCGCGGGAGGCAGGCCGCTGCCCGAGGTGGTGCAGCTCGTGCACGAGCGGGTGCGCCAATGGGCGGACGGCGTGACCGACGACGCCGTGGCACTGGCAGTGCGGCGCCGCTGAGGAGCCCTCCGTCGACCACGCCTTGCGGTTGAATGACCGCGATGACCGACTCCGCTTACGCGCGCGCGGGCGTGGACACCGGGCTCGCGGGCCGCGGCGTGGCGCGCGCTCGTGGACGTACTGCGCACGATCGACACAGGCCGCGAGCGGCGTTCGCTGCTGGGCTCGGGCCACTACGCGAGCGTCCTGCGCCTGGGCGAGCGGACCGGGCTGGCGCTGTCCACCGACGGCGTGGGCACCAAGCTGGTCCTGGCCGAGCAGCTTGGCCGCTTCGACACGGTGGGCATCGACTGCATCGCGATGAACGTGAACGACGTGATCTGCGTCGGGGCGGACCCGATCGCGGTGCTGGACTACATCGCCGTCGAGGAGGTCCGGGACGGGCGTGCTGGAGGCGGTCGGGCCGGGGCCTCAAGGCGGGCGCCGAGGACGCCGGGGTGGAGATCCCGGGCGGCGAGCTGGCCGTGGTGCCCGAGCTGATCCGCGGGCACCCCTCCCCGCGGGGCCTTGACCTTGTGGGCATGTGCGTCGGTCTCGTGGACCTCGATGCCGTTGTGACCGGAGCCGAGGCCAAGCCCGGGCGACGCGATCCTGGGCCTGCCGTCCAGCGGCGTGCACAGCAACGGCTACACGCTGGCGCGGCGGGCGCTGACCGACCTCGTCGGAGGCGCCCGCCGAGCTCGAGGGGCGCAGCGTGGGCGACGCCCTACTGGAGCCCACCGTGATCTACGTGCGGGCGGTGCGGGAGCTGCTGGCCTCGGGGCTCGACGGTGCACGGGCTGGCGCACATCACCGGCGACGGCCTGCTGAACCTCCTGCGACTCGAACGCCGACGTCGGCTACCGGATCGACGCCCCGCTGCCCGAGCCGCCGATCTTCGGGCTGATCGCCGAGCGGGGGAGCATCGAGCCGGCTGAGATGCACGACGTGTTCAACATGGGCTGCGGGTTCTGCTGCGTGGTGCCCGGCGGCGATGCCGAGCAGGCGGTTGCGCTGCTGTCGGAGCGCCACCCGGGCACGGCCGTGATCGGCCAGGTCACCGACCGCGCCGGCATCGTGGAGCTGCCGGGCTCCGCGGCTCGCGGGGCGGGACGGCGAGGGCTTCAGGCCGGCTCCCACAACCTCCCCGTGAGCACCCGGGTCGGCCGCGCCCGCAGCTCTCCCGCCAGCCGCCACAGCTCGGCCTGGGCGCGCGGCTCCGGCAGGTCGCAGACGGCCTCGACCTCGACGCCGGCCATCCGCCCGAAGCGGCCCAGCGCCGCCGCCACGCCCGGCGCCGGGGCACCGGACGGCTCGGCCCCGGCCGCCACGGCCGCGTCGCGCAGCTGCGGCGTAGGAGCCCGGCGCTCTCAACCGTTCGCTCCGCTCCGTCCTCGCCCAGGAACACGAAGGTCGCGGCAGTGCGCGTCCCCGCGCCCGCTCGAGGTCGGCCCCGAAGGCCTCGAGGGTGGCGTGCGAGGCCAGGTCGATCCGGAACCGCTCCACGTCCAGCCCGGCCGCGCGCGCCTCCTCGACCAGTGCCTCGGTGGTGTCGAGCTTGCGGCGGAGGCAGATGATGCCCCTCGCGCACGCGGCGCAGGTAGGCGCAGCCCGCCATCGGACGCCTGTTGAGCCGCGGCCTTTACGGCCAGGCAGGCCGGGTAGGTGGACCGTATCGGTCCCTCGCCCCAGAGCCGGGTGTCCACGGGCATCCCGTCTCGGCCGGCCACGTCCAGCCACCCCGCGACCCGGGCATCGTGAGGAGGCTGGAAGTCGCGCGCGAGCCCAGCCATGACCAAGGTCCAGGACACCTCTGCGGCGAACTCCACCATGAGCCTGCGAACCTGCGGCTCGGCCGCCCAGCGAGGCAGGGCAGGCAGGGTCGGTCAGGTAGCGGACGCGGACGGGCACCTGAGACCGCAAAATAGATGCAAGAAGTGATCGGCACCCATCTCAACGACCGCTACCGCCTGGAGGAGAAGATCGGCTCCGGCGGGATGTCCACGGTGTACAGCGCGTTCGACCCCACGCTGGAGCGGTGGGTCGCGATCAAGCTGATGCACCGCGACCTCTCCGGCGACCCCGACCAGCTCGAGCGCTTCCGCCGCGAGGCCCGCGCGGTGGCGCGGCTGTCGCACCCGCACGTGGTGACCGTGATCGACTTCGGCGAGGACGACGGCACGCCCTACATCGTGCTCGAGCACGTGGAGGGCGAGACGCTCAAGGAGCGCATCCGCAGGATGGGCCGGCTGCCGGTGGCGGAGGCCATGGCATACGCGATCGAGATCGGCCGCGCGCTCTCGGCCGCGCACGCCCAGCGCCTTGTCCATCGGGACGTGAAGCCGCAGAACGTGCTGATCGACGGCGAGGGCCGCGCGAAGGTCACGGACTTCGGGATCGCCCGCTCGCTGGAGGCCCAGGGGCTGACGGCCACCGGCCGCGTGCTCGGCACCACCGACTACGTGTCGCCGGAGCAGGCGCTGGGCCAGGAGGTGTCCGAGCAGTCGGACCTCTACTCGCTCGGGGTCGTGCTGTTCGAAATGCTCACGGGCGAGGTCCCGTTCAAGGCCGAGAGCCAGGTGGCGGTGGCCATGAAGCACGTGAAGGACCCCCTGCCCGACGTGCAGCGGCTGCGTCCCGAGGTGTCGGCCTCCCTGGCGGCCGTGGTCGACCGGGCCACGGCCAAGGAGACGCGCGAACCGCTATGCCACGGCGACGGAGATGGTGGACGACCTCGAGGAGCGCGCTCGCGATCGAGGTCGCGCGCTCCGGGGAGTCCAGCGGCGAGGCCACCACGGTGCTGCGCGCGCTCTCCGGCGACACCGCCGACATGGTGCCGCGTGCGGCTGCGCAACCCGCGCCGCTGGGTGCTCACCGTGGTGGCGGTGCTGCTGGTGGCGGGCGGCGCGGTCGGCTACTTCGCCACCCGCACCGAGAAGGGCGCGGGCGACACGGCGGCGCCGCGCGGCGGCGGGGCTGACCGAGGTCGACCTGGCCTCGAGCGCCGTGCAGGACTACGACCCCGAGGGCGACGACAGCGAGTCCGACGACGCCACCAGAACGCGATCGACGGCAACCCCTCCACCGAGTGGGACACCGAGCGATACACCAACGGGCTCGACGGCGTCGAACAAGACGGGGTGGGCCTCTACGTGGACGCCGGCTCGCCGATCGCCGCGCGGCGGCTGTGCGCTGACCACCCCCACGCCCGGGTTCACCGCCGCGATCTACGCCGCCAACGACGTGCCGGACGACATCGCGGGCTGGACGCAAGGTCAGCGCGCGACTTCAAGGCCGCCGAGCGGGAGACGCGTCGCGGCTGAACACCGGCCGCGAGTTCCGCCGCTACCTGCTCTGGATCACCGAGCTGCCCGAGGGCAACAAGGCGGCGATCCAGGAGCTGACGCTGCTGCGCTGACCGCCCTCACGGGGCGCGCAGGCCGCTCGCGCGCGTGGCGCTCGAGCGCCAGCGCCAGCAGCTCGGTCGAGCAAGCTCGGGGTACGACACGCCGGCCGCCTCGAACAGCTTGGCGTAGACGCTGGTCTCGGTGAAGCCGGGGATGGTGTTCAGCTCGTTCACCAGCACGCTGGCCTCGCCCTCGGGGTCTTCGACGAAGAAGTCGCACGCGCGCCATCCCGGCGCAGCCGACCCGCCGGAACACCTCCACGGCCAGCGAGCGCACGCGCTCGCGGACGTCCTCCGGCAGCCGCGCGGGCACCACCAGCTCCATGCCGCCCGGCGTCGTACTTGGCCTCGTAGTCGTACCAGTCGGCCGTCGATCACGATCTCGCCCGGGACCGACGCTCGGGCGGCTGGTCGCCCAGCACCGAGCACTCCACCTCCATCCCGGCGGCCATGGCCTCCACGATCACGAGCGGGTCGTGCTCGAAGGCGGCCGCCAGCGCGGCGTCGAGCGCGCCCTGCTGCGGACACCTTCGAGATGCCCACCGACGACCCCAGGCGCGCGGGCTTCACGAACACGGGCAGCCCCAGCGTCGGTCAGGCCGCCCGGGTCGTCGCCCTCGCGGATGGCCGGCATAGCGCGACCTGCGGCACGCCGGCGGTCCCCATCAGCTCCTTGAACAGCACCTTGTCCATGCACACCGCAGAGGCCAGCACCCCCGCGCCCACGTATGGGACGCGAGCGCCTCGAGCAGCCCCTGCACGGTGCCGTCCTCGCCGTAGGGGCCGTGCAGCGCCGGGAAGGCCACGTCGCAGCCCAGCAGCCCGCCGCCCGGCTCCAGGGTCAGCGGCTCGCCGTCGAGCCGACCAGCGGCCGTCACGGGAGATCTCCACGGCGACGGGCTCGTGGCCGCCCTGCGCGAGGCCGGCGCGCACGGCCGCGGCCGACGCGAGCGACACCTCGTGCTCGCCCGAGGCGCCGCCGCCCAGGACGGCGACCTTCACGGCGACTCCGCCGGCGGCGTGGGGCTGGGGTCGACCGCGGGCGCCTCGAAGCGCCCGACGATCACGATCACGACCGCGCCCGCGTCGACCTCCACGCCCGCCCCAGGACGCTGGTCCAGCACCTGGCCGTCCTCCTCCTCGTTCTCGGTGGCGCGCTCGCGAACCGTGATCTTCAGTCCGTCGCCGCGCAGCACGCCGCGCGCGTCGGCCTCGGTGAGCCCGACCACGTTCGGCACGTCCACCTGCTCCTGGCCCTCGGAAACGGTGATGGTCACGCGCGCGCCGTCGTCGAGCTGAGTGCCGGCCGCCGGCGACTGGGCGATCACCTCGTCCTCGGGCTGGTCCGCCGCCCGCCGCTGGACATCGGGGTCGAAGCCCTCGCGCGTCAGGCGCGTCTCGCGCCGCCTCGCGAGTGAGGCCCACCACGTCCGGGACCGAGATCTTGCCGGGCCCGGAGCTCACGAACAGCCGCACGCGCGACCCGCGCGTCGACCTCGGTCCCCTCCCGCGGCGAGGTGCCGATGGCCAGCCCCTGCCGGACGGATGTCGGATGGCCTGCTGGTCGGCCGTGACCTTCAGGTCCTGCTTCTCCAACTCGCGTATGGCCAGCTCCAGCTGGGTCCCGCGACCGACGGCACCCGGACCTTGCCCGGCCCGGCCGAGACGATGAGCTTCACGGGGTCCTCGGTGGCGGCCTGCTCCCCGGGTCGGGGTCCTGGCGCAGCACCCGGTCGACCTCCGCCGGGCTGCGCTCACGCTCAACCTCCACGCGCTCGAAGCCGGCACGGTCCAGGCGCTCACGCGCCTCGGGCAGCTGGAGGCTCGTGACCTTCGGCACCTCGTTCTGCTCCTCGCGCGTGAACGCGAAGGCCATGACGGCGATCAGGCCCAGCACCAGCAGGGCCAGGGCCACGGCGGGCCACCGCCGCGGGCGCTCACGCTCGGGCCGCGGCTCCTCCGGGTCGCGCGGCGGGCCGCTCGACCGGAGCCGGCACCGCCGCCGAACACCGCCGTGTCCTGGGTCACCTGGCCGTTGGCCAGGTGAGCGTCCACGTACGGCCGGCAGGCCTCCAGCGCCTCGGCGAAGTCCTCGGCGCTCTGCCACCGCGCGGCGGGGTCCTTGGCCAGGGCGCCCATGACCACGTTCTCGAGGTTGGGCTCGATGCTCAGGTCGCCCGTCGACATCGGCGGCGGCGGCTCCTGGAGGTGCTTGAGCGCTATTGCCACGGCGCTGTCACCCTCGAACGGCAGCCGGCCGGTGAGCATCTCGTAGAGCATCACGCCGATCGAGTAGAGGTCCGACGCCGCGGTCACGGCGTGGCCCTGCGCCTGCTCGGGCGACAGGTACTGCGCCGTGCCCATGATCGACCCCGTCTCCGTCATCTCGGACGCGCCCGCGCGGGCAATGCCGAAGTCGGTGACCTTTGCGGAGCCGTCGTCGTCGACGATCACGTTGTGGGGCTTGAAGTCGCGGTGGATGATCCCGCGCTTGTGCGCGAAGGCGGCCGCCTGGAGGATCTGCGTGCCCAGGTCGATCACCCGCCGCTGGTCCAGCGGGGCGTCGGCGCTCACGATCTCCTTGAGCGTGTGACCGGGCAGGTACTCCATCGCGATGTAGTAGGTGCCCTCGTGCTCGCCGCGGTCATATACGCCCACCACGTGCGGGTGCTGCAGGCCCGCGGCCGCCTTGGCCTCGCGGCGGAAGCGCTCCACGAACTCGGCGTCCTGGGCGAAGCGGCGGTGCAGCATCTTCAGCGCCACGTCACGCCCCAGGTGGGTGTCCTCGGCCAGGTAGACGTCGGCCATTCCCCCGGACCCGATCCGGTGACGGACCCTGTAGCGGCCGTCGACCAGCGTGTTGTCGGCAACCTCGGTCATCCCAGCAGCTCCTGCAGCACCTGCTTGGCGATCGGGGCGGCCACCGTTCCGCCCTGGCCCTGGGTGCGCTCCACCGTCACGGCGATGGCCATCCGCGGCCGCTCGACCGGCGCGAAGGCGATGAACCATGCCTGGTTGGCCGCGCCCCCGTCGACCTCGGCGGTGCCGGTCTTGCCGGCCACACGGATGCCCTGCAGGGCCGCGGCCGTGCCCGAGCCCTCCTCCACCACCCGGGCCATCATCTGGCCGAGCTGCTCGGCCGCCTGGCGTGAGATCACGGTGCTCTGCTCCGAGGGCTCCACGCGCTCCTGCACGCGCCCGTCCTTGGCCACCGCGCGCTCGGTCAGGCGCGGCTGCATCAGGCGCCCCCCGTTGCCCACCGCAGCGACCACCATCGCCATCTGGAGCGGCGTGACCTGCAGCCGCTCCTGTCCGATCGCCACGCGCCCGATGTCGATCGAGTCATCGGCGGTCAGCAGGCGGCCGCCGTCGAACACGCCGCTCGGGGTCATCTGCTCCGGCGGGTAGTCCAGCGGCGGGTCCTGACCGAACCCGAACCGCTCCATGTAGTCGATCATCCGCGCCTTGCCCAGCTGCTCGCCGACCCTGCCCCAGACGGTGTTAACCGAGTTGGTGAGCGCGCCGGTGAGGGAGATCGGCCCGAAGTCCGAGCCCCCGAAGTTCGCCAGCGGCACGCCGCTGATGCGCTGGCCCGAGTTGCCGTTGAGCACCGACTCGGGGTTGAATCGCTTGCTGTCGAGTGCCGCGGCCGCGGTCACGACCTTCATCGTGGATCCCGGCGGATACCGCGCCTGGGTGGCGCGATTGAAGCTCGGCGACCCGGGCGCGCGGTTGATCTGAGCGAAGTCGCCGGGAACATCGTTGGGGTCGAAGTCCGGGATGCTCACCATCACCCGCACCCGGCCGGTCGACGGCTCGATCGCCACGATCGAGCCGCGCTGGCCGCCCAGCGCCGCGATCGCCTCCCGCTGCCCTCCGGGATCCAGCGTGCTGACCACGTCCTGGCCCTCGCGGTCCTGGTCCTGCAGCTGGCTGAAGATGGACGCGAACTCGTTCTCCTCGCCTGTGAGGAATCCGTTGCGAGACTTCTCCAGCCCCACGCGCCCGCGCTCGATGAACGAGTAGCCCACGGCATGGGAGAAGAGCGGGCCGGTCGGATAGGTCCGGGTGAACGTCCTGGCCTCGCCCGAGCCGCGCCCGACGCTGCGGGCGATCACGGTGCCGTCGGAGGCCAGGATCAGCCCCCGCGGGATGCGCTGCTCCTCGATCAGCGGCCGCCGGTTGGCGGGCTCGTCCTTGAGGGCCTCGGCGTCGAACACGCTCCAGTACGAGGTGAAGCCCACCAGCGTCGCGAACAGCAATAAGGACAGCCCGAACAGCTGCACGATCTGCCGGTTCACACCAGGCCGCCCTGGATCCGCGCGCGGTCCTGTCGCGCGCTGTCGGACACGATCAGCAGCAGCGCCAGCAGCACCATGTTGGCCACGATCGAGCTGCCGCCATAGGACACGAAGGGGAGCGTCACGCCGGTGAGCGGGATCACCCGCGTCACGCCCCCCACGATCACGAACACCTGCAGCGCGAACACGGCCGTCAGGCCGGCTGCCAGCAGCTTGGAGAAGCCGTCGCCGGCCACCAGCGCCGTCTTGAAGCCGCGCGCAGCGAACAGCATGTACACGATCACCAGCGCCGCGGCACCGAACAGCCCGACCTCGTTCACGATCACGGCGTACACAAGGTCCGTGTGGGCGGCCGGCAGGATCGTCTGGCCGCTCGGCAGCTCCAGCAGCGCCTGGCCGAAGCCCTGGCCGAATAGCCCGCCGTCGGCCTGCGCGAACAGGGACTGAGCGATCTGGTAGCCCTCGTCATCCACCCGCTCGGACGCGAACGGGTCCAGCCAGATGTCCACGCGCTCCTGCACGTGGCTCACGCTGTTGGCGAACACCGTGGCGCCGCCGAGGAACATCGTGGCGCCCACCCCCACCAGCGACAGGCGCGCGGTGGCCACGTAAAGCAGGGCCAGGAAGCCGCCGAAGAACATGAGCGAGCTGCCGAGGTCGCGGATGAACAGCAGCATCAGCATCGCCAGGCCCCAGACCAGCAGCAGCGGCCCGAAGTGCTTGAGCGACGGCCGCTCGCGCAGGATCGCCACGAGCGAGGCGGTGAACACGGCCAGGAGGGCCGCGCCCGCCGTGCTCAGGTTCAGGACCAGCACCAGGACCAGCACGGCCAGCGCCGCGCCGCCGAACAGCAGCGCCTGCCGGTCCACCGGCAGGGGCCGCAGCCGCGCCCGCACCAGCACGTCCCCCGTGTCGCGGAGGTAGCTGGCCAGGAAGACGATGATCGCGATCTTGGCGAACTCTGCAGGCTGGAACTGGATCGGCCCGACCTTGACCGCCAGGAAGGCGCCGTTGACCTGCTCGCCGATGCCCGGCACTCGCGGCATGACCAGCAACGCGATGCCCACCGCCGCGATCGTGTAGCGGTAGCGCTCGAGAACGTGGTGGTCGCGGAGAAACACCACGGTGGCGCAGAAGGCGATCAACCCGATCACGAACCATTGCGCCTGCTCGCGCGCCAGCTCGGCGTCGATGCGGTAGATCACCACCAGCCCGAACGCCGCGAGGGTTGCGGCCAGCGGGAACAGGTAGGGGTCGGCGTCGGGCAGCCGCGCCCGGATGAATAGATGGGCGAACACGCACAGGCCAAGGAACACCAGGCCGTAGGTGGCGGTGGCGTCGCTCACGTCCTCGGTGCGGCTCACGAGCACGGCGGCGAACCCGGCGCTGACCAGCAGCGACACGGGTATCAGGCCGAAGAGCTCGCGTGTGCGGGCGCTCACCGGGTGCTCCCGGTGTCGAGCGTGCCGCGCTCCAGCTGACGCACCAGGTCCTCGGCGTCGGCGCGGCTGCGCCACTCGTGGTCGAGCACCCGCTCGCGCCGCGTCCTGCCGATGGTCCTGGCCGGCACGCTGCTGGCGTACTGCTCGGAGTAGAGCTCCACGCCCAGAGGCAGGTCGTAGGGGAGGCCTCGGTAGAGCGTGACCAGGCCCGCGTCGTCGGTGCCCACGAAGTAGACCTGCCGCGCCGCCGCGACCCCCCCTGCCAGGACCAGCCCGAGCACCATCAGGGCCGCGAGCGTGGCGAGCACCCGGCGCAGGCGCGACCGACGGGCCGCCCGCGGCGCCGGTGCCGTGCTCGCCGCCGCTGCCCGCGGGCCCGTTGTGGCCGCGGTGGTGGCGCGCTCCTGCTCGGCCACGGCGGCCTGCACGTCGTCTGCCGTGAGCCCGCGGTGCACGGTGTCCTCGCCCGACAGCGTGTCCTCGGACACCGGTCCGTCGCCGGCGTCCACCACCCGGAACAGCACGACCGTGATGTTGTCCCTGCCGCCGCTCTGGTTGGCCGCCCGCACGAGCGCTTCCACCGCCTCTTTCAGCCCGCCGGCCGAGCGCAGGATGGCGGCCATCTCGTCGTCGGCGACCATGCCCGTCAAGCCGTCGGAGCACAGGAGGAACACGTCGCCGTCGCGGGCGCGGTGGCTGTGCGCGTCGACCTCCACGTCGGCCTCGGGACCCAGTGCCCTGGTGATGATCGAGCGCTGCGGATGGTGCTCGGCGGCCTCTGCCGTGAGCTGGCCGCTGCGCTCGAGCTCCGCCACCAGCGAGTGGTCGTGCGTGAGCTGCTCCAGCTCGCCATCGCGGTGGCGATAGGCGCGGCTGTCACCCACGTGCGCAAGCGTCACGGCGTCGCCCTCGACCAGTGCCGCGGTCAGCGTCGTGCCCATCCCGCGCAGCGACTCGTGCCGGGCCGCCTCGTCGAAGATGCGCCGGTTGGCCTCGCGCACCATGCGCGTCAGGCGCTCCTCCGGCGTCCCGTCGCTGGCCTCGCCGGCGGCCTGGAACACGTCCGCGGCCGTGCGGGAGGCCACCTCGCCCGCCTGGGCGCCACCCATGCCGTCGGCCACCGCGAACACCGGCGTGGCCACGACGAAGCTGTCCTCGTTGGCGTCGCGTTGACGGCCCACGTCGGAGAGCCCCGCCTGCTCGGCGACCCGCAGACCCATCCCTATTCCTCGTAGCGGTACTCGCTGTCGCCGATCCGGATCACGTCCGCCACCTTCAGCCGCTCGGCCGCCCGCAGCTGGCGGCCGTTCAGATAGGTGCCGTTGGTGGAGCCCATGTCCTCCACGTGCATGAAGTCGCCGCGCTGGAATATCCGCGCGTGCGCGGAGGAGGCGAACGGGTCGTCGATCCGGATCTCGGCGTGGTCGGAGCGCCCGAGGGTGGCGCCCTCGGCGATGTCGAAGACCGTGCCGGGCTCGTGGCCCAGCGCGGCCACCACCGCCAGGCGCGGCTGCACGACGCCGAGCAGCCCGCCCTCCTGGGGCGGGTCGCGGCGGCGCGACCCACTGGGGGTCTCCACCGGCTCCGAGGCCATGACCGCCTCCTGGCTCCGTGCCAGGTCGCGCAGAGAGCTACGCGAGACCCACAACAGGAACAGGTAGAGCACGGCCAGGAAGCCGAACTTGAGCGCAACCGCCAGCGGATCGTCCATGCGTGCCTACTCGAGCTCGAAGTCGAGGTCTGTGACGCCCACCGTCACGCGGTCACCGTGATTGAGGCGGGCCCTGTCGACCTGGCGTCGGTTCACCTTCACCCCGTTCGTGGAGCCCAGGTCGCGAATGCTCCAGTCGCCATCCTCGTGCCACAGCTCGGCGTGACGGCGTGACACGTTGGCGTCGTCCACCACGATGTCGCACTCGCGGCTGCGGCCCACCACGATCCGGTTGCCGCTGAGCACATGGCGTCGACCGCCGCCGGCCAAGACGGCCCGCGAGGGCGCCACCGGCTCGGGGTCCAGGCGGCGCACCGCCTTGTCGGGCGAGTAGACCATCGTGTGGCCGAAGTCGCCCTGCGATGGCGCCGCGTCCGGGCTCGCGGCCGCAGGCGCGGCCTCCTCCTCGGGCGGCGTGAGCAGTTGCGCCTGGATGCCGAACTCGCCGAGGCTGAGCCGATCGTCGGTCATGAACTCCACCGCCGGGCGGCTGGTGAGGGCCAGCCGCTCCGCGCGGGCGTGCTCCAGCAGGTAGTCCGAGAGCTCCTTGCGAAGCGCGGGCTCGTAGCTCGAGAACTGCTCGCGGTCCTGCGGTGAGAGGAAAACGCGGTAGTGGTTGGGCACGTAGACGCGGGAGACCGAGACCTGCTTGGACTCCTCCATCTCCTTCGCCAGCTTGCGGGCGAGCTCCACCGGCTCCACGCTCGACTTGAACGCGCGGCTGAAGGCGCCTTCGACCAGGCCGCCGAGCTTGGCCTCGAGGTTTCTGAGGACGCTCATCTGGGCTCAGTCAGGGTAGTGCCGCCCCGCACCGGAGGAGCGATCAGCGTCACGGTCACCGCCACCAGGCCGGCCAGCACGGCGCCGGCTGCGGCCCCGCGGGCGCGATCCAGCTCCGTCGTTGCGGCCAGCAGGTCGCCGAGCACCCCGTGGGCGGCCACCAGGCCCGCCACCCAGAGGCCTGCGCCCAGGATGTCCGCCACCGGCCAGCGGCCGCGCACCATGAGCGCCAGCGCCGCCGCGAAGCCGGCCCACACCAGGGCCGGGGCCAGCGCGGGCGAGGAGATCAGCGGCGCCAGCGCGTCCCCGGCGGCGTCCAGCACCGACCCCTCCCACGCGGAGGGGGACAGCGTGCCGTCAGCCGGGCCGAAGAGCAGCGTGTCGCCGGTGAGGATCTCGGCGATGGCCAGCCATAGAAAGCCGGCCGCCGCCAGCCCCGCCCGCCGCGCCGTGGTCGAGGCCAGTGCCGCCAGGCCCACGAACAGCGGCGCCAGGGCCACGACGCCCAGTAGCGGCGCCAGCGCGGGCAGCGACCACAGCGTCCCCGCACGCGGCAGGAGGAAAGGAGTGGGCAGGAGGGCTGCCGCAAGGACCAGCGCGGTGCCGGGGCGATCCGCCTCGGGGGTGCCAAGCCAGCCACAGACGAAGAGCGCCGACAGGATCCAGCCGATACGCGGTAGCGCTGCCACCAGCCCGCCCGCCGCCAGGCCGGCCAGAGCGCTCGAGAACGGCGGCGAGGGGCCCAGCGTCTCGAGACCCACCAGCACCAGCAGCCCCGCCGCGACACCGGCGGCGATCCGCGGGGTCAGCAGCGCCAGCCCGCCGGCCGGAGCCTCGTCCTCCTCGGGCGCGTGGCGATGCAGCAGCGTCCGGACCCTCGTGCGCATCCGCACCGCCGTGAGCCCGAAGCGCTCGAGCGTCTCCGGCTCCACCAGTCCGCCCTCGTCGCCGAGGTCGCTCTCGACCTCGTGGAGCACCTCGCGCAGCTCCACCGGCGCGGGTCGCAGGCCGGGCTCCGGGTCCAGCGCGGCGTCCACCACCTCGCAGAGCTCCGGGGGCAGGTCCGGGCGGGTTCCGCCCAGCGGCGGGAGCGGCCTGCCCACGCGGCGTGCGGTGGCCGCGGGGCTGGCGGCCCGCGCCGGGTTGCTCCCGGTCCAGGCCTCATAGAGGGTTAGCGCCAGTGCGTATACGTCGCAGGCGGCGGTGACCCGAAGGCCCTCGGCCTGCTCGGGCGCCATGTAGGCCAGCGTCCCCACCACGTCGCCGGTGGCGGTCAGGTCCTCGCCGCTGGCCAGGTGGGCGATCCCGAAGTCGGTGAGCTTGGCGAACCCCGCTCCGGCGGCGGGCTCGGCCAGCACCATCACGTTGCCGGGCTTCACGTCGCGGTGGATCACCCCGCGGGCGTGCGCGTGCTCCAGCGCGTCGCACAGCGCCTTGCCGATGCGGCCCACGTCGCGGTCGGACACCGCGCCCTCGCGGCTGAGCTCCTCCAGCGACGCGCCGTTCACCAGCTCGGACACCAGGTAGGTGTCCTCATCGTCGGAGCCGAACTCGTACAGGGCCACGATCCCTGGGTGGTTCAGGCGGGCCGCCGCCAGCGCCTCGCGCTCGACCCGCGACCGCTCGCCCGCGCCCCGCTCGCGCGGCACGACCTTCACGGCCACGTGGCGCTCCAGCTTCTCGTCGCGCGCCCGCCAGACGACCCCGAAGCCGCCGGCGCCGATCCTGCGCTCCAGGCGGTAGCGCCCGAGCACCAGCCGTTCCGCAGAAGCGGGCGCGCTCAGGCGCGCCGTGGGCTCGGCGTCGGGCGCTGCGGTCCTGTCGGGCGTTCTCATCTGGATTCCATGTTCTGCCAGTCGGGGTGTCTCCCTGCCCCGCGGCCACGGGACAAAAGGACAACCGCGGCGCCGGTCATACTCCACACCTGGAGCGAGGAGCGATCCTGTCCTTCTTCGACGAACCGGACCAGCCAGCAGCCCGCCCTCGATCTGGGCGGCGTGCCCCTCCGACGGGCCCTCCGACCGATCGCCAGACCCTCATAGTAAGGAGGGGAATAGCCATTGGGGCGGGCGTCGTGGTGCTGCTCCTGCTCGTGTTCGGCGTGCGCGGCTGCCTGGACTCCCGCAAGGAGCGCGCCTTCAAGGACTACGTGCGCGACGTTGGCGCCCTGGTGCCAGGAGTCCGACCAGGAGAGCCAGCGGCTGTTCGAGCTGCTTCGCAAGCCGGACGTAGAGGACCAGGACATCGAGAACCAGCTCAACACCTTCCGCAACCAGTCCGCCCAGCTCGTGGACCGGGCGCGCGGCACCGACCACCCCGACGAGATGAACCGCGCCCACGACTACCTCGTGGAGACGCTCGAATTCCGCCGGACCGGCGTCAGCCAAATCGCCGATCAGCTGCCTGACGCCATCGCCTCGCAGGCCGCCCGGCGCACGGGCACCGAGGGGATCGCGGCCAGCATGCAGAACTTCCTGGCCAGCGACGTGCTCTACCAGACCCGAGTCCGGCCCGGCATCGAGCGAGCGCTCCGAGAGGAGGACCTCCAGGGCGAGGAGCGGGTGCCCGAGAGCGGCTTCCTCGAGGACATCGCGTGGCTCCAGCCCTCCACCGTGGCAGACCGCGTCGGCGTGCTGGGCGGGTCCGGCGGTGGGGACGGCGACGCCGCTCCCGGCTTGCACGGGAACGGGCTCGCCGGCGCCACCCTCGGCGGCCAGGCCCTCCAGCCCGGGAGCTCGCCCGAGGTCAAGATCTCGGATGACCTCCAGCTCGTGGTGCAGGTGGCCAACCAGGGCGAGAACACCGAGACCGACGTGCAGGTCAACGCCACCGTGGGCCGCGGCGGCGACGCCATCAAGCTCAACAAGACGCTCGACACCATCGCCGCCGGCGAGACCAAGGCGGTGGAGATCCCGCTGGCCGACGCGCCGCCCACCGGTCAGAACGTGCCGATCGTGGTCGAGATCGAGGGCGTCCCCGGCGAGAAGAAGCTCGACAACAACCGGGGCTCCTTCTCCGCGATCTTCACCAACTAGCGCGTCGATAGGCTCACGGCCGGTGGACGAACTGACCTCGACCGAGGGGATCGTGGCCCTGAGTGCCGGGGGCGTGGCGCTCGTGGCGCTGGTGCTCGCGCTGGTGCTGGCGTTCAAGGTGCGCGGGCTGCGCACGGCTCAGCGGGCCGTCCTGGGCGGCGCTGACCGGCGCGACCTCGTGGAGCACGCTGCGCGGCTGGAGCAGGCGTTCACCGAGCTGCGCGATTGGGTGGAGGAGAACGCCGCCGGGATCGACGCTCGAATGCTGGCGGCGGAGGCCCGGATCGACGGTTGCGTGGCCTACCGGTCGGTCGTGCGTTACGACGCCTACGGCGAGATGTCCGGCCACCAGTCGAGCTCCATCGCGCTGCTGGACGCCCACAGGTCAGGGGTCGTGATGTCGTCGATCCTCCACCGCGAGAACGCCCGCGTGTACGTGAAGCCCGTGGTGGAGGGCCAGTCACAGCTGGAGCTCTCCCCCGAGGAGCAGCAGGCCATGGAGGCCGCGTTCGCGGACGGGCCCGCCACGGCGGGCGCCTGAGCGCCCGTGCCGCTCACCGTCGCGTTCCTGGGGCCCGCCGGCACCTACACGGAGGAGGCGCTGCTGGCCTCGGCGCCTGAGGCCGTGGCGCCCGAGCCACGGGCCACCGTCTACGAGACCGTGATGGCGGTCCAGGAGGGCCAGACCGAGCGGGCGGTCGTCCCGATCGAGAACTCGCTGGAGGGCGGCGTGGCCGCCACACTGGACGCGCTGGCCGGAGAGGCCGAGGGTGTCCGGATCGCGGCCGAGGTGGTCCACCCCATCCATCACCACCTGCTTGCCGCTCGCGCGCTCGACCTCGCGGCGGTGGAGCGCGTGCTGTCGCATCCCCAGGCCACCGCCCAATGCGCCCGCTTCCTGCGTGAACGAATGCCGCAGGCCGAGCGGGTCGCAGCCACCTCCACCGCCGAGGCCGTGCGCACGGTCAGGGAGTCGGGCGAGCCGTGGGCCGCGCTGGGGTCCAGGCTGTCCGCCGACCTCTACGACTGCGTCGTGCTTGCCGAGCGCGTGGAGGACCGCGCCGACAACCTCACGCGCTTCGTGTGGCTCGCCCACGCGGACTCGCTGGAGCCCGGCGGCGTTCGGGCGGGCGACGGGCCGCAGAAGACCTCGGTGGTGTTCTGGGGCTTCAACGACTCCTCCCCAGGCGCTCTGGTCGAGGTGCTCGGCGAGCTGTCGGGCCGCGGGATCAACCTCACCAAGATCGAGTCACGTCCGCGCCGCGTGCGCCTGGGCCACTACATGTTCTTCGCCGACCTCGACGGCCACGACTCCGAGTCCCACGTCGCGGAGGCCCTGGACGCGTTGCGAGGCCGCGTCGAGACCCTCCGCGTGCTGGGCTCCTACCCCGCCTGGCCCGCCTGACGGACCCCCCTGGCCGACCCGCACCCCTCGCTACACTGCCCGCACCGTGACGGCCACGTCGCAAGCGGTTCCAGCGGCATCGGGGGCTGGTGAGGTAGAGCCAGCCCCTACGAGCGCGCTGCCGGGCGGCCGGCCCGGGCAGCGCTCCACTTCATCCGGCCGCGTGCTCGTCCTCAACGCCTCGTATGAGCCGATCAACGTCTGCACCGTCCGCCGCGCGGCGGTGCTGGTGCTCAAGGACCGCGCGGAGATCCTCGAGCGCGGCGAGTGGGCGCTGCACGCCGAGAGCCTCACGCTCCCCCGGCCCACGGTCATCCGGCTGAAGACCTACGTGAAGATCCCGCGGGACGCCCACCGGCGCAAGATTACGCGCCGCGCGGTGTTCGCCCGCGACCGCTGGACCTGTCAGTACTGCGGCCAGGAGCGCGGCAACCTCACCGTGGACCACGTGATCCCGCGCTCGAAGGGAGGCGGGTCCGGCTGGGACAACATCGTCACCTGCTGCGCGCCCTGCAACCGGCGTAAGGGCGACCGGCTCCCCCGTCAGGCGAAAATGGTCCCCAAGCGCAGGCCCAAGGCGCCGGGCTCCACGATCTTCATCCATGTGGCCGCCCCCACCATTCCCAGCGCCTGGGAGCGCTACCTGGTGGCGGCCTGACGTGGAGTCGAGCCGCGGCTCCACCATCGCCCGCACCGAGCCCGGCGACCAGGAGCGCGAGCCGGTCACGCGCGACGAGCTGCGTGCCCTGCGGCGGTGGGTGCTGGTGGCCGGAGTGTGGGCGGTGGCCGCAACTGCGGTCGCCATCATCGCGCTGCTGGACACTTCCAACGACGACGCCGAACGAAGCGCCGGCGATGCCGCCGACCGCGCCGCCGAGGTCGAGCGGTCGGTGGCGGCCCAGGAGCGTCGGCTCGACGCGCTGGAGCGCCGGCTGGACGACCTGCCCCAGACGGCCGACGTGAGCAAGCTGGCCGGGCGCCTGTCCTCGGCGGAGGACGATGCCGCCAAGGCCGCGGAGGACGCACAGGCCGCCAGCGAGGACCTCACCGAGCTCGAGGACCGGATCGCGGCGCTCGAGGACTCCGGCGGGGATGCCCCCGGCGACTCGCTGAGCCCCTAGCGCCCCCTGGCCGCAAACGCAGGAGGGGCGCCCTCTCGGGCGCCCCTCCTATGCTGCTTTTCTGGACCAGATCGGGGTGGCCTCACGGACGCAGAGCGCCCGGGCCGGAGGGACCACTACCGGCCTCCACTCCCGACGGTGCCACGGTTGGACTCCGCTCGACGGGGTCCAGCATCCGGTCTAGCGGCCGGACACCTCCAGGGTCCCAAAATGTCTGTCACTCAAGCTCGGACCACCTCCTTTCCCTGGTCCGATCATTGAAGCAGACGTCGCGGTTCTACCCTCCGCCGGCGCCGTTCTCTGCCGCGGGCGCCGCCGGAGGCACGCCATCGCCCCGGACCTCGTCGATGGGCTCGAGCCCGTCGACGTCGCCGTCTACGACCGCCGAGGTGTCCGCCTCGTTCTCCATCACGAGCGCGACCGCGCTGACCGTGTCGTCCTCGCGCAGGTTCATCACCCGCACGCCCTGCGCGGGGCGGCCCTGCAGCGAGATGCCCTGGACGGGGGTGCGCTGGACCATGCCGTTCTGGGAGATGAACACGAGGTCCTGGTGCTCGCGCACGATCAGGGCGCCGGCCACGCCGCCCTTCTTCTCCGTGAGCTGGATGGTCTTGACTCCCATCGCGCCGCGGCCCTTGACCGGATACTCGGCGATGGGCGTCCGCTTTCCGTAGCCGTTCTCGGTGACCACGAGCAGCTCGGTGTCGTCGCGGGCGATGTCCATCGCCAGCACGCAGTTGTCCCCACGCGACACGTTCATGCCGCGCACGCCGGCGGTGTCGCGCCCCATAGGCCGCGCCTGGTCCTCGTTGAAGCGGGCGGCCTGCCCGGAGCGCGAGACCATGATGATGTCGTCCTCGCCACTGGTCCTGCGCACGGCCACGAGCTCGTCGTCGTCACGGATCTTGATCGCGATGATGCCATCAGCCTTGATCGGTGTGTTGTAGGCCAGGAACTCGGTCTTCTTGACCTGGCCCTTCTTGGTCGAGAAGACCAGGTACTTGCCCTCGCTGAAGTCGCGCGTGGAGAGCACGGCGCGGACGAACTCGCCGTCACGGAGCGGCAGCACGTTGACCAGCGCGCGCCCCTTGGCCGTGCGTGAGGCCTCCGGCAGCTCGTAGACCTTCTGGCGGTAGACCTTGCCGCGGTTGGTGAAGAACAGGAGGTAGTCGTGCGTCGAGCACACGAAGAGGTGCTCGATGTAGTCCTCGTCCTTCATGTCCATCCCCGTGACCCCCACGCCCCCGCGCTTCTGTGTGCGGTAGGTGGCCAGCGGCAGCGACTTGATGTAGCCGGACTTGGTGATGGCGATGACCATCTGCTGGTCGGCGATCAGGTCCTCGATGTCGATGTCGTCCTCGGAGTGGGTGATCTCCGTGCGCCGGTCGCCGCCGTAGGCGTGGCGGATCTCCAGCAGCTCCTCCTTGATCAGGTCGCGCACCCGCTGCTCGTCGCCGAGGACCTCGCGCAGCTCGCGGATCCGCTCGACGATCTCGTCGTGCTCGGTCTGGATCTTGTCGGCCTCGAGAGCCGTGAGGCGCTGCAGGCGCAGGTCGAGGATCGCCTGGGCCTGGATGCGCGAGAGCTCGAAGCGCTCGATGAGCCCGTCTCGCGCTTGGTCGGGATCGCGCGAGCCGCGGATGAGCTCGATGACGGCATCGATGTCCGCGATCGCCTTGAGGAGCCCCTCGAGGATGTGCAGCCGCGCCTCGCGCTGGCGCAGCTCGTGCTTGGTGCGGCGCACCACGACCTCGCGCTGGTGCTGGACGTATTCCCCGATCAGCTCGCGCAGCGAGAGCGTCCTTGGGACGCCGTCGACCAGCGCCACCGTGTTGACGCCGAAGGCCGTCTGCAGCGGCGTGTGCTTGTAGAGGTTGTTGAGGACGACCTTCGGGATCGCGTCCCGCTTGAGCTCGATGACCAGCCGGATGCCGGACTTGTCCGACTCGTCCCGGAGGTCCGAGATCTGGGGGATCTTCCCGTTCTGGACGACCTCGGCGATCTTCTTGATCAGGCCCGAGCCGTCGCCCCGCCCGTCGCCCTTGGACACCTGGTAGGGCATCTCGGTGACGACGATGGCCTCCTTGCCCTGGCGCAGCGGCTCGATGTGCGCGCGGGCGCGGATGACCACCCGGCCGCGACCGGTCTCGTAGGCGTCCTTGATCCCCTGCCAGCCGACGATGATGCCGCCGGTCGGGAAGTCGGGGCCCTTGATGTGCTTCATCAGCCCCGCCACGTCGATGGCCGGGTTGTCGATGTAGGCCACCGTGGCGTCGATGGCCTCGCGCAGGTTGTGGGGCGGGATGTTCGTGGCCATCCCCACCGCGATCCCGGCGGACCCGTTGACCAGCAGGTTCGGGTACCGCGACGGAAGGACCGTGGGCTCGAGCTTGGTGTCGTCGTAGTTGGGGACGAAGTCGACGGTGTCCTCGTCGATGTCGCGCAGCATCTCCGTGGCCAGCTTGGCCAGGCGCGCCTCCGTGTACCGGTAGGCGGCCGCCGAGTCGTTGTCGATCGACCCGAAGTTGCCCTGGCCGTCCACCAGCGGCTCGCGCATCGCGAAGTCCTGGGTGAGCCGAACGAGCGTGTCGTAGATGGCCGAGTCCCCGTGCGGGTGGTAGCGGCCCATGACCGCGCCGACCACATTCGCGCACTTGCGATAGGGCCGGTTGGGCTGGAGCCCGTCCTCGTTCATCGAGAACAGCACCCGCCGGTGGACCGGCTTGAGCCCGTCCCGAACGTCCGGCAGCGCCCGCCCCACGATCACGCTCATCGCGTAATCGAGGTACGAGCTGCGCATCTCCTCCTCGAGCCCGCGCGGCTCGACGTTGCCACCGGACAAGGTCTCCAGTCCCGCCATCAGCGGATCACCTCATCCCTGTCCAGCCGCCTCCGAGGATCCCGAGCGAAAACCAAGACCAGCAAGGACGCAGGGAGCGACGCGTGCTCCGCACGCGAGCGACCGAGGACGCCGCTGGGCGCCGGTTTGCAGCCGGGATCACACATCGAGGTTGGTCACATCTCTCGCGTTCGCCTCGATGAACTCGCGGCGGGGCTCCACCTTGTCGCCCATCAGCATCGAGAAGATCTGGTCGGCCGCGCTGGCGTCGTCGATCGTTACCTGCTGGAGCGTCCGGCGCTCGGCGTCCATCGTGGTGTCGAACAGCTGGTCGGGGTTCATCTCTCCCAGGCCCTTGAAGCGCTGCGGGTTGACGCCCTCCCTGGCCATCTCCAGCACCTTCTTGCGGAGGTCCTCGAAGGAGAGGGCGGCCTCCTCCTTCTTGCCCAGCCCCACCGAGAACGGCGGCGTCCCGGCGAGCTGCTCCAGCTCCTTGTGGACGCGCACGAAGTTGGTGTACTCCGAGCGGGCGAACATCTCGCGGCGCAGTGAGTAGGTGGCGGCGGCGCCCGTCTTGCGCTCCACCACGCGGATCACCAGCTCCACCGGGTCCTCGGTGAGCAGCTCCGTCTCGTACGGCTCGCCCTCAGGGGCCTTCTTGCCGACGAGCTTCACGACCTCCTCCGCGTCCGTGGCGCCGGCGTCCAGGATCTGCGACTCCTCGAGGAACGTGATGGTGTCGTAGCCGTACTCCGCGCGCAGGGCGGCGGCCCAGCCCTCGTACTGCTTGAGCAGGCGCCCGTACTTCTGCCAGCGCGCGTGCGTGAGCTTGAACGACTGGCCGCCGCGATCGGACACCTCGAACCTCTCGAGCTTGTCCCGCAGCAGGATCTCCTCGAGCTCAGACTCCTTCTCGATGTAGATCTCGTGGGTGCCGTTCTTGATCCTGTACAGCGGCGCCTTGCCCAGGTAGACGTAGCCCGCCTCGATCAGCTCCGGCATCTCGCGGAACAGGAACGTGAGGACGAGCGTGCGGATGTGGGCGCCGTCCACGTCGGCGTCGCACATGACGATGACCTTGTGGTAGCGGGCCTTCTCGAGGTCGAACTCCTCGCGGATGCCCGTGCCGATGGCGGTGATGAGCGCCTGGATCTCGTTGTTGCCGAGGACCTTGTCGATCCTGTTCTTCTCGACGTTGATGATCTTGCCGCGCAGGGGGAGCACCGCCTGGGTGTTGCGGTCGCGGCCCTGCTTGGCCGAGCCGCCCGCCGAGTCGCCCTCGACCACGAACAGCTCCGCCAGCGCCGGGTCGCGCACGGAGCAGTCGGCGAGCTTGCCCGGCAGCGTGGAGTTCTCCAGGGCGGACTTGCGGCGGGTCAGGTCGCGTGCCTTGCGGGCGGCTTCACGGGCGCGCGCCGCGTCGACGGACTTGCGGATGACCTTGTTCGCCTCGGCCGGGTTCTCCTCCAGGAACTCCGCCAGCCCGCGATTCACGGCCTGCTGCACGAACCCCTCGACGGGCGGGTTGCCGAGCTTCGTCTTGGTCTGGCCCTCGAACTGCGGGTCGTGGATCTTCACGGAGATGATCGCCGTGAGGCCCTCGCGGACGTCCTCGCCGGAGAGGTTGGGGTCCTTCTCCTTGAGCTCGCCCTTCTGGCGCGCGTAGGCGTTGATGGTGCGGGTGAGCGCCGAGCGGAAGCCCGACAGGTGGGTGCCGCCCTCGTGCGTGTTGATGTTGTTGGCGAAGGAGAGCAGGGACTCCTGGTAGGAGTTGTTCCACTGCATGGCCACCTCGACCTCGCCGACGTCGGTCTCGTCGGAGAGGTAGACGACCTTCTTGTGCAACGGCTCACGAGTGCCCTGTCCGTGCAGGTAGTGCACGAAGTCGACGATGCCGCCGTCGTACTTGAAGCTCGTCTCATAGCCCTCGCCGCGCTCGTCGGCGAAGCCGATCCGCAGGCCCTTGGTGAGGAAGGCCATCTCGCGGAAACGCTGGGAGAGCGTGTCGCGCTCGTAGTCGATGGTCTCGAAGATCTCGAGGTCCGGCAGGAACTTGATCCGCGTGCCGCGCCGGTCGGTCTTGGCGCCCTTCTTGAGCTCGCCCTGAGGCGCGCCGCGCTCGTAGCTCTGCGTCCACTCGTGACCGTCGCGCCAGACGGTCAGCTCGAGCTTCTCCGACAGCGCGTTGACCACCGAGACGCCGACTCCGTGGAGGCCGCCGGACACCTTGTAGCCCCCGCCGTCGCCGAACTTCCCGCCGGCGTGCAGCACGGTGAGGACCACCTCGGCGGCGGGGCGCTTCTCCTTCGCGTGCATCTCGACGGGGATGCCGCGCCCGTTGTCTGTGACCGTGACGGAGTTGTCCGGGTGGACCGCGATCTCGACCTGGTCGCACTCGCCGGCGAGCGCCTCGTCGACCGAGTTGTCCATGACCTCGTAGATCAGGTGGTGCAGGCCCCGGACCCCCGTGGAGCCGATGTACATGCCAGGCCGCTTGCGCACCGCCTCGAGCCCCTCGAGCACGGTGATGTCCTGCGCCCCGTAGGAGGCCGGGTCATTCTTCGTGTCCTTCTTCGGCAAGCGATCCCTTCCGTCAGGCTTCACACACAGAGAGGCCCCGGCCCGGAGCGGCGGCGGCACGCGGGTCGGGGCGCTCGAAACTTCGGCTCAGAACATTAGCAGAGTACCCCCCGTGCCGGACGGGTCGGGTCGCCACGAATTGCCTGCAAACACGCACAAAATGGCGTCCTGGGCGCCGGTGGTGTTTCCGTGCGTTACGGCAAGCGCTCCGTACCCGGCCGGGCCGGGCTCTCGGTCGCCCTGGCGACCCGGAAGCGCAGCGCCGTCAGGGGGCCCTCGCGACCGTCGTCGAGCGCCGTGTTCAGGCGGTCCAGCAGGTCCGGCGCCAGCAGTGTGAGCTCCTGCGCCCAGACCGAGGACCGGCACGCGACCGTGAGCGTTCCCGCACGCTCGGACGCGGGCTCGGCCTCCTGGGCCAGCGCCTCGCCGGCGACCTCCGCCCAGCACGCCTGGACGCGGGCCAGGAGGGTTGGTGGACTGGCTCCGCGGGTCAGCTCGTCCATGGCCGGCCCGAGGCCCCGAGGCGCCGCGCGCCTCATCCCCCGCCCCTCACGCCCGCTCCACCTGTGCGTGGTCGCGGGAGGTCGCGGTGCCTGCTGCCACGTCGACCACGACCACGCCCGAGCCAGTCCCGCCCGGCACGTGGTCGAGCTCGGTGGTGGTCAGCACGGTCTGCCCGTCCGCGCGCAGGAGCTCCGACAGCAGCTCGCGGCGCGCGGAGTCGAGCTCGGACATGACGTCATCCAGCAGCATCAGGGGCGCGCTGCCGCGCTCGCGCAGCAGCAGCTCGCGCTCGGCGAACAGAAGCGCCAACAGCGCGGTCCGTTGCTGGCCCTGGGAGCCGTAGGTCCGCAGCGCCACTCCGCCGTGTGCCAGGCGCAGGTCGTCCCGGTGAGGCCCATGCGCGGTGAAGCCACGCTCGAGGTCGGCACCGCGGCGGTCGCGCAACTCGGCGGCCAGCTCGCCGGCCGACGCCGCGGGAGAGCGCGGGCGGTAGGCCAGCTCGGCGTCCTCGGGCAACCCGAGCCGGGCGGCTCCGTGGGCGAACAGCGGCGCCAGCTCGCACACGGCTCGGCGCCGATTCTCCATCAACGCGACGCCGTGGCCGGCCAGCTCGGCGTCCCAAGCGTCGAGGGAGGCGGAAGAGCCGGTGCCCGCCCGCAGGCGCCCAATCAGCGCGTTGCGCTGCGCCAGCGTCCTGGAGTACGCGGCGCGCGTCTGCGCCCGCGAGGGCCACAGTGCCGCCACGAGCTGGTCGAGATGCGCCCGCCTGCCCGCCGGGGCGCCCTTCACGAGCTCCAGGCGCTCGGGCAGGAAGACGCTCACGAGCGGCCGCTCCGGCTCTCTCGACAGGTTGTCCACAGAGCGGCCGTCGACCCGCATCGACTTCGCCGTGCCCGGCGTCATGCCGACCTCCAGCATGTGGGCGGCACCGTCGGACGCCTCGGTGGCCACCGTCACGCGCGCGGTCTCGGCGCCGCGCCGGACCAGCTCGCGGTCGGCCGAGGTGCGGGGGGAGCGCCCGGTGCAGCCGAAGTAGATCGCCTCCAGGAGGTTCGTCTTGCCGGCCCCATTGGCTCCCACCAGGACGGTCAGCCGCTCCCCCAGCCCGACATCGGCGCGCGCGTAGTTGCGGAAGTCGGTGGCCGTGGCGGTCGTGACCCGCACGGGCTCCCCGCGGTCAGACGTTCAGCCGGATCGGCATGACGAGGTAGCGGAAGCCCCCGTCATCACCCGACTGGATCAGGCCCGGCCGCAGCGGGCTGATGAGCTTGAGCACCAGCTCGTCGGACTCGGCGCTCTCGAGGCCGTCGCGGAAGAACTCCGGGTTGAAGCCGATCTCCAATGGTTCGCCCTTGAACGGAACCGGCACGGTCTCCGTGGCCTCGCCCACGTCCGGCGTCTGCGCGGACACTTCCAGGGCGCCCTCCGAGAAGGACAGTCTCAGGGGCGCGTTCTTCTGCGCGAGGAGGCTCATGCGGCGAACGACCTCGAGCAGCTCGCCCCGCTCGACCCGCAGCTCGTGCTCGTAGGACTCAGGCAGCAGCTGCTGATAGTTCGGGAATCGACCTTCGACCAGGCGGGAGGAGAGGACCACGTCGCCCGCGCTGAACACGACCTGGTTCTCGAGCGCCGTGACCTGGATCTGCTCCGTGCCGTTGGCCGCCGCCACGCGACTGAGCTCCTGGAGCGTCCGCGCCGGCACGTTCGCCTCGAGGGAGCCCGCCAGCGGCGGGTCGAGCTTCGCCTCGCGCACCGACAGCCGGTAGGAGTCCGTGGCGACCATGCGCAGCTCCGCTCCGTCGGCGGTCACCAGCACGCCCGTCAGGTGCGGGCGTGTCTCGTCTCTCGAGGCGGAGCGCGCCACCCGCGCGATCGTCTCCGTGAACGCGGCGGCCGGAACGGCGAGCGCGCTGTCCGGATCCGCCTCCGGAAGGCGCGGGAAGTCCTCGATCGGCAGCGTGCGGAGATGGAACTTGGCAGAGCCGGAGACCACCTCCACGTCCTGCTGTGACGGAGCGGTACTCCAGCGAGACCGAGTCCTTGGGAAGCGAGCGGGCGACGTCCAGCAGAAGCCGGCCCGGCACCACGACTGCACCCTCCGCGTCGATCTCTGCATCCAGGCTCGCGCGGATGCCGAGGTCCGTGTCGGTCGCTTGAAGCTCGGCGCGGCCATCCTCGAGCCTGATGAGCACGCCGGCGAGCGTCTGGATGGCGCTGCGAGTGGACGCAGCACGAGCCACGACGGAGAGCTGCGTCAGGAACGTTTCACGGGAAACGGTGAGCTTCAACGAGATCAATCCAGTCTTGAAGAAGAGGTAGGGGCTGTTGAGAGGTGGACAACGAATGACTTGGCAGCTCGGCGCGGGCGCGGCGAACCCGAGGGCTGCGGACGACCTGTGGATTCTTGCAGCCAGAGCGGCCATCAGCGGGCCGCGCCGAGGCTTTGCTTGAGGTTGTTCACAGCAGGGCCAGCTCGGGATCGCGACGCACGTCGGCTGCGACGCTCCGCACCGCCGAGAGGACGGTGGAGTGGTCACGCCCGCCGAAGCTGCGGCCGATCTCGGGGAGGCTCTGGTCGGTGAGCTCGCGGGCGAGGTACATCGCGACCTTGCGCGCCCTCGCCACGGCGGGCCTGCGGTCGCGGGCCATGATCTCCGCGGACTGGAGGCCGAATTGGGTCGCCGTGGCGTCGACGATGGACGAGACCGTGGAGCCTCGGCGCCCCGTGGGGCCGAGGCGCGCGAGCAGCCGCCGCGCGAGCTCGGGCGTGGGCCGCTCGCCACGCAGCGAGGCATAGGCGACGACCTGGATCAGCGCCGCCTCGAGCGCACGCACGCTGGTGCTGACGTGCGCGGCGATCTCTTCGAGCAGGTCGGGCCTGGCATCGATCCCGTCGAGCTTCGCGCGCTTCTCGAGGATCGCCCTCCGTACCGGGAGGTCGGGCGGCTCCAGCGCGACGACGAGTCCGGAGCCGAAGCGCTCACCGAGCCGCTCCTCGAGCCCGTCGAGCTCGCCGGGGCTGCGGTCGGAGGTCAGCACGAGCTGCCGGCCGGAGTCGCGCAGGGCGTTGAAGGTGTGAAAGAGCTCCTCCTCGGTGCGTGCCTTGTCGGCCAGGAACTGGACGTCGTCGAGCAGGAGGACGTCCACCTGCCGGAAGCGCTCCTTGAAGGCGCCCATGTCCCGCGCCTGGACCGCCTTCACGAACTCCGTCGTGAACTCCTCGACGGTCGAGAGTCGCACGGTCAGGCCGGCTCCGAAACGCGTGACGTAGTTGCCGACGGCGTGCAGCAGGTGGGTCTTGCCGAGCCCCGGCCGCCCATGGATGAAGAGCGGGTTGTAGGCCTGGGCTGGCAGCTCGGCGACAGGCCAGCGCTCCGGCGTGGGCGAAGCGGTTGCCGCTCCCGATCACGAACTGCTCGAAGGTGTACTTCGGGTTCAGGCCCACGGCCCCGTGCGCGCTCGCCGCGGGGGCCGGACCGGTGACCTGGGCGCCAGCTCAGGTCCACGATCTCCACGATGGCGTCTGCGCGGTGGGCACGTCTGGCGGCCGCGCGACACGGGCAGGTAGCGGTCGCGAACCCAGGTCCGGATGTGGTCGGGGGCCCGCACGAACAGCGTCGCGCCCTCCGCGCCGGCGAGCTCGAGCGGGTCGAACCAGATGTGGAACGTGAAGTCCGGCACCTCGCGCCGCAGCTCCTCGCGGACTCGGTTCCAGATGGGCTCGAGGTGTTCGCGCAAGGGCTGGCGGACCCCGCCCGGAGGCAGGATCGAGAGGCGATTCGGCTTTGTGAGAGAGGCGCTCCCGCCACCGGGCCGGCGCTGCCTCGGAGGCGCGAGTGTACAGACGCTCCGGCGCCTGATCGGGCCGCCCGCGGGGGCACGGCGGGGATGCCGCAAATCGCGAGGAAGTCGTTCATGGCACCTGCGAGCACCCACCGCCGCGGGCCCTCGCGGGCGTCGCCGGGCGCGCGCCACGGGCGTCCCTATACTGCGCTGCTGCCACGGCGCCTCTGCATGAAGCGGACCTATCAGCCCAAGAAGCGCAAGCGCGCCCGCACGCACGGGTTCCGCGCCCGCATGCGCACGCGCGCCGGTCGGCATGTGCTCAAGCGCCGTCGCAGCAAGGGCCGGCGCCGGCTCACCCCGTAGCGGTGGCGGCTGCGCCGGCGACGGCCCGCCGTCTCGCCGCCGGCGCCGCCGGCTCTCGCGCAGCGGCGAGTTCGACCGCGTGTACCGCGACGGGCGCTCGCACGCCAGCCGCTACCTGGTCCTGTACTCGTTCCCGCGCGGGACTCCGGGACGAGGGGCCGCGGCTGGGTATCTCGGTGGGCCGCAAGGTCGGTGGCGCCGTCGAGCGCAACCGGGTGAAGCGGCTGCTGCGCGAGGCGTTCTGGGCCGCGGGCCCCGACCCTTCCCGACGGACACGACTTCGTCGATCGTGGCCCGCCCCGACGCGGGACGCCTGGCCTCCGATCGCGGAGGAGCGGGCATGACCGAGGCGCTGCGCGAGGTGCTCGCCGGCGCCGGCCTCGCGACCACGCCGGAGCGATGAGCGCCCTGCGGGCGATGGTCGTCGCGCCGGTGCGCCTGTACCAGCGCGCGATCTCACCGGCGCTGCCGCAGCGCTGCAAGTACCACCCGAGCTGCTCGAGCTACGCGGTGGAGGCGGTCCGCAGGTACGGCATACTGCGGGGGCTGATCCTCGCGGCGTGGCGTCTCCTACGCTGCAACCCCTGGAGCCACGGCGGGGTCGACTTCGTCGAGGACCAGACGCTCTTCCGTCCGCGCGCATGAGCCCATGCCCCTAGCGATCATCCCTCAGTCCGCCCTGGATGTCCTCAACGACGTCCTGTCGTTCTGGGCCGAGGACGTCTTCGGCGGCGGCGAGAACAGCTGGGGCTTCGGGATCATCCTGCTCACGTTCACGATCCGGCTGCTGATCCTGCCGCTCACCTTCCGGTCGGTGAAGTCGATGCAGAAGCTCCAGGTCCTCCAGCCGGAGATGAAGAAGATCCAGGCGCGGTTCAAGGAAGACCGCCAGCGGATGAACCAGGAGATGATGAAGTTCTACCAGGAGAACAAGGTCAATCCCCTGGGCTCCTGCCTCCCGCTGCTGCTTCAGATCCCGTTCTTCATCGCGCTCTTCGAGCTGCTTCGCAGCGGGCCGTTCAAGCGCGAGATCGAGGGCAACGAGAGCTTCTTCATCATCCCCGACCTCGCCGAGAACCTCACCGGCGAGCCGCTGGTCCTGGCCCTCATGATCGTCCTCTACGTGGGGACGCAGCTGATTGCCAGCGTCATCACCATGGTCGGCGGCGACAAGACGCAGCAGCGGATCATGTTCGCGCTGCCGTTCGTCTTCACGATCTTCATCGTCAACTTCGAGGCGGGGCTGATCGTCTACTGGATCACCACCAACGTGTGGACGATCGGCCAGCAGCTCGTCGTGCGCAAGCTGTACCCGAAGCCCCAGGTGCTCCAGGAGACGGGCAGGGCGGGCGCCGACGACGACGGAAACGGTGGCAAGCCGGCGCGCGGGAAGGCCGCGCCCGCCGGCGCCGCGGCGGTGAGCGACGGCAGCAACGGCGGCGGAGCGACGAAGGCGCCGCCCTCGTCGCCGCGCAAGAAGAAGAAGCGCTCCGGGCGCCGCCGGTAGCGGCGACGCGATGACCGACGACCCCGACAACGCCAGCGGGCACACGGCGGGCGACACCAGCGTGGCGGCCGAGGGCGCGACGGCCGGTGAGGCCAAGTGGGCCGCGATGAAGGAGCTCGAGCCGCGGTTTCCGGGCATCACCATCGAATGCGTGGAGTTCGAGGTCGTGAGCGAGGCGGAGGGTGCTACCCGCGTGACGGGCGAGGTCGACGTGGAAGCCTGGCAGCGGACCGCCGCCGGCGAGTTGCCGGAGGAGCCGGTCGAGCGGCTGCGTGCAGTGGTGACGCGGGTGGTGCAGGCGCTCGGCCTGCGGGGGACCGTCACGGTGGAGGAGACCGAGGACGAACTGCGCGCCACCGTGGACGGGGACGACCTGGGCCTCTTCATCGGCAAGCACGGAGCGACGATCGATGCGG
The DNA here is from genome assembly GCA_963755215.1 of uncultured Thermoleophilaceae bacterium. GTDB lineage: Bacteria > Actinomycetota > Thermoleophilia > Solirubrobacterales > Thermoleophilaceae > JAAYBF01. The sequence continues at coordinate 89,278 of CAVWIW010000010.1, forward strand.
TGCAGCACATCGCGATGAGGGCCGCCCTTCGCGGCGACGCCGAGCGCAAGCAGGTGACCGTGGACGCCGCCGGCTACCGGGAGCGGCGCGAGCAGGCGCTGCAGCGGGCCGCGGACCGGGCGGTGGCGGACGCGTTGCGGTCCGACCAGCCGGTCGAGCTGGAGCCGATGCGGGCGCTCGAGCGCAAGATCGTGCACATGTACCTCCGCGGAGCGCACGGACATCGAGACGCACTCCGAGGGCGACGAGCCCGATCGCAGGCTGGTCGTGACGCCCGTCCGGCTTCCATAGGCGCCCGGCGACCCCGGTCTGACCGTTTCACGTCGAACGCTCGAGGGGCTCGCGGCGACCTACGGCCTGCCGGCTTCGGCGCCCGGGGCGATCGAGCGCCTGTTGCGTGCCCTGGAGGCAGAGCCGGACCCCCCGACGACCGTTCGCGCGGCGGAGGAGGCCATCGACCTCCACGTGGCCGACAGCCTCAGCGGGCTCGCCGTGGCAGACCTGGCCACGGCGGGGCGCCTGGCGGACGTGGGCGCGGGCGCCGGCTTCCCGGGCCTGGTGCTGGCGGCCGCCCTGCCGGCGGCGTCGGTCGACCTGCTGGAGGCGACGACGCGCAAGGCCGCCGTGATCGCCCGGCTGGCCGCCGCGGCCGGGCTCGAGAACGCGCGACCGCTCGCCGAGCGCGCCGAGCACTGGGCGGCGGGGGAGGGAGCGAGCGCCTACGACGCCGTGACCGCCCGCGCCGTGGCACCGCTGGCGGTGCTCGCCGAGTACGGGGCGCCGCTGCTGCGCGACGAGGGGGTGCTCGTGTGCTGGAAGGGCGCCCGCGACGAGGCGGAGGAGAGTGCGGGCGCGGCGGCGGCGGCGATACTGGGCCTGGAGCCCCTGAACGTCATCAGGGCGCGCCCGTTCGAGGGCGCCCGCGACCGCCATCTGCACGTCTTCCGCAAGCGCGGGCCGACACCGGAGCGCTTCCCGCGCCGCCCCGGTATGGCCGGCAAGCGGCCGCTCGCCGTGAAGGAGACAGCCGTTCGGCCCCGAACAGAGCGCGCAGGGGGGCGAGTTCCGACCGCCTCCCGCTCTACCTTGAGCCGGGAATGGGCACGGTCTTCGCGATAGCCAACCAGAAGGGCGGAGTGGGTAAGACCACCACCGCGGTCAACGTGGCCGCGAGCGTCGCGGATGCCGGTCACGAGACGCTGCTGGTGGACCTCGACCCGCAGTGCAACGCCACGGTGGGGCTCGGCCTGGCGAAGGACCTGGCCCCAAACGCCTATGACTGCCTGGGCGGGGCCTCCACGGTCGCCGGCGCGGCGCAGCCCACCCATTTCGATCACCTCTGGGCGGTGCCGGCCACGCCCGACCTCGCCGGGGCCGCGGTCGAGCTCCCGCGCATGCCCGGCTCCGAGACGCGCCTGCGCGAGCGCCTGGGCGCGGTGCGCGAGCGCTTCCTCGTGACGATCCTCGACTGCCCGCCCTCGCTGGGCCCGCTCACCGTGAACGCGCTCGTCGCGGCCGATCGCGTGATCGTGCCCGTTCAGACCGAGTACTTCGCGCTCGAGGGCGTTGCGGGGCTCCTGGACACGCTCTCGCTCATCCAGCGCGAGCTCAACCCGACGCTGACGGTGGCGGGGATGATCCTGACGATGCACGACGGGCGCACGCGACTGGCCCAGGACGTCGAGCGCGAGGTACGCGCGCACTTCCCCGACCTCGTCTTCGACACCGTCATCCCACGCAACGTCAGGCTCGGCGAGGCGCCGAGCTTCGGGGTTCCCGGTATCCGGCACGCGCCACAGAGCTCCGGGTCCGCCGCCTACCTGAAGCTGGCGAAGGAGGTGGCCAGCCGTGCCTGAACACGATCCGCCCATGCACGGCCAGCGCGGGATGGGGCGGGGCCTGGCGGCGATCCTGCCCCGGTCGCGCGAGGCGGACACCGGCCTGCGCGAGCTCCCACTCGAGCTGGTCGCCCCCAACCCGCGCCAGCCACGGCGGGACTTCGACGAGGCGGCGCTGGTGAAGCTCGCCGAGTCGATCCGCTCCCGCGGCCTGCTGCAGCCCGTTGTCGCTCGCCCCGTGCCGGGCGGGACCTTCGAGCTCGTGGCCGGGGAGCGCCGGCTGCGCGCCGCCAAGCTCGCGGGGCTCGAGCGGATTCCGGCGGTGGTCCGGGAGGCCGGCGACTGGGAGCGGCTCGACCTGGCGCTGGCCGAGAACATGGCCCGGGTCGACCTCAACCCGGTCGAGGAGGCACGCGCGTGCGCGATGCTCGTGGACGACCTCGGCATCACCAAGGGGGAGGTCGGCAAGCGGATCGGCCGCAGCCGTGTGGCCGTCTCCAACCTCGTCCGGCTGCTGGAGCTGCCCGACGAGGTACTGGACATGATCGAGGCGGGCGCGCTCACCGAGGGCCACGGCCGCGCCGTCCTCATGGTCAAGGACCACGACGGCCGCAAGCGGATCGCCGCGGCGGCGCGTGACGGCGGCTGGTCGGTGCGTGAGACCGAGCGCCGGGCCAAGGCGGAAGGCAGTCCACGGGACACCGGCCGCAACGGCCGGGTGGTGGTGCATCCGGACCTCGCCGAGGCGCTCGCGGCGGCCGAAGACACGCTGTCGGTGGCGCTCGGCAGGCCGGTGAGCGTGCGGGCGCGGGGGGACGGCTGCAGGCTCGAGGCCGACTTCGCCAGCCCGGCGGAGGCGGTGGAGCTCGCCGAGCTGATCGTGTCGCGCCGCGACCCGGGCACTGCCCGGGCAGCCTGACCGAGGGGCGCTAACATCGCCCCGACTCGGGCGATTAGCTCAGCTGGTTAGAGCGCGTCTCTGATAAGGACGAGGTCCCTGGTTCGAGTCCAGGATCGCCCACTCGAGCGCACCGCCCGCCCGCACGGACCTTCCGCGCAGGCGCCTCCGCCGCCCCCGGTCGCCGCGCCCCGCATGACTAGACTGTGAACCGCCTCTCTCGAGCGAGTCGGGAGGCCCTTTGCGCATGACCGAGATGGTGATCTACGGGGTGAGCTTCGACATGGTCGGCAAGCAGCCGATCGTGTTGCTGAAGACGCGCGAGGGCAACAAGTTCCTGCCGATCTGGATCGGCCATCCCGAGGCGGCCGCCATCCTCATGAAGCTCCAGGGGGCGAACACCCCGCGCCCCATGACCCACGACCTGATCAACGACGTGTTGTCGGAGCTCGAGGTCTCGTGCTCGAAGGTCTCGGTGACCGAGCTGCGGGAGAACACCTTCTATGCCGCCATCACGCTGCAAATGAACGGCCGCGAGGTGGAGATCGACTCGCGGCCCTCCGACGCCCTGGCTCTGGCGGTGCGCACCGGCGCCCCGATCTTCGCGGCGGAGGACGTGATCACCGAGTCGGCGATCGAGTTCGAGCACGAGGTCGAGGACACCGAGGAAGTGGTGGAGAAGTTCAAGGACTTCCTCGACAACGTGACGCCGGAGGACTTCGCCGGCGGCTCGGACTGACGCCGCGCCGCCGCCCCTAGGCGCGTGCGCCGTGAGCGCGCTCGAACGCGAGCTCCAGGATCCTGCCCACCAGCTCGTCGAAGCCCACGTCGGCCGCCTCGGCGGCCTGCGGCAGAAGGCTGGTCTCGGTGAGGCCGGGGATCGGGTTGGCCTCGAGCACGAACAGGTCGCCGTCGGCGTCCAGCATCAGGTCCACGCGCCCGAAGCCGTAGAGGCCGAGCAGCCGATACGTGTCCAGCGCCAGCTCGTGCGCTCGCTCCGTCAAGCCCGCCGGGAGGTCGGCCGGGCAGACGAACGTGGTGTGCCCGATGGCGTAGCGGGCCTCGAAGTCGTAGAAGTCCTCCTCCCGGGGCACCGCCTCGACCACGGGCAGGGCCTGCGGCCCACCGGGCCCATCCAGCACCGAGACAGCCAGGTCGCGGCCCTCCACGTGGCGCTCCAGCAGCACCCGTGCGTCGTAGGAGAACGCCGCTACCAGGGCGGCCGGCACGTCGGCGGCGGTGCGCGCGAACTTGATGCCCAGGGCGGATCCCTGGCTCGAGGGCTTCACGACGATCGGGAAGTCCAGCCGGCTCTCGATGGCGGGCAGCGCCTCGGCGGCGCCCAGCTCGCGGAACGCCGTCTGGGTGAAAGCAAAGAACTCCGGCGTCGGGATGCCGGCGTCCAGCAGCAGGTGCTTGGTGAGCACCTTGTCCATCGCCCGCGAGCAGGCCGGGACGCCGGAGCCCGTGTAGGGCAGGCCGAGGATCTCCAGGAGCTCCTGCACCGTCCCGTCCTCGCCGTCGCGGCCGTGGAGGGCCACGAACACGACCTCGGGCCCCTCGTCGCGCAGCCGGCGGATCAGGTCGATGCCCACGTCGATGCCCACCACGTCGTGGCCCAGCCGTTCGAGCGCGTCCTCCACGCGGGCTCCCGAGCGCAGGGAGACCTGGCGCTCGAGCGAGCGGCCGCCCTTCAGGACCGCGACCCGGCTCACGCGCCTCCGGCGCGCCGCCGCGGCGACCCGGGTCGCGGCAGCTCGACGACCGAACCGCCGGCCTCCGGCTCGGGCTCGGGGGCTTCGGCCGTGCTCGCACCGGCGGGCTCGGCCGGCGCCGCTCCCGTGAGCGTGCCATAGAGCGCCAGCTGCTCCTTGACCACCTCGCCGATGCGGCGCACGCCCTCGCGGATCCGCTCGTCGTCCGAGCCGGAGAAGTTCAGCCGCATGGCGTTGCGCCCGCGGCCGTCCAGGAAGGCCGCCGAGCCGGGTACGAACGCGACGTTGTCGCGCAGCGCGCGCGCAAGCAGGTCCGTGGTGTCGATGAAGTCGGGCAGCGTGACCCAGATGAAGAGCCCACCGGCGGGCCGCGTCCACTCCGCCTGCTCCGGGAAGTGCTCCGCGAGCGCGTCGAGCATCGTGTCCCGTCTGCCGCGGTAGAGCTCGGTGAGCGACTCCACGTAGTCGCCCCAGCGGCCCTGCTCGAAGTAGGCCTGGACCATCAGCTGGGAGAGCGTGGAGGTGCACAGGTCTGCCTCCTGCTTGCCCAGGTTGATCTTCTCGAGCACGGGCGGTGGAGCCACCACCCAGCCCAGGCGGATGCCGGGCGACAGGATCTTGGAGAAGGTGCCGAGGTAGAGCACGTATACGCCACCGTCGAGCGACAGCAGGGGCGGCAGGGGGTCGCCCTCGTAGCGCAGCAGCCCATACGGGTTGTCCTCGAGCACCAGGAGCTCGCGCCTGGCTACGACCTCCACCAGCCGCTTGCGACGCGGCAGCGACATGGTCACGCCCGCGGGGTTCTGGAAGCTCGGGACGGTGTAGACGAACTTGGGCCTGCGGCCGTCGCGGTCCAGGCGGTCCAGCGTCTCCTCGAGCAGGTCGACCCGCATCCCGTCGGCGTCCATGTCGATCTGGACGACGTCCGCCTCATACGCGTTGAACACGGGCACGGCGCCGGGGTAGGTGGGCGCCTCGGCCACGATCACGTCGCCCGGGTCGATCAGGGTCTTGGTCACCAGGTCGATCACCTGCTGGCCGCCGGTGGTCACCACCATGTCGTCCAGGTCGACCGTCATGTCCTCGGCGGCCATGACCTCGGCGATGCACTCCTTGGTCTCACGCAGGCCGTCGGTGGGCCCGTACTGCAACGCCTTGGCACACGACTCGCGTGCGATCCCGGCCGTGATGGCGGCGAAGGTCTCGGGTGGGAAGGACGACGTGTCGGGGAGGCCGCCGGCCAGCGAGATCACCTCCGGGCGGGCGGTCACGGCCATCAGGTCGCGCATCGCGGAGGAGGTCATGACCCGCGTTCGCGACGCGAACAGGCCCGCGTAGCGCTCCAGGTCGCGCGAGGTGGACCGCGACGGAGGCTTGGGGGAGGTGCTCATGGGGACTCGTTCGCCGCGCCCGCCGCGCGTCCTCGCGGGGGAGACGGGCACGGCCCGCGGTGGTCTATCGTCACTCGGCTCAGCGTACCGGTCCCCCCGAAGCCCCCGCACGCCATCAGCCTCGTATTCGACATCGGCCAGGGCGCCGGCCTCGCCGGCGCGACCGGGGTCCGGCCCTTCCTGCCGCCCCTGCTCGCCGGCGCGCTGGCGCGCGCGGACGCGGGCATCGACTTCGACGGCTCCGGCTGGCAGTTCCTGGAGAGCCCCGGGTTCCTGCTGGCCGTGCTGGCACTGGCGGTGATCTCGTACGGAGCCGAACGTTCGGGGGCGAACCGTCAGGCGGTGGCCCGGGCGACCGCGGTGGCGGCGATCGTGCTCGGCGCGCTGCTGTTCGCCGGAGTGCTAGCGGCGGCGGACCGCTCGGCCATACCTGGGCTGCTGGCCGGCGCCGTGTGCGCGACCCTGGCGCTGGCGGCCGTCGGCGGCCTGCTGGAGCGAGCCGGACGGCGGCTCGACGCGGGCGCCGCGGGGCTCCTGACTGTCTACGCGGACCTGGCGGCCCTGGTGCTCGCCGCGGTGGCGATCTTCCTCGAGCCGGCGGCCTATCTCGCGCTGGCGGCCTTCGTGCTGCTCCTGGTGCGTGGCCGCGAGCAGGGCGAGCGCAAGTACGCGGGCCTGCGAATCCTGCGGTGAGCAAGCCTCGCAAGACCGTGCTGGCAGTGATCGACGCCCTGGATCCTGCAGCGCTGGAGCGCGCGGTGGCCGAGGACAGCGCGCCGGCGCTGAAGGCGCTGATGCAGGACGGGTCCTACGTGGACGACTGCGTCTCGACCTTCCCGTCGATCACGCCGGTGGCCGCGTCCGCGATCGCCACGGGGCTCGGTCCGGCCGATCACCTCGTGCCTTCCATGAACTGGTACCACCGCGGGGAAGAGCGCTACGTGGAGTACGGCTCGTCGTTCGCGGCGACGCGGGCGTTCGGCATCTTCCGGTCGCTCACCGACACGGTCTACAACATGAATCTCGCGCACCTGACGCAGGACCACAAGACCGTTCACGAGCACCTCGACGACGCGGGCTTTCGCACGGCCTGCACCACGTACCTGATCTATCGCGGGCGCCACCGCCACGAGCCGTCGGGCGACTCGCCCTACCGGCGGCTCGCCGAGGCCGCCCAGTTCAAGCACGCTGTGTGGGGGTCGCGGGAGCTCTTCTACGCCGACATCTTCGACTCGCGGAGCACGGGCTGCTTCTCCACCCTGGGCATGCCGGGTCAGCGCGACCGGCACGCCGGCTGCGTCGGGGCCCACCTGGTGGAGAACGACCTCTTCGACTTCCTCCTGTTCTCGCTCCCCGACAACGACACGTACTCGCATCGCGTCGGCCCGGAGAGCCAGCCGGTGTCGATCGCCGAGGCCGACCGCGCGCTGGGCCGCCTGATGGACGCGGCCGGCGGCGCATCGGAGTTCCTGGAGGACCATGCTGTGATCGTGATGTCGGACCACTCGCAGAACCTGATCGAGTCGAGCACGAACCTCGCGGGAGTGCTGGCCGGCCGGCGGATCCTGCTCCCGGCCGACCCCGAGGCCGACGATGCGGAGATCGCGGTGTGCCCGGGCGCGCGGTCCGCGCAGATCTACGTGCTCGACGAGGACCGCAGCGCCGCCGATGCGCCGCGGATCGCCGACGAGCTGCGGGAGGTCGAGGGCGTGGACCTCGTGGTGCGCCGCACGGGCGACGAGGGGGTGGTGTGCAGCGAGCGCGGAGAGCTGCGGTTCGCTCCTGACGGCGACCTGTCCGATGCCAGTGGGCGCGCCTGGAGCGTGGAGGGCGACCATGCGGCGCTGGACCTGACCGTTCGGGACGGCCAGGTGCGCAGCCACGACTATCCGGAGCCCCTTGGGCGGCTGTGGTCGGCACTCGAATGCCCCAGGGCGGGCGACGTCCTCGTGTCGGCGATGCCGGGCCACGAGTTCACCGACTGGGGCGGCCACGATCACGTGGGCGGCGGCAGCCACGGCTCGCTGCATCGCTGCGACTCGCTCGGCGTGCTGCTCATGTGCGGCATCGGCCCGGCCGACCCCCGGGCGCGCGAGCAGTGGTCGATCGAGGACGTCACGCCGCTGGTGCTCGATCACTTCGGGGTGGAGCCGGTCGCGGAGAGCCGCGCCTGATGCCGGTCGGCGAGGACACCCGCAAGGCGGGCGTGGAGGGCGAGCCGCGGCCGCGGGTGCACACGCGCGTGCGGCGGGGGATGAGACAGCAGCACAACTGGGTGCAGCTGCTCAAGTTCTGCGCGGTCGGCGGCTCGGGCTACGTGGTGAACCTGGTGATCTTCACCCTGGCGGTGAAGGTCGCGGGGCTCCACCATCTCGAGGCCGCCACGGTGGCGTTCGTGGTCGCCGTGGCCAACAACTTCTGGTGGAACCGCCACTGGACGTTCGCCGCGCGCTCCGGCCGGCGGCGCTTCCAGGCGCCGCGATTCTTCGCCGTAAGCGTGGGGGCGTTCATCGTCGCCGCCGGCATCCTCGAGCTGCTGGTGAGCAACGGCACGCCCGAGATCGGGGCTCAGGCGATCTCGATCTTCGCCGTCACGCCGCTCAACTTCGTTGGGAACAAGATGTGGAGCTTCGGGTCCCAGAACACCCGCTGAGGCTCGCCCTCGCCCTGGTGGCCGCGCTGGCGGCCCTGGCGCTGGCCGCGCCGGCCGGAGCGGATGCGCGGCCGGAGCTCGAGCGCCCGAAGTCGCAGACCAAGCCGCCCCGGGGCTACGAGCTGAGCGCCCGCGGGGCGATCGCGATCGCGGGCCGCGCCGAGCGGGTGCTGGCCGAGCGCCCGCGCCACCGGCGCTTTGCGCCGACCGCCTACACGCGCGGGCCGGGACGCTGGCAGGTCAGCTGGTTCGACGGCGACCGCGAGGTCGCCCAGGCGCGGGTCGACGATCGCACCGGCGCGGTGCTCGAGGCCTGGACGGGGGACCAGGTGGCCTGGACCATGGCGCGCGGCTACGAGGGAGCCTTCGGGCGCAAGCTCAATGCGCCGTATGTGTGGATCCCGCTGTGCGTGCTCTTCCTCGTGCCGTTCCTCGACCCGCGCCGGCCGTTCCGGCTGCTGCACCTGGACCTGCTGGTGCTGCTGTCCTTCTCGGCTTCGCACGTGTTCTTCAACCGTGGAGAGGTGGGCATCTCCGCGCCCCTGGTACTGCCCGTGCTCATCTACCTGCTCGGCCGGCTGCTGTGGACCGGCTTCCGCCCGCGCGAGCGCCGCCAGCGGCTCGTGCCGGTGGTCCCCCTGGCCTGGCTGGCCGCGGCGATCGTAGTGCTGGTCGGGTTCCGCGTGGCCCTGAACGTGGTGGACAGCAACGTGATCGACGTGGGCTACGCGGGCGTTCTCGGTGCCGACCGGATCGCGGACGGCAAGGGCATCTATGGGCCGGGCTTCAGCGAGGACGTCCCGCGCGGCGACACCTACGGCCCGGTGACCTACCTCGCCTACGTGCCGTTCGAGCAGCTCATGCCGTGGCGCGGCGCGTGGGACGACCTGCCCGCGGCCCACGGCGCGGCCCTCCTGTTCGACCTGGCGACCCTCGCGGGCCTGGTGCTCCTGGGCATGCGCCTGCGGCGAGGTCGGGAGGGTCGTGAGCTGGGGCTGGCGCTGGGGTTCGCCTGGGCGGCCTACCCGTACGCCCTGTTCTCGCTGCAGACCAACTCCAACGACACGCTGCCCGGCCTGTTCTGCGTGCTGGCGCTGCTGGCCATGACGCTGCCCGCCGGCCGCCGCGGGGCCGCGGCAGTGGGATCGCGGAGTGGCGATCGGCCTGGCCGGATGCGCGAAGTTCGCCGCACTGGGCCTGCTGCCGCTGTTCGCCCGTGGTGCGGGGCGGCGCCCGCGTGACGTGGCGCTGTTCGGAGTGGCCGCGGCGGCGGTCATCGCGGCGGCCATCCTGCCGCTGGTGCCCGACGGCGGCCTGCGGGAGATCTATGACCGCACGATCGGCTACCAGGCCTCGCGCCCGTCGCCGTTCAGCATCTGGGGCCAGGTCGATGGATCGAGCTGGTCCAGAGCGCGACCCAGGCGGCCGCGGCTCTGCTGGCGGTGGCGGTCTTCTTCGTGCCGAGGCGGCGCGACCTGGTTCAGGTGGCGGCCCTGGCGGGCGGCGGTGTTGATCGCGCTGCAGCTCGGGGTCAGCTACTGGTTCTACCTCTACGTGGCGTGGTTCGCCCCGCTCGTGCTGGTGGCGTTCTTCGCCCCGCTCCGCGGAGGCCCCGGCGACGACCCGGTGGCTGCGGCGCCCGAACGCGAGCGCGAGCCGGCCCTCGCCTAGTCCTGCCGGGCCCGGGCTCCAGGATCTGCTCGATCGACGTCGCGCGCCCGTCCTCGCCCGCCTCGATGAGCACCGCGTTGAGCCACGGGTCCTCCGTCGGCGGTCTCGAAGCGGACGGCGGTCATCTTGAGGAACCGCTCGAGCGCCTGCTCGCGCTTCACGCCGATCACCCCGCCGCGCGGGCCGGTCATGCCCACGTCCGTGCAGTAGGCGGTGCCGCCGGGGAGAACGCGCGCGTCGGAGGTGGGCACGTGGGTGTGGGTGCCCACGCAGGCGGTCACGCGTCCGTCCAGGTGCCAGCCCATCGCCACCTTCTCGCTGGTGGTCTCCGCGTGCATGTCCACCAGCACGTGGGTCGCGCGGCCGCGCAGCTCGGCCAGCGCGGCGTCGGCCTCGGGGAACGGCGACCGCGCCGCGTCCAGGAAGGCCGTGCCCGAGAGGTTGACCACCCCCAGCGCCACGCCGTCGCGCTCGACCACGGTGTGGCCCCGGCCCGGGCTGCCCTTCGGGTAGTTCGCGGGGCGCACGATGCGCGGCTCGCGGTCGAGAAAGTCATAGACCTCGGTGTGGCGGTACGCGTGGTTGCCCAGGGTGATGGCGTCGGCGCCCGCGTCCAGCAGCTCGCGAGCCGTCCGCTCGGTGATGCCAACGCCGCCCGCGGCGTTCTCGCCGTTGACCACCACCAGGTCGGCTCCACGCGACTCGACCAGGCCTGGCAGCAGAGCCGCGAGGGTGCGCCTGCCCAGGCCGCCCACCACGTCGCCGACGAACAGGAGCTTCACGCGGAGCAGTCTCCCATCCCGCGCGCGCCGCTACCTTGCAGCCACGATGCCCGAGCCCGCGCCAGCTCAGGCCACCCCCGGGGTAGGCCACAGTGCTCGAGGCCGCCGGGCTCTCCAAGAGCTACGGCGAGCGCGAGGCCCTGCGGGGCGTGTCGCTCTCGGCCGCGCGAGGCGAGCTGGTGGCCATCATCGGCCCCAACGGCGCGGGCAAGACCACGCTGCTCTCCATCCTCGCCGGCATCCAGCCGCCCGACTCGGGCACCGTGAGCCGCGAGCCCAGCGAGCTGGGATGGGTGCCCCAGCAGGCGGCGCTCTACGGGAAGCTCACGGTGGAGGAGAACCTGCGCCTGTTCGCCCGCCTGGAGGCGGTGCAGGACCCCGAGGCCGAGGTGCAGCGGATGCTGGACCTGACCGACCTTCGCGACCGCGCCGGCGACCAGGTATCCAAGCTCTCCGGCGGCAACAAGCAGCGCGTGAACATCGCCATCGGGCTGCTGGGCGAGCAGTCGATCCTTCTGCTCGACGAGCCCAGTGCCGCGCTGGACCCGCGCCAGCGCGAGCGCGTGTGGGAGTTCGTGCTGAACCTGGCCTCGGGCGGCACCACGGTCATCTACTCCACGCACAACATCCAGGAGGCCGAGCGCCACGCCCAGCGCGTGCTCGTGCTGGCCGATGGCGAGCTCATCTTCACCGGCTCGCCGCAGGACCTCGAGGACGAGGTCGAGCGCGAGAGCGGCGGTGCCCACGACGGCGACTTCGAGGAGGCGTTCGTGGCCTTCCTGCGCGCCCGGGGTCACTAGTGGGGCCACGCTGATGCGCTGGCTCCTGCTCAAGGACCTGCAGATCCTGCGCCGGTCGCCGCTGATGGTGGCCCTGCTGGTGCTCTACCCGATCGTGATCGCCACCCTCATCGGCTTCGCGCTCTCGCGCGGACCGGAGAGGCCCCAGGTGGCCTTCGCGAACCTCGTGCCCGACTCGGCGAGCGAGGTGGAGTTCGGCGGGCAGCGGATCGACGTCGCCCGGGAGGCCGGCCCGCTGCTGCGCTCGATCGACCCGGTCGAGGTGGACACCCGGGAGGAGGCCATCGCGAAGGTGCGCGACGGCGACGTGCTGGCGGCTTTCGTGATCCCCGAGGACGCCACGCGCAAGCTGCAGACCGGCCTCGATCCCGCCACGGTCGAGTTCTTCTACAACGCCGAGGACCCGGTGAAAGCGGACTTCGTGCGCGACACGATCAAGGCCTCGGTCCAGGACGCGAACACCGTTCTCACCAGGAAGCTCACCCAGGCCGCGCTCGAGGTCCTGGACCTGATCTCCACGGGCGGCCAGTACAACTTCCTCGGCCGGGAGGTGGACATCCTCGGCCTGGAGCGCTCCGAGCGCAACCTCCAGGCCGCCAAGGCCGACCTGCCGGCGGGGTCTCCGGCCCGCGAGCGCGTGGACGAGGTGATCGACTTCGCCCGCGTGGCGCGCGAGAACCTGGGCTTCTCGGACGACGTGCTGGCGTCGGTGGGCTCGCCGCTGCGGGTCAAGCAGACGGCCCTGGACGGCGACGCAACGCCGCTGAGCCAGTTCGCCGTGGCGATAGCGGTGACAGTGTCGATCATGTTCATCACGCTGCTCCTGGCCGCGGGGACGCTGGCGCTGGAGCGGGAGGAGAACGCCTTCATGCGCCTGGTGCGCGGCCTGGTCTCCCGCACGGGGCTGCTGCTGGAGAAGGCGGGCCTGGCGGCCTTCTGCTCGCTGGTGGTGTGTCTGTTGATGCTGGCCGGGCTGGGCCTGTTCGTGGACCTGCAGTGGGACCGCTTCCCGCTCTGGGTGGCGGCCGTAGGCGCGGGTGCGCTGGCGTTCGCCGCGATGGGCCTGGCCGTGGGCGCGCTCACGCGCGAGGTGCGCGCGGCGTCACTGCTGTGCGTGATGGTCGCGCTGCCCCTCACCTTCCTGGCGCTCGTGCCCTCCGGAGCGGTGTCGCCGGCCCTGTTCGACGCGATCCGAGTGGTGTCCGCCCTGTTCCCGTTCAAGCCGACGCTCGAAGCGCTGGACGCTGCGCTCAACGACAGCGGCGGGATCGGAGTGCCGCTCCTGCACCTGGCCGCGCTGTTCGTGGCCTTCGGGGCGGCCAGCCGGCTGGCGCTGCGCCGCTTCGCCCTGTGATCCAGGCCTACTTGTAGTTCTTGCGCCGGAAGACGTCGGTGGCCAGCGAGTCGACGCGATCCAGGAACAGCAGCCCGTCCAGGTGATCGATCTCGTGCAGCAGGCAGCGGGCCTCGAAGCCCTCGCTCTCGATGGCCACGGCGTCGCCCGCAGGAGTGACCGCCTCGATCTCGATGGTCGTGGCCCGGCGGACGTTGGCGGTCAGGTGGGGGATGCTCAGGCAGCCCTCGCGCGCCACCTTCGAGCCCTCGGCCGCGGTTATCACCGGGTCGCACAGCACCAGCAGCCCGTTGGAGGTCTTCGCCTTCGGGTGCTCGCTCACGTCCACCACCACCGCGCGCACCAGGTCGTCGAGCTGGGGCGCGGCCAGGCCCACGCACCCGGGGTTGGCGGACATCGTGTCCAGCAGGTCCCGGGCGACCCGCTCGGCCTCCTCGCGGCTCCCGGCCAGGGGCTTGGCCACGAGCTTCAGCGCGGGATGGGGGAAGAGCAGGACGTCGCGGACCGCCACGTCACAGGGCGTCCTGCTCGAGCTCGCGCACGCTGACCTCCACCTGCTCGGCGGCCCCCACGGCGTCGAGCGCGGACTCCAGCGCGGCGGACCGGCCCGGCGGCACGGCCGCCTCGAGCAGCAGCACGTACAGGCCGCCCTCCGCCTCGCCCGCGAGCCGGGTGTTCAGGTCGGTGATGTTGCAGCCCGCCTCCGCCAGCGCCGCCGCGGCGGCGTGGACGATGCCCGGGTGATCGGCGCCGTAGACCGTGACCAGGTGGGTGGGCTCGGCGGTCGCCGCGGGGACCTCCGCCACCTCGTGAACGGTGAGCGCGTCGAGCTCCAGCTCGACTGCGGCGGAGTCCAGGTCGCTGCGCAGACGGTCCACGTCGGTGCCCTCGTGAGGGCGCCACGACGAGGGTCATCGTGAAGCGGCCGCGCAGGATCGCCATCTGCGAGTCCTCCACGTTCGACCGCGTGGCCGAGCAGGACCCTGGTAACCCGCTCGACGATCCCGGGTCGGTCGCGGCCCAGGGCGGAGACGGCCAGGTGGCGCACGCGCTGAGGATAGGCCTCCCCGCCGGACGGCCCCTGCGAGCCATTTAGACTGATCGCGATGGCGTTTCCCGCCACACGCATGCGCCGGCTGCGCCGGACCGGGCTCCTGCGCGACATGGTGCGCGAGACCGAGCTGACCCCGGCGCACCTGGTGCAGCCGCTGTTCGTGGAGCTCGGAACCGACAGCCGGACGCCCATCGAGGCCATGCCGGGCGTGGAGCGGCTGTCGATCTCGCACGCGGTCGAGGAGGCCGGCGCGGCCCACGAGCTCGGCGTCCCGGCGGTGCTGCTGTTCGGCATCCCGGCGGAGAAGGACGCCCAGGGCTCCGGCGCCTACGACGACGAGGGCGTGGTGCAGCTGGCGGTGCGCGCCATCCGTGACGCGCATCCCGAGCTCGTGGTGATCACCGACGTGTGCCTCTGCGGCTACACGTCGCACGGGCACTGCGGCGTGCTGCGCGAGGACGGCGCTGTGGACAACGACGTGTCGCTGGAGCTGCTGGCCAAGACCGCCATCTCGCACGCCCGCGCCGGCGCCGACGCGGTCGCGCCCAGCGACATGATGGACGGCCGCGTGGGCGCGCTGCGGTCCCAGCTCGACGCCGAGGACCACAAGGACACGCCGATCGTGGCCTACTCGGCGAAGTTCGCGTCGGCCTTCTACGGCCCGTTCCGCGAGGCCGCCGGCACCTCACCGGGCTTCGGCGACCGCCGCACCTACCAGATGGACCCCGCCAACTCGGACGAGGCGGTGCGCGAGGCGCTGCTGGATGTGGAGGAGGGCGCCGACGTGGTCATGGTCAAGCCCGCGCTGCCCTACCTGGACGTGATCCGGCGGGTGAAGGAGGCCACCCGAGTCCCGGTTGCGGCCTACAACGTGAGCGGCGAGTACGCGATGATCGAGGCCGCGGCCGCCGCGGGCTACCTCGATCGCCGCGCGGCGATCCTGGAGGCCCTGACCTCGATCCGCCGCGCCGGCGCCGACATCGTCATCACCTACCACGCGCGGGAGGTGGCAGAGTGGCTTCGGTGAGGGAGGCGGCCGCCGTGCCCAAGGTGCGCTCTCGCCGCGACGGGTCCGCGGTGCCGCTGGACGACCTCGACAAGCAGCTGCTCAACCTCATGCAGGGCAGCTTCCCGCTGGCCCCCAGGCCATTCGCCCACGTGGCGGGCCTGGCCGAGGTGGAGGAGGACGAGGTGCTGCGACGCGTCCAGCGCCTCATCGACGAGCGCATCATCCGCCAGGTCACGCCCATCTTCGACACCCGGGTCCTGGGCTACCAGTCGATGCTGGTGGCGGCCAAGGTGGACCCAGAGAACCCCCACCGGGCGGCCAAGATCGTGAACTCGCACCCGGGCGTGTCGCACAACTATCTGCGCAACCACGACTTCAACATGTGGTTCACCATCGCCACCGAGCCCGGCTCGGAGCTCGGGCTGGACGGCACGCTGGCGCTGCTCACCGAGCTCACGGGCGCGGAGTCGGTGCGCCAGCTGCCCACGCTCAAGCTGTTCAAGATCAACATGAGCCTGGAGATGCAGGGCGACACGAAGGACTTGGCGGCAGCCGGCGCCGCGCAGGACCCGATGGAGCCCGACCCGATCGACCTGACGGACCTCGACGTGGCGGTCATCCGCGCGCTGCAGGGAGACATGCCGGTGGTCCGCGAGCCCTACGCGCCGGCCGCGGCCGAGGCGGGCCTGTCCCAGGACCAGCTGCTCTCCCACCTGGAGACAATGCGAGAGCGCAAGGCGCTGCGGCGCGTGGCCGCCATCCTCTTCCACCGCCGCGCCGGGTTCTCCGCCAACGGGATGGGCGTCTGGAAGGTGCCGGAGGAGCGGATCATGGAGGTGGCGCCGCTGATGGCCTCCTTCCGCGGCATCTCCCACTGCTATCAGCGGCCGACCTACGCGGACTGGCCCTACTCCGTGTTCACCATGGCCCACGGGCGATCGAAGGAGGAGTGCGACGCCATCCTCGACTCGATCGCAGAGGAGAGCGGCATCGACGATCGCCGCACGCTCTACTCCTCGACCGAGTTCAAGAAGATCCGCCTCCAGTACTTCACCGACGACCACCGCCGCTGGGAGGCACAGCACACATGACGTCCGGGCCCTCGTGGGCCCGCTCGGAGGAGCTCTACTCCCGCGCCGTCGGCCTGCTGCCGGGCGGCGTGAACTCGCCCGTGCGGGCCATGAAGGCGATCGGCCGCAACCCGGTGTTCGTGGCCGAGGGCGCCGGCGCCGAGGTGGTGGACGTGGACGGCAACCGCTACGTGGACTGGATGTGCTCGTGGGGGCCGCTGATAGCCGGCCACGCGCACCCCGCCGTGGTGGAGGCCGTGGCGGCGGCCGCACGCGGCGGCACGAGCTTCGGCGCACCCACCGCGGCCGAGGTGGAGCTGGCCGCCCAGGTGGCCGATCGGGTCCCCGGCGCCGAGATGGTGCGAATGGTCAACTCGGGCACCGAGGCCGCCATGAGCGCCATCCGCCTTGCGCGGGCGGCCACGGGCCGGGTGGAGCTGCTCAAGTTCGCGGGTGCCTACCACGGCCACGTGGACGGCCTGCTGGCCGAGGCCGGGTCCGGGCTGGCCACCGCCGGGATCCCGGCGTCGCCGGGGGTGCCGCCCGCCCAGGCGGCGGCCACCGTGATCGTGCCGTGGAACGACCCCGAGGCCGTGAGCGCCGCGCTCGAGCGCCACGAGTTCGCGGCAATCCTGGCCGAGCCCTACCCGGCCAACATGGGGCTGGTGCCGCCCGACGACGGGTTCCTGGAGCTGCTCCGCGAGGGGGCCGACGCCAACGGCGCCCTGCTCGTGTTCGACGAGGTGATCACGGGCTTCCGGGTGGCGCGCGGCGGTGCGCAGGAGCGCGAGGGCGTGATCCCCGACGTGACGGTCCTGGGCAAGGTCATCGGCGGCGGGCTCCCGGCCGCGGCCTACGCCGGGCCGGCGCGCTTGATGAATCGCGTGGCGCCCGCGGGCGACGTGTACCAGGCGGGCACGCTGTCGGGCAACCCGCTGGCCACCGCCGCCGGGCTGGCGACGCTGGCGCTGCTGGACTCGGCGGCATACGAGCGACTCGACGCGCTCTCCGCTGCGCTCTCCGAGGGACTGCTCGCGGCCGCCACCGAGGTGGGCGTGGCACTGCACGTGAACCGGGTTCCGGGCCTGCTCACCCCGTTCTTCCGCGAGGGGCCGGTGCGCAACTACGACGACGCCCGGGGCGCGAGCTCGGAGGCGCACGCCGCCTTCTGCCGCGCCATGCTCGAGCGCGGCGTGTACCTGCCTCCCTCGCCGTTCGAGGCGTGGTTCCCGTCGCTGGCCCACACCGACGAGCACGTGGAGCGCACCCTGGCGTCCGCGCGCGATGCGCTGGAGGCCGTGGCGCGGTGAGTGCGCTGGCGCGAGTGGTCGAAGCCGCGGAGCCGGCGCTGGCGGAGCATGCGGTCCCGGATCCGGGACCGGGGCGCTTCGATGGGGTGGTGGCCGACCCAGGCAGGCTGTTCGTGCTGGAGGCCACCTATGAGGGGTACCTCATGCACTATGGCGAGCCGCGCGCGTACGCCGGGATGGACGTCGACCTCCGGCTCCTGGCCGGCGATGCGCTCTACGCCCTTGGGCTGTCGCGGCTGGCCGAGGCCGGCGACCTGGAGGCCGTGGCCGAGCTGGCCGACCTGATCTCGCTCACCGCGCGCGCCCACGCCGAGGGCCGCCCCGGGCTGGTGGAGGACCTGTGGGCGGCCAGCGCCGAGCGGCTGGGGGGCAGGGCCCAAGGCGGCGCGGCCGACAGTTGGCGCGCCGCCCATGGTCAGCCGCCCGCCCCACGGCCGTAAACTGGATAGGCCTTTATCCTTCGGACCAGGAACTCGCGCGACCGTGGCAGAACCGCCCTCCAAACAGAATCCCAAGCGCAAGTCGCGGTACACCAGCGACCGCGGCACACCGGGGGCGTTCGAGGGCGAGACCGTCACCCGCCGGGGATTCATGACGGGGGGTGCGCTCGCGGCCGGCGGCATCGCCACTGCCGCATTCGGCCTTCCCACGCTGGGCTTCGCGCTCGGCCCGATGCTCGAGGACAGCACCCCGGACCTGTGGCAGGACGTGGGCCCGGAGCGTGACTTCAACGCGCGCACCTACGTGCCCAGGGTCACCAACGTGGTGGCCGACATCGGTGAGGCGGGCAAGACCACGATCTACGTCCGGCGCCTCGACCCGGAGCGCGACAGCCCCAGCCCCAGCGACAAGGGCAAGGAGCCACTGCCGTACGTGGCCATCTCCACGCGCTGTGCGCACCTGGGCTGCCCCGTCCGCTACATCCAGGCCTCCCAGCGCTTCGTGTGCCCGTGCCACGGCGGCGTGTACGACTTCGAGGGCAAGGTCGACGGCGGCCCGCCCGTCCGCCCGCTCGACCGCTTCTACACCCGGGTAAGGGGCGGCCGCGTGGAGATCGGCGAGCGGTTCTCCGTGAACTCCGAGCTCGAGCGCTTCTCCCCGCGTGACCCGTCGAACCACCTCGACGGGCCGTGGCAATACCTGTACCCGAAGAGGCCCAGCACATGAGCAAGCCGACCCCACCGCTGCCCGAGGCCCTGCGCCCGGCCCCCAAGCGCCCGGGCGACGGCTCCCGCAACGGGGGCGGCAACGGCAACGGCCGGCCCGGCACGGCCGAGCAGCTCAAGGACGGCGCGGCCGAGGGCGGCGCGCAGGTCGTCGGCTGGGTCGACGAGCGCACCGGCCTGAGCCCGTTCCTGCGCGGCTTTCTCTACCGCAAGGTTCCCAAGGGCACCAACTGGTTCTACACGCTCGGCTCGGCAACGCTGTTCGCGTTCGTCTCCCAGGCGGTCACAGGCGTCTTCCTGGCGATGTATTACAACCCGGACCCGTCGCGGGCCTACGACTCCGCGCAGCACCTGACCGACGACGTGTTCCTCGGCGAGCTGGTGCGGGGGATGCACCGCTGGGGTGCCACCGTGATGATCGTCCTGCTGTTCCTGCACATGGGCAGGACGTTCGTGTTCGGGGCCTACAAGTACCCCCGCGAGATCAACTGGGTGATCGGCGTGGTGCTGCTGGTGCTCACGCTGGCCATGGGGCTCACCGGCTATCTGCTGCCCTTCGACCAGCGGTCTTTCTGGGCGACGGTCGTGGGCGTGAACATCAACGCCTCGGCCCCGATCATGGGCCCGTACCTGGCCGACTTCATGCGCGGGGGCGCGGAGTTCACCTCGATCTCCCTCAGCCGCTTCTACGCGATGCACATGCTGCTCATTCCGGGTCTGATCGCCGTGCTCATAGGCGCCCACCTCTACCTCGTGGCCAAGCTCGGCACCACCGCGCCGCCGTGGCTGAAGGCGGAGAAGAAGGAGCTCTCCCGTGAGGAGATCTGACCGAGGCGGCCGCCCGTGAACGCCAAGGAGCGCGAGCAGTACCTGCGCGAGTACTCGGTACTGAAGAGCCAGGGCAAGCCGTTCTTCCCATACGCGGTCTTCAAGGACAGCGCCATGGCCGCGATCACGCTGGGCGTGATCATCCTGATGGCGATCCTGTTCGGCGCCGAGCTGGGCCCCAAGGCGGACCCCACGACCACCACCTACTCGCCCCGGCCCGAGTGGTACTTCTTCTTCCTCTTCGAGCTGCTGCGCGTCGTGAAGCCGCCGGAGCTGGTCTTCATGGCCACCATCGGCATCCCCACGATCTGCCTGATGCTGCTGATCCTGCTGCCGTTCTACGACCGCAGCCCGGAGCGCCACCCGCTCAAGCGCCCGGTCGCGATGGTCGGCGCCGCGGCCACCGTGGGCGCGATGGCGTACCTCACGGTCCTCGGGGCCATCGCGGGGCCGCCGAGCGAGATCGACATCGAGGTGGCCTCGCAGTACCAGCAGGGCAAGCAAGTCACGGCCGCCTCCGGCTGCCTCGGCTGCCACAAGATCGGCGAGAACGGCAACACGCTCGGCCCCAACCTCACCGACATCGGCGATCGCCTGGGCCGGGACGCCATCGCGCGCACGCTGCGCAACCCCACTTCCCCGATGCCCTCATACGCGAGTCTCGAGCGCTCCAAGCCGGAGCAGTTCGACGAGATGGTGGATTTCATCGCGTCCTTGAAGAAGGACCGGCTGGAGGAGACCGCCAGCAAGCAGGAGTAGTGGCCGCTCTCGCGGGCGCGCGCCCCGGTGGAGGCGCGGGATGACTGCAGCGTCCGGTAGCGGCACGCTGCCGGAGCCGCAGGTGCGGGCGATGTTCGACCGCATCGCCCGCGTCTATGACCGCATGAACTCGGTCATGACGGCCGGCATGCACCATCGCTGGCGCCGGCGGGCGGCGGACATGGCGCGCGTGGGGCCTGGCGACGCCGTCCTGGACGTGGCCACCGGGACGGGCGACCTGGCCGTGGAGCTGTCGGGCCGCGTCGGGGCCACCGGCCGGGTGGTGGGGGCCGACTTCTCCGAGAGCATGCTGGAGCTGGCTCGCCGGAAGGCGCCCTCGATCCGCTTCGAGGCCGCAAACGCCCTGGAGCTGCCGTATGAGGACGGCACCTTCGACGCGTCCGCGGTGGGCTTCGGAGCGCGCAACTTCGCCGACCTGCCTCGGGGGTTGGCGGAGATGGCGCGGGTCGTCCGGCCCGGAGGCCGCGTTGTGGTGCTCGAGATCACGACGCCGCAGCGCCCGCCCCTGTCGTGGTTCTTCAGGCTCTGGTTCGACCGCGTGGTGCCCGCGCTGGGGCGGCTGGCCGGCGACGCCGACGCCTACACCTACCTGCCCAGCTCGGTTCAGCGCTTCCCGGGGCCGCGCGAGCTCGCCGCCGAGCTGGTGCAAGCGGGCCTGGTGGACGTGCGCTGGGTGCTCACCGCCGGCGGCATCATCGCCATCCATGCGGGCACGGTCCCGCCCGCGCAGTGAGCACGGTGGCGGACCTGGCATCCGTGCTGGATGCCGGCGGGCCCAGGCTGGCCGGCTCGCTGGCCGATACCGAGGCGCGGCTGCTGGAGATCGCGCGCGACCAGGGCCCCGAGCTCGGCGGCCACGCGACCGGGACCCTCGAGGCGGGCGGCAAGCGGCTGCGGCCGGTGCTGGTGTTCCTGTGCGGGGGAACGGGCCCCGGCCTGGCGGCAGGCGCCGTGGCGGTGGAGCTGCTGCACATGGCGACGCTCGTGCACGACGACGTGCTGGACGCGGCGTCCCTGCGCCGGGGGCGGCCCACGGTGTTCGCCACCGGTGGGCGCTCGGCCGCCACCTCCACAGGCGACCTGCTGTTCTCGCGCGCGTTCGCCGAGCTAGCGGGCACCGGCAGCGCCGCCGCCGTCCGCGACCTCTCGCGCGCCTCCTCGGAGCTTGCGCGCGGCGAGTTGATCCAGCGGGCCGACGCCTGGTCGAGCGAGGTCAACCGCAGTCGCTACCTGCACCGGTGCGAGCTCAAGACGGCGAGCCTGTTCGCCGCCGCCTGCAGCCTGGGTGCCGTGCTCGGCGAGCCGCGGCGCGACGGAGACGCCCTGGCCGGCTTCGGAAGGGGGGTGGGGCTCGCCTTCCAGATCCTCGACGACGTGCTCGACGTGTCCGGCCCGAGGGAGCGGACCGGCAAACACCGCGGCACCGACCTGCTCGACGGCACGGTCACGCTGCCGCTGATCATTGCCCGCGAGCGCGACCCGGAGCTCGCCGCGCTGGACCTGCGGGCGGCCGTTCGCGAGCCCGAGCAGGCTGAGGCGGTGTGCGATCGCATCGCGGCCACCGGAGCCCTGGACGCGGCACGGGAGGAGGCGCTGAGCCACGTGGCCGAGGCCAAGGCCACGCTGGAGGGTCTGGAAGGCCTACCGGCAAGCCGGCGCCGCGCACTGGACCTGGTTGCGCACGGCGTGGTTGAGCGCTACTCGTAGGATGCTAGAAGTCTTCCGGCAGGATCGCGCCGGCTTGCAGCGCCGCCGCGAAGCGGTCCGTGTCCTCGGCCATGTTGGCCCGCGCAAGGCGGCGCAGATCGGACGTGAGCATCTCGCAGCCGGCGTCCAGCTCCTCGTCGAACGCATCGACGCTGTCCTGCGAGAACACGCCCTCGCGGAAGGTCTCGCACTCGGGGCAGCGCAGCGTCACGCGCCACGCCTCACCCGTGACCTCGTCCCACTCGACCGGGTAGACCAGGCTGGAGTCGCAGTTCACGCACAGGTGGAGCTCCTGCTCGTCCTCGAGGATGTCCGCCGCCGGAGGCAGCTCCGCCGGGGCCACATGCTCGGCGTGGCCGGGCGTGCTGTCCCTGAAGAGGACCACGTCGATGGTCCGGCCGCTGGGCAGCATCACGCGCTTCACGTACTGCTCGGAACCCTCGTGCTCCCGCTCCATACCCCCCTTGTCGGCACCCGCGCCCAGGCCTTGAGAAATCTCTTTCCGGCGCGCGAATAGACTGCGCCGGCCGTGGTTCTGAGCGACCGCACCATCCGGTCCGAGATCGAGGCGGGCCGGATCGCGATCGACCCCTTCGACCCCGCGCTGATCCAGCCAGCCAGCGTCGACGTGCGCGTGGACCGGCGCTTCCGCGTGTTCCACAACGCGCGCTACCCGTATATCGACGTGCGCCAGCCGATGGAGGACCTCACGGAGCTCGTGGAGGTCGAGGGCGGGGACCCGTTCATCCTGCACCCGGGCGAGTTCGTGCTCGGGCAGACGCTGGAGCGCGTGACGCTGCCCGACGACCTGGTGGCCCGTCTGGAGGGCAAGAGCTCGCTCGGCCGCCTGGGCCTCCTGATCCATTCCACGGCGGGCTTCGTGGACAGCGGCTTCTCGGGCAACCTCACGCTCGAGCTCTCGAACGTGGCCAACCTGCCGATCACGATCTACGAGGCCATGCCGATCGGCCAGATCTCGTTCATGCGGATGGACGGGCCTGTCGATAACCCATATGGCTCGGATCGGACCGGCAGCAAGTACCAGGGCCAGGCCGAACCGACCCCCAGCCGCTTCTACCGGAACTTCGCGGACGGCAACGAGAACTGATCCATTGAGGCGGCGGGAGCGGAGAAGCTCCAGCGATACCATGAAACGCGCCCCGACGAGGAGTACACATGCCGAACATCGGCCCGCTTGAAATCGTGATCGTTCTAGTAATCGTGCTGGTGATCTTCGGCCCGAAGCGTCTTCCCGACCTGGGCCGCTCGCTCGGCAAGGGCATGCGCGAGTTCAAGGACTCCGTGACCGGCAAGGACGACGACCACGAGCTTCCCTCTCCCGAGGCCAAGTCAGAGCCCGTGCACGCCGAGAAGTCCGAGGCCACGCCGGCCTCCCGGCAGAGCTCCTAAGAGCTCCGCGCCCGACGCCGTAGGGAGGCCGCGGACCGGTGCCGCGCATCAGGCCCATCGAGCACGAGGATCGGCTCACGCTGACCGATCACCTCGACGAGCTGCGCACGCGCATCATCATCGCGGTCTCCGCGTTGCTGGTGGCCACGGGGCTGTGCTTCACACAGAACCACCTGATCCTCGAGATCGTGAACCGGCCGCTGCCGTCGAACCTGCCCGAGCCGATCACCTTCGGGGTCACCGAGCCCTTCACCACCACGCTCACCAACGCGGGCTACTTCGGCCTGCTGATCTCGCTTCCGGTGATCCTCTACCAGTTCTATGCCTTCGTCCTGCCGGCGTTCAGCCCGCGGGAGCGCACGGTGGCCAAGCCACTGCTGTTCCTGGTGCCGGTGCTGTTCATCGCGGGCGTCGTCTTCTGCTACTTCGTCGTGCTGCCGCCGGCCACGGACTTCCTGCTCTCGTTCAACAGCGACGAGTTCAACACCCAGGTACGTGCCCGTGACTACTACAGCTTCGTGATCCTCACAATGATCGCCATGGGCATCGGGTTCCAGGTGCCCGTGGCCATCCTCGCGGCGGTCAGGCTGGGCATCACGACGCCCGAGAAGCTGCGTCGCAACCGGCGCTACGCGATCCTCGTGATCGCCGTTGTGGCGGCCTTCCTGCCCACGATCGACCCGGTCACGCTGGTGCTCGAGATGATCCCGCTGATCGTGCTGTACGAGCTGAGCATCGTGCTGGCGGCCCACCTGCTGCCATCCGAGTCGCCGAGCGCCGAGCCCGCCGGCGCCGAGGGCGGATAGCGCCGCCCCCGCTACTCTCCGGCCGTCCATGCTGTTCGATCTCCAGGGCAAACGCCGGCGCGTCGTGCAGGTCGTGTACCTCGGGCTGGCCATCCTGATGGGCGGCGGGCTCGTGTTCTTCGGCATCGGAGGCGACGTCTCCGGCGGCCTCTTCGACGCCTTCTCAGAGCGGGGTGGCGGGGGCGACAGCGGGAACAGCGCCATCGAGAAGCGCATCGACCGCAACGAGATGCGCGTCAGCGCCAGCCCGCGCAACGAGGCCGCCCGCCGCGAGCTGGTGCGCGACTACTACCAGCTGGCCACGGTGCAGACCTCCGACCAGGACACCTCGTTCCCCGCGGAGGCGCGCGACGAGCTGCGCAAGGCGGCTGAGAACTGGCAGGCCTACCTGGCGCTGGAGCCGGACCGGGTGGACTCCTCGCTGGCGCGGGTGGCGCTGCAGGTCTTCGACCCGGCGGCGCTCAACCGGCCCAAGGCGGCCCAGGAGGCTGCGAGGGTGATCGCGGAGTCCGAGAACAACAGCGCCGGCTACCTGGCGCTGGTCCAATACGCGACGCTCGCTCGCGACACGCGCACGGCCGACCTGGCGGGACAGAAGGCCGTGGATCTGGCGCCGCAGGCCGAGCGCAAGGAGGTCCAGGCACAGGTCAAGCAGCTCAAGACGCCGCCGCAGTCGCAAGGCGCTGCCCAGGGCGCCACCACCCAGCCCTAGCGCGGCGCTACAGTTTCGCCGCAGGGAAGCGGAGAGACACCGAGAACAGGAGAAGCGTGAACTTCCACATCAAGGACGAGGAGATCGACCCCAAGACGCACGTGATCGAGCTCGGCGGGGAGATCGACCTTTACACCGCGCCGGAGTTCAAGGAGCGGATGGTCGAGTTGATCGAGCAGGGCAAGGAGCGGATCGTGGTCGACCTCTCCGATGCCACGTTCATCGACTCCACGACGCTCGGCGTGCTGGTGGGCGGCGTCAAGCGCCTGCGCCCTGCCGGGGGAGCGCTGGCACTGGTCTGCACCGACCAGAACATCACGAAGATCTTCGAGATCACGGGCCTGGACCGGGTGTTCCCGATCCACGCCACGCGCGACGACGCGCTCGAGTCGCTGAACTCGCCGGCCTAGGGGCCGACCGCTCAGTCCGGCTTGGCCGTCATCGCCCACACGGCGACGAGATACGCGCCCAGCAGCACGACGCTCAGCGACCCGACGATCCGCCCGAACCGCACGCCGCTGCCGTTGCGCAGCTTGCGCAACCCGATCACGGACAGCACTACGGAGATCAGGATGAATAGGGCGCCGGCGTCGGCGGTGATGTAGCCGACGATCAGCCACGCGGGGTCGAAGTCGTCGGGGTAGTCCTCCTTGGCCTCCAGCCACTGGGCGCCGACGCGCATCACGACGTAGGCGGGCAGGACGCCCATCAGCAGGGTACGCAGGGCGAACCGGGAGAGACCCACGGCGTCGTCGGACCGGCGCCAGCCGATGAATGTCACCAGCGCGATCGCGAGCAGTGCTCCCAGGAGCAACGCTGCCCCGAGCACGTGCACGAACAGGGGCAGGTTGATCTCGTCGGGGCGGATGGCGGCGAGCACCGTCATGCCCCCGGCTTCCAGATCATGAGGGCGAGGATGACCAGTACGGCCACGCTGTTGATCGCCTGGTAGCGGATGCCCGCGCTGCGGCCCGCGACCGGGTCCTCCTCGAACGCCTTTCCAGCCAGCCCGCCGGCCCAGCCGCCGACGGCCCAGAGGACCAGCGAGATCAAGATCCAGGCGTCCCAGAGCTCATAGCCGTCGACGTCGATCGCGAGCCAGATCCCGAACAGCAGCGTCACGACCATCCCAGCGCCCACCAGAGGCCCCCCGACCTGCCCGAACTGCTGCACCGATTCGGGCGCCAGGAGCGACCGCCCCGGTCGCGTGCCCAGCACGAGCGCCCATAGCGCCGTGAGCGCGCCGATCGTGATGAACGCGCCCAGCACGTGCAGGAAGATGAGCCAGTCGTACCGAGTCATGCGCGGCGGGAGACTACCTGCTGGGGCGGCGAGCTGCTCTTGGAATCCACCTGTTTGCAGGCGCTTTCAGCGATGGGCCGTGAAGGACTCGAACCTTCAACCTTGAGATTAAGAGTCTCCTGCTCTGCCAGTTGAGCTAACGGCCCCGGCGATGCAACGGGTCCGCGCGAGCGCGGACCCGAAGGCGATTGTAGATGCTCGCCGCCGGTCAGCCCGCCGCGGCGGCGGCCTCCGGCTCGGCGCCGGCCGGCTCGGTCACGGCCGTGCGGGGCACCACGCTCGCCCCGCGCGCCGGTACCAGCGTGATGGCCCGCCTGGTCACCCGCTCGCCCCCGTCGTCGGCGGGCGTGAGCTCCACGGCACCCGCGATCGCCTGCAGGATCTGGCGCATCTCGAACAGCGCGAAGCTGGCACCGATGCAGCGGCGCACGCCGCCGCCGAAGGGGATCCACGTGTAGGTGCCGGGCGGCTGCTCCAGGAAGCGCTCGGGACGGAACGCGCGCGGCTCGGGGTAGACGTCCGGGCGGCGGTGGATCAGGTGGATGCACGGCGCCAGAGTGGCCCCGGCCGGCAGTGGATAGCCGCCGATCTCCATCGGCTCCTGCAGCATCCGGGCCACGATCGGCAGCACCGGGCGCAGCCGCAGGGTCTCCTTGGCTACGGCGTCCGCGTACTCGTCGCCGCCCTCGCGTGCCTCGGTGCGCAGCCGTTCGAGCTTGTCGGGGTGGCGCACCAAACGCTCGAACGCCCACGCGAGCGAGGTGGCCGTGGTCTCGTGCCCCGCCAGCAAGAGCGTCATGAGCTCGTCGCGCAACTCGCGGTCGCCCATCGGCTCACCGTTCTCGTGGCGGGCTAGAAGCAGCATGGAGAGGATGTCCTCGCGAGCCTCCAGGTCCGGGGCGTCGCGGCGGGCGCGGATGTGCTCCAGCAGCGGCCTGTCCACGGGTGCCAGCTCGTGCCGGAGCAGGTTGAGCCGGCTGATGCGCTGCGGGCCGAGAAGAGCTGCCACGGCCATCGTGCTCGTGCGCGTGGTGACCTTGGTCAGGCGCTCGAGCGCCGCGCGCAGCTCGTCGAGCCGCCGCCCTTCGTCGATGCCGAACACCGCCCTCATGATCACCTCGAGCGTTATGGCCTGCATCCGCGGCAGGAGCTGGAGCGGCTCGCCCACGGGCCAGCCTTGGACCTCTCGCTTCGCGATCTCGCGCATGAGCTCGCCGTAACGCTGCATGCGCTCGCCGTGGAAGGGCGGGAGCAGCAGCTTGCGCTGGGCCAGGTGGCGCTCGTCATCGAGCAGAAGCACGGAGTGATGGCCGAGTACGGGGAGCAGGATCACGTTGCCCTCGCCGGCGTGCAGCAACCGGGGGTCGCCTGTGAACACCTGCCGCACCAGGTCGGGGTGCGCGAGGAAGACCCATGAGCCTTCCTGCGCAATCCTCAACGTGAAGATGTCCCCGTAGCGCTCCTGGCAGCGCTCCATGAAGGGCATCGGGCGGGTCGCCCAGCCCAGCGTCTGGAGTGCGCGCGGGTAGCGAGGACCGGGTGGGAGCGCGGTGGCCGGCATGGGTGGTCACAGCCTAAAGGCAGGCGGCGGCTGATATAGAGAGCGCGTGCCCAGCGAGCTCGCAAGCCTCGACGGCGTGGTGGCGCCGGCCGGCGAGACCTCGATTCCCGTGGTCGACGAGGGGCTGCTTCGCGGCGATGGCGCGTTCGAGGTCGTGCGCGTCTACGGCGGCGTGCCCTTCCTGCTGGGCGAGCACCTGGACCGGATCGCGCTGTCGGCTGGCAATCTCCGTCTTGACGAAGTCCCGCGCGAGGAGATCGAGGGCGAGGCGGCCGACCTGCTCGAGCGCCGCGGGGGCGAGGCCTTCGACGGCTGCCTTCGCATCGTCCTCACGCGCGGACGGCGGCGGCTGCTGATCACGGAGCCGTTGCCGGCCCCGCCCGAGCGGCTGCGGGTGGCGTTCGTTACCTACGCGCCCACGCGTGTCCTCGACGGCGTCAAGTCGCTCTCGTACGCGGGAAACATGCTGTGCAGCCGCATCGCCCGCGAGCGGGGCTTCGACGAGGCTCTGCTGGTCACGCCCCACGGGCGCGTGCTGGAGGCGCCCACCTCGTCGCTGTTCTGGGTCAACCCGGCCGGCGCGCTGTGCACGCCGCCGCTGGAGGACCACATCCTGGCCTCCATCACCCGGGCGCACCTCCTCGACCTGGTGCAGGTGGAGGAGCGCTCGGTGACCACCGACGAGCTGCTCGAGGCCGAGGAGGCCTTCATCGCCTCGACGACGCGCGAGGTGCACTCGATCTCGGCCATCGAGGGGCGCGAGTTCCCCGAGACGGGAGAGGTCACCCGCAAGGCCGCTGCGGCGTTCCGGGCCTACGTGGACGAAGAGCTCCGGGCCGCGCGCAGCCAGGGGTAGTCGGGCAGCGCATCGGCCGCGTGCCGCACGGCGGCAAGCAGGGCCTTGGTCGACGGCCGTTTGGCGTCGGCGGCGCGGGTGGCGGCGAAGATCGCGCGCGACACGGGCGCCTCGGCGATCCTGCGCGTGGCCACCCGCCGGCGGTGGCCGACCAGCGGCAGCGCGGGGAGCATCGTGACCGCCAGCCCTCGCTCCACGAGCTGCAGGCTGATCACCGAGTCGTTTGCCCAGTGGCGAACGTCCGGGTCGAAGCCCCCGAGGGCGCGGCAGGTCCGGCGCGCCATCTCCTCCCAGCCCATCCCGGGGTGCCCGGACGCCCACGGGTCGCCGGAGAGCTCGGCGAGCGGCACGGCTTCCGCATGACGCCGCGCGGCCGGATGGCGCGCGGGCAGCACCAGCTGCACGGGGTCACTGAACAGCTCGTGGCGGACGACGCCGTCGGGCATCCTGCGCGGCTGGTGCTGCCATTCGTCGCCCAGCACCAGGTCCACGTCCCCCAGCGCCAGTGCAGGCAGCGCCTGCTCCGGCTCGGCCTCGACCAGCTCGCAACGCAGGCGTGGCGCGTCGCGGGTCAGCGCCTGGATCGCCGGGATGACCAGGCGCTGCGCGACCGACTGGAAGCCAGCGACCCGGCCGCGGCCGGTCACCTCACCCGAGGCAGCGGCCAGGTCGGCGTCTGCCAGCGCGGCCCGCTCGAGCAGCGCGCCGGCATGGTCCACCAGCGTGAGCGCGGCATCCGTCAGGCGCACCCCGCGCCCCGCGCGCTCCAGCAGCGACACGCCGGCCTCGCGCTCCAGCACGGCCAGCTGCTGTGACACCGCCGACGGCGTGAACTGCAGCGCGTCGGCGACCGCGGCGATCGTGCCGCGCTCGTGAAGCTCGCGCAGCAAACGAAGGCGGCGAAGGTCGAGCACAGTGAAGTGATGCTAATGCAAACAGCTTAGAAATCGGAATCGCTTCTGCGGTGTTGATCCAGCAGGATCCCCTCAGTGACCTCCCGTGGCGCCCTCCTCTGCCTCGCCTCCGCAGCCGGCTTCGGTGCCATGGCCGTGTTCGGGAAGCTCTCCTACGCGGAGGGGGCCACGGTGGGCACGCTCCTGACCGTCCGCTTCGCACTGGCAGCGGTGGTCTTCTGGGCGCTCGCGCTCATGAGCGGCGCGATCGGCCGCCTGCGCTCGCTGGGCCGCCGGGACATTGCCACCGCCCTGGCGCTGGGAGCCATTGGCTACGCGGCCCAGGCGGGCGCCTTCTTCACGGCCCTCGAGCGAATCGACGCGTCACTGCTTTCGCTGTTGCTCTACACCTTCCCGGTGATGGTCATGGTGGCCGCGATCGCCCTGGGTCGCGAGCGCGCCGACCGGCGGCGGGTGACCGCCCTGGGCCTGACCTCAGCGGGGCTGGTGCTCGTGGTGGGCGGCGCAGGCTCAGGCTCGCTGGACCCGCTGGGCGTGGCGCTGGCTCTGGCCGCGGCGGTGATCTACAGCGCCTACATCCTCGCCGGCGAGGGCGTGGCGCAGCGAGTGCCCGCAATCCTGCTGTCGGCGATCGTGTGCAGCGCCGCCGCCGCTACGCTCGCCGCCGGCTCGGCGCTGCTGGGGGAGCTGCGCCCGGCGGAGGTCACTGCGGTCGGCTGGGGGTGGATGGCATGCATAGCGGCGGTCTCGACCGTCGCTGCTGTGGGCCTCTTCTTCGCGGGCCTCCGGCTCGTCGGACCCAGCACGGCCGCGATCCTGTCGACCCTGGAGCCCGTGGTCACGGTCGTGCTGGCGTTCCTGGTCTTCGGCGAGCGGCTGGGGCCGCTCCAGATGGCGGGCGGCGCGCTGGTGCTCGGCGGCGTCCTGGTGCTCAACGCGCGCTTGGCCCGGCGGTCGCGGACCGCCAGCCACGCGGCGGTACCCGAGCCGAGCCCCGTCCGCGC
This sequence comes from uncultured Thermoleophilaceae bacterium, assembly GCA_963755215.1. Taxonomy (GTDB): domain Bacteria; phylum Actinomycetota; class Thermoleophilia; order Solirubrobacterales; family Thermoleophilaceae; genus JAAYBF01. The sequence goes on from CAVWIW010000010.1 coordinate 119,869, forward strand.
CTAGTCGCGGCCCTCGCGCTCGACTACCTCCTCCTCACGGGCGGTTCCGTCCACCTGGTAGCGCACATACCAGGCGGCGTGGCGGGCCACGTCGCGCACCACGGCGATCACGCCGACGGCTCCGCCCAATAGCTTCTTGCCCACGCCCACCATGCGTATCTTGACCGTCATCGGCAACCGCCCCCAGTTCGTCAAGGCGGCGGCCGTCTCGCGCGTCCTGCGCTCCGAGCACGACGAGCTGCTCGTGCACACGGGTCAGCATTACGACGACGAGCTCTCGCGCGTGTTCTTCGACGAGCTCGGCGTGCCCCCTCCCGACCGCCAGCTGGGGGCGGGCGGAGGCACCAACACCGAGCAGACCGCACGGATCCTGGGACTGCTCGAGCACGAGCTGGCTGACGCACGGCCCGACCTGGCGCTGGTCTACGGGGACACCAACTCCACCCTGGCGGGAGCGCTGGCCGCCGCGCAGGCCGGCGTGCCGGTGGCCCACGTGGAGGCCGGGATGCGGTCGTTCGACCGGACCATGCCGGAAGAGCTGAACCGCGTGCTCACAGACCACGCCAGCGATCTCCTTCTGTGCTCCACCGAGGTGGCCATGACCAACCTGGAGCGCGAGGGGGTGATCGGCGAGGCCCACCTGGTGGGTGACGTGATGGCCGACGTGTCGTTGGCCTTTCGCGGCGCGGCGCAGGAGCGCTCGGCCGTGCTCGAGCGCCACGGCCTGGAGCCCTCGGGCTACGTCCTGGCCACGGCTCACCGCGCGGGCACCGTTGACGACCCCGGCAACCTGCGACTTCTCGTGGAGCTCCTGGAGAACCTGCCGCTGCCGTGCGTGCTGCCGCTGCATCCGCGCACCGCGGCCAGGCTGGATGCCGCCGGGCTCCGCGAGCGCCTCGACCGGCCGGCCGCCGGCGTGCTCGTGCTGCCGCCGCTCGGCTATCTGGACTTCACCAAGTTGGCCATGCACGCGCGGGCGATCCTCACCGACTCGGGCGGCGTGCAGAAGGAGGCGTACCTGCTGGGCGTGCCGTGCGTGACCATGCGCGAGCGCACCGAGTGGACAGAGACCGTGGACGCCGGCTGGAACACGCTGGTGGGCCTGGACCGGGAGGCCGCGCTGGCCGCACTAAGCGCCCCGCCGCCGCCCGGCGAGCGCCCCGAGCTGTACGGCGGAGGGCGCGCCGCGCAGCGAATCGGCGAGGTGCTGGCCGCCTACACTCCTCGGCCATGAAGCGAGCGCGAGGGCAGTCGTGAAGGTAGGGGTCGTAGGCCTGGGATACGTGGGCCTCCCGCTGGCGATCGCCCTCGCCGAGGAGGGACACGACGTCGTTGGCGTCGACGCGGACGGGCGCCGGGTGGCCGCGATCGGCCGGGGCGAGAGCTACGTGGAGGACGTGACCTCCGAGCGGCTCGCCGCAGCGTCCGAGCGGCTGCAGGCCAGCGGACGCTACGACGACCTCGCCACCACGGAGGCCGTGCTGATCGCGGTTCCCACGCCCCTGACTCGCAACCGCGAGCCCGATCTGGGCGCGCTGGTGTCGGCGGGCGGGTCGCTGGCCGGAGTCCTGCGCAAGGGACAGCTGGTAGTGCTGGAGTCCACCACCTACCCGGGCACCACGCGGGAGCGGCTGGTGCCGCTGCTGGAGGAGTCGGGCCTGGCCGCCGGGCGGGACTTCAACGTGGCTTACTCGCCCGAGCGCGTGGACCCCGGCCGCACCGACTACACGCTGCGCACCACCCCGAAGGTGGTGGGCGGACTCACACCGGCCTGTCTCGAGCGCGCCGTTGCCCTGTACGAGCAGGTCTGCGACGAGGTGGTTGCCGTCTCCGGCCCGGAGGCCGCCGAGCTGTCCAAGCTGCTGGAGAACGTCTTCCGCTCGGTGAACATCGCCCTCGTCAACGAGCTGGCGATGCTGTGCGACCGGATGGGAATCGACATCTGGGAGGTCGTCGACGCGGCGGCCACCAAGCCCTATGGCTTCATGCGGTTCGAGCCGGGGCCGGGAATGGGCGGCCACTGCCTTCCCGTGGACCCGTTCTACCTCTCCTGGAAGGCGCGTGAGTACGGACAGCCCACGGAGTTCGTGGAGCTGGCTGGCGAGGTCAACCAGCGCATGCCCGAGTTCTGCGTCGAGCGCATCGCGCGCGCGCTGAACGACCACTCCAAGGCCGTGCGCGGATCGCGGATCGTGATCATCGGCGTGTCGTACAAGCCGGGCGTGGGCGACCTGCGCGAGTCGCCGGCCATCAAGATCATGCGTCACCTGGCCGAACGGGGGGCCGAGCTCGTCTACCACGACGATCACGTGCCGGAGCTGCCCGAGCACGATCTGGAGTCAGAGCCGCTGGACGCCGCCCTGGCGGGCGCGGACTGTGCGGTGATCGTGACTGCCCACCCGGGGCTGGACGTCCGTGGCGTGCTGGAGAAGGCGCCGCTGCTGGTGGACTTCCGTGGCGTCTCGCGTGGCATCGAGGCGCCGAACCTGGTGCGCCTGTGACCGCCGGCGCCGCGGTGCGCGTCGGGGTCGTGGGCCTGGGCTACTGGGGCCCGAACCTCGCGCGCAACTTCGGGCGGCTGGCGGGAGCCGAGCTGGCCTGGCTCTGCGACGGGTCGGCCGACGTGGCCGCGCGGCTGGCTCCTTCCTTCCCGGGGGCCCGCGTGGCCACCGACCTGCAGGAGCTCCTGGACGACCCGGCGCTGGACGCGGTCGTGGTGGCCACGCCCGTGCCCACCCACGCCGACCTGGCGGAGCGAGTGCTTGGCGCGGGCAAGCACTGCTTCGTGGAGAAGCCGCTGGCCCAGTCCTCGGCCGACGCCGAACGCGCCGTTGCGGCCGCCGCTGACGCGGGCCGGGTGCTCATGGTCGGCCACCTCTTGGAATACCACCCCGGCCTGGAGCAGCTGCGCGAGCTCAGCGCCGCGGGCGAGCTCGGCGACATCCACTACATCTATGGCAACCGGCTGAACCTGGGGAAGCTGCGCGCGGAGGAGAACGCGCTGTGGAGCCTGGGCGCTCATGACGTGTCCGTGGTGCTGCGCCTGGCGGGCGAGGAGCCGTCGGAGTGCACGGCCGTGGGCGAGTCCTACATGCGCGCCGGCGTCGAGGACGTGGTGTTCTGCTACCTGCGCTTCCCCTCGGGCCTGGCCGCTCACCTGCATTTGTCCTGGCTCGACCCGCACAAGGAGCGGCGCTTCACCGTCGTGGGGTCGCGAAAGATGGCCACGTTCGACGACATGGAGGTCGAGCGAAAGCTCACCGTCTACGACAAGGGCTTCGACGAGGACTTCGCCTCCTACGGCGAGTACATCGCCCGCTCGGGCGACGTCTGGAGCCCGCGAGTGCCCAACGACGAGCCGCTGCGGATCGAGTGCGAGCACTTCGTGGAGTGCGTCCGGGACGGGACCCCCCCGCGGTCCGATGGCCAGAGCGGGCTGCGGGTGGTGCGAGTGTTGGAGGAGCTGCAGCGCTCACTCGACGGAAGCCGGCGTGCTCAGGCCGTCTGACCGCGCCCCCGGCCTGCTGCTGGGAGAGGGCGTCGAGCTGCCCCCCACCGTCGAGATCGGTGGCAACGTGGTGGTGCACGCGGGCACGCACGTGGGTGGCGAGGTCCGGATCCAGGATGGCGCCGTGCTCGGCAAGCCGGTGGCACTGGGGCCGGCGTCGAGGGCCAACGCCGAGGCGCCCGCGCCCGCCACCGTCGGGGCAGGCGCCACCATAGGAGCCGGTGCGGTGGTGCTGGCCGGGGCGGAGATCGGCGAGCGTGCCGTGGTGGCCGACCAGGCGCACGTGCGCGAGCGCGCGCGAGTGGGCGCCGGATCGGTGATCGGCCGCGGGTCCGCGGTGGACAACGACGTGGTGGTCGGCGCCCGCGTGAAGGTGCAGACGGGGTGCTATCTGACCGCCTTCTCGGTGGTGGAGGACGACGTGTTCGTCGCCCCCGGGGTCACGCTGACCAACGACAACACGATGGGCCGCCACGCGCCCGAGCACGAGCTTCGCGGCGCCACGCTGCGGCGGGCGTGCCGGGTGGGCGGTGGCGCCGTGCTGGCGCCCGGGGTGGAGGTCGGCGAGGAGGCCTTCGTCGCGGCCGGCGCGGTCGTGGTGGCCGACGTGGCGCCCGCGGGCGGTGGTCATGGGCGTGCCCGCCCAGGTGGTCCGCGAGGTCCCCGGCGAGGACCTCCTGGAGGCCTGGCGGTGAGGCTGCGCCGGCGCGGCCCGACGGGCCTGCTGGAGAGCCGGCGCACCGTGGCGCTGGCGGTGCGTGGCCGCCGCCACCACGGGGGCCGTCATGGCCGTGGAGTTCGGCAGGGTCTGGCGACGGGGGTCCGCCGACGCTGCCCGGTGAGGCCGATGACCCTCTGCTCGCGGCGGCCGAGGCAGCCGCGGAGACCGCCGAGGTGGCCCGCACGGGCTATCGCGAGGTCTCGACGCGCGAGAACGCGATGTTCAACCTGCTCACCTCGTTCGTCACCGCGTTCGTGACCGCTCGCATGATCAGCACGCTGCTCAGGGGCAGGCCGAGCGTCGGGCCGTTTCGCAACGTGCGGCTGGGGCGGCGGCACATCCATCACTTCGTGCCGGGGATCGTCCTGGCGTTCGTGACGGGCGCGGCGGCGATCGTCACCCGGGACGAGGGCATCGAGCCGTGGCTGGCCATTCCGTTCGGAGCGGGGATGGGGCTGACGCTCGACGAGTCGGCGCTGCTGCTGGAGCTCGACGACGTGTACTGGTCCGAGGAGGGCATCGTGAGCGTGCAGATCGCGCTGGCGGTCACGGCCCTCCTCGCCGCCGTGGCGCTGGCCACGCGGTTCCTGCGCCGCGGCGAGCAGGTGGTGCTCGAGCACGAGCCATCCGCCGAGGCGCATTAGAGTCCGGCCCATGGAATCCGGCCCAGGTCCTCAGAGCCCTCGTCCCGAGGGAGGGGAGGGCCCGCCGCCCTCTGGTCCCCAGAGCCCCGCGCCGCCCAGCGGGCCGCAGAGCCCCGCGCCCGGGGCGCCTCCCGCCGCGCCGGGCCCCGAGTCGCCGGGCGGCGCTCCGATCGCGCCGGAGCACGGCGGGCCCGTGCCACCCGGCGGGTGGCAGGCGCCGATCGCGCAGCAGGGCTACCAGCCGCCAGGCCAGCTCGCCAGCTGGGGCAGCCGCCTCGGCGCCTACCTGCTCGACGCGGCTCATCATCGCCGTGCCGGCGCTGATCATCCTCGGGCTGTTCGGAATCGGCTTCGCGTTCAACTCCGACAGCGACAACAGCGGGTTCTTCGCCCTGGTCGGCGGCGCCATCCTCACCGTGCTTGCGTTCGTGGTGATTTCGTTGATCTACGCGCCGATGCTCATGAAGCGCGATGGTGCCCGCAACGGACAGACGCTTGGCAAGCAGTTCGTCGGCATCCGGGTCGTCCGGGACAACGGGCAGCCCTACGACTTCTGGAACGCCGCGCTGCGCGAGGTGGTGGTCAAGAGCCTGGCGGTGGGAGTCGCCTCGTCGATCATCCCGATCCTGCCGTGGTTACTGAACTTCTTATGGCCGCTGTGGGACGACGAGAACCGCGCCCTGCACGACATGGTCGTGCAAGAGCCACGTGATTCGCGCCTGATCAGGCGGCGGCGGGCCTGAGCCGCTCGGCGGCGCCGGTCCAGATCATCTCGTCACGGGCGGGCCCGACGCCCACCATGACCACGGGCACGCCCAGCTGCTCCTCGATGAAGTCCAGGTAGGCGCGCGCGTTGGCCGGCAGGTCGCCCAGGTCGCGCACGCCGGCGATGTCCTCGTGCCAGCCCGGCAGCTCGACGAGCTCGCCGCGTGCCTTGTGCAGCACCGACTGGTGGTAGGGGAACTCGTCGAAGCTCGCGCCCTCGGGGCCGGTGTAGCGGGTGGCGACCGGCAGGGGGTCGATGCCGGTGAGCACGTCCAGCTTGGTGACCACGAGCCCGGTGAGCCCGTTCACCCGCACCGCGTAGCGCAGGGCCACCAGGTCCAGCCAGCCGGTTCGACGGGGGCGGCCCGTGGTGGTGCCGAACTCGCCGCCGGCTTCGCGGATGCGCTCGCCGACCTCGTCGTGCAGCTCCGTGGGGAACGGGCCGGCGCCCACGCGCGTGCAGTAGGCCTTGGAGATGCCCCAGACCTCGTCGATCGACTTGGGCCCCACCCCCGCGCCGACGCAGGCGGCGCCCGCCACGGGGTTGGAGGAGGTCACGAACGGATAGGTGCCGTGGTCGATGTCCAGCAGGGTGCCCTGGGCGCCCTCGAACACCACGAGCCGGTCCTCGTCCAGGGCCTTCCAGGCGATGGGCGGCGTGTCGGCGATGTAGGGGGCCAGGCGGTCGCCGAACGCGCGGTAGTCCTCGGTCATCTGGTGCAGGTCGATGGTGGGGTCCTTCGCGAACTCCCTCAACAGCCCGCGCTTGGGCTCCAGCGCCGCGGTGATCTTCTGCTTGAGGATCGTCTCGTCGAGCACGTCCTGCACGCGGATGCCCAGCCGGGCGGCCTTGTCCGCGTACGCGGGTCCGATCCCGCGCTTGGTGGTGCCGATCTCGCGCTTGCCGAGCTTGGCCTCTCCCGCGCGGTCGAGCAGCAGGTGGTAGGGCATGATCAGGTGGGCGTTGGCCGAGACGCGCAGCCCGCTCAGGTCCACTCCCCGCCGCCGCAGCGTCTCGATCTCGTCGGTGAGCACGAGCGGGTCCACCACGACGCCGTTGCCCACCACGCAGAGCTTGCCGGGGTAGAGGATCCCCGACGGGATCAGGTGGAACTTGTACGTCCCGCTGTCACGGACGATGGTGTGGCCGGCGTTGTTGCCGCCCTGAAAGCGGATCACGGCGTCGGCCTGCTCGGCGATCAGGTCCACGACCTTTCCCTTGCCCTCGTCGCCCCACTGGGCGCCCACTATCACCAGTCCCGGCATGACGAGTGGAGTGTAGGAGCGGAGCGGCTAGCCGCCCGCCGTCACGCGGAGGTCGGGCCCCATGATCGGCAGCGGGTCCCCGCAGATCTCCAGCAGCCGCGACACCGTGCGCGCGCCCACCTGATCGCGGAGCTCGTCGAGATCGGTGATGTTGGTGGTGATCACGATCGAGCGCTGATCCTGCCAGCGCTCGTTGACGATGGCGTACAGCTGCTCGAGCACCCACTCCGTGCGCTTCTCGGCACCGAGGTCGTCCAGCTGCAGCAGGTCCACCGAGCAGAGGCGCCGGAAGAGCCGCATGTAGGAACCGCCGCTCTGGCTGTCGTAGGTGTCCTTGATCTCGGCCAGCAGGCGGGTGACCGGGTAGATGGCCACCGACCGCCCGGCGCGCTCGGCCGCGAGCGACACGAGCATCGCGAGGGAGGTCTTGCCTGTGCCTACGTCGCCGCCGAACCACATGCCCCGGCCCTCGTCGATGTTGTCGTCGATGCTCCGGACGAACGCCTGCACGTGGCGGAGCAGCGACGGGTGCAGGTCGCAAATGGGCTTTCGGTCGAGCGAGACCCCGCGGAAGCGCTTGGGAACGCCGGTGCCCATCCCGCGGCTCACGGCCCGCCCGATCATGCGCTCGCGGCACTCGCATGGCTCGGCGGTGTCGTCGTCGCGCAGGATCCAGCCCGCTCCCGTCGCAGACGCCGACCGGGCACGGCGGCCCCCGCCTTTGGCTCGTCGGGCGGGTCGGGACGGGGCGCAGCACCTCAGCCCACCCCGCGCCGGCGATCGCGGCGGTCTCGCGCTCGCGCGCGATGCTCACGAACTTGGGGTAGCGGTCGAGGAAGGTCAGGTCAACCGAGCCGACCGGGCCGTTGCGGTGCTTGCCGATGATGATCTCGCCGATGCCCGGCTTCTCGGAGGCCTCCTTCGTGTAGTACTCGTCGCGGAAGACGAACATCACGAGGTCGGCGTCCTGCTCGATGTTGCCGCTCTCTCGCAGGTCGGCCATCATCGGCCGCTTGTCGGGCCGTGCCTCGACCGCGCGCGAGAGCTGGGAGATCGCGATCACCGGGATGTGCAGCTCGCGGGCCAGGATCTTCAGCCCACGACTGATCTTGCCGACCTGCTCGACGCGGCCGTCGCGGGGGTCCTCCGGGCGCATGAGCTGGAGGTAGTCGACGATCAGCAGCCCCAGCGGGTGCTGGTGGTGCAGCCGGCGCGCCTTCGCCCGCAGCTCTAGCACACCCAGATCGCTCGAGTCGTCCACGAACAGGGGCGCCCGGGTGAGCTTCTCGGTGGCCGCGAGTACCTTCGGCCACTGCTCCGGACTTGACCCGCCCCTTGCGCAGCGAGCTCGCCGTTGATCTTTGCTCGCGAGGCGATGAAGCGCTGAGCGAGCTCGCCCTCGGACATCTCGAGCGAGAACAGGGCAACGGCCTTGCCGTGGTCGACGGAGGCGTTCTCGGCCATGTTGGTGGCGATGGCGCTTTTCCCCATCGCCGGCCTCGCCGCCAGCACGATCAGGTTGCCGGGTTGGAAGCCGCCCGTGATCTCGTCGAGGTCCTTGAAGCCCGAGGGCGTTCCGGTGAGGCTGGTGCCCTCCTTGGAGAGCCGCTCGAGCTTGTCCAGCTCGTCGTGCAGGACGTCCTCGATCGAGCGCAGGCGGCTGGAGTCCTCGTTGTGGCCCGCGCGGAAGATCGCCTGCTCGGCCTGCTCGACCAGCGCCATCGGGTCGCCGCCCTCGGTACTCACCCGATCCTGGATCTCGCGCGCGGCGGCCAGCAGCTTGCGCAGGATCGAGTGCTCGCGCACGATCTTCGCGTAGTCGCGGACGGCGTGGACCGATGGCACCAGGGTGGGGAGCGCGTGCACGTAGCTCTGGCCGCCGGCCTCCTCGAGCAGGTTCTCGCGCTGAGGTCGTCGCAGACGGTGATGGCGTCGATGGCCTCAGGCTCGGCCTTCTGCTTGAGCCGCACCATCGACTTGAAGATGAGCTGGTGGCGCGGCCGGTAGAAGTCCTCCGCCTCGAGGTGGAGGTCGACCAGGATCTGATCGAGGGCCTGCTCGGTCATGAGGACCGTGCCCAGGACGGCGACCTCGGCCTCGTCGTTCTGCGGCGGCACGCTGCCGCTGACCTCAGCCGCGACGGCCATGGGCCCTCCCGTGAGACGGCGAGGTCCGGGGGTCGCCGGGCAAGGACGCAGGGAGGGAGCTATGGCTTTGCCAATGCCCCGACCGAGGACACTGCCCGGCGACCAGCCGGGGCCGCCGTCTTATTCGGAGGTGACGATGGTCTTGACGTCGGCGGTGACGCCGTCGGCCACCTCGACCGTGACCATGTGCGTGCCCGTGGTCTTGATGGGCTCCGTGAGCTGGATGCGTCGCTTGTCGAGCTTGACTCCGCGGGCCTGGCGCACGGCGTCCGCGATCTCCTGGGCGGTGACCGAGCCGAACAGCCTGCCGTCGTCGCCCGCCTGGTGCGCGATGGTGAGGACCGTCTTGCGCAGCAGCCCGGCCGTCTCCTGCGCCCTCTCCACCTGTTCGGTGGCGGCCCGCTCGGCAGCCTCCGCTCGCCGCTCGCGTCCTCCAGTGCTGCGTCCGTGGCCGGCTGGGCCAGCTTGCGCGGCACCAGGAAGTTGCGCAGGTAGCCGCGGCGAGACGTCGACGACGTCGCCGCGCTCGCCGAGCGTGTCGACCGGTTGCAGCAGGATCGCTTGTGCCATGGGATCGCCTGCGCGCCACGAACGGTAGGCCGCGGAGCGGCGGATCTAGCGAGTGCGCCATGCCGCGCGTCCTCCTCGAGCTGGTCGAGAACGCGCGGGCGAAGCCAGCCGGCGTAGCTCAGAACGGGATGTCGTCGTCCGGGTTTCCGCCGCCGGCGCTACCACGTGGGTGCGGTCTGGAAGTCGGCGGTGTCCGCGGGAACGTCGCTCTGGGGCGTGAAGCGGGAGCCGTTGCCGCCGCCCTCGCTGTCGCGCGAGCCGAGGAACTGGACCGAGTCGGCGATGATGTCGACCGACTGGCGCTTGTTGCCCTCCTTGTCCTGCCACTCGCGCCACTCCAGTCGCCCGTCGACCGCCACCGGCCGGCCCTTCGACAGGTACTGCGAGCAGTTCTCGCCCTGGGCGCCCCAGACCGTGACGTCGAAGTAGTTGGGCTTGTCGACCCACTCGCCGGAGGCGTCCTTGCGGCGGGTGTTGCAGGCGACCCGCAGCGAGCAGACGGGGGTGCCGGTGCTGGGGGTGCTGCGAAGCTCGGGGTCGCGCGTGAGGTTGCCCGTCAGGACGACGCGGTTGATGTTCGTGGCTGCCATTGGAAGTGCTCCTTCTCTCGGGCTCGGAAGGTCGTTGAAGCTCGGATGATCGAGAGTACCCATGGGGTCGGAGCGCATGGGCGGGGCCTGACACGAAGTTGCAGGAATGTGGGTGTGTTTTCGCGGAGGCGTGTGACGGGACGTTGCCTTCAGGAGGGCCGGTCACCCCGATCACGGCTGCCGCGTGGCGCGCGTCCCGGCGCGTCTGGAATCCCAGTGCTCGGAAGGTCGCGCTCGCAGGACTCGACCGTGTAGGGCGCATGCACCTCCACGGCCACCGTCCGCACGCGGTCGGTCCAGCCGCGCGTTGCGTGACAGCAGCTCCTGCTCCGCGCCCTCCACGTCGATCTTGGCGTAGTCCACGCGCGCGCCCTTGCCCTCCAGCGCCAGCAGCGACCACGGCGAGATGGACTGGGAGATGGTCACCGCCGGGTCTCCCTGCGGCGCCGCGGCGGTCACGTGATGGCCGGAGGTGGCGCCATCGAGCCGGACGTAGCGCAGCTCGCCGTCGTCCGGCCAGACACCCGCCTGGATCACCTCGCAGCGCGGGCCCCACGGGGCCACGTTGAGCCTGGCCAGCGCGGCGTTCTCGGCGTCGAGCTCGACGCCCACGATTCGCGCGCCGGGATGGCGCTCGGCCAGGTCGGCCATCGTCAGGCCGATGTTGGCCCCCAGGTCCCAGACCAGGCGCAGGCCGCCGTCGATCGGCCTCCCGGGGCGGCCGGTGGTAGCCCCCGGCGAACGTGCCCCAGACGGTGTCCACGTCCGAGGTGCTTGGGCGGACGAGTACCTCCTGGCCGCCGAGTGGGCGCAGTCTCAGGCGCACCGCTCGCCCTCCCGAGCCCACGTGCCGCCTGATGCGGCTGAGCCGGACATAGGTGCCGAAGCTGCGCGGTCCGGCCGTGACCCTTGCGGCCACGAAGGCCAGGCGGAGCAGCGTCTGGACCGGCGCCGGCAGCGCCGCCAGCCCGTGCCCCAAGCGATCCCGGCGAGCGCCGGAGCCGCTCAATCCGAAGCGGGCTCGGCGGCGGCCGCTGCGGGCGCCCCTTCGCCTTCGCCCTCGCCCTCGGCCTCGGCTGGGCCGTCGGCCGGCGCGTCGGCGGCGGCGCGGGCGGCCACCCGGCCGTCGGGCTCCTCGTCGCGGCGGGCGCGGGGCGGCTCGGGGCTCGGGGGCACCGGTGGCGAGCCCGGGGGCTGACGGATGATGCGGAACCGCAGGACGTCATCCGTGATCCGCAGCGAGTGGTTGAGGCGGTCCAGGAGCTCGCGCTCGGCCTCGAACTGGAACAGGTGGTAGGCGGCCTCGGGCCGGTGGTCGATCTCGTACGCGATGCGGCGGCTGCCCCAGTCGTGGCGGCCGGCGATCGTCCCGCCCGCCTCGAGCATGCCCTCCACCTCGGAGACCACGGCCTGGCGCCGGTCCTCGGGGGCGCTGGCGTCGATCAGCAGCATGAGGTCGTATAGCTGTGCCATCGGCCGCGGCACGATAGCAGTGGGGGGGCGAGTCCCGCCCGCGTTCGCCTCGGCCAAACGTGGCGGGCAGGCGGCGGAGAGCGAGCGCGGGAGTGCTCTCCCGAGTGCGGTGGGGGAACGCCGCCCGGCTGTCCGCGTTGGTGGCGGCCGCCGTGTTGATCGCGCTCGGCCCGCGCGCCTGCGGGCCCCGCCCCGGCGCTCAGCAGGAGCCTGCCGTCGAGGCGCCGGTCCCGATCGTCCCACCCGCCGCAATCGACCCGCCGGTGGCAGTGGCCCCCCGCCCAGCGCCACGGGCCCGCCGGAAGAGGAGCGTCAAGGGGAAGCGGCGCAGGGCTCCAAGCCCACCTACTCGGGCGCCCGCACGGCGCCGTCTACCTCAGGCGCGACCGGTGGGCCCGCGCAGCTCCGCACCGGCGCCGAGCGCGCCGCGCCGGCCAAGGACGGGCGAGTTCACGCCCGACCCGGACCCGCTCCGCTAGGGCGCCCGCTTGCCGATCGCGCGGAAGAACACGTAGTAGGCGGGGCGGCGCTTGCCGCTCACCGACTGCAGCCCGGAGTCCCACAGCCGGTTCCCCCTGGCTGCCCGCCAGTGGTAGATGTACATCCGCTGCAGGCGCCGCGAGACGCGCGGGTACTTGCCCATGAGGAACCGCATCGACTTCGTCTGACGCGAGATCGAGGGCTTCACGCCGCGGCCGAAGAAGTTCACCGCTCCCGCCTCGGTGGCCCAGACCGGTCCGCGCGTGTTGCTGAGGAACCAGCGCGTCTGGCGCGTGCTCTGGCGGGTGATGTCGGGGTGCGACACCAGCCCCCACCGGTGCGGGCCGCCGCCCATGTGGCGCTTGAAAGTCTTCAGCCACTTGGCCGACTTCTTGCTGCCGTCCGAGCGAAAGTCGGCCGCGAGCACAGTACAGCGGCCCGACCGCGCACTCCTTGCGCAGGGTCCGGTAGAACTGAGCGGTCCGCTTGGGGTACCGCCCGTTGGCTGCGCGTCGGCGAAGTTGGCCTCGTTCCAGGTGGAGAACAGCTTGACCCACGGGTAGCGCAGGCGGAAGCAGGCGGAAGTGGCGCCGGTAGCTCGTGACGTCGGAATGCGGCGGTTCCCGCGGTCCGAGCGGTAGAAGGACGACGAGCGGCTCGATGCCCTGGAACTTCGCGGTGTTGAACCACGAGTCGAGGAGCGGCGGCGGGACCCGCCGTTGGCCAGGGCGTCGAAGGGCACCAGGACGCGCATGCGCTTGATGCCGGACTTCTGAAAGCGGCGGTCGGCGAGCGTCTGCGGCTGATTGTCGGCCAGGCCGATGAGCGGCCCGGAGCGGAACTTGGTGATCCTGGTGTCGGGGCACGTGCGGGGCGCGGCCAGGCAAGCGGGCAGGCTGAGCACAGCGGAGGCAGCGATCAGCGTGGATGTGGAGCGAAAAGCCATAGGTCGATTTCTTCGGGGACGAAGCCGAAAGCCCTCTCAACACCACTGATCGGCCCCAGGTTGGGACCTGAGGAACCTCTTCAGGGCTAGGCCCTCTCTAGGGTGACGGCGGGCGCTCGGCCGCGGCGCTTGGCCTCGATGTCGGCCAGCTGGTCGTCGACCCAGTCGCCCGGGTCGCGGGCCGAGATCACGCGCTTGAGGCCCTCCGCGCGCCAGGAGCGCTCGTCGGCGGACATCGTCAGGGCGCGGTGGATGGCGTCGGCCTGCTCCTGCACGTCGAAGGGGTTGACCGAGAGCGCGAACTCGGCCAGCTCCTCGTGGGCGCCGGTGTTCTCCGACAGCAGCGAGACGCCATGGCGCTCGTTCACGAGCGGCCCCTCCTTGGCGATCAGGTTCATGCCGTCGAACATCGCGTTGACCATCAGCAGGTCGTAGTGCTTGTAGGAGGCGATCGCCTCCTCGAGGTTCTCCCGAAGCCGCAGGTCGATCGGCATCCAGTCGGTGGTGCCGTGGCGGTGGTTGACCACCGCCACCAGCGCCTCGATCCGCTCCAGGTACTCGGCGTACTCGGGCACGTCCTGGCGCGACGGGATCAGTTGCGCGATGAAGGTCACGTGCTCGTGGAACTCGGGGTGCTGCTCGAGGAACAGGTCGAACGCGGCGAAGCCGCGCAGCACGTTCTTCGACAGGTCGGCGCGGTCCACCCGGAGGATCAGGTGCTCGCGCCGGCGGCGCAGGATCTCGCGCTCGTACTCGTGCACCGCCGCGCGCTGGGCGGTGCGCCGGAACGTCTCCGCGGAGATCGGGCAGCGGGTAGGCGCGGACCCAGACCTCGCGGTCGTCGATGTGCACGACGCCGGCGCTGCTCGTCCACGTCGAGGTCGAACAGCTCACGGCAGCAGAGCAGGAAGTTGCGCCGATAGGCGCGAGTGTGGAAGGCGACGATGTCGTTGGCGAGGATGCCCTCGAAGATGTCCTCGCGGATGTCGCGCGGCAGCACGCGCCAGGCGTCGGGCTGCGTCCACGGGATGTGCACGAAGTGGTGCAGGAACACGTCGGGCCGCGCCTCGCGGATGTAGCGCGGTGCCACGTAGAGGTGGTAGTCGTGGAGCATCACCACGGCGGTGTCGGCGTCTTCGACCTCCTCCAGCACGGCGTCCGCGAGGTCCCGGTTCACCGCGCAGTAGCCGTCCTCGTAGGCGTCGACCTCCATCTGGCGGATGTCGGGCGCGTTGGAGAGGTCCCAGAGGTAGTGCTGGATGAACCACAGCATCGGGTTTGCCACCACGTTGTAGAACTGCTCGTAGGCGTCGGGGTCGGACTCCACGAGGCGGATCCGGTAGGTCGTTCCCTCGAGCTCGCAGTCGAAGCTCCGCCGCCGAGCTCGCCGTGACGCCTCGGCATCCTCGTCGGACAGCGTGGAGGCGATCCACAGCGCGTCCCGGTGGTTGACCAGGCCTGTGAGGGCGGTCACCAGGCCGCCGCCGCCGCGCTGGGGTTGCAGGCTCCCGTCCTCTTGCCGCTCGAACGTGGCGGGGCCGCGGTTCGAGACGAGCAACGAGTTGGGGCTCGGGTCAAGGCTGGCATCTGCAGGTCTCTTGAAGATACGCAGCCAGTCGCGTAAGCAGCCGGGGCGTGAGGAAGTGCTGGCGCACGTGCTCCTTGCCCGCCCGGCCGAGGAACTTGCCCAGGCCCGGCTCGCGCAGGATCCCCAGCGCGCGCTCGGCGCACTCCTCGGGCGAGGACACCAGGTAGCCGGTCTCGCCGTCTCGGACCTGCAGCGGGATGCCCCCCACGTCGCCGCCGATGAACGGCCGCGCCTTCCACAGCGCCTCCGAGACGGTCAGGCCAAAGCCCTCGCGGGTGGACTTCTGGATCACCACGTCGGACTGCGATTGGAACGCGTTCACCTCGATCGCGCCCACGTTGTTCAGGTTGTTGAGGATGTGGATGTCCGGGTCCCCGTCCGCGTAGGCCATCGTCTCGTTGAAGAACTCCCAGCCCTCGGGGTCGTCGGTGGCCATCGAGCCCACCAGGGCCAGCTGCACCTCGGGGACGTCCTCCTTGACCAGGCGATAGGCGTCGATCACGCCCATCGGGTCCTTCCACGGGTCGAAGCGCGACACCTGGCACAGCAGCGGGCGGTCCACGTCGATTCCGAACTGGTCGCACACGTACGAGGCGTCCTCGGGCGAGAACGCCATGTTCTTGGGCGACAACGGGTCGATCGCGGGCGGGCAGATGTGCACCGGCGCGCCGTCCATCCCGCTGGGCACGTAGTCCTGCAGGTGGAAAACGGCGCCGTCGTAGGAGCGGACCAGCGGGACGAGCCGCTCTATGGCCGTGGGGTTCGGCGTGGACAGGTCGATGTGGCAGCGCCAGATCCAGTTCTTGGCCTTCTCCGGCACGTGCTGGTGGATCGCCGCCGGCTGCGGGTCGTGCACGATGATCGCGTCCCAGCCGCCCGCGACCTCCTCGGCGTTGCGCTCGTTGTACTTGGCGAACACCTGCCACTCCTCCGGCGACAGGCCCTGAGGGTTGCCCTGCAGCGCGTTGTGCAGCAGCTTCGTGACGTTGTAGAACTCCTCGCGCCCCAGCATCACCTGCCACTCGGCGTCGATCCCCACGTCATTCATGAGCGGGACGAGGGTGTAGAGGATCTCCGAGACCCCGCCGCCGAAGGCGGTCGCGGAGAGGTGGAGCACCTTGAGCCCCTCGAGCTCGCTGGAGAGCGCGCGTATCTCCTCGATCAGCGGCTTGCCGGCCACGTGCGTGTAGTCGGCCAGGCTCTTGTGGCCCACGGCGATCGGCTGGAGCATCAGATCCGCTTCACCAGGACCGTGCGGCCCTGCTCGAAGGTGGACTCGTCCACGGTCGCCTCGATGATCGCCCGGCTGAGCTCCTGCTCGGACGCCGCCTGCGTCGCCGGCGGGCCGTTGAGCTCCAGCACCAGGCGGTCGGAGAGGAGCCGGAAGTCGAAGTCCACGCGCGCCTCCTCTTCGTCATCCGGGGCCGACTCGTCCACGAACTCGGTGGCGGCCTCGGTGACCGCGAGCTTGAGGTCGGCCACCTCGGCAGGCTGCAGTGAGGTGAGCCGGCACACGGCGGAGAGCGCCAGGCGGGCCAGCACCAGGTACCCCGCCTTGGCGGGAATGGTCAGCGTTACGTCCCGGCTCTCGGGGTCCACGGCGAGGAACTTACCCAAGAAGGCGGGCCATGCCCTCATCGATTCGGGTGAGGATGGCTGCGTGCAGCTCCACGTTGGCCGCCGCCACGACCGACATCTGGAACTCGGCCCCGGAGCCCAGCAACGGCCGGCCCGCGAGCGAGGCGCCGTACGCGTCCGTGACCACGGCGCCGGCTTCCTCCAGCACCAGCGCGGCTGCTGCCAGGTCATACGGGGAGTTGTTGAGCACGGCACCGCCGCCCACGCGCTCGAACTCGGCCCGCATGCCGGGCACGTCGGCCACCATCCGCGGCCCGGGCTCCACGTAGGCGTCGAGCTGGCCCGTGGCCACCCGGGTCATGTCGAACGCCGCCGACCCCAGGTCGAACGTGCCGCCCCCCACCGACGACTCGTCCAGGAGCTCCGCGATCACCTCGGTGAGCGCGCGCGCCGGGCGGCCGCGGAAGCCGTAGGTCCAGAACATCCGGTCCAGGCGCGTGTTGGCCGACAGGCGCACCGGCGGCCCCTCCACCAGCCCGGAGCCGCGCTCGGCCAGGAACACCTGGCCCGATGGGATCTCGACCACGCATGCCGCCGTGACCTCGCCCATGGTGGGCTCGGGGTCCAGCGGAGCGGCCGCCACCGACACGCAGCAGGACTCCAGGCCTGCCAGCGCGGGGCGCGTGCCGTCGATGGGGTCCACCACCAGCACGGCTCGCGCGTCGCCCGCGGGCTCCACCAGCCCGCGGTCCTCGGAGTAGAAGGCCACGTCGGGCGCGTGCTCGGCCAGGTAGGACTCCAGGAACACCTCGGCCTCGGCGTCGATGGCGAAGGTCACGTCCCCGCCGGCGGCCGCGGCCTCGGCGTCGTGCGCCCGCGCGGCATGAGAGCCCAGCGAGGGCAGCACCTGCTCGCGCAGGGCCAGCGACAGCTCGCGGACGAGGGCGCGCACCGGGCGAGACTAGTGACCCCGGGCTAGCGGTCGTCCGGAGGCTCGTCCGGGCGCTCGCCGAGCTTCACCGAGACGTCCCTGCGCTTGCCGTCGCGCAGGATTCGCAGCTTGACCTCGTCGCCGGCGTCGCGGGCACTGATCAGGTCGGCCAGGTCGGCGGTGCGAGTGAGCCGGCGGCCGTCCACGGCGACCACCACGTCGCCGTCGGACGGGATGTCGTCCTGGCCCTGGAAGGAGATCTTGTCGTCGCCCACCTCGAGGCCCGCCCGGTCCGCCGGGCTGCCGCCCTGCACCCGCACGATGAGGGCGCCGCTCTGAACCGGCAGCTCGAGCCTGCGGGCCAGCTGCGGGTACAGCGGCTGGGAGGTCACGCCGAGATAGCCGGGCTCGACCTTGCCGTCCTCGCGCAGCTCCCGCAGCGACCGGCGGACGGTGTCCACGGGGATCGCGAAGCCCACTCCCTCGCCACCGCCGCTGGTGGACTTGATCTGAGAGTTGATGCCCAGCACGCGCCCGCGCGCGCTCAGCAGCGGCCCGCCCGAGTTGCCGGGGTTGATGGCGGCGTCGGTCTGGATGGCGTTGCCGATCTGAAATGCCGTAAGCGACTCGATGGTCCGGTCGAGCGCGGAGATCACTCCCACCGACAACGACTGGCGTTCGCCGAACGGGCTGCCGATTGCGGCCACGGGCGCGCCCACGACCAGGTCGTCGGTGCTGCCCAGCGCCAGCGGAGTGAGCTTCAGGCCGGCCGGGTCGATCTTGAGCAGCGCCACGTCGGAGTTGGGGTCCTCGCCGACGATCCGCGCCTTAACGCGGTCGCCGGTGGACAGCTCCACGTAGACCTCCTTGGCGCGCTTGCTGTTCGGCGGCTCGCCGCTGGTAACGACGTGTGCGTTGGTGGCCACGTAGCCCTCGCCGTCGATCACGAACCCGGAGCCCTGACCGCCCTCGCCCTCGTCCTCGTTGAGCAGGGCGCGCGCCCCGCCCTCGAACAGCGACACCACCGTGACCACGCCAGGTGACAGGCGCTCGTAGAGCTGCACCGCGTCCAGCCCGCCCTTCTCACCGATTCCCTCAACCACCTCGACACGGGTGGTGCGCACCTCCTTCGGCGCCTCGGACGTGGCGGCCGGCTCGCCGGAGTCGTCGTCTCCGTCGCAGCCCGCGAGCGCCAGGCCCGCGAGCAGCACGGCCGCGGCCGTGCGCCTCACCTGCGGGCCGCCGGCAGCTCTAGCGTGAAGGCCGTACCCACCCGGCGGGTGCTCGCGCTCAGCGTCCCCTCCATCCGCTCGGCCAGCTCCTGCGCGATGGCCAGGCCCAGGCCGGCGCCGCGAGCCGCATCGCCGGTGTAGAAGCGGTCGAAGACCTGGCCGTCGTCCGGCAGGCCGGGCCCCTCGTCGGTCACCGTGAGGAGCGCCGAGCCATTCTCGCGCCCCGCCGTGACCGTCACGGGAGTGCCCTCGGGGGTGTGGCGAAGCGCATTGTCGAGCAGGATACGCATGATCTGAGCCACCCGTTCACGGTCGCAGCGAGCGGTGATCCGGGCCGGGAGCCGCAGCTCCAAGGCGGTGGCGTGGCGGTCCACGGCGGGCTTGAACTCGCCGGCGATGGCACGCGCCAGCTCGGACAGGTCCACCGGCTCCCGCACCAGCTCCACAGACCCCGCGTCCAGGCGCGACAGGTCCAGCAAATCCACGGCCAGTTTCTGCAGCCGCTCGACCTGCTCGGCCATCGTGTCGAGGAACTCACGCCTGGTCGCGGCGTCCAGCTCCTCGTCCTGGAGCAGCTCCACGAACCCTCCGAGCGAGAAGATCGGCGTGCGCAGCTCGTGCGAGGCGGTGGCCACGAACTCCTTGCGCGCCACGTCGACCCTGCGCAGCTGGACCTGCATCTCGTTGAACGTGCGCGTGAGCTGGCCCAGCTCGTCGTCGGAGTCCACGGGCAGCGGCTCTATGAAGCGCCCCGCCGCCACCTGCTCGGCCGCCTCCTCGAGCCTGCGCACCCGCCGGGCCAGGGCCTGGGCCACCGCGTAGCCGCCGGCGAGTGCCAGCAGGAGCGCCACGCCGGTGGCGGCCAGCAGCCGCTGGCGCACGAAGGAGACCGTCTCGGCCACGTCGTCGAAGCTGCGCGAGTACAACGCCACCCAGTCGACCGACCCCTCCCGCGAGAGCGGTTGCGCGATCTCACCCAGGCGCTCGCCGTCGAGCGAGCCCTGACCGCGGGTGAGCTCACCGGTCGCGATCGCCCGCGCGGCGAGCGCGTCGTTCTCCGGCGCCTGGGGCTCCTCCCGCGAGTCGCTGATCACATAGAAGCGCAGGTCCTGCGCGCGTATACGCCGATCCGGCCCGCGCGAGCGCTGCACACCCAGCAGCGTGACCCGCGCGCTGGCCGCGTCGGCCACCGCCCGGACCCTGGCGTCCAGCTCCCGGGCGGTCACGTCGCGCCGGCCCATGAGCGTCTCGAGCGACGGCTCGGCGCCCTTGGCCACGCGCCCGAGCTCGTCGAGCTTGCTGGCCTCGAGGTTGGACTCGAGCTGGGGAACGACGTAGAAGTAGATGACGGTGAAGGCCGCCGCCGTGATCGCGAAGAACACCAGCGCGAGCTTGTTGCGCAGCGACCCCAGCAGTGCCGGCCGGCGCTTCATCGCTCCCGAAACCGGTAGCCGACTCCCCTGACCGTGTGGATCAGCTCCGGCCGCTTGGGCTCGGTCTCCAGCTTCTCGCGCAGATGCCGGATGTGCACGTCGACCGTGCGCGGGTCGCGGTAGGAGGCGTCGCCCCAGACGCGCTCCAGCAGGACCATCCGGTTGTAGACACGGCCGGGGTTGCGGGCCAGGGCCGCCAGGATCTCGAACTCGACGTAGGTGAGCTGGATGTCCTCGCCGGCCAGGCTCACGGCCCGGCGCTCGAAGTCGATCCGCAGGTCGCCGTCCTCCAGCGGCTCCTCGAAGGTCTCGTCGGTGCGCGAAAGGGCGGCGCGCCGCAGAACGGCCTTCACCCGGCTCCGGAACTCGCGTACCGAGAAGGGCTTGGTGATGTAGTCGTCGGCCCCGAGCTCCAGGCCCAGCACCTTGTCGATCTCCTCGGCGCGGGCCGTGAGCATGATGATCGGCACCGCGCTGCGGGCGCGCACCTGGCGGCACACCTCGAAGCCGTCCACGTGGGGCAGCATCAGGTCCAGGACCACCAGGTCGAAGGAGTGCTCGCGCAGCCGCTCCAGCGCCTCCCGGCCGTCCATGGCGGGCACGACCTCGTAGCCCTCCTTGCGCAGCGGGTAGGCCAGCAGCGTCTGAACCGACTGCTCGTCGTCGACCAAGAGGATGCGTGGGGCCTGGGTAGCCAAGGTGCGTGCGCCGCCGACCGAGCGCCTCCCGCGGGCGCCCAGGGGGTGACAACTACCTCAGATTGTAGGTTGCGAGTGTGATCGAGCCGCGCATCTACAGGGCGGCCTTCGTGCCGGCCCTGCTCGCCGTCGTGCTCGTGATGTTCTCGCTGGAGAGCCGCCCGAAGCCGCTTCCGGAGGGGCTGCCGGGCGACGTGGTGTTCGGGGGCGCCGAGGCGGTGTCCACCACCCGGGCGATAGTCGGGGCCGGGGAGGACCGCCGCGCCGGCACCGTGGGCGACCGCGAGGCCGCGCGGGTGACCGTCGAGGCGTTCCGCACACGCGGGTTCAGCGTGGAGGTCGACCGCTTCGAGAGCGACGGCAAGGACCTGGTCAACGTGATCGGCCGCCGCGCGGGAAGCACCCGGCGACAGGTGCTGGTGCTCGCCGCGCGCGACGCCTCCGGCGTGCCGGATGCCGGGGGCAGCGCGGCCGACACGGCGGCCCTTATCGAGCTCGCGCGGGTGTTCGAGGGCCGGCCGTCCGAGCGAACGATCGTCCTTGCCTCCGTGGACGGGTCGGCGCTGGGCGAGGTGGGCGCGCGCCGGTTGGCCGACAGGCTCCCCAACCCCGACCTGGTGGACGGCACGCTGGTGCTCTCCGGGCTCGGCGCGCCGACTTCCGAGGCGCCGGCGGTCGTGGGATGGTCCACCGGCACCGACCGGGCGGGCCTCGGGTTGCAGCGCACCGTGGCCGGCGCGCTGCGCGAGGAGGTGGAGCGGGTGGCGGAATCTCCCAGCCCGGCCGGCCAGCTGGCGCGGCTCGCATTCCCCGTGGGTGTGGGCTCGCAGGGCCCTCTCATCGAGGCCGGCTTCGACGCGGTGCGGATCGCGGGCGGCGGTGAGCTGGCCGACACCTCGGCCTCCACCGTCGACCAGGTCGACGAGGACCGCATCGGCGGCCTGGGCCGCGGCGCATTCCGCGTGCTCGACGCACTCGACCGCAGCGGCGCCCCCGACGGGAAGCCGGGCGCCTACCTGACCGCGGTGAGCCAGGTGATGCCGGGCTGGGTGCTCTCGCTGCTGGGGATCACGCTGATACTGCCCGCGCTTGCCGCCACGGTGGACGCGTTCGCGCGCGCTCGCAGGCGGCGGATGGCGCTGCTGCCCTGGGCAGCCTGGCTGGGCGCCGGCGCCGGCGCGTTCGCCCTCGGCCTGGGCCTGGCCTACGCGCTGGCGTTCGCCGGGGCCACCCCCGAGCCGCCCGGCGCCCCGGTAGACCCGTCGCGCTTCCCGCTCGACGCCCCGGCCGTTGCGGTGCTGATCGTGGTGCTCGGCGCCGTGGCACTGGCGTGGGTGGGGCTGCGCGCCGCGACCGCCCGCGTCTGGCCGGGCCTGGCCGACCGGTCGGCCATGGGGGCCCCCGTGGTGGCCGGGCTCACGTTGGCTCTGACCCTGCTGGTGCTGTGGCTGATCAACCCGTTCGCCGCCCTGCTGCTCACGCCCACCCTCCACCTGTGGCTCATGGCGACCCTTGTCGACCCGCCGCCGCCGCGGCGCGCCCGCCTCATGCTCGTGGCGGGCGGCCTCCTGGTGCCGGTGCTGCTGGTGCTCTATCAGCTCATAGCGCTGTCGCTGAACCCGCTGAGCGGCGCCTGGTACCTGCTCCTGCTCGTGGTCGGCGGCCACATTGGGCCAATGCTGGCGCTGGTGTGGTGTGTGCTGGCGGCGGTGCTCGGCGCGGCCGTGGCCATCGCGCGAAGCCGCCCCCAAAGGCCCGATCGCGCGGAGCCGGCTGAGCGCCCGTCGGTCCGCGGCCCGGCCAGCTACGCCGGCCCGGGCTCACTGGGCGGGACCCGGTCGGCGCTGGACCCGCGCTGATCGTCAGGTGTGCTCGAAGCCGCGAAGGTTCTCGGCCACCGCGCCGGACGGCTGGGAGAGCGCCACACCCTGTCCCTCGACCGCCCACCCGACCTGGGTGAGCGCGGTCCCGGCTCCGGCCGCCGCCTCCTCGGCGGCGGCCCAGCGCTCCGCGGGCAGCGCGACCAGCAGCTCGTAGTCCTCGCCCGCGGTCGCGCCCAGCTCGGCGGGTGCCCGGCCCAGCGCGACGGCCACCTCGGGTACGCCGGGCGCGAGTGGGAGCGCCGCGAGGTCGAGCTCCAGCCGCACCCCGCTCGCTTCGGCCACGTGACGGGCGTCGGTGGCCAGGCCGTCGCTTAGGTCGATCATCGCGCTGACCGGAGCTCGCGCCAGCGCCGCGCCCGCCTCCAGCAGTGGCCGCGGGCGGCGGTGGGCCCGGATCAGGGCCTGAGCCAGCTCGGCGTCCGGGGCCGATGCATCGCCCCGCAGGATCGCCAGCCCGGCGCCGGAGCGCCCGAGCGCGCCGGTGACGGCCACGAGATCGCCCGGGTCGGCGCCGTCGCGCCCAACGAGCTCATGCTCCGAGTCGGCCCAGCCGGTCACCGCCACCGTGACCACCAGGGCACCGGCGCGCACCAGGTCGCCGCCCGCGATCGTGGTCTGGGTCTCCCCGGCCAGCTGCGCCATCGACTCGACGAGCGCGACGGCGTCGGGCTCTGGGTACTCGCGCGGCAGCGCCAGGGAGACGTGCGCCTCCCCGGGGTCCGCGCCCATCGCCGCAAGGTCGGACAGGGCCGCCGCCAGCGCCTTGTGCCCGACATCGGCGGGCGAGTGCGTGGAGCTCTCGAAGTGGACGCCCTCGGCGATCGTGTCGATCGAGGTGACCGCCAGCGGCCGCGCCCGCACCACCGACGCGTCGTCTCCCACCCACCGCACGACCCGATCGCCAGGACCGGAGAGGGCGCGCTGAAAGGCGGCGATCAGGTCGAGCTCGGCCACGGGGACAGTGTCGCTGGTCGCGGGTAGCGCCACTGCGTTCGGGCCGCCCGGTTATGTTCATCCCGGGTTATGGACCCGCTAAATGGCGCATCGTTGGCGACCGCCGCCGGCTACCCGTCGTCCGGCGTGCCGCCGCCCCCGTCGCTCGGGGGCCGCCGCCGGCGGCTCCGGCGAGGACGGCGCCTGCTGGGGCGGGGCCTCGTACAAGCGCGGGTCGTAGCCGCGGTAGCCGCCGCCCCCGGCGGAGTTGTCGCCCGTGCCCGTGGGCGGTGGCGAGCGGTAGGAGCTGCCGCCGCTAGAGCGTCCGGTGCGGGAGTACTTGCCGAAGAAGGGAGAGAACTCCGCGCGCTCCTCGGGCTGCGGGAAGGAGTCGCAGTTCTCGCCCTTGGCGACGATCATGTAGTCGTGCCAGATGCCGGCGGGGATGGTTCCGCCGGCCACTCCGGGCATCGACTGCAGCGCGTTGGGGAAGCCGACCCAGGTCGAGGTGGAGAGCTTCGGGGTGTAGCCCACGAACCACGCGTCGTTGAAGGCATCGGTGGTGCCTGTCTTGCCGGCTGCCGGGCAGCCGATCTGCGCGCGTGTCCCGGTGCCGCCGGTCACGTTCTGCTGGAGGATCTTGGTGACCTCGTAGGCCTGGCCGTCGGTGAACACGCGCTTGCGCTCGGGCTTGCCCAGGTCGTCGGTCTTGCCGTCGGGGAAGATCACCCTGCGGATGCCCTTCGGCTCGTTGCGGATCCCGCCGGAGGCGAGCGTGGCGTAGGCGTTGGCCATCTCGAGCGGCGACACGCCGAGCCGCAGGCCGCCGAGGCCCTCGGCGGGCAGGCCGTCCAGCTCGGTCTCGATGCCCATGAGCTTGGCGGTCTCGCGCACCTCCTTCGGCCCCACGTCGATGATCAGCTGCGCGTACACGGTGTTGTCCGAGGCCAGGGTGCCGCGCACCAGGTTCATCGAGCCGCCATAGGAGTTGCCGTAGGTCTTGACCTTCCACGGGCCGTAACCGGGAACCACCAGGTTCAGCGGCTTGGACGTGTAGCTGGTGCGGTTGGGGTCGATGCCCTTGCGGATGGCGGTCATGAGCACCATCGTCTTGAACGCCGAGCCCGGCTGGCGGTGGCCCTGGGCGGCGAGGTTGAAGCGGCGGTCCTTGTACGTGCCGCTGGACGCCATGGCGCGGATGTAGCCGGTGCGAGGGTCGATCGAGACCACGGCCGACGAGGGGTCGGTGGGCAGCGACAGGTGGTTGCCGATGGCCTGTCGCGCCGCCTCCTGCAGCTTGGGCGCGATCGTGGTGTAGACCTTGAGCCCGCCGCGGCGATACACGCCCGCGCCGTACTCCTCGATCAGCCGCTCCTGCACGTAGTCGAAGAAGAACGGCTCCCGCCGGCTGGTGTAGCGAGTGCCGCGCCTGATCCCCAGCGGCTTGGACGCCTCCTCGGCGGCCTGCGCTTGCGTGATGTAGCGGTTCTTGGCCATCCGCTCGAGCACCTCGTTTCGGCGCGAGAGCGCGGCGGTGGGATTCCGGAACGGGTTGTACTGCGACGGCGCCTGCGGGAGGCCCGCCAGCAGGGCGGCCTCGCCAAGGGTGAGGTCGCGCGCGTGCTTGTCGAAGAAGGTCTCGGCCGCCGCCTCCACGCCGATCGCCGTGCGCCCGTCAATGGTCCCGAACGGCACGTCGTTGAGGTAGTTCTTGAGGATCCACTGCTTGGAGTGCTCCTGCTCGAGCTCCGAAGCGAGCTTGGCCTCGCGGATCTTGCGCGCGTAGTTGCGCTCGGGGTCCTTGATGTAGAGGGCCCGCACGAGCTGCTGGGTGATCGTGGAGCCGCCCTCCACGTTCTTGCCTGAGCGCAGGTTCTTGACTCCGGCGCGGACGATGGCCGGGTAATCCACGCCCTCGTGCTTGTAGAAGCGCTCGTCCTCGATCGCCACCGTGGCCTGGCGCATCTGCAGCGGCATGTCGCGCCACGGGACCTGGGTGCGGACCTCATCGGACTGCACGTAGCCCAGCCGCGAGCCGTCGGCGGCGTAGATCACCGAGCTCTCGCTCTTCTGGTTGGGCTTCAGCTCACTGAGGTCGGGTGCCGTGGCGGCCGTGGCGATCACATAGCCCGCCACCGACATCAGCGCCAGCGCCACCGTGACCGCCAGCACCGTCGCGCCCAGCGCCATGCGCCGTCCCGCGCTGCCGCGCCCTCGCCTGCGCCGTGCCTGTCTCTGCCTGTAGGTCATCGGATCCCGTGGCCGGAGCCCCGCGGTGGCCGACCGGCGCCGGGCGCCTGTGACCGCCTACCCGGGCTTGGGTGAGGATAGAGCAGCGTTTCGCAGCCGTTGCAGGCAGTCCTGCCTCAGGCGCGCCGCCACATGCCCGCGCTCGCCGGCGGTGGCCGCATGGGTGCTCACCGACAGGCGCACGCCCTCCTTGTCGATCTCGGCCACGCTCGCCGTCACGTCGTCCTGCTCGCACAACATCTCGACCGCCCGCGTCACGTCGGCGTCCGGCGCCAGCCACACCGACACCTCCACCGATACGAGCGGGTCGACGATCGTGTGGTTGTGGATCGAGCTCTGGGCAAGGCGCTCGTTGGGCACGATCAGGCGGCGGCCGTCGTCGAGCCGGATGTAGGTGTAGGTCAGCCGCACGTCCTCGACCTCGCCGGTCTCCTCCTCGAAGGTCACCAGGTCCCCAATCCGGATCGGCTGCGTGATGGCCAGCAGGATCCCGGCGATCCCGTTGGCAAGTGTCTGCCGCGCCGCGAAGCCCACGACCAGGCCGATCACGGCGGAGGAGGCCAGGACACCGGTGGCCACCCGCTTGACGGACGGGAACTGGGCCAGTGCCAGCGCGATCCCGATCACGATGATCGTGGCGAACACCAGGCGCCGGACCAGCCGCAGCCGGGTGTCCGTCACGGGCGACAGCTCACGGCCGGACACGGCCTCGCCGATCCGCCGGGCGCGCTTGACCATCGCCGTGTCCACCAGCCTGGCGAGCACGAATGCGGCAATCACGGTGAGGCCGGCTGTGAGCTCGTTGCGGTGCTCGTCGACGAACGACGCCGCCATGGGAAGATCGGCCGCCGGCATGGCGCATCAGGCTACTTCCACCGCCGCGCCGCTCGCCGGGCGCCTGCGGGCGCTGCGGGAGCGAGCGGCGGCGTCCGAGGCGCTGGGCGCCGCCTGGCGCGCGGCGCTGTGGAGTCGGCTGGCGATCATCTGTGTGGCGGCCTTCGCCGCACTCTCGGCCGGTGGGGGGGCCCGCTTCGAGGCCGCGGCCGAGCGCTACGACCAGCCCGCGCTGACCCAGCCGCTCGGTGGCCTGGGCGATGTGCTGGTCTCGCCCCTCGCGCGCTGGGACGCGGTCTGGTTCCTCTCGGTGGCCGACTCCGGCTACCAGGGCGCGGACTCGCCGCGGGTGGCCTTCTTCCCGCTCTACCCGCTGCTCTCACACGCGGTCGGCGAGCTGGCCGGCGGCTCGCGCGCCGCCGTCCTGCTGGCCTCGTTGGCGGTGTCGCTGGGGGCGCTCCTAGTGGCTCTGGCCCTCCTGCACAGGCTCACCGCCATCGAGCTGGGCCGGCGGGCGGCCGGCCCTGCGGTGCTGCTGCTGTGTGCCTTCCCCGCGTCGGTGTTCCTGGGCGCGCCGTACTCCGAGAGCCTGTTCCTGGCGGCGTCGCTGGGAGCCTTCCTCGCCGCGCGCACCGGGCATTGGGCCTGGGCCGGGGTCGCCGCCGCCGCTGCCTCGGGCACGCGCAGCGCCGGCGTGCTCGTGCTGCTGGGGCTGGTGCTGCTCTACCTCTACGGGCCGCGCTCGGATCGCCCCGGTGAGGCTGGCGCCGCCGGCCCGCGGATGGCTGGCGTCGCTGCGCCCGGTGCACACCATCCGCGCCGACGCCGGGTGGCTGGCCCTGGCGCCGCTCGGCTTGGTGGCCTACTCGGGATACCTGGCCATCGCCCACGGCGACCCCTTTGCATTCTCCTCGGCCCAGGAGCTCTGGGACCGCGATTTCGCCGGCCCGTTCGTCGGCGTCTGGGACGGCCTCCTGGCGGCCGTGGACGGTGCGCGCCAGCTGGCCTCCGGCTCGCGCGAGCCGGTGTACTTCGAGCAGGCGGGTGGGGACCCGTACCGGGTCGCGGCCGTGAACCTGATGCTCTTCGGCTCGCTGGTGTTCGCCGTGGCCGCGTGCCTCGGCGTGCTGCGGCGGCTGCCGTTCGCCTACGGGGCCTACGTGGTCGCCGCGCTGGCGGTGCCGCTCAGCTTTCCCGTGACCCCGCAGCCGCTCATGTCCCTGCCGCGGTTCCTCGTGGTCCTGTTCCCGATCTTCATGTGGATGGCGGTGGCCTGCGAGGAGCGCCGCTCCACGGCACGCGTGGCCGCCGCGTCGGCGGTGCTGCTGGGCCTGTTCACCACCCAGTTCGCCACTTGGCAGTTCCTGGCGTGAGGCTCCGTGCCGTCCTGCTGGACGCGCTCGGCACGCTCGTGGAGCTGCGCCCCCCGGCCCCGCGGCTGCGCGCGCTGCTGGCGCAGTCCACGGGCGTGGACGTGGGCCTCGAGGCCGCCGAGCGCGGCTTCCGAGCCGAGATCGCCTACTACCTGGACCACCACATGCAGGGGGGAGACCCGGATGGGCTGGAGCGCCTGCGCGACGAGTGCGCGGAGGTCATGCGCCAGGCGATCGGCCACGACGCGCTCGAGCGGGGCGCCGTTCGCGCTGCGCTGCTCGGCGCGCTGGAATTCGAGCCTTATCCCGACGTGGCGCCCGCGCTGACGGACCTGCGGGCACGCGGGCTGCGGCTGGTGGTGGCCAGCAACTGGGACTGCTCTCTGGCGGAGTGGCTCGACCGCGCCGGCCTGATGGACCTGCTGGACGGAGCCGTTTCCTCGGCGACCGTCGGCGCGGCCAAGCCGTCGCCCGCGGTGTTCCTGGCGGCGCTGGAACTGGCGGGCTGCCAGCCGGGCGAAGCCGTGCACGTGGGCGACTCGATGGCCAACGACGTGGCCGGCGCACACGCCGCCGGCATCCGCGCCGTGCTCGTGGATCGCGGCGACGTGGCGCCCGGCGGGTATCGAGTCCGTGCGCTCGCTGGCGGAGCTGCGTTCCGGCGTTCTCAGTCAGGCCGATCCCCCGGCCGCCGGATGAGCGTAAGCTCAAGGGGCAGTCCCACCGCCGGGTGTCAGTGCTCCCCACATCCTTCTGTGGCAACGAAGCCGGGAGTGAGAGGGATGAGGACATGAGCGATTCAGCAGCCGCACCGCGCGAGCGGAGGGACGGTTCGGCCTACGAGGCACACCTGGCCGGCATCGCGGAGCGCAACCTGGCGGTGAAGAAGGCGGGCCGGGCCCGGCGGGCCGAAGACGATCTCAGGAAGACCAAGCTGCGCATCGAGTCCGACCGGCGCACGGACGCCGAGCTTTCAGCCAAGGGCTGACCCACCGGCCTCCCAGGGCCCACCGCGGGCCGAGCAGGGTGGCTGAACGGCGCGCCCGCTCCCTATTCTGAGCGCGCATGGAGGCCCACGGAAGCTCGTTGCCGCCGCCGTTCCCGCCCGAGCTGCCCGCCGGGGCGGAGCGTCAGCCCGCGTGGCCGCCGTGGTTCGCCGCGGTGGGCTTCCTGGTGGGAATCACCGGCACCCTGGTGGTGGTGGGCATCCTGGCCGTGCTCCTGGGAGCCAACCCCGACGACGAGTCATCGACCTTCGTGATCGTCGGCACCCTCGCGCAGGGCGCCGTGTTCGCGGCCACTGCGCTCTTCTTCGCCGGCAGGGTCGCGCCGCCCAGGGCGTGGCACTTCGGCCTGCGCTCGACGCGGTTCTGGCCGGCCCTCGGCTGGGCCATCCTCGGGATCCTGGCGTTCTACATCTCCGCCGCCGTGTACTCCGCCATCGTCCAGCCGGATGCCGAGCAGGGCACCGTCGAGGCGCTCGGAGGCGATCAGGGCACCTTCGGCCTGATCGTCGCCGGGCTCATGGTCATCGCCGTGGCGCCGGCCGTCGAGGAGTTCTTCTTTCGCGGGTTCTTCTACCGCGCCCTGCGCTCGCGCTTCTCGGTGATCGCGGCCGCTCTGATCGACGGTGCGCTGTTCGGCCTGATCCATTTCGAGAGCGCCGACGGCCTGGAGCTGCTGCCCCCGCTGGCGTTCCTCGGCTTCGTGTTCTGCCTGGTGTATGAGCGCACGGGCTCGCTGTTCCCGGTGATCGGGATGCACGCCTTCAACAACACAGTGGCCTTCGCCATCCAGGCCGACGACGGCTGGAAGGTCTCGGTGGTCGTGGGCCCGCTCGTGCTGCTGGCCTGCGTGCTGGTCCCACGTGCGCTGCGGGCCCCGCCTCGCCCGTTGCCAGCCTGACGGCCGGCCTGCACCGGTGGCGGCCTGAGGCGGTGCGCTTGTACAGTTGTCGGGCCCCATGAGGCGCCTCCCGATCCTCTTCCTGGCCCTCGTGGCGATGTGCGTGGCTCCTGCGACGAGCCCAGCGCAGGCCCCGCCGGTGGTCACGCCGCCGGCCGTGCCGCCACCCGCCCCCGTGCCGCCTCCGGCTCCCCCCAAGGCCGGCAAGGTCTCGTTCACGGCCATAAGCGGCCAGCCCACGCGCAAGATGCGCTACGTGGCGCGAGGGGGCCGGGTCACGGTCCGGGCGCGTATCAAGCCGTTCGTCGCCGGCCAGGTGGCCACGCTGGTGATCACGCGCCGCGGCAAGGTGCTTAAGCGAAAGCGCGCTCGAATCCGCCGCGGTGGGCGAGTGACCTACGTCTTCCGGACCCGCCGCCGCGGCACGCTCGCCCTGCGCGTGATCCACGACGCCACCCCGGCGCAGGCCGCCTTCCGCTCGCGCAAGGTGCGCTTCAGGGCTGTGGCATTGCGCGCCGGCCAGGGCGCCCGCGGGCTTCACGTGCTGATCCTGCAGCGCGGCCTCAAGGAGCTGGGCTTCGCAGTTCCGGTGACCGGCCAGTACGGCGGCGGCACTTCGCGCGCCGTGCTCGCGTTCCGCAAGACCAACCGGTTCGCACGCAACGGCTACGCCGACCGGCGCGTGTACTCGCTGGTGCTGCAGAGCCGCGGCGCGTTCAAGCTCAAGTACCCGCGCGCGGGCCGCCACGTGGAGTTCGACTGGTCGCGCCAGGTGCTGGTGCTGGCCGACCGCGGGCGCGCCAGGCGCGTCTACCACAGCTCCTCGGGCGCGCCGATCACGCCCACGGTGTTCGGCACCTTCCGCTTCTACCGCAAGAGCTACGGCACCAACGCCAAGCAGATGGTGCACTCCAGCTACTTCATCCGCGGCTACGCGATCCACGGCTACTTCTCCGTGCCGTCGTTCCCCGCCAGCCACGGCTGCCTGCGGGTGCCGATCCCCAACGCCCGCGACATCTTCAACCAGATCAAGCTGGGCGAGCAGATCTTCGTCTACCGCTGACGCGCCATCCCTCTGGCCGATCCGGCCGGACGGGTCTACATTGGCCGGGTGAGTCGCCGGTCCCGGGCACTCCGTCGCTGCCTTGCAGCTGCCGCCCTCTGCCTGCTGGTCCTTCCAGCCGGGGCCGTCGCGCTGCCCGGCGACCCGGACCTGGTGGCCGACCCCCCCAGCGAGGGGGAGCTCGAGCAGTTCGAGGGGCGCCTGCTGCTGCGGTTCGATGGCTTCGTGCACAACCGCGGGCCGGGCGAGCTGGAGTTTCGCGGCTCGCAGCCGGCCTTCCCGAACATGCAGCGCGTCGTCCAGAGCGTCGGGGGCATCCCAGTGCAGCGCAACGCCACGATCAAGTTCGAGACCAACGACGACCACAACCACTTCCACCTGATGGAGATCGCTCGCTACTCGCTGTGGAACGCCTTCCGCTCGGCCGAGGTGGCGCCGGCGATGAAGGTGGGCTTCTGCCTGCTTGACAGCGAGCCTGTCGAGGCGGATGAGGACGAGTTCCCGA
Source organism: uncultured Thermoleophilaceae bacterium (assembly GCA_963755215.1). GTDB lineage: Bacteria > Actinomycetota > Thermoleophilia > Solirubrobacterales > Thermoleophilaceae > JAAYBF01. The sequence goes on from CAVWIW010000010.1 coordinate 151,185, forward strand.
CCTACCTGAACGAGTCGTTCTGCGAAGCCGACAACCGAGGCGCCACGAGCGTGCTGATGGGGGTCTCCCCCGGCTGGCGCGACGTGTACGACCGCGGGCTCGCCTTCCAGTGGATCGATGTGTCCGACGTGCAGCCGGGCATCTACTGGCTGCGCTCGGAGATCGACCCCGACGGGTTCGTGCGCGAGACGACCGAGACCAACTCCGCGCCATTCGGCGCCGAGGCGTCGGTCATTCCCGGCTACGTCGCACAACCGGTCAGCCAGGAGCTCACCGCCGGTCGGCCAGCCACCGTCACGCTGCGCGCCAACGGCTTCGGCGACGCGCGTCGGGTGCAGTACCGGGTCGACGTGCCGCCCACCTGTGGCGACCTCGATCGACCCACCGGCGCCTGGTCCAGCGACGCCACCGTGACCTACACGCCGCGTCCGGGCTGCACGCGCTCCGACGGCTTCCAGTACTCGGCCCGGGACTCGACGAGTGTCTTCCCGCGCAGCCCTGCCCGGGCCGCCGCGCTGCTCGCGGCTACGGCCCCCGGCCCTGCGGCCCGGTCCCGGTCCTGGATCCACCCCGCCACCCGCTCCCTTCGTGGCAATCTCTGGAGCCCCCGCCAAGCTGGCCACGGGCCTCAGCGCCCAGCTCTCCGCCACCGTGGTCAACGCGTCGCCGGCGCTTACCTGGAGCGTGGCCGGCGTGACCGGCGGCAACTCGCGCGTTGGAACCATCAGCTCCACTGGGCGCTACAGGGCACCGAAGACCGTCCCCCCCGGCCGGTTCGTGCGGATCGGGGCTCGCAGCGCCTCGGGGGCCAGCGCCTCGGTCCGCATCGAGATCGTCAAGCGAGCCGCCCAGAAGCCGGCCATCAGCCCCAAGCCGCGCGTGGCCCTGCGGGGACGCCGGGTCCACGTGCGCACCAAGCCCACCCGCACGGTGCGGGTGGCGGTGAAGGTCAAGCGCGGGCGCGCGACCGTGGGCAGCTGCCGCAAGACGCTCGTGCGCGCACGTCGCTCATACGTGTGCCGCGCGCGCGTGAAGCGGGGCGTGCGGCTCACCAAGCTGAAGGTTGTGGTCACGATGACGGTCGGGAAGCGCACGCTGAGCAGGCGAACCCTGAGCGTCCCCCGAGCCAAGAGCTCGCACTCGCACTCCCACCACTGAGCCGCCAGGGCCGGCAGCCGGTGCTAACGGCTCAGCTCGGAGCCTGGCGCCAGTCGCGCGCCTCTGGGACGCGCCGGGGGATGATGTTGGCCAGCAGCATCCCGAGCAGGCCGTAGAGCAGCACGCCCAATGCGGCCGGCACGCCACGCAGGACCCACATGTTGTCCGAGTCGGCCACGTCGGTGAAGGGCCGCAGCAGCACGTCGTTCACGTCGTCGATCGCCTCCCGCGCGCCCGAGTGTCTCCGCTCGCGCTCGCGTTCAACGGCCGCCGGCGGATCGATCGCGGCGATGTCGGTGTCCGAGCTCACGAGGCCCTGGCCGTCCACCGCGCGCTGCTGGGTCTCGGATCCCTCCCGCGACTGGTCAATGGCAAACAGCAGCAAGCTGAGCGCCACGCAGGCGCCGGCCGTGATGGCGAAGAGCCTCACTATCGATCCCATCGCCCGACTACTATCGGCAGCCGCCGTGCAGGCCCTGAACTCCGTCACCGAACGTCTCACGGCGGAGCTCCGCGAGCACGCCCTGGTGGTCGGGAAGGTCACCCTGTCCAGCGGCCGCGAGGCCGACTACTACGTGGATGCCAAGCGGGCCATCCTGCGCCCGGCGGGCTTCGCCGCCATGGGCGAGCTCATCCGCGCGGAGGCCGAGTCGGCAGCGGCCACCGCGGTGGGAGGAATGACAATGGGGGCGGACGCCATCGCGTGCTCGGCCCTGGCCGCCGGCGCCGACGTGAAGGCGTTCTTCGTGCGCAAGGAGCGCAAGGAGCACGGCCTCCAGCGCTGGATCGAGGGCCCGCCGCTGGCAGCGGGTGAGCGCTGCCTGGTCGTCGAGGACGTGGTCACCACGGGTGGCTCGACCGTGAGGGCCATCGAGCGGGTGCGGGAGGAGGGTCTCGAGGTGGCCGCGGTAGTGAGCGTGCTGGACCGGCTGGCCGGCGGGGCAGCCGCCATCGAGGCGGCGGCGGGCGCGCCCTACCGCGCTCTCACCACGATCGACGACCTGTATCCGGAGCGCCCCGACCGCTGACCAGCACCGCGATCAACGCGGTCCAGGTGCGCGGCTCCACGCCGCCCAGCTGCACGGGCGCCTCGTTCGCCAACCAGCAGCAGTTCCCGATCATGCAGGGCTTCCGGGTCCAGGGCGCGCCCTAGAGGCGCGCCCGGGCGACTATCTCAGGGACACCTGACGCGCCACCGACGGGACCGGGCCCTGGGCCGTCTTGCGGTTGACGAACAGCATGTAGGGGCCGGGCGGAGCGACGTTGCCGCTCGGAGGTGTGGCAACTGTCAGCCGGTTCCCGCTGCGCTCCGTGACGCGCAGGACCACCGTGCGCTGGTCGCCGTCCACGAGGTGGGTCTGGGTCGGGTTGCGCACCAGCACCACGCTCTCGATCTCGCTGGCCGGCCGGTCGACCACGAGCTCGGCGGTGCCGCCGTGGACGATGGTGCTCGGTGCCGATGCGATCGCCGGTCGCGCGCCGCGGAACAGGTAGGGCGGGCTGTAGATCTCGAAGCTCGGGTCGCGCTGGTTGGGTGCGAACCCGCCCGGCAGGCTCAAATGCTTGAGGTAGAGGGTGGTGATCGGAGCGTGTCCTCCCACCAGCACCCGCCCATCGGGCAGCAGGGCGGCGCTGTTGTGGTAGGTCCGCGGCCGCTGGCCCTCGGCCACGGGCGTCCAGTCACCGGTCGCCGGGTTCCACAGCTCGGCCTGCTTGACGGGGAACTCCAGCCCGGGTGACGCGACTTCGTCGCGGTCGGCGCCCGACAGGCCCAGCACCTCGCCCGTGGGCAGCAGCGCGGCCGAGGGATACCAACGGGGGCGGTGCATGTCGCCCGTCGGCCGGGTCGAGATCGCGTTGCCGCGCTCGGTGTCCACCGTGGTGATGCGCGCGTCGCTGGTGGAGAAGTAGCTGCCGGGACTCGGCGGGTTCAGCACGCCGCCGCCGGTAAGGAACGACGCCTTGGTGTATCTGCCGGCCGCGTCGGGCTGGAGCGGGAGCATCACCGAGAAGGTCGAGCCGCGGAAGCCCGGCAGCGTCAGGCTCTTGCCGCCACCCGGTATCCCCAGTTTGGCCACGTCGGACAGCGGCGCGCCCAGATCCAGGTCCAGCGCGCCCGAGAGCGAGCCGCCTTCGGCGCCGGGGATGCCCAGGTCTTTCCAGCGCTTGGTCGCGGGATCGTAGGAGGCCGCGATGTTCCACAGCGCCTCGTCGTAGGCCTGGCCGAACGGGTTAAACGCCTGGCCCGCAGCGTTGTAGAAGACGTGCCCGTTGGGCAGCAGGTGGAGGCGTGGGAACAGGGGCAGCGTGCGCGCCGCGGCCGTTCCGTTGTCGGTCCACCGTGCCGCGCTGGTGTCGAAGGTCTCGGTCCTACGGACGTTGGCTCCCGAGTCGGCCGGGCGGTCGGGGTACACCGGCTTGACGAGCTTCTCGACCCCGCTCGCGACGAACACGTTTCCGCTGCCCAGGGTGACGAGGCTCGGGTACCAGCGACCCACGTTCATGGAGCCGGCCTGCGACCAGCGGTTGGTGGCCGGGTTGTAGACGCGGGTGTTGGGGAGCCCCTCGAGCTCGACCACCCCGATGCCGGTGTCGGCGATCTCGGGGTCCTGGTAGTAGGCCGTGCCGCCGGCGGCCAGCACTCGCCCATCGGCCAGGATCGTGTGGTCCGAGCAGAACAGCGCGCCGTCGTTGTTGGGCTCGCCGTTGCCGCCCGGGAAGAGGGGGTTGCCGTAGCCGCCCGGGTTGGCCCCGCCGTCGGAAGGGGTAGGCACCGTCCAGCGAGGCGGTCTGTGGCCCAGGTCCATGACGCGCGTCTGGTCGTTCAGGGCCACGCTCCCGTAGTCGGTCACCAGCGTGCGGTCGATCCGCTCCGTGCCCTCCAGCGCGTTCCAGTACAGGAGCTTGCCGCTGGTGAGCAGGCTCACGCTGCCCGCGGCCGGCTTGCAGGTGACCACGCCGTGCTCGTCCTCGAGGCAGCGCTCCTCGGTCGAGGTGCCGGCCACGGTCGGCTCGGTGAAGGGGGCGGCGAATGAGCCCGAATCGGCAGGAGAGGCCGATGCCGGCAGCGCGGGCAGCGGATCTCCCAGCCGCAGGTCCGGATGATCGGCGCCGGCCGGCGCCACGAGCACCACCGCCATCAGCACCGAAGCCGCCAAGGCGGCCATCGCCCTATGCCTGATGCTGTCCAATGCTGCGCCTCCCCCGGGAGCCCACCGAGGTTTTCCTACCCCGGGGGGCTTGTCCACGAAACCAGCCTCGCCTCAAGTGCGCCCCGCGAGGAGATTCCGCACCTCGCCCACAGCCGCGACGGCCGCCTCCGGGTCTGCCGCGCACGGGATCACGTTGAAGGCCGAGCAGCCGGCCTCGGCATAGGGAGCGAGGAACTCCGCTACATCGGCCGGCGTTCCGAACGGCGAGTACCGCTCGAATGACTCGTAGGGGATCCGGTAGAAGCTCTGCATCGCGTCCGCGACGTACCCACGCGACTCCTCGCCGGTGTCGCCGAACCCGCACCAGACGTTGAGTCCGTGCTCGAATGTTGCTCCCTCGCGGCCGGCGGCGCTCGCGGCGTCGGCGATCTGACTCGACACCCTCGCGAATCGTGCCGGGGAGACCCAGATGCCCAGCCAGCCATCTCCGAGTCGGGCCGCGCGCATGACCGCCGCCTCCGACCGACCGCCCACGACCAGCACGATCGGGGGCTCCGGCGGCGGAACGATCAAGGCATCGTCGACGTCGACGAACTCGCCGTCGAATGTGACCGGCCGCCCGGACAGCAGCTGACGCAGGACCGTCAGGTGCTCGTCCATCCGCCGACCGCGGGTCTTCGGGTCGACCCCGCAGATCTCGATCTCGTGGCGGTCCTCGCCGCCGATGCCGACACCGAACGTGAGCCGGCCGGGCGCCAGCTCGGCGACGCTGGCCAGCTGGCGCGCCAGCGGCACGGGGTGTCGCAGCGGCAGCAGGTACAGGGCGACGTATACGGGGAGCGTGTCGTGGAGGGTCAGCAGCGATGTTGCCGCCACCACGCCGTCGTCACCAGCGCCCACGAAGAAGCTCACGTGGTCGCCGACGCAAACGTGGTCCACGCCGGCGTCAGCGGCGGCTCGCATCAGCGCCCTGCGCGAATCCAGGCCGCGCTCGAAGCGGGCGGCGGTGGGGAAAGTCCCGACCCGGGGCGCCGGCATGGTGTGAGTCTCCCACCATCGCGGCCCTCGGGCCCTCGGCGCGTGCCCGCCTCAGCCGCGCCGGTATAGCCGTGTGGTCAGCGGCGCGAACACTGCCGTTAGCACGGCGGCAACCGCCAGCACGATCGCGATGTCGCTCCCGTCCACATTGCCCTCCATCAGGCCGCGGGAGGCGTCGGCCAGAATCGAGATCGGGTTCACGTTCACGAACGCCTCGAGCCCCTCGGGCAGCGTGCTCGGGTCCACGAACACGTTGGAGAGGAACGTGAGCGGGAAGATGCCCATGAAGCCGGCGTTCATCACCGCGTTGGGCGAGCGCAGGAGCAGCCCGATGGTCGTGAACACCCACGACAGGCCGAAGGCGAAGACCACCACCAGCCCGAGCGCCGCGATCATGCCGCCCGGCCCAGCCTCGGGGCTGTAGCCGAGGATCACGCCCAGCACCATGATCACCGTGCCGGCGACCACGTAGCGCACGGAGTCTCCCAGCAGCGATCCCACCAGCGGTGCGGGGCTCCAGATCGGGAGCGACCGGAAGCGATCGACCACGCCCTTGGTCAGGTCGGTGTTCAGCGCCACGCCCGAGTAGACGGTGGTGAACAGGACCGACATCACCAGGATCCCGGGCAGGATGTAGTCCAGATAGTCGCCGGTGGATCCCGCGATGGCGCCGCCAAACAGGTAGGTGAACATCAGGACGAACATCACCGGGGTGATGGTCACGTCAAGCAGCTGCTCGGGCACGTGCTTGACCTTGAGCATCCCGCGCCACCCGAAGGTAAGCGCGGCAGAGGCGGCGCTGGCGCTGGCGGGCCGCGCGGTCGAGGCGATGGCCTTGCGAACGGCTGCCTCGTCGGCGCCGGTCGCAGGTGCGGCCTGGGTCTGCGGCTGGGCGCTCATGCTGCCTGCTCCTCCATCGAGTCGGGTCGTGCTTCCGCGCTGTCCTCGGCCGTGTGGCCGGTGAGGGCGAGAAAGACCTCGTCAAGCGACGGCTGGCCCACGGAGAAGTCCGCGATGCGCACGCCGGAGCGGGTGAGCTCGGCCACCACTTCGGCCGCGCGGTCGGCGTCGGCGCAGTTGACCGACAGTGCGGCCGCGTCGGGCTCGAGGGTCACGCCGCCGAGCTCGCGGATCAGCAGCTGCTCGGCCTCGGGGCGCTGAGCGGGGTTCAGCAGTCGCACGTGAAGTGCGCCGGAGCCCACCGAGCTCTTCAGCTGGGCGGGGGTGCCCTCCGCGATCACCTTGCCGTGGTCGATCACGGCGATCCCGTCGGCCAGGTGGTCGGCCTCCTCCAGGTACTGGGTGCACAGCAGGATCGTGGTGCCGCCGTCAACAAGCGCCCGGATGATGTCCCAGACCTGGTTGCGCGAGCGCGGATCCAGGCCGGTGGTGGGCTCGTCGAGGAACATCAGCTCCGGGGTCACCACGATGCTCGCGGCGATGTCGAGCCGCCGGCGCATGCCGCCCGAGTAGGCCTTCACGAGCTTGGCTGCCGCGTCCGAGAGCCCGAAGGCCTCCAGCAGCTCCGTCGCGCGCGCCTTGGCCTCGGCGCGCTTGAGCCCCAGCAGCCGGCCGATCAGGATCAGGTTCTCACGCCCGGTCAGGTCCTCGTCCACCGACGCCAGCTGGCCGGTCAGGCTCACGGCCGCGCGCACCCGGTGGGCGTCGTCGACGATGTCGTGCCCGAGCACGCGGGCGCTTCCCGCGTCTGGGCGGATCAGCGTGGCCAGCATGCGGATCGTCGTGGTCTTGCCGGCCCCGTTGGGGCCGAGCACGCCGTAGACGGAGCCACCCGGCACGGCCAGGTCCACGCCGTCCACAGCGCGCGTGTCGCCGAACGTCTTCACGAGGCCGCTCGCCTCGATTGCAAGTTGGTGGGTGGTCATCTGCCTCCTGTGGTTCCTCTCGGTGGGTAGACCGCCGGGGCCCTTGGAACTCATCGCTTGCGGACGCGCTCGTGGTGCCGCCGTTCGTCACAGCGCCCGCGCGCCAACTCACTTACTTAGCAGAGAAGCGCCGGGGGGACCCCGTGGCGAACCCGTCGGCGATCGCGGGCATATGCTCAGCGCCAACGTGAGTCGCCGCGACCCCCCAGCGCCCGGTCGGTTCGCCAACCGCTTCCTGCTGGAGCCGGCGCCCGACAACGCCCTGCCGGAGCACGGGATGGCGCCCGCGGACGCGATGCACCTGATAGGCCAAGAGCTGGCGCTGGACGGGATGCCGGCGCGCAACCTGGCGACGTTTGTGACGACCTGGATGGAGCCGGAGGCGCGGCAGCTGATCGAGGCGAACCTGCACCGGAACTTCATCGACCACGCGGAGTACCCGCAGACGGCGGAGATCGAGCGGCGCTGCATCCGGATGCTCGCCGAGCTCTTCAACGCGCCGGGCGAGACAACGGGGGCACGGACGCAGGGATCCTCCGAGGCGATCATGCTGGGAGCGCTGTCACTGAAGTGGAAGTGGCGTGCGCGCCGAGAAGCGGCCGGCAAGGACACGGGGCGGCCGAACCTCGTGTTCGGGGGTGACGTGCACGTGGTCTGGGAGAAGTTCTGCCGCTACTTCGACGTCGAGCCGCGGGTGATCCCGCTCCAGCCCGACCGGTACACGATCGGCCCTGAGGACGTGGAGCCGCACGTGGACGAGAACACGATCGGCGTGGCCGCGGTCCTCGGGACGACCTTCACCGGGCACGCCGACGACGTGGCGGGCATCAATGATCTGTTGGTCCGGCTCAAGGATGAGCGCGGCCTGGACGTGCCGATGCACGTGGACGCGGCAAGCGGCGGTTTCGTGTGGCCGTTCCTGTACCCGGACTCCGAGTGGGACTTCAGGCTCGAGCAGGTCCGCTCGATCAACACGTCCGGCCACAAGTACGGGCTGGTCTACCCGGGAATCGGCTGGCTGGTGTTCAAGGAGATGAGCGACCTGCCCGAGGACCTCGTCTTCTACGAGAACTACCTGGGCAAGACGGACGCCACGTTCACGCTGAACTTCTCGACCGGCTCGGCCATGGTGCTGGGCCAGTACTACAACCTCATCCGCTACGGGCGCGAGGGCTACCGGCTCATCATGGAAACGATGCAGGCCAACACGGCCGCGCTTGAGAAGCGCATCGACGCAATGAGTCAGCTGCGCCTGGTGGGCGACCAGGGCGCCGAGCGGCTGCCGCTGGTGTCCTTCCAGGTGGAGGGCGAGCGCGACTACGACGAGTTCGACGTGGCCTCGCAGCTGGCGGCGGAGCGGGGCTGGATGGTCCCCGCCTACACGCTGCCGCCCAACGCCGAGCACGTGAAGATCCTGCGCGTGCTGGTCAAGCTCACGCTGGGCCACTCGCTGGCGACCAGGCTGGCGGACGACCTCGCGGACGCCTGCGAAACGCTCGATCAGAAGGGCGGCCTGCACGCGCGGGACCGGAAGCGGGTCAAGACGAACATCGGGTACTGAGGATCCGCCGCGAGGGGGTGTCCCCTTCTCCGTGGCGAGCTCTACTCAGAGTGACGAGAGCGGCACGCCGATGATCTCGAGCCGTCGCGTCAAGCCGCTCAGGGCGAAGTCCCGAACCTCGTCCGTGCTTACGCCCAGCCGCTCGATGTCGGGACCGGAACCGTCGCCCGCACCTCCGAGCGCCTCGGCGACCGCCGGGAGCAGGTCACGCAGGGTCGCGCGTACGGCCTCGGAGGCCTCGGGGCTGTCGCGGACCGCCTCGCGCAGGAACCAGATGCCGTAGCCGATGTGGCGGGTCTCGTCGTGGTGGATCTTCGAGTAGCCCTCGACGAACCCCGGCAGCAGGCTCTCGCGCTTTAAGTACTCGGTTGCGAAGTGGAAGGTCGTCAGACCGAGGGTGCTCTCCAAGATCACGTGGTAGACGGTCACGAACCGGACCTTCACGGCGACGTCATGCGGCGCGGCCACGAGTTTCTCGTGCGCCTCGACTAGGGCCTCATCGAAGATCTTGCGGAAGGCGGGGCTGACCTCGTGCCGGGCGCGCTCGATATGCGCGGCTATCTCGGCCGGCGAGTCGACGACCTCGTCCTGGAAGCGCGCGTAGAACTGCATGTGGCGCGCTTCGTCGACCTGCTGGGTCGAGAGGAAGGTCGCCTCCTCCTCGCTGCCGTAGGCGCCGACCAGTCCGGAGAACTTGGTCGTGATCCGCTCCTCGGCCACCATCAGCGAGGCGAGCACCCAGTAGATGAGACCGCGGTCCTCGTCGTCGAGCTCACCCCACTGGGCCCGGTCTGGCGCGAGATCGATCGCGAACGGGCTCCATTGGGAGTCCTCCCAGCGCCGGTAGAGGGTCTGAGGGTCGTTGAGCTGGATCTCAGCCTGGGTCAAGGGGCACCTGGGCCCGGATGATGGCCGATGCTGCGTGCTCGTGGACGCGATGGGTCTCCTGGATCTCGACGGCCGCGAAGCCGGCGGCGACCAGCTGCTGCGCGTAGTCGGCGCGAGTCAGGGCGCCGGCGATGCAGCCCGTCCACTCCCGCATGCTCTGGCGGGTCGACTCGTCCATGCCTGCGTCGGCGATCACGTCGCTGACGGCGAAGCGGCCGCCGGGCCGCAGCACGCGCGCGGCTTCGCGGAAGACGGCTGGCTTGTCGGCGCTGAGGTTGATCGCGCAGTTGGAGATGATCACGTCAACCGACGCATCCGGCAGGGGAACGTCCTCGATCGTGCCCTTGACGAACTCGACGTTCTCTACGCCGGCGTCGGCCTGGTTGCGCCGGGCCAGGTCGAGCATCTGGTCGGTCATGTCCAGGCCGTAGGCCTTGCCGTCGGGACCGACTCGCCGGGCCGAGAGCAGAACGTCGATCCCGCCGCCGGAACCGAGGTCGAGCACGGTCTCGCCGTCGTGCAGAGCAGCAACCGCCGTCGGGTTGCCGCAGCCGAGGCTGGCCAGCTGCGCTGCCTCGGGCAGGACGTCGCGTTCGTCGGAGTCGTAGAGGCTCGAGCCGAACAGCTCGCGCTGCTCGTCGGTGTTCACCGCTGCGTCGCCGCAGCAAGACGCCTCGCGGGTGCTCGCCGCTTCAGCCGCCTTCGCGTAACGGTCGCGCACGGTCTGGCGCAGTTCGCCGGCGTCGTCGGGAATGGTTTCGGCGGCAGCGCCGCAGCCGCATGTTCCGGCCTCGTGCTCGGGTCCGCAGCATTCGCCCTTGGCCTCGGGATCACAGCACGTCACCTGGGCCGAGGGGGAGCAGCAGGTCGACTCCGCCGGCCCCTGATCGACCGTCTCTAGCTCAGCCATCCGCTCAGTTCCTCCAGTGCCGCCGGCTTGACGTAGTAGTAGGCCCACAACCCGTCGCGCTCCGAACCGACGATGCCCGCATCGCGGAGCTTCTTCAGGTGGTGGGAGACGGTTGGCTGGGAGAGGTCGAAGAGCGGGACCAGCTCGCAAACGCAGACCTTGCCGGCGTGCTTTCGCAGCACGTCGACCAGCTGCATCCGCACCGGGTCGCCCAGGGCCTTGGCCACCTCAGCCATGCGCTCGGCCTGCGCTCGCTCGATGTCGGGATAGACCACGGGCTCGCAGCAGACCTCGCCCTTGGCTCGCTTCTGCTTCGGTGCCAGTGCGAGCGTCTGCATCAGGCGGCCCTCCCTTGCGGATCGAGGTTCATCGATACACGTATATCTATTGAACAGACATCTGTCAATGGATAGGCTGCGCGTCGTAGGGCAGACCAACACGGCAGGTGAAGGGGATGGCTAATGGCAACGCAACTAGCCGAGCTCGACGTGGACCTGGTGACCCGCGGGCACCTCGAGAAGGGCCTCGAGTCACTGAAGGCGGAGTTCGCCGGCGTCTTCGGCGCACAGACGATCGAGCGATACATGACCGAGGCGATCGGCGATCTACCGGAGGCGAGGGTGAAGGACTTCGTCCCCCTGCTCGTCCATCGCTTTGCGCGTGAGCGGTTGAAGGCCTTGGGCCAGGCCGACGAGAAGATCGCCAAGGACGTGCCTGAAGTCCTGTTCGTCTGTGTCCACAACGCCGGGCGCAGCCAGATGGCGGCGGGGTTGCTGAAGAAGCTCGCCGACGGCCGCGTCCACGTTCGCACCGCCGGCTCGGATCCGGCCATGGAGATCAACCCGGCGGCGGTCCAGGCGATGGAGGAGGTCGGCGTCGACCTCTCGCAGGAGTTCCCGAAGCCGCTGAACGACGAGTTCGTGCGCGCTGCCGACGCGGTGATCACGATGGGCTGTGGCGACGCCTGCCCGATCTACCCCGGCAAGCGCTACGAGGACTGGGAGCTCGACGACCCGGCTGGCAAAGACATCGACACGGTTCGCCGGATCCGCGACGACCTTGAGGATCGCGTCAGGCGTCTGTTCGCCGAGCTGGCGCCCGAAGCCCAGGCCTGACCTCGCAACGCCCCTGCGAACGTGCATGCCCCGAGCAGGATTCGAACCTGCGGCCTACTCCTTAGGAGGCCGAGAGGCGCGCTCAGCTCCACTCACGCATGGTCTCGCCTACAGGCGCAGGCCCGCTCACAAGCGGCTCTTGGCGGGAGTCGTTCTGGACGGTCGATGAGGCTTCCGACACGCCGTGACGTGTCTGAAACGTGTCGGACCCCCCGCCACCCCTTCAGCCGGGGATATGGGGACCCCGCCGGACTGGGACTCCCAGGAGCGGGCGCGCTATGGGCGCTTAGACCTAGGTCGAAATCGGGAGCGGCTTCGGATCCGGCGGAGCGCGTCGGACCCTCTGGTCCGGCGCAACGGGTGGCGCCTACGTGTGTGGCCTAGCCGGTCGCGAGTTCTGCCAGGCGGCGATCCACGGCCTCTAACACCGTGCGTCGGTTGCGATGCGTTGCCTCATAGAGGCGCACCGCTCCGAGAACAGCGGCGCCGTCTTGGCCGGCAACGGCCTGGCGCACCTCGGCGGCCTTGAGCTTGGAGTAGCCCTCCCAAGGCTGGTCGACGTGAACTTCGGCCCCGGCTCCGTCTTCCATTCCCGCGTCTGCGGACTGCTCCACGATGGGCGCCGGGGCGGGGGTGGGCACCTCGACGGTAGGCCCGGGGGGCGTCGGGCGTGGAGCTGGGCGCGCCGCGCGAGCGGGTGAACGTCTGCGGGAGGTATCCCTGACCGCCGGACGCGTGCGCCGGTGCGGGGGCTTAGGCACCACGAACGGCTGCGCTGTCTCGTCGCGGCTCGGGCTGACGAGCCGTGTGACGAGCCGGACGCATGCCGCGGCTTGACCGAGAGCGAACTCGCCTGCATGCCAGGTCGCCCGCAGGGGCAGGAGTGCGAGTTGAACCGGGGCGGTCGTCATGCCAACCGCCTACCCGGCCGCGCCGACGGAAAACGAACGCTGGAGACCTCCAACCTGCCGGGGCTCGGTGCCGGCGATGTAGTTGCACCCGAGGCTGTGAGCTCGAGTGGGAGTCCCTCCAAGGCCCGGCCTAAAAACCCCTCCCGTTCAGGACGTATCCGGGTGGCTCGCGGATGGCGTGGACCTTCAGCACGCGGTGGCGGCGTTTCACCGTATGCCGACGACCCCACCGCCATGCGTGACCTAGAGGCGTTACTGATCGGTTGAGCGTCCGCCATAACCCCTGTAACCTGGGCGTCGACGCGACGACCAAGGCAGGGGAGAGCCGGAACGCCGGGAGGGCAGACCGGCTCTCTGCCGTTCCACCCGCGCCACTCTGTTGCATCGCAGGGGCGCTGAGACCCAAAGACAACCCTGCGGGTAGCGTGCTCGGTGCATTTGAGTCGCCACTCCGGTGCCACGGGGCGAGGCCGTTTGCGCGGTGCCGCTCCACTTGATTGACGGTGGTCACCCTCCGCCTGTCCGGGGATGGGAGCAACGGGCGGTCGGCCTGGCTGGTCTGCTCGTACCGCGCCTGGGTTCCGACGCCGGGGCGGGAGCTTGTTGTGGGCGCTTGGGTTTGGTAGGACACGCAACAGGGCGGCGGGAGACGTTGGGGTCGCGCCCTGTTGTTGTGTCTACGCCAAGCGGGCTGGAGGAGAAGGGGATGCCTAGGTTCATCGCTCTGATCGCGGCAGTTGGGGTCCTTTGTGGGGCGAGTGTTGCGCTCGCGGGGCAGGGCGCCACTAATGAGAGGGGTGACTTCGTCGCCCTGAGCGTCGCCGTGTCGCCGCCGGTCGCTGGGACCGCGAAGGCTCCCCGCGGGGTGGGGGTGTCGCTGGACTCGTTCTTGGGCAACCGCATCAACGGCAACACGCCGAGCACGAACGACACGGTTGCGGTGCGCTTCAACAGAGGCTTTAGGGAGAACCTGCTGCGCTTCCCGGGGTGCAAGATCAACCCGACGGACTACACGGTCTGCCCGAGGTCGACTCAGGTTGGGACGGGGACGGCCGAGGCGAGCATCGCTGGGACCAGTGGAGCTCCGCCGTCGTTCGTTCCGGCCAGGGTCGCCGTCTATAACGGCAAGCCTTACAACAAGAGCAAGGCGCCGACGCTGATCTTCATCGGGTCTGTCAACGGTGCCCCGTTGGCTGAGCTGGACTTCAGGGTCAGGCAGCAGCCGACCGGTCCCTATGGGCTCGTGTTTGACGACATCGGCGCTGCCGAGTTCCCGAGCTCGACCCCGCCTCCAACCGCGCCGTTCACGCTGACGAAGTTCAGCATCAAGATCCCCGACCGGACCGTCACCAGGAGGGTCCGGGGGAAGAGGGTCAGGTTCCATCTGCTCGAGGCCCCAACAACGTGCCGTGGGTCGTGGAAGTTCGCGCAGACGAACACCTTCACCAACGCAAGCCCGCTGACCGCGACCGACACCCAGCCCTGCACAAGACGAAGGCGCTAACCCCCGGGCGAACGGGGGCGCACCTCCACGGAGCGGGCCGAGTCCTCGGGTAGCCGGTCGAGCGCCCCGAGCGCCACCCCTAGCTGCTCGAGGCCGACGTCCTTTCGAGCGCCAGCCTCGCCAACCAGCGGCAGGCTGCGCGCTCGTAGGTCATCGGCTGCGGTTCAGCAGCCGTGGCGTCTGCTCGACCGTCAGTTCACGGACAGCAGGTCAGGCGTTCGGTGCCGTACTGCCGGGTCACGCTTTGAGAACGCGAACAGCCACACAGCCGCCCGCTGATCCTCGGTCAGCTCGGCGATTCCGTCGATCGCGTCCTCTACTTGATCGAAGCTCTCGCCCGCCTCCAGCAACTCGATGACCGTGTTGCGGTAGCCGGACAAAGCCCCCGCGGTGGTCTCACTCATCGCGGACCCTCCTATTAGGTTTCTCGCCGCTGGCGCGCCCCAGCGGCCCCTAGCCGTGGAGCGCGCCACTATCACACGCGGCCACTATCGAGACTAGGACCCCACGCAGTTTGCGCGAGGTTCTCCCAACGAAACGCCTCGGAAACTGCGGGATCATCCTCTCGCGCAGCGTCCTGCGTGTGGGCAATCGGGCGGCGGGCAAGCGACCGCCGGCTAAACGCGGCAAAATGGCTACCGGAGCTGAGCGGCACCGAGCGGGCTGGAGCGGGAACGCGATCCGACAACACGCCCCATTTCGGCTCTAGCAAGCGGGAAGCCCGACTTTCGAATCCCCATGGCGGTACTTGCGGGTTTGCGGGGCATCTGGCACCTGACCGCCTATAGTCGAGGTCCACTTCGTGCGGCAGCGAGCCCATCGGGCTTGGGTCGAGTTCCGGTGGTGGGGCGGGGTGTAAAGGACATACCTAATGGTCATCAAAGCCAGGGGCGTGAAGGGCGAAATCGCGGACACGAGCGCTGGCGTGGTGGGTAGCGCCGCGACCGTGGCGAGCGCAGGGGTGGTCGGCTCCGCGGCCACCGCGGCAAGCACCGGGGTCGTCGGCTCCGCGGCCACGGTCGCCTCCGCCGGCGTGGTGGGAAGCGCCGGCACGGCGGCGAGCGCCGGGGTAGTAGCCAGCGCCGGCGTGGTGCTCAGCGCCGCGATCGTCAGCAGCGCCGCGATCGTGGGCGGGGTCGCGAACATCGCCTGCGCCGGCTGTGTCGGCTGTGTTGGCTGTGTCGACTGCGTGGGATGCGTCGGCTGCGTTGGCTGCACCGGGCTGCGAGGGGCAGTCGGCCGGGTGGGCGAGCGCCCTTAGAGGCCCCGGGCGGCCGGCGAGCCGTTGTTACTTCTTGAGTTCTCGCGACGAGGTCAGACCGTGACGGATCCCCGCTAACGAGCGCGTCTAGCGTGAGTCCTTCTGGACGGTCGCTGAGCCCTCCGACACTCCGTGACGTGTCTGAACGTGTCGGACCCCCCCGGCACCCCTTCAGCCGGGATATGGGGACCCCGCGCGACTGAGACTCCTCGTCAAGCGGCGGCTGCGACGACTCGCTCCTCAGCCCAGGATCTTCCCGATCCGCTCCGCCTGATCGCCCACGCGCTCGATCTCCTTGGAGGCGTTCTTCGACGTCTCGCCGAACTGCTTGCTGGCCTTGCCGACGGTCTTGACGACCGACCCGACGTCAAAGTCCGGCAGCCTCGGGTTTACGATCGAGCGCGGCAGTGGCACTCCGAGGACCTTGACGCGTCGATTGCGGTTCCTCAGAAGCAGGCCGCCGGCCAACCCCGCGGCGGTTGCGCCCACGGCGATCGCAGGCCCACTGGCCTTGCTCGCGGCACCTTTGAGCGTGTCGACCACGCCGTTGTTCTTCTGAGCGCTGTTGCTGCTGCTACTACGAGCCCCACCGGATGAGTTCGCCTTGCTCCTGGTCTGAGTGGCCGGCTTGCGGCGAGCCGTCACCGCTCCGCTGCTTGAGCCGGCTTTGCCGTTAGTCGAACGCGCGGTCGCGGTCCGGCGCTTCGTGGCGGCGGACGTCGAGCGGGCAGAGGCACCCTTCGACTTGGCGGACCCGCCGCCGGACTTCGCTGCCGGCTTCGACTTGGCCTTCGGCCTCGCTCCGTTCGGCGAGCCGGTCTTGCTCCTGCTGCTGCGTGATCTCGACTTGCTGGTGGCCATCCCTCATCCTCTCGATCGGGCAAATCCCTGCGCCGCCCCGCAGATACCCGCGTTGGCGTGCGGTAACCAGACCTGATGCCCTGCGGCACGAGTGTTGCAATGGGGTCGTCCCAGGCCGGAGGCGTTCGCAGCACGGATCATCGGCATGGTCGAGGATGCTCTCGTGCACAGCGGAGCCTCGCCGATCTACGGTCAGCCTACGGGCTGGCAGCCGGCGCGACCGCGTGAGCGTCGTGAGCGGTGTCCGGAGATAAACTCGGCCACGTCCGAGAAAGGTGTGCGTCTTGCAGGACCCAGCGCGAGGAGCTGGTGCTGGCGGAGAACGTTTGCTTCGGGTGTGGCGAAGCGAACGAGCGGGGGCTGAACGTCTCGGTGTTCCTGGACCCGTCCGCTCCCGGTGTCCTGCGCGGCGAGTTTCGCCCCGGTCCCGACATCATCGGCGTCCCGGGGATAACGCGTCCGAGCGCCGAACACTGAACGGTGCCCGAGAGGACCAAGGACCGTCTCAGGATGCGCACCTAGCCGTACACAGCCGCGATAGATGGCAAGCAGGCGACGCCGCTGGCGTCCATGAACGTTGTGGAGTGTTGTCCATCGCGTCCGCACAAGTGTCGCTTTTGGGAGAGGCAAGGCGCCCTCCGGCCACCCCTTCGATCCGGATGTGGGGACGCCGCTGGCTTCGGAGTCCCGTCGGACTCAGATCCGCTGCTCTAGGGCGATCCAGCCCTGATGCAGCAGATCTGAGGCAGCGACGACCGCGAGCATGCTGGCTGCGGTGCGGGTGGTGCGCGGATCGCGGATGTAGGCGGCTGTCAGTCCTGTCGCGATCCATTCGCCGACGCAATAGGGGCAGACGGCCAGCTCGCCAATGGCCCGTCGGAGTCCTTCACCTCGGGGCTCTTCGGAGACCTCGGTCGGTCCGGCTTCGCCGGTGTAGCGGGTGAAGGGCGCCCGCGCGAAACTGGTCACGCGCGCCTTGGTCGTCAGACGGCTGAGCTTGTACGTCGCCACAGCTAACAGCGCCAAGTCGCCGGCGCTGATGCGCTCGGGCAAATCCTGCCCGCGTCTGCGGCGAGTCACTTCAGCCAGGGTGACGACAGCGGCGAACGTCCCGGTCAGTGCCGCGTATGCCGCCAGCGGCTTCGGATCGGCGTCCGAGTACGAATCGGCCGGTGCCGCTCTCAGCTGCTGAAACGTTTCGTGCTCATTGGATGCGGTGGAGCTTCCGTCGACGATCAACCGTCCTCCTCATTGGGATCTTCATCGGCCGCCAGATTCAGTGAGCCGTCTAGGACTCCTGCAGGTGGCGCTCCTGGATTGGCAGGGCCCATTCGGTGAGCTCGCGCAGTTCCTTGACATCTGCCCGCTCATTGGGCTTGGCCACCAGTGGCCGACGTCGCCGGCCTCGGCCATGGTTAGGAACTCGAACCCGTCCAGCGGGTCATCCTCGCCCGCCAGGCAGGTCTCGCGCATGGCGTGGGTGTCCTGCTTGACATCACGGGCGCTGTCGAGGATGGCCTTCCGCCTTTCAGCGGCTGGAGAGTCGGTCGGACACGCGTCCGACTCCCTTCGCTACGCCCTGAAGCGGTTCGACCGTCTCTGCCACGGTCTCGACCGAGTCCTCGAGCTGTTCGACGGTGTCCAGCCCCTCCATGAGGCGGGGAAGCGCAGCCCGCAATACTCGCAGAGACTCGGCCAGGTCCTCAGCTGCGGCAGTGAGGTCCTTCCCGCCAGCAATGAGCTCCTGCGTGTGGCCGTCGAGGACGTCGCCGGTGCGACGCAGGTCACGTCCCCCGGTCTCGATCGCCTGAGCCGTCGAGTTCAGGTCGCGGGTGGCCGCCAGAAGATCCTCGCCCCCTGCACCGAGCGTAACCGCGCTGGCATCGACGCTCTGTATGGCGCCTCTGAGCGCGTCGACGCGATCGAATACTGCGTCAACTCGCTCCTGGGTCGCTTCGATGACGCCGGGCTCGTGCCGAGCGCGATCGGCCACGGCGTGCAAATCCTCGGCTGCGCGAACGATCAATTGACCGGCGCGCACCGGGGCGAGTATCACAGTCAGGGGGCCCACTAAACGCTCTCTCTTCGTGGCAGCGTCGAGGTGTTGTCACTTGCCCCGACCTGGGCGGACTCCGCTGGGAGCGGTGCGGCTGAGAGGTCCTCGTGCGCGGGGCTTGCGGGGGCATCGCTCTCCGTGAACAGCGGCTCCAGGGCCGTTCGGGTACTGCGGCGTTTGCGACGCGCGAGCGCCGCTGCTCCGATGGCAGCGGCGCCCACGAAAGCCGACGCGATCCTGGGCCGTCCCTTTCTCGAAACAAGGGGTTTGACCCTGACCGGTAGGCGTTCGGAAAACCTCGTCGCATAGGCCCGGACTGAACCTTGCCGAGAGGTCCGCTTTCCCTTAGCCCGTGGCGATCGCATCCCAGGTCGTCTGATTCCGGACGACTTACGCCGACCGTACCTCTTGAGCCTTGTCCTGAGCGTTGTCCTTGAGGCCTTGAGCGTGGTCCTGCCCGGCTTCCTTGGCCGTCTCCGTAGCGCTGTCCGCGGCCTGCTGGGCGACGTCCTTGCCGCGCTCGATCGCCTCTTGGCCGGTCTCCTTGACCTTGTCCTTGACCTGGTCGGCCATCGCGCCGATCTTTTCGTCCTCGACCTTCGTGGACGGCACGAGCATTCCGGCGAGGAAGCCCACGGCCGCGGCGCCCGACCGCCAGACCCAGTGGGTTCTCCTTGGCCACGCCCGCGGCCTGGCGCGCACCCTGCTTGACGTCTCCCGAGTCAGGGGTCGACCCGGTGACCTTCGAGGTGACCGATTGCACCTTGTCGCGAGCGCGACCGGGCACGTCAGCCTTGTAGCCGAGGGCCTCGACGGTGTCGCCCATCTGGCCTCGGGTCTGCTCTATGTCCTGCTTGATTTGGCTCGGGTCTTGGCCCATTCCACATCCTCCTTGGTGCTTTCGAGTGCTTGTTCGGGCACCGGCGGTGCCGCGTCTTGAACCTGCTTCTTGCCGCGAAGGGCGAGCAGCCCCAGCCACCGCCGAGTACACGACGGCGACGATCAGGGCGGCCAGCCAGAACGGCATCGCCGTATCGAGCGCGCCGATCAGGCAGGCTGTCAGGGCAGCGAAGGCAAACACGCCGAACAGACCGGCGCCGCCGACCATCCCGGCGCCCACGCCCGCTCGCTTGCCCTTCTCGCTCAACTCGGCCTTCGCCAAGTCAATCTCCTGACGCACCAACTGCGTCGTCTGCTCCGAAAGCTCCTTGAGAAGCTCGCCGGTCGGCCGCTCGCGCAGCTCCTGATTGTTGTTGGGCCCGGTCGCCATCGTTAGGGGCGCGGCGTGCCCGGCGTGGACTGGACCGCCGGGACGTCTGGGATGGCCGGCGTGCCGGGTGACCCACCGTGCCCGGCTGCGACGCCGTTGCCTGACGGCAGGGACCTTGAAGGCGAATCGCCCAGCGACGACTTGTAGCGCTCGCTGCTCGACGCCTTCAGCAGCCGAGAGGCCGCGAAGCCCAGTGCGAGTCCCCCGGCCACGACAGCCCAGGGGTTGCTTCGGCCGAAGTCCTCGACATCGCGCAGGATGCGGTCGCCGTCGGACTCGGTCAGCCACTTGCCCGCCCGCTCGGCGCGATCAGCTGCCTGCTCCGCGTACTTGGCGGGAGCGTCCTTGCCCTGCTTGCGCAACTCCTCCGCCACGCTGCGGACGTCGCCGGCGCTCGCCTGAACCCGGTCACCAGCCTCAGTCGAACGCTGGTCCACCTGCTCGCGGACCCTGTCCCGAGCCTGTTGACCAGCCTCCTTCGCCTTCTCCTGAGCCTGGCCTGCGGCCTGCTCAGCCTTCTCTTGCACTTCAGCCACGATCTCTTCTCCTTCTCGATTGATGCTGCGTCTACTCAGACTGGGACTTTGAGGCCGCGCGGGGCCTCGACTCAGGGCCGCGGGACGCCTTGTCCTACGAGCCGTTCCCGAGCGGTGCTAGAAGATCGGATCCGCCGCCTGTAATCGACTTCCTCCGGCTGGCGGTAGCGGATCAGACATCGGTACCCGTCTGACCGACCGGCAAACGCAATCAGCGATAGCGCTGACACAGCCGGAGGGTCAGTTAGCCTTCTGGCGTGGGGATGAAGGCAACAACCGTCCGGTTCGGCGAGGACCTGTGGGCGATGCTCGAGCGAGAGTCCACCCGTCTGGGGGTAAGCGCCGCGCAGTTCGTGCGGGAGGCGACGATCATCCGCTTGGCGACGCTCGCGGGCAGCCGCGGCGACCCCGACGCTGAGCTGGCGATCGCCGACATCGCGGCCCAAGCGAAAGGCCGGGCCCGCCCCGACAGCCTCGCGAAGGCGCTCGCCGAGCCCGGACGTCTTGCCGCGCTCCACGACGCCGCCCTGCTCGACAGCGCGCCCGAGGAGCCGTTCGACAGGCTCACGCGACTCGCCGCCAAGGTCGTCAACGCACCCGTCGCGCTCGTCTCGGCCGTAGACCGCGACCGGCAGTTCTTTAAGAGCTGCCTCGGGCTGCCGGAGCCGTGGGCTACCCAGCGCGAGACACCGCTCTCGCACTCCTTCTGCCAGCACGTCGTGGCGGCCCGAGAGCCGGTGATAGTCAGCGACGCACGCAAGGACGAGCGCCTGCTCGACAACCTCGCGATCCGAGACCTCGGCGTAATCGCCTACCTGGGCGTACCCCTGATCACGCGCGAGGGCCACGCCGTCGGAACGCTGTGCGTGATCGACCACGAGCCGCGCATCTGGACACGCGACGAGATCAACCTCGTCAAGGACGTCGCCGCCGCCGTCGTAACCGAGATCACGCTACGCGGCGACCAACGCTCCAGACCGTCCACGGCCGCCAGCGCGGTCGAGGAGACGTAGATTCTGAATACCCCGGATGGACCCGCTCGTAGAGAACGGGTGGGACAAGACGACCAGTAGCAGGCAGTCCCGTCCCGTCGCCCTCGCCCGAAGACCCGCGGTCCCTAGCTCAGCCCCCGCGCAACTCCGACGTGCCGGAGCGCATGCTCGCCGACATGCACCAGCGCCCGTAGTACAAGTCCGTTAGCTAGCGGCGGACGTGCGGCCGGGGCCTGCCCTGGCGCGCGTGACCGAATACCATCGCCGCGATGTCCTGGAGGCTTCGCTGACCCAGGTTCTTGTCACTGGCGGTACCGGGTTCCTCGGCGGCTGGTGTCTCGCTGACCTGCTGAATCGCGGGCACAGCGTCCGGACCTCGGTGCGCGACCCAGGCCGCGGAGACGCCGTACGGACGTCGCTCGCGACCGCCGGGGTCGAGCCGGGCAACCGGCTGACGGTCGTGACGGCGGACCTCAGCCGCGATGACGGCTGGGCCGAGGCGGTGGCCGGCTGCGACTACGTGCTTCATGTCGCGTCGCCGTTTCCGTCGGCGCAGCCTAAGGACCCGGACGAGCTGATCGTTCCCGCCCGCGACGGGGCGCTGCGGGTGCTGAAGGCGAGCCTCGACGTCGGCGTCAAGCGAGTGGTGATGACCTCGTCGGTCGCGGCGGTCCGCCACGGGCGGGCCGCCTCACCCGAGAAGCCCTACGACGAGACGGATTGGACCGACGGCGCGGACACGACGCGGACCCCGTACGTGCGCTCCAAGACGATCGCCGAGCGCGCGGCCTGGGACCACCTGCGCGCCGCGGGCGCCGAGGACCGGCTGGCGACGGTGAACCCCGGGGCGATCGTGGGGCCGGTGCTGAGCGACGACCGCTCCTTTTCGCTGCAGGTGATCGAGCGGCTGCTGGCCGGCATGCCGGCGATGCCCCGGCTCGGGTTCACGTTCGTCGACGTCCGCGACGTCGCCGACCTTCACATCCGCGCGATGACCGACCCGGCGGCGGGCGGTCGAGCGCTTCCTCGCCACGGACCGCTTCCTCTGGATGGAGGACGTCGCCGCAATTCTGCGCGACCGTCTCGGCGCTGACGCCGCCAAGGTGCCCAGCCGAGTGGCCCCCAACCTGATGGTGCGTGCGATGGCGCTGTTCGACCCGAGCATCCGCTCTGTCGTCGGTGACCTTGGCAAGTCTGCCGCCTACTCGAGCGAGAAGGCGAGGTCCACGCTCGGCTGGTTGCCGCGCCCGATCGAGGACTCGATCGCCGACTCGGGGCGCAGCCTGATCGAGCACGGGGTGGTGGCCGGGAGTCGCGGGGCTTCCTAACGACTTAAAGGGGTCAGCCCATTTAGGATGGGCGGCATGCGGGAGGTTGACCGGAGGACGTTTCTTAGGCGGTCGGCGGTGTTTGGCGGCGCGCTGTCCTTAGCGGGGCCGCTGGAGGCGCTGAGCGCTAACGCGGCAACTGGCCGCCCGTCGAGCGGCGGGGGGTATGGGGCTCTGTCGGATGTGGGAGACCTGAAACTGCCGCGGGGGTTTCGTTACCGAGTGATCTCCAGAGTGGGCGACTTGATGAGTGACGGCAGCCCCACGCCAGGGGTGTTTGACGGTATGGCCGCGTTTCGCGGGCCGCGCAATACGACTGTGTTGATCCGCAACCACGAGAATCGGCGGCTTCCGAACGAGATCCCGGTCGTCGTTCCGTCTGACAAGCGCTATGACGCTGATGGGTCCTACAACGGCGGCAACACCAAGCTCGTGCTCTCGCCCAGCGGACGGGTGCTGGAAAGCTTCGCGGTGCTCGGGGGCACCTCGACCAACTGCGCGGGCGGACGGACACCGTGGGGATCGTGGATCACGTGTGAGGAGGTCTTTGACTCCGGCCAGCGTCCTCACGGCTACGTGTTTGAGATCGACTCGCGCGCCGCCGGCCCGGTGCCCGCAAGCCCGATCCGTGGCGCCGGGCGCTTCGTTCACGAGGCGGTAGCGTGGCTTGGGGGAAAGCTGTACGAGACCGAGGACCGACCGGCCAACGCCGCCCTGTACCGCTACGTTCCGAACGGCCGGCCCCGCGGACCCGGGCAACTTGCCCACACGAGCGGCGTGCTGCAGGCCTTAGCAGTTACGGACCGTCCCAATGCGCACACAGCAAGCGGTTGGCCGGTGGGCGTTCCGTTTGAGATCGAGTGGGTCGACATCGACGACCCCGAGCCTGACAGCGACGCGCCCCCGGGCGGGGTTCGCTTTCAGGCCGAGGCGAAAGGCGCAGCAGCTTTCGAGCGCCAAGAGGGCATGTGGGCGGCGGATGGCAAGGTCTTTTTCGACTGCACCACCGGCGGTGCAGCCGGCGAAGGCCAGGTTTGGATGCTCGATCCGCGCAGCCGGACGCTGACGTTGATCTATGAATCACCCGGCAGCCACGAACTCGATAACCCCGACAACATGGTCGTAGTGCCACTCACCGGCGACCTGCTCCTATGCGAGGACGGCAGCGACAGCCAATTCCTCCGCGGCCTAACAAGCGATGGCCGCATCTACGATTTCGCCGAGACCGTGGCCAATCACAGCGAGTTCTGCGGCGCCTGCTTCGACCCCACCGGACACACCCTGTTCGTAAACCAACAGGGCGGCCGCCCCGATCCCTCCGCCGTCACCTACGCGATCACCGGCCCCTGGCGCCGCCCTCGATCCCTAGCGCAATGAAGGCCCGCGTCCAGAAACGGCGCCCCTATGAGACCGAGGGCCTCGAGCCTCAGAGGACGCGCACCTAGCCGCCCACAGCCACGCTGGACGGCAAGCAGCGCCCGGCCACGCCTTCGATTGAGAGATGGGACTCCGCCCTCCTGCTTGGTCCCTGCCGCGTGTGGTTCGTTGCGCGAGCGGGTAGCGGGTAAGGCCCGCTTCGGAAGCAACGTGTCTGAGACGTGTCGGAGGCTGGTTGCCGTCTGACGACTCAAGCCCTGCAAGTGCCGCATGAAATGGGCATGCCCCGAGCAGGATTCGAACCTGCGGCCTACTCCTTAGGAGGGAGTCGCTCTATCCAGCTGAGCTATCGGGGCTGGTGGGGGAGAGCGTAGTCCTGAAGCGAAAACGCGTGTGTTGCTCAATGGCTCGGAACGCTGTGGGGCAACGGATGGGGCAACACCCGGGTCGAGACGGCGTCGACGGTGCCCTGTGGAGACTCCCAATCCCCTGAGTGCTACAGCGGTGGCCGCTCGAGCGCTTAGGCTCGCCGGGTTGAGGAAGCGACGCACTCGCCTTGTCGTGAAACGGGTAGGCGATGTCGCGTGGAGTTGGTGCGCCCTGTTCTGTGCCGTGGTGGGGATCGTCTCCGCCTCTCCGGGGCAGATTTGCTGAGGCCCGGCGCGTGACCCGGCCTGCGTGCGCGGTGAGAGCGCAGCCTCGAGCGGTCAGCGGCTGTGGGCGCTCGCGCTTACAGATGCTTTTCGTCCCATCAGGACTGAGCTGGCGTGGACGTTTCCACCGCGTCCGGTGAGTACGCCGCGGCGGAGCTGGAGGCGTAGGACGCCGACGTTGCTGGGGAGGCCGCGGACCCTCAGTCGGTGGGGGGTGAGTGCGATGGTGACGCCGTTGTAGCTGGTGCGTGTCTTGGTCAGTCTGAGGTTGATGTCGGAGAGGCCGGCGCGTGCGAGCCTCAGGGTGCCGAGCGTGGGCGTTCGAGTGCGTGCGACACGAAGCCCTCGCGGGAGCTTGATGCTCAGCGACCGCATCCCGGTTCGAGCAGAGAGGGCGATCGCGGCGGGGCGGTTGTGGCCTGCGCGGACGCGCAGCGCCAGCTGGCAGGGAGCGAGTAGGAGTTGCGTGGCAGTAGTCGCGCGGGCGGCGGTGACGGTCAGGGTGTGGGCGCCGTCGGCGATTGCTGAGAGGGCGGCCGGTCCGACCTTCACGTGCCGGCCTTTGCCTATGCGGCGTCCGTCGACTGAGACGATCAGGTTGCGTTTGGAGCGAAGCGTGTAGGGGGCCTCCGGAGTGACGGGGTGTCCGTAGGAGGCGGTGACTCGGTACCGGTCGACGCTGAGGACTCTTGGGGCGTTGATCGTGCGGCATGCCCAGCGGTCGACGAATGCGTGGCGCTGGGTGTCGAGCTGGCGCGGCGCCACCTGATCCGACTCGGGGGAAGGCACCATATGGGTGGCGATGGCGTTTGTCGCTGCGACGCGACAGGCGAAACGGCCTCCAATGTCATTGTCGCCGAGTAGGAGGCGGGTCGTCGTCGCACCGACCACTTCGCGGCCGTTGCGAAGCCACTTGTACCGGAAGGCAGTGCCGTGTGGGAAGCGCGCGGGGGAGCAGGTCAGCTTGCCGCCTGCGATCGGCCGCCCTTCTAGGGAGACTGCGCCGTCAGGGGGCGCTACACCGGTGCCGTTTACTCCGACCGGCGTCACGGGCTGGTTTGAGTTGCCTGTGATGAAGAACAGCGACGCTTCCTTCTCGCCAGCGGCGCTGGGTTTGAAGTGCACGAGCATCTGGCACGACTTGCCGGGATCGAGCGTCTTTGCCGAGCAGGCATCGCTGGTAACGAAGAAGACGTCTGGGCGCCCTGTGATGAACAGCAGCTGCTGCACTTGGAGTGGCGCATCGCCGTCGTTGGTCAGGGTGGCTGGCAGCGTGCGCTCCTGGCCGATCTGCACGTCTCCGAAGGCAACCTGGGTGGGACGCGCCAATGTACGCGGGCCGAACAGCGCAGTCGCGGTGATCGGGATCACCAGCGGGCTCGAAGCGCTGTCGCTGGCAACCTCTAGCTGCGCGTGGAAGGTCCCCGGCCCGGAAGGGTTAAAGCCGATGCCCACCCCACAGCCCGATCCAGCGCCGTAGGTCTGGTTGGCGCAGTTCTGGCCCCACGCGATGTAAAACAGCCCGGCGTCCGGGCCGGTGATGTTTGCGGAGCTAGTCTGGACGCCCGCGTCAGGAGAGACGTTGATGTTGATGCCCTGCTGTTGACCGCCGTAGAACCAGGGCTGGGGAGTGAAGTCCAACGGGTTCGGGGTTGCGGTCAACGTGCCGGTGATCCCACTGCCCGTCAGCGGGACGTCCACCGTTCCGCTGTCGTCGACTAGCGAAAGGGTCGCGCTTTTCGCCCCACGCGTCGTGGGGAAGAACTCGACGGTGACCTGGCAGGAGCTGCCGCCACTCACGGTCGCCCCGCCGCAGTCCTGGTTCGCGACATTGAACTGCGACGAATCGGCTCCGGCGATAGTTACGTCCGAGACGGTCACGTCGGACCCACCACCATTCGTGAACACGACCGACAAGTTCTGATGGAACCCGCCGTGGATGTCCTGATCAGAAAAGCTCGCCGCCGCTGGTTGGGGCGACAGCGCGGAGGGTGCCGCGAAGGCTGGAGCCGCGAAGAGCGACGCGGCGAGCACGCTCACGCACGCGACGACCACGACAAGGAGGCCGTAGCGGGACCAGATGCGGGCAGGGAAAGACGAGAGAGGGTTCACCTGACCTGCATCGGCCACGACTGGCCCATCCCGTAGGCGCCGACACCAATCCTGCGGCCAACGACACCTGGGTTAGGTTGGCGGAATGGCCATCTTCGCCATGACCTGGCCGGCAGCAAGGGGCTCGAGACAGCCTTTCTACGCCGCGATCGAGCCTCCTCATCGACAAGGTGTAACCGCAGTTTGCCCCGCAGCGCCGGCGGAGTTCCTATCGCCGACTCGAACCGAGGAAAGGCCTTGGATCACGGGGCCTGGCTCTGATTAGGCGAGTGCGACATGGTTCCGCCGATTCGTCCTTCGAGACGGACGGATCATCTACGAATATCGGCCGGCGGCGTAGCTGGTCGCGCCGCTGCGGGCCGCTCAGCGCGCCGAGAATCGACCCCCGCGGCAAAGCATTGTTAAGTCGCTCGCATGGACCTCTCCAAGCGGAGTAAGGTCAGTCATTAGCTGGCCCTGCGGCCAGAATCCTCAGCTCAAGCCCGAAAGCCACCGACGGCGCAGTGTGCGCCACGAGGCGAGAGGCGGGGGCCACTGGGTTTTGACTGCGGGGCTGGTGCTTTTCTAGAGGCCTCGCCGTCTTGCGAGCTGATGCGCATCCTTTCAGCGTCGCTGCCGCTGGCAGGGCGTGAGCTGACACCGAGCGACGCGCCAGAACTCGGCGATACTTGGCCTCCAGGCATCCGACGAGGAGGACCCGCATGGCCCAGACCAAAGCCCAGCGCAAAGCCTCAGCAAAGAAGGCGGCCGCAACGCGAAAGCGCAACGCCGCCAAGAAGAGCGCTCGGGAGCTGAAGGGGCCTGCCCGCAGCACCGCCGGGCGCGTGGCCGACCTGGCAAAGGCCGCCGGCAGCACGGCGGAAAGCGCGGCGAAGTCGGTTACCAAGCGGGTGGGTGCAGTCCGCGGCGGCGGTGCAGCCAAGCGCAAAAGGGGGACCCGCAAGAGACGCTAAGACATCCGCTCCGCGCCGGCCTACGGCATCGACCTGACGCGGCACGCGCAGCGGACTTAGACTGCGTAGAGAAACGTGTAGGCCGCCGTCATGCCCTCTTGGGTCCACTGCGCCAGGCAATAGCGGTAGGCGCCGCCTTTCTCATCTGGTACGTCAATCGTTTTGGGTGGCCGGCCTTCCACGGCCTCAACCTCGAGCGTGTTGCCCTGCATAGGCCCGTCCTCTAGGAGCGCCTGCACGGCGCCAGCATACGGTCGGACCAGTCCCCCCACGACGCGCGAGAGTGGCGGCTCATGCTGCGTCCGTCCCCCACGGCCTGGGCGGCTGGCTTAGTCGTGTGACGCCTCGAGGTGGGTGTAGCGCGGATCTGTGCCGCCGACCTCGCGGCCGTTCAGCCAAGCGCGACCACCAACTCGGTGGATGTCCAATTTGCGTCTGGTATTGATGCTCTGCCCAACCCGGCGCTCGCCCTCGGCGCGGCGCGGCTCGCCCCGCCGTCGTGCGGCGCCTGTTGCCGTGCGGTGTCGCTCTGTGGTCGTCATGGTCTCAACCCTTCCAGTGCTAGTACGCGTTGCTGGCTCTCGGCGAGCAGCTCGAACGGGCCCGCGTTGAGCCCTCGATAGCCGTCGTCGTCGACCCAGTTGAGCCAGGCCCTCCGCGCTGTGACTTGATCGCGCGCTGCCCGGAGCCGGACGTCGGCTCCGAACTCGGTCGACGTTCCGACAGCGACGTCAAAGCGCTCGCCCAACCGGTCCTGCTCGACCAGCGCAGCCTCCAGCCGCTGGACCGCACTGTCGTGTTCCTGGCTTGCCATGGCTCAACCCTTCAGTCCCTCTGTGGGGGCAGCGCGAAAGGAAGAGAGAGAGTGAGACCTAACGAGCGTCCAAGGCTTCAGAACAAGACTACTCCGATCAGCGCCAGCCAGAAGCGCGAGACCTAGCTGACCGAAAAGGCGCGGCGAACCCCCGACAGCGTCGATGCATCTCCCGCTCCCTCTGATCGAACTTCGCGGCCCCTCGGCCCACCCCGGCCGACTCGAACCGAGGAAAGGCGTCGGATCAGGCGGAGCCGCGCCGCTCCTCAGCGAGATTCCGTGCGGCTTCGGATCGGCGGGCCGGTGGCGGTTGCGGCGAACGAGGGTGCCGAAGCAGGGGTGTCGGAGCTCGAGGCCGCACTGGCCGAAGCTAAGTCGGACGGATGGCTAGGCCATCCCGAGGTCGCGGAAGCTCGCTTGCGCTTCGGAAACCAGCGCGCCCCCGCGCCGGCTGTCGCCGCTGGCGATGAGCATCTGCCCGTACGCCTGTTTGGTCCGGGCCACCCACGGGCGCGCGCGCATGCGTCCGTTTACTTCGAGCGCCTGCTCGAAGTGGCGCTCGGCTTCCTCCCAGCGCTCCATGATCGTCGCGAGCAGGCCCAACGGACGGGCCACGCAACCCGTGCTGATCTCCGCGTAGCACACCGCGACGCGGTCGGCGTAGGGCACGAGTCGCTCATAGAGCTCGGCCGCGCGCTCGCGTTCGCCGAGCGCGGTCGCCGCCTCGGCCAGCAGCCCCATCTCCACCAGCCACTCCTCATCGAACGGCAGCGCCGCGAAGTCGTCGGCCGCCAGGGCGGTGAGCAGCTCGCGTGCTTCGCGCTTGTGGGCCAGCCCCGCGGCCGTCTGGGTCAGAACGCACCGCCAGATCGCGTAGGTCGAATAGTCCTCGACGGAGCGCCGCACCAGAGCTTCGACCTCCTGCAGCCGGCCCTGCTCACGGCGCAGCAGGTAGAGCTGCAAGCCATGTGTGACGGCGGCATTCCAAGTCTGCGCAGCTTCACCCATTCCGCGCGCACGCTCGACCAGGTCCTCGGCCAACGCGAGGTCGCCCTCCAACAATGCCATCAGCGCGCTGTAGGCCACCACGAACCACTCCTGCGACGGCTGTCGAAGCTCCTTCGCAAGCTCAGCCATGGCGGCGAGGTCTGCTTTGGCGCCGCCCAAGTCACCAACCTCGAGCAACGCCGTGAAGCGGTTCTCGTATCCCTCAGCTGCCCGCTCCAGATCCCCGGCCGCCGTGGCAACGTCGATGAGCTCGGTCCCCAGCGCTATCTGGGTGGGGATGAACTCCGGCGAGTGATTGGCGGGGATGAAACCCGCGATCGCATACGCGATCGTTCCCGGGTCACCGATGCGACGCGCCATCGCAAGCGCCTCTTCGGACGCCTCTCGTTTTCGGTGGGCCGCGAAGACCGAGTCGCGAAGCGGACCACCCCCAAGCCGAGCCAATAGCCGGACCCGCAGCGGGCTGTCCTCATCGCCCAACGCGGCCAGCGCCCGCTCGAGCAGTGGCACGTGCTCGGTGTCGCCGCGCGAGACCTCCCAGATGATCCTGCCGCCATAGCCGAGCGCCGCCGCGGCAAGCCGCTCGGGGAGTCCGAGCCGTTCGGCCAGGTCGGCAGCTTCGAGAAATGACCCCTGCCCGGTACGCATGTCCCCCGCCCTCGCCTGAGCGTCGCCGAGCTTGACGAGCAGGTCGCAGCGTGCGGTGTCCTCGGCCACCAGCGTGAGCGCCATCGCGTATAGACGCGTCGCTTCCTCGAATGCGAGCTGGGCCGCGGCTCGATCGCCCGCGCGGTTGGCGTAGTCGAACGCCCTGTTCGGGACCGACCCCGCGGAGAAGTGATGCGCCAGCTCGGCCAGGTGAGGGTCGAGGTCGTTGGAGTAGACGTCCTCGAGTGCCGCGGCAGCGTCCCGGTGAAGCTGTAACCGCCGCGCCGTGGACAGCTCGTCGTAGAGCGTGTCCCTGATCAGCGCATGGCCAAAGCGAAGGTGGCCCGGCGATCCGGGCACGTCGGTCACCACGCGCTCGCCCATTGCCTCGTCCAGCACGTCGAGCATCTCGTCGCGTGGCAGGTCGCTGAATCGCGCGAGCGCATCCAGCCCGAACTCGCGGCCCATGACCGCGGCCGGAAGGAGGAGCGAGCGACAGCGTTCGGAGAGGCGACCCACACGCTGCCCGATCACTGCTCGGACACCGGGCGGGATACGGAGATGCGCATTGGGGTCGGCGAGGCGGTCCTCGGCTTGGAGCAGCTGGACCACCTCCGCGACGAAGAGTGGGTTACCTTCGGTCTCGGCATGGATCGCCTCCACCAGCCGGTCAGGCGGGTCGATGCCGGTTGACTTCTCGATGTACTCGGCAAGGTCGGACTCGCTCAACCCCGTGAGCTCGATCCGCGTTGTGTGCGGCTCCCGAACGAGCTCTGCCAAGGCGGCTGTCAGCGGCTCGCCCAGAGTCGGGTCGACGTCGCGAAAGGCACACACCACCAGCAGCCGGCTGTCGGCCATCTGGCGTGCAACGAAGCGCAGCAGTAGCAGCGATGGCTCATCCGCGGCGTGCAGGTCGTCGAGCATCACCACCAGCGGTTCCTCCCGTGCCGCGTTCCGAAGGAACGAGCTGACGGCCTCGAACAATCGGAACCGCGCGCCGTCCGACTCCTGGGCAATCGGCTCGGGAAGCGCCGGGAAGAGATCGTGAAGCTCGGCCAGCAATTGGGCCAGCTCTCCCGCGCCGGCGCCGAGGTGGGCGCGCAGCGCGTCGGGCTCGGCTCCCTGGACGTATCCCCGCAGCGACTGCACCCAGGGCCAGTACGCGGGTGCGCCGCCGGCCTCCCAGCAACGCCCGACCAGCACGCAAGCCTCGCTCCGACGGGCTCGGTTCATCAGCTGGTCGGCGAGCCGACTTTTCCCGATGCCTGGCTCGCCCACGAGCAACACCAGGCGCCCCCTGCCGCCGAGGGCGTCCTCGAGGGTGTGAACGAGCGCGTCTAGTTCACGCTCGCGCCCCACAAAGACTTCGCCCGAGGGCACGGGACCAGGGTCGTCGGGCCGGTCCGGGCCAGCAGGGCGATCGCGCGCGAGCTCCGGAGCTTGGCGCAGGATCGCCGCTTGTAGCTCGCGCAGCTCGCGGCCCGGCTCGATGCCGAGCTCATCGGTGAGCGCCCGACGGGCGTCCTGGTAAACCGCCAGTGCGTCGGCCTGGCGCCCGCAGCGGTAGAGAGCCAACATCAGCTGCTTGCGAAGGCGTTCACGCAAGGGGTGCCGCGAGACCAGATCCTGCAACTCGGCGACGAGCTCGGTGTGACGGCCCAGCTCCAGCTCGGCCGCGATCCGGTCCTCCACCGCGGCGCTGCGTAGCTCCTCTAACCGACTGATCTCAGTCTGCGAGAACGACTCATAGCCCAGGTCAGCGAGCGGAGGCCCACGCCACAGCGTCAGAGCGCGAGCCAGTTTCTCGGCCGCCGAGGCGGCATCGCCGGCCACCAGCGCCGCCCTCCCGGCAGCAGCGAGCTCCTGGAACCGATCCACATCGAGCTGCCCCGGCTCGACCCGTAACTCATACCCGGGTGGTCGCGTGGCCAGCACACCGCTCATCTCGCCGATTCGCCGCTGCGGCTCAAGGGTGCGTCGCAGCCGCGACACCGCCACCTGGAGTGCCCGGGAGGCATCGTCGACCCGGTCTTCCCCCCACAACTCCGCGATCAGCCGGTCGCTGGAGACCACCTCGTTCGCATGAAGCAACAACATGGCCAGCAGCCCGCGCTGCCTCGCGCCGCCGAGAGGGAGCTGGCGACCATCATCGTCGACCTCGAGCGGTCCGAGGATGCGGAAGTCCATGAATCGAGTCCCCAAAGGCGACCGTAACAGGCCGGTAACCGGTTCGTAAGCGGTCTGAAGCCGGCCGGGCGCACGCTTGCCTCCATCAATTCACCACTCCCCAGGAGGTCGGTCATGTCCCACGTCAGTCAGCCCAGGATTTCGCTCCCGATGCAGGTTCGGCCAAGGCGCGCTGTCCTGATCGGAACTCTGCTCGCGCTCGCCGCGGCGGTCGCCGTGGTGCTGGTCATGGCCTTGAGCGACGACTCGACAGACACCAGCACAGCCGCCGGCACGCAGGCGCAAGAGGTCTCAGGGCCCTCCGAGTCCAGTGTGGCCGCGAGCGTTGGCCAGCGCTCCACGGCAAGCCCGAACGAAGCTAGCGTCGCCGCCTCGATCGGCGGCACGGCCGGGACCGAGTCCTCAGGGCCGGATGAGAGCCGAACGGCCGCCGGCGTCGGTGCCGCTTCGACCCCCGACTCGCAGGGTCCAAACGAGAGCAGCACGGCCGCGTCAATCTCGGGCCGCTGATCGACCCGGCCCAGGAGGCCAGCGGGGGCCGTGACCTCTGACCGAGGGCACAGCCCCCGCCGCCTTCGCGGCGACGGGTCAGCTCGGACTCAAAGCTCGCGGCTGACGGGTGGTCAGCCGCGCCGTTTGTGCAGCCGTACTGCGCTGCCGTCGGCAAACGTGCGGATCTGGACCAGGTCGCACAGGCCGTTTGCCATCCACAGCCCGGCACCACCCAGCTGATCGCGTGGTGGGCGCCGGCGCCCCGCCAGCGGGTCACGGATGACGCCTCGGTCGTTGACCTCGCAAATCATCGCCTCGTCTTCCTGCCAGATCCGCAAAACGCCCCCTCCGCCGCCGTGCACGACGCTGTTGCTGGCGACCTCGTGAACGGCCAGGACGAGATCCTCCGCCGCATCTTCGGCAAACCCCGCAGCCGACGCGTGATGATGCACGAACTGGCGCAAGCCTCCCAACGTGCCGGCCTGGAACACGCGCGACTGCGGGACACTCAGCGGCTCAGGGAGCGGGTCGGCGAGAGGGGCGGCTGCATCGTCGATGCTGCGGTAACCCGGGCGGTCTGAAGGGCCGACATCACCGGCGACATGAGGATGACTGCGACATGCCTCATAGAGGACGGCGTCGGGCAGAGTGGTGGTGTCATAGGGGCACAGCAGGTGAAAGCCGTGGGCGTCGGCGAAGGCCAAGTTGAGCAGCGACTCGTGGCGCTGGCACTCCACCAACTCGGCCCTACTCCGCTCGGCCCAGATTGGCTCGCCAATGCCGCGAAGGCGGCGACTCGGATGCCGGGCGACGAAATCGCCCCACGCCTGGATGATGCGTGCCGGGTTGCGGCCCACCTCAGCCATGTCTGCGAACTCGACGTCGCCGGCATGGTCTGCCAGCTCGGCCCGCAGCGCCTCGATCTTGTGCGTGCTGAGCACGACCAAAGCGGGCTCCGCCGCGTCGAGACCAGCGCGTAGGAACGAGCCGCTGCGAGCCAGGAAGTCGTCCTGCCCCGCGTAGAAAAGCGCCTCGTGGCGAAAGCCAGCAGTGGTTTCCACTACACAGTCACCGTACCCAGGCTCAAAGGAAGCAAAGCGCCACCCTGACGCAGACGGTCGCCAGCCAACGCGCACGAGCTGCGGGAGCGCCACGCGTGCCAAAGCATCGGGGCCGCCTGGACTGAACCCGCTGTCGGGCACCGGTGGGGCAGCACGACACCCACCAACAGCCACAAGTCATGGCGCCCGCGACTGTGCCGATTTCGCTCTGCGAGCCCGAACTGCCGACCAGCCACAGGTAGCCACGACGGCAGAGGCGAACTAGGAGGGAGTCGCTCTATCCAGCTGAGCTATCGGGATAGACGGATGAAGCGTAGTCCCGCGTAGCTCAACCTCCGAGCGCCGCTTTCATCTCGGCGGTGTCGACCAGGCTGTGCACGCTCTTCGCCTTGCCCCCTGCCATGCGCCAGACCTCGACGCCGGGGAGCTTGACGTCGTTTCCGGATTTCGTTCTGCCTTCGATGTGCGAGAGGACGACGATGGTGTCGCCCTCCTCGACCATTTCATCGGGACTAACCCGAAACTGTTCGAAATCCTCTGGGATGCGCCCGAGCGCCTGCAGCACGGCGTCCTTGCCCTCGTACACGCCCGACATCGGAAGGCCCTCCGTGTTGGGCCCCTCCCAGCGAGCGTCGTCCTCGTAGAGCGCGGCGAGTACCTCGGCGTCGCCCGAATTGAACGCTTCGTAGCCGCGCTTGAGGGCGTCGGAGTTCTGCGACATGGCTACCTCAAT
This sequence comes from uncultured Thermoleophilaceae bacterium, assembly GCA_963755215.1. Lineage (GTDB taxonomy): Bacteria > Actinomycetota > Thermoleophilia > Solirubrobacterales > Thermoleophilaceae > JAAYBF01. The sequence continues at coordinate 185,650 of CAVWIW010000010.1, forward strand.
CGGTCGGGACTCCAAACTATTCCGTGGCTGGCAGCGAATCAACCCCGGCGCCGTGCGCGCCGGCGCACGCTCTCCTGGCAGAACTCCGACTAGCCGCCGGCGCGAGAGAGCGTAGCCCGCAGGCCCTCGGCCGCCTTACCGGCCACCCGCTTGAAGCCGAGCTGCATCAGGGGATCGAACACTCTGAGTGGCCCGCGCAGCCGCACGTTGGCGTCGTAGGTGACCTGCGAGCGCTCGCCGTGCTTGGACACCACGATCTCGTCGTCGCTGGTGAAGCCGGTGCCCTCGGCCACGAGGCGAACCCGCCGCGGCCGCTCGTACTCGGTGATCTCGTAGACCAGCTCCTGCACCCGCCCGCCTACCTTGAAGTCCAGCGAGAACCGCGAGCCGACCCCGATCGGCCCGCCCTTCTGGAGGTCGCGCCCCTTCACGGCGCCAGGGTCCCAGTCCTCGGTGTTCGAGAACCGGGCCAGGTAGTCGAAGGTGTCGGCCTGGGAGCGACTCGACGGCACGGTGTCCTTGTAGCGGGCCATGAGTCGTGTACGAGATCGGCGCCCGAATGGACCAAGGGCGCCGGCGGCCGCTACTCCTCCTCGGCGTCGTCCTCGTACAGCGACTCCTTTGCCAGCTCCGCGCCCTTGAGGCCGAATAGCCGCACCTCCACGTAGTCGCCGGTGTAGGCGTCCAGGGACACGAGCGTGAACCGGTCGTCCAGCAGCTCGCACTGGTCGGTCGTGGTGGGCCCGAGCTCCGTGGTGGCCACGGCGCCGTCGGCCACCAGCGCCACGCCCCACACCAGTGTCACGACCCCGCGCCGGCCCTCGGGCCCGCGCCAGTGCCCGATCTCCTGGTCGGAGAGGTCCAGCGTCCACTCCGGGTTGGCCGCGGCGGTCTCGTCGGTGTAGTCCACCACCGCCTGGAAGCCCTCCGCCTGGGAGCCCTCGTGCTCGCGGGTGTAGGACACGTAGCCGAACAGCTCGTAGCCCTCGGCGGTCGGCGCCGTGGCGGGCACGTAGGTGCGGCCGCCCCAGGTGCGCTCCGGGTACCAGGTGATCTCGCCCGGCGCCCCGAGGTCGGCGTCCGAGTCGATCCCGGCCGCGGCCTCCAGGAAGCGCTCGCCCAGCGCCTCGCCCCAGCGTCCGTAGGGGATCGGCTCCTGGGGAGGCTCGGCGGCGAACATCGGCACGGCGCGGCTGGCGGGGGGCATGGCGGCCGGGAACCTACAGCAGCGCCACGGCGAGCCCCGCGACGACCACGATCGTCGTCGACCATGCGATCGCGCTGGCCACGAGCGCCCGGTCCAGGCCGTACTGGTGGGCGACGATGATCGCGTTGATGGCGCTGGCCATGGCCGCCTGGGACAGATAGGACTCGGGCACCTCCAGCACCAGCGCCGACAGCGCGACCACCACGCCGGGCGCCACCAGCAGGCGGAGCGCCAGCGCGGTGCCCACCGCGGCGTCCAGCGGCGGCGGGAAGGGCAGCGCGCCGTCTTCGGCCTCCAGCGCCAGCGTCACGCCCACGACGAAGAACCCCAGCGGCAGCATCGCGAACACCAGCAGCTGCGACGCATCCACCGCCCACTCGGGTGCCACCGCCGCGGGCGCGAGGAAGCCGGCCGCGCAGGCCCACAGCAGCGGGTTGCGGGCGAAGAACGCCGCTGCGCGCTCCCGTGGCCTATCGCCCACGGTGCCGAATGCGGCGCCGATGCCGAAACCGATCGTGAAGATGCCGAGCGTGGTGACCACCACGTCGTAGGCCACCGCGTTGGGCAGCTCGTCGAGGCCGAAGAGCGCGGCGCTGAAGGGGAGCCCGAGGTAGCCGGTGTTGGCGAAGCCGGCCACTACCATCAGCGCGCCGACGCCGGTACGGGGGAGCCGGAGCACCCAGGTGCCGATCGCGTAGGCCGAGGCCAACGCCACGGCAAGGGCCGCGTAGCCGAAGCCGATCCCGGCGCCCACCTCGGCCGTGACCTCCAGCGCCGCGATGTTCAGGAACACCACCGGCGGCCCGAGCACCCACAGCATCAGCCACACAACGCGCCGCGCCACGGCTTCGGCGCGCTCGCCCAGGCGATGCTCGACGCCGAAGCCGGCCGCTGTGGCGGCCGCGATCGTGGCGGCCACCGCGATCAAGCGGTGGCGTTCTCGCGCAGGGTGGCGGCGGCGCTCTCGGGCGCCAGCACGCACAGCTGCACGCCGGCGCCCATCTCCAGGCCTGCCGGGTGCGCCAGCCGCGGCAGCAGGTCGATGCGCCAGCAGAAGCTCTGGGCGCCGCGCGGGGCTGTTCGAACCCACAGGTTGAAGGGGGGCACCTCGCCGAGCGCCTTCGCCAGCCGCGCGAGCGCGTCGTGCAGCAGGGCGGCGCCGAGTGGACCGTCGTCCTCGAAGCGGGGCGCGGCCGCCCGCGGCACGAGCTGGAGGTGAAACGGCACGCGGGAGGCGAAGGGGCAGATGAGCACTGCCTCGGAGTCCACGGCCACCAGCCGCTCGCGCCGCTTGACCTCCTCCTGCACCAGATCGGCCAGCAGGTTCCGCCCCTGGGTCCGGTCGTGGTAGGCGGTGAAGCGCTCGCGCTCGCGCGCCACCGCGCTGGGCACGAACGGCAGGGCGTAGAGCTGGGCGTGGGTGTGGGGCAGCGACGCCCCGGCCTGCCGGCCCTCGTTCACGATCACGTGCACGTACCCGCTGCCGGCGTGGAATCGCATCCGCTCGCGCCAGACCCCCATCGCCGCGGCCAGGCCATCGGGCCCGAGATCCAGCAGCGACGACACCGGCTCGGGTCCGTTGACCACCACCTCATGCGCTCCGCTGGCCGGCCGGGTGGCGAACAGGTCCGGCTCGCCGCGGCCGCCCTGCAGCGGCTCCGGCTCGTTGGGCTCGCCGGGCGCCAGGGCGGGGAACTTGTTCGGCACCACCCTCACCTTCCACCCCGGCGCGTCGGGCGGCGCACCGTCCGCCCGGGTGGCGAAGACCTCCGGCGGCGTACGGTCCTCGTGGCCCTCGAGGAACGGGTCTGCCTCGGGGTCGATCGGGGGACGGGGCTCGGACTGCAGCCAAGCGCCCGGGCGCTCGCCGCGCTCGCCGGCCACGATCACGCGCAGCCCGGAGATCGGGTCGATCCTGAGCTCAGGCAAGCCGGCGTTCCATCGTCACGTGCTCGATGCCCTCCTCCAGGAACACCTCGCCCTGGGCCTCGTAGCCCGCCCGCTCGTACAGTCCCCGCGCGCCGACCTGCGCGTGCAGGCGGACCGTCCCGGCGCCGGCCCGGCGCGCCACGCTCTCGGCCTCGGTCAGGATCGCAGCGCCGGTTCCACGACCGCGCAGGCCGGGCTCGACCGCCAGCCTCCCCAAGCGCGCACGATCGCCGTCCACGAGCAGGCGGCAGGTGCCGACCAGGCGCCCGTCCTGGTATGCCAGCACGTGCAGAGCCTCGGGATCGCGCCCGTCCTGCTCGGCCTCGGGGCTCACCCCCTGCTCGTCACAGAACACGCGCCCGCGCAGCCGCAGGGCGGCTTCGAGCTCCTCGCTAGTGCGGGCCTCCCGCACCTCCAGTGCGACCGAAGCGGCAATTCAGCGAGCGTAACGCTCGATGTCCTGCACGAGCTTGTCCTCGCTCGAGTACCCGCCCTGCTTGACGTAGACCAGCTCACCCTTCGAGTCGTAGAAAGCGGTCGCGGGGAACGCCGCCACCGCCTTGATGGCCGCCGAGACCTTCAGGTCGGGGTCCTTGTAGCTGGGGAACGGCACCGGGAACCGCCCGAGGAACTCCTTCGCGTCGGCGTCGTTGTCGTTGCCGTCCACGCCGAGGAAGGCGACCTTCTTGCCGCGCTTGACCCCCTGGCTCTGGAAGTAGGGGAACTCGGCACGGCAGGGGGGACACCAGGAGGCCCACTTGTTCACCACCACCGGATAGCCCTTCAGCGTGGCGATGCGCGCCTCGAAGGCTTTTCTGCCGCCGCCCAGCAGCTCGCTGGACTGGTCGTGCAGGGCGGCGAGCGGGCGCGGTGCGCCCTTGAGCGCCTCCTCCTGCTCGGCCGCCGGTGGCGCGGCGCTCTCGGGATCGTCGCTGCCGCAGCCCGCGACCAGCGCGGCGCAGGCGATCAGCGCGGTCAGGCGGGCGAGCACGGAGCGAAGGTTGGCAGACGGATCCGGTGGCCGAGTCGGGCGATCGTGTGCTGTAATACAGAGGACGCGGCGCCCTGAATGCGCCGCGGCTCACGCCGCCCGACTCGAACACGCAGGGCGGCACACGACGGCGGACCTCGAAGCGCACCGCGCAGGCCCCAAGTCACAGCGGTCGCGGCCCGTTCCGCTCTGTCTTCTTTACAGAACAAGAGGCCTCATGGCTGAAAGCACTTCTTTGGCTGACTCCACGCCGTTCACGGGCGCCGATCTGCGACGCGCCGAGGAGTTCGCGCGCGAGCCGTTCGTGCTGGAGGGCGAGGACGCAGCCGCGGCGCTGGCCCCGGGCACGGCACGCCGGCGCGCGCTGGAGGCGACGCTGGCCGAGCTCGACGCCGGCCACGAGGAGCCGTCGGTCGAGTGGCGGCAGGAGTTCTCTCTGATGCTTGGCCTGGAGCGCCTGCTCTGCGAGGACGAGGCGCACCTGGTGGACGGCACGCTGCTTTCCGCGCACCAGGTCGACGCCCTGTCGGGCACGCTCATCGCCCTGACGGCGGAGTCCCAGGCGGCCGCCTCTCGCAACGGCAACGCGGGGAACGGCCGACCGGCGGCCGACCCGGAGGAACTGCCCAGCGGCGAGCTGGAGATCGAGGGCGACGAGGACTTGGCCGACGACGACGAGCCGTTGGACTGGGATGCCGCGGAGGAGGCGGAGGAGGAGGCCGCAGCCGACGCCGCGCCCGAGGATCCCAACGCCCCGCGCCGGTTCTGGTTCGAGCACGCCACCGGCGCCGGCAAGACGGTGGCCGCGCTGGGCTTCGTGGAGGCGTCCCGCACCGGCGGCGTCCTGATCCTCACCCATCGCCGCAACCTGGTCGACCAGTTCAACGGGGAGCTGTCCGACCGCGGCTACAAGAAGCGCGTTACCGCGCCGCTGCTGGGGCGCGACAAGCCCGCCAACACCGAGGGCCCGGTCACCGTGGAGACCTACCAGTGGTTCGTGCGCAACGCCGGCAAGGTCTCCGATGCCTACACGATCGTGATCTGCGACGAGGCCCACACGGCGCTGGGGGAGAAGACCTCGGCCGCCATCCGCCAGTGGCAGGGCCCGATCTTCGTGGGCATGACGGCCACGGGCGCGCTGATCGCGCGGCACGTGACCGATCTGTTCCCCACCCAGACCTCGCGCTTCGACCTTGCCCAGGCCGCGCGCCGCGGCGTGATCGCGCCGCTTCGTTGCGTCCGCATCCCGCCGGGCGTGGGCGTGCGCTCGATCTCCAAGGTGCCCCTGCGCCGCGGCGAGGTCGACCAGGACTTCGACCAGGAGGAGCTGGCCGCGCTGCTGGACCAGACGCCGTTCAACCTTGCGATCGCGGATCTCTACAAGACCCGCTTCAAGGACCTGCCCGGAGTCGTGTACTCGGCGGGCGTCCGGCACGCGCACAACGTGGCCGCGGCCTTCCGGGAGGCCGGGATAAAGGCCAACGCGGTGTCGGGCGAGACGCCCAAACGCGAGCTCACACGCGTCCTGGCCGCCTACGAGCGCGGTGAGATCGACGTGCTGGTGAACGCTCAGCTCCTGGCCGAGGGCTGGAACTCTCCCCGCGCCACCGTCTGCATGCATCTGGCGCCCACCGCCTCGCGGCGCATCTACCAGCAGCGCGTGGGGCGCGTCACGCGCAGGCGGCCCGGCAAGGAGGCGGGGATCGTCGTGGACTTCGTGCACCCCGCCACCACCAACGACGACCCGGTTGTGACGCTGCACAGCCTGCTCGACCGCGACGTCTACCGCGGCGGCGCGATCGTGGTGGGCCCCGTCCGCCGCGGCCGCGGCCGCAGGCTGCGTGTCGAGCGGCGCGTGGTGCCCGTCACGGCCGACGAGGAGCGCCGCGCGCAGGTCTTCGAGCGCGAGCTGTGGCGGATCGCGGTGGAGCACCTGTCGTGGGGCGAGCAGCACGCGTGGGCGGCGCTGGCCGGCGCCCGGGTGGCGTCGAACAACTGGCGCCGGGCCAAGGCGATGCTGCACTTCGACAACACAGGAGAGCTGCGCCGCCGCTACCTGATCACCTGCCTGCAGCGCAATCGCAACACCCAGCTGCGGGTGCGCGCGCTCCAGGAGGTCGGCACCCTGCGCGACCCCGAGGCGTTCGACGAGGCCGTGGAGATCGTGGGCGGCTGGCCGCGAGACGAGCGACGCGAGGGAGTGAAGGTGCTGCTGCAGTCCCTCGCCGAACGCCCGATCGGCCGCCGCGACCAGGCCAGCCGCTGGCTCTGGCACCTGGCCGAGTTCTCGCGTGAGGTGCACGAGGAGTACGCCGTCTCGCGCTGGCCGGAGACGAAGAGGCTGCTGGGGCTGCTGGTGAACTCATCCGGCGGCGCCCACGCGCGCAACGCGCGCCGGCTGGTGCAGGCCACCAAGAAGCAGGACCGCAGGCTGTCGGCCGCGCTCCTGGCGGCGGCGCTGGCGCACACCCCCGAGGCACAGCAGGTGCTGGACGGCGCGCGCATGCGGATGGCCCGCAAGCCGTCGGCGCTGGCGCGCGAGCTGCTGCGAAACTTCCCGAAGGGCCGCCGCCGCCGCGGCGGAAGGCGCCGGCGCGGCAGGGGCCAGAAGCCCGACGGGGCGAAGGGTCCCGCGGAGCAAGGCGGCGCGGTGGTGGAGGCCGAGCAGAAGGAGGCGGAGCCCACCGAGCGCGACGAGGCGATGGACGAGCGCCTCGACGAGGAGCTCCGCGACACCGAGCAGCGACCGGCTGCCTAGGTCGTCGGTCCCCGGTCCTCGGTGGCCGAGACTCAACGCAGCAGATGCACCTCGCCGGCGCCTAGGGCCACCGGCCCGGCGTCGGTCTCCACCAGCAGGGCACCCTCCGCGTTCACGCCGGCCGCGGTTCCGCTGCCTCCGTCCCATCGCACCGTCTGGCCGAGCAGGGCATCTCGCGCCCGCCACGCCTCCAGGACATACTCGGGGCTGTCGGCCAGCCGAATGTCGAGCCGGGCGAGGAGCGCCGCGAGAACCGCCTTCACCGACGGGACCTGCCCCGGCGCCGCCAGCGCCAGCGAGGTGGCCCTGTCCGCCAGCTCAGGCGGGAACTCCGGGGTCGAAACGTTCAGCCCGATGCCCAGCACGGCCCAGCCGTCCTGGGGCCGGCCCTCCACCAGGATCCCCGCGAGCTTGCGGCCCTCGATCCATACGTCGTTGGGCCACTTGATCTCACAGCGCACCGGCGCCAGTTCCTCGACCGCCTCGCAGACCGCCACGGCGGCCGCCAGCGGGAGCAGCGCGTCGTGTGCCTCGAGCTCGCGGACCACCAGCGACATGAGCACTGCGCTGCCCGCCGGCGCCGTCCACGAGCGGCCCTGGCGCCCGCGTCCGGCGCTCTGCTCGGAAGCGGTCACCAGCGTGCCGTGCGGGGCTCCCGCGGCGGCAAGGTCCTTGGCCCGCGCGTTGGTCGAGTCGGTCAGCCGCGCGTGGGCGCGCGGCCGCCCCAGCTGCCTCACCGCGGCCTCAGCCGCACCTCGGAGTCCGGCCGCAGCCCCAGAGTGGCGCCCGCGTCGCCGCGATTGATGGCGATCGCAAGGGTGCGATAGGCGTCCTCGTAAACGATCAGCTCGCCGGGCTTGACGTCGGCGAAGGTTGCGGCGTACTTGGCCAGGTAGCGCTCGCCGCCGACCTCGATCTCAACCGTCTCGCCCAGGGTGATACCGGTGCCGGCCAGGTCCTCGTGCGCCACGTCGAGCGCCGCGTTGCCGTAGCGGTCGGCGGTCAGCGCATGCGCCACCACCGCCCCGTCCTCGGTGCGCGGCTCGGGCAATTGCACTCGCACGAGCTCCTCCGGGTCGAGCGGCACGCCGGCGTCGGCAAGCTCTGCGCCGCCCGCCAGGTGCGCCGCCACCGGAGCGAACAGATCGCGGCCGTGGAAGGTGGCCGACACCGGCTCGAGGCGGTGTGGGGAGGTCGACACGTCGACCGCCATGTCCACGCCACCGGCCTGATCCCACGCCAGCGACAACACACCGTTGTCGGGGCCCACCAGCATCCGGCCGTCTTCACAGCGCAGGGCGAGCGCCCGCCGCTCGGTGCCCACCTGCGGGTCCACGATGGCCACATGCACGCCGTGCGGCAGGTAGGGGAGGGTGTTCCGCAGGACCAGGGCGCCGTGGCGCACGTCGTGTCGCGGGATGCCGTGGGTCACGTCCACGATCCGCGCGTCGGGGGCGATGCCCGCGATCACGCCGTGGCAGACGCCCACGAAGTCGTCGTCGCGGCCGTAGTCGGTGAGCAGGGTCACGATCATCCGGCGTCCTCCACGAGCGCGGCCACCAGCCCGTCGATGTCGTGGCGCTCGGCCTCCACGTGCACCTCCAGGCCGAGCTCGCGAGCCGTGGCGCTGGTCACGGGCCCGATCGAGACCACGCGTGCGCTCCCGGGCGGCCTGCCGTGCGCCTGGCAGAAGAAGCGCACGGTGGACGACGATGTGAACGTGATGTGCGTGGCGCGCTCGAGCTGGGCCCGAGCCTGCTCGTCCACCGGCTCAGCCACCGTGTCGTACAGCGGCAGCACGTGCACGTCGGCGCCGCGCTCGCGCAGCGCGTCGGGCAGCACGTCGCGCGCCTCGGCCGCGCGCGCCACAAGCACGCTGCGGTCCTCCACCGGCACCGTCTCGAGCGCCTCGACCAGCGCCTCAGCCACCGAGCGCTCGGGCACCACGTCGGCCTCGATGCCGTGGCGTCGCAGCGCTCTAGCGGTGCCTGGCCCGATGGCCGCCACCGTCGCGCCCGCCAGCGCGCGCGCGTCCTGGCCCCGCCGCGCGAGCCCCTCGAGCAGCAGGTCGGCCCCGTTGGGGCTGGTCAGGCAGATCAGCGAGTGCGCCGAGAGGTCGCCCACGTCCACATCGCGCGGCTCGATCCTGATCACCGGCGCCTCCACCACCTCGGCGCCGAGCGCGGCCAGCCGTTCGGCCAGACCGCTGGCCTGAGCGCGCGCGCGGGTCACAGCCACCACCGCGCCATGGAGCGGGCGCCGCTCGATCCAGGCGAGCGTGTCGCGCAGCCAGGCGGCGGGCCCGATCACCGTGATGGCGGGCGCCCGGAGCCCGGCCTCCTCCACTCGGGAGGCGATCTCCGACAGGGCCCCGGCCGCCGTGCGCTGGCCCGGCAGGGTGCCGCGCTCGACCACCGCCGCCGGGTCGTCGGCGGAGCGACCCGCGGCCATCAGCCGCGCGGCGATCCGCGGCAGGTTGCGCACGCCCATGTAGAGCACGAGCGTGCCGGGAAACCGCGCCAGGGCGTCCCAATCGAGCGCGCTCTCATCCTTCGACGGATCCTCGTGCCCGGTCACGAAGGCCACCGCAGACGCCAGGTCGCGGTGGGTCACCGGGATGCCGGCGTACGCCGGAGCCGCCACGCCGGCGGTCACACCCGGCACCACCTCGAACTGGACCCCGGCGGTGCGCAGCGCCTCGGCCTCCTCGCCGCCGCGGCCGAACACGAACGGGTCCCCGCCCTTCAGCCTCACGACGCGCTTGCCCGCGCTCCCGAGCTCCACCAGCTTGTGGTTGATGTCCTCCTGGGCCATGGCCACCGCACCCGGTGCCTTGCCCACATACACCAGCTCCGCTTCGGTGCGCGCGCCCTCCAGCGCGCCGGCCGGGATCAGCCGGTCATAGAGGATCGCGTCGGCAGCCGCGATCAGGTCCAACGAGCGCCGGGTCATGAGCCCGGGGTCGCCCGGGCCGGCACCCACCAGGTACACGATCCCCTCCTTCACGAGCGGCATTCTGCCGTGGCGGGCAAGAAGGGCCTACGCGGCGGCGCCCTCGGCGGCCGCCAGCAGCTCACCCGCGCCCGCGGCCAGCATTCGCTCGGCCACCTCACGGCCCAGCGCAGCCGGGTCCTCGGCATCGCCGTCCAGCTCGTCGCGAACCCACGCGCCGCCATCCGGCAGGCCGGCGAATGCGGCCAGGCGAAGGGCGCTCCCGTCCAACTCTGCGCGCGCGCCCACCGGCGTGTTGCAGGTCGCGCCCAGCCGCGTGACCACCGCGCGCTCCGCGGTCAGCTCCAGCAGCGCCCGGCGATCGGTCACGCCCTCCGCCGCGCCGCGCGCCGCGTCGTCGTCGGCTCGGGCCTCCAGCGCCAGGCAGCCCTGCCCCGGCGCGGGCGTCATCTCCGCCTCCGCGATCGGCTCGCCCTCGGCACGCCCCAGGCGTGCCAGGCCCGCGGCGGCCAGCACCAGCGCGGCGTACTCGCCATCCGCAAGCTTGCGCAGCCGCGTGTCTACGTTCCCTCTCACCTCGCGCACATCCAGATCGGGCCGTAGAGCCAGCAGCTGCGAGCGCCGTCGCAGGCTCGCGGTGCCCAGGATCGCGCCCTCCGGGAGTGCCGCGATGGACTGGGCCCCGCAGAGCGCGTCGCGCGGATCGGCCCGCTCCGGCACGCCGACGATGGCCAACCCCGCGGGCAGCTCGCCGGGCACGTCCTTGGCCGAGTGCACGGCCAGGTCGATCTCGCCGCGCAGAAGGGCGTCCTCGAGCTCCTTGACGAAGCGCGCCTTGTCCTGACCGGCCCCCAGGCCACGGTCGCCGCTGGTGGTGATCTCGACGATCTCCACGCGGTCGCCCAACGCGGACGCCACCAGCCCGGCCTGGGCCACCGCGAGCGCGCTGCCGCGGGTGCCGAGCCTCAGTGCCACGCGCGGTCAGCCGCGCCGGCGGCGGCGCGACTCGATGTCGGTGACCTGCGCCCCGCGGCGCTCGCCCTCGAGGTCGGGAGCAGCGGCCTCCAGGCCGAACAGCTCGCGCAGCGCCTGCACGTAGACGTAGGAGGAGTCGTCGCCGACGGCGCCCTTGAGCCGCAGTGTCGGCTCGTGGAGCATCCGGGCCACGACCGCGCGGGCCATCACCCGCAGCCGCTCGCGATCGGCCTCCGACAGGGACTCCCAACGGGTCTCGTTCTCGGCCAGCACCGCCTCGACGATGTCGTCGCCGCGCTCGCGCAGGGCGGTGATGGTGGGCACCACGTCCAGGCTGGCCAGCCAGCGGTCAAAACGCTGCACCTCCTCCTCCACGAGCGTGCGGGCGCGCTGTGCCTCGGCCTCGCGCACGCTGCGGCCGCGCGCTGCGGCTCGCTGCAGGTCATCCATGTCGTAGAGCGCGATGCCCGGCAGGTCGCGTGCGTCGGCATCCACGTCGCGGGGCACCGCGATGTCGATGAGCACCAGCGGGCGGCCGTCGCGATCGGCCATGGTCAGCTCCAGCTCGTCGCGGCCGAGGATCTGGTGAGGGGAGGCGGTGCAGCTCACCACGATGTCGGCCTCCGCGAGCTGCTCCGGCAGGTCGTCGAAGCGCACGGCGGAGCCGCCGAAGCGCTGGGCGAGCCCGATCGCGCGGTCGTAGCGGCGGTTCGCCACGAACACGGTGAGCACGCCGCGCTCGCGCAGGGCGCGCGCCGTGAGCTCGCCGTTCTCCCCTGCGCCGATCACCAGCACGCGGCGGCGGCTCAGGTCGCCGAGCATCTCGCTGGCCAGCTCCACCGCCACCGACGAGACCGACACGCGCGAGCGCCCGACGCCCGTCTCGGTGCGCACCCGCTTGCCCGCGCCAAGAGCCTCGCGGAACAGCCGGTTGGTGATCGGGCCGGTAGCGTTCTCCACGAGCGCCAGCTCATATGCGCGCTTGACCTGTCCTTGGATCTCGGCCTCGCCGACGATCATGGAGTCCAGGCCGCTGGCCACGTTGAACAGGTGCTCCACGGCCTCGCGGTCGCGGAAGGAGTAAAGGCGGTCCGTGAGCTCGGTGGGGCGGGTGTCGGCCTGGCGCGCCAGGACAGTGAGCGCGGCCGTCTCGGCAGCGACCGCGTCCGAGGTCACCAGGTAGAGCTCGGTGCGGTTGCAGGTGGAAAGCGCCACCGTCTCCTGCACCGCGGCGTGCGAGTGCAGCTCGGCCAGCACCGCCGTGGCACGTCCCTCCGGCAGCGCCAGCCGCTCGCGCAGCGCCAGGGGCGCGGTCTTGTGGGACAGGCCGAGTGCCAGCAGCTCGAAGCTCACCGGACGGCCTCGGCCTTCTCGTCGTCGCGCTCGGCGATGTCCAGGAGCTCGCCCACCTGCCGCTCGATCCGGGCGATCTTGGCGCCGATGATGGCCACGTAGACCAGGATCAACACGACGAAGACCAGGTAGGCCCCGGCCACGTACTTGCCGGCCTCGTCGAGCGGCAGCGCCGGCATGGGCCTAGGCCGCTTCGAGCCGGGCGCGCAGGCGCTTGAGCTGCATCGACGCGTTCTTCGACGTGAGCTCGAGCTTCCACAGGGTCACGAACAGGAGCGTCATGGCCACCAGGCACACCAGGAAGGTGAGCCGCATGTCGCCGGGCAGGCTGCCTCCGGTCTGCGACAGCACGCGGGGGTGGGTGAAAGACTCCGCCAGCCGCACCGCCACGAAGTTGATCGGCACGAACGCACCGGCGGCGATGGCGAAGACCGACGAATAGCGCGCCTGGCGCTCCGGGTCCTCGATCGAGAAGCGCAGCGGGTAGTAGACGCAATAGAGCAGGAACACCACCAGGAACGACACCAGCACCGGCTCGTCCCAGACCCACCAGTGGCCCCAGGAGGCCTTGGCCCAGATAGCGCCCGTGATCAGCACACCCGTGCCGAGGATGATCGACTGGTGGATGGCCACATACGAGCGCATGTCCCACGAGCGGTCGCCGGTGCGCAGGTGCTTGATTGCCATGATGCCGCCAGCCACGAAGCCGCACAGCGCCACTATTGCCATGGGCACGTGCACGTAGAAGATCTTCTGGATGAACCCCTGGTCGGCGTCCAGGGGCGCGTAGAAGAAAACGAGCGCGAGCCCCACGGCGGTCGTGAGCACGGTGCCCGCCGCCAGCGGTCGTAGGCCTTTGGAGTACACGGGCCCCACAGGTTAGATGGTTGATTCCTCATTCCCGCCCCTGCGGATGACCCGCCATGTCGACGCCGGATCGCCACCCGCGCCCTTGCGGGTAGCGCTGCTACTCGCTTCGGTCGCGTGCGCCGCCCGGCTTGACCTGGCGTGCCCCCGCAGGCACGTGAACTCGCAATCAACCATCTAGTCGTCCAGGAGAAAGTCGAAGACCGCCAGGGCGATCAGCAGGAACACCGCGTCATAGCCCGCGATCAGGGCCACGAAGCGGCCCAGGTCCTCGGGCGCGCCGTCGCCACGCAGCAGCGGCTCGGTGGCCGAGGCAGCCCCGATCAGCAGCGGCACCAGCAGGGGCAGCAGCAGGAGCGGCACGATCAGCTCGCGCGCGCGGGTCTCGGAGGCCAGCGCCGACACCAGCGCCCCCACTGCGGCCAGGCCCACGTCGGCCAGCAGCAGCACCAGCAGGAGCTCGGGCATCGCGTTCAGCAGGTCCGGCCCCAGCAGCAGCAGCCCGAACAGGGGCACCGCCACCACCTCCAGCGCCACGAGGTAGAGGAAGAGAGCCACCGCCTTGGCCACGAACAGCGCTGTTCGGTCCACCGGCGCCAGCAGCAGCGCGTCGATGCCGCCCTCGTCGCGCTCGGCTGCGAATAGCCGGGTGACCCCGATCACCGCAGCCAGCAGCAGCGTGACCCACAGCACGCCGGAGGCCAGCTCGCCGTCCAGCGAGTCACGGTCCAGCCCGAAGTGGAACAGCACGTAGACCGTGACCGTGAACAGCGTCATGGCCGGCACCGACTCCTTGGTGCGCAGCTCCAGGGTCAGGTCCTTGCGCAGGATCGCGCCGGCGGCGCGGATCACCTGTAGAGCCCCCGGACCTCTTCCAGGCCGGCGCGACCCACCAGCTCCTGGCGCCCGCCGCGCAGGCCCAGCACCACGTCGGCCTCGGCCAGGCCACCCTCCACGTCGTGGGTCACCAGCACACGCGTGCGTCCCGACGCGCGGCCGATCAGTGGCTCCAGGAGTTCGGCGGCCGCGGGGTCCAGGCCCGCGCGGGGCTCGTCGAGCAGCACTAGCGGCGGGTCGTGCAGCACCGCCCGCGCGGCGGCTATCCGCTGCACCATCCCGCGTGAAAGGTCACGCAGCGGCTCGTCGGCGCGCCGCTCCATCCCCACGGCGGCCAGCAGCTCGCCCACTCGGGAGCCGGCAACCGAGTGCAGGCGCGCGTGGTAGCGCAGGTTCTCCCTGGCGGTCAGGTCGCGGTAGAGCAGTGGCTCGTGAGCCAGGTAGCCCACGCGCCCGTGCACCTGCCAGCGCTCGCCGGGCAGCTCGGCGCCCAGCACCCGGGCGCGGCCGGCGTGCGGGCGCAGCAGTCCGGCCAAGACCCGCAGCAGAGTCGTCTTGCCGGCGCCGTTGGCGCCCATGACGGCCAGGGTGGCCCCGCGCTCCAGGCGCACGGACACGTCACGCAGCGCCACCCGCTCGCCGTAGCGGCGCTCGAGCCCGTTCAGCACCAGAGCCGGCTCGGCGTCAGTCACGCTCGAGCGTCTCCGCGGCATGGTGGAGCGTGGGCTCCACCACCGGCCAGGACTGGCCGATCGCCTTCGGATTGCCCGGGAAGTTCACGATCAGGGTGCGACCGCGGATGCCGGAGACGCCGCGGGTGAGGATGCCCAGCGGCGTGTGCCCGCGCGACTCGGCCCGGATGGTCTCCGCGTAGCCGGGCGCCTCGCGTTCGATCGCGTCGAGGGTGGCCTCGGGCGTCACGTCGTCGCGCGTCAGGCCGGTGCCGCCGGTGGTGAAGACGAACCGAACGCCGTCCTCGTCGGCCAGCCGCCGCAGCTCGGCCGCGATCGCCTCGCGGTCGTCCGGCAGCAGCCGCTGGGCCACCTCGAGTCCCGCGTCCCGGCACAGGTCGGCCAGAGCAGCGCCCGACACGTCCTCGCCGCGGCCCTGAGCCAGCGAGGTGGAGATCGTGAGCACGGCCGCCTTCACGGCGCTGGAGGCTATCCCCCGATCAGCTCCTCGGCCGCCGCGCGATCGTTGAAGAAGCGCCAGTCGGACACCAGTCCGTCGGTCAGTCGTGCCACGCACACGAAGGGCCAGTTCACCTCGGCGCCGCTCGCGCGCCCGACCCCGTGGCCGACGCCCGTGACAATCGTCCACTCCCCGCGGGCCTCCACCGCGGACAGCTCCATGCGCCGCTCGGCGAACACCTCCTCGACCTGCGCCCACCATTCGCGCAGGCCGCGGTGGCCGCGATGCGCCTTGTGGCCCTCGGCGGGCGCGATCAGGGACCGGAACCTGATGCCCGGGTGGCACAGCGCCACGATGGCGTCGATGTCGCCCCGGTCCCAGGCCTCGAGCACCTGGCGAACGATCTCGCGCTCGCGCTCGTCGCCGGCCTCAGTCTGGTCGCCGCCAGTCAGCCTTGCCTCCGGTCTTCTCGACCAGCCGCACCGGCCCCACCTCCACGCCGCGCTCCAGCCCCTTGACCATGTCGTACACGGTGAGGGCGGCGACCGCGCATGCGGTCATGGCCTCCATCTCCACGCCCGTCTCCGCGCGCGTGCGCGCGTGAGCGGTGAGAGCGACCGAGCCGGCGTCCGCATCCACATCGACCTCCACGTCCACGAACGACAGCGGCAGTGGGTGACAGAGCGGGATGAGCTCGGCGGTGCGCTTGGCGGCCTGGATCCCGGCGATCCGCGCGGTGGCGGACACGTCGCCCTTGGGGAGCTCGCCGCGGAGGACCGCCGCAGCGGTGGCCGGAGCCATCCGCACGACCGCGGTGGCGGTGGCGCGGCGGTCGCTCGGCTGCTTGTCGCCCACGTCGACCATCCGCGCGCGCCCGGCGTCGTCGAGGTGGGACAGCTCGCTCACCGCGAGCCCATCCTACGGGCCGGGCGGCCACCGCTCGCCCGCGATCACGCGCTCGAAGCCCACCCAGATCACGTTCATCGCCGCGATCACGATCTGCTCCCGCGTGACCTCGGGGTGGTCGAGCCACCACACGGCCAGGCCAGTGAGCCCTGACCGCATGACGGTGGCCGCCATCTCGAGCGCCACAGGGTCGCCCGCCTGCTCGCCGCCCAGGATCTCACCCAGCGACACCTGCGACTCGGCCTGGATGCGGCGGTGGATCGCGGCGGCGGCCTGCTCGCCGGTGGTCTCGCGAAAGAACATCCGCGTCGCGTAGGGATTCGACTGCACGTAGCGGGCCCAGCCGTCGATCGCGTGCGGCACCCGCTCCGCCGCCGGCCCGTCGCCCGCCAGGTGGGTTTGCCACATCTCCAGCAGCTCGTCGCGAGTGCGCTCGAGCAGCCGCCGGTGGAGGTCGAGCTTGGAGTCGAAGTGGTCGTAGAGAACCGGCGCCGACACACCCGCGGCACGCGCGATCTCGTCCATCGGCGTGCCCGCGTAGCCGCGGGCAGCGAACAGCTCGAGCGCGGCCGCCTCGATCACCTCGCGGCGGCCTTGCCGAGTCATGCGCTTGCGGGCTGTGGTAGCTTGGCTAACGCTCGTTAGGTTAGCCCACGCAACGGAGGTACGAGAGGATGAACGAGCCGCTCGCAGAGGACCCGGTCTTCCAGATCCGCAGCAGCTTCGCGCGCGACGGGGACACGCTGGTGGTCGACACCTGGATCGACCCTGGCGGAGGCGTCACGCCGCATGTGCACCCCGCCATGGAGGAGCGTTTCGACACGATCGAGGGAGCTGCCCAGTTCCTGTCGGGCCGCCGGTGGCACGACACCCCGGCCGGCGAAGGCGTGGTCGTTGCGCCCGGAACCCGCCACGCGTTTCGCAATCGCAGCGGGCAGGTGGCCCACATCCGCTGCCGCGCCACGCCGCCGATGACGCTGCAGGAGTTCCTCACCGACGCGGCGGCCATGAGCCGCGCCGGAAAGCTGAACCGGTTCGGGCTGCCCACGAGCTTCCAGGCCCTCAAGGAGGTGGCCGCGTTCGCCGAGCGCCACCGGGAGATGGTCGTAATGAGCAACCCGCCCGCCTTGGTCCAGAAGCTCCTGCTGCCGCCGCTCGCTCGGCGCGCGTAGGCAGCCCGCCCGGGCGCCCTCGGGCGCTGGTACGTTGCCCGCATGCCGCGCCCGCTCGCCATCGTCCTCATGGCGATGGCCCTGCTGGGCGGTGGCGCGACGGCGCGCGCCGCCGGGCCCGCGGCGCTCTCGGAGCAGCGCGACCGCGCTGACATCTCCTCGACACGCGGCAGCGGCGTGTTCGGCCGCTGGCTCGTCGACCGCTTCGGCCTGCCCGCGTACAGCTACCGGATCGACGAGGCGCGCGACCCGCGTGCCCGCCGCAGCGAGCTGGAGGACATGCCGGACCCGCACCGACGCCTGGTCGCAGCTCGGCAACGACCACGTGGTGGCCAACGCCTACAACCACGGCTACACGCAGCTGTGGAGCCAGGACCGGATCTACGAGTGGGTGAACCGCTACTCGGCCGCCGACCGCCAGTACGCCGGCGGGTTCGGATATCTGCGCACGGGCGGGCGGACGATCACCACGCTCTACGCGGACCGCCCTCGCGGCGCGCGGACCAGCGAAGGTTCGGCGCTGGGCTATCGCGGCGCAGGACACTGCCGACGCCGGGCTGCAGGTCGAGGAGCACGTCTACGCGCCGTTCGGCGACGACCCGGTGCTGCTCCACGACGTGACCATCCGCAACCGCTCACGCACGCGACGCCGGGCCAGCTGGTTCGAGTACTGGGGCGTGAATCCCTGGGAGCCGAACGGGCGGCAGGCAGCGCGGGCTGGGCGCGCCGGCCTGGGACGCGCGGCGGCGACGCTGTCGGTCGGCCAGGCGGCCGGAGGGCCCGCGACCGCCGGCCGCTGCGCGATCTTCGCGGCGGCGCTGCGCGGCCCGGTGGCTGGGCACGCCACCGACGCGCTCGCGCTTCTTCGGCGCCGGCGGCAGGGCGACCCCGGCGGCCGTGGCCGCCGGCCGGCTCGACCCCGCGCCCGCCGCCGAGGTCGCCCGCCGGGCGCGCCGGGGCGCACGCTGATCGCCTTCCGCGCGCCGCTGCGACCCTGGCGCCGGGGTCGCGGTGACGCTGCGCTACGCCTACGGCGCCGCGCAGCCGCGGCGCGATCCCGTGGACTGGTGCGCGCGCTGGCGCGCGCCGCGGCGGCCGCTGGACGCAGCCAGCGGCGCTGGGCGCGGTGGCTGCCGCAGGCCGAGCCTCGGCCGCGGCCGCGACTGGCTCGTCGCGCGAGCTGCAGTGGGCCGCGTACACGCTGCGCTCGGGCACCACCTACGAGGAGTGCGCGGGCCGGCACGTGATCTCTCAGGGCGGCTACTACCAGTACGGCGAGTTCGGCGGCCAGATCGCCTACCGCGACCCGCTCCAGCACATGCTGCCCATGATCTACGCGGCGCCCGCGCTCGCTCGCGACGTGCTGCTGTACTCGGCCGCGCCAGCAGCCGGCCGGCGGCGTGCCAATCGCCTACGGCACGGAGTCGCTGTGCCGCGCGAACGAGGAGCTGCAGCCTTCGAACGACATGGACCTGTGGCTGCTCTGGTCCGCGGCGGAGTACGGGCTGGCCACGCGCGACCTGCGCGTGTTCGGCAGGCGGGTGCCGTTCCGCGGCGGCGGCGTGGCGCCACGCTCTGGCGCCACCTGAAGCGGGCGTACGCCCATCAGGAGTCGCTGCGCGGGCCCGAACGGCGGCTACCGCACGCACGCTCACCGGCGACTGGTCGGACTTCTCCGGCGCGTTCCTCGAGATGAACGAGTCGACGCTCGTGTCGGCCCAGCTGGCCTACGTGTACCCGCGGCTGGCGGAGTTGGCGGACGCGCGCGGCGACCGCGCCTTCGCGCGCACGCTGCGCCGGCGCGGGTCGGAGCTGCGGGCCTCGCAGCGCCGCCAGTGGGCCGGCCGTTGGTTCAACGCGTGGCTACGGCGAGGAGCGGACCGATCGGCACAGGCGCGATCTTCGGCGAGCCGCAGCCCTGGAACATCCTGGCGGGGGTGCCCGACCGCGCCCAGGCGCGCAGGCTCGTGGCCGCCATCGCGCCGCTTCCTCACCGGCGTGGGCGCGCCGGCGGAGCTGGGCGGGCCCGCGCGGATCGGTTCCTCGATGTCGCCCGCCGCCGCGGATCCCGAGCGTCACCGAGCGCCGGGGCGGGCCGGGCATCGGCGGCGGGAACGCGGTGTTCGTGGGGGGCGCCTGGTACGCGATCAACGGCTGGCTCACGTGGGCGCTGGGGGAGCTCGACGGCGTGGTGCCGCGGCGCGGGCGCGTACGCGCTGGACGAGCTCGAGCGCAACACGCTCGCGGCGCATGCGCGCGGCGTTCCCGCGCGCGCTGGAACGGCGTCCTGTCGATCGACGATGCCTGCAACTCCTGGTTCGCCGAGGACCCCGGCGGCTGCGGCATCGGGCTCGACCACACCTACGCGGGGCAGATCATGCACCAGCCCGCCTGGACGCTCTACGCGGCCACCCGGCTGGCGGGCATCGCGCCCACGCGCGGGCGGCTATCGCTTCCGACCCGCGCCTGCCGCTGCGCCGTTTCTCGCTGCGCCTTCCGAACGTGGGGCTCGAGGTCCGCCCCGGGCGAGTGCGCGGCTACGTGCGGCCGTCGGCCGGGGGCGGGCTGGTCGTGGATGTCGAGCGCCCGGGCGCCGGGCCGGTGCGGGCCTGGGTCGACGGCCGCCCCGCGCGGGCGACGGTGCGCCGAGGGCTGGTGCGCCTGCGGCTGCGAGCCCGTGCCGGGCGCGCGAGCGACTTCGCCGTGGTGTCCCGCTAGGCCGGTGCGGCGCTGCGGCGCGCGGCCTCGATGAGATCGCGCACGGCGGCCTCGTCGCCACGACGCAGCAGCTCCACAGGATCCGGCTCGCCGTTCACGATCGACTCGAAGAACGCCTTGCGGTCCTGGTAGGTGGGCAGCGTGCCCTTGGCCCAGCCGCGCACGTCGTTGAGCATGATCGCGAGCTTGGCGTAGGGCTCGCCGTACTCGGAGGCGATCTCGTTGCGGATCCGCTTGGCCAGCGCCGGGCTGGCGCCCGCGGTGGAGATGGCGATGGCCAGCGGCCCGGTCCTGATGATGGCGGGGAGGATGAAGTTGCACAGCGGCGGCACGTCGACCACGTTCACGAGCATCGCCCGCCGCTCGGCGTCCTCGTAGATGCCGATGTTCACCTCGGTGTCGCTGGTGGCGGCGATGACCATGAAGGTGCCCTCCAGGTCCGCGGGCTCATAGGCGCGCCGCTCCCAGGCGATCGACCCCTCGGCGGCCAGCTCCCGCAGCGGCTCGATGGCGTCGGGCGCCACCAGGGTCACATCGCCGTCGCACGCCAGCAGCCCCTCGACCTTCTCCAGCCCAATGTCGCCGCCCCCGACCACAAGACAACGACGGCCGCTCGAGCTTCAGGCAGGCGATGTAGAAGGGCGTGTCGAGCATGCCCTGCACGCAGCTCTGGTCGCAGATCCCCCTGCGGAGCTGGCAGACGCACTCCTTGCCGGCGTAGGCCTGGGCGGGCATGGTCACAATCAGTCTACGGGCCGTACTTCTTCGCGAGATGGGCTACTTCGACGACAACTCGATGCTGCGCCGCGTCCATCGTGAGCGCGCCCTGGCGCTCAGCGGGCCGCGGGCGCTGCTCATGCAGGCCGCGCACCCGCTGGCGGTCTCGGGGCTGTTGGCGCACTCGAGCGCCATGGACGAGCCGTATGACCGGCTCGCGCGCACGGCGGAGGTCATGAGCACGATCGGCTTCGGCACGCGAGCCGACGCCGACAGCGTGACGGCGACCGTGCGCGCCATGCACGCTCGGGTCAAGGGCACGATCAAGCAGCCGGTGGGCAGGTTCCCCGCCGGGACGCCCTACCGAGCCGACCAGCCCGACCTGCTGCTGTGGGTCCTGTTCACGCTGGTGGACTCGGGCATCGTCGTCTACCGCAAGTACGTGGGCTCGATGTCCCGCGCGGAGGAGGCCGCGTACTGGGACGACTACAAGGTCGTCGGCGATCTGTTCGGACTGCCGCGCTCCGAGATGCCGGACTCGTTGGACGACCTGGACGAGTACCGGCACGAGATGCTCGAGGGGGACACCCTCCTGATCACCCCCTGGGCCCGAGACCGCGCGCGCGAGATCGTGCTGGAGCCGCCGGTGCCGTGGATGACCCGGCCGCTGCTCGAGACCGCCAACTTCATCACCATCGCGCTGCTGCCCGACCGTATCCGCAACGAGTACGGCTTCGCCCCCCTGCCGCCGCCCGCCGTGCGCAAGCTGCTGGTGGCGGGTGGCGCAGAGTACGTGAAGCGGGCGCTGGTCCCGTTCCTGCCCGAGCGCCTGCGGCTCGTGCCGGCCGCGCGGGCTGCATAGGCCCTCCGCTGGAAGCGCGGCACTCGCTGACGGCGCCGCCCACCACATTCGCCCCTCCCGTAGAGGACAGAAACTGGCCTAAACCGCTCCTAGTGTGCCAGCACCCGATGAGGAGGAACCGTGCAGACCAGGACCGAGTACCCCGCCGGAGTGCCGTGCTTCGTGGACACCGGCCGCAAGAACGCTGACCCAGCGATCGCCTTCTACGGCGGCCTGTTCGGCTGGGACGCTCAGAACGTGTCACCTGAGGGCGCGCCGCGGTACCACATGGCGACGCTGCACGGCCACACGGTGGCCGGGATCGGCGAGCAGGACTTCCAGACCTGGGACCCGGTGTGGAACCAGTACGTGCAGGTCGAGGACGCCGACGCGACGGCCAAGGAGGTCGAGCAGGCCGGCGGCGAGGTGAAGATGGATCCGTTCGCCATCGGCTCGGCGGGCCGGATGGCGGTATTCGCCGACCCCCACGGCGCCGAGATCTGCGTGTGGGAGCCGGGCGAGACGAAGGGCCTTGGCTTGGTGAACGACCCCGGCGCGTGGGTGGCCAGCACGCTCGTGAGCCCCGACGTGGACGAGGCCGCCAGGTTCTACCGGACGGTGTTCGGCTGGGAGGTCAAGCCGATAGGCGACGCGCAGATGTTCGTCATGCCCGGCTATGTAGACCACCTCGAAGAGATCAACCCTGGCACCAAGCAGCAGATGGAGGACTATGGAGCGCCCGACGGTTTCGGCGACATGGTGGCCTACCTCATCCCGGCCAACGAGCGCGGCACGCGAGGCTGGGGCATCACCTTCTCCGTCGAGGACGCTGACGCGGCGGCCGCGAAGACCAAGCAGCTGGGCGGCGAGGTGGTAGTCGAGCCCTACGACGCTCCATGGGTCCGCCAGGCCGTGATCAAGGACCCCGAGGGGGCGGAGCTGACCCTCAGCCAGTTTGTGCCGCCGGAAGGCTGAAGGTCCGCGCGTACATCGGGGGAACGGCCCGCGACGATCACCCTTGCCGGAGCGCCGAGCCCCGGTTTAGAGTCGGCTCGCCGGCGCCTGAGGAGCGCCGAACGCAAGAGGAGAGGAGCCCCATGTCGTCGTCGATGTCCCCGCGCAACCGCGTTCGATCCTGCCTGCTCGGCCTGATCGCCGTCGCCGCCGGTGCCCTACCGGCCACGGCCGCCGCCGCGCCCAACTACGTAGCGCTGGGCGACTCGTTCACCGCCGGCCCGCTGATCCCCACCCAGATCTCCCCGCTGGGCTGCCTCAAGTCCAACCGCAACTACGCGCACCTGGCCGCGCCCAGCATCGGCCTGCCGCTGCGCGACCCCAGCTGCAGCGGAGCGGACACCTCCGACATGACCCAGACCCAGAGCGTCGAGGGCCCGGACAACCCGCCGCAGTTCAACTCCCTGGCCGCGGACACGCGCGTAGCGACGGTGGGCATCGGCGGAAACGACATCGGCTTCAGCGGCATCATCGAGGACTGCGCGAGCCCCACGCCGTTCGGCAGCCGCTGCCGCAACGCCTACGTGGTGAACGGCCGCGACGAGATCAGCGAGCGGATCAAGGCCACCGCGCCGAAGATCGCGGCGGTGCTCCAGGGCATCCGCGCCCGGTCCGCGACCGCGCGCATCTTCGTGGTCAACTACCTGCCGATCTTCCCGGAGACCGGCGTGGGCTGCTGGCCGCAGATGCCGATCGCCTGGAACGACGTGTCCTACCTGCGCGCCAAGCAGCGCGAACTCAACGCAATGCTCGCCACGCAGGCGGGTGCCAACGGCGCGAGCCTGATCGACGCCTACACCGCCGGGATCGGGCGCGACGCGTGCAAGTCGCCGACGGTCCGTTGGGTCGAGCCCATCGTGCCGGCCACCGCGGCAGCGCCGGTGCACCCGAACCTGCGCGGGATGCAGGGCACGGCAGCCGTGGTTGCGGCGCGGGTGGGTCCGGGCTAGGCGGCGCCCGCTAGCGCTTGAAGTGCGCCCGGACGACGGACACGCCGGGGACGGTGCCGTCGCCGCGCAGCCGCTTGAGCGACTTGCGCCTGTCCTTGAGGTAGCCGTCGAGGAAGTCGATCGTCGAGCGCAGGGTGGGCTCGAGCCACGGGGCGACGAACGGAGTGTGCGGCCCGCGCAGCAACCTCAGGAGCACCCTGGGGGCCGGCGCCGTGTCGTAGGCCGTGACGCTGCCGGTGTAGGGAACGATGCCGTCGTCGTCGCCGTGCACGACCATCAGCGGCGGCGTGGGCTTCGAGTAGAAGCGCCCAGTCCCGTTGGCGAACGGAAGCTGGATCCCCGAGAACGCCACTGCGGCGTCGATGCGCTTGTCCAGGCAGCAGCTATTGGTGGCCACGCCCAGGGTGGTGATCGCGCCAAGAGAATGGCCCGCCGCGCCGATGCTGCGCCGGTCGATCGTCTTGCGCCACTTGGACTGGCGCTCGAGCCGGAGCATGCGGTCGATCACGAAGCTCACGTCGGCCGGCTGGTTCACGTAGTCAACGAGCTTGGGCCCGCCGGGAGCCCCGCCTCTGGACAGCGGGAACGTGGGGGCGGCCACCACGTAGCCGCGGCGGGCGTAGCGCTCGAGCAGGAACCGGTAGACCGGCCCGAAGGCGGTGAAGCCGTGCGAGAACACGACCAGCGGGAAGCCGTGGCCGTCGCGGACCGGTGCGGCGTTCTCCTTCGTCGTGCCGTCCGGCTTGCCCTTGGTCGGGTACAGGACCAGGACCGGGAGGGTGCGCGTGGCGGCGCCGGGGTAGCTGCCGTTGGACGCGGTCCGCCGGCTCTTGTCGACGAACGTGTAGGAGCGCTCGCCCACGGCGTAGGGGCCGCGCTTGCTCGTGGCGGCCGGCGCCGCCGCGGGCGCGATCAGCACCGTGGCCAACACCGTAACCAGCATCGGTCCGCCGAAGCGGGCGCCCCGCTGCTTCCCTCGCAATGTGTCCTCTCCCTCTTCGCGCGCGCAGGGCCCTCGGCCGGCGCTTTGAGGCGAGGCTAGCAGTCGCTCTCAGGCCGCCGAGCAGTTCACGAGCCACGCACTCGCAGCATCTTCCGCGCGAGTGAGGCGAACGCGGGCGCGCCGCGGCGCAGCGCCCCGGCCTTGTCATCCTCGCGGCCATAGAGCAGGTGCGCGGACGAGTGCATGGCCCGCCCCAGCGCGCCGTCGTATGGGTGCCACCAGAAGTTGCGCGTGCGCGACGGCTCCCACGACAGCAGCTTCACGTTCACGCACTCGTAGAAGCCGAACTTCGAGTGCGAGCGGCCCAGGCCGGAGTCCTTGACCCCGCCCCATGAGCACGAGCAGGCGCCGTGGGAGTACATGTGGTCGTTGACCCACACCATCCCCGCCTGCAGGCGGCGGGCGATGCGGTCGCCGCGCTTGCGGTCCAGGGTCCACACCGAAGCACCGAGGCCGAAGTCCGAGTCGTTGGCCAGGGCGATCGCCTCGTCCTCGGAGTCCACGGTGATCACGGGCACGACCGGGCCGAAGATCTCCTCGCGCATGATCCGCATGTCGTGGGTCACGCCGGTGAGCACCGCGGGCGCGACCAGGCCGCGGCGCCCGCGTCCGGCGGCTGCACCGGGCCGCCGCAGTGGAGCTCGGCCCCGGCCGCCACGGCGCCGTCCACGAGCTCGCGCACGAGCGCCAGCTGCTCGGGGGAGACCATCGGGCCGATCTCGGTGCCCCATCCCATCGGGTCACCGACGCGGAGTGCCTTAGCGCCCCTGACCAGCCCTTCGACGAACGGCTCGGCCACGTCGCGCATCACGTACACGCGCTCGATCCCCGAGCAGGTCTGGCCGGCGTTGGCGAAGCCGCCCCACAGAGCGCCGGACACGGCGTTCGGGAGGTTGGCGTCCGAGAGCACGAGCATGGCGTCCTTGCCGCCCAGCTCCAGCACCGAGCCCTTCATGCGCTCCGCGCACGCAACGCCCACGCCGCGGCCGACCCCCACCGACCCGGTGAAGAAGATCTTGGCTGCCGAAGACTCCACCAGGGCCTGACCCACCGCACCGCCGCCGTGGACCGTGCGCACCAGCCCCTCGGGCACGCCCGCGCGCTCGAACACCTCCTGGATCCGCTGACCGATCAGCGGGGTGAGCGAAGCGGGCTTGAGCACCACGCCGTTGCCGGCCATCAGGGCGATGGCCACCTCGCCGAAGGGAATCGACCAGGGATAGTTCCAGGGCGCGATCACACCCACGACGCCGAGCGGCTCGAAGGCGAATCGGGCTCGCTTCTGCTTCAGGAAGATCGGCAGGGACACCTTCTCGTCGTCCAGGATCTCGGGCCCCTCTGCCGCGATCCAGTGCAGCGAGTCGATGGTGGGCAGCAACTCCATCACGTACGACTCGTTGCGGGGCTTGCCCTGTTCGCGCGTGAGCAGCTCCGACAGGTCGCCCAGCGAGTCGATGATCACCTGGGCGGCGCGGCGCATGTAGCGCGCGCGGTCGGCGGCCGGGAGCGCCGCCCAGAAGGGCTGCACCTCGGCCACGTCGTCCACGACCGCCTGCACCTCCTCCGGCGCAAGCGTGGGCACCGAGCCGAGCCGGCGCCCGTCGATCGGGCTGAACGACTCCAGCTGGGCGCGCACGGCGGCTTCCATCACCGCCATTGTGCCGGACCCGCGCTAGGCGGCCCGGCGGGCGGTGCGCGGCAGGCGGGTGTGGGCCACCGGAGCGCCGTCCTCGGAGGTTCGGACCGTGCGTCCGAGCCGGCACATCAGGTGATGCATGGCGCCGTCTGCCTCAGGCAGCTGGGCGCGGAGCCGTCCCGCGCCCTGCCGTAGCGCCAGGGCCGCCGCCGCCTCGGTGAGCAGCTTGCCCACTCCCAGGCCGCGACGCGGCCCGTCGACCGCCACGGCCAGTCCGCCCACGCCGCTGTCGGGCAGGGACAGGCCGGCCAGCCCGGCGATCTCCTCGCCGAGGTCGGTCACGGTGGTGGCCACCACCACCATCCGGCTGCGGGGGTCGTAGAAAGTCAGGTGCCCCACCAGCTCGGCGGGGGCGTCCGACAGCGCCGCGCGGAAGGGCCCGTGCAGGATCTCCGGCTCGAGCCGTGCCAGGAAGGCGGCCATCCTGGCGGCGTCGCTCGGGCGCGCCAGGCGCAACCGCACGATCATGCCGCCACCGACCTGGTGGGTCGTGGCGAGCAGGGTGCCGGGATCGGCAAGTCGCAATCGGCCAGGGTCGCGAGCCATGCCTCCACGGTGGCAGACGCCCCGGTCTTGAGACCAATGCCGCATAACAGCGCGGAAACATCCGTTGCGGCGTGTGCGAGCCCGCCGATCGTGCGCGTTGCTACTTGTCGCCGCGTGCGCGGCGAATTCGCTCCAGGCGCTCCCGCATGGCGGGCTCCTCGCCGTGGTCCGACAGCTCCAGGAAGCGCTCGCCCTCGGCCTCGGCGGGCATGAGCTCTTGGCCCGACACGCCCTCCGGGTGGTCGTGGGGATAGTCGTAGCCCTGTCCGCGCCCCAGATGCTCCGCGCCCGGGTAGGCGGCGCTGCGCAACGGCGCGGGGGGTTCCGGGGCGCCGTGGTCGCGGACCCATTGGCGGGCTCGGCCGAGCGCGAGGTATGACGCGTTGGACTTGGGCGCCAGCGCCAGGTACACGCAGGCCTGGGCCAGGTTGTGCGCGCACTCGGGAAGGCCCACGTGCTCGACGGCGTGGGCGGCGGCCACGGCCACCGACAGCGCACGCGGGTCGGCGTTGCCGATGTCCTCGCTTGCCAGAATCACCATCCGGCGCGCGATGAAGCGTGGGTCCTCGCCGCCCTCCAGCATCTCGGCCAGGTACAGCAGCGACGCGTCCGGGTCCGACCCGCGCGTGGCCTTGATCCAGGCCGAGATGGTGTCGTAGTGGCGGTCGCCCCCCTTGTCGTAGAGCACCGCCCGGCGCTGCAGCGCGTCCTCGGCCCGCTCGATCGTGACCCTCTCGCCGGCCGCCGTCTCGCAGGCCAGCTCCAGGGCAGCCAGCGCGGTGCGGGCGTCGCCGCCCGCCCGCGCCGCCAGGAACTCCAGCGCGTCGTCGTCGACCGCGGGCGGGTCAAGCACCCCCCGGTCGTCGCCGAGCGCCCGCCGCAACAGGGCCAGCACGTCGGCATCGGCAAGCCCGCGCAGCTCGTAGACGCGGCAGCGCGACAGCAGCGCCGAGTTCACTTCGAAGTAGGGGTTCTCGGTGGTCGCGCCCACGAGCGTGACCAGCCCCTCCTCCACGGCGGGCAGCAGGGTGTCCTGCTGTGCCTTGTTGAAGCGGTGGATCTCGTCGAGGAACAGCACGGTGCCCTCGCCGCTGGTGGCCCGCCGGTGCCCGGCGCGCTCGATCACGTCGCGCACCTCTTGGCGCCCGGCATTCACCGCCGAGAGCTCCTCGAACGCGGCCGAGGCCTTGCCCGCGATCAGGCGCGCCAGCGTGGTCTTGCCCGACCCGGGCGGCCCGTAGAGCACCATCGAGTGCGGCCGTCCCTCCTCGATCGCCACCCGCAGTGCCGACCCGGCCTCCAGCAGGTGCTCCTGTCCGACCAGCTCGTCGAGCGAGTCGGGGCGCATGCGCGCCGCCAGCGGCTGGTCGTGGGCCGGCACCCGCGTGTGCCCACCGCGGGGTAGGTCCTCTTCGAAGAGCCGCTCCACGAGGGCGATTCTGCCAGCGTCAGTGCAGCGCGCGCAGGAATCGCGACAGCGCGGCCACACTTCGCTCCGGCTCGTCGTCCCACACGAAATGCCCCACGCCGTCCAGCACCTCCAGCTCGGCGTGCGGGAGCTCGCGCTGCAGCCGCCGGCCGCCGGCCAGCGGGGCGAACTGGTCGTCGGAGCCCCACAGCAGCAGCGTCGGCACGCCAAGGGCCGCAAGCCGGCCGTCATATGCCGCCAGCTTCTCGAAGTCGCCCGAGCGGTAGAGGTCCAGCTGCGCGCCCCGCCGCTCGGGGTCGGCGAAGCACTTCCAGCACTCGTCGATCTCCCGATCGTCCATGGCGCGAGTGGCCCAGCGCATGAGCTCCCCGAAGCTCTCGCGCGTCATCCCGTCCAGCAGCTCCTCGCCCGTGCCCTCGGTGCGCATCGCGCGGGCCATGCCGTGCCACTTGCCGTCGGGGAAGAACCCGCTGGAGGAGATCACCAGCCCTGCGACCGCCCCGGGGTTCTCGCACGCCCAGCGCAGCCCGATCAGTGCGCCCCAGTCGTGCATCACGAGCGTGACCTCCTCGAGGCCGAGGCCCGCGTGCAGACGCTCCACGGCTGCCACGTGGCGCTCCCACGTTCCCGGGCGATCGGGTGGTGAGTCCCCGAACCCGGCCAGGTCCGGCGCCACGCCGCGCCCGCCCAGCCCAGCCACGGTCGCGAGCGACGGCTCCCATATGTACGAGGACTGCGGATAGCCGTGGAGCATCAGCGCGACCCGCTCACCCGACCCGGCCTCGCGATAGGCGATGCCGTCGAGGGTCGAGCGCGAAGCCGCCACGCGGCCTGAGGCTACACCTCTGCCGGGGTGCGATCCGCGGTCGCCAGGCGGCTGAAGAGGCGCTCCAGCGCCGGGCGCATCACCTCGGCCTCGAAGTCCTCGCGGCCGCTGGCCAGCTGCTCGAGCATGAGCCCGGTTAGCGCAGCCACCACCACGCTGGCGTCCAGCGCGGGCTCCTCCGAGCCAACCGCGCGACAGCCCATCTCAGCCAGGCGCAGGTGCGCCTCACGCCAGCGGCCCAGCTCGGCCCGCAGCGCCTCGGTGCGGGTGGCCTCCAGGCCGAGCTCGAACAGGGCCACGTGCCGCGCGGGCTCGGCGCGGATGTCCTCGGCGATCTGCGCCGCCACGGCGCCGGCCCAGTCGGCGGCCGAGAGCGACAGCGGCGCGAGGTCCAGCACCAGCCGCTCGATCCGCTCCGTCTCCTCGCGCGCGGCCAGCAGGAAGGTCTGCGCAAGCAGGTCCTCCTTCGACGCGAAGTAGTAGGTGGTGGCCGACAGCGGCACGCCCGCGGCCTCCGCGACCGCACGGTGGGTCACGGCGTCCGCGCCACGGGCGCCGATCAGGCCCATCGTGGCGCGCAGGATCTCTTCGCGGCGGCGCTCGCCTTTCTGGTACATTCGTTCCGCCAATTCGGAACAAACGTACCAGAGCCAGGGAGGGAGAAGCCAATGGCCACGGCCGTCCCCACCACTCAGAGCCCGCTCGACAACATCACCTACGAGGACCTCTACTCCCGCTGGGAGCGCGGCAACTGGCGCGCCATGGAAATCGACTTCGCCCGCGACCGCGAGCAGTGGCTCGCCGACTTCGGCGACATCGAGCGTAAGGCGGCGCTGTGGAACTACTCGTTGTTCTTCTGGGGCGAGGACGCCGTGGCCGACGGCCTCTCGCCGTACGTTGACGCCGCGCCGCTGGAGGAGCAGAAGTACTTCCTCACCACCCAGCAGGTCGACGAGGCCCGCCACGCCGTTTTCTTCAACCGCTTCATGAAGGAGGTCGTGGGCATCGGCGGCCCGACAGTGGCCGACGGCCTGAACGCGATCAAGCCGGAGCTCACCTGGGGCTTCACCAAGATCTTCGACCGGCTCGTGACCATGTCGGACGAGCTCAGGCGCGACCCGTCGATCCCGCGCCTTGCCGCGGCCGTCACGCTCTACCACGTGGTCATCGAGGCCACGCTGGCCCAGCCCGGCCAGCACTTCATCACCAGCTATCTCACCGACCGCGACCTGCTGCCCGGCTTCCGCGAGGGCATGGAGAACGTCGCCGCCGACGAGCAGCGGCACATCGGCTTCGGCGTGAAGCTGCTGTCCGACCTGCGCAAGATGGACCCGGAGGTGCCCGACGCGGTGGCCGGCCTGCTGCGCGAGGTCATCCCCTACACGGCCTCGGTGCTGATCCCGCCCGACTGGGACATGCGCTACATCGAGTGCTTCGGGTTCACGCTGGAGGACATCGGCGAGGAGGGCGCGAGCTCGCTCGAGACCAAGATGCGCAGCGCCGGGATGCCCATCGAGGACCTGCCCGGCCCGCCGGTGTTCCCGGTGCCCGGCTCTCCGCGCGAGCGCGCCGAGCGCGGCCACAAGATGGTGCGCGCGGGCTACCTGGGCGAGAAGGTGGGCCCGCCGTCGACGGACCCGGCCGACATGCGGCTCCTGTTCGAGACGATCGCCGGCGGCCTCGACAGCTCGGCGGCCAGCGACACCGGCACGATTCAGTGGGACTTCCGCGACGCCGAGCCGTGGCACGTGGTGGTGGCCAACGGCGCGACCCGTGCCGAGCCGGGGCGGTCGGCGTCCGCGCGGGTGACGCTGAGCTCGAGGTTCGAGGACTTCGTCGACGTGGCCGCCGGCCGCACCGACCCACGCCGGCTCGTGGCCCGCGGCAGGCTCCGCCCGCGTGGGGATCTGCGCTGGCTGTGGCGCTCGCGGAGGATGTTCCCGAAGTAGCGCGGGCGCAGCACGTCGCCTGCCTTTGTCATCGGTCGCTCGCGTGCGGAGCACGCGTCGCTTCCTCTTCCGCGGCATGCTCGTCCTGCGCGCGCGCTTGCGTGACGCTGTGGTTGGCGTTGGTACCCGAGCGCCGAGCACCGAGCACCCTAGGATTCGGGCGATGCCCGAGGCAGCCGACCTGGAGCGCCGCACGACCGAGTTGCTCCAGCGACTGATCCGCTTCGACACCGTCAACCCGCCGGGCAACGAGCAGGAGGCCCAGGAGCATCTGGCCGGCCTGTTGAGAGAGGCCGGCTACGAGGTCGAGCTGCTCTCGGCGGTGGAGGGGCGCCCGAACCTCGTCGCCCGCTTGGCCGCCGCCTCCGACGGCCCGGCGCTGTGCCTGCTGGGGCACGTGGACACGGTGCTGGCGGACGCCTCGGAGTGGCAGGTGGACCCATGGTCGGGCGAGCTGCGCGACGGTTGCGTGTGGGGGCGCGGCGCGCTGGACATGAAGAGCCAGGTGGCGGCCGAGGTGGCCGCCGCGATCGCGCTCGCAGAGGAGGGGTGGAGGCCCGAGGCCGGCGAGCTGAAGCTGGTGCTCACGGCGGACGAGGAGGCGGGCGCGGAGTTCGGCGCCAAGTGGCTGTGCGAGCAGCACCCGGAGAAGGTGCGCGCCGACGTGGTGGTCAACGAGGGGGCCGGGGAGGTCTTCGAGTACAAGGGTCGCCGCATCTATGGCGTGTGCGTGGCGGAGAAGGGGGTCTTCCGGTTCACGCTCTCCACCCACGGCCGCGCCGGCCACGCCTCGATTCCCCGCATTGGCGACAACGCACTCGTCAAGCTCGCGCCCGTCCTCGAGGCGCTGGCGAGCGCGAAGGTGGTGCCCGAGCACTCGCCGGAGCCGGATGCCTTTCTCGCCGCGCTCGGAGTGGAGGGGGATGACCTGGCGGCTGCGCTCGAGGAGGTCGAGGCGGAGGATCCGATGATCGCGGTGCTGCTGGAGCCCATGCTGGGCGTGACGCTGGCGCCGACCATGGCCAGCGCGTCGGAGAAGATCAACGTCATCCCCTCTCAGGCCAAGCTCCACGTGGACTGCCGGGTGCCGCCCGGCCTGGGGAAGGACCACGCGCGTGCGCGGATCGAGCAGGCGGTGGGGTCCAACGGCCACGACATCGCGTTCGCCGAGACGGTGGTGGGCAACCGCTCGCCGATCGACACGCAGCTGATGGAGTCGATCAGGGGATTCGTCGAGCGCGAGGACCCGGGCGCAGCCGTGACCCCGGTGGTGCTGCCCGGCTTCAGTGACTCGCGCTGGTTCCGCGAGGCGTTCCCCGACTGCGTGGCCTACGGCTTCTTCCCGCAGAAGGCGATGAGCCTGTTCGAGGCCGCTCCGCTCATACACGGTGCCGACGAGCGCGTGCCCGTTGAGGACCTGGGCCTGGCCGCGCGCTTCTACGCCGGCCTGGTGGAGGAGGTGCTGCGATGAGCGCCCCCGAGAAGCTGCGACTCGGCGGCATGGCGCTGCGCAACGGCCTGCTTGTCCACGGCCCCACCCATTGGGCGGCGGCGGTGCGCGCTCGCGATGGGCGGATCGAGGTGGCGTCCGGGCGCAAGCCGTCGCTGGGCGGCCGGGCCACCGAGTCGATCCCCGGCGTGCGCGGCGTGGCCAAGCTCGCGGAGGCCATGGCCGTGATCCCGCTGGTCAAGCGCGCGCTGCCGTCCGCGGGGCTGCCCATGCAGGATCCGCGCACGCTCGGCGCGATGGCCGGGGCGGCGCTCGCGGGCCAGGCCATCCGCTCCACGGGCGCCCGCACGGTTGCCCGGGAGGCGGCGGTGGGACTGGTGAGCCTCGCGCCCGCCCTGCTGGCGCTGCGCGGCGGCGACCTGGCCGCCTACCACGGGGTCGAGCACAAGGCCATCGCCGCCTACGAGCAGGACGGGGAGGCGGCCGACGCCGACAAGGAGCACGATCGCTGCGGCTCCAACCTGGTGGCGCCGATGCTGGGGGCCGCCGCCGTGGGCAACGTGGCCGCGCGCCGTGCCGGCATGCGCGGGCCGGCGGCCGAGGCGGCCGTGGCCATCGGCAGCGCGGCCGTGGCGGTGGAGGTCTTTGCCTGGTCCGAGCGTCATGAGGGCAGCTCGATGTCGCGGGCGCTGCGCCGGCCGGGCTATGAGATCCAGCGCCTCATCGGGACCCGGGAGCCCACCCCCGAGCAGCTCGAGGTTGGCCACGCGGCGCTGGCCGAGATCCTTCGTGTCGAGGGCGCCCTGGCGCCAGATGACGACACGTCACGGGCGGGCCGGGAGCCGGGCGTCTAGACAAACGTCCGAGTCGGTGGCGACCCCCAGCGACCGTCCCTACATTGACCCGTGACATGGAAGTCCTGACGCGACAGGGGGCGGGACGCCTCCTCGTGGTGGTGCTGCTGGCGCTGCTGGCCGGAGCGCTCGTTCCCGCGGGCGCGACGGCGCAGGACGGCGCGGCCACCTGCGAGGCACGTATCACGCTGCCACAGTCCACCCGCGCGGGCGGGCTCGCGCTGGAGAAGGGCAGCTACCAGATCGTCGTGAACGACACCGGCACGCTGACCTGCGAGCAGGCGCGCAACCGGTTCGCGGAGTTCCTGGGCACGGGCGTCGCCGAGCTGCCCGAGCCCTGGCGGCGGGTCGGCACGGGTCCCGCGTTCGCGCGTGGCGATGGTCGAGCGACGGGCTTCAGGGTCCGGCGCGTGAAGCCGCCCGCCGCGGCCGGCGGCGGGGGATTCTCGTTCGACGACCTCGAGAACTTCGCGGTCATCTGGCTCCCGGTGATCTTCATGGGCCTGATCGCCGTGGTCCTGCTGCTGACCCTGCGCTACATGCCGCGGACCAAGCCCCAGGAGATCAAGCCGCAGTCCTCGGACGCCATCGGCTGGGACGACGTGGCCGGCGTGGAGGAGGCCAAGGATGAGCTGCGCGAGGTGGTGGAGTTCCTGCGCGACCCCAAGCGCTTCCGCAAGCTCGGTGCCAAGGTGCCCAAGGGGATCCTGCTCCACGGCCCGCCCGGCACCGGCAAGACGCTCCTGGCGAAGGCGGTGGCACACGAGTCCAACGCCAAGTTCTTCGCGCAGTCGGCGTCGTCGTTCGTGGAGATGTTCGCGGGCCTCGGCGCGGCGCGAATCCGGCGCCTGTTCCGCATCGCCCGGAAGCAGGCGCCCGCGATCGTCTTCATCGACGAGCTCGACGCGGTGGGCGCCACGCGCGGCAACGACGTGTCGGGCGAGAAGGACCAAACGCTCAACCAGCTGCTGGTGGAGCTCGACGGCTTCGGCGGGAGCGACGAGCTGGTGGTCATCGGCGCCTCGAACCTGCTCGAGAAGCTGGACCCCGCGTTGCTGCGGCCCGGTCGCTTCGATCGCCAGATCTTCGTGGCTCCGCCCGATCTCGCAGGGCGCAAGCAGATCCTGCGCGTCCACACGCGCGGCAAGCCGCTGGCGGCCGACATCGAGCTGGACACCGTCGCCCGTCAGACCAGCGGCCTGACGGGCGCCGACCTGGCCAACCTCTGCAACGAGGCCGCCATCTTCGCCGGGCGCGATCGCCGGGGAACCGTGCTGGAGAAGGACTTCCAGGCGGCGCTCGAGCGGGTCATGGCGGGCATGCAGTCGCGCCGGGTGATCACGCCTCATGAGAAGCGCGTGGTGGCCTACCACGAGGCGGGCCACGCCCTGTGCTCGGAGCTGCTTCCCAGCGTGGAGAAGGTGCACCGGATCTCGATCATCCCGCGTGGCCGCGCGCTCGGGTACACGCTCAACCTCCCCGAGGAGGACCGCTACCTGAAGACCAAGGAGGAGCTCATGGACTACCTCGTGGTCCTCCTCGGCGGCCGCGTTACCGAGCACCTGATCTTCGGGCAGATCACCACCGGGGCCTCGGACGACCTCCGCAAGGTGCACGAGATCAGCCGTTCGATGGTCACCGAGTACGGGATGGCCACCCAGTTGCAGTCCAAGCAGCTGCCGGCCGCCGACTACTCCATGTCCGACGCCACCCGGCGGCTCATCGACGAGGAGCAGCAGTTCATCGCCGACCAGGCCCACCGGCGGGCGCTGGCGCTGGTGAACGAGCACCGGCCGCTGCTCGAGGCCTTCGCCGGAACCCTGCTGGAGAACGAGGTGCTGGAGCGAAAGGACATCGAGCGGCTGGTGGCCGAGCACGAGGGTCGGCTGCCCCACCCCGCCCGCCTCGAGCCGCTGGCCGGCCGTGGCGGCGAGGCGCGCGTGGCGGCCAGTGAGGCGCTGGAGCCGCGGCCGCCCGAGCCCGGCGCCTGACCTCCCGATCGGCGGGCTCTAGACTCCGCCGCCGTGTTCGGCGAGATCGACCACATCGGCGTGGCCGTGGAGGACCTGGACGAGGGCATCGCCCTCTATCGCGACCGCCTGGGCATGCGCGAGCAGCACCGCGAAACGGTCGAGGAGTTCGGCGTGGAGGCGGCTCTGCTGGAGATCGGCGGCGCGCACGTGGAGCTCCTCACTCCCGTGCAGCCGGACAGCGGCGTGGCGAAGTTCCTCGAGCGCAGCGGCCCCGGGCTGCACCACGTGGCCTACCGCACCGACGACATCGACGCCGCGCTGGACCGGCTGCGCGAGAGTGGCCTGAGGCTCATCGACGAGGAGCCCCGGACCGGCATACGCGAGAGCCGCGTGGCCTTTCTGCACCCCAAGTCCACCGGCGGGGTGCTCACCGAGATCGTGCAACCAAAGGACCATTGATGGCGGACCAGCGAAGGATGGATGTGGGCTTCCAGGGCGGGCAGGTGCTCGCCGTGAGGGCCCTCAACAGCGAGTACGACGAGCTGGAGAAGGCCCTGGGCGACGACAAGGCCAATCGCTGGCACCCGCTGACGACCGACGACTCGGAGATCCTCATCGATCTCTCGCAGGTCGTCTACATCAGGCGCGAGAGCGGGGACCAGAAGGTCGGGTTTTAGTTCCCCGCGTGGCGCGCGCGCTGGACCTGGCGCTGCTGCGCCTGCTGCGAACCCACGGCCACGGGCCGGGGGCGGAGCGGGCCGTGCTGGCGTTCACCCGCTGCGGTGAGCACGGGATGCTGTGGCTGGCCGCCGGCGCCGCTGGAGCGGCGATCGATCGCCCCCGCGGTGCGCTCTACCGCCGGGAGCTGCGGGTGGTGGCGGTGGCCTACCTGACCAACATCGCGTTCAAGTACCTGATCCGCCGCCGCCGCCCCGTGCTGGAAGGCCTGCCGGCGCTGTCGTCCACGGTCACGAGCCTCTCCTATCCGTCGGCCCACGCCACGACCTCGTTCGCAGCGGCGCGGATCCTGTCGCGCGACCTCCCCGCGGCCCCGGTCTACGCGTGCGCTGCGGCCATGGCGCTGTCGCGCGTCTACGTCGGCGTGCACTACCCCACCGACGTGGGCGCGGGCGCCGCCCTGGGCACGGCGATGGCGGAGCTGGTGCCGTGAAGGTCGGGATCGTCGGGCTCCCGAACGCGGGCAAGTCCTCGCTCTTCAACGCACTCACCCGCGCCGGGGCCGAGGCGGCCAACTACCCGTTCACCACCGTCGAGCCCAACGTGGCGGTGGTCCCGGTCCCCGACGAGCGACTGGACCGGGTGGCCGAGACCATTCGCGCCACGCCGATCGTGCACGAGACGATCGAGTTCCACGACATCGCGGGGCTGGTGCGCGGAGCGCACGAGGGCGAGGGGCTGGGCAATCGCTTCCTGGCCAACATCCGCGAGACCGACGCGCTGGTGCACGTGGTCCGGGCGCACGACGACGCCCAGGTCGTCCACCCCGAGGGCCGCGTGGACCCCGGCGCCGACGTGGAGACAATCGAGACCGAGCTTCTCTACGCCGACCTCGAGCAGGCCGAGCGGCGGCTGGACAAGGTGGGCCGCGAGGCCAAGTCGGGCCAGCCCGAGAAGGTGGCCGAGGCCGCGTGGCTGGGCGAGCTCGTGGCCGCTCTGGGCGAGGGCCGCCCGGCCCGCTCGGTGCCACCCCCGGCGGCAGCGCCGAACGCTCTGCGCGACCTCAGCCCGCTCACGGCCAAGCCCGTCCTCTACCTGGCCAACGTGGGCGAGGCCCAGGAGCTGGAGCCGCCGCCGGCGCTGCGCGAGCACGCCGAGGCGGGCGGCGCCCGAGCGGCGGCGGTGTCCGCGCGCATCGAGGCCGAGCTGTCGGAGCTCGACGCCGACGAGGCGCAGGCCATGCGCGACGATCTCGACGCCGGCGAGTCCGGGCTGGCCACCGTCATCCGCGAGGCATGGGAGCTGCTGGGGCTCATCTCCTTCTTCACCGCGGGCGAGGGCAAAGAGGGGCGGGCGTGGGCCATCCCGCGCGGCACCGCCGCCCGCGCCGCCGCCGGGCGCATCCACACCGACATCGAGCGCGGCTTCGTGGCCGCGGAGGTGGTGGACTGGAAGGACCTGGTGGACGCCGGCGGCTACGCGGGCGCCCGCGAGCGGGCGAAGCTGCGGATCGAGGGCCGCGACTACCAGCTGCGCGACGGCGAGGTCATGACCGTTCGCTTCACGCCGTAGGCGGTCAGGACACTCGTACGGCCGGGCCGGCGACCGCGCCGGCGCGCACGCGGTACACGCCGCTCGCTGCCACGCGCACGCGGAAGCGCCCGTCGCGGCCGGTGAGCGTGGTGCGCACCCTGCGCCAGCTCCTGCCCTTCTTGCGCTCCAGCACGAGCCGCCCGCCGCGTGGCGCGGGGTCCAGGCGGCCCTGGATGCCGAAGGGGGGGCCGGGCCGCACCCGGCGGGCGCTGCGGGCGGCGCGCGCCGGACGGGACTGCGACGTGGAGACCGTGGTGAAACCCGCCCAGGTGTCGTTCAGGCCGAGCCGGGCGCGGATCTGCGCGCCCGTGAGCACGCGCGAGCCGCGCGTTCCGTACACCCGCGCGCGCACGATCCGCGGCGAGCGGCCGCGCTGCAGCACCCGGATCTTGCGGAACCGCCCCGGAGCCCCCAGCCGTGCTCCGAACACCGCCTTGGAGAAGCGCGCTGTCCAGCGGTGCTTGGGGGAGATGCCGTCGTAGGGGTCGCGCACGCTCTTGAGCCACGGCCGCGGCTCGGAGCCCAGGAAGGACAGCTCCACGTTCTCCGTGCGCCCGCCCGACGTCGAGAAATAGAAGGTCACGGCCGGCGCGCCGTCGTAGGTCAGGATCTCCGAGTCGGTGTCGCGCACGGCGCGATTGGTGCGCGAGGTCTCGCCGGAGATGCCGTAGTAGACCTGCGAGCGGGTGTCGGGGTACTGGTCGAACACGTCGCCGCTCTTGCGGGTGGACAGCGCGTAGGTGCGCGCCGCCACGGCCTGTGCGCGCAGCGCGTCGGTGTCCCAGGACGAGGGCATCTCGCCCGCCACGACGCCCTGCACGTACTCGTCGATCGGCAGCGCGTTCACGGCGGTCACGCCACCGGCCGCGCCGGCGTGAAGCTCGAAGGCCTCGCGATAGAGGCCGCTGCGGATCCCGTTGATGGCCGGTCCCAGCAGGCGCATCACGCGCCCGCGCACCCGCAGCGGGCCGCGGAAGGTTCCCACCCGCTTGCCGCCGCCCGTGAGCGACACGCGTCCTCCGCGCGTTCGCTTCGCGACGTAGGTGGTGCGCGAGTTCAGCGTCCGCCCGCCCGGGCCGCGCGTGGCACCGCGAAAGCGCACGTAGGGGTCGCTCGCCTGCAGCAGCACGCGTACCGGCCGGCTGGGAGCTCGACCGAGGTCGGTGCCCCGGTAGTAGTGGCGCAGGATGCGCTCGTAGCCCACGCCCTTCTGGGCGTAGCCATAGGCGCCGAACTGCGACATGCCGATGCCGTGGCCAAAGCCGGCGCCGCGCACCACCACGCGGCTCGCCGCCTCGGCGGCGGGAGCTATCGCCAGCAGGGCGAGGCTGGTCGTTATGAGGAGTCTGCGCACGAAATCCCTCTAACCCCTTCCTCGGCTCAAGGTAGCGGCCGCATGAATCGCCTACTAGCCCACCGCGAACAGGCGCCACTCGCCCGGCACGCCCTTGAGCTCGTGCTCGCCTCGTTCCTCGAAGCTGATCCCCGAGCCCACCACCAGATCCTTCACGGTGCTGGACACCAGCACCTCGCCGGCCTGGGCCTTGCCCATGACCCTGGCTCCGATGTGCACCGCCAGCCCGCCCACGTCCTCGCCCAGCACCTCCACCTCGCCGGTGTGCAGGCCGGCCCGCACGTGCACGCCCAGCGGCCGCAGCGAGTCGCCGATCGACTCGGCGGCGCGCACGGCCCGGGCGGGCCCGTCGAAGGTGGCCAGCACGCCGTCGCCGGTCGACTTCACCGCCCGGCCGCGGTGGCGGTCGATCTCGCGCCGCACCAGGCGGTCGTGGCGCTCCAGCAGGCCGCGCCACTGGGAGTCGCCCATCTCGGCGGCGCGCTCGGTGGAGCCCACGATGTCGGTGAAGAGGACGGTGGCCAGCACGCGGTCGGGCTCGCGCACGTGCCGCGCGCCTGTGAGGAACTCCTCGATCTCGCCCAGCACGGCCTCGGAGTCGCCGACGGCGAACATGCTCTCCGAGCCCTCCAGCTCCACGTATCGCGCGCCCGGTATGTGGTCGGCCAGATAGCGGCTGTGCTCGACCTTGATGAAGGTGTCGTCGCGCCGGTGCATGATCAGCGTGGGCACCCTGATGGTGGGCAGCACGTGGCGCACGTCGGTCTCCCCGACGGCCGCCATGATCTTGCGGATCGTGCCCGGGCTGGCCGAATAGCGCTCCATCCTCCCGGCCCACTCGCGAAAGGCCGGGTCATCCGCCTTGCTCGGCGCCAGCGCCTTGGGAATGGTGCCCTCGCCCCAGTGGGCGAAGCTCGCCTCCAGCCGGGCCTCGCGCGCGTCGTCCTTCGGCACCCAGTCGTAGTCGGGCGCCCAGCGCGCGCGTGCGAAGGTCGCGTACAGCACCAGCGCGCTCACCCGGTCGGGATGCGTGGCCGCGAACAGCATGGCCAGCGGTCCGCCCTCCAGGAACCCCAGCAGGGCCACCCGCTCGCACCCCGCCGCGTCCATCACGGCCAGGACGTCGTCCATCTGATCCTCGAGCGTGGGCGGCCCGTTCATCGGGTCTGAGAGCCCCGACCCACGGCGGTCGAAGCTGATCACGCGCGCGAAGTCGCACGTGCGCTCTACGAAGGCCTGGATCGAGGGCTCCTCGGCGAACACCTCCACCTGCCCGATCCAGGTGGGCACGTAGAACAGGTCGATGGGCTGATCGCCCAGCGTCGTGTAGGCGATGTGGTACTCGCCGCTCTTGGTGTACCGCGTGGGCTGCATCACGGCCGAATGAGCGTACTCGCCGCATCTGTAGATTCCTCTCGGTGGCTACGCGGCGCGCATCCGACGTCTTCGTCGAGTGCCTGGAGGCCGAGGGCGTCAAGCACGTGTTCGGCATCCCCGGCGAGGAGACGCTCGACCTGAACGAGTCGCTCTCGCGCTCCTCGATCGACTTCGTGCCGGTCCGCCACGAGCAGGGCGGGGCCTACATGGCCGACGTGTACGGCCGCCTCACCGGTCACGCCGGCGTCTGCCTGGGCACGCTCGGGCCGGGCGCGCTGAACCTGGTGACCGCGGTGGCGGATGCCTACCTCGACCGCGCGCCGCTGGTGGCGCTCACCGGCCAGGGCGACCTGGAGCGGATGCACAAGGAGTCGCACCAGTACATCGACCTGCTGCGGGTCATGCGCCCGATCACCAAGTGGAACGCCCGCCTGTCCGACGCCAACATCATCCCCGAGGTGGTTCGCAAGGCCTTCAAGGTCGCCGAGGGCGAGAAGCCCGGCGCCACGCACATCGAGCTGCCCGAGGACGTGATGGAGGCGGAGATAGACGCCGTCCCGCTGCCGCGCCGGCGCACCCCCCGCGCCGAGCCGCAGGCCCGTGAGCTGCTCAAGGCGGCCGACATCGTGCGCGGCGCCCTCAACCCGGTGGCGCTGGCCGGCAACGGCGTGGTCCGCGGTGGCGCCACCCCGGCGCTGCGGGAGTTCGTGCGCGCCACGGGCATCCCGGTGGCGGAGACGTTCATGGGCAAGGGCCTGATCCCACCCGACAACCCCAAGGCCCTGGGCTCGGTCGGGCTCCAGTCCGGGGACTACTCCATGGCCGGGTTCGACGAGGCCGACGTGGTCCTCGCCATCGGCTACGACCTGGTCGAGCACTCACCCGAGCACTGGAACGCGGGGCGCGACAAGAAGATCATCTGCATCGACTCAGTCCCCGCCGAGATCGACGAGTACTTCATGCCCGAGGTCGAGCTGCTGGGCGACCTCTACTACATCCTCACTCGCCTGGCCGAGGAGTGCCGCCACGTTCCCCACCAGGGCGGGTCAACGCGGCTGCGCGAAGTGGTGCAGGGCCGCTTCGACGCCGCCAAGGACGACGATCACTTCCCCGTGCAGCCGCCACGCGCCCTGTACGAGATCCGTCAGGCGATCGGCCGCGAGGACATCCTCATCTCCGACGTGGGCCTGCACAAGCTCTGGATCGGGCGAATGTTCCCGGCCGCCGAGCCCAACACGGTGCTCATCGCCAACGGCCTGGCCGGCATGGGCTTCGCCGTGCCCGCGGCGGTGGCCGCCAAGCTCGTGCACCCCGACCGCCACGTGGTCACCGTCAGCGGCGACGGCGGCTTCCTCATGAACTGCCAGGAGCTGGAGACCGCGGTTCGGCTGAAGACGCCGTTCGTGAACGTGATCTGGGAGAACAGGCAGTACGGCTCGATCGTGTGGAAGCAGGACAAGAAGTTCGGCAACCACTTCGGCGTGGACTTCACCAACCCCGACTTCGTGAAGCTGGCCGACAGCTTCGGGATGCCCGCCTGGCGCTGCGGCTCGGCGTCCGAGTTCGGCGAGCGCCTGCGCCAGGCGCTGGCCCTGGACGTGCCGTCGCTGATCGTGCTGCCCATCGACTACTCACTGGACGTGGCGATCTCGGAGGAGCTGGGCGCGGAGACGGTGGCCACCTAGGGACCGCGGCGGGGCGGTTCGCTGGCGCCGAGTGTTCTTCCGTGGTCCAGCCGGAAGAGACTCTCACTCACGGTGCCGTGGCCGCCGCGGAGCGCAGGGTCGCAACCACGTGATCGGCCTCGTAGGCCACCTGGCGTGCGTGAATCGCAGCGGTGTCAGTCCGGCGGCGAATGAGCTTGATCGCGGAGTCTGTCGCGCGTCTGCTGGGCTGCCGTACGGTGGTAGCGCAACCCGTCGGTCTCGACGACCAGGCGTAGCTCGGGCCACCAGAAATCGACCTTGAATCCGTTGACCCGCCGACCCGTCAGCGGCATGTCGAGTCCGGCTTGCCGCGCAGTGGGAGGAAGCGGCGTTCGAGCTGCGAGTCGGTGAGCGCGAACGTGCGCCGGTCGAGGATGGCCCGGAGTCGGCCGGTACCCGGGGTGCCGTCTATGGCTCGTCGAGCGAGGCCGGCGCAGCGTCTGAGGGTCGATCAGGTCGAGCATGTCGGCCTTGTTGACCGCGGCCTCGACGGTTCCCTGCCCAGGCGGGAGGCCAGGTCGACGAGTGTGAGCGCCGGGAACCGTCACGCGGATACCCCGATGCGTCGTGACGCCTGTCGCGGAGAAGGCGGCGACGGATGACGATTCCGGGGCGGTTTCGCGCGATGGGCCGGCAGGCAGACGCTCGATTCCCCGCCCGGCTCGTCGCCGATCTCCCAGCGGGCCGGCGGCGCTGCTGTGGACCAGGGCGGCGTGGGGACCACAGGCAAGAATCGCGGCCATCCAGTCCGGCCGTGGCGCTGAGAAGGTGCGGCCTGCCGACCGCGTAGACCTCTCGTGTCCTGTGCGGTGCAGCCGCCGCTCGAGACGCGTGGTCGATGGCGTGGCGGCTCCATCAGGCCGCGCGAGAGTTGCGCTCGGCTGACGACCCCGCCCTGTGGCTCTGCCCGGCGCCACAGCTCCTCGCGCGGAGCATGTCGTCCAGCGCCATAAGCCGGAACAAGGCTCACCGAACTCGATCTCGCCCCCGGAGTAGCGCGAGCAGCACCGGGTAGTCTCGGCCTCGTGACGAAAGCCGACGAGCAGAAGGTCCTCGACTCGGTCCCAAACCAACTCCTGATCGGCGGCGAGTGGCGCGACGGCTCCGAGGGTGCCACCTTCGGGGTCGAGGACCCGTCCACCGGCGACACCC
Organism: uncultured Thermoleophilaceae bacterium; assembly: GCA_963755215.1. Lineage (GTDB taxonomy): Bacteria > Actinomycetota > Thermoleophilia > Solirubrobacterales > Thermoleophilaceae > JAAYBF01. The sequence goes on from CAVWIW010000010.1 coordinate 228,554, forward strand.
TGTGCCAGGTGGCCGACGGCACGCCCGACGACGCCATGGCGGCCCTCGACGCCGCGCACGCGCAGCAGTCCGACTGGGCCGCCACCTCGCCCAACGAGCGCGGCGAGATCCTGTGGCGGGCCTTCGAGATGCTCAACGAGAGCGCCGACGACCTGGCGCTGCTCATGACGCTCGAGATGGGCAAGCCGGTGGCCGAGTCGAAGGCGGAGATCATCTACGCCGCGGAGTTCTTCCGCTGGTTCTCGGGCGAGGCATTGCGGGTCGACGGCCAGTACAAGGTGGCCGGCAACGGCGCGGGCCGCATGCTGGTGATGCGCCAGCCGATCGGGCCGAGCGTGATGATCACGCCCTGGAACTTCCCGATGGCCATGGGCACGCGCAAGGTCGGGCCCGCAATCGCGGCCGGCTGCACAATGGTCGTGAAGCCCGCTCAGCTCACGCCGCTCTCGATGCTGGCCCTGGCCAAGATCCTCGAGGAGGCGGGCCTGCCGGCGGGAGTGCTCAATGTGATCACCAGCACCTCGTCGGGCGGCACGATGGGGCCGCTGATCGAGGACCCGCGCACGCGCAAGCTCTCCTTCACCGGCTCCACCGAGGTCGGGCGCAAGCTCATCGAGCAGTCCGCCGGGCAGGTGCTCAAGGTGTCGATGGAGCTCGGCGGCAACGCGCCGTTCGTCGTCTTCGAGGACGCCGACCTGGACGCCGCCGTGGAGGGCGCGATGGTGGCCAAGATGCGCAACATCGGCGAGGCCTGCACCGCCGCCAACCGCTTCCACGTGGCCAATTCGGTGGCCGAGCGAGTTCACCGCCAAGCTCGCCGAGCGCATGGGTGAGCTGAAGGTCGGGCGCGGTACAGAGGAGGACTCCAAGGTGGGCCCGCTCATCGACGACGACCAGCGCTCCAAGGTGGCCGAGCTGGTGGACGACGCGGTCGACAAGGGCGCCAAGGCGCTGGTGGGCGGCGGGGCGCTGGACGGGCCCGGCTACTTCTACGAGCCCACCGTCCTCGGCGACGTGCCGCAGTCCGCGCGCCTGCTCAAGGAGGAGATCTTCGGCCCGGTGGCGCCGGTGATCGGCTTCGACTCCGAGGATGAGGCAATCGCGGCCGCCAACGACACCGAGTACGGCCTGGTCGCCTACCTGTTCACCAGCGACTTCAAGCGCGCGCTGCGCGTGATCGAGGGCCTCGAGACCGGCATGGTCGGGCTCAACCAGGGCATCGTCTCGAACGCCGGCGCTCCCTTCGGCGGCGTCAAGCAGTCAGGCGTCGGCCGCGAGGGCGGCAACGAGGGGATCGACGAGTACCTGGAGACGAAGTACGTGGCGATCAACCTGTAGGGGCGTTGTCTGTCTCGCCAGCCCACCCGAGTCCTGCGAGGAAGCGTGTGAGCGACACGAGCACCGGCACTGGCAAAGTGGTCGTGAACAGGGCCATGTCGCTCGACGGCTTCATCGCCGGTCCCGACCATGCGATGGACTGGATCCTCGACCTCATGAGCGCGGACCCGGAGGTCATGGCTGCCACTGGCGCCATGCTCATCGGCCGGGGCACCTACGAGGTCGGCAAGCAGATGGCCGACGAGGACACCACCTACGACGGGGGAGCCGAGTTCGTCCTCACCCACAAGCCGCCGGACGAGCCAGACCCAGGGGTCACGTTCCTCACCTGCGACATCGCGGAAGCCGTCGCCACGGCGCGCAACGCTGCGGGCGGCAAGAACCTGGAGATCCTCGGCGCCGACGTGGCCAGCCAGGCCCTGCAGCGAGGGCTCGTCGACGAGATCCTGGTGTATGTCCTGCCGGTGCTGCTCGGCGACGGTGTCCGCTTCTCGACTCCAGGCCTCGGCAGGATCGACCTGGAACCGTTCAGCAACACGCAGTCGGGCCCGGTCACCACGCTCCGATTCCGCGTCCGCAAATGATCCCGGCGCTCCGCCCCCGCTGATGGGCGACCTGATCTACGGCATGGGCGTTTCGCTCGACGGTTATGCGGAGGACGCGGGAGGGGCCTTCGGCTGGTCTGCACCGGACGACGAGGTGCACTCGCTGGCCAACCAGCAGGCGCGCGAGGCGAGCGCGTTCGTCTACGGCCGCCGAATGTACGAGACGTTGGATGAGTATTGGATGCAAGCTGCGCAAGAGGAAGGTCGGCCGCCTGTCGAGGCCGAGTTCGCAGCCGCTTACGCGGCCACGCCCCGCTACGTCGTTTCCGATTCGCTGGAGGCCGCCGGCAACGGCGCGACGCTCGTCTCACGTGCCGAGGCACGCGCGACCGTGGAACGTCTCAAGGCGGAGTCCGACACACACATCGAGGTGGGCGGCCCGACCCTGGCGGCCGCCCTGGTGGACCTGGTCGACGAGTTCTGCATGTGGATGAACCCGATCGCGGTAGGTGGCGGCAAGCCCTTCTTCCCCGCCGGCGCGGGGCAACCCCTGGACCTGCGCCTGGTGGAGTGCCGTCCCTTTCCGTCCGGCACGCTGTGGCTGAGGTACCGTCGCGCGTAGGTCACTGCGACCGGAGGCGTCCGACTTCCGGGCGCTCCCTTACTCCCATCAACCTCTAGGGGTTAGGCCGTGTAGTGCGACCTCTTCGATATTCGATCAACGTCACATTGGACGGAGGCTGCGATCACCGTGCAGTTTCCCCGGACGAAGAGACTCATCGTCACGCGACGAAGACTCTCGACCAGGCTGACGCTCTCCCCTTCAGGACTCCCTAGAGGCGGCTTTTCCAAGACCGCAGACCTACTTCGGCGTACCCATCCGAAGGTGGTTGCCGAACGGGTCGCGGAGGCCGCAGTCGGTGCCGTAGTCCCGCTCGGTCGGCTCCTCGGTGAACTCGACTCCCTTCGCGCCCAGCTCCTCGTAGGTCTTGTGGATGTCGTCCACCGAGATGATCGCCGCCATCCCCAGCGCCCCCTTGGTCATCAGCTCGCGGATCTGCTCGGCGGTGGCCTCGTCGTGCGCCGGCGGGCCGGGCTTCTCGAGCAGCAGCTGACGGTCGGGCTGGCCAGGCAGGTTCACGGTCAGCCAGCGCATGAAGCCGAGGTCGGCGTCTGTGTTCAACTCGAAGCCGAGCTTGCCGACGTAGAAGTCGAGCGCCTGGTCCTGATCGAGCACGTAAACCTGTGTGTGAGTGATCTTGTTTGGCATGCGAGCGAGGCTAATCCGCGTGCCGCGGGGTTGCTTCTCCAAAACTGCTCGGTCTGGTCCAGGCCTTCATGAAGCATGCCGGGACCGCCCTGAGGTCGGCCGCTCGCCACCGATAGGTCGTCGGCGGCTCGCCCACGATGTCCGCGAACGTCCGGCTGAACGTCCCCAAGCTCGTGAAGCCCACGTCCAGGCAGATCTCGGTCACGCTGCGGTCGGTCTCCCGGAGCAGGAACATCGCCCGCTCTACGCGGCGGCGCTGCAAGTAGCGATGCGGCGTCTCGCCGAAGGTCGAGCGAAACACGCGGATGAAATGCGCCTCGGATACGTAGGCGATCCGCGCCAGGGTCGGAACGTCGAGTGGCTGCGCGTAGTCGCGGTCGATCGCGTCCCGCGCGCGCAGCATGCGGCGGTTGGACTCTTCGACGGCTCGGCTCATGCGGCTCTCAGCATGATGGCCGTCACGAGTTAGGCTCGGCCGCATGCCCCGCGCCGGTCAGGAGATCCACGGCCCGAACGGATACGTGCTTCGCCTCGTACAGACCGGGGACGAGACCGATGGCGAGCTCCTGGAGATGGAGGCCACATACGGCGCTGCCAACGTCCTGCCGCCCGAGCACCTCCATCCGAGCCAGGATGAGCGCTTCCAGGTGCTCGAGGGAGTGATCCGGGCGATCGTGGACGGCGAGGACCGCCACTACGAGACCGGTGACCACTTCACGGTGCCCGCAGGCACCAAGCACCAGATGACCGGCGACGGCCCGGCGCGGATCCGATGGGAGGTCCGGCCGGCCATGCGCACCGCCGAGTTCTTCGAGCGCCTCTACGGAGACGGCCCCGACAGCGCTCAGGCCGCGGACTCGCCGGCGGACTTCCTCGCCGAGTTCAGCGACGAGATCCGCTTCAGCTAGACGGCCACTCTGACGGTCTCGCAGCGCCTCGCGCTCAGATCTCCGCCGTGGCCTTAAGCAGGGCCTTCCGCACGCTGCGCCTCGCCTTGCCATGAAAGCGCATCACCGTATCGCCCTCCCCCCGGGGCTCCAGAGTGATGGTGATGCGCTCAGTGTGATCGGGCAGGAGCGCCAGGAGGCCAAGCGGAAACAGGAAGATCGCGACGAGGATCGTCCACGGCGGCCGGCTGGTCTTCTCGAAGGTCAGGAGGTCTGCCGACTCGGCGCTGAGCCTGAAGTCGCCCTCGTTGAACCGCGGCGCGAGCCGAGAGAGGGCGAGCGCCCGAACGCGCTCGGGGGGCGCGTGGACGACGAGCGTGTGAGTGAACGGCAGCACCCCAGGCGGCTCGAAGCGCGGCGAGGGTGAGCGCTCGGCCGGATGGGGCGGCTGGCGTGAGGCCGGGAGGTCGCCGAAGTGCCTGGCCAGCTCGCCCCTGGTTCTGGCCGCCATCACGCCCTCCAGGCGCTCCTCCAGTTCCTCGGTGGTGATCCTGCCGGCGATCGATTCGCTCTTCAGGCGGGCGGCGGCCTCCTCGCGCTCGCGATCGGACGCGCGAAGCTTCCGGTCACCGCTCGCGTCGGGCACGCGTAGATTATGGGCTAGGCGGCGTCTCGAACCTCGCCGGCCGGCGCCCGTGTGAGCTCATGGAGCCGCACGAGCGTCTCTCGGAACGCCGCGTAGTCCTCCTGGCCGACATCGTCCGCCAGGCGCCGCTCGATGTCGGCGAAGATCGCCCGCGCGGCCGCCACCGACTCGGAGCCGTGCGGCGTGAGCCGGATGATCTTCGCGCGCCCGTCGCCGGGGTCGCCCACGCGCTCGACGAAGCCGAGCTGCTCGAGGTCGGCAACCGCCTCGCCCACCGACTGCTTGGTCAGGCCCGAGCGCTCCGCCAGATCGGTGAGGCGCGAGCCCTCCTCGTCGATGTTGCCGAACACGCATCCGTGCGCCGGCCGGATCTCGGCGAAGCCCTGCTCGCGCAGCCGCACGTGAAGCTCGGCGCGGACGGCGGCCTGGACCCCGCCCAGCAGCGCCACCAGCGGCAGTTCTCGTTCTGTGTCCATGATCACACTCCGTAAGGTAGCCTTACTATTACGGTACGGACGCCTGACAAGGCCACCTGACTAAATCTTACAGCGCCCGCAACGCGGGTTAGGCCAGAAGGAGGACCCCAGACATGCAATGCAAGTGGTGGACGTTGCTCGCGGTGAGCGTCGCGACCTTCATGCTCCTGCTGGACATCACCGTGGTGAACACCGCGCTGCCGGCGATCGAAGAGGACCTGGGCGCCAGCTTCACCGAGCTGCAGTGGGTGATCGACGGGTACACGCTGGCACTGGCCGCGCTCGTGCTCACCGCCGGCTCGCTGGCCGACAGGCTTGGGCGGCGGCGCGTCTTCGCGGTCGGAGTCGGGATCTTCACGGTGGCCTCGCTGGCCGCCGGGCTGGCCCCCGATCCGACCTTCCTGAACGTCGCGAGGGCGGTGCAGGGCATCGGCGGAGCCGTGATGTTCGCGGTGTCGCTGGCGCTGGTCGCGCAGGAGTTCGCGCCCGGCCGCGAGCGCGCCACCGCGATGGGCGTCTACGGCGCAACCATCGGCGTGTCCGTGGCCATCGGGCCGCTGGTGGGCGGCGCGCTCGTGGACTCCCTCGGCTGGGAGTGGGTGTTCTTCATCAACGTTCCGGTGGGCATCGCGACGATCGCGGTGACCTACCTCAAGCTCCGCGAGAGCCGGGACCCGAACGCCACCCGCATCGACTGGGCGGGCCTGGCCACCTTCAGCTCCTCGCTGTTCCTGCTGGTGCTGGGGTTGTTGCGCGGCAACGAGGAGGGCTGGGGCAGCACGATGATCCTGTCGCTCTTCGGCGCGGCGGCGGCCCTGCTCGTGGCCTTCCTGGCCATCGAGAGCCGCGTGAGCCAGCCGATGCTGCCGCTGCGCCTGTTCCGCAAACCCGCCTTCACGGGCGTGCAGCTGGCGGCGCTGGGCGTGTCGGCCTCGATGTTCGCCCTGTTCCTCTACATCACGTTCTACCTGCAGAACCATCTCGGGCATTCGCCGCTCGAGGCGGGGTTGATCTACCTGCCCTTCACGGTGATCAACTTCTTCGCCGCCGCGGCCGGCGGGGCCCTGCTGGCCCGCATGCCGGCACGGGTGATCATGTCCGCCGGCCTGGCGCTGAGCGGGGTGGGCCTGTTGCTAATGGGCGGGCTCGACCCGGCCGACGAGTGGACCGCGCTGCTGGGCGGGTTCCTGCTGGCCGGCGCGGGCACCGGGTTCTTGAACCCCGTGATCGCGGATGTGGCGATGAGCGTTGTGCCCAAGGAGCAGGGCGGGATGGCCGCCGGCATCAACGACACGTTCCGTCAGGTCGGCATCGCCGTGGGCATCGCCGCCTGGGGAGCGATCTTCCTGAGCCAGGGGGCCTCCAGGGTCGAGGAGCTCGCGGCCGGCACGCCCGCCGCGTCGGGCGAGCGGCCGCGGCAGCTGATTGAGGCCGCCTCGTCGGGCAACCTCGACACGGCCGTGGCCTCGATTCCCGCCGGCGCCCAGCCGCAGGTGGCCAACGCCGCCAGCGAGGGATTCATCTCCGGGCTGAACCAGATCTTCATGCTCGGCGGGCTCCTATCTCTGGCTGCGGCGGTTGTGGCGCTGTGGCTCGTGCGCGAGAAGGACATCGAGCGCGATCCGGTCGAGATCCAAACCGAGTCACGGGAGGGCGACGCGCTGCCCGAGCCCGTGCTCGCCTGACCCCGCCTGCAGGACGCCTTGCAGCCGCTTGAGCCGCGGCGCGTGTTGAGCCGACCATGTGCCGGTGCCTCCCCTCCGCCGGTCCGCGGTCGCAGCCGCTTTCGCGGCGGTGCTTCTGATCGGTGCCCAGCCCGCCGAGGCCGCCCGGCGTGCCGACGTGGCGGCGTTGCAGGTGGGGCTGCGCAATCTCGGTGTGCTGAGCGCGATCCCCGACGGCATCGCCGGGCCGCAGACGCGCCGCGCGGTGCGCTCCTTCCAGCGCAGGCGCGGGCTCACGGTCGACGGCATCGCCGGGCTGCAGACGCGCCGGGCGATGGGCCGCTGGGGGCGCCCGCGGCTCGGCAGCCGCGTGGTGCGGGCGCCCCGCAGCGGCTGGGACGCGGCGGCCGTTCAGTTCCTGCTGGCCCTTCGCGGCTTCTCACCCGGAGCCATCGACGGCGCCTTCGGCTCGGCGTCCACGCGCGCTGTGCTCGCCTATCAGCGCTCGGCGGGACTGGGGGCCGACGGTCTGGCTGGCCCGGCCACCATCCGGGCGTTGCGTGCCGGCCGAGGCGGCGGCCCCACGGGCCCCGTCCGCTTCTTCAGGCCCGTGCGCGGGCCGATCGGCGACGGCTTCGGCTGGTTCGCGGGCCGGCGCCACACGGGGCTCGACTTCCCTGTCGACCACGGCACTCGGGTCGGCGCAGCCGGTCGAGGGGTCACGACCTTCGCCGGCTTCAACACGGGCGGCTACGGAAACCTGGTGGTGGTCAAGCACCGCCTGGGCTTCACCACCTGGTACGCGCACCTGTCACGGATCACAACGTGGCCCGGTGAGCGGCTGGTGGGCGGCACGCGGATCGGCCTGGCGGGCTCCACGGGGCGGTCCACCGGACCCCACCTGCACTTCGAGGTGCGCCGCTACGACGCGCCGATCGACCCCATGCCGTGGATGCTCGCCACCACGGCGCGCGCCTCCGCGTCAGCTTCCCGGCTTGGACCCCGAAGCCATCGCCCGCAGGTCGAGCGCGGCGTCCAGCGTGGCTTCGTCAACGCCGAGCTCCACGGCCACTTCGCGGATGGTGCGCCGTGAGGCAACCGCCTCCTTCACGATCTCCGTGGCCCGGTCGTACCCGATGTGAGGGTTCAGGGCGGTCGCGATCGCCGGGGTGGACTCGGCAAAGCGCTTGAGCTGGTCCTCGTTGGCTATCAGCCCGTCGATGCACTTCTCGGCCAGCAGCGTCGACGCGCTCGAGAGGATTCCGATGGAGCCCAGCAGGTTGCGCGCGATGAGAGGCACGCGCACGTTGAGCTCGAAGTTGCCCTGCGTGCCGGCGATGGTGATGGCCGCGTCGTTGCCTATGACCTGAGCGGCCACCTGCAGCACCACCTCCGGGATCACCGGGTTGACCTTGCCCGGCATGATCGAGGAGCCCTTCTGCAGCTCGGGCAGGGCCAGCTCGCCCAAGCCGGCCCGGGGCCCGGAGCCCATGATCACGAGGTCGTTGGCGATCTTGGTGAGCGAAACGGCCACGACCTTGAGCGCGCCCGAGAGTTCCACCAGCGCGTCGCGGTTGGCCTGGGCCTCGAAGGCGTCCTCCGGCCCGCGGACATCGATGCCGGTCCCGGCGCTGAGCTTCTCCCGCACGCCGGAGGCGAAGTCCGCATGGGTGTTCAGCCCGGTGCCGGTGGCGGTCCCGCCGAGCGGGATCTGCGCGACGCGGGGCAGGGTGTCCGCCACGCGCGCGCGGCCGAGCCGGATCTGCGCGGCGTAGCCGCCGAACTCCTGGCCCAGCGTGACCGGGACGGCATCCATCATGTGGGTGCGCCCGGCCTTAACCACCTCGGCGTACTCGTCCGCCTTGGCCGCCAGCGAGGCCTCGAGCGCCTCGAGGGCGGGTAGCAGGCTCCCGGTCGTCTCGGCCACGGCGGCCAGGTGAACCGCGGAGGGGAACACGTCGTTCGAGGACTGCCCCATGTTCACGTGGTCGTTGGCGTGCGCCTCGTCGCCGGCGAGGTTGGCCATCACCTCGTTCGCGTTCATGTTCGAGGAGGTGCCTGATCCGGTCTGGAAGACATCGATCGGGAACTGGTCGTCGTGATCGCCGGCAGCCACCTCGTCTCCCGCCGCGGCGATCCGCTCCGCCACGTCGGCATCGAGCAGTCCGAGCTCGGAGTTGGTGCGCGCGGCCGCGGCCTTGATGCGGCCGAGCATGCGAATCACGGCGACCGGCACGCGCTCGCCGGAGACCGGGAAGTTCTCTACCGCCTTGGTCGTCTCGCTGCCCCAGAGCTCTTGCTGGACCGCCATCCATCTCCTTCGCTCGCCACGTTCAAGGGTGATCTGCAGGCTAACGGTCGGCGGTCAGCCGTCGGCTCGCCCTGCGCGCTGGCCGCGGCGGAACGCGGCGGTGCTGGTGTCGAGCGGCAGCAGCTCCTGCTCCAACCTGCGCACGAGCTCGTAGTTCACCCCCTGGTCGGCCGGGCCGCTGCGCCGGACCGCGCCCATCAGGTATCCGAGCTGGGTAGCCTCCGCGCCGTCCGGGCGCTCCCGCGCGGCCGTGGACAGAGCCGCGGCCGCCTCGAGGAAGGAGGTGCCCACGTCGCGCAGCTCGCCGCCGTCGCTCTCTCGGGCAAGGCACTCCGAGAGCCTGGTGCCATCCAGGCGCACCTGGCCCGGCGCGGCGCGCAGGGCCTCACGCAGCGCGCTCTGGCCCTCGCGACAGGCCGCCGGCACGCCGGCGCGCTCCTCGCGGCCACATGCCCCTGTTGCGGCGGAGATCAGGAGGCAGGACACGACGAGAAGAGCCTGCGAGCGGCGCACCGGGCGATCCTATGCCGGGCCCGCAGCGCCCTTCGCGCCATATCCCCCTCCAATCCATTGCAATTGCCGACCGGCGCAGGCGGGATCTCGGGGCCCGTGTTCTGCTGGATCGCATGGCCGCCCTGATCCGGATCGACCACTCAGCCGCGTTCGGGGCGGCCGGCAAGAAGCCGATGGTCCGCTTCTGCTCACGCTGCGGCGAGCCCGGCGAGGACCGTCCCCGGGGCGAGTCCCCACCGCTGCAGGGCCGGGTGTGTCCCGCCTGTGGGATGGGAATGCTGCTGCGCTGCGCGCACGACGCCGCGCCCGCCTCCCAGGCGCCGTTCCTGATCGTGAAGTCCGACCTGAAGATCGTCGCCATCAGCCAGACCGCCGAGTATGCCTTCGGGGAGGAGGCGCTGATCCTGGGGTCGCGCCTCACCGACCTGCTGGCCAGCCCGCTGGGCGAGGTCCGCTTCGGGCGCACAGTCGCCCAGGCGGCCACGCGCAATCGAGACCCCGTTGTGATGCCGGTGAAGGCGGTCGCGCCGGCTACCGGCCTGGCGGGCATGCTCGCCGCCAGCATCGCCACCTGTGGCCCTCCGCGCGCGGCGCTGGTCACGGTGGAGCCGAGCGGGTTTGGCCGCCGGCGCTAGCGCGACCGCCCGGCCCGCAGCGGACCTGTCCGCCCCCGTGCAAGAAGCACTGCACGATTTGCCAAAAAGCTGACCCTGGGCGAGAAAAGCTTCATGCAGTCGTCCAAGTCCGGCCCCAAACCCGTGCAAGTAGCGCACCGCCGTGGATCGGCGTGCGCTGGGGTGTAAACCCGTCGGCACGGCCAGAGGGCAAGGGGAAACGAGACACAGATGAGCGGTATCAGGACCAACGCCGCGGCGGAGCTCCTCGGGGTCAGCCCGAACACGCTGCGCAGCTGGGAGCGCCGATTCAACTATCCGCAGCCGCGACGCACCGCGGGCGGCCATCGCCAGTACGACCTGGTGGAGCTCGAGGCGCTGCGGCGGGCGCTGATGGAGACGCACAACATCTCGTCGGCGATCGAGGTCGCGCGCCAGCGCGGCGAGGGCCCCAGCTCACCGAGTCGCCTGCTGGACTGCTTCGATCACTTCGACGAGGACGGCGCCGACCGCGTGATGGAGGAGAGCCTGGCCGTGCGGTCCGTGGACCGGACGGTCGAGGAGGTGCTCCTGCCCGCGATCGAGCTGGCCGAGGGCCGCGAGGCGCGCGAGGCCGAGTGGGAGCTCGCCTGCCGCTGGGCCACCGGCTGGGTGCATGCCGCGCGGAGAGTGGTCCCCGCCGCGTCGCGCTCGCAGGGCGTCCTGCTGTTCGACTCCTCCGAGCGCCTCGACCACGAGTCGCTTCACGTGCAGGCCCTCGAGCTGGCGATTCGCCGCGCGGGGTTCCGCACGCTGCTGCTGTCCTTCGACCTGCCGCCTGAGCGCATCACCCGCGCCATGCGGGCCATCGACCCGACCGCGTTCGTGTTCTGCGGCGGCGAGGCCACGCTCGAGGTGCTGGGCAGGCTGGTGTACACCGTTCGCCAGGTCGGCTCCGCCGCGCCCGTGTTCGAGTACCGCGAGGCGATGCCGGTCATGGGCGACCATGCGATCCCATCGCTGGGGTCGATGCCCACCGAGGCCGCCGAGCGGCTCAAGCAGTACGTGGACACCGGCCGCCTCGAGCAGCCGGCGGCGGTTGCCGATGCCGCCAACGGACGCGCCAAGCCGCCCTCGGGTATCAGGATCGCCGCCAACCGCTGAGCCCGGCCGCCGCGGCCGGTCGATCCGAACGCGGTCCTAGCATCGCGCGTCGATGGCCTCGCTCGAGCTCGGCGACCCGCTGGCCCACCGGGCGCTGCAGGCCCTTCTGCGCGCGGAGACACTCGTCCGGCGCCGGCTGGCGGCTGAGCTGGAGCGCGAAGGGGTGTCGGCGGCCGGCTTCTCGGCGCTGGTGGTGCTCACCACCGCGGGCGGCGGGCTTGAGCTGCGGACGCTTCGCCGCCGCATGGGCTGGTCGAAGGCCAACGCCACCGAGGTCTGCGCAACCCTCGAGGGGCGAGGGCTGGTCTCCCGCCGCCGGCTCGCACACGACCGCCGCGCCGCCGCGGTCGACCTGCTGCCCGAGGGGCCGCTCGCTCGTGGAGCGGCTGTTCCCGGGGCACGCCGACCGTGTGACGGACGCCTTCTCCGGCCTGGACGAGGGGGAGAAGCGTTCGTTGGCCGAGATCTGCCGCAAGCTGGCCGCCTGAACGGGCCGTCCTAGACTCCACGGGCCGTGGCCCGCTACGAGCCGGTAGACCCTCAACAGTCGTTTCCTGCCCTCGAGGAGACGGTCCTCGCGCGCTGGCGCGAGCGCGACGTGTTCCACGAGTCGATCCGCCGCAGGCAGGGCGCCGAGCCGTTCGTCTTCTACGAGGGCCCGCCCACCGCCAACGGCCGCCCGGGCTCCCACCACGTGCTCAGCCGCGCCTTCAAGGACGTGTTCCCGCGCTACCGGACCATGCGGGGACGCCTGGTGCACCGCAAGGGGGGCTGGGACTGCCACGGGCTACCGGTGGAGCTCGAGATCGAGAAGGAGCTGGGCTTTCAGTCCAAGGACGACATCGAGCGCTTCGGCGTGGCGGAGTTCAACGCGCGCTGCCGCGAGTCCGTGCTGCGCTACATCGACGAGTGGAACCGGCTCACGGAGCGCATCGGCTTCTGGATCGACACCGACCAGGCCTACTACACCCTCGACGACGACTACATCGAGTCGGTCTGGTGGTCGCTCAAGCAGGTCTGGGAGGCGGGCCTGCTGTACGAGGGTCACAAGGTGGTTCCGTATTGCCCCCGCTGCGGCACCGCGCTTTCGAGCCACGAGGTGGCGCAGGGCTACAAGGACGTGGTCGACCCGTCGGTCTACGTGCGCTTCCCGCTGCGGGAGGAGCCCGGGGTGTCGCTGCTGGCGTGGACCACCATGCCCTGGACGCTGGTGCCCCACGCGGCGATCGCGGTCGACCCAGAGGTCACCTACGTGCGCGCGCGGGTCGGCGGCGAGGTACTGATCCTGGCCGAGGCGCTGGTGGAGCGGGTGCTCGGCGAGGACGCGGAGGTCCAGGAGCGGATGCCCGGGTCCGCGCTGCTGGGGCTGGCCTACCAGCCGCCGTTTCCCTACCTGACCGACTACGGCGAGCGCGGCCATACGGTCCTGGCCGGCGACTTCGTGTCGGTGGAGGACGGCACCGGCGTGGTGCACACGGGCGCGGCGTTCGGCGAGGACGACTTTCGCCTGGCCACCGACAACGGCCTGACAGTCCACAACCCGGTGCGGCCCAACGGCACCTTCGACGAGCGCACCGGCCCCTACGCGGGCCTGTATGTGCGCGAGGCGGACCCGCTGATCATCGACGCCCTGCGTGAGTCGGGCCGGCTGTTCAAGGTCGGGCGAATACGAGCACGCATACCCGCACTGCTGGCGCTGCGAGACGCCGCTCATCTACTACGCCAAGTCCAACTGGTACGTGCGCACAACCGCGGCCAAGGACGACCTGCTGGCCGCCAACGAGGGGGTGCACTGGTACCCCGAGCACATCAAGCATGGGCGGTTCGGCAACTGGCTGGAGAACAACGTGGACTGGGCCCTGTCGCGCGAGCGCTACTGGGGCACGCCGCTGCCCATCTGGCGCTCGGAGGACGGCGAGGACACGATCTGCGTGGGCTCGCGCGAGGAGCTGCGCGAGCTGGGCGCGGAGGTCCCCGACGACCTGCACCGCCCGTTCGTCGACGACGCCACCTTCGAGCGCGACGGGCGCACCTACCGGCGGGTGCCCGACCTGATCGACGTGTGGTGGGACTCCGGCTGCATGCCGTTCGCCCAGTGGCACGCGCCGTTCGAGGGCCAGGAGCGCTTCCAGGAGCGCTTCCCGGCCGACTACATCTGCGAGGCACTGGACCAGACGCGCGGCTGGTTCTACTCGCTGCTCGCGGTGTCGACTCTCCTGTTCGGCCGCTCGTCCTTCGAGACGGTGCTGTGCCTGGGCCTGATCACGGACGCCGAGGGCCAGAAGATGTCCAAGTCGCGCGGCAACGTGGTCGTGCCCTGGGAGGTGCTCGACGCCCACGGCGCGGACGCGTTTCGCTGGTACTACTTCACCTCGAAGCAGCCCTGGGACGGCTACCGCTTCTCGCTGGACGCAGTCGGCGAGTCGGTGCGGCAGTTCATCAAGACGCTGTGGAACACCTACGGCTTCTTCGTTCTCTACGCCAACGTGAACGACGTGGAGCCGGCGGCGCCCGACCCCGAGTCGCTGAGCGACCTGGACCGCTGGATCCTCTCCCGCCTGCAGGCCACCTCCGAGGTGGCCATCGATCGCCTGGACGACTACGACACCACGACCGCCGGCCGCGCGATGGCAGCGTTCGTCGAGGACCTCTCCAACTGGTACGTGCGGCGCTCGCGCCGGCGATTCTGGGACGGCGACCCGGCTGCCTTCGCCACGCTTCGCCACTGCCTGGTCGAGGCGAGCAAGCTGGTGGCGCCGCTCACCCCGTTCGTGACCGACGCCATCTACGACAACCTCGATGGCAGCGAGCCCTCGGTGCATCTGTGCGACTACCCCGAGCCCGATGCCGCGCTACGGGACCCCGACCTGGAGCGGGAGATGGCCCTGGCACGCGAGGCCGTGAGCCTGGGCCGCGAGGCCCGCGCGCACGGCCGGCTCAAGGTGCGCCAGCCGCTGCGCGAGGCGGTGGTGGTGGCAGCCGGACGCGAGCGCGCCGCCATCGAGCGCTTCGAGCCGGTGGTGCTGGAAGAGCTGAACGTGAAGCGGGTCCGATACGTGTCCGAGGCCGACGAGCTCGGCAGCTTCGAGCTCAAGCCCAACTACCGCGCGCTGGGCCCGCGATTCGGCAAGCACATGCCCCAGCTGGTCGCCGCCATCGCGGCGCTGGATGCGCCCCGCGCGGCGAGCACCCTGCGCGACGGGGGCGAGGTGCACGTCTCGTGGACGGCAAGGAGCACTCGCTCGGATCTGACGACCTGCAGCTGGTCCTGCAGCCGCTCGAGGGCTACCAGGTGGAGCGCTCTGGCTCGCACGCCGTGGCGCTCGACCTGGGCCTGGACGAGGACCTCAGCCGCGAGGGCCTGGCGCGCGAGGTCGTCCACGCGGTGCAGAACGCGCGCAAGGAAGCCGGGCTGCGGGTCGAGGACCGCATCGCGCTGGCCCTGGGGGGCGACCCGGCCCTGCTGGACGCCATCCGCGCCCATGAGGACTACGTGACGGGCGAGACCCTGGCCACCTCGCTCGAGCTAGGCGACGGGGAGAGCGGCGCGACGACCGAGATCGAGGGCCGCGCGCTGCTCATCGGCGTTCGGAGGGCCTAGCCAGCCGGGCGATCGCCTCCTCGGGGCTAACGCCCAAGGGGCGCAGGACACGCACGAGCGTCAGCTCGCCCTCACTGATCGGCCGCTCCACGCCGTCCTGGCCCAGCAGCTCGCCGGGCGCCACACCGAACAGGTGGGCCAGCTGGATGTAGCTCCATAGCGCGGGACTGGCCCATCCCCGCTCGAGCCGGGAGACGAAGCTCGGGCTGTACGGCCGTCCGTCAGCGCGCCGCAGCCTTTGTGCCAGCTCGTGGATCACCATTCCGTCCCGTTGCCGGAGTGACCGCACACGCCGGCCGACGACCATCCCCCACTCACAGCGGTAGCCCGAGCGCCACGCGGTTGGCGCGCGATGCTCGAACGCGACTGGAATCCTCATCCCAGGACAGAGTCACAGGCCGACGAGTTTCCGCCCCCGCCCAGGCACCAGGACAGAACTCGGCGAGCCGGGTGTAGTGATGCCTCCAGGTCCGCTCGCGGGTTTCAGACCGTTTGTTGCCTGGGGTGCAACGCGCGGTCGCCCGGTGATACGAAAACGACGAAACACGCGAGTCCGCGGAAATGGGCCAGTGAGACGAGCCGAGCTGGCGGGCCAGATGGGCGCCGGAGCCCCCGGGACCCCTCGGCGGGGCGGGCCTGACGTTCGGGCGGCTTCAGCCGCCCTGGATCTCGCCGCCCATCGACCAGTCGGACTTCGAGGAGTCCACGAACCGGATCCAGACCTGGTCGGCAGGCATCTTGCCCACCTCGGACAGGACCTCGGTGAGCTTCTCGGCGATCTCGCGCTTCTGCTCGTCGGAGCGGCCTTCGAACCACTCGATCGTCACGTAGGGCATGGCGCGCCCTACGCCGCGAGCTGTGGCTCGATCTCCTGGAGCAGCCGGTTCTTCGGCAGCGCTCCCACGATCTGGTGGGCCACTTGGCCGTTCTTGAACAGCAGCAGCGTGGGGATCGACATCACGTTGAAGGTGGCCGCGGTCTGGGGGTTGTCGTCCACGTTGAGCTTGACCACCCGGAGGTCGTCGCGCTCGCCCGCCAGCTCCTCGAGGTGGGGCTGCACGATCCGGCAGGGACCGCACCACGGCGCCCAGAAGTCGACGAGCACCGGGTCGGCGGACTCGATCACCTCGGCCTGGAAGTTCGTGTCCGACACCTCTGTGACTGCTCCTGCCACCTGTACTCCTTCGTAGTTGGGTCGCCTAAAGCTTCAAAAAGTATAGCGTCGGGCCTGACGCTCAGCGCACCCGCCACCGCAGCAGCGGCACCTTCCAGAGCGCCTCGATGGCGATGCTCGGCACCATCTTCGACTTGCCGGCGGTCCGGGCGCGGAAGATGATCGGGACCTCCTTCACGCGGAAGCCGGCGTTCAGGGCACGGTAGGTCATCTCGATCTGGAAGCCGTAGCCGTTGGTGTCCAGGCCGGACAGGTCGAGGCCCTCCAGCACGGTGCGCCTGAACACCTTGAAGCCCCCTGTCAGGTCTTGGACCGGCACGCCCAGCACGGCCTTGGCGTAGAGCGACCCGCCACGGCTCACGATCCGCCGCCCCACGCCCCAGTCCTGCACGCCGCCGCCACGCACGTACCGCGAGCCCAGCACCAGGTCGGTGTCGGACACGGCCTCCACCAGGCGTGAAATGTCGGCGGGATCGTGGGAGAAGTCGGAGTCCATCTCCATCATCAGGTCCGCCCCGCCCTCCAGCGCGCGCTCGAAGCCCGCGAGGTAGGCGGGCCCCAGGCCGGCCTTGCGCGGACGGTGCAGCACCTCCACGACCTCGATGTCCTGCGCCAGGCGGGCGGCGATGTCCCCGGTGCCGTCGGGTGAGTTGTCGTCCACTACCAGGATGCGGTGCGTCAGCCCGGTCTCGGCCAGGTGCGGTAGCGAAGCGCGCACGATCCGCTCGAGATTCTCCGCCTCGTTGTATGTCGGCAGCACGAGCCAGACGCCGGACACGGCCGCGTACCCTAGTCGCGCCCATGAAGAACGCCCAGATCGCAGCCCACTTCGAGGAGCTCGGCACCCTCTACGAGCTCGACGGCGCGGTCGTCTACCGCGTGCTGGCCTACCGCAACGCGGCCAAGTCGATCCGCGAGGCCGGCGTGTCGGTGGCAGAGATGTCCGCCCAGGGCCGGGCCGAGGAGCTGGAGGGCATCGGAAAGACGATCGCCGAGAAGATCACCGTCCTGCTGGAGACCGGGTCGATCCCGTCGGCCGACAAGCTCAAGGCCAAGATCCCGGTTGGCCTCGTGCAGATCACGAACCTGCCCGGGCTGGGCCCAAAGCGGGTGCGCCAGCTGCACGACGCGCTGGGCGTGGAGTCGCTGGACGACCTGCGCGAGGCGGCCGAGCAGGGCCGCATCAAGGATGTGCCGGGCTTCGGCGCCAAGGCGCAGGAGAAGGTGCTGGCGGCCATCGCCGCTGGAGCGGACGGGAGCGCCAAGACGCGGCTGGTGCTCTCTCACGCGCTGGGGCTGGGCGAGGACCTGGTGGCGGGCCTGCGCGAGCACCCCGCCGCGCTGCGCGTGGAGCTGGCGGGAAGCGCGCGGCGATGGGCCGACAGCTGCAAGGACCTGGACATCGTGGCCGCCACGAGCGACCCGGCGGCGCTGGTGGAGGCGTTCGCGGCGCTGCCCGGCTGGACGACGTGTCCAGCTCCGGCGAAGCGGGCGCGCGCGCCCTCTCCTACCAGGGGCTGCCGATCGACCTGCGGATCGTGCCCGAGGCGAGCTTTGGAAACCTGCTCCAGCACTTCACCGGCTCTGCTCGCCACAACGAGGCGCTGCGCATCGAGGCCGTCAAGCGGGGCCTGCACGTGAGCGAGTACGGCATCCTCGACGACGCCGACGGCAAGACGCGCACCAGCGCGTCGGAGGAGGACGTGTACGAGGTGCTCGGGATGGCCTTCGTGCCGCCGGAGCTGCGCGAGAACCGCGGCGAGCTGCAGGCCGCGCGGGCCGGAGAGCTGCCGGAATTGGTGTGCGTGGACGACATTCGCGGCGATTTGCACTCGCACACTGTTGCCTCGGATGGGCGCAACACGATCGACGAGATGGCCCAGGCGGCGAAGGAGCGCGGGTACGAGTACCTGGCGGTCACCGACCACTCGGCCACGCACGGCTTTGGCAACCACGTGACCCCCGACGACCTCCGCCGGCAGATCGAGCGCGTGGCGGAGGCCGACGAGCGCATCGAGGGCTTCCGGGTGCTCGCGGGCAGCGAGGTGAACGTGATGCCCGACGGCGCGCTGGACTACGACGACGACCTGCTCGAGCAGCTGGACTGGATCGTGGCCAGCGTGCACACCTCATTCGGCATGTCCGAGCGCGAGATGACCGACCGCATGGTGGCCGCCATCGAGCATCCCCTGGTGGACGTGATCGGCCACCCCACCGGGCGGCTGATCGGGAGGCGCGAGCCATACGACATCGACGTGGATCGCGTCATCGAGGCGGCGGCTCGCACCGGCACCTTCCTCGAAATCAATGCCAACCCCAACCGCCGTGACCTCGACGACGTGAACGCGCGGGCGGCCTCGGAGGCAGGGGTGCTGATCGCAATCGACTCAGACGCCCACGGCGCGGAGACCCTGGCCAACATGCGCTACGGCGTGGCAACCGCTCGCCGCGCCTGGCTCACGCCCGAGCTGGTGGCCAACACGCGCGGCTGGGAAGAGCTCTCCCAGCTGCGCAAGCGCTCGCGCTAGGCGGGCGCCTCCTCCGTCGCCTCCGCCGGCTCGATCTTGCGGGCCCACGGGGTCCGCAGCAGCTGCGGGGCGCCGAACGGCGAGCTGCGGTCGAAGAAGAACCGCACGCCGTCGCGGTCCTCGATCGCCTGGACCGCCCCGGACTGCTTGCGCCACGTGAGCGCCACGCCGATCGCGTAGCCGGCGGCGATGGCCGGCACCTGCGGGAACAGGAACGCCAGCGCGCCCGAGACGATCGTGAAGACGGCCAGCGGCCAGAGGCGGTTGAAGAGCACGGCGCCCGGCTCGAGCTCGGGCAGGGTGTTCGTGGCGCGCGCGCCCGAGAGCAGGCGGCTGATGCCAGTGGTCGGCGCCATCCGGCGCCCCAGCCAGAGCCCGCCGCCGGCGGCCAGCGCCCACCAGCCCACGGCCACGGCGATCGCGAACGTGTCGTCGTCGGAGACCGCGCCGGCTATCGCCACCACCGCCAGGGCGCTGGCCGCCGCGCCGAACAGCAGCACCGACACGCGTAGGAACTCGGTGAACCTCATGCCTCCGCCAGATGGGAGAGCACGCCGGTGAAGCCGGACACGCCGGACACCACCACATCGGCGCGGTCGACGATCGCCGCGGGCCCCTCGCCCGAACGCACGCCCACCCTCACGGCCGCCTTCAGGCGGCCGCCGGCCACCAGCTCGTCGAGCGCGTCGAACGCGTCCAGGTCGGTCACGTCGTCGCCGCCATACAGGGCCGCGGTGGCATCGGAGCGCTCCAGCAGCGCCATGACCCCCTGACCCTTGTCGACCGGCACGGGCGGCCTGATCTCCAGCACCTTCCGCCCCCAGTGGATCGCGAAGCCCTCCGCCTCGGCCTCCTGGGCCACGCCGGTGAGCCACGTCTCGGCGGCGGCCTCGTCGGGCGCGCCGCGCCAGTGGAGGGCGTTGATCGGGCCCTTGTCCTCGATGCGGATGCGCAGCAGCCGCAGCTCCCTGCGCTCCTCGCGCGCGCGCACGAAGCGGCGCACGCGGCCCTCCCAGCTGGCGAACGCAGCCACCAGCGTCGGGCGCGTGGCGCCCGCGGGCATGACCTCCGCGCCATGGGAGCCCACGTAGGCGATCGCGCCCACCCCCACCAGCCGCCTGGCCTCCGATACCGGCCGTCCCGACACGCAGGCCACGCACCCGTAGCGGCGCCCCAGACGGCTCAGCAGGACCGACACCTCCTCGCGCACGTGCGACTGCTCGGGCCGGCGCACGATGGGTGCCAGCGTGCCATCGATATCGCAGAAGATGGCGGCCCTGCCGGGGTCTCTGGTGAGGGGGGCCAGGCTCTCCGCGAGCGTCTCTGCGGGGGGAGCGGACACCCTCCGTAGTATGCCTCGCGATGTCGCCCAAGCTCCTCCGGCTGGCCGCGATCGCCACGGCCGCCGGAGCGTTCAGCGGGGTGTTCGGAGTGGGCGGGGGCACGGTGATCGTGCCGCTGTTGATCCTCTGGCTCGGCTACGGGGAGCGCGAGGCCACGGGCACGTCCCTGGCGGCGATCGTCGTGATCGGTGCCGCCGGCGCGGCGGTGCATGGCGCCTACGGGAACGTGGACGTGGCCAAGGGTGTCCTGATCGGGGTGCCGGCCGTGGTCGGAGTGGTGGCCGGCACGGCCATCCAGCAGCGGGTGCCTGAGCGCGCCGTCACGGTTGCCTTCGCCGCCATCCTGCTCGCGTCGGCCGTTCTCCTGGTGGCCTGAATGGACCTGGCCGACCTGATCGGAGTGATCGCGATCGGCCTGGCCGGCGGGGTGCTTGGCGGGCTCATCGGCGTGGGCGGCGGCGTGCTGTTCGTGCCCGGGCTGGTCCTGTTCCTTGACCTGTCCCAGCTAGGCGCGGAGGCCACGTCGCTGCTGGCCATCGTCTTCGTGGGCGCGGTGGGGGCCTGGCGCCAGGAGCGCTACGGCAACCTGCGCCTGCGCGACGGGGTGCTGCTGGGCGTGCTGTCTCCGGTGGGCGTGGTGGCCGGAGTGGTGGCGGCCAACGCCGTGGGCGAGCGCGCCCTGGAGCTCTCGTTCGCGGCGCTGCAGGTGGCGATCGCGGCACAGCTGCTGCGCGCGCCTGGCGGCCGAAGGAGCAGAGCGCCGCGAATGGATAGCCTCGCGGTGTGAACCTCCTGGAGGTGAACACAGGAGAACGGAAGGGCGCCGTGTGCGTCGCGCTGCGCGGCGAGCTGGACCTCTCCACCGTGGACAAGGTCGAGCGGGCGCTGGCCGAGGCCGAGCGCGACTCGCCCCGCTGTTGCTCATCGACCTCTCCGAGCTCACCTTCCTCGACTCCACGGGGCTGCGCACGATCGTGACCGCGCATCAGCGCGCCAGCGACGCCGACCGCCGGGTGGTGGTGGTCAAGGGCCCCGAGATCGTGCACCGCGTCTTCACCATCACCGGCCTGGACGAGCGCCTCCACATCGTGGACGACGCCGAGTCGGGTGTGGGGCCGGACGCGGAGGCGTAGCATCGCGGTCGTGGCGCAAGACCCGTTGACCCGCCCCGAGATCGCCGCGATCCTGACCCAGGGCGAGGAGCAGGGCTGCATCAACCTCTCCCAGCTGGAGGAGCAGATGCAGGCCTTGGAGCTCGCGGACGAGGACGTCGATGTCGTGCACGAGGGGCTCGAGGCGCGCGGAATCGACGTGTCGGATGATTGCGGCCGCACTGACGTGGAGCGCAGCACGCGGTTCCAGCCCGACGAGCTGGCCGGCACCACCACCGACGCGCTGCAGCTGTTCCTGAACGAGATCCGCCGCTACCCGCTGCTGTCCAAGGACGAGGAGATCGAGCTGGCGCAGCTCATCGAGCAGGGCGATCTGGAGGCCAAGGAGCGAATGATCAACTCGAACCTGCGCCTGGTGGTGTCGATCGCCAAGAAGTACCAGGGCCAGGAGCTGTCGCTGCTCGACCTGATCCAGGAGGGCATCTTCGGCCTGATCCGCGCGGTCGAGAAGTTCGACCACCGCAAGGGCTTCAAGTTCTCCACCTACGCCACGTTCTGGGTCCGCCAGGCGATCCAGCGCGGCCTGGCCAACAAGGCCCGCACGATCCGCATCCCGGTGCACATCGGGCAGCGCGAACGCAAGGTGGCCCGCGCCGAGCGCGAGCTCAGCGCCCGGCTCGGCCGCGACCCCACGGACGAGGAGATCGCGGCCGAGGCCGAGGTCCCGGTGGAGCAGATCGAGGAGGTGCGGGCGGCAGCGCGGGCGGTCACCAGCCTGGACCGGGCGGTCGGCGAGGACGGGGACACGTCGTTCGGCGACCTGCTGCCCAGTGAGGGCCCGGAGCTGGAGGAGGAAATCCAGGTGAGTCTGGCGCAGGAGACGCTGCGCAAGACCGTGTCTGAGCTCCCCGAGGCCGAGCGCAACGTGATCCGCCTGCGCTACGGGATCGACGGGCAGGAGCCCAACCCGCTGCGCGAGACCGGGCGGCAGCTGGGCCTGTCGGCCGAGCGCGTGCGGCAGATCGAGTCGCGGGCGCTCAGGCGGCTGTCGGAGCGGCGCGAGATCGACGCCCTGCGCGACGCGGCTTAGCTTCGGGCGCGAGCGGGTACTGCACCGGTCATGTCCAAGCGGATCCTGGCGCTGGCCGCCGAGCCGATCTCAGCGGAGATCATCAAGGACGCCGTGGGCGCGGAGGTGGCCGAGGGGGCGGAGGTCCTGGTCGTGGCTCCGGCCCTGAACAGCAAGGTGCGCTTCTGGGTCTCTGACCCCGACCCCGCCATCGATCGCGCCGAGGAGGTCGCGCAGGAGAGCGCTGAGCGGCTGAACGAGGGAGGTGTCGACGCGGCGGGGGACACGGGCGAGTCGGATCCGGTGCTGGCGATCCAGGACGCCCTGGTCACCTTCCCCGCGGACGAGATCGTGCTGTGCACCCACCCGAACGGTGAGCGCAACTGGTTGGAGGAGGGAGTGGTCGACGACGTGCGGGAGCGCTTCGGCGACCGCAACGTCAGCCACTACGAGATCTCGCGCTAGCTGTTCGCGTCGACCGCGAGCAGCATGTGCGCCGGCGCGTGGTCGTCCTTGCGGATCAGCTCCATGTCGCCCTTGACCGGCACGAGCAGGCCCTGGGCGTGGAGGTACATCGTGTCCACGTGGGCGCGCTCGATGTCCCCGGCCCCCAGCTTGACCAGCAGCTCGCGGTGGGCGATCAGGTTCTCGCTGTCCACCAACGAGGGCCAGCGGGCGCGGCGGAACTCGCGCTCGGGGTAGCCCACCAGCCGCTCGAACGCCGGATTGAGCTGCTCGAAGCGGCCGTCCAGAGCGATCACGGCCAGCGGCTGGTCGGAGTCGTCGAAGCCGGGGCGCGGCTCGCGTGCCGGCGGCTCGGGCTCGGCGGGCTCGGCCGCCTGAGCGGCGCCGCGGCCGGCGTCCTCGCGCACGTGGTGGCGGCGCTCGGCCTCCAGGTGGGCCTCCTCGGCGAGCGCGAACGCCCGCTCGGCCAGCTCGCGCGCGGAAGCGGCATCTTCACGGGCCTGCTCGAGGGCGGCTCGCAGGGCCTGCGTCTCGTCCGCCATCGCCGCGCGCAACTCACCTGCCTCGCGCTCCAGTGACGCTCGCGCAGGCTCCGCGGTCTCCTGCTCCAGTGAGCTGATCTCGCCGGTCTCGCGCTGCAGAGCCTCCCGCAGCTCCTCCTCGGCGCGCTCGAGCTTGCCCACACGCAGCAGTTGCTCCTCGGCGGGGCCCACGGCCGCCGGCGCGGCCTCCGGCTGGGTCGCCGGCTCGGCCGGCTCCTGCACCCACGGGGTCTCGCCGAGAGCGCGGAAGGTGACCACCAGGCCCGCCAGGCGCGAGTCGTCGGAGCCCTCGAGAGAGTCGGTCGCGGCGGCCAGCATCGACTCCAGCGCTGTCGCGTTGTCGCGCCTCAGGCGCGTGAGCTTCTCATCGGAGGCCAGGTCGCTGCCCACCACCTCCAGGAGCCGGCTGAGCTCCAGGCTTTCGCTCAGCCGCACGGGCAGGAACAGCAGCTCGACAGGGAAGTTGTGGCCGTCGTCGCGCCTTGCCGAGGCCTCCACCAGGGCAGACGGGCTGGGGCCCTCGCCGGCCTCCAGATGGTGCCGCCACTCGCCGCCGCCCGAGGCCAGCACCGCGTCGAACGCGGAGCGGCCGATCACGTCCTCGGAGCGCCAGCCGAACAGCCGCGACGCGGGGGAGCCCCAGCGCGTGACCATCCCGCGGGCATCGGTCAGGACGAAGTCGCCCCGCAGCAGCGGACCGAGCAGCTCCTCGGCGGGAGCCTGCGTCGGCGTGGTCACGGCTACCTGAGACACCGGGTCAGTTGTCGTCCGCAGGCGCCCGGTGCTTCACCCGGCGAGGGCACCGGTACTACCTCCGTCCAGTGATGTGCGTCCCGGCGGCCGGCCGCTCAGGCCTCGCGGGCGCCCACGTCCATCTCCGGGGCCCCGACCGGGGGCATCGGCACGCCGGGCGTCCGCGCGACCCCGGCGGCCACGATCACGAACGGCAGCCCGGGAGCGAAGCGGCTTGGCCGCCCCAGCCGCTCGCGGGCGGCCGCCAGGAGATCGGCCAGGTCCAGCAGCGCCAGCACGGTGGTGCACGTCTCGGCTTGGGGCGCGTCGTGGCCCACCTCGCACGACAGCCTGGCGAGCGCCAGCGACTCGGCCCCCGGCAGGCCGTTGAACATCTGGCCGGTGGCGTTCAGCAGGAACGCGTACACGCGGTCCAGCAGCGGGTCGCGGTCCAAGTGGGCGGGGCCGGGCGCCGGGCCCGCGTCCGCGGCCTGCCCGCCGGCCAGGATCCGCTCGAGCTGGCCGCCGAACACCAGCCGTAGCTGCTCGGCGCCCAGGCCCGCCTGCAGCGCGTAGCGCATGCTCATGTACCCGGCGAACGACGTGGGGGAGTACGGGGCGTCGCTGGCGAAGAGGATGTGACGCGGTGGCACGAGCGCGAACAGCGCCAGCAGGTCGCTGGGCGACCACCACGAGGTGTCGAAGAACAGGTTGGGATGGTCCTCGACGGCGCGCCAGATCCAGGCCAGGTCGCAGATGCCCGCGTGCGCCAGGATCAGGCGCACCTCGGGATAGCGCTCGCAGATGGCCACGGCGTGACGGCCGAGGGCGGGGATCCCGCGCCCGGCGTGCACAAGCACCGGGAGCCGGCGCTCGTGCGCCAGGGCAAACACGCCGTCGAGCTCGGGCGTGTCCAGGTCGAAGCTCTCGGCCCGCGGGTGGAACTTGATCCCGGCGGCGCCGGCGGCCAGGCAACGCTCGGCCTCTGCGAGCGGGTCGGCCCCGGGGTCGAGGCGGCAGAACGCGGTGAGCCGGCCGCCGCTGTCGGCACTGGCGGCGATGACCATGTCGTTGGCGGGCGGGTAGCCGTCCGGCTCGTGCATGGGGAAGACCACGCCGCGCGCTTGGGCCAGCTCCAGCGTCTCCAGCAGCTCCTCGCGCGTGGAGGTGAACTCGTCGGGGTCGTTCTGCCCGATGTGGGTGTGGGCGTCGAACAGCTCTATCGCCGGCGTCTGCTCGCGCAGGCCGGCCAGCCAGCCGGGGAAGGGGTCGCGGATCAACTTCCGCTACGGCCCGTCGCTGGGCGGCGGGGAGCCGCCCCCCTTCGCCGCCGACGGCTCGGCATGCGCGAGCCCCCGGCCCGCGCCGCTCGGCGACCAGGCAGGCCCGCCGAACACGTAGCCCAGGCGGTTGCGCCAGGAATCGGCGGCGCGCACGTCGCGCCACATGGCCTGGTACTCGTGAAAGGCGACCTTGAACGGCTTGAAGGTGCGGATGTTCTTCGTGAGTCCGTAGCGCACGCGCTCCTCCTCGCCCTGGAACGTGCCGAACATCCGGTCCCAGATGATCAGGATCCCGCCGTAGTTGCGGTCGAGGTAGACGTCGTTTGCGCCGTGGTGCACGCGATGGTGCGACGGGGTGTTGAACACGAGCTCGATCGGTCGCGGCAGCGTCCCGATCCGCTCCGTGTGGATCCAGAACTGGTACATGAGGCTCACGGCCTGCATCGTGAGGATCATGTACGGCTTGTAGCCCAGCAGCGCGATCGGCATCCAGAACGGGAAGTAGGTCATAGGCACCCAGGTCTGGCGCAGCGCGGTGGAGAGGTTGAAGTACTGCGAGGAGTGGTGGACCACGTGGCTGGCCCAGAACAGCCGCACCTCGTGGCTGATCCGGTGGAACCAGTAGTACGCGAAGTCGTCGAGGAAGAACAGCAGCACCCACGCCCACACCGCCTCCTCCGGGACACGCAGCGGCGTGAGCTCGTAGAGGCCGGCGAAGATCACCAGCACCACGAACTTCCACCCCGCGTTGATGATCACGTTGCCGAGCCCCATCGAGAGGCTGGTGCGCGTGTCCTTGGACTCGTAGCCCTTGAGGTCCTCGCGCGCCGCCACGCGGAAGGAGCCGTACTCGACCGCCAGCAACAGGACGAACGCCGGGATGGCGTACACGATCAGGTCGACCATCGGGCGATTCTCTCACCTCGGCGCCTGGTTGGCTGGCGGTGGCTCTCGGGTACGGTGAACACATGTCCGACGTGATCTGGAGCGAGCGACCGGCGCTGCGGAGCCCCGTGCTGGTGGCGGCGTTCCGCGGCTGGAACGACGCCGGCGATGCCGCGTCGGCGGCCGTCGAGTTCATCCGGGCCCGCTTCGAGCCGACGGAGGTCGCCCGCATCGACCCCGACGAGTTCCTCGACTTCACGGCCGTGCGGCCGACGATCCGGCTGGTGGAGGGCCGCACGCGGGAGATCGAATGGCCCGAGACCACCGTGTTCGCCGCCGAGGTGCCCGGTGCCGAGCACGACCTGGCCATCCTCCAGGGCGTCGAGCCGGCCCTGCGCTGGAGGCGCTACAGCCAGGCGATCGTGGACGTGGCCCAGGAGATCGACGCGCGGATGGTCATCACGCTGGGCTCCCTGCTGGCCGACGTGCCGCACACTCGCCCGGTGTCCATCAGCGGCATCGCCTCGGACGCCGAGCTGGTGGACAAGCTGGGCTACGAGCACACCAGCTACGAGGGGCCCACGGGAATCACCGGCGTGCTCCACCACGCGTGCGCCGCGGCCGAGCTGCCGTCGGTGAGCCTGTGGGCGTCGGTGCCCCACTACGTGGCGGCGGCGCCCAACCCCAAGGTGGCGCTCGCGCTGGTGCGCGCCTTCGAGGGGGCGGCCGGTGTGGTCATAGACGCCGGCGAGCTGGAGGGCGCGGCCGAGGACTACGAGCGCCAGGTCACGGCGGCCGTGGCCAGCGATCCCGAGGTCAAGGCTTTCGTCGAACGCCTGGAGACGGCCATGGATGAGGTCTCGGAGGACGGCCCGCCGGCCAAGCTCCCGTCTGCGGACGCGATCGCCAGCGACTTCCAGCGCTTCCTGCGCCAGCGCGGCCCCGACAGCTGAGCCCTCGGACGCCGGCTAGCGCTCTGCTGCCGGGCAGATGATCCGGTAGTCGCAGAACGAGCAGATCTCCTGCGACGGCGTGGGCTGGAACTCCTGACGCAGGATGCCCTCGCCGATGTGCTCGACGGTCCGACGCACGCGATCGAGCTGCTCGTCGGAGTGCTCGACCGGCACCTTCTCTCCGGTCATCACGTACAGGTAGCTCTGCGCGGAGGTCTCGAGCTCCCAAGACTCGCGCGCGCCCATCTGGTAGACGGACAGCTGAACGTCCTCGCGCAGCTGCTCCTCGGTGCGCGCCTTGCCGGTCTTGTAGTCGATGAGCTCATAGCTGCCGTCGGGGCGCCGGTCAACGCGGTCGACGCGGCCGCGCAGCACGTGGGGCCCGAGCTTGAACGAGAAGCTGCGCTCGAACCAGACCGGCTTGCCCTCGTCTGACCGCGAGCTCTCCCAGTAGCGGTCGAGCGCCTCCAACGCGCGCTCACGGAACTGCAGCTCGTCGTCGGTGTCGCCGAAGCCGCTGCGCCGCCAGGACGACTCGAACAGGTCCAGCAGCTCCTCGCGGGTGCCGCGCCCGTACTGATGGAAGCGCTCCAGCACCTGGTGAAGCACGATGCCGAAGCGCTGATGGATCGTGGCCTCCTGCGGGATCCGGAAGACGCGCGCGAACTTGTACTTGAGGGGGCAGATGCGGTAGGTCTCGATGTCCGAGGCCGACAGCATGAGGCCCTCGCCTCGCCGGGGGATGAACGGGTCCAGCGACGGCTCGGAGCCCCCGCCGTCGCCGGCGGGCATCCGCTCCGGGTCGCGGCCCGCGTCGCGCAGCCAGTCGTCCAGGGCGGAGGCCGCCATGATCTCGCGTTGCTCGTCCGTGGCTCCCTGGGCAAGCAGCGAGTTGACCTCCGCGATGGCCTCCTCGAGTGGCTGGCCTGCCTCCGAGCGGTCAATCAGCGCGGCCACCTTCACCAGCTCGAGGAAGCGGGCGACCGCGTGCGAGACGTCGACGGTGGTGTCCAGGCGCATCTCGCCCAGCCGGCCACCGGTGCGGGCGACCGTGTCCAACAGCTGGTCGCGCATGATCCGGAACGTGGAGTGCAGCCCCTCGGCCGGGCCGAAGAGCTCCTCCTCGCGCACCTCTTCCTCAGCGCCCACCGAGGTGCGCGCGTCGGCCAGCAGCGGTGACGGCCGCGCCGGCGCGCCGTTGCCCGCTTCGGCCCACGACAGCACCACGCTCTCTCGCGCGCGGGTGATGGCCATGTGCAGGCGCCTGCGCGCGCGGTCCCCCGGGTCGCCGGGCTCGGGCAGGCGTTCCTTGAGCAGCTCGGCGGGCACGCCGTCGGTGGCCGAGGCGGCATCGCGGCCGTGCAGCCGCGCTGCCGTGAGCCCGAGCACGAACACGTGATCGAACTCCCGGCCCTTGGCCGCCTCGACCGACAGGACCTCCACTGCCGGCCGCGCGTGCGGCACGGCCGCCTCGTCGGCCGGCAGCCCGGAGTCCGCTACGGCCTTGATGTAGCGGGTGAACTCGCGCGGGCTGGCGTTGGGCTCGCGGCGCATGAAAGCCGTGGCCATCTCGGGCAGCAGGGCCACGTTGCGCAACCGCTCGACCGTGTCGGCGTGCGTGGCGAACACCTGCTGGCGGCGGATGCCCACGCGCTCGATCAGCCGCATGACGAAGGCGTCGGGACGGCGGTCCTCGAACGCCGCCGCAGCCGGGCGGTACAGCCGCAGGAAGGTCTGAGCGCGGTCGCGGCCCTCGGGGGTCAGCTGCGGGCCCTCGAGCGCCAGCGTCACGGCCGCGGGCATGTCCAGCTTGCGCCTGCGCGCGAGCTGGGTCAGGCGCGCGATGTCCACCGAGTGCAGGCCCACCGGCGGCCGCGAGAGGGCGCGCACGGCCGCGCCGGAGTCGCTCGGGTCGGCCAGTAGCCGCATCCACGCCAGCACGTCGCGCACCTCGGCACGCTGGAAGTAGGCCGACGGGCCGGACAGCACGAACGGGATCGCGCGTTCCTCCAGCGCGGCGGCCACCACCGGCCCGTCCTCGACCGCCGATCGCACCAGCACAGCGATGCCCGCAGGGTCGGCGCCCGCCATGATCGCCCGCTCGGCGTCGGCGGCCACCGCCTGCGCCTGCGCTCGCTCGGACGCGCAGCGCCAGAACCGCACCTGGCCGTCGCCGCCGGCGGGCGCCAGCGCCTTTGGCAGCCGGCCCGCCGCGGGGGCCACCACCGCCTCGGCGGCTGCCAGCACCGGCGCGGGGCAGCGCATGCTGTCTTCCAGCCGGAGCGTCTGGGACTCGGGAAATGCCTTGGCGAAGTCCGCCAGGTTCTTCGCCGCCGCACCGCGGACGCGCTGGGTGGCTTGATCGTCATCGCCGGCAGCGGTGACCTGCCCGTGCTCGGCGCCGAGCAGGCCGAGCAGCGTGGCCTGCGCGAAGTTGGCGTCCTGGAGGTCGTCCACCAGCACGTGCCGGAGTCGCTCCGCCAGCCGTCTGCGCACGTGCGGGCGTTCGTGCAGCAGGCGTGCGGCGCGCACCACCAGGTCCCCGGCGTCCAGGGCGCCGCACTCGGCCAGGAGGCGGTCGTGATCGGCATACAGGCGCGCGAACTCGAGCTCGCGTGCCGCGTGCCCGCGCGTTGCGTCGTCGGCCTCGGCCGCCTCCTCCCAGCGTCGCTCCGCCAGGTCGCACAGCTCGTCCGCGCCAACCATCTCGTCCTTGAGGCGATCGATGCGGGACACGAAGCCGGCCAGCAGGGGCGCGGGGTTGCCGCGGATCTCGTGGTGCCGCAGCGACAGCCCATCCAGGCGGTCAAGCATCAGCGCCACCCGGTCGGCGGCGCTCACCGGGGCGAAGTCGGGGTCCAGGCCCGCCTCGCCGGCCTCCTCTCGCAGCAGCCGCTCGCACACCGAGCGGAAGGTGCCCACCCGCAGCTCCTCGTACGGGGGCTCGACCAGTTCCTCCACGTCCGCGCGCAGCGCATCGGCGGCCGGCTCGGAGAAGGCGATGGCCAGCACCGATCCAGCGGGCAGGCCCTGCTCCACGAGCCAGGCGAAGCGGCGCTGCAGCACAGTGGTCTTGCCCGCGCCGGCGCCCGCCAGCACCAGCAGCGGGCCGCCCGGGTGTGTGACGGCCGCGCTCTGCGAGGGGGTCAGGCCGTCCAGGGCTGCGGACACCCGTTCAGGATACGTCGCGCCTCGGGGCGGCTCGGCTTGTCGCCTCCGCGGCCGGCGCTACGGTTCGCGCGATCGTGCGTGTGGCCCCAGTACTCGCCTGCTGCCTGATCGCGTCGGCCGTGCTCCCCGCATCCGCGACAGCGGCCACAGAGCGCGCGCAGGCAGGGGAGGTGGCGGCCACCCTCTCCTATGACCGCAGCGGGCGCCGGATCGCGAACACCAGGATCGTGGTGGCGCGCGCCGGCTCGGAGCTGCTGTCCGAGCGCGGGCCGCGCTTCGGACGTTGCCGCGAGGGGTGCGAGTTCTCGCCGATCAATGTGTTCGTGGGCGAGCCCTCGATCTTCGTCCGCAACCTCGACCCCGACGCCGAGCCGGAGGTGCTCGCCGAGTTCTACTCGGGCGGCGCCAACTGCTGCGCGGTGTCGCGGATCTACGACTTCGACCCCGCCGGCGGGCGCTACGCGCGAATCGAGCGCAACTGGGACACGGGCAACCACCGTGGCGCGCGTGACCTCGACGGCGACGGCGTGGCGGAGATCGTGTCGAGCGACGTGCGCTTCGACTACCGATTCGGGTGCGGCGCCTGCACGCCGGAGCCCATCCGGATCCTCCAGCTCCGAGACGGACGGCTGCGCTCAGCCACGCGGGGCTTTCGATCAGCCGTGCGAGGCGACCTCAACGACCACCGGCGCACCTACCGCCGCGTTCGCCGGGATCGACGGCTGGCGCGGGGGGCGCTGGCCGCGGTGATCGCGGACCGCTACCTGCTGGGCGAGTCGCGCCTCGCGCGCCGCACCCTGCGGCTGGCGCTCGCCCGCGGGCGGCTGCGCGGGTATCGAGGCGACGGCGTGCCCGACGGGCGCGCCTACGTGCGCTCGCTGCTGCGGTTCCTGGACCGCGCCGGCTACCGCTAGGGCGTCAGCGCCGCATCCCGAAGGTCGTGGTGTAGGTGGCGCCGTGGCGAGCCCGCGCGGTCGGCGTCTGCAAGACCACGCCCACGCCCACGTCGCGGAAGCGGGCCTGGAGGATGTTTGCCCGGTGCCCGCTGCTGCGCATCCAGGACAGCCAGATCGCACGCGGCGTGCTGTTCCAGCCCGCCCCCCAGGCCAGGTTCTCACCCACGAACCAGGCCCGGGCGCCGCGGAAGTAGCCGGCGCTTCGCAGCCGCGAGACCACGTTGCCGCCGCGTCGCGAGACGTGGCTGAAGTAGCCGCGCTGGACCATGTCCTCGCTGTGGCGCCGCGCGGCCAGGGCCAGCCTTCTCTCCATCCGAAGCGGACGCAGGCCGCGCCGGGCCCGCGACTTGTTCATGAGGCACACCGATGCCGACGCCAGATCCTTCATGCTCGTGGCCCCGGAGCGTGCGTCGGCGTTCTCGCAGGGCTCGGCCACCGCGGCGGGGGCGGCCATCAGCAGGCAGGCGGCGATCGCCGCTGCTGCGAGCAAGGGGGTACCGGCGGGCCGGGCCATGGCATAACGGTTGTCGAGCGCCGTTGACCCCTCCACCCCGCCCCAAGCAGGAAAATGGACGGATGCCCGACCCGACCGAGCACCACCCCAGACACTTGAATCTGGACGAATGCCCGACCGCCTGAAGAGCTACCGCGCCAAGCGTGATCTGAGCCGCACGCCCGAGCCCGCGGGCGCCACGGGGGCGCACGGATCGGGGGAGCGGTTCGTCATCCAGGAGCATCACGCCAGCAGCCTGCACTGGGACCTGCGCCTGGAGCGCGACGGCGTGCTGGCGTCGTGGGCCCTGCCCAAGGGTGTGCCGGCCCACCCGGAGGAGAACCGGCTGGCGGTCCGCACCGAGGACCACCCGCTCGAGTACCTGGACTTTCACGGCGAGATCCCGGCCGGGACCTACGGCGCCGGGACCATGGAGATCTGGGACTCCGGCACCTACGAGGCCGAGAAGTTCCGTTCCGACGAGGTGATCGTGCGCCTTCAGGGCGAGCGCGTGAGCGGCCGCTACGTCTTGTTCCAGACCCGCGGCAAGGACTGGATGATCCACCGGATGGACCCCCCGGCCGACCCCGCCGCGGGTCCCATGCCGGACGCCATCGCCCCGATGCTGGCGCGCGTGGGCGAGCTGCCCGGCGACGACTCCGGCTACGCATTCGAGGTCAAGTGGGACGGCGTACGGGCGATCGCCCACGTGGACGCGGGGCACGTGACCCTCACCGGCCGCAACGGCACCGACTTCACCTCCCGCTATCCGGAGGTTCGCGGGCTGGGCGAGGCATTGGGCTCGCGGCGCACCATCCTGGACGGCGAGGTCGTCGCCTTCGACTCGCGCGGCCGGCCGAGCTTCGAGCGCCTCCAGGCGCGGATGAACCTGGCGTCGGCGTCTGCGGTGAAGAGGCGTATGCGCGACGTGCCGGTGGCATACGTCGCCTTCGACCTGCTCTGGCTGGAGGGCCACTCCACCCTGACGTTGCCCTACGCGGACCGCCGCAAGCTGCTGGCGGCACTCCAGCTCGACGGGCCGAGCTGGCGGGCCCCCGCGCACCGCGAGGGAGACGGCGCGGCGCTGCTGGAGGCCGGTAAGGCCCAGGGGCTGGAGGGGGTCGTGGCCAAGCGCCTGGACTCCCCGTACGAGCCGGGCCGCCGGTCGTCGGCGTGGATCAAGGTCAAGGTCCGCCCGTCGCAGGAGGTCGTGGTCGGCGGGTGGCTCCCCGGTGAGGGCACGCGCTCCACCACGCTCGGCGCGCTGGCGGTCGGCGTCCATGACGATGGGCGCCTGCTGTACGCCGGCCGCGTGGGCAGCGGCTTCACGGCGGAGACGCTGGCCGCAACCATGCGCGAGCTCGAAGGGCTGCGGCGCGAGGACTCGCCGTTCGACGGCCGGCAGCCGCCCAGGGGCACGGTCTTCGTGGAGCCGCGGCTGGTGGCCCAGGTGCAGTTCGCGGAGTGGACTCGCACGGGAACCCTGCGGGCTCCCTCGTTCAAGGGCCTGCGCCCCGACGTGGATCCGGCGGCCGTCGTGCGCGAGGGCTGAGCGCAACCGCGCTTGCCGTGGCGTCCAGCTTGGCTCGGGACGGGTACGGTTGGGGCATGGCACGCGCGATCTGGAGCGGGGCGATCTCATTCGGCCTCGTGAACATCCCGGTGAAGCTCTTCAGCGCGGTCTCGCGCAAGACGGTTCGCTTCCACCAACTCGACTCCGAGACGGGCTCGCGGATCCAGCAGAAGCGCGTGAACCCAAAGACGGGCGAGGAGGTCCCCTACGAGAAGCTCGTCAAGGGGTACGAGCTCAGCCCGGACCGCTACGTGGTCATCCGCCCGGAGGAGCTCGAGGCGATCGAGCCCAAGAAGACCCGCACGATCGAGATCTCGGACTTCGTGGAGATGGACCAGATCGACCCGATCTACTACGACCACCCCTATTACCTGATGCCGGGCACCGGGGCCGAGAAGCCCTACGCGCTGCTGCTGCAGGCGCTCAAGGACTCCGAGCGGGTCGCGATCGCACGCGTGGTCATCCGCTCCAAGGAGAATCTGGTGGCCATCCGCCCGCGCGACGGCGTGCTGACCATGGAGACGCTGCTGTTCGGCGACGAGGTCGTGTCGCCCGACTCCCTGGGCGAGGGTGACGTCGAGCCGGCCAAGACCACCAAGAAGGAGGTGGCGATGGCCATGCAGCTCATCGACTCCCTGGCAGCGGAGTTCGACCCGGACAAGTACCGGGACGAGTACCGCGTGGCCGTGCTGGAGATGATCGAGCGCAAGGCCGAGGGCAAGGAGATCGCGGTCCAGGAGCCGGAGGAGGAGCCTGCCGAGGTGCCCGACCTGATGGCTGCGCTGGAGGCGTCGATCGCGAACGCCAAGCGCCAGGGCGGCACGTCCAAGTCTGACTCGAAGTCCACCGACGGCGCCAGGCCGAAGGCCAAGCCCAAGGCGAAGTCCACCGCCAAGAAGTCCAAGGCCGCCTCCTCGAACGGCTCCAAGTCGCGCTCCACCAAGAGCAAGCGCTCCACCGCCAAGAAGTAGATGGCGGCGACAGCCGTCGAGGTGGAGGTCGAGGGCCGGCGCCTGCGGCTCTCGAACCTGGACAAGGTCCTCTACCCCGAGGTCGGCTTCACCAAGGGGCACGTGATCGACTACTACACGCGCGCGGCGCCCTGGCTGCTGCCCCACCTCCGGGGCAGGGCGCTCACCCTCAAGCGCTACCCGAACGGAGTGGACGCGGGTCACTTCTACGAGAAGCAGAAGCCCTCGCACGCGCCCGAGTGGGTGCGCTCCGAGGCCATTGCGGCGGGGGACCGCACGATCGACTTCGTGCTCTGCGACGACCTGCCCACGCTCATCTGGCTGGCCAACCTGGCCGACCTGGAGCTGCATCCCTCGCTGGCCCTCGCGGCGGACGCCGGATCGCCCGACCGTGGTGGCCTTCGACCTCGACCCCGGCCCGCCCGCGGGGCTGGCCGAGTGCTGCGAGGTGGCGCTGCTGTTGCGCGACCTACTGGGCCAGCTGAGCCTGGACTGCTACGCGAAGACCTCCGGCTCGAAGGGGATGCAGGTGTACATCCCGCTGAACTCCGACGTCGGTTACGACGACACCAAGCCGTTCGCCCACGCACTCGCAAAGCTGCTCCAGGCGCGCACACCGCGACCTGGTGGTGTCCGTGATGCGCAAGAGCGAGCGCACCGGGAAGGTGTTCATCGACTGGAGCCAGAACGCCCGCAGCAAGACCACCGTCGGGCCCCTGTCCCTGCGGGCGCGCGAGCGCCCCACGGTCTCCTGCGCCGCTCACTTGGGACGAGGTCGAATCCGGGGAGGT
Organism: uncultured Thermoleophilaceae bacterium; assembly: GCA_963755215.1. GTDB lineage: Bacteria > Actinomycetota > Thermoleophilia > Solirubrobacterales > Thermoleophilaceae > JAAYBF01. The sequence continues at coordinate 263,603 of CAVWIW010000010.1, forward strand.
GGACACTTTGTCGCTGGATGCGCCGGCGGTGCTGGAGCGGCTGGCGGATGCGGGCGACCCCTTCGCCCCGGTCGCTGGAGCGCGAGCAGGAGTTGCCCGCCCTCTAGATTCCCTCCTGATGGTCGACTGGAGCATCGCCCGGCAGATTGCGCGCTTCGCGGCTCGGTCGGACGACGTGCCGGACCTGGGCGCCGACATGGCGGCGATGGCGCGCGAGCTCGAGCCCGAGGTGGCGGAGCGCTCGCAAGCTCGCGCTCACGGCGCCGCTCCCCCCGGCCGAGGTGCTCGGACGCGCAGAGTGGGCCGAGGCCAGCGTTACCGCTCTGGCGCCGCTAATCGATCCGGTGGCCGAGCGGCTGGGCGCTCGCCTGGACGCCACCAGCGGGCCCTTCGCGGGGGCGCTGCGCGCCGGCGCCAGCGTGACGCTGGCCGCCGAGGTGGGCCTGGTCAGCGGCTACATGTCGCAGCGTGTGCTGGGGCAGTACGAGCTGTCGCTCGTGGGCCCCGACGACCCCCGCCGCGGCTGCTGTTCGTGGCGCCCAACCTGGCCGCGGCGGCCACCGAGCTCCAGGCCGACCGCGAGAGCTTCCTGCGATGGGTGGCCATCCATGAGCTCGTCCACGCGCTGCAGTTCGGCTCGATTCCTGGCTGCGCGACCACCTCGGCGAGCTGCTGCGCGACTACCTCGCGACCGTCGACGTGCGGATCGAGCACGGGTCGGCGGGCGGCTTGCCCTCGCTGCCCAGCCTGGCCGAGCTGGCGGCACGCTTCCGCGAGGGCGGGCTTGCTGCGCTCGTCCAGACCGGTGAGCAGCGCCGCCTCCTCGATCGCGTCCAGGCGGCCATGGCGATGGTCGAAGGGCACGCGGAGCACCTCATGGACGCGCTGGCCCCGGAGCTCGTGCCCGAGCACGAGGGACTGCGCGAGGCCATGACCCGCCGTCGCGCCAGCCGCTCGGCTCCCGAGCGGATCCTCATGCGGCTCCTGGGGATGGACCTGAAGATGCGCCAGTACGAGCTGGGCAAGGACTTCTGCGAGGCGGTGGCGGCCGAGGGCGGGATCGACCTGGTGAACCGCGTCTGGCGGGGCCGGATTCGCTCCCGACGCTGGCTGAGCTCGAGCGCCCCGGCGACTGGGTGACCCGTGTCTCGGCGGCGGCGCTGAGCTCGTAGGCGGTCGGCCGCCGCTGGTCGGCGGTGGGCCCGGGCCGGTCGGGGTGCGCGGGGCTCCGCCCACGGCGGGCAGCGAGGGGCAGCGACGCCGTCGCGCCTGGCGCTGTGGTCGGCAACGCGCCATCTGCACGGTCTATGGACCCGGTAAATGGTGCGCCGATGCCTCGAGCGGCCGGACCGGTTCCCTCGGTGCCCGAGCACCGACCCCCGCCGTTCACCGCCGCGTAACCCCAGCGGCCCTGGGGTTTACAAACATGTGTTCGGTGGTATACAACTATCGACCTTAGATCTAATAAGATCCCAGACACGACCTCCCGGTAGACCGGGAAGGAGAGGCCCACAGATGGCACAGCAGACCCCCACACAGAGGCGCGCGGCCGCCAAGAAGGCCGCCGCCACCCGTAAGCGCAACACGACCGCCACCCAGCGGACCGCCGCCGGCAAGCGCGCCGCGGCCACCCGCCGTCGTCGCGCCACCACCGCCAGCGCGAAGACCACGCAGGCCTCCGCCCGCCGCACGGCCCGTTCGGCCGCGCGCACGGTCGAGACCGGCGCCGAGACCGGTGTGTTCACGGTCGAGGCCGTGGCCGCTCAGGCCGAGCGGGCAGTGCTGATTCCGGTCGGCGCCGCGCTGGTCGCACGCGACAGCGTCGTCGACGCTGCCAAGCCGTACACCCAGCGCGACACCGCGGAGCGCGAGCTCACCAAGCTCCAGCGCCAGGTGAGCACCGACCTCAAGAAGTTCGAGCGTCGGGGCAACACCGCCCGCAACCGCGTCGTGCGCGAGGTCAAGCGCACCCGCACCCGCGTCGAGCGCGAGCTGCGCCAGCGTCGCAACCAGGCCAAGCGCGTCGTCAAGCGCAACCGCCGCGACGCCGAGCGTCAGGTGAAGTCGGTCCGGCGCGACGTGGAGAGGAACGCCGACCGGCTCGCCAAGCGCGCGCAGGAGCAGGTGTCGAGCCTGGCCTAGCGCCACCTTCCCCCCGGGCGGCCGGAGAGACCGCGCCGGGATGAGACTGCCGACCTCATATCTCCGTCGGCAGTAGCAGTATCTCTCCTCCCTCAGTAGACGGGGTCCCCTTCGGGGGGCCCCGTTTGCCTTCCGGGGGTCGCCGGGCGTGGGTAGGCCCGCGGCCGGCCTCTGCGAGAATGCGACGCATGCGCGACCGAGGCCCAGATTCGCGCTGCGCTGACCAAGGTCATCGATCCGGAGCTGCGCAAGGACATCGTCGAGCTCGGGATGGTCCGCTCGATCGAGTCGCCGCGAGGGCGGCCAGCGTGCACGTGCGTGTCTCGCTCACCACCCCCGGCTGCCCGATCCGCTCCCACTTCGAGCAGGCCGTGACCGAGAACGTCGGCGCTCTCGACGGCGTGTCCGGCGTGAGCGTCGACTTCGACGTGCTCAGCGCCGACGAGAAGAGCACGCTCCAGCAGCGCCTCGGCCGCGGGGCCGCTGCCCCAGGGCGCGCTCGCCCGGGTGAAGAACGTGATCTGCGTCGGCTCGGGCAAGGGCGGTGTGGGCAAGTCCACCGTGACCGCCAACCTGGCCTGCGCGCTACAGGCCGAGGGCAAGCGGTCCGCCGCCATGGACGCCGACGTCTGGGGCTACTCGATCCCCCGCATGCTGGGCGTGCACGGGCGGCCCATCGGTGTCCGCCGAGCGGAAGATCATCCCGCTGGAGGGTCCGGGCGGCGTGGGCGCGATCTCGATCGAGTTCTTCCTCGAGACGCAGGACCAGGCCATCACCTGGCGCGGGCCGATGCTCCACAAGGCGATCCGCCAGTTCCTCGAGGACGTGGACTGGGGCGAGCTGGACTATCTGCTGATCGACCTGCCGCCCGGCACCGGCGACGTGTCGATGACGCTTGCGCAGCTGCTTCCCGCAGGCGCGCTTCGTGATCGTGACCACCCCGCAGCCGGCCGCGCAGAAGGTGGCCAAGCGCGCGGCGGACACCGCTCTGCGCTACGACCTCGAGATCACCGGCGTGATCGAGAACATGAGCGGCTTCACCACCCCGGCCGGAGAGCGCTTCACGATCTTCGGGGAGGGCGGCGGCCAGGAGCTGGCCGACGAACTCGACGTGCCGCTGCTGGGCAAGGTGCCGATTCAGGAGGAGCTGCGCGTGGCGGCCGACGAGGGCCGGCCGCTGGTGCTCGAGGACCCGGACGCGCCGGCCGCGCAGGCGCTGCGCCACGCGGCGCGCGGCCTCATCGCCGCCACGCCGCAGGCAGCTGGCCGTGTCTCAGGAGCCGTCGGGCGCCGCCGCTGGCGGGCGTGCCCGAGGTCACGGGCACCGCGCTGCCGATGGCCCAGTAGGGCCTATGGCGCTCAGCCGGCCGCGCTCTTGAAGTACTGCGCGTTGACCTCGGTGAACTTGGTCCACTCGTCGGGCAACTGGTCCTCGGCGAAGCAGGCGTCCACGGGGCAGGCCTCGACGCAGGCGTCGCAGTCGATGCACTCCTCGGGGTCGATGTAGAGCTGCTCGACCTTGTCGTAGTCGGGCTCGTCCGGCGTGGGGTGGATGCAGTCGACCGGGCAGACCTCGACGCACGAGTTGTCCTTCTGGCCGATGCAGGGCTCTGCGATGACGTAAGCCATGGGTTCAGTTCCTTCGCGAGTTCGTGTCCGGTTGGGCTCGACCGGAAGCCGAGCGAGGGCGGGATTCTACACTCGGCCCGGTTCGCGGACGGCGCCGCCCTCCGGCCGGGCGGCAGCCAAATCGGTCATCTAGGCTGGCCTGCGTGATCCTGCTCACGGGCGCCACGGGTACGGTCGGCCGCGCGCTGCTGCGACGGCTGACCGCCGGCCCCGATCCGGTGCGCTGCCTCGTACGCGACCCGAGGCGGCTGGGAGCCGACCGCGTGCGGGTGCAGACTGGCGCTCGGCGACCTGGGCGACCCGTCCTCGTTTCGCAACGCCATGCGCGGGGTCAACACGGTGGTGCACCTGGCCGCCTCGATCCGCGACCAGCCGCGCGGGTCGATCGAGGAGCTGAACGCAGTGGCCACGCTCCGCCTGGTGCGAGCCGCCGAGCGCGCCGGCGCGCGCCGGTTCGTGTTCGCCTCGGCGATGGGGGCCACCCTGCAGTCGCCGCACTCGCTTCTTCCGGGCCAAGGCGCTGGCGCGGCGCGGCGGTGGAGAGGTCGGGCATGGACACGGTGGTGTTCTCGCCCTCGATCGTCTACACGCCCGGAGATCCAGTGGCTCACGCTGCTCGAGCGCCTGGCGCTGCTGCCCGCCATGCCGATCTCGGGCTCCGGGCGGTCCCTGTTCCAGCCCATCTGGGCGGAGGACGTGGCCGACTGCGTGGTCGCTGCGCTGGGGCGGCACGCTGGAGCGCCGTGCCGAGTTCGACCTGGCCGGCCCCCAGTCGCTCTCCTACGACGACATCGTGCGGATCACCCTGCGCCCCACGGGCCGGCGGAGGACGCTGGTGCACCTGCCGTTGCCGGTCGTTCGCGGCTCGCTGCGGCTGCTGGAGCGGCTTGCCGGCAGCGGCAGCTTCGCCACCTGGGAGGAGGCGGAGCTGATGGAGGAGCCGATGACCACCTCGCGCGGCACCGCCGACGCCGAGGCGCTGGGCGTCAACCCGCTGCGGATGAGTGCGGTGCTGGGAGCCGCATAGCGTCGCCGCCGCCCACGTAGGCCACCATCCGGCTCGCCAGGTTGGTGAGCAGTCCCGGTCTGCGGCGCGCCCGCGCGCACCGGCTCCTCGAGGCGCTCTGTGATCCCGTCCGTGACCTCCGGCGCCGCCCGCTCGGCGATGGCGCATGCCACCAGCGCCGCGTCGCGCACCAGCTCGGGTTCGATGCTCCAAACCGTCTCGAAGGCTCGGTCTGGATCCCGCACCTCGTCCTGCCCGGGGCGCTCCCAGCGCCGACAGCAGCGCGGCGAAGCCGGGTGCGTCGCAGATCGACCGACCACTCACGCCCGATCGGGTCGGCGCGGTCGATCGGCACCTCCGACGGGGCTCCCTTCCGCCGCCGCAGCGCGGGGAAGTCGGCCATGACCACCGCGCACTCGGCGGTGGCTGCCAGATCGCGCCAGCGCGCCTCGGCCTGGCGGTAGAAGCGCTCGCGCTGGAAGCTGGCGAACAGCATCGCCCGCTGCGCATTGGCGCCGCACTCGTCCTCGATCGCGTGGCTGAGCCCCACGAGCGTCTGCTTGGGCATCAGGTACGGCGTGAGCTCCGGGCGCCGCTTGCGCAGCCTGGCGTAGATCGACTCGTCGTCGCTTCCGGCCTTGCCCGCAGCGCCCTTGACGCGCCTCGATCGCGGCCCGCAGCTCCATGCCCGCCCCGCGGTCGCGGGTCACGCGCTGGATGAGCTCCACGTCACGCGGCCGAATAGCGGCGGTGGCCGCTCGGCAGCCGCTCTGGCTCTGGGAACCCGTGTCGCTGCTCCCACATCCGCAGGGTTGGTGCCTCGACGCCGGTGCGCTGAACGACCTCGCGGATCGTCAGGCCGGCGCCCGTCACGCGGCGGCTACAAGCTCTGCTCGGGCCTTCTGCAGGCCCAGTCGCACCCGGCTCTTGACGGTGCCCAGCGGGCACGCCGGCCGCGTGCGCGATCTCGCGAGCGGTGAGGCCCTTGCCGAAGGCCAGCAGCACTGCCTCGCGCTGCTCGCCCGGCAGGGCGTCGAGCGCGCGCAGAACCCGCTGGCGGGCTGTCGCGGCGGATGACCGGGTCAGCGGCGTCCTCGGCGACAGTGGCGTCCGCGGCGTGCTCGGCCTTGGACCGCTCAACGGCGGCCTCGCGCGCACTGCGCGTGCGCCAGCGATCGAGCGCCCGGCTGCGGGCCATCATCGTGAGGTAGCTCGCGAGCGAGCCACGGCCTGGTCGAAGCCGTCGGGCTTGCGCCACAGGTGCATGAACACGTCCTGCACGACATCCTCGGCCGCAGCGGGGTCCCGCAGCACGCGGTTGGCGGCGGCTGAGCATTGCGCCCGCATGCTCTCTGTACGCGCGGGCGAACTGCTCGGGGTCACGGAGGTCGGTCATTTAGTCCCTCAATACCGCGTTGAAGAAAAGCTAAACGCAGTGTAGAGGAAAGTCTCGGCAATCGGACCGCTGGGCGGCCCTGAAACGGCGAGGGCCCCGCCGAAGCGGGGCCCTCGCGCGTACTGCGGAAGCGCTTGGCTCCCTACATCATCCCGTCCATGCCGCCGGGCATCCCGCCGGGCATCCCGCCCGCCGTCCTTCTCGGGCATCTCGGCGACGATCGCCTCGGTGGTGAGGATGTTCTTCGCGATCGAGGCTGCGTTCTGCAGCGCCGAGCGCGTGACCATCGCGGGGTCGATCACGCCGGCGGCCACGAGGTCCACGATCTCGCCGGTGTCGGCGTTCAGGCCGTGGCTCTTCTTGGCCTTGCGGACCTCGTTGACCACGACCGAGCCCTCCAGGCCGGCGTTCTGCGCCAGCTGGCGGACGGGCTCCTCGAGCGCGCGGAGGATGATCCGCGCGCCCGTCTGCTCGTCGCCCTCGAGAGCGTCGACCTTGACCGCGTCCGAAGCCCGCAGCAGCGCGACGCCGCCGCCCGGCACGATGCCCTCCTCGAGGGCGGCGCGGGTGGCCTGCAGCGCGTCCTCGACGCGGTGCTTCTTCTCCTTCATCTCGGTCTCGGTGGCCGCTCCGACCTTCACGACGGCCACGCCGCCGGCCAGCTTGGCCAGCCGCTCCTGGAGCTTCTCGCGATCGAAGTCCGAGTCGGTGTTCTCGATCTCGTTCTTGATCTGGTTGATGCGGCCCTTGATGCCCTCGCTGTCACCGGCGCCGTCCACGATCGTGGTGGTGTCCTTGGCACCACGACGCGACGGGCACGGCCGAGCTGGGACAGCTGGGTGTTCTCCAGCTTGAGGCCCATCTCCTCGGTGATGACCTCGCCGCCGCGTGAGGATCGCGATGTCCTCGAGCATGCGCTTGCGGCGGTCGCCGAAGCCGGGGGCCTTGACCGCGACGCCGGTGAACGTGCCGCGGAGCTTGTTGACCACGAGCGTGGCGAGCGCCTCGCCCTCCACGTCCTCGGCGATGATCAGGATCGGCTTGCCGGCCTGGATCACCTGCTCGAGCACCGGCAGCACGTCCCGCACCGAGCCGATCTTCTGGTTGGCGATCAGGACGTACGGGTCCTCGAGCACCGCCTCCATGCGGTCCTGGTCGGTGACCATGTAGGGCGAGATGTAGCCCTTGTCGAACTGCATGCCCTCGGTGAACTCGAGGTCCATGCCGAACGTCTGGCCCTCCTCGACGTTCACGACGCCGTCCTTGCCGACCTTGTCGATCGCGTCGGCGATCACGTCGCCGATCTCGTCGTCGGCCGCCGAGATGGCCGCCACGCGGGCGATCTGGTCCTTGCCGGAGATCTCGGTGGACTGCTTGCCGATGTTCTCCACGACCTGGTCCACGGCCTTCTCGATGCCGCGCTTGAGGCCCAGCGGGTTGGCGCCGGCGGCCACGTTCTGCAGGCCCGAGCGCACGATCTGCTGCGCGAGCACGGTGGCCGTGGTGGTGCCGTCGCCGGCCACGTCGTTGGTCGCTGTCGCGACCTCGCGGACCAGCTGGGCGCCCTGGTTGCGGAAGACGTCCTCGACCTCGATCTCGCGAGCGATCGTGACGCCGTCGTTGGTGATGGTGGGGGCGCCGAACTTCTTGTCGAGCACTACGTAGCGTCCCTTCGGGCCGAGCGTGACCTTCACCGCGTCGGCCACTGCGTCGACGCCCTCCTGAAGCGCTGTGCGCGCCTCCTGGGCGTACTTCAGCTCCTTGTGAGCCATGTGAGTTCCTCCGTGTCCTTGAAGTTGTCTAGCCGGCGACCTTGGCCAGGACGTCCGACTCGCGGAGCACGAGCAGGTCCTCGCCCTCCACGTTGACCTCTGTGCCGCCGTACTTCGAGTAGAGGACCTCGTCGCCCTCGGCGACGTCGAGCGGGATCCGCTTCTCGCCGTCCTCGTCGTAGCGGCCATCCCCAACGGCGAGCACCTTGCCGCGCTGGGGCTTCTCCTTGGCGGTGTCGGGGAGGACGATGCCGCTTGCGGTCGTCTCCTCCTCCTCGATCGCCTGGACGATCAAACGATCGCCCAAGGGCTTGAGCTTCATGCGAAACCTCCGTCTGGGACTGACTTTCCGTGGATCGGCTGGCACTCTAGCAACCAGAGTGCCAAGGTTCCGGCCGGCCGCGCTGACGCAAGGCCGGCGTGCGGATTGGGGCGGTCTGTGGATCCGTCCGGACCGGGGCCGTAAGTTGCCCTTTCACAACTGGCCCCGCGTCGAAAGGACCCGCCCCCGTGCCTCGCCTGCTCGCCATCCTGTTTGCCGCCCTCTCTCTGGTGTTCGTAGCCGCCTGCGGAGACGACGACGAAGACGACTCGTCCGCCGACTCGTCGGCGCCGGCCAAGCTGGCCGTGGAGGTCACCGAGGTGGACAAGGGCTCGCGGCTGAGCGTGCCCAAGTCGCTCGAGGCCGGAGCGGTCGACGGTGTCGCTGCGCAACACCGGCAAGGCACCGCACGACGCCCAGATCATCCGCGTGGAGGGCGATCAGACGGTGGGTCAGGTGCTTAAGGCGATCGACGCCAGCGGCGAGGGCAAGCCCCTTCCCGAATGGCTGCGCGCGGCCGGGGGCGTGGGCACCGTCGCGCCCGGCAAGTCCGCCACGGCCACGGACCTGCTCCAGCCCGGCAAGCACTTCGTCCTCGACACCAGCCCCAGCCGCAACGGCGGCACGGCGGAGTTCCAGGTGACCGGCGAGGCGGGTGGCGAGGTGCCCGGCGCACCGGTCACGATCTCCGCGAAGGAGTACGGCTTCGTCGCCGAGGGCCTCAAGGCGGGCACTGCGCAGGTCACCTTCGACAACGTGGGCAAGGAGCCGCATCACGTGATCGCGGTCCCCTACGCCAAGGGGGCGACCCTGGCCGAGGTGCGCAAGGCGCTGTCGGACCAGGGGGAGCCATCGGGACCGCCGCCTGTGAACTTCGACCAGGTCACCGGCACCGCCGTGATCGACGGCGGCACGAAGCAGGTGGCCCAGCTGGAGCTCCGCAAGGGCAAGTACGCCCTGGTCTGCTTCATCGCAGATCGCGCCGGGGGCCCGCCGCACGTGGCCAAGGGCATGCTGCAGGAGGTGGAGGTGGAGTAGCGCGAGGCGCGCGCCGCTATTGCAGCTGCGGCGTCAGCCGCCGGCGGGTGTAGAAGAACCGGATCGCCAGCACCGGAACCACGAGCAGGGCGAAGAGCGCGCTGTAGCGCAACGGGCGCTGGAAGCTGCTGGTGGCCGCTCGCTCGATGATCGACTCGACCTCCTCCTGGATCGTCTCGAGCTCGCCCGCCTGGGAGGGGTCGGCGCGAGCGACGTTGGCGAACGCCGTGTCGAGGTCGGGGAGGCGGCCCTGCGGCGTCCCGGCGTAGGCCTTGAGCAGCTCGTCTGCCAAGTCGTCCTTGCGCTCCTTGGGCAGCGGCGACCCGTAGATCGCGATGGCGACCTGCGGCACGGCGCGCCCGGGGGCCTTGTCGAGGTCGTTGACGAAGATCGGGGTCAGGACGAGAAGGCCCACGATCAGGCCGGCGTCGCGGGCGGCCACGGTGATCCCCGCGCGCGACGTAGCGGGGCCCTCGCCGGTCAACGCGGAATCGGAGAGGGTCGTGAACGCGAGTCCGATGCCCGCACCGCAGAGAGCCAGCGCCAGGATGACCCAGCCCAGCTGGCGGTGGTCCAGGAGCGAGATGCCGAACAGCCCGACCGCCAGCAGGATCGCGCCGGCACTGCCCAGCGCGATGGGCGACCGCCCGCGGGCCACGCGCTCCACGAGGACCGTCCCCAGCGGCAGGGCGCTTACCACCGCCGCCGCGCCCAGCGGCTCGAGCCGCCAGACGTCGATCAACAGGATCACCACGAGGAACAGGGCGCCTATGAGCCCGGCCGAGAGCAGGAGCAGAGCCAGGTTGGCCAGCCCGGGGCGCACTGCGCGCGGTCCCCCCGCATCGCCACCCTCCGGCTCCAGCGCTGGAAGGCGAGCCGCAACGAGGGCCGCGATGGCCAGCGCGGCGGCGGGGGCCTGGGCCAGGAAGATGGCGCGCCAGTCGAAGACCTGGGTCAGGACGCCTCCGGCAGCGGGGCCGATGGCCGCGCCCAGGGCCGCCGCCGCGGCCCACCGGGCGGTGGGCGACTCACCGGGACGCGCGGCGGCCGCGAGCATCGGCAGCGAGGCGCACAGCAGCACTGCGCCGCCGATGCCCTGCACGGCGCGCAGTGCCACCAGCGTCTTCAGGTCGTCGGCGATGCCGCACCCGATGGAGGCCAGGCCGAACAGGGCCAGCCCCGCCACCAGCGCCTGCGACGAGCTGATCCTGCGCGCGACCGGGAGGTACGCCAGCACGCCGACGATCAGCGCGACGTTGTAGGAGATGATCACCCACGTGACACGCGAGATCGTGGTATCGAGCTCGCCGACGATCTGCGGGAGCGCCAGCACGACGATCGAGGCGTCGGCGAACGCCAGCCCCACGGCGAACGCGACCAGGCGTCGCGCCAGTGACCGGTCCACCCTCGCCTCAGTTCTGGTGCGGACCGGGCTGCATCCGCTGGGCGATCTCCGGCGGGCGGTCTGAGATCTGCGAGAAGCGGACGACCGTGACCACGTCGTCCTCCTCGACCTTGCGGCCATAGATCTGCTCGAGGAAGTGGACCGTCTCGTCCAGGCGCCGGAACTCGGGATTGTCGTGCTCGATGTCGCGCGGCGAGAGGTCACGCACCCGCTTGACCTCGACGCCGTCGATCACGGCCTCGAAGATGCGCTCGCGGGGCGAGTGCTGGAACCCGACCGTGACCAGCACGACCTCGCCCTTGCGGTACTTCTTGCTCTTGTCGCCGACCCTGATCGTGGCCGTCTTGCGGCCGCGCTTGAGCTGGTCGGTGAACACCGCCGAGTAGAAGTTGAGGACGAACACGGCGCCGCAGTCTACGGCTCGCCCAGGGCCAGCGCCTTCGCCGCAATCTCTCGCTCACCCTTGTAGGAGAGCGCCTCGGCGCGCCTCCTCCAGCGGCATCCAGGCGGCCGACTCCACCTCGTCGTCGTGGTCCTCCACGCTTCCGGAGCGATAGTCGAAGAGGAAGAACGTGACCGTCTTGAGCACCCGCTCTCCGCTCAGCGTGTACCAGTAGCGGATCTCCCCCAGCGGCTGGACCGGCTCGGCAACCACTCCCGCCTCCTCCCGCACCTCGCGAGTGGCCGCCTGCTCGAGCGTCTCGCCCGCGTCGGGATGCCCCTTTGGCAGCGCCAGCACGCCCCGGCGAGGGCTCACCACGGCGATCTCGCGTCGCCCGTCCGCCGAGCGCACGACCACCCCGCCGGCCGAGGCCTCGCGTTTCAGGACTCGCCCTCCACCAGCGGCACGAAGCGCACCGGCGCGATGGTCTCCTCGCGCCCGTCGCGGATCCGCACCAGCCGCTCGCCCGCGCCGCGCTCGATCGGGCACACCAGCGGCGCTCCCAGCGCCAGCTGATCGACCAGCGCGCTGCGGTGGGCCGTCAGTGGCGGCGGCGGTCACCGAGATGGCGTCGAAGGGCGCGCGATCGGGGACGCCGGCGGACCCGTCGCCGGTGCGGACCTCCACGTTGCGGATGCTCAGCTCCGCCAGTGTTCCCCTCGGCCCGACGGGCGAGAGCGGCGTGGCGCTCGATCGTGACCACGTGCGAGCACAGCCGTGCCAGCACGGCGGCGGCGTAGCCGGAGCCCGTGCCCACCTCCAGCACCCGCTCGGGGCCCTCCAGCTCCAGCAGCTCCGCCATCCGCGCGACGATCCAGGGCTGTGAGACGGTCTGCCCCTCGCCGATCGGGAGCGCGCCATCGCGGTAGGCACGCGACCGCTGGGCCTCGGGAACGAAGCGCTCGCGCGGGACCGCGCCCATCGCGTCCATGACGCGCTCGTCCTCGATCCCGCGCCGGCGCAGCTGGCGCTCGACCATCCGCCCGCGGCGGCGGGCCAGCTCAGTGGATGAAGGCTCTGAGGCGCGCGGGCTCATGAACGGTCACCTTGCCGCGGCCGAGGGCCACCACACCCTCGCGCTCGAGCGTGGCGAGGAAACGGCTGGCGCTCTCGCGCGAGGTGCCGGCCAGCTGGGCGATCTCGGCCTGCGTCGCCTTGATCAGGACCTCGGTCTCGCCGGCGCCCTCGGCCTGACGCGCGATCGCCTGCGTGAGCAGCGCGCTCGCCACCCGGCCGGCCACGGTCTGGAAGCTCTGCTGAAGCAGGCGCTCGTTGGCGCGCCGGACGCGCTCGGCCAGCGCACCGAGCATCTTGAACGCGATGTCCGGGGTCGAGCGCAGGACCCGCTGCATGTCGCCGCTGAGGACCGCCACGAGCGTCGTGGGCTCCAGCGCCTCCGCGGTGGCCGAGCGGGTCTCGCCGCCGAACATGGCCAGCTCTCCGAAGATGGCTCCTGTCCGCAGCTCCGCCAGCGCCAGGGTGCGACCGTCCATGTGCTCGCGGCGGATGCTCACCGAGCCGGTGCGGACCACGTAACAGGTGTCGCCGTCGTCGCCCTCGCGGAAGATCACCTCGCCGCGCTGGAACGAGCGCGGCACCGCCACCTGGGAGACCTCTACCAGCTCGCGTTCTTCCAGCTCCGAGAAGACCTCGGCGTGGGCGAGCAGGGTCGCTGTGTCCTGCCCTTCCTGCATAGGCGCATAATCACATAAGGATGGCGGTGACCCGTGAGGCGGTCAGCCCGGAGGACGTTCAGCGCGCGGCGCGCGTGCTGGAGGGCCGCGTGCGCCGCACGCCCGTGCTGCCCGCCGGGGAGCTGTCGCGCCGGGTGGGCGGACGCGTGTCGGTCAAGGCCGAGAACCTGCAGCTCACGGGCTCGTTCAAGGCCCGCGGCGCCTTCAACGCGCTGCTCCGCATGCCCGAGGGGGGAAGCCGCGCGCGGCTGGTGGCCGCCAGCGCCGGCAACCACGCCCAGGCGGTGGCCTTCGCCGCCCGCTCCGCCGGCGCTGGGGCAAAGCTGGTCATGCCGGCCGCCGCGCCGGTGGCCAAGGTGGCCGCGGTGCGCCAGTACGGCGGCGAGGTGCTGCTGGTGGACGGCGCAATCGACGAGGCCGCGGAGGTAGCGCGCGGCCTGGCTGCCGAGGAGGGGCGCGCGCTCGTACACGCCTTCGACGACCCGGTGGTCGTGGCCGGCCAGGGCACCGTGGGCCTGGAGCTTGCCGCCCAGGCGCCGGACACGCGGCTGGTGGTGGTGCCGCTCGGCGGCGGCGGGCTCATCAGCGGCATCGCGATCGCCGCCCGGCAGCTCATCGACGGCCTGCGGGTGGTGGGCGTCCAGTCCGATGCCTGCGCTCCGTACCCGCCGTCGCTCGAGGCGCACGAGCCCGTGCCGGCCCGAGGCGTGAACACGATCTGCGACGGGATCGCGGTGAAGCGGCCGGGTGAGGTCACGCTGCCGCTGGTGGACCGCTACGTGGACCAGGTGGTGACCGTGAGCGACGACGAGGTGGCCGAGGCCATGGTGCTGCTGCTGGAGCGGTCCAAGCTCGTGGTGGAGGGTGCGGGCGCGGTGGGCGTGGCCGCGCTGCTGGCGGGCAAGGTGGAGCTGCCCGCCGTGAGGGCGACGCCTGCGCGGTGCTGTCCGGCGGGAACGTGGACGCGTCGCTGCTGGCGGAATGCATCCGCATGGGGGAGACCTCGGCCGGTCGGCGGATGGTCCTGGCAACGACGGTGCCGGACCGTCCTGGCGCGCTGGCTCGGCTGCTGGCGCTGGTCGCGGAGCACGGCGGCAACGTGGTGGAGGTGGAGCACCTGCGTGACGGCATCGACCTCCACGTGCGCGAGACGGCGATCCAGCTCGTGATGCAGACGCGCGGGCCGGACCACGGGGCAGAGATCGCAGCGCGGTGGCTGCGGAGGGGTTCCCGGTGCGGATGGAGCGGGAGGGGTAGGGGCGGAGTTCCCGGTGCGGTTGGAGTCGGCGCGGCGGCTGGCCTGCGGCTGGGTAGGGCGGCGGGCGTCGCGCGAGAAGCGGCGGTCGCAAACCGGCCGCGGAGGCCGTCGCTAGGGCAAGGGCGGCCTCGCGCCGGCGCCGCTGCGCGACGCGGGCGGCCAGCCCAGGCGAGCGCCGCGAGTAGCGCCGAGCGGGATCGCCACGCCCAGCACCCTGATCGGCGATCTCCACGGAGCCTCCAGCGAGCCGAGCGCGTCGTCTAGCGCACCGCCGAGGCCATCGTCGCCCGACCGCCGCCCGCGCCATCGGCGCCTCGCGCTCCAGGGTCACGCTCACGGCCGCGTAGTCGGTGCGCGCGCGTAGCTCGCGCACCTGGCCGCGCAGGCCGCGCATCTCGCCCGCATTCAGGTCGAGCCGGCGCCTAGGGCCTCGGCCTCGGCGTCCGTGTCGGCGCGCTCCAGGCGGCGCAGCAGGCTCCGGCGTTCCGCACGTGCACCCTCCAGGCGATCTCGGCGGCTGACGCGAACTGGCGCGTGACGTCCTGCGCCGGACTGGGTTCGCGAGCGGACCTCGCCCAGCTCGGCGAGGTCGCGCAGCGCGGGCTGCAGGCTGCGTGCCGGGATACGCAGCTCGAAGTTGCCGTTCGCCGCCGCCCTCGCCCGTTGGGAGCGACGAGCCTAGCACGTAGCCGCCGTAGCGGTCGGTGACCGCGCGACACCGTCCGCCACGCGGTCGAGGCGGTCGGGTGGCGCACCGGCCAGGACGAGGGCGGAGCGCTCGACGGCGGCTGCGCTCGCCCGGCGCGAAGTCGCCGTCGGGCCCGCTCGGGTGCGGGGGCGCGGCCGAGGACGCTGCCCCCGCCGCCCGGAGGCGGCCGGGCTCCGCCTGGGCTCGGGCTTGCGGGCTGCCGGGCGCAACGTCGGGCACGCCGTCGCCGCCAGCACCGCCAGCATCGCCGACGGGTTCGCCATCACGAGCACGCGACACCGCCAGCATGCGAGAGGGACGCGCCCGCCACGGCGGCATCGGTGGTCGGCGCAGCGCAGGCAATGGCGAGGGGTCGACGCGGCGGCTGCGCGGAAAACCTGCGCGCACGCGTTCGTCGAGGTCGTGGGCGAGCCGTCCGTGGGCGCGGCGCGTCCGCGCGCAGCGCCGCCGCGAGCGCCTCGAACTCGCGCTCGAGGGCTCGTCGGTGATGGTGGCGTCACGCTCGCTCATGGCAGGCCTCCCGCAGCTTCGTAAGGGTCCGATGCAGCTCGGTGCCAGCGTTGGACTCCGAGGTGCCGAGCACACCGGCGATCTCGGCGTTGGTGAGCCCGCCCATGAACTTGAGCGCCACCAGGTCGCGCTCGCGCGGATCGAGGCCGGCCAGGGCCGCGCGGACGACCTCGCGCTGGATGCGCCAGCTCGGCGTGCGTCGTGCGCCGGTCCGCCACGGCGGTCCTTCGACCTCGCCTCGATAGGCGCGGCGTGCGCTTGCGGCGCGCGCAGCTCGTCGAGGGCGGCGTTGCGGGCGATGCCGAACAGCCACGCCTCGGGGCTCCCGCGCGCCGCGCGAAAGCTGCGCCGGCGGCGGTACGCGCGCTCGTAGGCCTGCGCAGTTACGTCCTCGGCCGCGGTGCGATCGCGCAGCAGCGAGGCGACGTACGCATAGACCTGCGGGAAGGTGCGCTCGTACAGGGCCTCGAAGAGTCCGTGGATGATGTCCCCGGCCAGGCTTGGCACGCGCTCCGCCACCGCTCCGTTCACGCTCCCACTACGTGCGAGCGCCGGATCCGTCACAGAGTGGCGCATCCGCGGCTGGAGTTCGCCAGGATGAGCGCGATGCCCCGCCCACGGCACCTACTCGTCGCGCTGCTCGCCTCGGCCTGTCCGGCATGGCCCCTGCCGGAGCGCAGGCCGCGCTCGAAGGACCTCTGGGCGACCGTGAACGTGTGCGACACCAAGGCCTCGCCGGGGGTGATCGGGATCCGCGCCAGCATGCCCGGCAACGGCCGCCGCGAGCGCCTCTACATGCGCTTTCGCGTGCAGTGGTTCAGCTTCGCCCGCAACCGCTGGCTGGACACCCGCAGCGGCACGGGCTGGCGCTACGTGGGCAGCGCGCGCTTCAAGCTCGACCCAGGCGGGCTACAGCTTCAAGTTCGCCGACCCGCCCGACGGGCAGGCGTTCAGGCTGCGCGGCGAGGTGGCCTTCCAGTGGCGGGCGCGCCGCAAGAAGGGCAGGCGCTACACAGTGGTGGAGCGCGCCGAGCGGACAACCCGCCGGGGCATGAAGCGGCGTGGAGGGCGGCGACCCCAAGGGCCGCTCCGACGCGGCCTGCGTGATCAGGGGCTGAACAACCGCGGGTCGTTGGTGATCACGGCGTCCACGCCGAGCGCCTCCAGGCGGGCGATCTCCTCGGCGTCGTCAACGGTCCAGACGTACAGCTGGCCGCCGGCCTCGTGGATGCGCGCGACCAGCAGCGGGCTCACCAGCAGCCGGTGGGCCATGAGCGCCTCGCAGTCCCCGGCCCGCACGGCCCGTGCGGCCTTGCTCGGCAGGCCGGCGCGCACCCATCGCAGCGCCGCGTACGCGGGCACCGCCCACACCAGGCTCTTCGTGTAGTCACGCCGAGCGCGCGGCACCGACCATCCGCGCCGCGTGCCGGGCGCGAGCTCACCGACCGTACGCGAGGCTGTCGGGGTAGGTGGAGGAGATGAGCGCGCGCTCGGTCAGGCCGCGGTCGCGAGGCCCTCCACCACCTCGCGCTCGTAGCCCGGCAGCTTGAGGTCCACGTCGAGCTCGACGCCGCCGTAGGCCTCGCCCGCGAAGTGGTCGAGCCCCTCGGCGAGTGTGAGCGGCGTGCGCGACGCGGGCGTCCTGGTAGTCGTGCGCCAGCACGAGGCTCCCGTCGCGCAGCGGCAGGACGTCGAACTCGATCATGTCCACGCCGCACTCGAGCGCTGCCTCGAAGCTCTCGATGGTGTTGCCGGGCGCCACGTGGTCGGCGCCCTTGTGCCCGACGCGAATCAGCCTGGCATCCGGGGCACCAGAAGGTCGTGCGGTTGTCGTCGCCCTGCCCGCGCGCGCGGATCGTCGTGCCGCAGCGAGGGCAGGGCAGGCCGGCGCGGTCGTAGACGGCGCACTGTCTCGCGCGGGCCGTGGCGCGCGGACTCCTGCATCGCGCGGCCGCGCGGCGCGCACGACCGCGAGCGCCTCCTGGTCGGATACGTCTGGAGCCTTCGCCACGGGTCGATACCCGCAGCGAAGCAGCCCTCCGCCTTCCACATGTTCCCGATGCCCGCGACGTTGCGCTGATCGAGCAGGGCGTCGCCGATACCGCGGGTCTGATCGTCTTCGCGCAGGCGGCGCAGGAAGGCGCGCTCGTCGAGGTCGTCGGCCAGGATGTCCGGCCCGAGGGCGGCCAGGCGCTGGTCGAAGCGAGTGCGCGACTCGGTCATCAGCTCGAGCACCGGCCCGTCGAACTGGACCACCTCGTGGCGCTCGGTACGGATCACGAGCCAGGCGCGGCGGGGCGAGCGCCGCCAGCGCTGGCCGCGCTCGTACACGCCCCACTTGCCGGTCATCCGCAGGTGCGAATGCAGGGTCAGGTCGCCCTCGAAGCGCAGGAACAGGTGCTTTCCGTGAGCGTCCACGGTCCGGAGGGCACGGCCGCCGAGGCGCTGGGGCCAGCGGTCGAGGGCGTGACGGGGATTTGGCGTCTCCACGCTGCGGATCGTCCCGGTCCAGCAGGGCCGCGCCGATCCGGTTGGCCGCGTAGCGGATGGTGTCCCCCTCGGGCATGGGTTCTGAGGGTACGGAGGGGCGGGGGTTTGGTCGCTGGTCGGCGTCGCCGGCCGCTCGGTCTTGCGTCGGCGGGCCGTGCGGTTCGGGCGCGGTCCTACGGCGGGCACCGAGGGGTGTGTGGGTGTTGCGGTGCTGTCGCGTTCGTGACCGGGCTGTTGTGATCGTTACGTCGGGATCGGCTGGCGGAGACTGAGTGGCCCGAAAGCGGCCGATATGGGACGTTTCCGACCTTTCATTTCGGGGCGGGCGGGTCGTTAGCCAAGGCCACGGTCGACCGTTACCTGTTCGTCACAGTCACTGACACGGCGGTGAGCTTTCGGGCCGGTTGTTTCGGTGCCCGAGCACCGAGCACCGAGCACCGAGCACCGAGCACCGAGCACCGACGCCCGCTGCTACTGACGCCACTCGGTGAGCCCGAGCGGGTACGGCAGCGCGACGTCCACGGCGCGGCACGCGAAGTACACGGCGGCGAAGATCAGAAGCACCGACACGATCCCCGCGGTGGAGAACGCGGCCACCCCGAGGATCGCCGCCGCGGTGCCACGCCACCACACGCCCCAGTTGGGCTCCCAGGATGGCTGGTCCTCGGGCCGCTCGTCGCGGGTGTCAACGAGCATCATGCGCTCAAGGTTAGGCGGCGCGGGCCCTGGCGGAACCCGATCTCCACCAGCAGCCCCTCGAGCGCCGAGCCCACCACGGGCTCCCCGTCGAAACGCTCGAGGCCGAGGCGCCGCAGCCGACCGCGGCGCACGTGGTCCGCGAGCGCCGCAAGGGCCTCCGTGAGCCACGGCTCGGGCTGACCGGAGGAGTCGAAGGCGTCGCGCAGCGCCACCAGGCCCTTGCCGCCGCGCTCTACGTAGAGCACCGGCTCGGCGTCCAGCGAGACCACGTACGCGCCGGGCACGCGGCTTGGGCGCCGGCCACCCTGATCGGATCCCTCTCGCCGCGGCCACGGCAGGGTCGCGCCGAACGGGTTGGCGGGATCGGTGACCGCCAGCACCAGCGGCCCCGCCGGGTCATCGGCCCTCAGGCCGCGCAGCCGCTCGATCGCCGCCGGCAGCGCGAACTGGGCGCCGCCCAGGCCCTCGACGAAGTAGCCGCGACGTGCTGTGCCGAGCGTCTCCAGGTTGGCAAGCTCGCTGTAGAGGGAGGCGAACCCGCCCGGAATGCCCTCGGCCAGGACGGTCTCGCGCGTGACGATGCCGTAGCGCTCCAGGAGCACCTCCGACACGGCGCGCATGCGCGGCCCGTGCTGCGGGGAGTCGGCGAACAGGGGCGCCGTGAGCGCCCACCGTCCCTGCACCTGGGGCGCACCAGGCCGCCTCCGGCGGGCGAACCGCCGCCCGGCGTCGCGCTGCTCGCGGGCCAGGGCCAGCCGGGGCGCCCTGAGGGGTGCGAAGGCGTCGTTGCTCACCTCCCCGACCCAGACCAGGTCCCAGAGCGCCTCCTGGAGCTCGATCGGGTCGGCGTCCGCGACGTCGGCCAGCAGGTCCGACCAGAACGAGGCTCCCGCCTCCAGGCGCGCCCGGATGGCGTCGTGCAACGGCTCGGCCGGGCGCTCGGCCTTCACCGGGGGCGCCCCCAGCCAGCGCGCGTCCTCGCGGAACAGCAGGGCGACCTTGCCGGAGCGACGCCCGAGCGAGCCGGCGCCCACCCAGACGAGCTCGCCGGAAGCGCAGAGCTGGTCGAGCCACGCCGGCGAGTAGGCCCCGGCGCGCCTTGGCAGCACGTCGCGCTCCCACACCTCGGGTGCCAGCGCCACCCCCTGCAGCGACACCAGCACCTCCCGGAGCCTGTCCACGCCGGCGCCTCCGGGCGGGGAGGCGTCCACGCCCTGCCAGGCCGGCAGGAACCGGGCCAGCGCCCGCTGCTCGGCGGGCTCCACCTCCTTGCGCAGGGCCGCCAGCGACGCGCGCCGCAGGCGCCGCAGCACGTCCGAGTCACACCACTCTCGCTCCGAGCCCCCGGGGCGCAGCTCGCCGCGCACCAGGTTCCCGGTGCGCTCCAGCTCTCGCAGCACCGGGCCCGGGTCCACGGCGTAGCGGTCGGCCAGCTCGCGCGTGGTGAACGGGCCATGGGTGCGGGCGAAGCGGCGCACGATCCGCCCGACCGGGTCCTCCTGCTCCTCCAGGAACGCCGCTGGCAGCCCACCCGGCGGCACGGCGCCGAAGGCGTCGCGATAAATGCCCGCGTCCTCGGAGGCGATCCAGCGTTCCTGGCCGCCGATGCGCATGGAAACCGCTCGCCGTTCGCCCTCCAGGTCGTTGAGCATGCGCTTGGCCGACACCGCCCCCAGGCAGCGCGCCTGGGCCTCGTCCACGGTCAGGTCACCCACCGCGCGGAGCACGTCGTGCAGGCCGTCCGAGTTGGCCGCGCCCGTGCGCTCGGACAGCCGCTGCAGGTCGGCCTCGACCTCGGCAAGGGCGGCCGGGTCGATCAGGTCGCGCAGCTCCTCCTGGCCGAGCAGCTCGCGAAGCAGGTCGCGGTCCAGCGACAGCGCTGCGGCGCGCCGCTCGGCATTGGGCGTGTCGCCTTCGTACATGTACGTGGCCACGTAGTCGAACAGCAGCGACGAGGCGAATGGCGACGCGCGCTGGGTCTCGGCCTCGACCAGGGAGATCTCGCGCCGGTGCAGGCCGCGCAACAGCTCCTCGAGCGCCGGCAGGTCCAGCACGTCGCGCAGGCATTCGCGGTAGGTCTCGAGCACGATCGGGAATTGGCCGTAGCCCTTGGCCACTTCCAGCAGCGACTGGGCCTTGAGCCGCTGCTGCCACAGCGGGGTGCGTTTCCCCGGGTAGGCGCGCGGCAGTAACAGCGCGCGGGCGGCGTTCTCGCGGAACCGCGCGCCGTAGAGCGCCGAGGACGAGAGCTCTCGCACCACCAGCTCCTCCAGCTCGTCGGGCTCCACCAGCACGAGCTCCGCGCCGGGCGGCTCGTCGGCGTCGGGCAGATGCACCACGATGCCGTCGTCCGACCAGATGGCATCGGACTCCAGCCCGAAGCGGTCGCGGATGCGAGCCGAGAGCGCCAGCCCCCAGGCCGCGTGCACGCGGCCGCCGAACGGGGAGAGCACGCACAGGCGCCAGTCGCCGATCTCATCGCGGAAGCGCTCGATCACGATCGTGCGGTCCGAGGGCACCACGCGCGTGGCCTCGCGCTGCTCGCGCAGGTAGGTCACCAGGTTGCGCGCGGCGCGCTCGTCCAGGTCGTACTCCTCAGCCAGCTCGGCGGGCTCGCGATCCACCGCCGTGCGCGAGAACTCTCCGATCGCCCGGCCCAGCTCCACGGGGCGCCCCACTCCGTCGCCGCGCCAGAACGGCAGCGCGCCGGGCGCGCCGGGAGCGGGGGAGACGATCACGCGATCGCGGGTGATCTCCTCGATCCGCCAGGTGGAGGCTCCAAGCATGAACGTCTGTCCCGGGCGGGCCTCGTAGACCATCTCCTCGTCCAGCTCGCCCACCCGGCGCCCGTCGGGCAAGTGCACGCCGTAGAGCCCGCGGTCGGGAATCGTTCCCGCGTTGGTGACCGCCAGCTGCAGCGCTCCCTTGCGGGCACGGACCGTGTCCTGCACCCGGTCCCACACGATCCGCGGGCGCAGCTCGGCGAACTCCTCCGAGGGATAGCGCCCGTCGAGCATGTCCAGCACGCTGTCAAGGAGCTCGCGCGACAGGTCGGCATAGGGGTAGGCCCGCCGGACCAGGTCATGCAGCTCGGGCACCCGCCACTCGTCCCCGGTGGCCGTCATCGCCACGATCTGCTGGGCCAGGACGTCCAGGGCGTTGCGGGGCACCACGGTGGTCTCGATCTCGCCATCGCGCATCCGGCGCGCCACCACGGCGCACTCCAGCAGGTCCGCCCTGAACTTGGGGAAGATCCGCCCCTTCGACACGTCGCCCACGTTGTGCCCGGCGCGCCCGATGCGCTGAAGCCCGGCGGTCACCGACTTAGGCGACTCCACCTGCAGCACCAGGTCCACCGCGCCCATGTCGATGCCCAGCTCCAGCGACGAGGTGGCCACGAGGCAGGGCAGCTCGCCCGACTTCAACAGGTCCTCCACCACCAGCCGCTCCTCGCGCGCCAGCGAGCCGTGATGGGCACGCGCGATCTCGGCGGGCTTACCCTCCTCGCCCGCCAGCTCGTTCAAGCGCACCGCCAGTCGCTCGGCGCCGCGGCGGTTGTTCACGAACACGATCGTCGAGCGATGCGACTGCACGAGCTCCAGCAGCTCCGGATAGATCGCCGGCCAGATCGACCGCCGAGTGGCGCCGGTCTCCTCGGGCTCGCCGCGGCCGATGCCCACCAGGTCGCCGCCGCCCGCGGAGGTGCCCGTGCCCCCTGCTGCCGGGTCCTCTGCGTCGGGAGCAGCCGGCTCGCGCATGTCGTCCACGGGCACGCGGATCTCCAGGTCCAGCGGCTTGCGGACGCCCGTGTCCACGACCCTGCAGTCGCGTCCGGCGCCCACCAGGAAGCGCCCCACCTCCTCCAGCGGCCGCTGTGTGGCCGACAGGCCGATTCGCTGCACGGTGTGGTCGGAGGCGTGCTCCAGGCGCTCGAGCGACAGGGCCAGGTGCGAGCCCCGCTTGGTGCGCGCCACCGCGTGGATCTCGTCGACGATGCACCACTCCACGCCGGCCAGCGTCTCGCGCGCCCGGGAGGTGAGCATGAGGTAGAGCGACTCGGGCGTGGTGATGAGCACGTCCGGCGGGTTGCGCAGCATCGCCTGACGCTCCTTCTGCGGGGTGTCGCCGGTGCGGATGCCCACCGTTATGTCGCCGCCGATGCCCTTCAGCGGGGCGCGCAGGTTCTTCTCCACGTCGTACGAGAGCGCCTTGAGCGGCGACACGTACACCAGGCGGGTGCGACGCTCCGATGCGGGCTCGGCCACCAGGCGGTCGAGACCCCAGAGGAACGCGGCAAGCGTCTTGCCGGAGCCGGTGGGGGCGGACACGATCACGTGCTCGCCGCCTGCGATGGCAGGCCAGGCCTGGCGCTGCGCCTCTGTTGGCTCGGCGAACGCGCGACCGAACCACTCCCTGACCTGCTGTGTGAACGATGCGAGGGGGTCGGCCGCCATGCGACCCTCGAGCGTACCGCTCGAAGCTAGTCGGCCTTCTGCGCCGCGGTGGCGATGGCCGCGTCCATCTCGGGCGCGGGGTGCGCGAGCACGCGGCCGTGGCCCACGGCCAGGCGGCTCGGGTCCAGCGCGCGCAGCGCGCGGGCGCTCGCCAGCGCCGTGGGCAGGTGCCACGTGGCCATTGCCGGGAGCGGGAAGGCAGGTCGCAGCACGCCCGCTACGGCCACGCCTCCCAGGGTCTGGAAGGCGTCGCCGGCAATGAGCGCCCGGTCCCGGATGTCCAGCAGGGCGATCTGGCCCGGCGTGTGGCCGGGCGCGGCCACGACCTCCAGCGCGCCGACGCGGTCACCCGGATTGAGCAGTCGGTCCGGCTTGGCCGCGACCTTCGGGAAGCTGCCGCGCAGCTTGGTCTGGGCCTCGGCGGCCTCGAGCGACATGTCGCCTGCCAGCAGCCGCGACTCGCGCTCGGAGATCGACAGCTCGACTCCCGGCAGCTCCTCGCGCACGGCATCGACTGAGCCCGCGTGGTCCCCGTGCGCGTGTGTGAGCACGATCCGGGCGATCTCTCCACCGGCCTCATGGGCGGCTCCCAGCAGGGCCTTGGCCGACCGCGGCAGGCCAGTGTCCACCAGCGTGAAGCCGTCCTCCTCGCGCACCAAGTAGCAGTTGACGATCCCGAAGCGCGTGACCTGGATCAGGTGCTCG
The DNA here is from genome assembly GCA_963755215.1 of uncultured Thermoleophilaceae bacterium. Lineage (GTDB taxonomy): Bacteria > Actinomycetota > Thermoleophilia > Solirubrobacterales > Thermoleophilaceae > JAAYBF01. The sequence goes on from CAVWIW010000010.1 coordinate 287,275, forward strand.
CCGTGACGCAGGGTGCCCACGGGATGATGCTATTGCGCCGCCAGGTCCGCCGCCCGCGCCAGCACCGTGTCCATCATCTCCTCCGTCAGGCGGCCCGTGAACGTGTTCTGCTGGCTGGGGTGATAGCAGCCCACCAACGTGCGGCCGTCGGCCAGTTCGTGCTCCGCAGCGTGGCCGAACCGCGGCTTCGGCGGCGGGTGCGGCCCGGTCAGGCGCAGCGCGGCGTCCCATGCGAAACCGCCGAGGCAGACGATCACCCGCACCGGCAGCAGCTCCAGCTCGCGGGCGGCGTAGGGCAGGCACTCGTCGCGCTCGGAGGGAAGCGGCTTGTTGGCCGGCGGCGCGCAGCGCACGGCGGCGGAGACGAAGGCATCCCGGAGCATCAAGCCGTCGCCGCGGCGCTCGGAGGTGGGCCGGTTGGCGAACCCCGCTCGATGCAGAGCGCCGAACAGCCAGTCTCCCGAGCGGTCGCCGGTGAATACGCGGCCGGTGCGGTTGCCGCCGTGCGCCGCGGGCGCCAGGCCCAGCACGTAGACCCGCGCCGCGGGGTCGCCGAACCCCGCCACGGGCCGGCCCCAGTAGTCCTCGTCGCGGTAGGCGGCCCGCTTCTCGCGCGCCACCCGCTCGCGCCACTCCACCAGCCGCGGGCAGCGCCGGCAGCCCTCGACCCGGGCCTCTAACGCGGCTAGGCCTTGAGCTTGCGCCCGCTTCGAAACAGCCACAGCGCCCACAGGTAGGCCGGCACGGCCAGCGCGGCCGTGACCCCCAGCGACAGCCACACGCTCACGTCGCTCTGGCCGAGGAAGCCGAAGCGCACCGCCTGCACGAGGTAGAAGACGGGATTGAAGTGCGACAACTCCTCCCACGGGGAGGGCAGCAGCTCGACCGAGTAGAAGACCCCGCCCACGAAGGCCAGTGGCAGGATCACGATGTTGGCGATGAAGGTGGTGTGGTCCCAGCTCTCGGCGTAGATGCCCACCACCGTGCCCAGCGCGGCGAACAGCACCAGCCCGAGCGCCACGGCGGCCATGAGCGCCAGCGGTCGCTCCACGGGCACACCGGTCACGGCGATGCACAGCACCAGCAGCGCCAGCCCGATCGCGAAGGCCCGGTAGATGCCGCCCACCACGAAGCCCAGCGTCATCTGCCAGGGGTGCATTGGCGCGCTGAGCACGTCGTTGACGTAACGGTCGAAGCGGGCCTGGAAGATCGTGGAGGCGTTGTTGGCATACGCGGCCTGCACCATGGCCATGGCGATCAGGCCGGGCACGATGAACACCTCGTACTTCACGTCGCCCACGCTCTCGATCCGCCCGCCCAGCGACAGTCCGAATACGACGATGAACAGCAGCGAGGCAACTACCGGCGCGAGGATGGTCTGGGTCCACAGCTTCGACACCCGCAGGGTCTCCCGCCGCGCCAGCCAGGCCAGGCCCGTGGCGCCGTTCACGAGAGCTCCATCGCCTTCACGTACACGTCGGCCAGGGTGCTGGCGCCGTAGTGGTCGCGCAGGCCGTCGGCGCTGTCGCGCGCAATCAGCCGGCCGCCGCGGATGAGCGCGATCTCCTCGCACAGCGCCTCGGCCTCCTCGAGGTAGTGCGTGGTCAGGAGGATCGTGGTGCCCTCGCTGTGCAGCCGGCGGATGTAGCTCCACAGCTCCAGCCGCAGCTCGTAGTCCACGCCGGCGGTGGGCTCGTCGAGGATCACCAGCCGCGGGCGGTGCATGAGCGCGCGCGCCAGCAGCAGCCGCCGGCGCTGGCCGCCCGAGAGCCTGGGCGCGCGCACGTTGGCCTTCGCGCCCAGGTCGAACACCTCGATCATCTCGTCGGCGCGCTCGCCGGCGTCCGCCTTCGCCATGCCGAAGTAGCCGCCGTGGTACACCAGCGTCTCGCGCACGCTGAGGAAGCGGTCCAGGTTGATCTCCTGCTCGGCCAGCCCGATCCAGCTCCGGGCCTCCAGCGATGCGGCCGGCTCGCCGAACACCAGTACCTCGCCCGCGGTCACCCGGATCAGGTTGCAGATGGCGCTGATGGCCGTGGTCTTGCCTGCGCCGTTGGGCCCCAGCAGCCCGAAGAACGCTCCGTCGGGCACGGTCAGGTCGAAGCCCTCGAGCGCGAGCGTGCCGTCGTCGTAGCGCTTGGTCAGGTCACGGAGCTCGAGCGCGGGCGGGTCGTCGCGGTACACCCAGGTGAGGCTACTGATGGGGTGTCGGCCGCCTGGGGGCTCTAGCCCAGCGCGCGGCCGTACTGGCGCTCGTAGTACTCGCGGTACTCGCCCGAGCGGATGGGCGCCCACCAGGGCTCGTTGTCGCGATACCAGTCGACAGTCCGCTCGAGGCCCTCGCCGAAGTGCGTCTGCGCCTCCCAGCCCAGCTCGCGCACCTTGTCGGAGGCCAGCGAGTAGCGGCGGTCGTGACCCGGACGGTCCTTCACGTACTCGATCAGCGACTCGTCACGGCCAGTCAGGTCGAGGATCCGCCTGACCACCTCGATGTTCTCGCACTCGTCCGGCCCGCCCACGTTGTAGGCGTTGCCCGGCGTGCCGCGCTCGAGCACCAGGTGGATGGCGCGCGCGAAGTCCTCCACGAACAGCCAGTTTCGGACCTGCTGGCCGTCGCCGTACACGGGCAGCGGGTCGCCGTGCAGGGCGTTGAGGACGCACAGGGGGATGAGCTTCTCCGGGTACTGGCGCGGCCCGTAGTTGTTCGACCCGCGGCAGATGACCGCTTCGATGCCGTGGGTGTGCGCGTGGGCCGACACCAGCAGGTCGCCCCCCGCCTTGGTGGCGCTGTAGGGAGAGGAGGGGTCCAGAGGCGAGGTCTCGGTGAAGCTGCCGGAGTCGATCGATCCGTACACCTCGTCCGTGGACACCTGCAGGTAACGCCCTACGCCGAGCTCGCGCGCGGCGTCGAGCAGCACGCCGGTGCCGATCACGTGGGCGACTGCGAACGGGTCCTGGCCCACGATCGAGCGGTCCACGTGGGACTCGGCCGCGAAGTTGACCACGGCGTCGCAGCCCTCCATGGCCTCGCGGACGGCGTCGGGGTCCTCGATGGCGCCCACGATCAGCGGAACGTCCTCCTCGAGGTTCTCGCGGCGGCCGGCGTAGGTGAGCTTGTCCAGCACCACCACGTCGTGCTCGGCACTGGCCAGGCGGACATAGGTGGAGCCGATGAACCCGGCTCCCCCGGTGACCAGCAGCTTCACGCCGCCTCCTCCGCCAGGTAGCCGCGCAGGCCGTCGCGCCAGTCGGGCAGGTAGATCGCGTCCTCCCATTGGGTCGCGAGCACGGAGTACTCGGGACGGGGTGCGGGCCGGCCGATCTCGGCCGTGGTGGTGGACATCACCCGGCAGTCCACGCCGGCATCCTCGAAGATCGCCATGGCGAAGTCGTACCAGGTGCAGCTGCCGCCGGACGCCATGTGGTGCAGCCCGTAGGCGCGCGTGGACAGCAGGCGCACCATGCCTTCGGCCAGGTGGGCGGTCCACGTGGGCGAGCCGGTCTGGTCCCGCACCACGGCCACCTGGTCCTCCCGCCGGCCGAGGTCGAGCATGGTGCGCACGAAGTTCTTGCCCGCCACGCCGAACAGCCAGGAGGTGCGGACGATGAAGTGGTGGTGAGTGGCGGCCGCGGTCTCGACCTCGCCGATGAGCTTGGACGAGCCGTAGCTGGACGCCGGCGCGGGCTCGTCCGACTCCACGTAGGCCGCGCCCTTGGTTCCGTCGAAGACGTAGTCGGTGGAGGGGTAGAGGACCGCCGCGCCCACCTCGGCCGCGGCCTTGGCCACGTTGCGGGCGCCGTCGGCGTTAACCCGCAGCGCCGCGTCGCGCTCGGCCTCCGCTCCATCGACATTCGTATACGCGGCGCAGTTCACGACCGCGTCCGGCTTCCGAGCGCGGACGGCCTCGAGCACGGCTGCCGCGTCCGTCACGTCCGCGGCCGCGCGATCCAGGGGTGCGACCTCGTGGTTGGCGAGCGCGGCTGCACGCACGAAATCCTGCCCGAGCATGCCCGCCGCCCCGAAGACGAGCAGCTTCACCGCCAAAGCAATATCACGGCCCGGATGCCGTGGCACCGGTGATCTATGGTGCGGCCAGTGCTGCGCCAAGGGCTAGCCAGGGTCGCGACCGGCGCTGTGCTGGCCCTCCCGGCGCCGCTGCTGGCGGGCGAGTGGCCCGATCCCTCGATCATCCGCGTGGGCGGCGAGCACCTGGCCGTGACCACCACCGACGACTGGGCGCCGATCTTCCGCGTCGTGCGGTCCTCCAACCTGCGCGACTGGCGCCTGTCCGGCGCGGTGTTCACCGTCCGCCCCCGCTGGGCGCGCAGCGACTTCTGGGCGCCGGAGCTGGCCCGGGTGGGCGGCCGCTATGCCGTCTTCTACAGCGCTCTGCCGCGGCGCCGGCGCGGCAATTGGATGTGCCTGGGTGTGGCCACGGCGGTCAGCCCGGCGGGCCCGTGGAGGGACGCGGGCCGCCCGCTGCGCTGCTCGCGCTACGGCTCCATCGACCCGCATCCGGTCCGTGACGAGCGGGGGAGGCTGCACCTCCTCTTCAAGGAGGACGGCAACGAGTTTGGGCGGCCCACGCCGATCCTGGCCCAACGGCTGCGAGAGGACGGCAGGAAGCTGCTCGGCCGCCCGCGAGAGCTGTTCCGCGCCGATCGGCGCTGGGAGGGCACGGTGGTCGAGGCGCCCCAAGTGGTGCGCTCGCGGGGCTGGTTCCACCTCCTCTATGCCGGCAACTTCTGCTGCTCGCGCGACTGTGCCTACGCGGTGGGGGCGGCGCGCTCACGCAGGCTGCTCGGCCCGTGGCGCAAGCGGCCGGGCAAGCCGATCCTGCGCGGCGGCAACGGCTGGAACTGCCCCGGCCACGCCACCGTGGTCGACGACGGGGCGGGCGGGCGCCTGGCCTTCTTCCACGCATTCCGCGACGGCGCGGCCCGGATCGCGGGCCGCCAGCTGCTGGCCGCACCGTTCAGGATCGGTGCCGACGGCTGGCCTCGCATCGGCCCCGGGCGGCGGGTGCCCGCGCCCGCTCCCGGAGCCCCGAGCACCGGCTTCTCCGACGCGTTTTCCGGGCCGCTGGCCATCGACTGGGAGTGGCGACTGGCGAACCCGCCGCGGATCGAAACGGGCGACGGCCTGCGGCTCACGGCTGCCGGGGCGAACGGCGACCGCCCCGACGCCGCGGTGCTGGGCCGCAGGATCGGCACCGAGCGCTACACCGCCGTGGCGGTGCTCGACCGGGACGCACTGGTCGCCGACGCGCAGGGCGGCGTGGCCAGCTTCCGCGACGGCTACGAGGTCATCGGGATGTCGGCCGGGCGCGCGCGCGCCACCGTCTGGCGGCGCAAGGCCGGCCGCGCCAGGCGGCTGGCATCGGTGGCCGTGCCCGCCGTGCCGCGCCTGCACCTGCGGATGGTGGCGCGCGGCAACCGCTTCCTGTTCGAGCTCTCACCCGACGGCCTGACCTGGCAGCAGCTAACCCGCGGCTTCATCCGCGGCCCGATCGAGGAATCCGCGCGGCCGGCGCTCACGGCCGGCGGCGCCAAGGGGGCGCAGGCGCGGTTCACCTCGGCTTCGGTCGTGGAGGACTAGCCTCGCGCCCGTTTGCGGGCACCCTTGCGGGCGGACGCGCGGCGGCTCTCAGCCTTGGCGCGACGGGTCTTGGCGGCCTTGCGCGCAGCGGCGCTCCGGTCGCCGCTGCCGGTGTGGCCGCGTAGCTCCGAAACGGCGCCCTCCAGCCTCTCGACGGCCTCCCGGAGCGGCTTGGGCGCTCGCTTGCCGCCGCGAACCTGGCCAGGTAGCTCTGACAGCTGGCGCGCGACGCTCTTGCGGATGCCGTCCCTCCGCATGCGGGAGTAGAGCTTCTGGTCTCGCTTGGCCTTTGCCATGGCGCTCCTTTCGAGGGCTACTTGTCGGCCTTCTTCTCGAGCTTGCTCGTGTCGCGGGGCTCGAGGAACGGCTCGTCCAGCGGGGCGGTCTCGCCCGCCTCGCGCTGCTGGCTGCGCTGGAGCTCGGAGTTGAACTCGGCGCCGAAGAGGATCGCGAGGTTGGTGATCCAGATCCACAGCAGGAACACGATCACGCCGCCGAGGGACCCGTAGGTCTTGTTGTAGGAGGCAAACGTGGCTACGTAAAACGCGAACAGCAGCGACGCGACGATCCAGATGACCAGCGCGACGATCCCGCCTGGGCTGGCGAACTTGAATCCCGGCTGCTTGACATTAGGTGCCGTCCAGTAGAGGAACGAGAACATCAGCGACACCACGAGCAGGATGAGGGGGATCTTCGCGAAGTCCCAGATCGTGGCCGCGGAGTCCCCGACGCCGATCAGCTTGCCCGCCTCCTTGGCCAGCGGGCCGGACACGGTCACCGCCACGGCGACCACAACGAGCATCAGGATCAGCACCAGCGCGATCCCGATCTGCTGTGGCTTGAGCTTCCAGATCGGACGCCCCTCCTCCACGTCGTAGATCGAGTTCGACGCGCGCGCGAACGCGGAGATGTAGGACGATGCGGAGTTCAGCGCCAACGCGAGGCCGACGATGAACGCGATTCCGGCCGCGCCGCGGTTGGACTGGAGGTTCTCCACCGAGCTGGTCAGGATGTCCTTGGCCGGACCCGGTGCCAGCTTGCCGATGTTCTCCAGCAGCGGGTCGGTTGCCGAGGGGCCAACGAGCCCGATGATCGAGACCAGCGCGATGATCGCGGGGAACACCGCCAGCACCCCGTAGTACGTCAGCGCCGCCGCCCAGTCGGTCAGGTTGTCCGCCGAGAACGCCTTGAACGTGCGCTTCAGTGTGTCCTTCTTGGAGCTGCCGCCCAGATCGCCGGGGCTGTCCGGCGCGCGGCCGTCCTCGGCGCCGCGATCCTCGCGTTTGGCCCTTACCGTCTCGCGTTCGTCTCGGTACTCGATCGCCATCTGTAAGTTTGCCTCCTGCCTAGTCGCCCGGCCAGTAGCCGGTCGCCTTTTGCACGCCACGTGCGCCGCCGCGCTGGATGACTGCCTTGACCAGGGCGAAGATCGCGCCCTGCAGCGCGGCCGCCGGGAGGATCTCCCTCCAGCCGTACTCGCTCTCCAGCGCCTTGGGCGACTCCTCCTCGTCGGAGATCCGCTTCCAGATCTGCTTGAAGATCGCCCCGGCCAGGACGCCGCCGAGCACGCTGAACGCGATGCTGAACGGCATGTAGAGCGCCTTGGCCATCAGGAGCCCCGCCGCCTCAGGAACAGGATCAGCAACAGCAGCACCACGACCCCGCCCGCGATCCCGGCGGCCGGCGCCGGGTTCTCCTTGACCTGTGTGGTCGTCTCGTCGAGCTTGGCCTGCGCGCGAGCCTTCTGCTCCTCGACCTTGGCCTTCTGCTCGTCGACCTTCGCCTGTGCCTGGGCCTTCACGTCGGTCTTGGCCGCCAGGGCCTCCACGGTCTCACCCAGCTCCTCCCGCGTCTCCCGGATCTCGCCGCGTAGCTGATCGGGGTCCACCGGCTCGGAGGGCTCGGCCGCCTCGGCCTGGGCCTGCGCCTCCTCCTCGGCGTGCTTCTGCTCGGCCTCGCGCTCGATGGCCTGATCGTTGAGCTCCTTCTCCTTGCGGCCCTTGGCCCTGGTGGCCTCGTCCTCGCGCTGCTCGTCGGTTGCGTCGCTGCGCGTCTCGGGATCGGTCATCGGCCGGCCCTCCCCTTCACGGTCTCGACATCTCGCTTGGTGCTCTGGATCGCCTGCTCGGGCTGGGGCGGAACCGCCTGCTGAACCTGCTTCTTGCCCATGAGCGCGGCCACGCCGGCCACCGCGAGGAGCACCACCGCCACGATCAGAGCGGACAACCAGGGCTCCAGGCCGTGGCCAGCAGCAGCACGATCGCCGCGACCAGGGCGCCCCCGCCAAACAACGCCACGACCCCGGCACCACCGAACAGCCCGGCGCCGATCCCGGCGCGCTTGCCCTTCTCGGTCATCTCCAGCTGGGCCAGCTGCAGCTCCTTGCGCACCAGCGTCGCCGTCTGCTCAGACAGCTCCCTGACCAGCTCACCCACCGGCCTGTCGTTCATCGCCTCTTGAGCCATTGCGTCTCCAAGCCCCTTCCGTTGCGGTTTCGCGTGTGTGTCCGATCTCAAGCACCTCAAACCCTCCGGGGCGCGGCAATCGGCCCACAGGGGCGAGACGCCCGTGGGGTGCACGAGCCGTGGGGGCGCGAGGCGACGCCGCCGGGACCGGCCTAGAGAATTGCGATCTCCGAGCTGTCGCCCACCACGAACCGGTAGGCCTTGGGCAGGGCCGGGCCGCGCCCGATGTTCACGTTGCGGCCGATCAGGCTGGCCTCGATCCGGTACTCCAGGTCGCGGACCGTCGACTGGGCGAGCACGATCGAGTGCTCCAGCTCGGCCCGGTCGATGGTCACGCCCTCGCCGATCGCCGTGTAGGGGCCGATGTACGCGTCGCGGATGTGCGCGCCGGCACCGATCACGGCCGGGCCGCGGACGGTCGAGCGTTCCAGGCGGGCGTCGGCGTGGATCGACACGCGCCCCTCCACCCGCGACTCGATCAGCTCGCCCTCGACGCTCTCCTCCAGGTCGTCGAGGATCAGCCGGTTGGCCTCCAGCATGTCCTGCACCTGGCCGGTGTCCTTCCACCACCCGTGCACGATGTGCGGGTCCACGCGGCTGCCGCCGTCCACCAGCGACTGGATCGCGTCGGTGATCTCTAGCTCGCCGCGCGCCGAGGGTGCGATCGAGCGCGCCGCCTCGAAGATCGCGGGGGTGAACATGTACACCCCCACCAGGGCCAGGTTGGTGGCGGGGTCGCTGGGCTTCTCGACCAGCCGGGAGACCCGCCCGTCCTGGAGCTCGGCCACGCCATAGTGCTCGGGGTCCGGCACGGGGGTCAGCAGGATCAGCGCGTCCGGCGAGTCCGAGCGGAACGTGCCCACCAGCTCCGAGATGCCGTCGCGGAGCAGGTTGTCACCGAGGTACATGACGAACGGCGAGTCCCGGATGAAGTCCTCGGCGGTGAGCACCGCATGTGCCAGGCCCAGGGGTTCGTCCTGCTCGATGTAGGTGATGCGAAGGCCGAAGGCCGAGCCGTCGCCGGCAGCGGCGCGGATCTCGTCGCCGGTCTCGGGGGCGATGATGATGCCCACCTCGTCGATGCCCGCTGCGGCCATGGCCTCGATGCCGTAGAAGAGCACGGGCTTGTTGGCCACCGGCACCAGCTGCTTGGCGCTGGTGTGGGTGATCGGGCGCAGGCGCGTGCCCTTGCCCCCGGACAGGATCAAACCCCTAATAGGTCCCGCCCAGCTTCCTGTGGTCCCAGGTCACGGTGCGGGTGGGCGTGAACCTCAGCCCCACCCGCTTCCCCGCCTGCTTGAGCACCATCTCGCGCGCCTCGGGAGCGAGCTCGCCCCCCGGGCCGTAGCGCTCGAACAGGGCGATACCGTGGTCGGCCACCCGCTCGGGGTCGCGCTCGAGCTCCACGTCGCACTCCATCATCACTCCCCGCAGCTCGGCGTAGTCCACGCCGTCGTCGATCGAGATGGTGGCGCGCGGGTCGCGCTCCAGGTTCTTCGCCTTCTGGGAGGCGGCGTAGGTCCAGCCGCGCAGCTCCGGGCCCTCCTCGACCACGTACCAGAGCGGCATGATGTGCGGCCGGCCGTTGGGCCCGATGGTGCATACCTGGACGATGTGCTGCTCGGCCAGGAACGCGTCCAGCTCCTCGCCGGTCATCTTGATCAGGTCGCGCCGCGATGCCATGCAGCGCGGGAAGCTACCGGCAAGCGCCGGGCGCGGGTCAGCTGCGCACCGTGCCGGCCAGTGCCTCGGCCGCGGCCAGCACCGCCTCGCGCGCATCCTCGGGCTCGAGCACGGCGGCGTCGCCCGCCTCCTTGAGGATCTCCGACACCAGGTACTCGTGGCCGCCGAAGGCCAACTCCACGATGACGGCGCCGTCCTTGAGCTCCTCGGCCACGCGCCGGTCCTCGCGCGCCCAGCGCGCGCGCTCAGGCGAGATCCACACGCGCGCGGTCTCAGCGGTCGGCACCTCGCCCGTGGTGGGCCAGCCGCCCATCTCGGGCTCCACGCCCTCCCTGGGCTCGAAGGTCTCCTCCAGAACGCTGGCCGAGCGGATGCGGTCGAGCCTGAACGAGCGGGTCCCGTCCTTGGAGGTGTCGAACGAGTGCACGTACCAGCCCTCGGTGCCGTTGATCAGGTGGTAGGGCTCGATCGTGCGCGAGGTGAACTCGTCCTCCTCCTCCTTGTAGTGCTCGATCTCCAGCAGCCGCCGGTCGGAGATGGCGCTGTTCACGACCCGTGCGATGTCTGAGTCGTCGCCTTTGGCGGTGGTGATCTGCAGGCCGTCGGTGGCGGGGTCGCGCCCCAGCGCGTCCACGATCTTCTCGCGCGCGGAGGTGAGCGAGCCCTCGGGCAGGTGCTCGCCGACGAGGTCGATGGCGGCCACGAGCGCCTTGGCCTCCAGGGGCAGCAGCCGCGCCGGGCGCGCGAAGTTGTCGCCATAGGGCTCGGGGTCGACCTCGATCTGGCCGCCCTGGACCTCGGCGTAGAGCACGTAGCTGCCGCCGCCGAAGTTCACGACGTTGAGCACGTCGATGTCCTGGCGCAGCTCGGCCTCGGTTACCTGCAGCGTCTCGCACAGCTCCGCCAGCTCGAGCTTGCCGCCGCGGCGGGCCGCCTCGATCAGGATGCCCGCGAGTGTGACCAGCCGCGCGAAGCGCTCGGGCCGGATGGTGCTCTCGCGCTTGCCGTCGCCATTGGGCTCCTCCTTGCGGCGGCGCTTGACCGCGCGCGCCAGCTCGATCGGCTTCGAGTGGCGTTCCACCACCATGCGCACCCGCGCCTCCGCTTCCTCGGCCAGCTCGGCGGGCTCGAGGATCCGCGCGCGGTCGCCCAGGCCCAGCACCCAGGAGATCAGCTGCCGCGGGGCGCCGTAGGGCGTCTCGAAGATCACGCCGTCGTCCGTCTGCTCCACCGTGCCGGCGTCCGGGCCCAGGTGGCGGCGCACCAGCCACTCGATCCGGTCCGACAGCCAGATCCGAGCGACCCCCTGCTCGTCGCCCAGCTGCCAGTCAGCGCGGGTGGCGTACGCGCGCGGGTCGAAGTCGTCGGGGCGCTGGAAGTCGTGCTCGGCCTTGGAGCTGTAGCCGACCTTGCCGCGAATCCGAGACAGGCGAAACACCCGCACCGCGTCGCGCTCGTGGGAGTGGCCCACCAGGTAGAACTGGCCGCCGCGGAACAGCAGGTGGTAGGGGTCCACCTTGCGCTTCTCCTGGGCGTCGCGGCCCATCGTGTAGTAGTCGAACACGATCGTCTTGCGGCGAAAGATCGCCGTCTCCACCTTCGACAGGCGCTGCGAGAGCTCCCGGCCGCCAGAGCTCGCGGTCATCGCCAGGCGCACCGACTGGTGCTCGGGCGCCGACAGCGGCGAGGGCTTGCCCCACGACAGCTGCTGCAGCGCCAGCCGTAGCGGCTCCGCGTAGGCGAACTCGCCGTCCAGCAGCGCGAGCGCCGTTCGCATCGCGCTGAGCTCGGCGTCCGCGAACTTGATGGCCGGCAGGTAGAAGTTCTCGGGAGGGAGCGTGTAGGTCTCGGCCTCGAACGAGCCCTCGCTCTGCTTCTCCACCTTCAGCTCGATGCCCAGTGACGAGAGCTCTGCGCGGTCTGCGTAGAAGCGGCGGTTGAACGCCTCGTCGCTGGTCATCTGCGCGTAGCCCTCCACGTCCTGGCGGATCTCCAGCGCGGAGACGGGGCGGCGCTCTCCCATCAGGAACGAGATCAGCGACAGCTGACGGATGAGCTTCTCGGTGTCCTTGGCCATTGGCGGCCCAGGATACGCGCGGTCGGCGCCTGCGACGGCGCCTTCCGGGGGGCCGGGGCTCGCATTTTGCGGGTTGGAGGCCCTAAGGGCGACTTGGAACGCGCTTACGTCCCACGCGTCTCCTAGCCTTGGGTCGTCCTGCTTCCACCGAGGAGGGATCGCCCATGGCCATCGAGTTCTACAGCGTCAAGCACCGCAAGAAGGTGCAGGTCGACGAGAGCGAGGTGCAGGGGAAGACCTATGAGCGCGAGACGTCGAAGGGCAAGCAGACCAGGTACGCGTTCCAGGCCGAGACCACGGTCGACGGCGACAAGGTCAAGCTGACCAAGTTCGTCGGCAAGGACGCGTACGACAAGCTCGGGTAGCGCCGGGCGCGAAGCCTAGGCGGCTTCGGACACGTCTCCGCGCCCACGGCGCGGGGTGAAGTAAGCCGCGCTCGAGAGCGCGCGGTCGAATGCCGACCAGCTCTCGCCCTCGGCGAGGCTCTTCTCGATCCGGTCGAAGCTGCCGAGCGTGCCGCCGAGGTTGTCGATCATGTGGACCAGCGTGGCCTCGCGCGTGCAGGGAGTCACGGGGCTCCCGTGCTCGAGCTTGCCGTGGTGGCTGAGCACGATGTGCAGCACGGCCTGGGCCGTCTCCGCCGGGAAGCCCTCGATGGAGTCGATCTCCCGCCGCACCCGGTAGTAGCCCAGCGGGATCTCGCCCTGCAGCTTGCCGGCATCCGATAGCTCGATGGCCCCGCCCGTCTGCTCGTAGGCCTCGATCTTGCCGATGTCGTGCAGCAGAGCGCCCGTGACCGCCACGTCGCGATCGATTCCCGGGAACGTGGCCGCCATGGCGCTCACGCCCTGGGCCACCGACAGCGAGTGCTCGAGCAGCCCGTGCCGGTAGGCCTGGTGGTAGACCTTTGCCGCGGGCGCGACGCGCCAGCGCGCGCCGGTGTCGCACCCCTCGCCCAGCAGGCGCCGCAGGAGCTGGGACAGGTGAGGGTCCTGAACGGTCTCGATTAGCTCGTCGAGCGCCGCGGCCATCTGGGCGGCCGGCTGGGGTGGGCCCTCGAGCAGGTCGGCGGGGTCGAACTCCTCGGGCTCGGCCGCACGCAGCGACCGCACCGTGACGGATGACCCGTAGCGCGAGTCGGCCGAGAACCGGCCGATCACATGGACCGCCGAGCCGGGCTTGGCGCAGGCCGCGATCTCGTCGACGGACTCCCACGCCACACCCTCCACGGCGCCCGTGACGTCACCGAGCTGAAGCTTGAGGAACGGCTCTCCGTTGCGCTTCTGGCGCCGCTGCAGGGCACGCACCTCGAACACGCAATCCACCTGCGCACCGTCGGCCAGGTCGCGCACGAACGTCTTTGCGGCTGTGAGAGTGGGTTGATCCAAAGGAGTCACGAAGGTAGATGCAGTCGCGGACGGGATAGGTTCCTGACATGGGCGTCTTGGTGGCCGGTGGAACGGGTGCGCTGGGCAGTGCCGTGGTCGACGAGCTGGTCGCCGCCGGGCGCTCCGTGACGGTGGTGGACAGGCAGGGCGAGGCCCCGGCCGGGGCGGAGTTCGTGACGGCCGACCTGCTCGATCCCGGCGGCGCCGCGGAGGTCGTGGAGGGAGTCGACGACCTCGAGGCCGTGGTGAACCTCGTGGGCGGCTTCGCCTCCGGGCCGAAGGTCGAAGAGGTGGAGCTCGAGGAGTTCGAGCAGATGCTGCGGCTCAACCTCGTTCCAGCCTTCAACCTCGCGCGCGCGGCGATGCCGCGGATGGCCGAGCGGGAGTCGGGCTCCTTCGTGTGCGTGTCGGCGCGCGCCGCGCTCAGCCCGTTTTCGGGGGCCACCGCCTATGTGACGGCCAAGGCCGCCGTGCTCGCCTTCGTGAAGGCGCTCGACACCGAGTACGCGGGACTTGGGGTGCGCGCCAACGCGATCCTGCCGAGCGTGATCGACACGCCCGCCAACCGCGAGTCGATGCCCGACGCCGACTGGTCCAAGTGGGTGGCCCCGGCCGCGATCGCGCGTGTCATCGCCTTCCTCGTCTCGGATGAGTCGGCGGTCATGAGCGGCGCGGCCGTGCCGGTCTACGGCCAGGCCTGAGGGCGCGCCCCGGGCTCAGCTGTGCGCTTCGGCGGGCTGGGGCTGGGCCGCAGAGCCCTGGCCGCCGTAGAAGGCCAGCGCGCGCTTGCCCAGCTCCTTCGTGGAGCCGCCGTTCTGGATCGAGCTGATTGGGGCGCCGATGAAGGGGATCAGCCGGCCGGCGCCGCGCCTGGCCATTCGCTTTGCGGCGTAGCGCATGAGCTTGGTGCTCATCCGGCTCTGCCCCGACCTGGCCAGCTGGGCCTCCACGACCGACTGCGCCATGGTTTTGCCCATGCCGTCGAGCGAGGCCCGGGCGTCGGCCGGGGTGGGGTAGATATCCCACAGCGCCAGCAGCTCTGCCGGCCGCATGGGGTGGCGCGGGTCGTAGCCGTAGGCCGCGGCGATGAAGAACACCATGCGGGCCTGGATCCAGGCCAGGCCAACGAGGTTCGACGGCGCTGGTGGTCATGCCACCCACGCCGAGCGCCAGGCCTTCCACGCGGGAGAGCCGCACGTTCTTCTTGAAGGCCTCCTTAGCCAGCGACTCCGGCGAGTGGCCGACCCCCGCGACCTGCACCCAGCGCTCGGCGGGGTCGGCGAACCGGTCCGCGGCCGCCAGCGCGATGTACTCCGGCGCGCGCTCGGGCTTGGCGGCGATCCGCTTCCACAGTGGGTCGGGGATGCGGCCGATGTGCTCCATGCCGGTGTGCTCGGACACGGCCGCGAACGATAGGGAGCGTTGAGCGGCGGGGCCGCCGGCGCCCACTGTGGGCACCGGCGGCCTGCCGCGGTTCGCTACGGCGTGGCGGCCGCGGAGTTCGAGACCTCCGCCACCCGATGCGCCTGGATCTTGCGGTTCTGCACCGCGATGTCGCCGGCGGCGGTGCCGCCCTCGCACGTCATCTCGATCGTGCCCGCGGCGGTGAACGTATGGACCAGCTGCATGTTCACGCGAGCCACGTCGGTGGCGCTGCCGGCGGCGCCCAGCCCCAGCGTGGCCTGGTCGAAGTCCGCGCCCGCGCGCACGAAGCAGTCCTGCGTTCGAGCCGTGGCCTCGGTGTTGGTCACCGTCGTTCCGCCATGGATGAGATAGCTCCCGGCGGGCACCTCGAGGCTGAGGACGGTGCGCTGGGTCCCGCTTCCAGCCGGCAGGTTGAAGGCCTGGTCCCGGTAGCGCTGGGTCACTCGGCCGGCCACGGTCGCGCTGGCAACTCCCTCGAGGGTCGTCTCGTCGAAGTTGGCGCCGGTGATCGGCCTGCACCCGGCGTCTCCCTGCTCGCAGAGCTTGCCGCCGGCGATGGAGTCCGTCCTGATCTCGGCGCGTCCAACCGCGTTGGTGCCCACCTCCGTCTTGCCGGCGCCGCCGGTCACGATCTCCTCCTGGCCTACCGAGTTCGGGCCGGGCGGGCCGCTGACGGCGTATGCCCCTCCGCCCATCGCCACGAACAGGGCGATGGCGCCAAGGATGGTGCCCGGCGCAGGCCGGTGCCCAAGGATGCGTCGCATATGAGAGTTCCTTCCGCTGCTTCGGGTCACCCGACGGGCGTTCGGCCCGTCCAGGTGCTTCCTATACCCCGAACACGGCTGCGGGCCCGAGTTTCGGTCAGGGCGCGAACTCTCATCTAAGAACGGCGCGGCTACCATGCCCGAGCGCGGCGAGGTAGCTCAGTTGGTAGAGCACACGACTGAAAATCGTGGTGTCCCCGGTTCGATTCCGGGCCTCGCCATCTGATTCCAGAGCGGTTGCCGCGGTGTTGCGGTGGTGGCGGCTGTAGGTCGTGGAAGCCGGGGTGTCACTCTCGCGCCACGCCGAGCGGTCTGCGAGCTCGAAGTGCTGGGGACGCCCACGGTCGAGGACATCATGGCCGAGTTCGAGCGGCGAGGGGCTCGGGTCGTGCCGAATCGCCCGGCGCTCGAACGCGGCGTGGGCGATGCGCTGACGCCGGGGGCCGAGTTTATAAAGCGGTCGTTCGCGATCCCTAGCGCTCGAGGGTCACATCGCGACCACGATGTCGGCTTCCCTCATGACTGCCCGGGCGCGCAGTTGTCGCCCGCGAGCCGGAAGTTGGTGGCGTCGATGAAGCCCCAGGGACCGGTCGCGTTGTCGGCGATCGCCAGCCGCAGCCGCTCTCCTGCGAATTCCTGGATGTTCCAGCGGACGTCCTGGTAGGTGTCGCTGTTCCATCCGAAGGACTCGCGGACGATCTCGTTGTCGTGGTACAGGCGCACGGAGGCGACGTTGCGCGTCTGGAAGTCGCCCGGTGTCAGAACCCCGCCGCCGTGCGTCCTGAAGCAGAGCGTGGTGGTGCGGTCGTTGAGCGTGAAGTCTTGGTAGAGCGCGCCCTGCACATCGTCGCCGTTCTGCTCGCCGGGACCCTGGGGCACATAGCTGCTGACGTAGTGGCGGCCTTCGAGCGTCACGACGCGGAACGGTGTGCCGACGCGCTCCCAGCCGTTGATGCCGTCGTCGAAGTTGCCGTTGCGGATCGTCGGTGGCGGCAGGCCGGCGCCGCGGTCCGGCCGGGCGACGGTGGACGCGGGCCGCGCGAGGACGGTTCGCATGAGGTGCACCTTGTACGGGTTCCAGCTGGAGTGGGCGTAGACGATCGAGAGGCGTCCGCCCGCCCAGCGAAAGAAGCGCGGGATGAGGTAGGGCCCGTACTCACCGCCGAACACATCGCGGCCCCTGAAGTGGTCGGGCTCCGCGAGGCCGTCGTCGGGGTTCCTCGCACCGGCGGTCGAGAAATGCTGGGTGACGCCGTAGCCGCCGTCGGCCGCCGAGGCGTCGAACAGCACGATCGGGCTACTCCACGGCCCCCAGGGCCGACGCGCCGTCCGCAAGTAGTACCCGCGCGGGCGGGCGCCGTGGGCATCGTCGCAGTTGTAGGCCATGAGGAAGTAGCCGCTCCGCGGGTCGCGGCGCACGGAAAGCTCGCCCACGCATGGCGGGTCGTCCTCGACGACCGGTCGGGCATTGCTCTCACCCTCCACCCACGCCAGGCCGTCGCGCCCGCCGCGGCCAGGTAGCGCCACTGCTCGGGACGGTCGATCGATCGCGGACGGAAGCGGGCCAACCGCACGGCACTCTGGCGATACGGGTTGCCAGCGCCGAACAGGTACACGTGGCCGCGGTACTCGACCGCGCTGACGTTCAAGAAGTACCTCGTGTTGACCCTATGGTCGAACACGAACCGCCCCGTCCGCATCGTGTCGGACCCGAAGTGGCCTAGGACCCGATGGTCATAGCTGCGCGTAGCCGTGTGCCAGCCGCTGACAAAGAACACGTAGGTCCTACCTGAGGCGCGGATCCCCTCCACCGGAACCTCCATGCCGCCGTGGCTCTGGCCCGGCACCCGCAACGGGGCAAACGACCCATCACGGCCGGCAGCCCAGCTGAGCCGCGGCATCCGAAAGCGGTCTGCGCTGCGAGCCTCCGTCACGGCGATCGAGTCGTCGAGATGGGCGCCGCCGCCCATGACGAAGGAGTCGCCGAACAGGAAGTACAGACGCCCCTGGCTCTCGAAACCGGCGCCGAGGTCGGTCCCCCGCATCCCGACCGTGCCATTAGCACGACCATTCAGCTCATTGACACCGCCCTTACCGGGCGCCGTAACGAGCTGGCCGAGGTGCTCGGTGTAGGCCTCCTCAAGCGCCGGCGAATCGACCGCGGCCGCCGGGGTCGCCATACCCAGCAGGGCAACCAAAACCGCAAGCCCCACACCACGCATTTGCGGCGACGCTACCACCACCCGGCTCGCTCGTCGAAGCGCGCGCGCAAGTCGCTCGGCGCGCCGGCTCGCTGACCACCAAGCAGTTCTCCCATCGGGCCGGGCGGTGGAGATCAAGGAGCCACGGCGCCCGGCACGCGCGCCCGGCGCGCGCCCTTGTCTTTCGCGAGCTGGCGCGCAGTGAAGCGCAGGTCGACGAAGCGCTTCTTGGAGAACAGGCTCGTCATGTTCGAGTACCACGGCGAGGTCGGGTCGCTGGCCTGCGAGTGGGTGAGGATGCCCTGGGCTCGCGGGCCGCTCTGGCGCAGCTCCGTCGTCAGCACCAGCGAGGACCCTTGGACGACCTGGCCGTAGGGGCCGTTCAGGATCCCCGGGGTGCCGTTGGAGGCCTGGACGCTTTGGAAGCAGCCCGCGCAGCCGTGGATCGGGATCTGCTTGGACTGCGGCGCGTACTGGGTCTGGCGCAGGGTCGCGTTCAGCGGGACGCTTTTGTCGCGCAGGTCCTTGACCGCCCCGGCGAGCGCCTGCAGGACGGCCGGGTTGGCGGTGTTGAGCTTCGAGGGCGTGGTCAGCGGCTTGGACGGATCGAAGGCGTCGCTGAACAGTCCGGCCGTGAAGCCGGGGGCGCGCCGGAACCACTCGATGAACAGCCAGGCCCCCGGGTCGTCGAGGTTGCCGGTCTGGCCGTAGCTGGCCAGCACCGGGCAGGCCGCTGCGATGTCGACTGTCGACCCGTCGGTGCGCGTGACCGAGGGCGACGCCGCGCAGGCCGCCGCCAGCTGCTTGGCCGTCAGCTGGGCCACGTAGTTGCGGTCGTTCTCCCACATGCGCCGCAGGCGCGTGATCGTGAAGCGGCCGAGCTGGGGCTGGATCATCAGGTTGCCGTGGCGGGTGCGCGGGTTCTGAGCGGTCTGCTCGAGCCCGATGATCGGCGAGAAGCCGGTCAGCGGCCGCGACGGGTTCGCGAGCCAGTAGGAGTCGTTGGAGTTCTCGACGTAGTCGCGACGGATCAGCTTGGGAAGCT
Organism: uncultured Thermoleophilaceae bacterium; assembly: GCA_963755215.1. Classification (GTDB taxonomy): domain Bacteria; phylum Actinomycetota; class Thermoleophilia; order Solirubrobacterales; family Thermoleophilaceae; genus JAAYBF01. Next base: position 305,922 of record CAVWIW010000010.1, read on the forward strand.
GCGAGGGCCCGAAGATCCGCGGCGCGATCGCGTCGGGGTCATCCTTCAGGTCGCACTCCGAGCGCGACCCGTCGAGCGTGATCACCCGCGCCGCGCGGAAGACGAGGGTGGCGGCCGCGTCGGGGAGGCAGTCATCGATCTGGGCCTTGGGCGCGTTGGGGATCGCACCCGTGTCGGTGTACAGGGCGCGACCACCGCGGTCGGCGGCGATCGTGTTGAAGGTCGGGATTCCGAGATAGCGCCGTTCGACCTTGAGCAGCTTGCCCACGCTGCGCGCCTGGCCCATCTCGATGTACTGGTTAGCCACACGGAGGTTGCCCTCCTGGACATCGCCCAGCGCGTACGCGCTGTCGGTGGTCCAGAAGTAGCTCGCGCTGGAGAGGTTGAACACCACTCCGTAGCGCGTCGTGTAGAAGGTGTGCGTGCGCCCGCCGGCGGTGACGGTCTGGGTGCCCATCTTCTCGGGCTTGCCGTTGACGACGTAGGAGGTCGGATCGCCGGGAACGAGTTTCAGCTTGAAGATCACGAACCGCCGCGCGGTCGACACGGTGTGCGTCCACGCCAGGCTCTTGTTGAAGCCGCTGCCGATCGCCGGGAAGCCGCCGAGCGTGCCGCCCATGACGTCGTAGCTGCCGCGGACCGTGAGATGGGCCATCCACCAGCGCTCGGTCCCGCGCCACGGGGAGTGCGGGTTGGCAAGCACCATCCCGGTGCGATTCTTCGTCCCGTCCGAGCCCAGGCCGACGCCGTTGGAGCCCAGCGGGGAGGCGGGCGATCCGACTCTCCGGTTGAGCGCCGCGGTATCTGGCCGGCCCGAGGTCGCGGCGCGCGCCGTGGCGCCGGTCGGCGGCTGGGCGTCGACCAGGCCGGAGATGAAGCGAGACGACGACGGCGTCGTCACGATCTGCTCGAGCCGGTAATAGAGATCCCTCACGGTGATCGGCTTCACCCACGGCTTGCCCTTGCAGGCCGGGTCGCGCAGCTTGCCCGAGCGCAGGTACGCGTTGTAGCCCGCAGCCCAGCCCTTGTAGAGCGCCTTGACCTGCGCGTTGGGCCCGAGCGGTGGCTTCCGGGCGGCGGCCTTCTCGACCACGCGCGAGTAGCGAACCCGCTTCCACCACAGGTCTGACTTCCAGTTGGGGTCGGCGGCCCCGCCCCCCGCGTACTGGTAGAAGAGCGCGTCGGGCCCGAAGTACCTGGAGCGCTGCGCTCGCAGCGTGATCACGTCGTCGGCGAACGTGCACAGGTTGTCCTGGGCGTAGGCGTAGCCCTCGCCATAGCCGACGCTGCGGAAGTCCTTGCCCACGATGTGCGGGATGCCGGCGCTGTCGCGCGTCACCGTCACGCGCGGCTTGGCCGCGCTCGCGGCAGCGGGGCCACAACCCACGACCAGGATCGCCAGGGCGATCAGCTGACCGCTCCGGAACCGGCCATGCGGCAACGGACTACGAACCCGTCGCGGTGCGACTTGAGGGTCCTCTCGCATGCGTCTCAGCTCCTTTGCTATTGCGAGCCGGGCAGAGGCGCCCAGCGCCCGGCCCGACACGTTTCCGTCTTTGTCGAATAGCGGAGCGAGCGTAGGCGGCTGGGTGGGGAACTACATCGACCATCCGGGGTATTTTTCGGGCGAACGGGCGTAGCATCGAGCGTCATGGTGGGCTGGGACGAGGCGCTGTGCTCGCTCGATTCGGTGCCCAACAACTTGCCCCAACCGCTCACGAGCTTCGTCGGACGTGAGCGAGAGCTCGGGCAGCTGCGCAAGGAGTTTGAGGAAACGCGGCTGCTGACGCTGACGGGCGCGGGCGGCTGTGGCAAGACCAGGCTGGCGCTGCAGACGGTGGCCGACTGTTTAGGGCGTTACCCCGACGGGGCTTGGTGGGTCGACCTCGCGCCGCTGGCCGAGCCCGAGCTGCTGGGCGACGCGCTGGCCGCGGCCCTCGGGGTCCGTCCGCTGCCGGGGAGGACCGCGTTGCAGGCGAGCTGCGCCCATCTCGCCGCGCGCCGGGCATTGGTCGTGTTCGACAACTGCGAGCATCTGCTCGAGGCGGCGGCGCAGGCGGCCGAGGCCCTGCTCCAGGGCTGTCCTCATCTGATCGTTCTGGCCACGAGCCGGGCGCCGCTTGGGCTCGCGGGCGAGACCGATTGGCGCGTGCCGTCGCTCTCGCTCCCGGCGGAGGCCCAGCCATCCCAACTCGACGCACGCGGCCAGTCCGATGCGGTGCGCCTGTTCGTCGAGCGCGCCCGCAAGGTGCGCTCGGGCTTCGTGCTCACCGCTGAGACCTCGCCGGCGGTAGCGCGGACTTGCCGCGACCTGGATGGCATCCCGCTGGCGATCGAGTTGGCCGCTGCGCGCATGCGGATGATGTCGGTCGAGCAGATCGCCGACGGCTTGGACGATCGCTTCCGGCTGTTGACCGGCGGCGCGCGCGATGCCCTGCCGCGCGCACAGACGCTTCGCGCGTCGGTGGATTGGAGCCACGATCTACTCGACGACGACGAGCGGGTGCTGTTTCGTCGCGTGGGTGCTTTCTCGGGCGGCTTCACGCTGGACGCCGTCGACAGGGTGTGCGCGGGCGACGGGCTCGACCGCGACGGGATCCTCGACCTGCTCGGCTCGCTGGTCGACAAGTCGCTCGTGGTGGCCGAGCAACAAGGCCCAGGCGTGCGCTACCGCTTGCTCGAGACCGTGCGCCAGTACGCGCTGGAACGGCTCGTCGAGTCGGATGAGGCCGAGGACGTGCGCGATCGCCACCGCGATTACTATCTCGCGCTCGCCGAGCGGGCGGCGCCCGACCTCGAGACCGCCCGGCAGGGGCAGTGGCTCCACGCTCTCGACGCTGAGGCAGCTAATTTCGCCGCCGCCGGCACCCTGGCAGTGCGGACTGATCCCGAGCGCGGGCTCAGGCTGTGCGTCGCGCTCATGCACTGGTGGCGGGCGCGGGGCCGGTTCGCCGAGGGCGAGATCGTCTTCGGGGCGGCACTCAAAGCGGCACCCGGCGAGCCCTCTGCGCTTCGCGCCCGCGCGCTGTGGAGCCGGTCTTTCCTCGCGTTGGAGGCCGGCAGGTTCAGTGCAGCTGCGCCGTACGCGCGCGATGCGCTGCACGTGGCAGAGGAGTTGGCCGAAGAAAGCACTGCGGCTCGTGCTCTGTCGGTGCTCACGCACGTCGAAAAGGTCTATGTCGATCCCGCCGCAGGCTGCCTGGGCTTCGAGCGCGCCCGGGAACTCGCCCAGAGCGGCCGGTGACGACTGGGCCCTCGTCGAGTCCACCCAGCTACTCGCCTTCGCTTACTTCTTCCAGAGCAACCACCCCCGCGCCGCCGCGCTGTTCGCGCAGGCGATCGAACTTGCCGAGCACATCAGCGACCGTGCCGCCGCCAGCTGGGTCCCCCTCGGCCAAATGGCTTCCACCGACGGCAACCTCGAGCTTGCGCGCGAGTACCTCCAACGGGCGCTGCGGGCCGCCGAGGGACCGCTCTACCTCGCGCTGGCGGACAGCGAGCTGGGCGCCTTGGACGTGTACCAGGGGGCTCCGGAACGAGGCTTGGAGCGGATGCGCCCCCGGCTCGAGGTGACCGCCACCCTGGGGGCGGGCCTGGCGGTGCCGTCGTTGCTGCTGCGGATCGCGCTCGCCGAGATAGGTGTCGGCCGGCTCGACGACGCCCGCGGGCGCTGCGAGGCGCTCATATCCACGCTCGAGGGGCGCAACCACTACACGGGAGGCTGGGCGCTGGTCCAGTTGGCCGAGGTCTGGCGCCTGCAAAACAGCGAGGCCGCCGCCGAGGCGGCGGCCCACTCGGCAGCCGAAGCGGGCGAAGCTCTGGGGAATCGCCTGCTCGCCACAGCGGGGCGGCTGACGCTGGCCCGAGTGGCGGCCGCCCGGGGGGACTGGGCGGCAGCGGAGGCGCACGTGCATGCGCACCTCGACGTCTGCGTCGAGGGCGGCCATCGCCGCGACCTGGCCGACCTGCTAGACGCGCTTGCGGAGGTCGCGGCAGGGCTGGAGAGCCGGGAGGAGGCGGTGCGCCTGCTTGCCGCGGCGGGGCGGGCGCGCGCCGACCTCGCCACGGTGCGCTGGCGTCCCGAGCACGACCACTGGGCGACACTCGAGGCATCGCTGCGCGAGCGAATGAGCGAGGACGCCTTCGACGGCCGCATGGGCTCAAGGGACAGAACTCAGCACCGACGAGGCGATCGCCTGGATCCGACGCGCGCGCGGCTCGCGCAAGCGCCCATCAGGCGGCTGGGAGAGCATCACCCCAACCGAGCTCGAGGTCGTCCGCTACGTCGCCGCGGGCCTCACCAACCCGCAGATCGGCGAGCGCATGTTCATCTCGCCCGCGACAGTCAAGGTCCACATCCGCCACGTCTTCAACAAGCTCGACACCTCATCGCGCGCCGAGCTAGCCGCCGCGGCGGCACGCCACGGGGTCGACGCGCCGACGCCCGCCACGCCAGAACGCCCGCGGCCGTGAGCGCGCTGGACAGAGGCGGGACTCCGCGGGCGTCGCGACAGCCTCCACGCCGGCGCGCTTCGCGAGGGTCGGGTCGGCGGGGCGCGAGCGCGAGTACGAGCTGCCCGGCGAGCCGCCGGTGGCAGCTGCTGGGGCACCGCAATGCGAACGTGACGCGCCGCCGGCTGCTGAAAATCGTGGTGTCGCCAGTTCGATTCTGGCCCTCGCCATGGACCCGGAGCGCGCTCCCTGAGCGGGCTTCGGCGTTTCTACAGGCCCGAGTAGCGACGGTCGCGAGGGTCGGAGGGGGCAACTGATTGGGCAACACTCCCACTGCGAACGCCAATCAGCGGCGGCGTCGGCAAACGCGGTCGGGCCGGAGTAGGACTTCGAGTCCGGGACATCCGAAGGCTGCACGATCACAACGTCGGCGTGGGAGCTCTGCTGGAGCAGTTCCCAGTCTCCCTCAGGAACGCGTCAAACCCAAGGCTGACCAGCGTCACATTCTCCTGCGACATTGCCTACTCCGACAGCCCGGCGGCTTCGAGGGCCTGTTCGCGATTTTCGTACTCCTGCCCTCTGACGATCTGGCCGTCGCGAATCGTGCAGGCGATGTAGTAGCGCCCGTCCGTGAGGACGCCGCTTACCCGTCCACGACCGGAATTTCGCACGCTCGCAACAAGTCGGTCCTGCTCGGCAAAGATGACCTCGTCGACCACCGCGCGGAGCTCGTCGAAGCTTTCGGCCCAATCCGAGTAGTAGCTGCGCAGCGCGTCGCGGCCTTTCATCACGCCCACGTCGTCTGCAGCACCGACGACGGCTCGCCATTCGATGTCGGGGTGCCAGAAAGCTGCCGCCGCCTCGACGCCGCCGACCTCCAACGCCCGAAACTGTTGATGCAGAACCTCGACGTTCGCCTGCGACATCGCCTAATCCGACAGCCCGACGGTTGCGAGGGCGTCGGCCTGGTTGACGTACCCCTGCATGCGCACCACTCGCCCGTCACGCAGATCGAGGATGGTCGCCGTGTCGATCACAAGCTCTACCCCGCTGCCCTTACCGCGCTGGTATTCGCGTTGGAGGACGACCACCCGGTCGCCGGCATCGATGACCTCTTGTATCTCCCACCGATGCTGATCCCAAATCTCGTTGTCTTCGGCCTCGATGACCTTGCTGATCTGATCGAGACCACGCGCGACGACCTGGCCTTCCCCGATACCCCCGACCGTCCCATGCACCTCGACGTTCGGATCGAACAGATCTGCCATCGCGCTCCCAATCCCTCCGCTCCAGGAATGGATGCAGTCGCCTCACGATCTCCACGTTCTCCTGCGACATCGCCGGCTCAGTATCCGCCTACGGCCGGGCTGGATCAATTGCAGCGAACCAGAGGCGGATGCTCGGCGACAAGGCTCCTACTGGGGGTCCGACTGCGCCAGCGGGGGTCCGGCAACCTCCATCCCCACCTTCGTCCCGATCGACCCGAAGACTTCGGGGCCGGTCTCCTCGGCGGGGAGTTCCGCGAACTCCTCGAAGAATCGCTCCATTCCGCTCGGGGTGAAGTGGATAAGCATCCGCGCGGGCGTCTCGCCGACGTTCTGGAACGTGTGCGGAGTCCCGCGCGGGACGAAGACAAACGTTCCCGGTGGCCCCGAAACCAGCCGGTCACCGAGCTTGAACCGGACATCGCCTTCGAGCACGTACAGCGTCTCCTCCTCGCTGGCGTGCTCATGCAGAGGCGGCCCGAGCCCGGGCGCGACGACCGTCTCGAACACGGTCACGCTGCCGTCCGTCTCTCGCCCGCGCACCTTGAAGGTCACCGCGCCGCCAAGGGGATGGTCGGCCGTCCCGCCCTCGTTCGCCTGTACGAAGACCTGCTCCGCCATGGCTACCTCCTCACTCCGTTCCCGCCGCCCATTATCCCCCTGCGGCGTGGCCGATCAATCACGACAAACCCGGCTGCGAACACCCCGTCCCTAGATCACGGCGCGCGCGGGGCGAGGAGAGGTGGCAGCGTGGACACCTTCTCCCGAACCCCAGCCGAGGGCGCTGGCTCTGCATGACGGGATGCAGCCCGTGCCGCGCCCCGGCCGTGCCGCGATCATGGGCGCTCTGGTCCCGCGTCTGCGGTCGGTTGCCCGAGCAAGGGGGTAGCCGGCCTGCAGGCGCGTCAACCGCGCACGAAGCGTCGCAACGGTGTAGAACACTTGACGCCGGTTCATCGCCCGCATCCGATCCCGTGCCGTTCACGTTACCCCCACAGGGCTGGTATTTCCAAGCCCGGGTCAGGGCCTCAGATCGGCGCCTGATTGGCTCTAGAATCGCGCAATGGCCCGCCCGCCGACGATCGAGGGCCGCGTTAAGGGGATCGGGTCCGGAGAGCGGAGTCCCGAGCTCGCGCGGCTGTTCGACATCTACGACGCGTTCGTCCACGGGCGGCTCGAGTGCATACCGGAGTACTTCGATCCCGAGGGCTTCTACAAGACCAGCGGTGTGTTCCCCGGGATGCGCGACCGCTACGTCGGCCACGAGGAGATTGCGGAGTTCTGGCACTCCGCGACGGAACCGTGGGGGTCGCTCGAGATCGAGATCGGCCAGACGGTGGTCCGCGGGGACGTCGTGGTCGCACAGATCTGGCTCAACGGCCGCGGCCGCGAAAGCGGGGTCGAGGTCAAGGGCGTCGAAGCCGGGCACGTGGTCCGCTTCCGCGAGTTGAAGATCATCGAGTTCGTGGCCTTCGCGACTTGGGACCTCGCCCTCGAGCAGCTCTGACGAGCTAGGCGTCCAACACGGCGCTCAGGTCGATGCGCTCCAGCCGGTCGGGGTCGCTGAGCGTGTCGATCTCGACGATCCGCCCGCCGCGCACGGTGAAGGCCATGACCGACAGCGGTCGTCCGTGCGGGGCGACCACCACTCCGGCCGCTCCGTTCACGAGCGCCGGGCGCACCCACGGATCCAGGGACGCGAAGGTCATCGCCCGACCGGCGACCTCCTTAGCCCCGCGGACGGTGATCGTGTGTGCGGGACGAGCCGGCCGCCGTCGCCGTGCAGCACGACGTCCGGGTCGAGGACCGCGACGAGCGCCTCGAAGTCGCCCTCCCGCGCCGCTGCGAAGAACGCATCCACGACACGCCGCTGCTCGGCCGGTTCGGCATCCGGCTCGGGGCGCGCGCCCTGCACCCGGCGCCGCGCGCGGCTGGCCAGCTGGCGGGTCGCATCCGGCGATCGGCCGACCATCGGAGCGATCTCGTCGAACGGCACGGCGAACATGTCGTGCAGGACGAACGCCAGCCGCTCGGCGGGGCCCAGCTGCTCGAGCACCACGAGCATCGCCAGCCCGACGGAGTCCGCCAGCAGGGCCTCGTACTCAGGGTCGACACCATCCTCGGAGGTGACAATCGGCTCCGCGACGCGCACGTCGATGGACTCCTCGCGCCGTGACTTGCGTGACCGCAATGCGTTCAGGCAGATCCGCGCGACGACGGTCGTGAGCCACGCGCGCAGGTTTTCGACGTCGCTCGTGTCGGAGCGGTCGAGCCGCAGCCACGCCTCCTGGACTGCGTCGTCGGCCTCGGAGAGCGACCCGAGCATCCGATAGGCCACCGCCCGGAGGTGCGGGCGGTGGTCCTCGAAGCGGTCGGCCATCCAATCGGTCTCGTTCATCTGTCACATCCTCGCGTCGCGTCGGGTCATCCATGTGACCCACCGAAATCGACTCATGTGACAGAGGAGGAACACCATGGAAACAGCGACCCTTCAGGCGCGAATCGGCAACCCCGCTTTCGTCGTCCCCGATGCGATGGACGCGCTGCAGGGCCTCCACAAGGCGATCCAGCGGACCGGGCTCGACCCCAAGCTGCTCGAGCTGATGAACCTACGGGCGAGCCAGATCAACGGGTGCGGCGTGTGCGCGCTTCAGCACCCCAAGATCGCTCGCAAGCTGGGCGAGTCCGACGACCGCCTCCTCGCGGTGGTCGCATGGCGCGACGCGCCGTTCTTCACCGACGCCGAGCGAGCGGCGTTGGCGCTGACCGAGGCGGCCACCCGCCTGAGCGACACCGCCGACCCGGTCCCCGACGAGATCTGGGACGAAGCCGCGCGCCACTACGACGAGCAGGAGCTCGCCGGACTGGTGATGGCGATCGCCTCGATCAACGTCTGGAACCGATTGAACGTGGCGACGCGGCAGGTGGCCGGCGCCCAGTGGTGACCCGCGACGCCGCCAGGAATGGGCGCGTTCACCTCAGTCGTGCAGGTGCATCCGCTCGCCCTGCGGACCGACGATCAGGATCAGCTCCACCGGCCCGTCCAGCGCTCCGAACCAATGCGGCGTCCAGGTGGTGAACTCGACCGCCTCGCCGGGCTCGATGACCAGATCCTGCTCGCCCAGCAGCAGCCGCAGGCGGCCGTGGAGCACGTACAGCCAATCCTGCCCCTCGTGTACCGACAGCTCATCGGGGGGCGTGCGGCGCGTCCGGCTGATGCTGATCTTGAAGGCCTGGAGCCCGCCGGCGGGGCCATGGCGAGTGAGCGGCCACATCGTCATCCCGGCGAGCTTGCGCGGCTTGAGGCGAACCCGCGGGTCCTGAGGAGGCCGGGAGCCGAGCAGCTCGTCCGCGCTCACCCCCAGCGCGGTGGCCAGGGCAGGCACGTGGTCCAGCGCCAGGCGGCGCCTGCCTGACTCCAGCCGGCTGAGGGTCGACAGGTCGATGCTCGCGCGCTCGGCCACCTCGCGGAGCGTCAGCCCCCGCTGGGTGCGCAGCTCTCGCAGCCGCCGCCGCACGCGTAGGTCGACACTCTCCTCCATGCTCTTGCCGTTCTAGCAAACATCCTTGACAGGCGCGCGCCGGCTCGTCAGGTTGATCGCATGGATACGACCTGGGATTGCATCGTGGTGGGTGGAGGCGCCGCGGGCCTGAGTGCCGCGCTGGTGCTCGGCCGCGCGCGGCGCCGGACGCTGGTGGTCGACGCGGGCAAGCCGAGCAACGGCGTCGCGCACGCCATCGGCGGACTGCTGGGCCACGATCAGGAGCCTCCCGCTGCGCTCTACGCCGCCGGCCGCCAGGAGCTCACCGTCTATCCCGGCGTCGAGCTCCGCACCGGCGAGGTCGTCGGCGGCGAGCGCCATGAGGACGGCTTCACGATCGAGCTCGCCGACGGCGGAAGCGAGCGGGCGCAGCACGTGCTGCTCACACCGGGCATGGACTACCGCTACCCGGACCTGCCCGGCATCGCGGAGCGATGGGGCAGCTCGGTCTTCCATTGCCCCTTCTGCCATGGCTGGGAGGTCCGCGAGCAGCCGCTCGGCGTGCTCGACCGCGGTGCCTCGGCCGTGCACCGCGCGTTGCTCCTGCGCGCGTGGAGCGACGACGTGACGCTGATCTCCAACGGGCCCGCGGAGCTGGAAGCCGAGGATGCGCAACGGCTCGAAGCGTCGGGCGTGAGCGTCGACGAACGACGTGTTGCGGGGCTGCTGGGGCCCGAGCCGGACCTGACCGCGGTCGCATTCGAGGACGGCAGCCAGCGCGCCTGTCACGGGCTGCTGGTGCCCGTGACCCTGCATCAGCGGTCCGCCCTGGCCGAGCAGCTCGGCGTGGCGCCGGCCGCGCCGGGCCCGCTCGCCGCGGACGCGATCGAAGTCGCTCCCACCTTCCACACCAGCGTCCCCGGCGTCCTGGCGGCGGGCGACGTGAACGCGGAGATGCCCTCGGTGGCCAACGCGATCGCCGCGGGCTCGAAGGCCGCCGCCGCGATCGTTGGGGACCTGATGGGCCTGGGCGCACCTCACGCGGCCTGAGCCGCCCGGCTACTACAGAGACTTCTCGAAGCAGCGGGCAGTGTCGTCGCCGGCCCACGTGCCGAAGGGCGGAATCGGCGAGAAGCCCACGTCGGCGTAGAACGCGAGCGCCTCGGGTTGAGGCTCGCCTGCGCGCAGGCGCAGCACCGAGACTCCCGCCGCTCGTGCGTGCTCCTCGAGGGCGGCGAGAAGCGCACGCGCCAGGCCCGACCTGCGATGCGAAGGCGCCACGTACATGACGTCGAGCTCGCCAGCATTATCCCCGAGCGGGCTCAGGGCGATGCTGGCCACCGGGTCGCCGTCGTCGGCAGCGACCCAGAAGCCGCCGATCGGCCCCGCGAATGACGCCGGGTCGAACCGGTTCGGGGCGCTGAAGCCGTAGCGGCGCTGGATCTCCTCCCAGAGCGCATCGCTCATGGCTCGGGCCGCCGGTGAGAAGGGATCGCACGCGGCCACTACAGGGTCGCCGAGCCCCTTTCCCGGCGAGCCGTTCACGCGGCAGGCCCCCGTTCGGCGCCGAGTGCCTCCACCCAATCCAGACGCTGTCCGCACAGCGAACGGGCATCGCGAGGGTTCACCACATCAACCCCTGGGCGCTCGTCCGCTTGGGAAAGCGCCAGCGGCCCGATGGGAAAGGGAGCGCCCGCCCCGCCCGGGCCCAGCCCCCCCTCCTCGTACCGAAGGGTCAGGCGATGTGCGCCGGCGGCCAACCGGGCGGTGCCGATGGGCACGTACTGCCCGCCGTGAGCCAGCTCGTGTCGCCGCGCGCCGACGCTCTGCCCGTCGACGAGGATCTCGACCCGGCCGCGGAAGCCGCCGCCGACCCAGACCAATCTGCGACCGCGGGTGCCGAGCGTAACCGTGGTTTCCAGCGTCCCCGATCGCGTGGGTAGCAAGGCCCCGCTGCCACTGGGCCCGAGAGTGAACCCCGCGGTCCGTCGGGCGTCTGCAAGCGGCACGATGCTCACCGGCGCCCGCCGGACCGTTGCAAGCGCCGACGTGCCGGGAGTGCGCGCAAGTCGCAGCACCGCCGAGCACCGCGGGACTCCGCCCGGGTCCGTGTTTGTGCCGAGCGGCAGGTGCTCGAGGATCACAGGGCCCGTTGCCGGTCGCCGCCAAGCCTGGTACCAGCGCCCGCGCCAGATTGGCCGGTAGGAGCTGGGCGGTCGGCTGGCGGCGGGCGATGTGCGTGTGACCAGTACGCGATAGAGGAGGACCGCGTCGAGAGAGAAGGCGTCGAGGTCCGCGACCTGGCCCTTCTCCAGAGACCCGCCGCGTCTCAGCTGAACGGTCCTGCGCCGCAGCTCCGATGCGCCCTCGGGATCCGCAGCACGCAGGAAATGCCGCACCCCATAGGGCTCATATTCTGTGGTGAGCGTTGGGCCTGCAGAGCCCACCCTTTGCGCCACGTCATCGAGCTCAAGGAGCCTCTCCCTCGGGCCGAGGCTGACCCCTCGGTAGCCAAGGGCGTTCGACCACACCACCCCACCGAGGAGGGCGGCCGCCAAGAGCGCGGCCGGAACGCGGCTGCCCCGGGCCCCAGGGTCCAGGTTCCGACGAGAGCACCCAGCAGGAAGGCCGGCGCGGCGGTTGCCAGGGCCTTGGCGTTGAACCAAGGCGAATCCTGCGCTGCCACCACGAGCGGACCGAGCCCGCGGCCACCACATAGGTCAGGAGAGCGAGCTCACGCGAGCGCCGTGCCCAGAGCCCGGCCGCGCCGTACGCCAGCAGGAGTGCCGACACTCCAACGAGCACGTACGTGACGAGCTCCGCATCAGGACGAAGGCGAAAGTCCTCGACGGGCCAGATTCCGAACGCCTGCAGGGGACTCAGCGGCTCGAACAGATTTGCCAGGCGCAGCTCCAGCGTGTCCGTGGAAGAGGCGGGCGCCGAGAGAAAGCCGAACGCGAGCAATTGCGGCAGGGACAGCGGGATCGCCACCGCGGCGAAAATGAGCGACTGCCTCAGAGCGACGCGCGCCCCCTGCCGGGCGACGAGCGCGATCAACGCAACCGCGAGCACCGGCCCCACCCAGACGCCCCCGCCGACGCTGAGGATCGCCAGCATCGCCGCGGTGACTACGGCAAGCGGCACGACGTTCGACCGGCCGCCAGCCTCTGTTGCGCCCGGCACCAGCGCAGCCATCAGCGCCAGACACCAAGCCGCGGCCATCTCCTTGATGCCACCCCAGAGGTAGAAGCCGTAGAGCAGCGCCGGTTGTGCCGCGACGAACACGAACAGAGCTCGGGCGCGAGTGGACTCAACGGAGCGTCTCGCGAGCTCGAAGAGGGTCAGGGCGAGGAGACCGGCGAAGAGTGCGAGATACGGCTGATACAGCCAGGCGATGTCTGTCCCGAGCAGGTCGTGGCCCAGACCAAGTGGCGCGAACACCGCGACCGGATAGTCGCTCGCGAGGTAGAAATCGAGCATTGCCTCGTAGGTGGACGGCGCCAGCCCGTCCAGGTCGTAGCCATGCTCGAAGATCCGATCGGTGATGCCCAGCCAGCTGGCGGTGTCATCGAGCTTCACGTAGCCGCCGAACGTCGCATCCCCTGACAGCACGATTGGCGCTGCGAACACGCACACCACTGCCACAGCCGAGACCGCGCCCCACGGATCGGGGTGCCGGCGGAGCAGGCGCCCGCCGTCAAGCATCAGCCCCGCGGCCGCCAGCGCCAGGACGACCGGGACCGCGATTTCTGTGCCCCGGAAGCTGACGAGGACTACCTGCATCACGACGATTAGCGCCGCCATGCCCAAGCCGGGCAGAAGAAGCACCGGTACCTGCCGGCCCGTCAGCCGCTCGATGAGCAGGCCAAGGCCAGTGGCCAGGAGCACCATCAGCGCCGGGAAGACGAGCCAAGCAGTGAAAACGCTCACGCCATCCCCCCTGCCGGTGAGCGCCGCCCGGCCGGCGACGGCACTAGGTCAACGGACCTGCTGAATCTCGCCAGAGGCGGCCAGAGCGAGTGCCCGGCCCGGAGTCGGATCGTAGACCTCGATCTGGTATCGCCCGCGCGGGTAGGCCACGTATACGCTGGATGGCCGCCGCGAGTTGACCAGGACCAACCCCCCGCCGGCGATCCTGCGCCGGCGTGCCCCGGGGCGGCGGGAGGCCGCCTGGACTCGCGCGTAGCCGTTCGGGAGGTCGTAGGTGGCCACTGTCAGAAAGTTAGGGCGCGGGTCGCCGGCATCGACGCCTTGCGGGAGGTAGCGAACGAACTTGCCCTGAGGCGTCTCTGTGAGCTCGTATGAGAAGCCAGCCCGCTCACCGGCCCAGAAGATGGGCTGGTCGGAGGCAGCCGCTTCCTCCTGTAGGTCCGAGATGGATGCGGAGGCCGGCTGACCCGCGCTCTCGCCCGAGTCGTCGTCGTCCCTGAGAAGTACCCAGGCGACCACGGCGATCACGGCGGCTACCAGCACCACAGCCACGATCCGCAGCAGGGAACGGCTCGGCGGGCTGTCGATGGCGAAGTTCGGCATGAGAGGTTCCTAACGCAGGTTCGGCGGCCGGTCCAGATTCCCTTAGCGGCGGCAACAGAGTTTGCATAATTTGCAGACCGGGTGTATTGATATCTCAAGTCACTCGGCAGGGGGCTCCATTGATTCAGCATGCTTTCGTGCGCCTGAACCGGCGCATTCTCATACTTGCAGTCGCGACGGGTTTGCTCGCAGTCGTTGGTCAAACGGCACGGGACGCGAGCGCGGCCTCCTCTTCCGGGCCCGTGATCATCATCAAGGGCCCAGCCGGTCCTCCTGGACCCGCCGGCCCGATCGGCCCGCGCGGACCCACCGGCCCGACTGGGCCCGCCGGCGCGCGAGGTTATACGGGTCCGACTGGGCCAGCCGGCGCAAAGGGCGACAAGGGTCCGAAGGGCGATCAGGGTCTTAAGGGCGACAAGGGTTCACAAGGCGAGAAGGGTCCGAAGGGCGATCAGGGCCCGAAGGGGAATCCGGGTCCGACGGGTCCGACGGGTCCGACAGGCCCCGCCGGTCCGACGGGTCCCGCCGGTCCCGCCGGCCCGACAGGCCCCGCCGGTGCGACCGGCCCGCAGGGCGCGACGGGCGCAACCGGAGCGACGGGCGCCACGGGCGCAACTGGTCCTCAGGGTCCGCAGGGCGAGACCGGCGCCACCGGCGCCCAGGGTCCGCAGGGCGAGACTGGCGCTACGGGTGCCACCGGCCCGCAGGGTGAGACGGGCGCAACCGGCGCGACTGGTCCGCAGGGTGAGACGGGCGCGACGGGCGCAACCGGCGCGACTGGTCCGCAGGGCGAGACAGGTGCGACGGGCGCGACTGGTGCGCAGGGTGAGACTGGTCCGACTGGTCCTGCTGGGCCTCAGGGTCCGACTGGCCCGGCTGGCGCGACTGGTCCGCAGGGCGAGACCGGCGCCACCGGCGCCCAGGGTCCGCAGGGCGAGACTGGCGCTACGGGTGCCACCGGCGCTGAGACGGGCGCACCGGCGCGACCAGGGTGAGACCGGCGCGACCGGCGCGACCGGTGCGACTGGGCGCGACAGGTGCGACTGGCGCGACTGGTGCCACGGGCGCGACTGGTGCGCAGGGTGAGACTGGTCCGACTGGTCCGGCTGGGCCTCAGGGTCCGACTGGCCCGACTGGCGCGACTGGTCCGCAGGGCGAGACCGGCGCCACCGGCGCCCAGGGTCCGCAGGGCGAGACTGGCGCTACGGGTGCCACCGGCCCGCAGGGTGAGACGGGCGCAACCGGCGCGACTGGCGCGCAGGGCGAGACCGGCGCGACCGGTGCCACGGGCGCGACTGGCGCCGCAGGGCGAGACTGGCGCGACGGGCGCGACTGGTGCCGCAGGGCGAGACTGGTCCGACGGGTCCGGCTGGGCCCAGGGTCCGACCGGCGCCGCAGGGCTGACCGGCCGCGACTGGCGCGACTGGTCCGCAGGGCGAGACCGGCGCGACCGGCGCCGCAGGGTCCGCAGGGCGAGACTGGCGCGACGGGTGCCACCGGCCCGCAGGGTGAGACGGGCGCGACCGGCGCGACTGGCGCGACAGGGCGAGACAGGTGCGACTGGCGCGACTGGCGCCACGGGCGCGACCGGTGCGCAGGGTGAGACTGGTCCGACTGGTCCTGCTGGGCCTCAGGGTCCGACTGGCCCGGCGGGCGCGACTGGTCCGCAGGGCGAGACCGGCGCCACCGGCGCCCAGGGTCCGCAGGGCGAGACTGGCGCTACCGGTGCCACCGGCCCGCAGGGTGAGACGGGCGCAACCGGCGCGACTGGCGCGACTGGTCCGCAGGGCGAGACAGGGCGCGACCGGCGCGACTGGCGCGACTGGAGCTCAGGGTGAGACTGGCGCGACTGGTCCGCAGGGCGAGACCGGGCGCAACTGGTGCCACTGGCGCGCCCAGGGCGAGGTCGGTCCGCAGGGGCCCATCGGTCCCGCGGGTCCCGCCGGCCCGACCGGGCCGGCCGGTGCGACCGGCCCCACGGGCCCCACGGGCCCGAATGGCGCGACAGGTGACGCCGGCGCCGAGGGTCCGACAGGGCCGCAGGGGCCCACCGGCCCGGCTGGTCCGACTGGAGCAACCGGCCCGACGGGCCCGACCGGCCCGACGGGAGCCACTGGCCCCGCAGGAGCGGCGGGCGCGGGCGCGAACATCATCGTTCGCACCGGCACGGCCCTGGATGGGGCGATCGCGCAGGTCCTCTGCAACGCGGGTGAGAAGGCCGTGGGCGGTGGTGCGTCTACCAGCGACGCCGATCTGCAGATAGAGAACAGCCTGCCGCTTGAGGCCGCGAACGATCCTGCAGAGGCGGGTGACACTCCGGTCGGCTGGCGCGCGAACCACAACGACAACGGCCAGACGGACACCACGACCGTCTTCGCAATCTGCGTGTCGTAGCGCCCAAGGCGACGACCAAGCGCGAAACCTGGGTCCACCGGCTACTCGTCGAGCAGCCGGTGGACCTGCTGGATCACGACCGAGCCGTCGCCGACCGCTGAGGCCACCCGTCGGTTGGAGCCGTCGCGCGTGTCTCCCACGGCGAACACGCCGGGCAGGCTCGTCTCCAGCGTCAGCGGCGGGCGCTCGAGCGGCCAGGCCTCCTCGGGGAGCTCGGAGCCCGTGAGCACGTAGCCCCAGTCGTCGCGCACGATCGCGGCCGGCAGCCAGGACGTGTGTGGCTCGGCGCCGATGAGGATGAAGAGGGCGGCCGCGGGCTCTTCCGCCACGTCGCCGGTGCGGGAGTCCCGCAGGTGCACGGCCTCGAGCCGGCCATTCCCGCGACAGCCGGCGACCTCGGTGTGGGGTCGAACGTCGAGGTTGTCGGCCGCGGCGATCTGGTGACGGAGGTAGCTGGACATGCTGGCCACCAGCGACTCGCCGCGGATCGACGATGGTCACCCGCTCCGCGTGCCGTGCCAGGTGCAGGGCGGCCTGCCCTGCGGAGTTGCCTCCACCGACCACGATGGCACGCTCGCCCGCCAGCCCGCGCGACTCCGCCACCGACGCCCCGTAGAAAACGCCCGTGCCCGTGAGCTCGTCGAGCTGGGGCACATCCAGGCGACGGTAGGAGATGCCCGTGGCCAGGACCACCGCGCGGGCGCTGGCCTCCGTGCCGTCGGACAGCTCCAGCACGTGGCGGTCGCCCGCTGCGCCAGCCCGGTGACAGAGCGCTGGTGCAGGAAACTCGCGCCGAAGCTCCACGCCTGCTGGTAGGCGCGCTGGGCAAGCTCGGCTCCGCTCACGCCGCGGGCGAACCCGAGGTAGTTGCGGATGAGGGCGCTGGAGCCGGCCTGGCCGCCGATCGAGTCGCGCTCGACGACGAGCGTGTCGAGACCCTCCGAAGACGCGTAGACGGCCGCGCCCAGCCCGGCCGGGCCGGCGCCGACCACCGCCACGTCGAAGTCGCGGTGCTCGCCAAGGCTCGTGTTCACGCCGTAGGCGCCCGCCAGCTCGGCGTTGGTCGGGTCCACCAGCACGCCCCCTCCGAAGAGGATCACCACCGGCTCACGGGTGCCCTCGTGGCCCACGTCGGCCAGCAGCCGCCGCCCTTCCTCCGAGTCGTAGGTGTGCACGCTGTGCGGCACCCCGTTGCGCGCCAGCAGGCGACGCAGCTCGTGACCGCGCAAGGTCCTCGGCTCGCAGATGAGCGCCAGCTCCTGCGGCATCGAGGAGCTGGCCCGGTCCCACTCGTGCAGGAACTCGGTGATCGTGCGGTGGAAGAACTCGTCCGCCCGGCGCCAGGGCTTGAGGACGTAGTAGTCCATTCGCCCCACCGCCATGGAACGGAGCATCGCCTCGGCGGTCTCGCGCTCTCCCCAGGCGCCGAAGTCCACCAGCAGGGCACGCTTGGCCTCCGGGTAGAGGGCCTTGGAACGCGTGAGGACCTCCTCGCCCGTGAGCTCGGGCATCCACTGATCGACCAGCACCAGCGCCACCGGCTCGGCTCGGGCGCGCATGCGCTCGAGCCGCTCCAGCGCCCTGCTGGCCGACCCTTCGCAGGTCACGCGGTAGTCGCTGCCGTAGCGCCGCTCGAGCTCGGAGCGGATCAGGGCGCGCGCCTCGCCGTCGTCCTCGACGACGAGCACCACCGGTCGCGTGGCCCTCGGCTCCTGCGGCCCTTCAGCCATGGGCGCCAGCCTACGCGCCGACCCCTCAGCGACCCATCCGACCCGCATCCGTACCGCAACTCCGAGCGCTGATGAGCGTTACGGGTACAGCACCCGGCGGCCCCGGACACAGCCGTGACCCACGCGTGGCAGTCCCCCGGGGTCGCCGGGTCGTTTCGCGATACTCGGCAACGCATGAGCGCCGAGTTCGCAGTCCGCCGAGCGACGCTCGATGACGCGGAGTCGATCGGCCGGCTCCTCCACGACTTCAACACCGAGTTCGGCGATCACACGCCCGGCCCGGAGGCGCTGGCGGAGCGCTTCAGGACCCTCCTGGCGGGGCGCGACACGGCGGTGCTGCTGGCCGGGGGAACCCCGCACGGGCTGGCGGTCCTGCGCTTTCGCCCTGCGATCTTCACCGAGGCGCTCGAGTGCTATCTGGCCGAGCTGTACGTGGCGCCAGACCGGCGCGGACGGGGCCTGGGCCGGGCTCTGCTGGAAGCCGCGATGGAGCTCGCCCGCCAACAGGGCGCCGACCACATGGACCTGGGCACCAGCGAGGACGACGTGGCCGCCCGCGCGCTCTACGAGAGCGCCGGGTTCACCAATCGCGAGCTGCGACCGGACGGGCCGGTCATGCTCTTCTACGAGCGCGAGCTCTGACGCCGAGCCTGTCCGCGGCCACACTCGGGCCCGGCCTTCAGCTGAACAGGTAACCCACCACGAACCCTGCGACGGTCGCACTCGCGACCGCGCGATTGACCTCGTCGAAGGCGTGAGGCACGATCGCGATGGAGATCACGGCCAGCACCGCGCCGGCCGCGACCGCCTGCGAGGTCCCCACCAGCTCGCCACTGGCATCCGCGAGCACCGTGCCGCCCAGCACAGTCGCGCAGGCCAGCGCCAGGCCGATGACCGCCAGGAGGCCTACGGCGAAGCGGCGGGTGTGGCCGCCCGCAACGATCGGCTGGGCCGCGCCATAGGCCTCCACCACGTTTCCCACCAGGATGCCGGCCAGCAGCGCCAGCCCGATCTCGCCCTCCGCGATGGTGAGCCCGAGCGCCAGCGACTCCGGTACGCCGTCCACGAAGAGCCCCACCACGATCGACTCGCCGCGTGCGGCCTCGGAGCCCGCGCTCGGCATGTCCATCTGGCGGCCTGCCGCGGCCGCGTGGCCCGATCGGCGCATGGCCATCATGTCGGCGTCGCGGCCGAGCCACCAGTCGGCGGCCACGTACACGAGCGTGCCGGCGATCAACCCGAGGGCGGTGAGCGCGGTGCCGGCCTCGGCGTCGGCCTCGGGGACCAGCTCGAGCGCCACCGCCGAGAACAGGATGCCGCCCCCGAAGGCGGTCAGCGTTGCGGCGACGCGCGCGGGAAGCTGGAACAGCGCCGCCGCAACTGCACCGGCCACGAGGCTTCCCCCCACGGCGAGGCCCCACCCGACTGACTCGCCGAGGTTCTCCAAGCGCCTACGCCCGCGCCGGGACCCCGGCGCCCAGCTCCGAGAGCGCGGGCAGGAACGCCTCGGCGAAGGTGGGGAAGGGCTGGATCACGTCGCCGATCACGTCGAGGGGAAGCTGCCCGCGAATGGCCACCGTGGCCTGCTGGAGCCACTCGCCCGCCTCCGGGCCGAGCGCGTAGGCGCCGGTCAGGCGGTCGCCGTCGGAGACGAGCGTGAGGAAGCCCGGCCGCTGGTCGTACGCGCGCGAGTAGGTGGACGCGCGCGGCACCTCGGCGAGCTGGACGGTGGCGGTGAGCTCCCCCTCGGCCTCCCCGACCGAGGCGGCCTGGGGATCGGTGAACACGACCCGCGGCACGGCCGAGTGGTCGGCCTGGCGCGGTTGGCCGAGGATGTTCGAGGCCGCCACGCGGCCGTGGTACTTGCTCACGTACGTGAGCGGCCAGATACCGGTCACGTCGCCGATCGCCCAGACGCCGTCCGCGGCGTTCATGCGTGAGTCGACCGCGATCCCGCGCGGCCCCGGCTCGATGCCCACGCTCTCCAGGCCGAGCCCGTCGGTGCGGGGCCGCCGACCGGTGGCCACCAGAAGCCGGTCGCCGCGCAGGTCCGGGCGGTCGGAGAACTCCAGCACGTACTCGTCGCCCTCGCGCAGGGCGGCGGTGGCGTGCTCGCCCAGGCATAGCTCGATGCCTTCGGCGCTGAGGGCCTCGCCCAGCGCGCGGCCCAGCGGCTCCGGCTCTCGGGCCAGGACGTGCTCCGCGCCCTCGACGAGAGCCACAGAGGCCCCCAGGCGCGAGACCGCCTGCGACATCTCCACCCCACCGGCCCGCCACCGAGCACGAGCAGCCGCGCGGGCACCTCGGTGAGGGCCGTGACCTCGCGATTGGTCCACACGCCGTCGAGCTCGTCGAGCCCGGGCACCGGCGGGATGACCGGCTCCGAGCCGGTGGCGATGACCACGTGCTCGGCGCGGTGCTCCTCGTCACCCACCGTCACGCTCCCCGGGCCGGTCAGGCGCGCGTCGCCGCGCAGCACCGCGATGCCCTGGTCCTCCATGGACTTGGCCTTTCGCCCGTCCTCGTAGTCGGAGACCATGAAGTCACGCCACGCGAAGGCGGCCTCGGGCCGACGTCGCCGTTCACGGCCTCGGCAGCACCCGGGCGCGTCGCGGGCGGCCTGGAGGGCCTCGCCCGGACGCAGGAGCGTCTTGGACGGCATGCAGGCCCAGTAGTCGCACTCGCCGCCCACCAGCTCGCGCTCGGCGATCGCCACCCGCAGCCCGCCGCGCGCCAGGTGCCCAGCGCAATGCTGGCCTCCCGGGCCGGCGCCGATCACGATCGCGTCGTATCCAGTCGTCATCGAGCCTCCTCGGTTGCCTGCAAGTCGAGCCCCGAGGCGGCGACGGCCGCGTCGGGGTCGCTGTAGCTGCGGACCTTCGCGATCAGGTCGCCGCGGAATTCGAACACCACCCCGGCCACGAAGTCCACGGCCACGCCGCTCGCCCGCCCCGTGCCGCTGACCCGGCCCGTGGCGACCACCCGATCGCCGCCCTCGCCGAACTGCAGCAGCGTGATCCGGAAGCCGGCCCAGTCCTCCTCCACGTCGCGAAGGAAGCGGCGGATGGCCTCGTGTCCCCTATAGCTGGTGCCCTCGAGCTGGGCGCGGAAGGGCACCATCTCGCAGTCGGGATCGCAGACCGCCAGCAATCGCTCGGCGGCGCGATCGTTGAACGCCTCCAGCGAGCGCCGCACCGATTCCACGTGTCCGGACGCCATCGGTCGCAGTATCCGTCCTGGGCCGCGCATACATCAACGCCGCGGGAGCGATAGAAAGTCGCATCGCGTCCAGGCCGAAGACCGAGGGGAGGGTCGTGCGGGGCCCCGATCGCCAGCAGGCGATCTACCTGGCCGGCGTGAGCGGCCGCCGCCCTCGCATCGCGCCCGACGCCGAGGCGCTCGAGGAGCGGGCGCGAACGGCGATGCCGAAGGAGGCGTTCGCCTACATCGCGGGCGGCGCGGGGACGGGCCGGACGATGAAGGCCAACCGCGATGGCTTCGACGCCTGGCAAATCGTGCCGCGCATGCTGCGCGACGTGAGCGAGCGCGACACCAGCGTGGAGCTGTTCGGCCACACGCTCGGCTCGCCGTTCGTGCTCTCGCCGATCGGTGTCCTGGAGATGGTCCACGACCAGGCCGACGTCGCGGTGGCGCGCGCGGCAGCCCGCACCGGCATCCCGATGACCTTCTCGAATCAGGCCTCGCGGCCGATGGAGGAGTGCGCACGCGCGCTCGGCGACAGCCCGCGCTTCTTCCAGCTCTACTGGAGCACCTCCGACGAGCTCGTCGAGAGCCTGGTAGGCCGTGCCGAGGCGTGCGGATGCTCGGCCATCGTGGTCACGTTGGACACCACGATCCTCGGCTGGCGCAGCCGTGACCTGGAGCTGGCCTACCTCCCGTTCCTGCGCGGCAAGGGCATAGCCCAGTACACGAGCGACCCCGTGTTCACGCGCCTCATCTCCGAGGGCGGCGGCCAGCTGCCGGACGTGCCCGCGCCGCGCCCCACCCCGGCCGCGCTCAAGACGCTGCTGGAGCTGACCCGCGCCTACCCCGCCCGCTTCGATCGCGCGCTCGGATCCGGCCGGGCGCGCGCCGCGGTTCAGGCGTTCGTGCGCCTGTACTCGCGCCCGTCACTGACCTGGGAGGACCTCCCGTTCCTGCGCGAGCGCACGCGGCTGCCGATCGTGCTGAAGGGCATCCTCCACCCGGACGACGCCAGGCGCGCGGTGGACGAGGGCATGGACGGCGTCTGGGTGTCCAACCACGGGGGCCGCCAGGTGGACGGCGCGATCTCCACGATTGCCGCCCTGCCGGCGATAGCCGAGGCGGTCGGCGGCCAGGTGCCGATCGTGATGGACAGCGGCATCCGCAGCGGCGCCGACGCGTTCAAGGCGCTCGCTCTGGGTGCCACGGCGGTGGGCATCGGACGGCCCTACTGCTACGCGCTGGCGATCGCGGGGGCCAGGGGAGTGCGCGAGGTCGTGCAGAACTTCCAGGCCGACTTCGACCTGACGATGGGGCTGGCCGGCTGCACCTCGGTGGCCGAGGTCGGGCCCGAGGCACTGGTCGGAAGCGCCCCGGCCCCTCGCTAGACTCGGCCGCCCTTCATGGCCCGGCTCGTGCGCAAGCTCCCAGCCCTTGGTGCCCTCGCCGTGGTGCTGGCGATCGCCGGATGCGGCGGCGGGGACGATGGCGCCGCCAGCCCGCTCGACAACGCCCTGGGCTACCTGCCCGAGGACGCGCCGCTGGTGGTCACCGTGGACACCGACCTGGAGGGCGAGCAGTTCAAGTCCGTGGCGGACATCGTGAAGAAGTTCCCGTTCGCCGGCCGGATCGAGGAGAGCATCAAGAAGGGTCTGTCGCGCGGGTCGTTCGACTTCGACCGCGATATCAAGCCGCTGCTGGGCAACGAGCTGGTGGTTGGTGCCACCGACCCGCGGGCGATCGTGGGTGGGAGCGACGACAACGCCTTCGTGGCCGCCATCCAGGCCTCTGACGAGGGCAAGCTCCAGGACCTGATCGAGCGCGAGAAGCCGCGCGAGCTGGGCGAGAAGGGCGGCGCCAAGCTGTACCAGGGGTCCGACGGCGACCCGTACGCGGTGGCGGACGACGTGCTGATCGCCGCCAGCTCACGGGAGCGGCTCGAACAGGCGCTCGACCAGCGCGACGCCGGCGGCAAGCTCACCGAGGAGGCCTTCGACAAGGGCCTGGACGGGCTGCCCGAGGATGCGCTCGTGCGCGTCTACGGCGACGTGCAGAAACTGCTCGCATCCGCCCCCGGCACTCGCGAGGCCCGGCGGATCGAGTGGGTGGGCGCGCTGCGCAAGCTCGGCCTCACGGCTTCGGCGCGCAAGGACGAGATCGAGATCGACCTCCGGGTGACCACGGACGGCGACGACCTCACGGAGGCCGATCTGCCCCTGGCGGCAGGCGCGGCCAGCCCGGCCGTGGTCCAGCGACCCGGCGAGATCGGAGTGGGCGTCCGGGGGCTGGACCGGTTGCTGAAGTTCGTGGAGACCGCCGTGCAGGCGGTGGACCCAAGCGGCTTCGGCGACTACGCCACCGGCAAGCAGGCGATCGAGAAGCGCCTGAACCTGGACATCGAGAAGGACTTCCTCGGCCAGCTGTCCGAGGGCGTGTCGGTGAGCATCTCGCTGGACGGCAAGTTCGGCGTGCGGGGCGAGCCCAAGGACCCGGCCGAGTTCAGGCGTACGGTCGAGAAGGTGGGCGAGGCGCTGCCGAGCCTGCTGCCCGGCGCGTCCGCGGGTGGGCTGACCAAGCCGAAGGGCGGCGAGGGCCTGTACGCGATCCGGGTTGGCGACACGCGGCTGTTCTTCGGGGTCGTGGGCGATGCCTTCGTGTTGGCCAACGACGCCGAGCGCGCGCGCCAGCTGGCCACGGCCACCGCCGAGCCGGTCCCCGGCGCCAAGGGCGCGGTGGCGTTGAGCGCAGACGCCGAGAAGCTCGCCACGCAGTTCCTTCGCGGCCGCCTGTCGGGCATCGAGGCACTCGGCAGCGTGTTCGCCGTGGCGCCGCTCGGCGAGCTGACCGGCTCGCTCCGGGTCGAGACGGACGCCCTGACGGGCAGCTTCAGGCTCACCTTCGACTGAGTCGACCCCGCGTCAGCGGGGCCAGGCCTTCAGGTACGGCAGCGGGTCGACCGGATGGCCGCCGGTGTACCAGCCGCCGCCGGTCCAGATCTCGAAGTGCAGATGCGGCCCCGAGGACGCGCCGGTGCTGCCGACCTCTCCGAGCCGCTGGCCCGTGCGCACGGACTGGCCCTCCCGCACCACGATCGAGCCGGAGCGCAGGTGCATGAAGACGTAGTCGCGGTCCTCGTCCCCGCTGTCGAGCACCACGTAGTGGCCCGCGCCGCGAGCCTGGTACTGGACCGCCTCGATCGTGCCGGCGCGCGGCGCCACGAGCGGGGTGCCGGCGGCGGCGGCCAGGTCCTGACCCTGATGGCGATGGCCGGGCCGGTGTGACCCGAAGCGCGAGCCGGCGCCGCCGTAGCTGAAGCTGCCAACGATGGGAAAGCGGTGGTGCAGGAATGCCAGCTCGTGGGTTGAGCTCGTGCCGGCGCGCACGCGCAAGCCCCGCTTGCGCGAGTCCCGCGCAGCGATGCGGACCGTGTAGGCGCCCTGTGCCAGGGCGCGTCCCTCGACCACTCCGGTGAGCCTCACCGACAGGGTCCGCCCCCGCGGCTGAGCACCGAGCCGGATCGTCGCGGCTGGGGTGCGGCTGGCACGCGGGGTGAGGTAGAGGCGGACGTCGCGCAGCGGCGAGCGGCCCTCGATCCGGAACCTGACCGAGGCGGGCGCGCCGTGCAGGTAGAGGCGGGGGCGCGCCATCGAGAAGGACACCAGCTGAGGGGCGCTTGCCCGCGCGCGCCTGAGCCGCTTGGCCCGGGCGCGGCGGCGCGCCTCACGGCTGTCGAAGTGGGCGCCGCCGCCGGCGCCCGGCTTCACGCTGGGCTCGCTTCCCACGGCGGGCGCGACCGACCCTCCACCGCCGTCGGCCGCCGAGACAGGTGCCAGCGCCATCAGCATCGCCGGCACGGCCAGGGCGGCTGGCAGTGGCCTGAGCATCCAATGGGATCTCGGCGGGAACCGGCTCGGCCTTGAGCCGCGCGCTCAGCCGTGCAGGCGCTTGAGGAGCTCGAGAGCGCCGTTCTTGTTGAGCGGCTCGTTGAGGTTCCCGCACTTGGGCGACTGCACGCACGACGGGCACCCCGACCGGCACGGGCACTCGCCGATCAGCCGTAGCGCATCGGAGACCAGCCGCTCGAAGCGCTCGAAGCCCATGCGCGTGATGCCCACTCCGCCGGGATGGCCGTCGTAGATGAAGATCGTGGGGCGCCCGGTCTGCGAGTGGAAGGCGGTGGACAGCCCGCCGATGTCCCAGCGGTCGCACATCGCGATCAGTGGCAGCACGGCGATCTGCCCGTGCTCGGCAGCGTGAAGGGAGCCCTGGAGCACGTCGAGCGGGAAGTCCTCGGCCAGTGCCTGCTCTCCGAACTCGTACCAAAGGGCCTGCGTGGCGAAGTGCTGCTCGGGCATGTCAAGCGCCACCAGGTCCAGCACCTCGTGGTCGGCCACCCGCTTGCGCTGGAAGGCGGTGACCTGCTCGCTGACCGACACGGTGCCGAACGACAGCGGCACTCCGGACACCTCGCGCGTCTCGGACACGCTCTCGATGTAGGTGTCGATCTCCTTCTTGGGCTGGGTGTAGAAGTCGCCGGCGAACGGGCGCACGAGCGCGCGCCGCGAGTCGGTGTCCAGCACGTCGACCTCATACGAGCGGCCCATGTGCAGGTAGATGGCGCCCGGGTGCAGCGCGGAGTGGGCGCGGGCCGTCTCCACCGAGCCGATCACCTCGCCGGCCTCGGATTCCACCACGGCCACGGAGTCCGGCGATGAGGAGCGCAGGGCGATCTTGGCCGCCGGGAAGCCCTCGCCGCGCGGTAGGTAGCGGCCCGACTTCTCGCGCAGCTGCCCCACCGACACCAGCGTGCGCGCCGCGCGCTCCCAGCCGTCGCCAAGGAACTCCTCGTCGCCCGGCGACAGCGGAAGCTCGTAGGCCGCCGCGCACAGGTGCGCCATGTGGATCTCCTCGGACTCGTGGTCCAGGATCGCCGACTCCACCGGCCGGTCCAGGAACTCCTCGGGGTGGCGGCAGAAGAACTGGTCCAGCGCGTCGGCGCCCGCCACGTACAGCGCCAGGCCGGTGTCGCGGCGGCCGGCGCGTCCCCACATCTGGCGCAGGCTCGCGACGGTCCCGGGGAAGGTCACGCAGATGGCCGCGTCCAGGCTGCCCACGTCGATGCCGAGCTCCAGCGCGTCGGTGGCCACCACGGCCATGAGCTCGCCCGCCACCAGGCGTGCCTCGATCTCGCGCCGCTGCGAGGGCGTGTAGCCGGCGCGATAGGGCGCGATCAGCTCGGCCAGGTCGGCGCGGCCGCGCTCTTCCAGCCGCAGCCGCGCGAATCGCAGGATCAGCTCCACGCCGCGCCGCGAGCGCAGGAAGCAGATCGTGCGCACCTCCTTCTCCACCAGGTCGGCCAGCAGCTCGGCGGCCTCCCCGAGCGGCGATGCCCGAGCCCCCGTGCGCTCGTCCACCAGCGGCGGGTTCCACATGGCGATCCGGCGCTCCGCGCGGGGGGCGCCGTCGCGGTCCACCAGCGCCACGTCGCAACCGGTCAGGCGCTCCGCCAGCTCCACCGGGTTGGCGATCGTGGCGCTGGCCAGCACGAATCGGGGCTCGGTGCCGTAGGCCAGAGCCAGTCGCCGCAGGCGGCGCAGGACGTTGGCCACGTGTGACCCGAACACCCCGCGGTAGACGTGCGCCTCGTCCACCACGATCCAGGCGAGGTTGGCCAGCAGGTCGCCCCAGCGCGCGTGGTTGGGCAGGACGCCCACGTGAAGCATGTCCGGGTTGGTGAGGATCAGGTTGGAGCGCTGCCGGATGGCGCCGCGCTCCTCCCGCGGCGTGTCGCCGTCGTAGATCGCGGGTCGCAGCGCCCGCAGGCCCAGGCCGTGCAGCGCCCGCGCCTGGTCCTGGGCCAGCGCCTTGGTGGGGTAGAGGTAGAGCGCGCGGGCGGAGGGGTCGCGGCACAGCGTGTCCAGAACCGGGAGGTTGAATGCGAGCGACTTGCCGCTGGCGGTGCCGGTGGTCACGATCGTGTGGCCCCGGAGCGCGGACTCCAGGGCGTCGGCCTGGTGGGCGAAGAGCGACTCCACCCCCGTCCGCGCCAGGCCGTCGCGGAGGGCGGGATGCAGCTGCTCGGGCACGGGCTCGGTGAGCGCGTCCTGTGCCCGCTCGCGCGAGCGGGCCACGAGCTGCTCGCCCTCGCCGCGATCCAGCAGCGCCTCCCACGGCATCTCTGTGCGGGTCGTGGCCACCGGTTCGCCATAGTACGCGCGGCGTGACGCGCGCCTTCGACCTCGCCGACTTCCCGCTCGAGGAGCTGATCGAGCGCAAGCGGGCGCCGCTCTCGGTCGTGTTGCCCGCACGCGAGGTGGCCGACACGGTGGGCTCCATCGTCCGGCGGATACACGGGCTCGGTGGGCTCGTGGACCAGGTTCTGGTGGTGGACGCCGGGTCTGCCGACGGCAGCGCCGAGGTTGCGCGGGCGGCCGGTGCCGAGGTGCGCCAGCAGGACGACCTTCTGCCCGGCCACGGCCCTGTGATGGGCAAGGGCGACGCCATGTGGCGGGCGCTCGCCGCCGTGACGGGCGAGCACGTGGTCTACATCGACGCCGACACCCGCGACTTCGACGCCGGCTTCGTCCGCGGCCTGGCCGGCCCGCTGATCGCGGCCGCCGGCGTGCAGTTCGTTAAGGCCTCCTACCGGCGGCCGTTCAGCGTGGCGGGCGGCGAGCTGCCCGACGGCGGTGGGCGGGTGAGCCAGCTCACGGCGCGGCCGCTGCTGGCCGCCTTCTACCCGGACCTGGCCGGGCTCGACCAGCCGCTGGCGGGCGAGGTGGCAGCGCCGCGCGAGCTGCTGGAGCGGATCCCCTTCGCCACCGGGTACGGGGTGGAGATGGCGATGCTGCTGGACGTTCGGGCGCTAGCCGGCGCTGCGGCCATCGCGCAGGTGGACGTGGGCGAGCGGCGCAACTTCCACCAGCCGCTGGACGCACTGCGACCCATGGCGGACACGGTGCTCGCGGTGGTGGCCGAGCGGCTGCGGCGCGAGGCGCGCCTGTCGGGCGACGCGGCGCCGCCAGAGATCGTGGAGCGCCCGCCCTTCGCCTCACTGCGCGAGCACGCCTGATGGCCCTGCGCTGCGTCTATACCGACCTGGACGGCACGCTGCTCGGCGCAGGTGCCTCCCTGTTTCGCGACGGCCAGGGCAACTTCACGCTCCTTCCCGCGCGCGGCCTGGAGGCCTGCCACCGAGCCGGGGTGGAGGTGGTGATCAAGTCGGGCCGGCGCAAGGCCCAGGTCATGGAGGACGCGCGGCTGCTGGGTCAGAGCTCCTACATCTACGAGGTGGGATCGGGCGTGGTCATCGACGGCGAGGAGCACTTTCTCACGGGCAGGTTCGCCGGGTCCGGGGGACGCACGCCACACGAGCTGATCGAGGCCTCGGGCGCCCCAGCTCTGCTGATGCGCGAGTTCGCCGGCCGCCTCGAGCCGCACGAGCCGTGGAGTCGCGATCGCCAGGTGTCGCACCTGTTCCGCGGCACTGTGGACGTGGGCGAGGCGGGCGCACTGCTGGAGCGGGAGGGGCACGGCGACCTGCGGCTCATCGACAACGGCGAGGCCGCCGAGGGCGGGCACACCTACCACCTGATCCCCGCCACCGCGTCGAAGGAGGCCGCGGTGCGCCTGCACATGCGCGCCCGCGGCTACGAGGTCGGGGAGTGCATCGCCGTGGGCGATTCTCCCGAGGACCTGACGGTGGCGCCCCTGGTGCGCCGCTTCTACCTGGTGGCCAACGCCGGCGAGGGGGGCGGCCCCAACGTGACCCGTACCGAGTCCGGCTGGGGCGAGGGTTTCTACGAGGCGGTCGTGGCGGAGCTCGTCGGCGAGGGTTAGAGTCACGCCGTGGCGGATCAGGCGCGACTCGCCGAGGAGATCGTGGACGCGGTCAATGACCTTGCCGGTCGCCACGAGGGCCACCGCGCCCTGCACGCCAAGGGCACGCTCCTCACAGGCAGCTTCACGGGTACCCCCGACGGCGCCGCGCTCACGACCGCCGAGCACCTGCAGGGCGCTCCGGTGCGGGTGACCGCGCGCTTCTCCAACGCCGCCGGCGACCCGGCCCGTCCCGACCACGGCACTGACGGGCGCGGCATGGCCGTGAAGGCCTATCTCTCGGACGGCACCACCACCGACCTGGTGGCCGTGTCGATCCCCGTCTTCGTCGTGCGCACGCCGGAGGACTTCCTCGCGTTCACGCGCGCGCGCGTGCCCGACCCCGACACAGGGCAGCCCGACATGGCCAAGCTCGGGCCGTTCCTGGAGGCGCACCCGGAGTCGATGCCCGCGATCCAGGCCGCGCTCACCGCCGCGCACCCCGAGAGCTACGCGACCGGCGTGTACTACGGCGTCCACGCCTTCCGCTGGACCAACGCAGGCGGCGACTCGCGCTGGGTGCGGTTCACGTGGCGCCCGGAGGCCGGTGAGAGCAGCCTCGAGGACCAGGAGGCCGCGAAGGCGCTGGGCGAGCATTACCTGCAGGAGGACCTGCTGCTGCGCTGCGCCGACGATGGGGTGCGCTTCGCGCTGGAGCTGCAGCTGGGCGAGGAAGGCGACCCCACCGACGACCCCACGGCCGCCTGGCCTCACGAGCGCGAGCGGGTGGTGGTGGGCCACCTGGAGCTCACCGGGCCCGACACCGAGCGCGAGCGCGACGGGGACGTGCTGGTGTTCGACCCCATGCGCCTGACCGGGGGCATCGAGCCCTCGGACGACCAGATCCTGCACGTGCGCTCGCACGCTTACGCGGAGTCGGTCCTGCGCCGCTCCGGCGTGGCGCGGGACTGACACCGGCCTACAGCTGCGCCAGCGCCCGGCCGGCGGCCTCGAGTTCAGCCAATGTCGTGGTCGTGGTGACGGTCGCCAGGTCGAGGATCCGCTCCTCGAACCCGTCGAGGTCCACAGAGCCGGCCACGGCGTGGCATGCCACGCCCGCCTGGCGGCAGCGGGTGGCCACCTCGCCGGCCGCCTTGCCCTGCAGCGTCTGACGGTCGAGCCGCCCCTCGCCGCACACCACCACCCGCGCCGCGCACATGAGCGGGTCGAACCCGATGGCGTCCAGCACGCGCGGCGCGCCGGGCACCAGCCGCGCCCGCCGGTGTGCCCACAGCCCGCCCGCGAGACCGCCGGCTGCACCGGTCATGGGCACGCCACGGGGGTCCCTGGGTGCGGCGGCCGCCAGCCGCGCCAGGCGCCGCTCGAGCTCGGCCACCGCCGCCGCGTCGGCCCCCTTCTGCGGGGCGAACGTGCGCGGGGCGTCCTCCCAGGCGGTGCGCACGTCGCACAGCACCTCGAGCCGCGGGCTCACGCCGGCGTCGGCCAGGGCATCGAGCGCGCCGGCGCCGCCGTCGGTGGTGGCCGACCCGCCTACGGTCACCAACACAGTGTCCGCTCCGTGCTCGCATGCGGCCGCGATGAGCTCGCCGGTGCCGCGGGTCGAAGCCCGCAGCGGGTCGCGCTCGCGCTCCTCGACCAGCCCGAGCCCGCTCGCCCGCGCGCTCTCCACCACGGCCGTGCCCGCGTCGAGCATCAGGTACTCGGCCCGCACGGGCCTGCCCAGCGGGTCGCTGGCCTCCGCCGTACGGCGCTCGCCCCCCAGGGCGGCGGCCATGACCTCCAGGGTGCCCTCGCCCCCGTCGGCCACGGGCAGCTCCACCGCGTCGCGTCCTCCCGCGCGCAGGCCGGCGGCCACCGCGGCCGCCACCTCCCGCGCCGAGAACGTGCCCTTGAAGCTGTCGGGCGCGACCAGGACCGGGAGGCTCACGCCCGCCCGCCGCGTCGTCAAGCCAGCGCGTCCCGGAACGCGCGCTCGGCGTCCTCGCCATGCGCGGCGAACACGACCCGCTGCAGCGCGGCCGGCTCGTGAGCGCGCGCGACGCCCACCATCAGGGCGGCGGCTTCGCCGAGCGGGAAGCCGCCGACGCCGGTGCCGAAGGCCACCAGCGCCAGGGACTGGCACCCGAGCCGGTCGGCCAGCTCGAGCGTCGACCGGGTGGCGCGCTCGATGACCGCCGCCGAAGTGGGGCCGCCGAGCTCCATGGTGGCTGCATGGATCACGTAGCGGGCGGGCATCTCGCCGGCCGACGTCTCCACCGCTTCCCCCAGGCCTATGGGCGCCCGCTCGCGCGACTCCTCCTGCACGACCGGCCCACCCGCGCGCGCGATGGCCGCCGCCACGCCGCCGCCGTGCACGAGCTCGGTGTTGGCGGCATTGGCGATCGCGTCGACCTCGAGTGTGGTCACGTCCGCTTGAAGGACCTCGAGCTGCACAGCCACATGTTGTCCGATTGGGGCCGATTGGGGCCTTGTGTCCGATATGCGGATACAAAGCCCCAATCGACACCTGGTAGGTACCCGGCTTCTACCCAGCCTCAGTAGAGGCCCGCAGGACGGCGGCGAAGGCCCCTAGCCGACCAACCGCACGCTCACCCGGCGCGCACGCGACCGAAGCCCGGCTCCATCCCGGGCGCGCAGGCGGATCGAAGCCGTGATACGCCGGTCGGCGCGCAACCCAGCGCGCACCGCCGAGCGCACCCGCCGCGGCACGGCAAGCCGCAAGGTGGGCGCGGCGCGCCCCCGGGCGGCCACCCGGCGGGCTCCACGCAGCCGGAGCGACCGGCCCCCGATGGACACGCGCCCGGAGGCGCTGATCGTGCAGCGCTCCGCGCACGCGGCGCGCACAATCACCGCGCGCCGGGCCAGCGCGCGCTGCGGGCGGGCGACCCGGACGCGCAGGGCCGGCCGGGTGCGGTCGCGGCACGGCCATTCGCGGCGCGACTCAACCAGCCGCTCCACCGGCCCGCTGAGCGAGGTGGCGTACACGCAACCGGCGGCGTCCTCGCCAAAGCTCGTGAGCACCGGGACGTCGCGCCCGACCGCGCGGTCACCGAGAGCGCGCGGCAGCGCCATGCGGGCCGACCGCAGCGGCGGCGCGCACGTGTCGCCGTAGACCAAGCGACCCGCCAGGGACGGCAGCGAGCGGTCGCGAACCACGTGACCCGCGATGATCGAGCAGGCACCGTCGCGCTCGGAGAAGCGCTCGAGCACCGGCCGCACGTTGCCGGCCGGCGGGGGCCCGTACTGGGAGCGGTAGATGTTGGCCTCGAACTGAGGCCAGCCGAGGTTCGTGCCGCGCCCACCGCCGCCACGGCGCGGCAGGTAGTCGATCTCCTCCGCGGCGTTCTGCCCCACGTCGCCGATCACCAGGTCGCCGGTGCGGCGGTCGAACGAGAACCGGAAGGGGTTGCGCAGCCCGTGCGACCAGATCTCCGGCAGCGCGCCGGCAGTGGCGGTGAACGGGTTGCCCCGTGGGACGCGATAGGGAGCGGAGCCAGACGCTCGCGGGTCGATTCGCAGCAGCTTCCCGAGCAGCGACGAGAGCCGCTGGGAGTTCATGAACCTGTCGTTGGCGCCGCCGCCGTCGCCGGTGCCCGCGTAGAGGAAGCCGTCTGGGCCGAACTGCAGTTGGCCGCCGTTGTGGTTGCCGGCGTCGCGGTGGGGGATGTCCAGCATTGTCCGCGCCGTTCGCGGGTCGGCCACGTCGCGGCTGGACGCCGAGCGCCGGTACTCCTCGATGCGGATGTCGCCCTCGGGGTCCGTGTAGTAGACGTAGAAGCGGCGGGTGGTCGCGTAATCGGGCGGGAAGGCCACCGACAGCAGCCCGCGCTCGCGGCCGCTGCGCACGCGGTCGGTGATGTCCAAGAACGGCCGTTCGCGCACGCTGCCTCGGCGCACGACGCGGATCGTGCCGCCCTGCTCCACGACCATCATGCGCGCGTGGTCGTCCGGCGGCGCAGCCACGTGCACGGGCTGGTCGAAGGAGCCAACTCGCTGCAGCGACACCGCGGCCGAGGCCGGGGCCGCCAGCGCGAGGCACAGCAGCAGGGCGACGATTACGAGCACGCGGTGAGAACCCCGCCTCAGGCCCGCAGTTGCGCGATCGAGCACTCGCGCGGCGGCTTGTCGTCGCGCCAGCGCAGGAGCTTGGCGCCGTGGCGGATCCGCTGGCCGGTGATGTGGTCGAAGGCGATCTCGACCACGAGCTCGGGGCGCAGCCCCTCCCAGACGAGCTCTTCATCGGACTTCCACCGGCTGGGTCCGCCCGAGCCGTGCTCGTAGGTGCGGTAGGGCTCCAGCGTCTCGAGCAGCTCGCGCTTCTCCTTGGCGCGGAAGCCGGAGGTGTGGCCCACGATGTGCAGCTCGCCGTCGTCGTCATAGAGGCCGAGGATCAGCGAGCCGACCGTGTTCTCCTCCTTGCCCATCCGGAAGGCGGCAACCACCACGTCGGCGGTGCGCACGCGCTTGATCTTGACCATTCCCTTGCGCTCGCCCGGTAGGTACGGCGCGTCGGCCTGCTTGGCGATTGCGCCCTCGGAGTGGCCCTGCAGCCATTCCCCGGCGGCCTCCGGGTCGCCGGTCATGGGCGTGACCTCGTCTTGGCCCAGCCCCAGGGCGCCGAGTCGCTCGCGCCGCTCCTCGTAGGGAAGGTCCAGCAGCGACTCGTCCTGGGAGGCCAGCAGGTCGAAGGCCACGTATGCGGCGGGGGTCTCCTTGGCCAGGCGCTCCACACGTGATGCGGCGGGATGGATGCGCTGGCTGAGCTTGTCGAACTCCTGCACCCCGTCGACCACCACGATCACCTCGCCGTCGAGCACCGCCCGCTCCGGCGCCATCGCCCTGACCTGGTCGACGACCTCGGGGAAGTAGCGATTCATCTCCTTGCCGGTGCGGCTCTGGAGATGCACGTCTTCGCCATCGCGGAACACGAGCGTGCGAAAGCCGTCCCACTTGGGCTCATAGCGCCAGCCCTCGCCCTCGGGCAGCTCCTTGGCCGAGCGCGCGAGCTGGGGGGCGATCGGCGGCTTCAGGGGCAGCTTCACTTGGCGTCCACGGCGCGAAGCCTAAAGGCTTGGACCGGCCGTTCCCTGCCCTTCACGCTCAGCGCGCCGAGCGGCTCGGCGTCGGCGCCCCTCAGGCGCTCCAGCGTGTCGGCGCTGACAGCCACCGAGCCCACCGGCGCCGCCGTCTCCAGCCGTGCGGCCACGTTCACGGCGTCGCCGATCACCGTGTAGCTGCGACCGCCGTGCGCGCCCAGCACGCCGGTCATGGCCTCGCCCGTGTTCACCCCGATCCGGAAGCGCGGCCAACCCGGATTGCCGCTGGCCACCGCCTCGGTCGCGTCGCGGAGGGCCAGCGCCGCCCTGGCGGCGCGCTCGGGATGGTCGGGCTGGTCGCCGCGGCGGTTGAACGACGCCATGATCGCGTCGCCCATCACGCGGTCGATCTCGCCGCCCTCGCCCTCCACCACGGGCGGGATGGCAGCCTCGAAGTAGGCGTTGAGCATGCTCGACACCTCGCGCGGGTCGCGCTGCTCGGAGAATGCGGTGAAGCCCGCCAGGTCCGCGAACACCACGCTCACCTCGCGCTTGCCGGCCGCGGTGTCGTCGGTGTACAGGTCGCTGAAGCGCTCCTCGCGCCATTCCCGCCTGGCGGTCACGACCACGATGGCGAAGGACGTGAACATGAGCAGGTGCCACTCCCACCAGGTGGCCTGCCAGTTGCGGGCGAACGCCACGGCCACCATCGCCTCGGCCAGCAGCAGGAAGCCCAGGGCCACGGCCAGCAGCAGCGGCGACCGCCGGTGGCGGTAGAGGGCCAGGTAGCGCCACGTTGCCCAGCCGTAGAGCGCAACGGCGGGCACACCC
Organism: uncultured Thermoleophilaceae bacterium; assembly: GCA_963755215.1. GTDB lineage: Bacteria > Actinomycetota > Thermoleophilia > Solirubrobacterales > Thermoleophilaceae > JAAYBF01. The sequence goes on from CAVWIW010000010.1 coordinate 340,688, forward strand.
AGCAGCACCAGCGCTCCCGAGCCGGACTCCACCGGGGTGGGATCGTCGAGCGGAGGGACCTCGGCCAGCGAGAGCGCGCCCCAGGCCGCCATGGCCACCAGCAGGGCAACCCGCAGCGTCCGGGCGGTGCCCAGTGCGGACCGGCCCTGACCCTCGCGCGTGGACAGCGCCGCGAACGCGGCACCCAGCAGCAGCCCGATCGGCGTGGCCAGCACGAAGCCCTGGTTGGGGCCGTCCAGCAGGACGCCCGGCGTGGCCAGGGCGTGCAACGCCAGGAAGCCCCCGCCGGCCAGGTAGGCGAGGGAGATGAGCATCAGGCGGGCGTCGCCGCGGCGGCTGGCCGCCTCGCCGGTGGCCAGCGCCAGCGACGCGGCTGCCAGCGCGCCGGCAACCACGAGCCAGAAGTGCGCCGGATGGTCCTCCCAGCGCACGTCGAGCCCCGGGCTCGCCAGCAGCAGCGCGAAGCCGGCCAGCGGCAACAGGGCCATGACCAGCCGCCCGTCGCGGAGTTCCTGCGTCACGGCGCGATCGTAAAGCCGGCGTGTGGCACGGGATAGGATTGCCTGCATGTCGCACGACCAGGCGACCGTCGCCGAAGAGGAGTACCTGCAGATCATCTTCTGGCTGCGGGAGGCCGGTCTTCCCATGACCGGAGCCAACGTCGCGCGGGCGATGCAGGTGTCGGCGCCGACCGTGCACGAGATGATCGGCCGGCTCGAGGCCGACGGCTATGTGACGCGCGCCGACGACAAGAGCTTGGCCTTCACCGACAGGGGCCACTCGCACGCCGAGGACATCGTGCGACGCCATCGCCTGATCGAGCGCTTCCTCACCGACGTCTTCGACATCCCGTGGGACCAGGTGCACGAGGAGGCCGAGCGGCTGGAGCACTGGATGTCGCCGGTGGTGGAGGAGCGGATGCTCAAGGCCATCGGGGACTCCGACACCTGTCCGCACGGCCACCCGATCTTTACCGAGCGGCGCGAGCCGGGCGTGCCGCTGGCCGATGTCGAGGAGGGCGCCAAGGTCCGAGTGCTGCGATTCGAGAACGAGGCCGAAGACCTGCTCCATTACCTCATGCAGGCCGGGCTGGCCCCCGGCTTGGAGGGCACCCTGGCCGACGCCGGCGAGGACAGCGTCACGATCGAGTCCAACGGCAACAGCTTCTCGGTCACCCGCAGCGTGGCCGAGACGGTGTCGGTGGTGGCAGACCCCTCGCCGCCGCCGCGCACCGCGCTGCCCGAGCAGCTGGTGCTCGCCAAGGAGCACTGGGGCCGGTAGCTCAAACCGGCTCGAGCGGCGGCAACGCCGCGTGCCGGGCGCGCAGGTCGAAGAACAGCAGCGTGGACACCAGGGCCACGAACGGCACGGAGACCACCTCGGCCACGATGCTGCCGGCCAGTGCCACGACCTCGCGGTCGGCGGCCTCCGCCGCCGCCTCCAGCGGCGTGAGGATCAGCAGGCCCGGCACGGCAGCCACGATGTTCAGCAGCAGCACGATCGCGAAGGTCCGCCACCAGAAGTCCTGCACCAGCGCGCCGCTGCGGCGCAGCGCGCCGACCCCGCGCTCGCCATCCACGATCACCGCTTGGGGCACGAAGTACCAGCGGATCAAGAGGTAGATGCCGGGCAGGATCAGCGCCAGCAGTCCCAGCAGGATCCCGGCCGCGGCGATGAGCAGCGCGGCCAGCAGCGGCGCGAAGGCGTCCAGCGCGGCCTGCAGACCGCTGGACGCTCGGGGCGCCGAGCCGCCCGCGAGGTCGGTGAGGGCGTGGATCGTGGCGGCGGTGACCAGCGGAGTGGTCACGAAGAAGGTGAGGATGGTTGGGATTGCCATCTCCGCCGGGGAGGTGTCGTCGTCGTAGGCGGCGGTCAGCTGCTCGAGCCCCAGGCCCGAGACCACCAGCTGGAAGGGCACGACGATCGCCGCGGCCATGAGCAGCAGCAGCGGCAGGTGGGTCACGTACAGGCGAAGCCCGTCCCTCAGGAGCGCGCCCACGTCGCGCGGCCGGCCGAGGTCGAGCCCCGGCCCCTGATTCACGCCGCGGCGCCGGCCAGCTCGCGGTAGGCGCCGGCCAGCCGCCCAACGGCGTCGTCGATCTGGTCGGCGGGCACGCCCGAGTAGGCGATGCGCAGCGAGCTCTCCCCGCCCTCGAGCAGGAAGTCCGTGCCCTTCACGAACACCACGCCGCGCTCGGTGGCGAGCTCCTCCAGCCTGGCCACGTCGGCGCCCTCGGGCAGATCGACCCACAGGAAGTAGCCACCCTCCGGCACCACGAAGCGCGCATCGGGCAGCTCCCGGGCCAGCGCGGCGCAGAGCACGTCGCGGCGCTCGCGCAGGGCCTCCTTCACGGTCTCGATCGAGCGCTCGATGGCGCCGGAGCGGCAGAACTCGGACACGATCGCCTGCGACACCATGCTCGGGGAGATGTAGGTGCCGGTGGCCAGCCGGCGGACCTCGCCGATCAGGGCCTCCGGGCCGGCCAGGTATCCCACGCGGATCCCCGGGCACACCGTCTTCGAGAACGACGAGGCGTACACGACGTTGTCGCCCTCGTCCATCGACAGCATCGTGGGCTGGTCCTCGCCCGCGAAGCGCAGCTCCACGTACGGGTCGTCCTCGAACAGGAGGAACGCGTGGCGGTCCGCGAGCTCGATCAGCCGCCGGCGCTTCTCCAGCGACAGCGTGCAGCCGGCGGGGTTGTGGAAGTTGGGGATTATGTGGGCGAGCTTGGGCCGCGCGCCGCCCTCGAGCGCCGCCTCCAGCGCACTCACGTCGATGCCGTCGGCCTCCAGCGGGATGGCCAGCAGCTCGGCCCCCATCTGGCGAAGCGCGAGCAGCGTGCGGTCGTATGTGGGCGCCTCGACCACCACCAGGTCGCCCGGCTCGACGACCGCCTGGAAGAGGAAGGCGTCCGCCTGCATGGAGCCGTTGGTGGTGACCACCTGAGAGGCCGGCAGCCCCTGGCGCTCGGCGATCCATTCCACCAGCGGCATGTAGCCGGCCGACGTGCCGTAGGAGAAGGCGCCCTTGGGGTCCTGCTCGAAGGCGCGATCGGCGGCCTGGCGGAGGTCGTCGACCGCGATGATGTCCAGCGACGGGGCGCCGCGCGCCAGCGATATGGAGTCGGCGGCTGCCACGGCGGCCACGATAGCGCGGTGGCGGCAGAGACTCCGGGTCAGGCCGCCTGGGCGTACACGATCACGTTGTCGCGGTAGCCGCGGCCCTCGATGTAGGGGCCGCCGCAGGTGACCAGCACAAGCACCGGGCGGCGCCCGCCGCCGTAGACGCTGCCGGTGGGGAAGCGGGCCTTCTGGACCTGCGCGGTGCCGAGCACGCGGTACCTGTGCACCTGCCCGGCGCGGTCGGTGACCGCCACGCCCGTGCCGCGCTCCAGTCCCGAGATGCGCGCGAACAGTCCGGGGCCGCGGCGGGTGTCCAGATGGCCCACGATCACCGCGCGGCCCTTCTCGCCCGGCCGGGGTCCGCCGCTGTACCAGCCCGCGCGACCGACGTCCGGCACCACGATCCCGCCCTTGCGCACGCCCACGGCCTCGACCCTCGTCTGGACGCGCGCGGCGGGGATCGAGAGCCTCCGGGGAGGCGCGGGGCGGGCGCCGCCGTCGGCGGGCGCCGCGGCCCGCAGCGCGCGCGAGGACTCGCCCAGCGTCGGCTGGTCGGCGGCGCGGGCCAGCAGGCCCGCCGAGCCGCCTCCGTCGTCGGCTTCGATCAGGGGCGCCAGCGCCAGCACGCCCGCGGCTGCGGCCACCGCGGGCACGACGGTGGCCAGCGTGAAGCTGATCCTGGCCCGCGCCTTCCGGGGCCGCAGGCCCACGTGCTCGGGGTTTCGCGGGCCGCCGGTGCGCTGGCGCGGGGGCAGCCAGTCGCCCCGCTGCGGAGCCGGCCGCTTGCCGGTGGTCCGGAGCCCTCCGCCCTGGGCGCGGGCGCCCTCCCGTTTGGCCCGTGCTGTCGGAGTCCACACGGGGTCGGCGGATGGCGTGGGATCAGGACGCGGCGGGGCCAGTGCCTCCGCTCGCTCGGCGCGGCGCCGGCGCGGGTCGGCCCGGCGACGAGCGTCTGCGAACGCCGTGGTCAGCTCCTGGGCGGCCGGCTTCAGAGCCCCTGCCACGCCCCCGCGCCGGGCGCGCCGGCGGTCGGAGGGCCGGTCAGGCGAGTCCACGGCCGCGGCGCGCGGCAGCGCGCGTGTAGCCGAGGGCTCCCAGCGCACCGGCCCCGAGGGCAGCGGCCAGGGCCACCAGCCAGGGCCGGTCGTCGCCCGCCAGGCCACCCAGGCCCGTGGCGGGCGCCAGGCGCGGCGCGGCCACGGTGTCCTGCAGCACCACGAAGCGCGTCCGTTCCCCCGCGCTGCCCAGCAGGTAGGCACTGGAGGCGGTGCCCGCGGCCAGGTTCACGCCGTCCCGCCCGGCGACCATGGCGCCGCCGGGCTGCGATGCCTCGATCCCGTAGTCGCCCGGCTTGACGGTGGCGTAGTTGCTCGCCTCGCCCCGGCCGACCTGCCCCAGCGTGTTCGACCCGGCGCTGAAGTCGGCCTCGTCCAGCTCGGGCACCACGTGCACCGCTCGCACGCGGGCATTGCCCGCTCGAGCCGGGCCGTCGGGGAAGGTCCGCAGGACGATCCGCTTGCCCACCGTGCTGGCCACGACGGTGTAACGGCGGTCCTGGAGGGTGGGCGTCACGAGAGCCAGGCGCTTGCCGCCGGCGATGAGGGCCAGGCTCACCTTTCCGTCCGGGGTCCGTGCGTACATCGATGCCTGCCCGAATCCGACGTTGCCGAGCGCCGCGCCGCCAACTTGGAGGTACGCCGTGGGCCCGCCGGGTACGGCATGAAGGAAACGCACCTCCGCAGCGACGGCCGGTTGCGCCACGAGAACAGCCATCGAAAGAGCCAATGCAGCGCAGATACCGCCGCGACGAAGTGATCTGCCCCCGGGACCCAGGATGAAAGCAACATAACCCGTGGATCCGCGGATAGCCACTTCCCTCGACGAACTCGGCACGGAGGACCGGGCGATCGTCGAGCTGGCGGAGGTCAGGGGCATCGGCGACGCGGAGATCGCGGGGTATCTGGGAGTCGACGCGCACGAGGCCAAACGGCGCCGCAGGGCCGCCCTGGGGCGTTTGGCCGACCGCCTGGGAGTCAGCCGGGAGGAGGCCAGGGCCGCGCTGGCCAGCGCGCTGCCACCCGGGGAGACCAACCGAGCGCGGAGGCACAACGGGCGGGCCGGACGCCCCGTGGACCACGTTGCCGACCGCGCTCGAGCGGCGCGCAGGCGCTCTCGCCAGACCGTGGAGGGAGGCGGGCGCACCTCGCTGCGCCCCCGCGCATCGGCTCCCGTGGCGCCCGCGCCCGAGGAGCCCAGGCCCACCAAGCGCCGGCGGGCACGCCACATGGCCGCGCTGGCGCTCCTGTTCGGGCTGCTGGCCGCGGGCATCGCCGGGGCAGTCCTCCAGGCGCAAGAGGGACCGGATCCACAACCGCAGCGGGCCGCCGGGGTGTCGCCAGGCAATGCCGAAGCCCGACCGGTGGCGCAGCTCGAGCCGCTGGCGGGCACGTCCGGGGCGGCCGAGGCCAGGCTGTCCGCCGATGGCCGGCGGCTCACGGTCACTGCCGCCGAGCTACCCGATCCTGGCGAGGGCCGCTACGCGGTGTGGCTGTACGGGTCGCTCACCCGCACCCGGCTGCTCGGCTCCGCCGCAGACGGCGACTTCGAGGTCCAGGCCGCCCTTCCGCGCGAGCGCAGCGGCTATCGGTTGATCGACGTGTCACTGGAGCCGATCGACCGTGTCAGGGGCCACAGCGGGCAGAGCGTCCTGCGGGTGCCGCTGGCGGACCTTCAGCCGGAGGCGCGCTAGGCCCCGAGCACCTGCGAAGCGATCTCCGAGACCTCGGTGGGGGTCCGGCCCACCCGCACTCCCTTGGCCTCGAACGCCTCGGCCTTGGCGGCCGCCGTGCCCTTCGAGCCCGACACGATCGCGCCGGCGTGGCCCATCGTCTTGCCGGGCGGGGCGGTGAAGCCCGCGATGTAGGCCACCACCGGCTTGGTCACGTGCTCAGCGATGTAGTCGGCGGCCTGCTCCTCGGCGTCGCCGCCGATCTCGCCGCTGAGCACGATCAGCTCGGTCTGGTCGTCGGCCTGGAACAGCTCGAGGATGTCGATGAAGCTCGAGCCCGGGACCGGATCGCCCCCGATCCCGACGATCGACGAGTTGCCGAACCCGCGCTGGGCCAGCTCGTAGCCGATCTGGTAGGTGAGCGTGCCCGAGCGTGACACCACGCCCACGTTGCCCTCCTTGAAGAAGGCGGCGGGAATGATGCCCACGTTGGCCTTGCCGGGAGAGAGGATGCCGGGGCAGTTGGGACCCACCAGTCGTGTGGAGCCGCGCGCCAGGTGGTTGTAGACCAACAGCTCGTCGTGCGCGGGGATGCCCTCGGTGATGGCCACCACCAGGTCGATGCCGGCGTCCGCGGCCTCGAGGATCGAGTCGGCCGCGAACCGCGGCGGCACGAAGATCATCGCCGTGTTGGCGCCGGTTTCCTCGACGGCGGCGTGGAAGGTGTTGAACACCGGGATGCCCTCCACGTCCTGGCCGCCCTTGCCGGGCGTCACGCCCGACACGACGGCGGTGCCGTAGCGCTTGTTGTTCAGCGAGTGGAAGGTGCCCTCGCTGCCGGTGATCCCCGACACGCACAGCTTCGTGCTCTGGTCGACCAGCACCGACACGGGTCAACCGCCGCCCTTGGCGAGCTCCACGACCCTCTGCGCGGCCCCGAGCATCGTGGACTCGGCGTGCACGTTGGGCAGGTCGGCCTGCGCCAGCAGCTCGCGGCCCTCCTTGTCATTGGTGCCGTCCAGGCGCACCACGAAGGGCACGTCGGGCTTGATCTGGTCGAACGCCTCGATCAGGCCGCGCGCAACCTCGTCGCAGCGCGTGATGCCGCCGAAGATGTTGAACAGCACCGCCTTGACCTTGTCGTCGGAGAGGATCACCTCAACCGCCTGCGTGATGGCCTCGGCCTTGGAGCCGCCGCCCGCGTCCAGGAAGTTGGCCGGTGAGCCGCCGGCCTGCGCGACCACGTCGAGGGTGGACATCACGAGCCCCGCGCCGTTGCCCAGGATTCCGATGTCGCCGTCGAGCTTCACGTAGGTGAGCCCGCGCTCGTGGGCCATCTGCTCCTGCGGGTCCTCCGCCGCCTCGTTGCGGAACTCCGCGGTGTCGGGGTGGCGGTAGAGGGCGTTGCCGTCGATGGTGACCTTGGCGTCCAGCGCCACGACCTCGCGCGCCTTGGTCACCAGCAGGGGGTTCACCTCCACGAGCATCGCGTCCTCGGCGACGAACGCCTCATAGAGGCGCGAGAGGAGGGCGCCCACGGGCCGCACCACGTCGGCTGCGATGCCGGCCTCGAACGCCAGCCGCCGACCGTGGAAGTCCTGGAAGCCGATCAGCGGGTCCACGTGCACCATCCGCATAGCCTCGGGGTCCTCGTCGGCGATGGCCTCCACGTCCATGCCGCCCATCCGCGACAGCATGGCCATGGGCTTCTTCGCGGAGCGGTCGAACACGAAGGCGGCGTAGTACTCCTCGTCGATCTCGCTGGCGGCCTCGACATAGAGCTCGTGCACCGTGAAGCCGCGGATGTCCATGCCCAGGATGGCCTGCGCGTGCGCCTCGGCCTGGCCTCGGTCGCCCGCCACCTTGATCCCACCGGCCTTGCCGCGGCCGCCGATGAGCACCTGGGCCTTGATCACGCAGGGGTAGCCCAGCTCCTCGGCCGCGCTCACAGCCTCCTCGACGGTCGTCGCGGGGCGCCCCTCGGGCACCGGCACGCCGTGCTTGGCGAAGAGCTTCTTCCCCTGGTATTCGAGCAGGTCCATGGAGCGGCCGGGCAGCCTACCGGACGTCGCCTCTCCGTAGAATGGCCCGTCGCGCCCGCCCGGGCGCGCGCCAACTCGAAAGACCGGAGACCTGTGCCGCTACCGAAGGATGTGCAGTTCGTCACGTTCGACTGCTACGGGACGCTGATCGACTGGGAGACCGGCGTATACGACGCGTTCCAGAAGGAGGCCGACCGCGACGGCTTCACGATCGACCGCGACGCCCTCGTGCCGCGCTTCATCGAGATCCAGCGGGAGATCCAGAGCGGCTCGTACGAGCTCTATGCCGAGGTCCTCCGCCGCACCGCCGTCCGCGTGGCGGGCGAGCTGGGGTGGGAGCTGGAGTCCTCGCGAGCGCAGTTCCTGCCGGACAGCGTGCCACGGTGGATGCCATTCCGGGAGACAAACGCGCAGCTGGAGCGGTTCGCCAAGAAGTTCGAGACGGGGATCCTGTCGAACATCGACGACAAGCTGCTCGGGGCCACCCGGCGCCACTTCCGCAGCGACTTCGACCTGGTGGTCACCGCGCAGCAGGTGCGCAGCTACAAGCCCGATCCGGCCCACTTCAAGGAGTGCGCGCGGCGGATCGAGAAGAAGAAGCGCAACTGGGTCCATGTGGCCAGCGGCTACCCCACCGACGTGGACCCCTGCCTGAAGTCCAAGGTCGCCGTGATCTGGGTCAACCGCCACGGCGCGCAGTTGGAGCAGGGCGAGAAGAAGCCCACGGCCGAGGTCAAGACGCTCCGCGAGGCGGCAAAGCTGCTCAAGGCCCTGTAACGGGGCGGCCATGCGCGCGGTCTCGGTGCACGAGGACGCGGTGGTGGTCACGAGCCTGTACTGGCAGACCACGGCCACCGCCATACGAGCCGGCGACGAGGCCATGCTGGTCGACTCGCCCTACTTCCCGGACGAGCTGGAGCTGCTGCCCACGGTGCTCGCACAGTCCGGCTTCGAGCCGGCTGCGCTGCTGGCCACCCACGGCGACTTCGACCACCTGCTGGGGCGCATGGCCTTCCCGGAGCTGTCGCTGGGCGTGGCCGAGAGCACGATGCTCCGCTTCCGGGAGAAGCCCGGGGAGGCGCAGCGCCACCTGCGCGACTTCGACTCGGGGACCTACGTCCAGCGTCCCCGCCCGCTGGCCCTCGGTCAGACGCAGTCCCTGCCCGTGCCGGGCAAGCTCAGCCTGGGAGAGCAGGAGCTGGAGCTGCATCCCGCCGAGGGTCACACCCAGGACGGGATGGCGGTCCTGGCGCCGTGGCTGGGGGTGCTGTGCGTGGGCGACTACCTCAGCGACGTGGAGATCCCGTGGCTGTCGGAGGCCGGCTCGATCGAGGACTACCGCGCCACGCTGGCGCGGCTTGCACCGCTGGTCGAGCGCTCTGAGGTGATCGTGCCCGGGCACGGGTCGCCTCACTCGCGCGAGCGCGCTTTGAAGCTGCTCGACGAGGACGTGACCTACCTGGATGCGCTGGAGGCGGGCGGCAACGTGCCGCTGCCCACGGGGCGCGAAACCAAGGCCCAGCGCTCGATTCACGCGAAGAACCTCGGCCGCGTGGCGCCAGATGCCCCTTGAGTGTGAAACGGGCGCCCGGCTAGGATCGCCCCGGCTCTCCAGTCGCCGTTGGCTGAGCCCTCGTCCACAACCTTGGAGGTCCAGTGACGGTCGACCGGCTCTCGCGACGCAATTTCCTCTACGGGGCGGGGGGCCTCTCGGCCGCGGTGCTCCTCACGCCGGAGGCTCTCGCGGGCCGCCGGGGGCGCGTGCGTCCGACGCTCAGGGGCGGCAGATTCGCCGAGGGAGTCCTCTCGGGCGACCCGACGCCCCGCGGCATCACGCTCTGGACCCGTCTCTCAGATGTGGAGGGCACCGGCACGGTGGAGGTGCAGGTGGCGCGCGACCGCGGCTTCCGCAAGGTGGTGGCACGCGAGCTGGTGAAGACCACCGACGGCGGTCGTCACTACGCCAAGGCGCGCGTGACCGGCCTCGACCCCTACGAGCAGTACTACTACCGCTTCGCCACGCGCGACGAGGCCAGTCCGGTGGGGCGCTTCAGGACCGCCCTGCCGTCCGACTCCCGCCAGCCGGTGCGGTTCGCATTCTTCTCCTGCCAGGACTTCACCTTCGGCTACTACAACGCCCATGCCCTGCTGGCCGAGGAGGACGTGGACTTCGTGGTGAACCTGGGCGACTACATCTACGCCGAGGCCTACTACGGCGCCGGCGTGAACGGCGGCGTTCGTAACGACCCGATCGGGGAGTCCATCAGCCTCGATCAGTACCGGGCCAAGTACGCGCTCTATCGCGGCGACCCGAACCTCCGCCGGGTGCACGCCCGGTTCCCGATGATCTCGATCTGGGACGACCACGAGGTCGTGGACAACTACGCGGGCGGCGCCGGCCCGACAGGCGGTTTGGACCCGGAGAACCGCTACTCGCCCGCGCGCAAGCGCGCGGGCTATCAGGCCTATTTCGAGTCGATGCCCACCTTCGGGGCCAGCCTCGAGCGGCGGCGGGGCGATCGGATCTACCGAGGGCTGCGCTTCGGCCGCAACATGGATCTGCTCCTTCTCGACCAGCGCCAGTACCGCGACGACCAGCCGTGTGGCGACCCGCTCATCTCGGAGGGGTGCCCAGAGCTGCCGCGGCGGCGCGACTTCCTTGGCCGCACGCAGATGAAGTGGGCCAAGAAGCGCCTGTCCTCGTCGCCGGCGGCCTGGAAGGTGATGGCCAACCAGCTGATGGTGCAGCGGTTCCGTTTCACCAACGGCGCCTACTTCGTCCTCGACTCCTGGCAGGGCTACCCGACCGAGCGCAGCGATTTGCTGAATTACCTCAAGCGCAAGAAGATCGAGGACACCGTCTTCATCACCGGCGACATTCACACGTTCTTCGCCGGGGACGTTAAGGCGCGCGATAGCGACAGGCGGCCGGTGGCGACCGAGTTCGTGGGCGGCGCGATCAGCTCGCGCGGGATCGGCGCGGGCGGTGGCGGGCCGCTGCCGGATTCGCAGACGCCCGGCATCACGGCCGCCAACCGCGGCTGGCTGGCGGCAGCGGACTACGTGCACTACGGCTACGGAATCGCCAGGGCCTCGCGCGGGAGCTTCCGGTGCGCCTTCCGGCGCGTGGAGAGCGTCAAGACGCCGACCAGCCGGGCGCTGCCGACTGGCCGGTACCGGTGGCGGCTGGGACGCGGCGAGCCGAGCCTGCTCGACTGAGCGCCCGGCGCTCCTAAGAGTTCCTGCGGACGTGCCAGTGGACCGTCATCTGGGCGACGGTGGTGCCGTCCTCGTCCGCGAGCTCGACGGCCACCGGGAACTCGACCCGCCCCTCGGCGTCCAGTCGCCCGAGTAGCTCGTCCTTGGCCTCGGAGAAGGACGCGGTGGCGGTGATCGGGCCGCGCGCGAGCTTCAGGTAGTCGATGCTCGCCGACTTGGCGAGCGGCGTGATCTGCCCCATGCGCTCGGCGAACGCGCCGACGAACGCGCCGCCCGAGGCGGCCTCGGCGGCGGAGAACAGCGCGCCGGCGTGCTGGGAGCCAACGTGGTTGCTCAGGTGCTGCGCCTCGGGCAGCCGCACCACCGCCCGCCCATCGGCGACCTCCACCACCTCCAGGTCCAGGTGGCGGTTGAACGGAATGGCCTCGGAGAGGCCGGCACGGAGGGCGTCGTAGTCCACGGCCGGGGACCCTAGTCCACCACCAGCCCCGGTTGCGCCCGGCCGCCGGAGCCCGCACGCTCCGGCACCGGCACGCTCACACGCGAGAGCAGCAGCGCCGACAGCATCAGACCGCCGCAGAGCACGAATCCGAGCGCGCCGAAGTCGGCGATGGCGAGCACCAGGCCGCCCCCGGCGGCGCCGACGGTATAGCCGAGCTGGGCGCTCGCGGTGCGGGCTCCCATCATCGCTCCGGGGCGGCCGGGCAGCAGTGACAGTCCCAGCGTGCTGGACCCCGTGGAGCGGACTCCCGCGAATACAGCCGTCAGGCAGAAGATCCCGAGCGTGACCCACACGGTCGGCGTCACGTTGAGCAGCGCGGCCAGGGCCACGGCCATGCCCGCCGCGGCGGTCACGATCAGCGGCCGGATGGAGAAGCGGTCGATCAGGCGCGCGGTGTTCAGAGACGTGATCAGGAACACCACGGAGCCCGTGGCGAGCAGCAGCCCGGTGGCTGCCTCGCCGACGTCATAGGTCTCGATGTAGAACGCGCCGGCGTAGGTGAGCTCCGCCGTCCACGCGCAGTAGGCAACCAGCTCGGCGATGCTCCAGCGCCGCGCCGAGGGGTCCCGGAAGACCGCGGCTAGGCCCTCCCGGATCGACGCGCCCTCGCCGCGCGCCGCCACCATGCCCTCGGCACGCGGAGCTGCCAGGCCGGCCGCGAGGGCCACCAGCGCGATGGCGCCCGGCACGACGTAGGAAAGTCGCCACGAGCCGGCCTCGGCCAGCAGGCCGATGATCGGATTGCCCACGATCCAGGCCAGCGACTGCGCGCCGACGACCCAGCCCATCGCCCAGGCAGCCTCATCGTCGGCGAACGCGGCCGCCACGCCCGCGAAGCCCGCCGAGAGCAGGCAGGCCACACCGGCACCTGTCACCGCGTGGGCGGCGTAGAGCAGTGCCAGCGATGGGGCCGCGGCCGTGAGCCCCGCGCCCACGAAGGCGATGGCCGCCCCGCGCACTATCAGCGGCCGGACCCCGATGCGGTCGATCAGCGGGCCGATCGCCAGCGACACGGCCACCGCGGTGCCCGCCAGGACGGACCGCGCCAGGCCCACGGCGCTCACCGAGGCGCCCAGGTCACGCCCGATCTCCACGACGAGCGGCGCGAGCACCACGATCGATGCCTGGGTCGCCGCCGTGGCGAGCACGAGCGGCAGGAGACGCCGCCACGGTCGCCTGCCGGCCATCGATCGATCCTACCCACGCGCCACGGGGGCGGTTACCGTGCCGAGCGTGAGTTGGGAGCCCGAGCTCGACGAGCTGCGCCGCCGCGAGGCGCTCGCGCGCGAGATGGGCGGCCGGGAGCGCGTGGCTCGCCAGCACGCCAGCGGCAGGCTCACCGTCCGGGAGCGAGTCGAGCGGCTGTTCGACGCGGCCAGCTTCCACGAGACGGGCGCGATCGCGGGCCGGGGCGACTACGACGAGGCGGGCGAGCTCACCGGCTTCCTGCCGGCCAACATGGTGGTGGGCCAGGGCCGGATCGACGGTCGCCGGGCGGTGGTGCAGGGCGATGACTTCACGGTCCGCGGCGGTGCCGCCGACGCGGCGATCTGGCAGAAGATGGTCTACGCCGAGCGGATGGCGCACGACCTCCGGCTGCCGCTGGTGCGCCTCGTGGACGGCACGGGCGGAGGCGGCAGCGTGAAGTCGCTGGAGTCGATGGGCTTCACCTACGTGCCGTTCGTGCCGGGGTTCGAACTAACCGTCGCGAACCTGTCACGCGTGCCGGTGGCCGCAGCGGCGCTCGGTCCCGTGGCCGGGCTGGGCGCGGCGAGGGTGGTGGCTTCGCACTTCTCCGTGATCGTGAAGGGCACGAGCCAGCTGTTCGTGGCGGGACCGCCGGTGGTGGCCGCCGCGATGGGGGAGACCCCCGACAAGGAGGAGCTCGGAGGCGCCCGCGCACAGGCACGCGCCGGTGCCGTGGACAACGTGGCCGCCGACGAGGACGACGCCCTCGCCCAGCTGCGCAGCTTCCTCTCCTACCTACCGGGCAGCGTGTGGGAGGCGCCTCCCGTTACGAGCAGCGCCGATCCCACGGACCGGAGGGAGGAGGAGTTGCTGGCGATCGTGCCGCGCGAGCGCCGCCGGCCGTACGAGGCGCGCCGGATCCTGGACCTGGTCCTGGACACCGGCTCACGATTCGAGCTGGGCGCGTCATACGGTCGCTCGCTGATCACGGCGTTCGGGCGTCTGGCGGGACGGCCGGTGGGGGTGCTGGCCAGCGACCCCAAGCACTACGGAGGCGGGCTCACGGCAGACGCGTCGGAGAAGGCGGCTCGGTTCGTGGACATGTGCGATCAGTTCCACCTGCCGCTGGTGAACATGGTCGATCAGCCGGGCTTTGTGATCGGCACCGACGCCGAGCGCAGGGGAACGATTCGGCGCGGCACGCGCGCGATGTTCTCGATCTACCAGGCCAGCGTGCCCGCGGTGTCGGTGATCGTCCGCAAGGCCTTCGGCGTGGCGGGCGCGGCCCACGGCGACCACTCGCGCCTGAACCTGCGCTACGCGTGGCCGTCCGGGGACTGGGGCTCGCTTCCGATCGAGGGCGGGATCGAGGCCGCCTACCGGCGTGAGCTGGAGGCGGCGGAGGATCCCGTGGCGCTGCGTGCCCAGATCGAGGAACGCCTGAACGCCGTTCGCTCGCCGTTCCGTACCGCGGAGCGGTTTGGCATCGAGGAGATCATCGACCCGCGCGACACCCGCCCGCTGCTGTGCGACTGGGCCGAGCGCGCCCATGAGCTGGTGGCCCACGAGGTGGCGGCCGGCGCGAAGGCGCGCGGACTGAGGCCCTAAACGCCACATGGCACGATTTGGCACGTGACCGGCAGCCCTGCGACGACGCAGCACCTGCGCGACCTCGCGCTGCTGCGCCGCGTCCGCGACCGGATCGACCGGGAGTACGCGCAGCCGCTGGACGTGGAGGCGCTCGCGCGCGGCGCGCACATGTCGGCGGGGCACCTCAGCCGCCAGTTCCGGCTGGCATACGGCGAGTCGCCGTACAGCTACCTCATGACCCGGCGCATCGAGCGCGCGATGGCGCTGCTGCGTCGTGGCGACCTCAGCGTCACCGAGGTCTGTTTCGAGGTCGGCTGCTCGTCGCTGGGGACCTTCAGCACCCGCTTCACCGAGCTGGTGGGGGTCCCGCCCAGTGTCTATCGGAGCCTGGAGGCGCACGGAGCGGCGGGGATGGCCCCGTGCGTGGCGAAGCGGGTGACCAGACCGGTCAGGAATCGAGAAGCACCGGTCAGCGAGGTCACCTAGCGTGACCTCCATGGACCTAACCATTCATCAGACATTCCTCCCGTACGACGAGCCAGAGGCAACTCTGGGCTTCTATCGCGACATCCTCGGCTTTGAGGTCCGCAACCACGTCGAATACGGCGAGATGCACTGGATTACCCTCGGCCCCGCCAACCAGCAGGACACGTCCATCGTCCTGCACCCGCCAGGCGCGGACCCCGGCATCACCGACGACGAGCGCCGCACGATCGCCGAGATGATGGCCAAGGGCACCTATGCCGGGATCAACCTGGCTACCGCCGACCTCGACGGGACCTTCGACCGGCTTCAGGCCGGCGGCGCCGAGGTCGTCCAGGAGCCGACGGACCAGCCGTACGGGATCCGCGACTGCGCCCTGCGCGACCCCTCGGGCAACCTGCTCCGGATCCAGGAAGTGCGCTGAGTGGCCACGAGGACGAAGGCGCCCGCGCCGCACGGCGCCGACAGCCACGACCTGATCCGCGTGCACGGTGCGCGCGTGAACAACCTCAAGGACGTGAGCATCGAGATCCCGAAGCGCCGGCTCACGGTGTTCACGGGCGTGTCCGGCTCGGGCAAGAGCTCGCTGGTGTTCGGCACCATCGCCGCCGAGTCGCAGCGGCTGATCAACGAGACCTATAGCGCCTTCGTGCAGGGCTTCATGCCGACGCTGGCGCGGCCGGAGGTCGACCTGCTCGATGGGCTGACCACCGCGATCAGTGTCGACCAGGAACGCATGGGCGCCGATCCGCGCTCCACCGTCGGCACCGCCACCGACGCCAACGCGATGCTGCGCATCCTGTTCAGCCGGCTCGGGCGGCCGCACATCGGGTCGCCGAGCGCGTTCGCCTTCAACGTCGCCTCGGTCCGCGCCAGCGGTGGGATCACGGTCGAACGCGGTGCCAAGACCGAGACCAAGAAGGCCACCTTCACCCGCACCGGCGGCATGTGTCCCAAGTGCGAAGGCCGGGGTTCGGTCACCGATTTCGACCTGTCCGAGCTCTACGAAGACAGCAAGTCGCTCAACGAGGGCGCGCTCACCGTGCCCGGCTACAGCATGGATGGCTGGTACGGGCGCATCTACCGCGGTTGCGGCTTCTTCGACCCGGACAAGCCGATCAAGAAGTTCACCAAGAAGCAGCTGCACGACCTGCTCTACAAGGAGCCGACCAAGATCAAGGTCGAGGGGATCAACCTGACTTACGCGGGGCTGATCCCGCAGATCCAGAAGTCGTTCCTGTCAAAGGACGTCGATGCGATGCAGCCGCACGTCCGCGCCTTCGTGGAGCGGGTGGTCACCTTCACCACATGTCCCGAGTGCGACGGCACCCGGCTCAGCGAGGCGGCGCGATCGTCGAAGATCAAGAAGATCAACATCGCCGACGCGTGCGCGATGGAGATCCGCGACCTGGCCGAGTGGGTGCGCGGGCTGGACGAGCCGTCGGTGGCGCCGCTGCTGGAGGCGCTGGGTGAGACCCTGGACTCGTTCGTGGAGATCGGGCTGGGCTACCTCAGCCTCGACCGGCCGTCAGGCACGATGTCGGGCGGCGAGGCGCAGCGCACCAAGATGATCCGCCACCTCGGATCGTCGCTCACCGACGTGACCTACGTCTTCGACGAGCCGACGATCGGGCTACATCCGCACGACGTCCAGCAGATGAACGACCTCCTGCTGCGGTTGCGCGACAAGGGGAACACGGTGCTGGTCGTGGAGCACGAGCCGGAGGCGATCGCCATCGCCGACCACGTCGTCGACCTCGGCCCGAGCGCCGGCACCGCGGGCGGAGAGGTGGTGTTCGAGGGGACCGTCGAGGGGCTGGGAGCCAGTGACACGCTCACCGGGCGGCACCTGGACGACCGCGCGTCCCTGAAGTCTTCGGTGCGGACGTCGTCGGACGTGCTCGAGGTACGTGGCGCCGATACGCACAACCTGCAGGACCTCGACGTGGACATCCCGCTCGGGGTGCTGGTCGTGCTCACCGGGGTGGCGGGCTCGGGCAAGAGCTCGCTGATCGGTGGCTCGGTGTCGGGGCGGGACGGGGTGGTCACGGTCGACCAGGCCGCGATCCGCGGCTCACGGCGGAGCAACCCGGCGACCTACACCAAGCTGCTCGACCCCGTCCGCAAGGCGTTCGCGAAGGCCAACGGCGTGAAGCCGGGGCTATTCAGCGCCAACTCCGAGGGCGCCTGCCCCAACTGCAACGGGGCCGGCGTGATCTACACCGACCTGGCGATGATGGCCGGCGTGGCCACCACCTGCGAGGAGTGCGAGGGCAAGCGGTTCCAGGCGGAGGTGCTCGAGTACGAGCTCGGCGGACGCGACATCAGCGAGGTGCTGGCGATGTCGGTGACCGAGGCCGAGGAGTTCTTCGGCGCCGGCGACGCCCAGACGCCCGCCGCGCACAAGGTGCTCGAGCGGCTCGCCGACGTTGGGCTGGGCTACCTCAGCCTCGGCCAGCCGCTCACCACGCTGTCCGGCGGCGAACGCCAGCGGCTCAAGCTCGCGACCCACATGGGCGAGAAGGGCGGCGTCTACGTCCTCGACGAGCCGACCACGGGCCTTCACCTCGCCGACGTCGAGCACCTGCTGGCCCTGCTCGACCGGCTCGTGGACTCCGGCAAGTCGGTCATCGTCATCGAGCACCACCAGGGGGTCATGGCGCACGCGGACTGGATCATCGACCTGGGCCCCGGGGCCGGCCACGACGGCGGCCGGATCGTCTTCGAGGGCACACCCGCCGAGCTCGTGGCCGCCCGCTCCACCCTCACCGGTGAGCACCTGGCGGACTACGTGGGCTAGGCCCTGCCCTCCGCGCCCGCCGGCTCCCGCTCCACATCCAGTTGCGGGAGGGTGCGGTCCAGCCAGTCGGGGATCCACCAGTTGCGGCTGCCCAGCAGCTGCATCACGGCAGGCACGAGCACCATCCGGACAACGGTCGCGTCCAGGAAGATCGCCGTGGCCAGGCCGATGCCGAACAGCTTCAGGAACGTGTCCGGCGCCGCGAGGAAGGCGAGGAACACCACGACCATGATCGCCGCGGCTGCGGTGATCACCCGGGCGGTCTTGGCAAGGCCGTCGGCCACGGCGCGGCTGGTGTTTCCGTCCTTCAGGTACTCCTCGCGGATCCGCGAGATCAGGAAGACCTCGTAGTCCATGGACAGGCCGAACAGGATCGCGAACATCATCACCGGCATGAACGGCGCGATCGGCACCTCTTGGTCGAGGCCGATCAGCCCGCCGAGCGTCCCGCCCTTGGCCACGAGCGTCATGACCCCATAGCCCGCGCCCACGGACAGCAGGTTCATGATCCCGGCCTTGAGCGAGATCAGGGGCGATCGGAAGGCCACCAGCAGGAGCAGGAACGACAGGCCCACGACCCCGGCGATGAAGATGGGCACGCGGTCGGTGATGTAGTCGCTCTGATCCCTCAGCGCGGCGGTCACGCCCCCGACGCTGGCGCTGATGCCGGCCGCGCCGAGCGTCTCCGGGACGATGTCGTCGCGCAGGCGGCTGACCAGCTCCTCGGTCTCCTTGTCCTGAGGGGAGGTGGTGGGGATCACCGTGATGATCGCGGCGTCGCCCTGCTGGTTGATCTGAGGCGGTGGCACGAACTCGACGCCGGGGTCGCTGCGCACCCGGTCCGCGAAGGAGTCGATCTCGGCCCTGCCGCCCTGCTCGCGCATCTCGGCGGCGATCACGAGCGGGCCGTTGGTGCCCGGCCCGAAGCCCTCCGCCTCAGGTCGTAGGCCTGGCGGGTCATGGTGTCGGGCGGGTCGTTGCCGGCGTCGGGGAAGCCAAGGCGCATCCCCGTGGCGGGGGCGGCCAGCGCCAGCAGCAGTGCGGTGGCGGCGATAGCCGCGATCCAGGGGCGCCGCTGGACGGCGTGGCTCCAGCGCGCGGCGGGCGACTCCGAGTTCCCCTCCGCCTTGAGCGTCCGGCCGAGGAAGGGAAGCCGGAAGCGGTCGACCTTCGGCCCCAGGTAGGAGAGGAGCGCCGGAAGCAGGGTTATCGACGCCAGCATCACGACCAGGACCGCGAGCGATGCCGACAGGGCCACCCCGTACATGTAGGGCAGCGCGGTGAAGAACAGGCCGAGGACCGCGATCACCACGGTGCCGCCGGCGATGATCACGCTGCGGCCCGCGGTCGTGACCGCTTCGACGACGGCGTCGTGGCGGTCCTTGCCGGCGTGCATCGCCGAGCGGAACCTGGTCAGCACGAGCAGCGCGTAGTCGATGCCCACGCCGATGCCGATCAGGCCGGACACCGCCGTGGTCCAGTCGGGCACGTCGACCACGTTGGCCAGCAGGACGATCAGGCCGCCCGAGGAGATGCCCAGGCCCACGAGGGCGATCACCAGCGGCAGGCCGGCGGCAACCACCGAGCCGAACGCGATCAGGAGCACGATCGCGGCGCCCAGGAATCCGAGGCCCTCGGGGCTCGCGGCCTCCTGCGCGGCATAGATCGGGTCCCCGCCCAGCTTGATCTGGAGCCCGTTCCCGCTGTTGTCCTCGGCCGCGGCGATCAGCTTCTCGCCGTCCTCCTTGGGCACATCCCAGCCCGGGACCGTGAGCGGCAGGGTGCTTGATCCGATCTTGCCGTCCTCCGACACGCGGATCGGGGTCTGCTCGGCCACGTTGTCGATCTCCCGCGCATCGGCGAAGAAGGCGTCCACGCGCTCCCTGGCGTTGGCGCCCCGCGCGCCCGCCTCGTCCTTCCACACCACGTAGATCTCCTGGCCCGAGTAGCCCTCGAAGCGCTCCTCGGTGATCTCGCTGGCCGCCTTGGACTCGGAGCCGGGGGTGTTGTAGTCGGCGTTGTACTCGCCCGCCAGGGACGATCCGACCGCGATGATCACGATCGTGGCGGCGATCCAGGCCAGGACCATCCGGCCGCGGCGGCGGTAGGCGATGTCGGCGATACGGGCCAGGCGACGCGTCATCTCGTTGGGCTTCCCTTCTCTTGCGAGCGAGTAGTGGTGTTCGTTAGACCGCGGACGGGGGCGTAACTAATCGGCGTAGATCCTCCAGGGGCGATCCGCGGGGCCGATGCGGGTGACCGGCCAGTGGAGGTGCGGATAACCGTACCGAAGCCCTCAGCCGGGCCGGTACGGCGGCGCGACGCCCCATCCCCACCGAGGCACGGGGGCGTGGGGTGCGGGCTCGGCCTCCTCGCCGGAGTTGTCCACGGCCAGGCGCGTGCCCCACTCCGCATAGCCCATCAGCGCGGCGCGCAGCTCCGGGTCGGCGGGCAGACCCGACGCGTCCGCCGCACGGCTGAGCAGGGTCACGAAGCGCAGCCTCTGCTCGGCGGTGATCGCGAGGCCCCTGTGCTTGGCGACCATGTGCTCATAGCCTCCGAGGCCCGCCGTGTAGTCGGCCGGCCCGCCCATGACCTCGCACCACCAGGTCGTTACGTGATCTCGGTGCTCGGCGCTGACCTTGCCGCCGAAGACGGGAGCCAGGAGCTCGTCGGCCTCCACGAGGTCGTAGAAGCTGTTGAGCCAGCACTCGAACGCCTGGCGCCCGCCGGCCCACTCGTAGATGGTGGGCGTCTCCCCGGAGCTCACGGGCCCCACGCTAGCGCGGCGTACCCGTGAGCTCCGCGAGCGGCTATTGCCAGACGGCCACGATCGCGCCCACCACGACCAGCTTCACCAGCCAGTCGCCGGCATGGATGGCGGCCGCCCTCCAGGGCGTGTTCTCGTGGATCATCGCGCCGGTCCAGAGCACGACCGGGAACCCGACCCACAGTGCCACGCCCAGCAGCGCGCCGCCCGTCCAATCGGCGATCTCGCTCTGCGCCGCGAGGCCCGCCACGACAGCGGCCAGGATCAGGCAGCGCACAAGCTCGACGGCGACCTTCCAGGGCGGGAACGACTCGGTGGCCGCGGCCCCGCCGCCCGCCTCGGCAAGCCGCTCGCCGAGCGCGCCGTAGTAGGCAGCCCCGAGGCCGAAGGCGGCCACGGCCCCCACGAGCACGGCCAGCATGTGGACCTCAGGCATCGGCCTCGCCTCCCTCGAGCTGCGACTTGAGCGCGACCAGGCGCTGGCGCCACCACGCCTTCATCTCCTCGGCGGTGTCGGCGTCCGGCAGGCGCTCGTGGGATAGCGCGACTCTGCTCTTGGACTCGCCCGCGTCCTCGAAGCCCACGATCAGGCGCGTGGAGCCGTCCTCCCAGTCGTAGCGGGCCGACTGTGGGCCGTGGCGGTCCGCACGCGCATGTCGGCTCCCGGCAGCCACCGCTCTCGTACGGACGCGTCCTCGAACGCGTCGAACAGCCGCGCCACGGGCACGGCGACCGTCTTCGAGGCGCCCACCGCGAAGCCGTCCGCCTGTTCGCCCGGGGCGCGCAGTCCGCGTGCCCGCTCGTAGCCCACCGTGATCGCCTGCGCGTACCAGCCCTCTACGGAAAGCTCCTCCCTCAGCCAACGGGCGATCTCGGTGTGCGTGCGCCTGCTGGCGCCCCACTCGTCCAGCGTCCCGAACCAGGCCTGCCAGCCGCGTCCGGTCGCCTCTTTCACCCGCTCGTCGGCGACCGGCGGCTGGAAGTCCGCCACGGCGGCCTCCGGGGTGTCGCCGGCCTGGATCAGCATCCTCCGGGCAGCCGTGTAGCTCTCGCCCGTCTTGGCCATCCGCTCGCGCACGCGGCGCTTGAAGGTCCTCTGCTTGGTCATGTCGGTGCTCCTCTACGGCGGATGGCACCGGGACTCACGCTCCCGAGGCCCCGCCGGAAAGGGGCTCCACGACCATCCCGATGGCTCGGAGCCACCTTTACCTCCTCGGGCCGGCGGCGTGAGCGCCGGGTTGGAGGTCGGGCGCGGGACCGCGCCTGAAACGACTATATGCCCCTTAGACGCCGCAGCGCGCGAGAACTCATCGCACCGGCGCGAAGAGTCTTGGGGCTAGCCCTCAGGCGAGGAGATCGTGGCGATCGGGTCGCCGGCCGAGATCGACTTGCCCTCCTCGATGGGCAGCTCGGCGATGGTGCCGGCCTTGTGCGCTGTGATCTCGTTCTCCATCTTCATCGCCTCGATGATGCAGAGCAGCTGGCCCTCCTCGACGGCGTCGCCCTTCTTGACCACGACCTTCCACATGTTGCCCTGCAGCGGCGAGGTGATCTGATCGGGGCCGCCAGTGGCCGAGCCGGTGCGCTCGCTGCGCTTGGGCGGCTTGCGCGCGGCCGGCGCCGCCCCATTCCCCCCGCCCGCGAACGCCTCGCCGATGACCTTCACGTCGAAGCGGCGCCCCGAGACCTCGACCGCATAGTCGCGCTCGACCTTGGGCTCCTCGTCCTCGTCGGCGGGTGCGTTTGGCTTCGGGAACGCCAGGGCCTTGAGCCAGTCCTTGTCCTCCACCAGGTCTCGGCAGGTCTCGCCGGCGCGCCACTGGTCGGTGTCCAGCAGTGCCGAGTGGAACGGGATCAGTGTCTTGAGCCCACCGATCTCGTACTCGGACAGCGCCCTGAGCATCCGCTTCGTGGATGCCTCGCGGTCCACGTCCCAGACGATCAGCTTCGCGATCATCGGGTCGTACAGCGGGAGCACCTCGTACCCGGCCTCCGCGCCGGAGTCCACGCGCACGCCGGGGCCGCTCGGCGGCACGTACGAGGTGACCCTGCCGGGCGCGGGCGCAAACTTCTTGGACGCGTCCTCGGCATTGATCCGGCACTCGATGGCGTGCCCGCGAATCTGGATGTCCTTCTGGGCGAAGGGCAGCTCGTCGCCCGCGGCGATCCGCAACTGCTCGCGCACGATGTCGATGCCGGTGACCATCTCGGTCACGCAGTGCTCGACCTGCACGCGGGTGTTCATCTCGAGGAAGTAGTACTCGCCGTCCTGGAGCAGGCCCTCGATCGTTCCCGCGGAGCGGTAGCCAACGGCCTTGGCGGCGTCGGTGCCGATCTTGCCGATCTTCTCGCGCAGCTCGGGGTCGACGGCAGGCGCCGGGCTCTCCTCGATCAGCTTCTGATGGCGGCGCTGAACCGAGCAATCGCGCTCGAAGAGGTGCACCACGTTCCCGTGCGAGTCCGCCAGCACCTGGACCTCCACGTGGCGCGGGTCCGGCAGGTAGCGCTCGATGTAGACCGTGGAGTCCGAGAAGAACTTCTCCCCCTCGCGCGCGGCGCCCTCGAAGGCGTCCGCCAGCTCGTCCTCGGACAGCGCCACGCGGAAGCCCTTGCCGCCGCCTCCGCCGGCCGCCTTGATGGCCACGGGGTAGCCGACGTCGGCCTCCACGATGGCCTTGGCGTCCTCCACCGACTCGACCGGGTCGGTGGTGCCGGGGACGATCGGCACCCCGGCGTCCTTCATCAGCTCGCGGGCGCGCGTCTTCGAGCCCATGGCGTCGATGGCGTCGGCAGGCGGGCCCACGAAGACGATGCCCGCCTCGTCGCACGCGCGGGCGAAGGCCGAGTTCTCCGCGAGGAAGCCATAGCCGGGGTGGATGGCCTCGGCGCCGGCCTGCTTGGCCGCCTCGATGATCTTTTCGACCACCAGGTAGCTCTCGGCGGCCGGCCCAGGGCCCAGCAGATAGGCGTCGTCGGCTCGCCGGACGTGCGGGGCGTCGCGGTCGGGCTCGGAGTACACGGCCACCGTGGCCACCCCGAGCTCCTCCAGCGTGCGCATCACCCGGATGGCGATCTCACCCCGGTTGGCGACCAGAACCTTCGAGAACATGCGGCGCGGAAGGGTACCGGGCGGGCAGGCAGGTCGCGTCCGGCCCAGCGCCCCAACCGGCGCCCCTGCCTGCGCTGACGCTAGCCCGCGACCATGCCCGCGCCCACCGTGTCGTTGGTGGCCTCGTCGATCAGGACGAAGCTGCCGGTCGTGCGGTTGCGGGCGTAGGGGTCGGTCATGAGCGGAGCGCTCAGGCGCAGGGTCACGCGGCCGATGTCGTTGAGCTCGAGCGCCTCGGCATGCTCGGGCTCGAGGGTGTGCACGTCCACGCGGTGTTCCACCCGGTCGACGACGGCACGGGCGGAGCGGGTGGTGTGCTTGATCGCGTAGCGGGCGCCCGCCGTGAGCGGCTCGTCGGTCATCCAGCACACGTCGGCGCTCAGCTCGCGGGCCGGCGCGGGCGCGTCATCGGGGCGGCAGAGCATGTCGCCGCGCCCCAGGTCCAGGTCGTCCTCCAACAGCAGCGTGACCGACATCGGCGGGTATGCCTGGTCGACCTCGCCGTCGAAGGTGTCGATGGCCGCGATCCGCGTGCGCCGGCCGGAGGGCAGCGCCACGAGCTCGTCGCCCGGCGCCAGCACTCCACCGGCCACCTGGCCGGCGTAGCCGCGGTAGTCGGGGCGCTCGGATGGATGCGGGCGGATGACCCACTGCACCGGGAAGCGAGCGCTGTCGAAGTCGCGGTCCGAGGCCACCTCCACGTGCTCGAGGTGGTGGAGCAGGGTCGGCCCCTGGTACCAGGGCATCTCGGCCGAGCGGTCGACGACGTTGTCGCCGTGCAGCGCGCTCACCGGGATGAAGGTGGTCTCCAGGAAGTCCAGGCCGCCGGCGAAGTCGGTGAACTCGTCGCGGATGCGCTCGTAGACCTCCTCGCTCCAGTCCACCAGGTCCATCTTGTTCACGCATACGACCAGGTGCGGGATGCGCAGCAGCGAGGAGATGAAGGCGTGGCGCTTGCTCTGCTCCAGGACGCCGGCGCGGGCGTCCACGAGCACCAGCGCCAGGTCGGCGGTCGACGCGCCAGTGACCATGTTGCGCGTGTACTGCTCGTGGCCCGGTGTGTCGGCGATGACGAACTTCCGCGCGGCGGTCTGGAAGTAGCGGTAGGCAACGTCGATCGTGATGCCCTGCTCGCGCTCGGCGCGCAGGCCGTCGGTGAGCAGCGCCAGGTTCACGTAGCCGTCGCCGCGGCGCTCGGACACCTCCTCCACGTGCGCGAGCTGGTCCTGCAGCACCTGCTTGGAGTCGAACAGCAGCCGCCCGATCAGGGTGCTCTTGCCGTCGTCGACCGAGCCGGAGGTGGCGAGGCGGAGCAGGCTGGGGGTCCAGTCCTGGACGGGCGCGGCGGCTGACACAGGCGGTTCGGCAACCGCCACTAGAAGTAGCCCTCTCGCTTCCGGTCCTCCATCGCCGCCTCGGTCACGCGGTCGTCGGCGCGGGTCTCGCCGCGCTCGGTGATGCGCGTGGCGGCGATCTCGGCCACCACCTCGTCCAGCGTGGCCGCGGTGGAGCGCACGCCGCCGGTGCAGCTCATGTCGCCCACCGTCCGGTAGCGCACCGACTCCTCGAACGGGTCCTCGCCGTCCATGAGCTCCACGTGCGGGGAGAGGGCGTAGAGCATCCCGTCGCGCTGGAAGACCTGGCGCCGGTGGGCGAAGTAGATCGACGGCACCTCCAGCTCCTCGGCGGCGATGTAGCTCCACACGTCCAGCTCGGTCCAGTTGGAGAGCGGGAACACGCGCACGTGCTCGCCGCGGCGGATGCGCCCGTTGTAGAGCGACCACAGCTCGGGCCGCTGCGCCTTGGGGTCCCACTGGCCGAAGTCGTCGCGGAACGACAGCATCCGCTCCTTGGCCCGCGCCCGCTCCTCGTCGCGGCGGGCGCCGCCGAAGGCCGCGTCGAAGCCGTGCTCCTCGATCGCGTCGAGCAGCGTGACCGTCTGCAGCCGGTTGCGCGAGGCCCGCGGCCCGCGCTCCTCGGTCACGCGCCCGGAGTCGATCGAGTCCTGCACGGACGCCACGATCAGGCGCTCGCCGAGCTCGGCGATCCGGCGGTCGCGGAACTCGATGGCCTCGGGGAAGTTGTGGCCGGTGTCCACGTGCATCACCGGGAACGGGAAGGCGGCGGGCCGGAAGGCCTTCTCGGCCAGGCGCAGGAGCACTATCGAGTCCTTGCCGCCCGAGAACAGCAGCACGGGCCGCTCGAGCTCGGCGGCCACCTCGCGGAACAGGTGGATGGCCTCGGCCTCGAGCGCGCGCAGGTGCGACAGCTCGAGGTGCCGTGCGGCTGTGATCGTGGCGCTCATGACACGTGCAGTCCGCACTCGGTCTTCTCAGAGCCGGACCAGCGGCCCTCGCGGCCGGAGCCGGGCTGGGTGCAGGGCGCGCACCCGATCGACGCGTAGCCGCGATCGTGCAGCGGGTTGTAGGGCAGGTCGTGCTCGGCGATGTAGGACCACACGTCGCGCTCGGTCCAGTCCACCAGCGGGTTGACCTTCCAGATCTCGCGGTCGGCGTCCCAGCTGCGCTCCTCGGCGGCCGCACGGGTGGGCGCCTGCTCGCGGCGCAGGCCGGTGACCCAGGCGTCGAGCCCGTCCAGGGCGCGGTTCAGCGCCTCGACCTTGCGGGCGCCGCAGCAGCTGCTCTGCCGTCCAGGGGCCGCCGGGGCTGGCCGCGTCGAAGACCTCGACCTTCACTCCGAAGCGCTTCTCCAGCTCGCGCCAGGTGGCGTAGGTCTCCGGGAACAGGACGCCGGTGTCGATCGTGAACACCCGCGGGTCGGGCACCACCTGGAGCAGCATGTGGAGCAGAACGGTCTCCTCCTTCTGGAAGGAGCACGCGAGCGCGATGCGCGGGTGGTGCTCCTCCAGTGCCTGCTCGAGCGCCGTCCGGGCGGCTGCCCGCTAGACGGCGCACTCGCCCTCGCCCCGGATCACCTGGTAGAGGTCGCTGCGGTTCCAGTCGACGAAGAAGTCCATGTTCTCCACGGTGAACTCGACCGGCATGGTCAGGTCCTTGACCAGCTCCTCGAAGCGGTCGGTGCCCACGCGCTCGGCGAAGTCGTTGAACGCCTCCTCGCCTTCGCGCTCGTCGGCGTAGAAGCGCAGCCAGCGCTCCACGGCGTCGGGCACGCGCTTGGAGGGCAGCCGCGCCTTGAGGCGGGCGCCGTAGACGACCTCGCCGCCCTCGTAGCGGCCGCCGATGTGCGGGATGTAGGCGGGGATGGTGGCCTCGCCGACCTTGATCGACGCGCCGTAGAAGCCGATGTTGGCGATGTGATGCTGGCTGCAGCCGTTGGGGCAGCCGGACATCTTGATGTGGATCCGCTTGGTCAGCGGGTCCTCGATGTCCCATCTGCTGCACGCGCTCCTGAACAGCGCGGTTGAGCCCCATCGAGCTCGTGATCCCGAGCTTGCAGGAGTCGGTGCCGGGGCAGCTGACCACGTCGGTGACCTCGTCTGCGCCGGAGTCGCCGAGGTCCAGCTCGGTCAGCCGCTGCCAGACCTCGTAGAGCGATTCGTCGCGCACCCAGCGCAGCACCAGGTTCTGCTCCACCGTCGTGCGCGCGTAGCCGCCCGAGTAGTCGCGCATGATCTGGCCGAGGCCGCGGAACTGCTCGGGGGTGAGGTCGCCACGGGTGACCTTGACCTGCACGGTCGAGAAGCCCGTGCTGGCGCTGCGGATGCACGTTGGACGCGCGGAAGCGGTCGAACTCGGTGCCGTCGCCGTTGGGTGACGCGTACGAGCCGCCGGCCGCGGGGGCGTTGGCCTCCTCGTCGTGCAGGAGCAGGAGGGAGGTCGGGTCGAAGTCGCGCTCGGCGACCCAGTCGCCCTTGAGCTCCTCCTCGACCTGGGTGCGGAACTCGTCGATTCCGATCTTGTCGATGAGCACCTTGATGCGGGCGCGGGCGCGGTTGACCCGCAGCCAGTCCTGGCGGTCGAAGATCCGGAACACGGCCTCGGAGACCTTCAGGTAGTCGCCGTTGTCGAGCTCAACGAACTCGTACAGCGTGGGGGCCACGCGCGGCATGATCGACGTGCCTCCGCCCACGCGCACCTCCACCCCGCGCACGCCGTCGCGCTCGCGTGGGATGAACGCGATGTCGTGGATGCCCGTGATCGCGCGGTCCTCGTCGGTGGCGGTGAAGGCGGTCTTCACCTTGCGCGGCATCAGCTGGGTGGTGGGGTGGCGGACGAAGTAGCGCACGTACGCGCCCGCGTAGGGAGTGATGTCGAACAGCTCGCCCTCGCTGACGCCTGCCCACGGGTCGCCGGTCACGTTGCGCACGGTGTTGCCGCAGCCCTCGCGGCTGGACAGGCCCGAGTCGGAGACCTTGCGGATGAGCTCCGCCATCTCGCGTAGCGGGATGTGGTGGATCTGGATGTTCTGGCGGGTCGTGATGTGCCCCTTGTTCAGCGGGGCGTACTCCTCGACCACGTCGGCGAAGGTGTCCATCTGGTCGGGCGTGACGCCGCCCATCGGAAGCTTGATGCGGCACATCTGCACGTCGGCCTGGCGCTGGCCGTACACACCCTGCTTGAGCCGGAAGCCGATGAACTCGGTCTCCTCGGTCTCGCCGCCGAGGAACTTCTCGGCCTCGTTGTCGAAGTCGTCGAACTCGTGCTCGAGTATCGGGATCACGTGCCCCGGCACGTTAGCAATACAT
>CAVWIW010000011.1:0-168426 GCA_963755215.1 uncultured Thermoleophilaceae bacterium
GCGTGCCCGACCTCAACGGCGCCCGCATCGGAGGCGGGCCGTGAAGCGCGCGATCTCCAAGCACCTGCGCGACTTCCTCGCGATCCTGTTCATGATCGTCGTGGCCGCCGGCGTGGCCGGCTACATCCTGTCCAACCAGCGCTTCTACCTGCCGGCCTGGGTGCCGGTGGTGGGCACCGACTTCTACGAGATCTCGGCCGAGCTGGAGACCGCGCAGGCGGTGGTTCCGGGCCAGGGCCAGACGGTGAACGTTGCGGGCGTGAAGGTTGGCGAGATCGGTTCGGTCGAGCTCGAGGACGGCGTGGCCGTGGTGGACATGAAGATCAAGCGCAAGTACGCGCCGATCTACAAGGACGCCTCGATTCTGCTGCGGCCCAAGACGCCGCTCAAGGACATGTTCCTGGAGCTCGATCCGGGCAGCCCGAAGGCAGGCGAGATCAAGGAGGGCGGCCGCGTGCGAGCGGGCAACACGCTGCCCGACGTGAACGTGGACGAGATCCTCGCCTCGCTCGATAACGACACCATGTCCTACCTGCGGATCCTGCTCAGCTCCGGCGCCGAGGCCCTCGACGGGGACGCGCCGGCGCAGCTGCGCGAGACGCTCAAGCGGTTCGAGCCCACCGGCAGGGACGCCCGCAAGATCACCGCCCAGCTCTCCAAGCGCCGCCGCAACATCCGCCGCGTGATCCACAACTTCCAGGAGCTCTCCACCGAGCTGGGCTCCAAGGACCGCCAGCTGGCGGCGTTCGTGGACTCGGCCAACGCCAACTTCGAGGCCATCGCCAACCAGGAGCGCAACCTGCGCGAGTCCGTGCGGCTGCTGCCCGACACGCTCGCCCAGACGCGCGACACGCTTCGGACCGCGAGCCGGGCCGCGGCCGACCTCGGGCCGGCGTTCCAGAAGCTGCGACCCGGCGCGCGCGCGCTCGGCGCCGACGCTGCGCCAGGTTCGCCCGTTCAACCGCGAGACGACGCCCATCATCCGCGACGAGCTGCGGCCCTTCGCCCGCGACTCGCGCCAGACGGTGCGCGACACCAAGGAGGCGGCGGAGGACCTGGTGGTGGCCACTCCGCGCCTGACGAGCACCGTCGAGCGTGCTCAACTCGCTGCTTCAACACGCTCGCCTACAACCCGCAGCGGCAGCGAGGAGGGCTACCTGTTCTGGTCCGCCTGGCTCGCTCACGCGGGCGCGACGCTCTGGGGCACGCCAGGACGCGCACGGCGCCGGTGCGCCGCGGGCTCGTGTTCATCGGGTGCAACGCGCTGACGAACGTCCTGCCGGCCGCGCAGAGGCGGAGGCCGCCGCTGGACCTGAGGATCCAGCTGCTGAACGCGCCCAAGCGCGAACAGGTCTGCCCGAGGGTCGGGAGGCTAGGCGATGGTCAAGGAAGCCCCCAGCGCAGGCCGCATGATCGCGATGATCGCCTTCGCGCTCTCCTGCGTGGGCATCCTGCTGTACCTGTGGCTCGTGTTCGGTGGCTCGGTGCCCCTGCGCCCCGAGGGCTATCGCTTCCAGGTCAAGTTCCCCGAGGCCACCCAGCTCGCCCAGGAGGCCGACGTGAGGATCTCGGGCGTGAACGTGGGGAAAGTCAAGACGAAGGAGCCCGATCAGGAGACGGGACTCACCGAGACCCAGATCGAGATCGACGACCGCTATGCCCCGCTGCCGCAGGACACCAAGGCGGTGCTGCGCCAGAAGAGCCTCCTGGGCGAGACCTACGTGGAGCTCAGCCCAGGCCACCGGGAGGGCAAGATCATGCGCGACGGTGGCCGCCTGCCGGTCGGCGCGGTGTCGCCCACGGTCGAGATCGACGAGATCTTCCGCGCGTTCGGCCCCAAGACCCGCCGCGCCTTCCAGACCTGGCTCGCCGAGCAGGGAAGGGCGGTCAAAGCGGGCGGCCAGGACCTGAACAACGCGCTGGCCACGCTCACGCCGTTCGCCCAGGACGTGAGCGACGTGCTGAAGATCCTCGACGAGCAGGAGCGGGCAACGCGCGGGCTGGTCCGCGACACGGGAGCCGTCTTCGGCGCGCTGAGCGCCCGCAGGGGCCAGCTGCGCTCCCTGATCAGCAACTCCAACCGCGTCTTCCAGACCACGGCCAACCGCGACCGCCAGCTGGCGGACGCCTTCGTGGCGTTCCCCACCTTCCTGCGCGAGACGCGCACCACGACTCGCCGGCTGTCGCGCTTCGCCGGCGGACACCAATCCGCTGATAACCCAGCTGCGGCCCGCGGCGCGCGAGCTGTCGCCCACGCTCGTGAGCCTGGCGCAACGTGGCTCCGGACCTGGAGGGCGTGATGCGCGACCTCGCGCCGCTGGTGCGCACCTCGCGCCGGGGCCTGCCGGCGCTCGAGAAGATCCTCGAGGACACGAGCCCGGTCCTGCAGACGGCGGGCGCCTACTTCCGGGCATTCCAGCCGATCACCGACTACCTCGGCCTCTACAAGCGCGAGATCACCGCCTTCCTCGCCAACAGCACCGCCGCCGTCCAGGCCGACCAGACCGGCACGTGCGGGGTGCTCAAGTACCTGCGCACCACCAACCCGGTCAACCCGGAGAGCCTGGCCGCGTACTCGCGCCGGATCCCCACCAACCGCTCCAACCCCTATCCCGAGCCGGGTGCCAACGACCAGATCGCCCGCGGGCTGCCCGTGTTCGGCACCTACCTCTGTCACGTCCGGCGCGGTGACGCCGCAGGTGCCCGCCGCCATCTGCGCTCCTGCCGGCTCAGCTGCAGGGCCTGATCCAGCGGTTCGTCTTCACCGCGACCGGGCCGACCGCGCCCCCGTGCCGCGAGCAGGCGCCGATCGGCCGCTTCGATCGGCCAGACCGGCAAGTACCCGCAGATCGGGACGCTGCCATCTCGGACCGTGGGGCAGACGCTGATCGGCCTGCCGCCGGGCGGGGACGCGGGAGCGCTCGTCCCTAAGCTGAGCCCGTGAGAGAAGAGGGGGGACAGCGACTGGCGGCGCTCGTGCGCGCCGTCACGCGACGACCGCTGGTGCCGCTGGCGGTCGTGGCAGTGCTCGCGATCGCCGGGGCGCGTCGCTCGCGCTGCGGCTGGAGCCCCGAGCGGGCACCGACACACTGGTGTCCAGCTCCTCGGAGAGCTATCGCGCCACGGAGCGCTTCCAGCGCGACTTCGGCGACGACGCGGTGGTGGTGCTGGTCAAGGGCGATCTCCAGAAGACCATGCTCTCGACCGACCTCGGGCGCCTGATCCGGCTAGAGGGGTGCCTGTCCGGAAAGGTGCCCGAGGAGGGCCTGCGGACGCTGCCCGACGGCTGCCGGGAGCTGGGAGAGCTGCGCGCAGCGAAGGTGGTGTTCGGCCCCGGCACGTTCATCAACACCGCCGTCAACCAGATCACCGAGGAGTTCACGCGCCGCACCCGCAAGCAGGCCGCCGACGCTCAGAAGGCGGCGACCGCCGCCCGCAAGCTCTCGGCCGCCCGGGGCGACCCGGAGGAGGAGCAGGAGCGGCTGGCGGGGCGGGCGCGTCAGCTCGTCCAGGGCCGGTTCCAGGCCGAGATCGCGCGCCTGGGGCTGCGCTACGGGATCACCGGCATCCCCACCATCTCCAACGCCGACTTCGTCTCCTCGGTCGTGTTCGACCAGCAGTCCGGACAGCTTCGGCCAGCCCAAGTCGCGCTTCGCCTATCTGTTCCCCAGCCCCGACGCGGCCCTCGTGCAGGTGCGCCTGCGCCCAGGTCTCAGCGACGTCCGAGCGGGGGCGGGCGATCGACCTCATCCGCGAGGTCAGCAGCGACCGCCGGCTGGTGCCCGAGAACGGTGCCCGCTACGTCGTGACCGGGGTGCCCGTGGTGGTCGAGGGGCTGGCCGACGAGGTGCGCGGGGCGATCTCGCTCCTGCTCGTGGCGGCCGTGCTGGTCATGGCCGGGACGCTGGCGCTCGTGTTCCGCACCCGGCTCCGGCTCCTGCCCCTGGCCCTGGGCCTGGCGGCGGTAGCCATGACCTTCGGGGCGCTCTCGCTCGTGGGGGGCGACCTCACGATGGCCACGATCGCCGCGCTGCCGGTGCTCCTGGGCCTGGCGGTGGACTACGCGATCCAGTTCCAGGCGCGCCACGACGAGGTGCGCCGGCGCGAGCGCCTGGGGGCGGCCGAGGCGGCCCCGCGAGCTGCCGCGGCGGGTGGCCCCACCATCGCCACGGCCGGGATCGCGACCGCCGTGGGGTTCCTGGTGCTGCTGCTGTCCCCGGTTCCCATGGTCCGCGGCTTCGGCGCGCTCACCGTGGTCGGCATCGTGCTGGCGCTCCTGTGTGCCCTCACCGCCGGGTTCGCGGCGCTCGTGCGCTTCGAGGGCCGGAGCGCTCCGTCTGACCTGCCGCCGCTGCTTCCGCGCGTGCGCGTGCGGGCGCGCGCAGCGCGGCGAGGCGGTCGCGCGCTCGAGCGCCGGGCAGTCGGCCGCCCGGGCACGGCGGATCGCCGGCCGCCGCGCCTCGGCGGCATCCGAGCGTGCGCTGGCCTACTCGATCGGGAAGCCGCGCAGGGTGCTGGCCGTGGCCCTGGCCGTCGCGGCCCTGGGTTGGGCCCTGGACACCCAGAGCGAGGTGGTCTCAGACGTGCGCGAGCTGGTGCCCCGTGACCTCCAGGCGCTGCAGGACGTGAACGAGCTGGAGGAGGCCACGGGGGTGGCCGGCGAGATCGACGTGACCGTCAGGGCCGACGACGTGACCAGCCCAGCGGTGCTGGCATGGATGGCCGACTTCCAGCGCCGCACCCTCGCGGCCGGCGGCTTCCAGCAGGGCGAGACCTGCCGACAGGCCAAGCGGCCGCCCCGGTTGTGCCCCGCGCTGTCGCTTCCCGACATCCTGCGCACGGTCGACCTGCGCGACGAGCGCCGCGTCGACGCGCTGATCGACTCGGTCCCGCCGTACTTCTCCCAGGGCGTGCTGAGCGCCGACCGCAAGACCGCCAACCTGGCCTTCGGCGTCCGGATCGACTCCCTCGAGGAGCAGAAGAAGGTGATCGACTCGATCGAGGACCAGCTGGACCCGCCGGACGGAGTGAGTGCCACGGTGGTGGGCCTGCCGGTGCTGGCGTCGGACGCCAACGCCAGCCTGTCCTCGCCGTTGCGCCGCAACCTGATGTTGCTCGCGGCACTGGCCGCCGTGTTCATCGTGCTGCTTGCGGTCCGGCGCAGCCGCCGAGAGGCCGCGGTGCCCCTGATCCCGATAGCCCTGGCCACCGGGTGGTCCGCCGGAGTCCTCTTCCTCCTCGGGCTGCTGCCCGGCCCGCTGTCGGTCAAGCTGAACCCGATGTCGGTCACTCTCGGGGCGCTCGTGATCGCGATCTCCACCGAGTTCAGCGTCCTGCTCTCCGCGCGCTACCGCCAGGAGCGCGGGGCCGGCGCGCCGCCGGCCCGCGCCATGGAGCTCACCTACACCTCCACGGGCGCGGCGGTGCTGGCCTCGGGCGCCACGGCGATCGCCGGCTTCGCCGTGCTGATCGCCTCCGACATCCGGATGCTGCGCGACTTCGGCGTGCTCACCGTGGTCGACCTCAGCGTGTCCCTGCTCGGCGTGATGCTGGTGCTGCCGGCCGCGCTGGTGTGGGCGGAGCAGCACGGCCCGTTCGGCGTCCGCGACCTCAACCCCCTGCCGTTGCTGCGCGAGCTGTGGGCCGCGGCAGGATCGATCCGGCTGCCCCGCCCGCGGCTCGCTCGCCTGCGCCGGCGACCGGTTCGCTTCCTGCGCCGCGATGCCTGAGGACCGCTTCGGAGACCTCGGCCGGCCCGACGGCCGCAGCGCCGCCGAGCGCTTCGAGGAAGAGGACCGGCTGCGCCCGGAGCCCGACATGCCGCAGGGCCCGCCGCAGGTGCCGCGGCCAGGCAACCGATACGCGTGGGTCGCCGGAATCCTGGCGCTCATGGGCATCGGGGTGCTCCTGGTCACGACCACGCTGCCGGACGCGGGCGAGGGGCTCCGGGGCCCGGGCCCCGGGAAGGTCGTGCCCGACTTCGCAGCGCCACTGGCCACCGGCACCCTGGAGGGCGACGCCAACGTGCGCGGCAAGGGCAACGACGCCGAGAGCGCCGGCCCGGTGCCCGCCTGCCAGGTGCGCTCGGATGAGGTCGTGAACGTGTGCGAGCTGCGCCGCCGCCCGCTGGTGCTCACCTTCCTGGTGACCCGCGGAGCGGACTGCGAGCCGCAGGTGGACCGCGTCGAGCGGATCCGGCGCGAGTTCCCGGAGGTGGCCTTCGCAGCCGTGGTTGGGGGCAACGAGCGCGAGGAGGTGGAGCAGATCGTGCGCCGGCGCGGGTGGGGCATGCCCGTGGCCGTGGACGAGGACAACGCGGTGGTCAACCTCTACGGGGTTGGCGTGTGCCCCACGACTGTGTTCTCCGCACCGGGCGGCAAGGTCCGTGCCACCAAGCTCGGGAATCTCACCGAGGCCGAGCTGCGGTCCGAGGTGAGCAGGCTGGCGCGGGGCTGACATGCCCGACCCCGACCTGGAGCAGGGCTGGGTCGACGCCGAGCTCGCCGCAGAGTTCCCCGAGCTCGCGATCTGGCTGACCCGCGTGGAGGCCAGCTCGGGTCGCAGCCCGCGCCAGGTGCGCGAGCGGCTCAAGGCCCTGGCCGACCGGATCACCGGCGGCCACGTGATCCACATGCGCCAGGATCCCGTGCCCTGGGCCTACCGCGTGTTCTGGCGCCAGGTGGGCATCGACCCCGACACCGACCGCACACCCGTCGAGGGGCTGGCGCTGGAGCGCCTCAGGCACGGCGGCCTGCGCAGCCGCAACCTGCTCGACGACGGCATCACGATCGCCACGCTTGAGACCGGGGTGCCGGTCATGGCGTTCGACGCCGCCAGGGTGGGCCGCGCCGTGGGGCTGCGCCTGGCCAGCGGCGGGGAGCGGTTGGGCGGCTCGGGGCAGCCGCTGTCATCGCGTCAGATCGTGGTCTCCGACGAGGACCGCGCGCTTGCCGTGCTCTCAGGCGATGTGGCCGAGGAGCGCGGCGTCACGCCCGACACCGAGAGCATGATCCTGGCTTCGCCTCAGGTGAAGGGCGTGCCCCAGATCAGCGTGGAGGAGGCGCTGTGGACGGTGGCCGAGATCCTGGAGGTTGGGGGCTGACCCCGCCCAGGCCCGCTGGTAGCCTTCTGGGACCTCGAACTCAGGGAGAGGGAGACTTGCCGGACGTCCTGGGGCCGCCCGAGCGGCTCACACAGCACGACCAGGGCCCGCCGGCGGCACTGCCGCCGCTGGCACCCCGGACCAGGCCGGACGAGCGGCCTGCGCGGCGGACGCTGCTCGACCAGATCGAGCGCCTGGAGCGCGAGCTGTGCTCGTTGTTCGTCTCCACCTGGCCGCGCAAGGGCCTCGACTGCTCGGTGGCGGCCCCTGGCGGGCCGCGGATGCTGGCCCTGGACGAGCTCGAGATGCTGCGCGACGATCTCTCGCGCCGGGCCGAGGACGCCCGCCGCACGCTGAGCGACAGGACCTACGTCGAGGAGAAGCACCGCCGCCGGATCGAGGAGATGCTGCTCGCGCCCGAGGAGCACAAGTGGGTGCTCGTGAGCAACGAGGACATCGGCGAGCCCGGCTGCAAGCACTGGCACGTGCGACCGCGCTGGGGGCTGCTGGGGATGCTCATGAACTGGTGGCGCGTGCGCATCTCGAGCGGCTGCCCCTTAGCCATGGGGCATCTCGCCCCGTAGCTCGAGCGGACGGAAGCTGAGAGTGGGAAAGCGCTCACGAAAGCGCGCGCTGGATGGCACGTCGCCCCACGGCGCGACCACCCGCGCCGAGCGCGACGCGGCCCGGCGTGAGCGCTCGCGCCAGGCGCACGGCGCCGCCGCGTCGCAGGCGCGCTCGCGGCCCCGCCCCGGACGCACGTCCATGGACGATCGCCCGCCGCCCCTGTGGGGCTCGTTCCCGCTCACCGAGCTGATCATCCTGGCCGGCCTGGTCCTGCTCGTGTGGGGCTTCGTCTCCGGCCCGGGCCGCGACGGCAACGCGCGCATCGCCGCAGGCCTGGCAATCGCCGCCCTGGCCGGTCTGGAGCTGGCGCTGCGCGAGCACGTGACCGGGTTTCGCTCGCACACGACCATGCTCGCGGGTGTGGCCGCGCTGGCCACCGTTGCGCTGCTCAGCGTGGGCGCCGGCCTGAGTCTGCTGCCGGTCCTGCTTGCCGGCGGCCTGGTGGCCTTTGCGGGGTCGTTCTACGCGCTGCGCGAGCTGTTCAAGCGCCGTTCCGGGGGGCTCGGCTTCCGGTGAGAGCGATGCTGCGCGCGGGGGGCACGGGCGCCCTGCTCATTCTGATCATGCTCGGCGGGGGAGTCCTGCTGTGGATCGGGGTGCCACTGGCCTGGCTCTACATCGGCTCGCAGGTGCAGAGCGCCACCGAGTCGCTGGGAGCTGCTCTGGCGGTGATGATGGTGGGGGTGATCGTGAGCATCGGCGTCATCGTCACGGGCCTCAGCTGGCTCAACCGCAAGCACGCGGAACTGCGCGAGGCGCGCGGCCTCGAGGATCAGGGCCAGACCGCGCTCGAGGCGGTCATGACGGTCAGCGCCGGGGTCGCCATCCTCGGCTTCGGGTTCTGGTTCTTCTTCCTCAGCGGCACCAGCCCGGCCCCGGTCAGCCTCGGAATCTGATGGAGGCCGGCCCTCAGCGGCGCTTGCGAATCGCGGGACTCCATCACGTGACCCTGCTCTGCTCGAGCCTGGATCGCTCCACGGCCTTCTACCGCAACGTGCTGGGCATGCGGATGGTCAAGCAGACCGTCAACGAGGACGACAGCGGCGCGCGCCACCTCTTCTTCGGCGACGAGGAGGGGCGCCCAGGAACGCTCGTGACCTGCCTCGAGTACCCGCAGCTGGACCCCGGCACGGTGGGAGTGGGCTCCACCCACCACTTCGCTCTGGCGGTCGAGGACGAGGAGGAGCTGGCGGCCTGGCGCGACTACCTGGTGGCCCAGGGAGTGGCCTGCACGGAGGTCATGGACCGGACCTGGTTCAAGTCCTTGTACCTGCGCGACCCGGACGGCCACATCGTCGAGCTCGCCACCAAGGTGCCCGGCATCGAGCTCGACGACTGAGGCCGTCTAGGCAATAGACAACTCGGGGACCGCCTCCTTGGGGCCGAGCGTGGCCGCGAGCGCCAGGCGCTGGCGGTCGGTGAGGGTCCCGATCTCCTTGTTCTCCGGCACCCCGATAGTCAGCAGGAGCCGCCGGCAGCGCGCCCGTCCCCATCGCTTCTGGCTCATGAGGAGGTCGCTGATGGACATGCTCTCCGCCTGCCACGGGCACTCGAGCACCACCTCCGTGACAGGGAGGTGGCCTGCCGCGATGCGGCGCTTCATCTCGGCCCGCGCCAAGCGCACGCGATTCGCGTGCCGCAGGGCCTGGAGATGTTGCTGCTCAGCGTCCAGCGTGGCTGTTGCGCCCATGAATGATCCTCCCCGCACAGAGTGCAGTCCCGTTTCCAGCAGTGCAGTTCCCCGGTCAAACCGCGTCCGTTGTCTCGATTCTGGAACGAGACCGGTTCGGCGCGGCCGGGGTGAAATAAAGCCTAGGTCCCGGCGGGCGTCAACCGCCCCCGCGCTGGCCCAACCGCTAAGAGCGGCCTTTTCCGAGAGGGCGGAGCTTGTCCAAATTTGGACAAGCTCGGGCGCCTCCGCGGCAGCTCAGGCAGAGTTCGTCTTCGCCCGCTCGCGGTACTGGCGCGCCTTGTGCTGGTTGCCGCAGACCGCCATCGAGCACCACCGTCCGCGGCGATTCTTGGAGTGGTCGAAGAAGGCCCACAGGCAGCCGTCGTCGGCGCAGGCCTTGAGCCGAGGCCACGAGCCGTCGGCCTGCGCGGTGGCCACGATCGCCAGCAGCGAGGCCAGGCCGGCGTCCGCCCCCTTCCCGCTGGGAGTCAGCTGGGGCCCGGCCGGTGTGAAGGTGGCGTGCATCGCCGCGCGGGACGCGGCCCGCTCCAGCCGGTCGTGGGCGTCGGTGTCGATCTCGGCGCCGTTGTGGGTGGCCAGGAGCGCCCGCAGGCCCTCACGGACATCGATCGCGCGTCGCAGGTCGGCGTCGCTGACCTCGGTGCCCTGTTCGACCAGGTCATGCGACGCGAACCACCGACCCAGGTCCTCCGCGCGCTCGAGCCGGTCCTCGCCACGGTCCAGGTCGCGCCGTGTTCACGAACTCCTGCACCACGGACAGGGCGCCGGGAGCGAGCTTTTCGGGCTCGGAGCTCACAGGGGCCTCCCGCGAGCCGTTCCTGCGGTGTGGCGCGTAAGCAGCATCGCTTATGGAGGGTATCAGAAACGTAACTAGCTATCGCCGTTAGACGGTGTAGACTGGTCCCAGTGAAATCAGTTTGTCGGTTACGAGCAGAGAGGAGCATCATGAGCGAGGCAATCACCATCCGGGCCGCGCGGAACGAAGACTGGCCGGCCATCGAGCGCCTTGCGCAGCTCGACGAGGCGCCCACCCCTGCCGGGGACGCTCTGCTCGCGTTCGTCGACGGGCAGCTTGCCGCAGCGCGCCCGCTGGCGGGCGGCGAGGCCGTGGCGGACCCGTTCCGGCGCACGGCGACGCTCGTGGAGATGCTCGACGCGTGGGCGGTGAGGGTCGCGTGAGCACGCTGATCAACTGGAAGGTCGCCTCCGCCCGCCATCACGAGCTGGAGCTGGCGCCCGCGGCGTGCAGGGCACGGCCGGCGCGAAGGCGCCGGAAGCTTCGCTCGCGTGCCAGGCGGCGCGGCTAGGAAGTGCTCAGTGCGCCGTCGGCCAGGCGCGAACGCACCGTTTCGAAGGCGGCCAGGGCGCGATCCAGGTGCTCGCGCTCGTGCGTGGCCATGACGCTGGTGCGCAGCAGCGCCTTGCCGCGGGGAACCGCCGGGTAAAGGGCCACGTTGGCGTACACGCCCTCGTCGAACAGCGCCTTCCAGAACAGCACAGCCTGCCAGTCGTCGCCGATCGTGACCGGCACGATGGGGGTCAGCACGTCTGAGCCGTCGGGCATCGGCGTGGGCTCCACAACGTCGAAGCCCAGCTCCGCCAGCCCTCGCTGCAGGTAGCGGGCGTTGTCGAGCACGCGCGCCAACAGCTCGCGCCCCTCCTCGGAGCGAATGATCCGCAGCGCGCCGAGCGTGGCGCCCACGGCCGCCGGCACCGCGGAGGCGGTGAACATGAACGCCCGCGCCTGGACTCGGAGGAAGTCCACCACGTCGGCCGGGCCCGCGATGAAGCCGCCGCACGAGGCCAGCGACTTCGAGAACGTGCCCATCCGCAGGTCTACCTCGTCGGCCACCCCGTAGGCCTCGCACGCTCCCGTCCCCGTGGCCCCGAGAACGCCCACCCCGTGGGCCTCGTCGACCAGCAGGCGCGCGCCGTGATCGCGGCACAGCGCCACCACGTCTGGCACCGGGGCCAGGTCGCCCTCCATCGAGAACACGCCGTCCACGACCACCAGCACCCCGCCCCCGTCGGAGGCAGAGCGCTCGAGCATCGAGGCCAGCTTGGCCAGCCGGTTGTGGCGGAACGGGCGGATGCGGGCGCGCGACATCATCACCGCGTCGAGGATCGATGCGTGGTCGCCCGAGTCGCAGATCACCGTGTCGCCCGGCTCGAGCAGGGTGGCGATGCAGCCCACGTTGGCCTGGTAGCCGGTGGTGAAAACGAGTGCGTCCTCGGTGCCCATCCAGTCGGCGATCTCGCGCTCGAGCTCAAGATGCAGCGGGGTGGTGCCGTTCATGAACCGCGAGCCCGTGAGGCCGGTGCCGTAGGCCTCCAGCGCGTCCCGGGCGGCCTGCTTCACGCGCGGGTGCCCGGTCAGGCCCAGGTAGTTGTTGGAGCCGAGCGTGATCCGCTCGCGACCCTCCATCCGCACGACGGGGCCGGGCTCGCCGTCGACCTGGCGGAAGTAGGGCAGCAGGTCCTGCTCGCGCGCCGCGCGCAGCTGCTCGAGGCGCTCGTGGCCACGGGCCTTTTCGAACAGATCGGTCGCGATCCGTGAGCGTGGGGATGTGCGTTCGATCATCTAGGGTGCGCCGTCGTGGCGATCGAGGTCCGACCCGTGCGCTCCCGGCGGGACCGCCGGGCGTTCATCGAGGTCCCGTTCGAGCTTCATGCTAACGCCGGGCCGTGGGTCCCCCCGCTGAGGATCGAGCGCCGGATGTTCCTCAGCCCGCGATTCAACAAGTGGTTCCGCCACGCCGAGGCCGAGCTGTTCCTGGCGCGCCGAGACGGTCGCGTGGTGGGTCGCATCTCGGCCCAGATCGACCGCAACTTCAACGACTACCAGCACAACGACTGGGGGATGTTCGGTTTCCTCGAGTTCGAGGAGGATCCGGAGGTCCTGGCCGCCCTGCTCGACGCCGCGGCCGGGTGGCTCGAGCAGCGGGCCCGCGACCGGATGGTCGGCCCGATGGACTTCACCATGAACGATGAGTGCGGGCTGCTGATCGAGGGCTTCGACCGCGAGCCGTTCATCAAGCAGCCGTGGCACCCGCCCTACTACCAGCGCCTCTGCGAGGAGGTGGGCCTGAGCAAGGCGATCGACCTGTGGATGTGGGAGCTGTACATCCAGGATCGCTCGAAGATCGTGCCGGGGATCGTAGAGATGGCCGAACGGCTCGAGCCTGAGCACGGCATCCGCATCCGGCGCATGTCCCGCCGGCGCCTGCGCCGGGAGCTGGACCTGTTCGGCGAGACCTACAACGAGGCCTGGAGGGACAACTGGGGCTTCGTGCCCTACTCCAAGGAGGACCTCGACACCTACGCCCAGGACCTCCAGCTGGTCTTCGATCGCAACTGGTTCATGGTCGCCGAGCGGGTCGAGACGGGGGAGAGCGTGGGCGTCGCGATCACGGTTCCTGACGTGAATCAGGTGCTCAAGCGCATGAACGGGCGGCTGCTGCCGTTCGGCTGGTGGCACTTCCTGCGCCGCAGGCGCCTGATCGACCGCGTGCGGGTCGGGTTCCTCGGCGTCAAGCCGGAGTACCAGCACACGGGAGTCGCCGCCGGCCTGTACATCGAGCACTTCGACACGGCCATCGTGACGCCCCAGAAGTGGGGCGAGATGGGCTGGATCCTGGAGACCAACGACGCCATGAATCGCGGGATGGAGGGCATGGGCGGCAAGGTCGCCAAGCGCTACCGGGTCTACGAGCGCCGCCTCGGCGGCGCCTGAGAGGTATTCCGGACTCAACCATCTGAGCGCGGCGTCCGCACCGGGAGTACACTCGCCCACTCGTGCCCGAGCCCGCCGACAGCGCGCAAGGCCGTCCCGAGCCTGTGGAAGGCGAGCTGGTGCCGGCCGGGGAGGGCAACGTGGCCGAGGTCCGCCACCTGCCGGTGCCGGTGGACGGGCGGCCAGCGGAGGTGGCGCGCCCGCGCCCGATCTCCACGCCTGCGGCCGTGGCCGCCGCCACGGGTGGCTTCCTGCTCGGGGTGGCCACCTTCGTGCTCATCAGGGTCCTCAGGCGCCCCTCAGCCGCACGCGGGCTCACGCGGCGGCGCAGCCGGCTCGACGCCCGGCGGCGCGGAGTCGACGTGCAGGCCACGCGCTCCTTCCTGGTCGACGTCCACCTCCTCAAGCGCTGAACGCCGCGGCCCCGGCAGCCGCTCCCCCGGCCGCGACGCTCGAGTGCCACGTGATCCCGGCCGGCCCCTTTCGCATGCCGGGCGGGGGCCGCGACGGCGTGATGCGGCGCCGCGACGAACTGCTCACCCGCGTGATCCACGTGGGCGACGAGCCGGTGGTGGTGCGGGCCTGGCCGGTCGCGGGCGGGATCCGCATCAGGGCCCAGGGCCGCGATCGGGACGCGGCCGCGGTGGCGATCGAGCGGATGCGCTTCGCGCTCGGGGTCGACCAGGACCTCGATCCCTTCCTCCGCCGCTTCTGGCGGGATCCGCTTCTCGGCCGCCTGGTGCGGCGCAAGCCGTGGCTGCGCCCACGGCGGCGCCCGGAGCCGTTCGAGGCCCTGGCATGGGCGGTGTGCGAGCAGCTCATCGACGGCGCCCGGGCGGTGTCGATCCAGCGGCGGCTGATCTACCGCCATGGCCGCCGCAGCGCGTGCGGGAGCCTGCCCGACCTGCCGAGCGCCTGGCAGCTCAGCCGCCTGGCCCCCGCCGAGCTCGAGGCATGCGGCCTCTCTCACTCACGCTCGATTGCGCTCGTGAAGGCCGCCGGCGAGGTCGCCAGCGGCCGCGCCGACCTGCGCGAGCACGAGCCCGCGTGGCGACGGCTGCGGGCCATCTCGGGCATCGGGCCGTGGACAGTCGAGTGCCTCGCCCTGCACGGCCAGGGCCGTGACGACCAGCTGCCGGCGGGCGACCTGGCCTACATCAAGCTCGTGGGGCGCCTGCGACGGCTGGGCCGCAGGGCAACGGAGGACGAGGTGCGCGAGTTCTTTGCGCCCTATGCGCCCTTCGCCGGCCTGGCCGGGACCCACCTGTGCAACGCCATGGCCAGCGGGGCGCTCAGGGTCGGGGGACCCACCGCGTAGCATCGAGGGCATGGACACCGAGGTGAACAAGACAGAGGAGCAGTGGCGCTCCGAGCTACCGGCCGATCGCTACCACGTGCTGCGCGAGAAGGGCACCGAGCCGCCGTTCACGGGTGCGTACACGCACTCCAAGGACACGGGCATGTATCGCTGCGGCGCGTGCGGCAACGAGCTGTTCAGCTCCGACACGAAGTTCGACTCCGGGACCGGCTGGCCGAGCTTCACGGAGCCGGCCGTGGCGGCCAACATCCGCCTGGAGGAGGACAACAGCCTGTTCATGAAGCGGACCGAGGTCCTGTGCGCGCGCTGCGGGTCCCATCTGGGGCACGTCTTCCCGGACGGGCCCGGGACCGGGGGGCCAGCGCTACTGCATCAACTCGCTGGCGCTGGACCTCGACGCGGAGGCTGAGAGCAAGCCCGACGAGGGCTGACGGCGGCTACTACTGCTCGCCGGGCGCCTGCAGAGGCCGGCTCCCGGGAGATAGTCGTTGGTGAACGAGCCGCCGGCGTCGGGCAGCTCCTTGAGGATCCGGTTCTCGCGCATCCAGGCGGCGAACTCCTGCCACTCCTGGGGATCCTGGAACCCGTACGGCTTGCCTTCCGGCGGCAGGAACAGCGGCAGGGTCACCCGCACGGCCGCCCGCTGCAGCTTGGGGTCGAGGTCCGGGTTGGCTTTCAGGAGGCCGTCGATGGCGGCGCCCGGGTCTTCGGCCAGCTCCTTCGTGCCCCTGGCCAACGCGCCGATGAACGCGCGGATCCGGCCGGCGTCGCGCTCGAGCGCGTCCTCGTTGGCCACCAGCACCAGCTCGTTGTAGGTGGGCACGCCGGCGCGCTCCACGCGGATGATGCGCGGGCGCCGCTTCTTGAGGCGCAGCTCCATGCCCTCGTAGTTCCAGAACGCCCCCAGGGTGGCGTCGACCTTGCGGGTGAGCAGCGCGGCGGAGAAGCCGAAGCCCACGTTTCGCTCCTTGACCGTCCCGGGGTCCACGCCCGCGTCGAGGAGGATCGTGCGCAGGAAGGCCGACTGGTAGTCGATCCCGGCGGTGCCCACGGTCTTGCCCTTCAGGTCCTTGGGGGAGCGGATGCCGGCCCGCGGCAGCGAGATGATCGACGTGAGGGGCTTGCGTACCAGTGCGGCAACCGCCACCACCCGCAGACCCTGGTCGCGCGCGCGGAGCACCTCCGGCTCGTAGGACACCGCCAGGTCCACCCGCCCCGCGGCGACCTGCTTGATCGGCGCGGCCGGGTCCGCGGGCTGGCGGATGTTCACCTTCAGCCCCGCGTCGGCGAACTGCCCGCCCGCCTGCGCCGCGTAGATCCCCGCGTGGTCGGCGTTGGGGAAGTAGTCCAGCAGCAGGCTCAGCTCCTTCGAGCCCTGGGGCGCCAGCTGCTCCTCCTTCTCTCCGCACGACGCCACGGCCGTGCCGGCTGTGAGCGCAAGCAGTGCGATCAGCAGGGGGCGAGCGCGGGTCATGCGGTCCTTTCGTCGGTGCGGTTCCAGGGGCAGGCCAGCCGCTCCGCGAGCGTGACCAGAGCGAACAGGATCACGGCCATGGCGGTCAGGATGAGGATCCCGGCGTACACGCGCGGTGTCTGGAGCTGGGTGTTGCCCAGCAGCACGAGGCGCCCGAGCCCCTCGTCGGCGCCGGCCCACTCCCCGAACACGGCGCCGATCACGGATACCGTGGCGGCGATTCGCAGGCCGCTGAAGAGGCTCGGCAGCGCGGCGGGCAGCTCGACCGCGCGCAGGGTGCGCACGCGCGACGCACCGAAGGAGCGCATTAGCTTGAGCTGCTCGGGGTCGGTGGCGCGCAGCCCATCGAGCGCGGCCACCGTGATGGGGAAGAAGCAGATGAGCGCCACGATGGCCAGCTTCGGGCCGATGCCGTAGTCGAACGCCAGCACGAAGATGGGCGCGAGCACCACGATGGGGATGGCCTGCGAGGCCACGAGCAGGGGGTAGGCGGCGTCGCGCAGGGCGCGGCTGAGGTGCATGGCGATGGCGGCTCCCACACCCGCGACCACGGCTATGGCCAGGCCCAGGAGCACCTCGTACAGCGTGACCCAGGCGTTATCGAGCAGCAGCGAGCGATCGTCGCGCAAGGCGTCGAGGGTCTCGCCCGGAGAGGCCAGGGTCAGGTCGTCGACGGAGGCCAGGGAC
This sequence comes from uncultured Thermoleophilaceae bacterium, assembly GCA_963755215.1. Taxonomy (GTDB): domain Bacteria; phylum Actinomycetota; class Thermoleophilia; order Solirubrobacterales; family Thermoleophilaceae; genus JAAYBF01. The sequence goes on from CAVWIW010000011.1 coordinate 16,635, forward strand.
GCCACCCACGCCCAGGCTGCCACCAGGAGGGCGATCAGCGCTGCCGCCATCAAGACGCGCCTCACGCGAGGGCCTCCAGCGCCCGCTCGCGCAGACTCGCCACGCGCGGGTCGGTCACCGCGGCCCGGCGGTCTCGCGGCCGGGGCAGGTCCACGTCCAGCTCGGCCACCACCCGCCCCGGGCGCCGGCTGAGCACTGCCACCCGGTCCGAGAGGAAGATCGCCTCCTCGACGTCGTGTGTCACGAGGATCACGGTCCTCGGATCGGCGGCAAGCGCGCCCGCGAGCCACGCTTGCATTTCCGCACGGGTGATTGCGTCGAGCGCCGCGAAGGGCTCGTCGAGCAGCAGCACGGGACGACCGGGCAGCAGGGTGCGCATGAACGCAACGCGCTGGCGCATTCCCCCCGAGAGGGCGGCGGGCCGTGCCCCGGCGAACTCCGACAGCCCGAAGCGCTCGAAGAGGGGCGCCGCGCGGCGACGTGCTTCGGCGGATTTGACCCCATCGCACTCCAGCGCGAGCGCCGCATTTCCGAGCGCGTCGCGCCACGGCAGCAGAAGGTCCCTCTGGGGCATGAACCCGCATGCAGAGCGGCGTTGCGGGCTGGCGTATACGCCTCCGACGGCCACTTTTCCGGCGTCTGGCTCCTGCAGGCCGGCCACCAGTTCCAGCAGCGTGGACTTGCCGCAGCCGGAGGCTCCGACCACCCCCAGCACCTCGCCCGGGGCCACCTCGAGGTCGAGTCCCTCGAGTGCGGTCACGCCATTGCCACGCCCGCCGAAGCGGCGCGAAACGCCCTCGATCCTGACCCCGCCGCTTCGAGATGAAAGGAGCTCCGTGTCCGGAGCCTCGACCTTCGTGTGCATCCGCTCCCTCCGCGGGCATTACCCCACAGGTTCGAAGGGTCAGCGCCGGGCGGCCGAGGCCAGGGACGCTATCTCAGCCCGCCTCCTGCGAGCCCCCCTGTTGTACGGCCGGGAGTCTAGCCAAGCCGTTGCGCCGAACGGCCGCGGCGGCCGCCCCAGAGAGTCACGATCGGCGCAGGTTCACGCAAGAAGCCCGTGCGTTCGACACGGGTCCCGCCGAGAATCGGCCGAGACGCGCAGGGTTCGGGGTTTATGTCCGTGCAGGCTTGCGGTATACAGACCCCGTGGGAGCCTTCCTGGCAGGGGGTGCCGCGAGGCGGAGCTTGTGCCGGTCAGCGACGATCGCGCTGATGGCCTCTGCCGCGCTGCCCGGCTCCGCGGCCGCCGCCGACCTCGGCGTCGGCCCCGTGGCGAAGCCGGTCGGCAACGCCGTGGCCAAGGTCAGGGCCGCCGTTCCCCCGGCGCCCACGGCGCCGCCGGCCGCCAAGGCCCCCGTGGCGCCCGTCCAGGCCCCCGCTCCGCCGCCCCCGCAGCCTCGGGTGGCTCCCCACCTCCCGAAGCCTCCCGCGCCCGCCGCTCCGGCTCAGGCGCCCACCGCACCCAAGCCTCCCGCCATCGCGTCCCCGGCGGCGCCCGCGGCGCCGAAGCCCCCGCCGGTCGCGCAGGCCGTGAAGGACAAGGCAGATGACGTGGCAGCCACAGTCACGCCGCCGGCACCGCCCGCGGACCTTCCGAAGCTCCCGGCCCCACCCGTCGAACGCGCCGCCCAGACGCTGACAGGAGCGCTCGGGGACGGCAACGACGACGACGCCCCTGTCGTGCGCCTGCCGGTCGAGATTCCCACTGCAGAGCGGATCTCGGGCCGCGTAAACGCGCTCGGCTCGCTAGGTGGCGACGACGATCAGCCGCTTTCGGCTGTGCCGGTCGTCCGCGACGCGGTGGACCGGCTCCGCACCGCGGTCGCCCCGGCGATGGCATCGGTGCCTGACCTCGGCGGACTCGTTCCCCCGAGCCTCCGACGCCTCACCCCGCCGGCGGCCCCGAGCGGCCTGCTGCCTCCCGTCGACCTGAGCCGCCTGGCTCCCGCGGGCGCCGGCCCCGCCGTCGGCGACACGCTGGCCTCGCTGCTGGGAACCGCCACCAGCCCGGGTCCCGGCGGCTCTGACCTCGCGGACGTCCTCGGGTCCCTGCTGCGGACCCCGGTGAGTGAGCTCGGTCAGGCCGCCTCTCCGCTGCTCGGCAGGAGCGGGGCACTCCCAACCCCGGTACGCAACCTCGGTGCGGACAGCATGCCCGCGCCGAACCTCGCTGGACCCGCCCCTCCGGCGCCGGTGGGCGCCACAACGGGTCTCGGGTCGGGCAGCTCGCCGGACGCGGGAGCCCCCGCCGCCGACGCGTCCCCTGGCGCAGCCGGAGCATTTGGCCCCCTGACGGCGGGTTCCCTGCGTCAAGGGTTCTTCGCGAATCCCCCAGCCGGTGCTGCCGATCCCTCGGCCGGCGCCACTGACGCTCCCGTACGCAATGGCGAGGGGCCCGCGCCCAGGACCCCCGAGGTCCCCGCGCCCTCCAGCGGCGTCGCCACGGCGTCCAGCGCGCTCTTCTCCGCGGGCCTCGCCGTGCTCCTCGGCGCGATGCTCCTCCTCTTGGCGGGCCAGACCCGCAGGTTCTTCGCAGCGCCGGCCTTCCTGCGGCCGGCGCCTTTCATCTCGTTGCTCGAGCGCCCTGGCTAGGCGAAGCCGCCTCTAGTCAGGGCCGTGCCGGGGGCCCCCAACCCGAACCCCGGCAGCTGCAGTTCAAGAGCAACGAAAGGAAGTGGTGATGAGACGTATCACCCTGATCATGGCGACGGTGCTCGCCATGGCCCTGGGTGCCACGCCCGCCTCCGCTCTCCCGGTCCTCGACCAGGAGAACAAGTCGGTAGTGGTGCAGGGCAACGACACGGCCACCGGAGGCAGTAGCGCTGCCACCGGCGGCGACGGCGGCAACGCCAGCACCGGCAACACGCAGGCCCTGAATGGCAACTCGCTTGCCCTCTCGGGGACAGGTAGCGCAGAGTCCGAGGGTGGCGACACCGCAGCGAAGAGCGGTGACGCCTCTGGCGGCGACGGAGGGGATGCGAAGTCCTCCGGCGGCGACGCAGACGCCTCGGACGCCGTTCACAGCGACCAGGGCAACGGCTCCGGTGGCTACGGCAAGGGCTCGGAGCAGGAGAACGAGTCCAAGGTCGAGCAGGGCAACGACACGGCCACCGGGGGCAACTCCGAGGCCAACGGCGGTAACGGCGGCAACGCCGAGACCGGCAACAAGCAGATCGGCAACGGCAACTCGATTGCCGTGTCGCCGACCGGCGGTGTCGCGCCCCGCATCACGACTCAGCCGGGCAAGTCGTCCGGCGGTGCCGAGTCCGAGGGTGGTGACACCTACGCCAAGAGCGGTGACGCGTACGGTGGGGATGGCGGCGACGCCAAGTCCTACGGTGGCGACGCCGATGCGTCGGACAAGGTCGAGGTCAACCAGGGCAACAACGGCTCGGGTGGCTACGGCAAGGGCTCGGAGCAGGACAACGAGTCCGAGGTCAAGCAGGGCGACGATGAGGCCACCGGGGGCAACTCCGAGGCCAAGGGCGGTGACGGTGGCAACGCCGACACCGGCAACAAGCAGTTCGGCAACGGCAACTCGCTTGCCGTGTCAGAGGAGCCGCGGTACAACGGGTCCGGCATCCTGCCGGTTCCGTCGCGCCGCGGCGGTGCCGAGTCCGAGGGTGGCGATACCTACGCCAAGAGCGGCGATGCCTACGGTGGGGATGGCGGCGACGCCAAGTCCTACGGTGGCGACGCCGACGCGTCGGACCACGCGTACGTCGACCAGGGCAACAAGAGCTCCGGTGGCGGCAAGTGGAACGGCTACGGCAAGGGCTCGGAGCAGGACAACGAGTCGAAGGTCGAGCAGGGCGATGACGAGGCCAGGGGCGGCGAGTCCAAGGCCTACGGCGGTCGCGGCGGTGACGCCGATACCGGCAACACCCAGTTCCTGAATGGGAACTCGGTGGCGCTGTCGCTGTTCGGCAAGAGCAAGTCCGAGGGTGGCGATACCTACGCCAAGAGCGGTGACGCGTACGGTGGGGATGGCGGCGACGCCAAGTCCTACGGTGGCGACGCCGACGCCTCGGACCACGCGAAGGTCCGTCAGCACAACGAGTCCAGGCACGACTACGGCAAGGACAAGGGCCGTGGTCAGGACAAGGACCGCGATTACGGCAAGGGCCGTGATCGGTGCAAGAAGGACCACCACGACTACGGCAAGGACAAGGGCCGTGGTCAGGACAAGGACCGCGATTACGGCAAGGGCCGTGATCGGTGCAAGAAGGACCACCACGACTACGGCAAGGACAAGGGCCGTGGTCAGAAGAAGGACCGCGATTACGGCAAGGACGACGACCGTGATTACGGCAAGGACAAGGACCACGACTACGGCAAGGACCGTGGTCACGGCTCGGAGCAGAAGAACGAGTCGAAGGTCGAGCAGGGCGATGACGAGGCCAGGGGCGGCGAGTCCAAGGCCTACGGCGGTCGCGGCGGTGACGCCGATACCGGCAACACCCAGTTCCTGAATGGGAACTCGGTGGCGCTGTCGCTGTTCGGCAAGAGCAAGTCCGAGGGTGGCGATACCTACGCCAAGAGCGGTGACGCGTACGGTGGGGATGGCGGCGACGCCAAGTCCTACGGTGGCGACGCCGACGCCTCGGACCACGCGAAGGTCCGTCAGCACAACGAGTCCAGGCACGACTACGGCAAGAGCCGTGACCGCTGCAAGGACAAGGACCGTGGTCAGAAGAAGGACCGCGATTACGGCAAGGACGACGGTTACGGCAAGGGCTCGGAGCAGAAGAACGAGTCCGAGATCAAGCAGGGCGACGACGAGGCCACCGGGGGCAACTCCGAGGCCAAGGGCGGTGACGGCGGCGACGCCGATACCGGCAACAAGCAGTTCCTGAACGGGAACTCGCTTGCGCTGTCCCTGTCGGATGGGTTCAACGGGCCCGTCGGCATCGTGCCGTTCCCGATCCCGTCGAACGGCGGTGCCGAGTCCGAGGGTGGCGACACCTACGCCAAGAGCGGTGACGCGCACGGTGGGGATGGCGGCGACGCCAAGTCCTACGGTGGCGACGCCGACGCCTCGGACAACGTGAAGGTGACCCAGCTCAACGGGGGAGGTGGGCTCCTCTAGTCAAAGCCTGCGCCGCTGACGCGGCGCACCGATCCCCGGGCAGGGGAACGCGGGTCAGCAAAGGGCCGTCGGTGGCACCAAGCCGCCGGCGGCCCGCCCGCAGCGCTCGCGCCGGCATCGCCGTTATGGCCGCCGGCGCGTCGCGCTGTCCGGGCTCAGGCCGAGGAGACGGGCCGCAGGTCGGCGATGGCGTTCACGAAGCCCTCGAGCTGCTTGGTGGTCCAGCACTCGAACACCCCGGTGCAGTGGGGCTCGTACGCCGCCATCACCGAGTCGCCGTAGTTCCAGTAGAGCCTGGGCTCGGGGTTCATCCAGAATGTGCGGCCCGCGCGTTCGGCCACGTGGGCGAAGGTGTCAGCGTGGGGCTCGCGGCCGTTGGTCCGCGCATCGCCCAGGACGATCACTGACGAGCGCGGGTCGAGGTCGTCGACCACCTGCTCGAGGAACTCCATCCACACGCGCCCGTAGTCGGTGTAGCCGGACACGTCGGCCACCCCCGCGTCGCTGGCGATCGCCCTGGACACGGCCTGGAACGAGCGCTCGCGCTCGAACACGTCGGTGACCTCGGAGATCCGCTCCACGAACACGAACGAGCGCAGCTTGCGAAACGAATCGTGGAGGGCGTGGAGCACCGAGAGGAAGAAGACGCTGGCGCTGGTGACGCTGGTGGACACGTCACACAGGACGAACAGCTCCGGCCGCCGCGGGCGGCGCGGCCGGTAGCGCAGCTCGAGCGGCACCCCTCCCGTGCCCAGGGACAGGCGCATGGTGCGGCGGATGTCGATGGCCGCGGAGTGGTTGCGGCCCCGATGCTCGCGCCCCTGGGTGGCCAGCCGCCGCCGCAGCTGTGCGACCACCCGGTGGACGGCGGCCAGGTCCTGGGCCGCTCCCGTGGGCAGCGCGCGGTCGAACTCCCGCAGGGGCTTGGCAGGGGGCAGGGACTGGGTGCGCTCGATGAGCGCGCGCTCCAGCTCGCGGCGGATGTGCCCCTCGAACTCGCGGAGGCGGTCGCGCGGGACGCTCTCGGGATCGGGGAGCTCCGCAGCCTGGCCCTCGCCCCGGAGGCCGAGCGTGCGGCGGATCCGCTGCACGTCCACGCCGATCACGCCCGACCCCTCGCCCTGGCGCCCGAAGGCGGCTATGGCCAGGCGCGCCAGGTCGCGCAGCTCGCCGTCGGTGGAGTCCAGCTCGCGCAGCGCGTCGCGTATACGCTCGCGCAGCGCGTCCAGGTCCATCCGCTCCGCGCCCGCCTCACGGCGATCGTCCTCGGTGACCCCGCGCTCCACCGCCTCGCGCTCGGTCGCGCGGAAGAAGAAGCGGTCGAAGACGATCTCGAGCACGCGGCGATCCTCCTGCGACTTCGCCAAGGTGGCGGACAGCGCCTCGCGGAAGTCGCCCCGGTCGGTCCAGCTCACCGCCCGCAGCGCGGCGAAGGAGTCCAGGAGCTCCGACGTGCCCACCGCCATACCCTCGCGCCGCAGCTCGTCGGCGAACTCGAGCAGTCGGGGTGCCATCCCGGCGGGCCCGGCCGCCGGCGGCATGCCGCCGTACAGCCCCGCACGGGACGGGCGCGGCACCGCGCCGTCAGCCGGTCCGGCGGGATCCGATGAGGCCATCGGTGAGCTTCACGCCTACGCGCTCGGCCACCAGGTCGAGGTCGGTCCGGTGCTTGACGATGATGCTCATGGTGCGCTGCAGCACCTCGCCGTCCACGTCCTCGGCGCCCAGCAGCAGCAGCGCGCGGGCCCAGTCGATCGACTCGGCTATCGAGGGCGGCTTCTTGAGGTCCAGGTTGCGCACCATGTGCACGACCTCCACGAGCTTGCGCGCCATGTCCTCGGGCAGCTCGGGCGTGTGCAGCCGCACGATCTCCAGCTCGCGCTCCACGTCCGGGTAGTCCAGCCACAGGTACAGGCAGCGGCGCTTGAGCGCCTCGGTGAGCTCGCGCGAGTTGTTGGAGGTCAGCAGGACCAACGGGTGGGTGCGCGCCTCCACCACGCCGAGCTCGGGAATGGACACCTGGAAGTCGGACAGGACCTCCAGCAGCATCGCCTCGAACTCCTGGTCGGTCTTGTCGATCTCGTCGATGAGCAGCACGACCGGCTTCTCGTCGGAAATGGCGCTGAGCAGCGGCCTCGGCAGCAGAAACTCCTCGCCGAAGATGTCGTCGCGCACCTCCTGCCAGCCGGCCTCCGAAGACTCCACCTGGATTCGCAGCAGCTGCTTGCGGTAGTTCCACTCATACAGGGCCTTCGCCTCGTCCAGGCCCTCGTAGCACTGGAGGCGCACCAATTTGCGGCCGGTTGCGCGGGAGAGCGCCTTGGCCAGCTCGGTCTTGCCAACCCCCGCGGGGCCCTCGACCAGCACGGGCTTGCCCAGTTCGGCCGCCAGGTAGGAGACCAGGGCCGTGGAGTCCCCCGCCAGGTACCCCGCCTGCTGCAGGCCGTCGCGCACCTCGTCGATGGAGCCGAACGCCACGCTCACCGCAGGAAGGATACTTTCGCGGCCTTGACGGCCCTCCTCACCATCCTCGGGCAGATCGGCATTCCCGACGCCGGCCAGCAGGGGGACGAGGACCTCCAGCGGCTGCTCAACGCCTTCTACGTGCTCGTCGGACTGGGCTTTTTGATCGCCGTTGCGGGCCACCTGTTCGAGTCGAAGACGCTCGTGATCATCGGCATCGCGATGTTCTTCGTGGGGACCGCGGTGTTCATGGCCGCCGTCGGTGCGTACGGCTGACCGCGCTAACCCAGCTCGTCGCGGAACCCCTGCCGCCAGCTCGGGTGGCCCGGCTTCCACCCGAACTCCGCCTTGAAGCGCGCATTCGAGGCGCCCCGAAGTCCGGTGGCCATCTCCACGAGCATCTTCGGCGCCGCCATGCGGGCCAACCAGCGCGGCACGTGCCTGGGCGGCTTGGCACCGAGCGCATCGGCGTAGGCGGGTAGCCACTCGCGGAGCGGTGCTGGGTCGTCGTCCACCACATTGAAGGCTCCCGGCGGCCCGCCCTCCGCGGCCGCCACCGTGGCCGCGGCGGCGTCGTCTGTGTGGATGAAGCTGAACACCCCGAGCCCTTGCCGACCACCGGCTGGCGCCGCCGGCGGACGTCGTCGGCGCTGGAGCCGTCCGCGGCGTAGAAGGTGCCCGGCCCGTAGAACCAGCCGTAGCGGAGCACCACGCCCTCGATGCCCGCCGCGCCCGTGACCTGGGCCTCCATGTCCATCAGGGCGCGGACCGCGCCGCCGAACGGCTCCGGCGCGTCAGTGAACGCCCGCGCGTCCTCGTCCTTGACCGCGTCGCCTTCGGGTGCGTAGAGGAAGGCGATGCTCTGGGCCACCATCCGCCTGGCGCCCGCTGCCCGGGCCGCCGCCATCAGGATCCGCGTGCCCTCCGTGCGCAGGCGATTGGTGCCCGCGTAGGCCTCGTCCATCTTGCGCAGGTCCAGGCGCTTCGGCAGGGCGGTGAGCTGGTGGACCACGACCTCGGGCTCGGCCGTCGCGAGGGCCGCGGTCACGCGGTCGGAGTCGAATACGTCCGCCACCACGGCTTCGGCTCCCGCACGCCGGAGCTCCTCGGCGCGCTCCTCCGACCGGGTCATCCCCGTGACGTGGTGCCCGCCCGCCACCAAGCGCGGCACCAGCGGCCGCCCGATGGCCCCGCTGGCGCCGGCCACGAACACCTTCACGGGTTCTCCTCTCTGAGCGCGGTCGTGAGCATCCAGCCCAACAGCGCCGTGGTCAGCGCCAGCGACACCAGGTTCACGGGGCCGAGCGCCTCGGGGTCGGCGTCGCCGACGTCGATCAGGTGGTTAACGGCGTGCAGGAGGTACTGGAGCAGCGCGAACGCCAGCACCGGTACGCGCCAGGACGGCCGTCCCACCGAGAGCAGCGCCACGGCCCCCAGCGCCAGGTAGAACGTGGCCACGTCGCGGATGTAGTGGTCGTTCTGCGGTGGGTAGGGCCCGATCTCCTCGAAGAAGGTGCCCGGCGCGGCCGCCATCAGCACCCCGAGCAGCAGATGCACGGCGCCGAAGACGATGAGCAGGGGCGCGAGCACGCCCGTTGCGGTGGACCGGTCGCCATCCACCCGGCGCAAGCTATCGCTACTCGAGCGCCAGGCGCATGAACAGGCTCCGCGAGCCCGGGCCGCCGCCGCTCTCGAAACCCAGCGACTCGTACAGCGCCAGGGGCGGGGCGTTGTCCTCCATCACGTCGAGCACCATCCGCACGCAGCCGCGCTCGCGCGCCCGCGCGATGGCTGCCTCGGCCAGGGCTCGGCCGGCACCGGTGCCGCGTTCCGCCTCGCGCACGAACAGGTCCTCCAGGCAGCAGTCCTCGCCGTCGCGCCAGATGCCCCAGCGATACCGCAGCTGGCACACCCCCACGGGCTCGCCGTCGCCGGCCAGCAGGAACTCCGTGTGCGCGTCGTCCATGAGCCGCTTCACACCCGCGCGGAAGCTGGAGTCGGGAGGGCTGTCGCGCCCCCACCAGTCGCGAAACCCGATCATCAGCCCGGCCACCGCGTCGGCCTCGCCGGGCCCTGCGCGCCACACCCGCATCACGGCCCCGAGGCTACCCGCCGACTATCCTCCCGGCCTCGATCCGTCGATCCGCAAGGAGACGCCAGTGCCCGAACTAGCCGAGGTTCAGTCGGGGCTCGAGGGCGTAGTCGCCTTCGCCACCGAGATTGCCGAGCCCGACAAGGAGGGTGGCGCACTGCGGTATCGCGGGGTCGACATCGAGGACCTCACGGGCAAGGTGCCGTTCGAGCAGGTCTGGGGCCTGCTCGTGGACGGCTCGTTCGAGCCCGGCCTGCCGCCCGCGATCCCGCACCCGCTGTCCGTGCGCACCGGAGACCCGCGCGTGGACCTCCAAGCGGCACTGGCGATGCTGGGGCCCGAGTGGGGGCTCCAGGCGGTCATCGACATCGACGACGAGCAGGCCCGCGCCGACCTGGCGCGCGTGTCGGTCATGGCGCTGTCCTTCGTGGCGCAGTCCGCGCGCGGCATCGGCCAGCCGCCGGTGCCCCAGAGCGAGGTCGACAGGGCGCGCTCGATCCCCGAGCGGTTTCTGACCCGCTGGCGCGGCGAGGCCGACCCCGACCACGTGAAGGCCATCGACGCGTACTGGATCTCTGCCGCGGAGCACGGCATGAACGCCTCTACCTTCACCGCGCGGGTCATCACGTCGACCGGCGCGGACGTTGCGGCTGCCCTCTCGGCCGGGGTCGGGGCGCTGTCGGGCCCGCTCCACGGAGGCGCGCCGTCGCGCGTGCTCACGATGCTCGACGCCGTGGAGGAGCACGGCGACGCCGAGGCCTGGGTCAAGGACTGGCTAGACCGCGGGGAGCGGCTCATGGGCTTCGGCCACCGCGTCTACCGCGCCGAGGACCCGCGCGCCCGCGTGCTGCGCCGCACCGCCAAGGAGATCGGGGCGCCTCGGGTGGAGGTGGCAGAGGCGCTGGAGAAGGCAGCGCTCGCCGAGCTCCAGGCACGCAAGCCGGACCGGGTGCTGGCCACGAACGTGGAGTTCTGGTCGGCGGTGGTGCTGGACTTCGCCTCGGTCCCGCCCGAGCTGTTCACGCCTCTCTTCGCCTGCGCGAGAGTGGGCGGCTGGTCCGCGCACGTGCTCGAGCAGAAGCGCGAGGGTCGCCTGATTCGGCCCACGGCCGTGTACACCGGGCCGGGGCCGAGGCCGATCGACGAAGTGGACTGATGGAGGCGGCGACCACGACGCAGGACACCCCTCCGATCGAGGGGGTCTCCTCGTTCGCGAAGTCGCTGTTCCTGGGCGAGATCCACGAGGACCTCGTCTTCCCGTTCCCCAAGCCCGACGAGTCCGAGCAGGACCGCATCCGAGGCCTGTGCGCGGCGGCGCGCGAGGTCGCCGCCGAGATGATCGACCCGCGGGCGATCGAGGAGCGGCGCTGGATCGGCGACGACGTGATCGCCGCGCTCGGCGAGCGCGGCCTGATGGGGCTCTACGTGCCCGAGGAATACGGCGGGCAGGGCCTGTCCCAGACCGGCTACTGCCGGGTGTCCGAGGTGTTCGCCCAGATCGACCCCGTGCTGTCGGTGATCATGGGCGTGCACCAGTCGATCGGGATGAAGGGCATCGTCCTGTTCGGCAACGACGAGCAGAAGGCCAGGCTGCTGCCCGACCTGGCGACGGGCCGGAAGCTGGCCGGGTTCGCACTGACCGAGCCGGGTGCGGGCTCCGACGTGCACGGGATGGACAGCCGCGCCGAGCGTGAGGCCGACGGCGCCTGGCGGCTCAACGGCCACAAGCACTACATCGGCAACGGCGAGAAGGGCTCGGTGTTCGTGACCTTCGCCGCCACCGAGGTCGACGGCCAGGCTCGGCACACGGCCTTCATCGTGGAGAAGGGGATGGAGGGATTCGAGGTCGGGCGCCGCTTCGACACCATGGGGCTGAGGGGCAACGACCTGCGCGAGCTGTTCTTCAACGACGTGCGGGTGCCGCCCGAGAACGTGCTGGGCGAGCCCGGGCAGGGGTTCCGGATCGCGATGCACATCCTGAACAACGGCCGGATGAGCCTGGGCACCGGCTCGGTGGGGGGCGCGAAGTTCCTGCTCGACCTGTCCATCGATCACGTGAAGGAGCGCAAGCAGTTCGGGCGGCCCCTGGCCGACTTCGAGCTGGTGCAGGACAAGGTCGGCTGGATGGTCTCCTACCTCTTCGGGCTTGAGTCGATGGCCTACCTGACCTGCGGGCTCGTCGACGCGGGAGTGCCCGACTACTCGCTGGAGTCGGCGATCGTGAAGGTGGCCGGCACGGAGTTCCTCTGGTACGCGGCCAACCGGGCGCTGCAGCTCAAGGGCGGCGCGGGCTACATGCGCGACGAGCCGTACGAGAAGGTCCTGCGCGACACCCGGATCTTCCCGATCTTCGAGGGCGCCAACGACGTGATGCGGGCCTTCATCGCGCTGTCGGGCATCAAGCCGGTCGGTGAGCGCCTGAGCGGCATGGGCAGCCTCAACCTGGGCGACCCGGTGGGATCGATCGGCGTGCTCGCCGAGTACGTGACCGGCCGGATCCAGCGTGAGGTCCGCCCCGAGCGGGTCACGCTGGCCCACGACGAGCTGTCGGCCCTGGCGGACCCGCTCTCCGACCAGGTCAAGCGGCTGGCCTCGGCATCCGAGTCCGTCCTGCGCGAGCACAAGCGAGATGTGATCGAGCGCCAGTTCCACCAGAAGCGGCTTGCCGACGCGGTGGCCGACGTGTATGCCCAGATCGCGGTGCTTTCGCGCGTGACCGCGATCTTCGACGAGCACGGAGTCGAGCCGTCGGGCCAGGAGCGCTACATCGCGCAGACCTTCTGCTCCCGCGCCGCCCAGCGCGTGAATGCCGAGCTCGACCAGATCGAGTCCAACGACGACGAGCGCATGACCGCCATCGCCAAGCTGGCCTACCGCCGCGGCGAGTACGGCTACGCCTTCTTCGAGGACTAGGGCACAGACGGCGGCCGGCCGCCACCAGGGCGGCCGGCCGTCCTGCTCGACAGGAGGGAGTCTGTGAGCCGCGCGTCTCCGCGCGCCGAGTGCCCGCGAACGGACTACTCGGGGCAGCTATCGGCCGGGGCACCAGGTCGCTTTAGCGCCTTCAATCGGCCTTGCATCGGAGCCGGCATGCCGGCTTCTGCATACTCGATCGGTGGCCGACGCGGCATCCGCTCCGCTGGACGCCCGGACCAAGCGTCTGGTGCTCGTGGCGTGCGTGCTGGGCACCACGGTCGTGACCGTGGACTCCACGGTGGTCAACGTCGCGCTGCCGGCGATTCGCGACGACCTGGGGGGCGGCTTCGCCGGGCAGCAGTGGACGGCCAACGCCTACCTCGTGACTCTGGCCTCGCTGATCCTGGTGGGCGGCTCACTGGGGGACATCTTCGGCGAGCGGCGCATCTTCACGCTCGGCGTCGCCGGCTTCGGGGCCACGTCGGCCCTGTGCGCGGTGGCGCCCACGATCGAGGTGCTGGTGCTCGCGCGAGCGCTGCAGGGGGTGGCGGGCGCCCTGCTCACACCGGCGGCCCTGGCCGTGATCGTGGCGGTGTTCGACGAGGAGGAACGCGGCAAGGCGGTCGGCGCCTGGACGGCCTGGGGAGCGATCGGAACGGTGCTCGGGCCGCTGGTGGGCGGTCAGCTGGTGGACGCGGCGTCGTGGCGGTGGATCTTCGCCATCAACATTCCGCTGGTAGTCGCCACGCTGCTGCTGGTGGCACGCGTCGTGCCGGAGGCTGACAGGCCGGCCGAACGCACGCGCGTGGACGTCGCGGGAGCCGTCCTCTGCGCAACCGGGCTCGCCGCACTCACGTTCGGGCTCATCCGCCAGCCCGAGGGCGGGTTTGGCGACCCCACGGTGTTCGGCACCCTCGTGGGCGGCCTGGCGCTGCTTTGGGCCTTCATCCTGGTCGAGCGCCGCAGCTCGCACCCGATGCTCAAGCTGGACCTCTTCAAGCGCCACAACTTCACCGTCGGCAACATCGAGACGCTGTCGATGTACGCCGGGTTGTCGCTGCTCTTCTTCTTCCTGGTGCTGTTCCTCCAGAACGCGGCCGGCTACAGCGCCACCCAGGCCGGGCTGGCAGGCCTCCCGGTCACGATCGTCATGTTCCTCACGTCCATCCGCTTCGGTGCCATGGCGGACCGCTTCGGCCCGCGCTTCTTCATGGGTGTGGGCCCGATCGTCGCCGCCGTTGGAATGGCGTTGCTGACCCAGATCCAGGCCGACCTCGACTACGCGACCGAGCTGCTGCCGCCACTGCTGATCTTCTCGCTGGGCCTCTCGATGACCGTCGCGCCGCTCACCGCGACCGTCCTGGCAGACGCCGACGAGCACAACGCTGGCCTGGCAAGCGGCATCAACAACGCCATCGCGCGGGTGGCCGGGCTGCTGGGGATAGCGATCGTCGGCGCGATCGTGGCCGCTCAGTACGGCGACGATGCGGACGAGTCGGTGGCCGCCTTCCACCTGGCGATGGCGATCTCGGCCGGCCTCGTGGCCATGGGCGGCGTCGCTCGGCCTGATCGGGATCCGCAATCCCCAGCGCAAGGTCGACGCCTGCGACTGCCCGGGCGGGCAGCTCGCGGGAGCCCCACGGGACGCGGCGCGTCAGCGCGGCGCCGAGCCGGAGCCGGAGCTCGCTGGCGTGGGGGCTCGGGATTCGTAGGGGTAGGTCGCCGGTCGCCGTTCTGGACCTGTGACGGCTGGGTGGCGTGCGCGTCTCCCACGGCGGGCGTCAAGGGGGCGGGGTCGACGATTGGCCTTTTGCCCCGCAAGGGGCAAAAGCGCCAACCTCTCGGCCCGATCCCTGCTCAGTCTCGCCCTCGCGTCGCGGCTCGGCCGGCAGCCGCGTCGTGGCTGCCTCGTCGGCGGGTACCCGCTCGGTCGCGGCCTCGGCGGGGGCTGCCGGGGGGGGCCGCACCGGGGGAGGGGGCAGGTCGTCCATCGGTCGCTTGGCACGCTCGCGCAACCCGGCAGCCGCCAGCAGGGCGGCGCACGCCAGGGCCAGCACGCTCTGGCCCAGCGGGCGGTCGAAGAGCCGCACCACGATCAGCAGCCCGGCCCAGAGCCCGGCGGCCATGATCACGCTGCCGTCGCCGAAGGGAAGGTGGAACTCACGCCGGTCGGCGCGCTGCTTGAGCAGGGTCAGGACGGCCAGCCCGGTGAGCGCCATCGCCGCCTCCACGAATGAGAATGGGCCGAAGGTGCTCACGATCAGCAGGACCGCCGCGATCCCGGCCACGCGCTGCTCGGCGTTGAGGCGGCGCCAGGCCTCAGCCATCGTCGAGGGCCTGGCGGCCGCCGTACCCGGCGTCGGGCTCGTGCCAGAAGCTCGATCCGGTCCTCGCCCTCCTCCCAGCAGAGGTAGACCTCGCGCCCGTCTCGCAGGGACGGGAAGTCGACCAGGCCGCGGTCGAGGTCGCGCAGGACTATCTCCATCTCGCGGAGCTCGATGAGCGCCGCGCGCATCGAGAGGAAGGCGTCGGAGACCACCCTGCCCGGCCTCGCCGCCGCCGTTGTCGGGGCCGGCCTCGGCCAGGGCGGCCCGGGCCTCCTCGTCTCCCAGCCCGGTCCGCGCCTCGCGGAGCTGGGCGAGGCGCTGCTGCACCCAGGGGATGGCCGCGTTGGCCTGCTCGACGGTGTAGTGGCGTTCGTGGGGCACGCTCAGGCGATGGCCGCGCTCAAGCCGGAGCAGGGGCAGCCGCGGCTCGCTCGATGCGCTCGGCCAGTAGGCCGGCGTCGCGCGGCCCGACCGTGCGCAGCTGGCCCTGGAACGCCAGGTGCCAGTGCTCCGCCGGCCACTTGGCCACGTGCTCCAGCGCGGGCGCGACCTCAACGGCGGGCACGAACCGCTCCTCCTCGAGCACCCGCACCGGCTCGGTCTGGAACCGCCACGGGTAGGCGTCGGGCTTGCCGGGCTTCCCCGGCCAGACCTCGCTCCCGCGACTCGAACATCTCGGACGTGACCCGCACGATGCCGCCGAAGGCCTGCACGCCGGTCACGTAGAGCACGATCTCGTCGCCGGGCTCGATCTGCTCGGCCATCCCGCGGCGCTTCTCCTTCGCGCCGATCAGGGAGAAGCCCCGCTCGCGCGTGGCGCGGAAGTTCTCCAGCGAGCCGGTCAGGATCCAGGTCTTGTGGTCGGCCGCCACCCGCCGAAGGGTACGCCACAATCCCGTATATGCCCGAAGACGACGACCTGATCGGCCCCGGCGACACCGCCTACAGGCTGGAGCTCACGCCGGCCCAGCTGAAGATCACCCACACCGCGCTCAAGTCGCTGCTGGACGACTTCGGCCACGAGGAGCACGACGTGCACCGCGTGGTGCACGAGGTGCTGGACAAGCTGCCCGACGAGCACGCCATCCGCGCCATAGATCTCCGCCGCGAGCTTCCCTAATCGATCGGGATGTCTTCTACGCGAGCGCGGCGCTGCGGGCGCTCGAGGCGCTCGAGGTACCAGTCGATGAGGGAGCGCAGCGTGAGCAGGGCCTCGCGGATCAGGCCGGTCAGGCGCTCCTGGAGCTCGGCCGGCGCAGCGCGGCGCACGGCGTCCAGGAGCACGAACAGCGCTGAGAAGTCCAGTCCGGCGCCCCTCGGCGGCGGGGGCGGCGGCGCACCTCCATTGCGGAAGTAGGGCTCGTCGTCCCAGGCCGGGTCGCGGTCGGGCGTGTCAGTGGGGGGTGGCTCTGGGGTGCTCCATGGCGGGATCTGTGGAAGCGGACCTCGAGCGCGCCGTCGTGGAAGCTGGCGCCCTCGGTCTCATAGGCGGCCATCGCGGGCGGCAGGATGATAGTGCGCTTCTGGCCCGCGACCTTCACGATCACCTCGCTGGCGATCTTCTTTAGCTCGATGTCGCCGCGCTCGGCGAACGGCAGCGCCAGCCGCAACGTGGCCTGCTCGCCCTCGGCCGACAGCTCCTGCGAGAGCGTCTCGTGCAGGACGCCCTCGGCCACCGTCTGCCCGTACAGGGCGTCGCCCAGCTGGTCGAGCATCCCGGCGCCGATGACCTCGCGCGGGAGGTGTGGGGCCGTGAGGATCGGGACCGGCGCGAATGCCGACTGCACCAGCTCCATCTGCCCCTGCTGGGCCTCGCGCCAGGCGGCGAAGTAGCCGTCGCCGGCGGCCTCCGGCAGCACGCGATTGACCACCACGGCGTCGGTCAGGTAGCCGTAGAGGTTGAGGTAGGTGAAGGTCCGCATGGCCTCGCTGCACGACCATCCGGTCGGGGTTCATCACCAGCCGGATCGACGTGTGGGCGCGGTCGCGCAGGATCCCGTTCATCGCCACGAGGTTGCGGACCAGCCGCTCGACGTCGTCGAACACGGCGTCGCTCGGGATCGGCAGGTCGAGCATCCCGGCAAACGGCCGCGCGGCGGCCACCATGCGTCCCTGCGCCGGGAACACCTTCTCGAGCCACCAGGTGCAGACGTCCGGGAACGACAGCAGCCGCAGCGTCTCGCCGGTGGGGGCGCAGTCCACCACGATCGCGTCGAACTCCTCGGACTGGTGATGGCGCTTGATCTGGAGCAGGGAGAACAGCTCGTCCATCCCGGGTGGCACGGTCAGCTCCTCCGCCGAGATCGGGTCCACGCCACGATCCGCGAGCAGCTCCCCGAGCCACCCGGACACGGCGTCCCAGTTCAGCTCCATCTCCTCCTGGGCCTGCACCTCCTGGCCCCAGAGCAGGTCGCCCACCGGCGTGGCGGCCCCGCCTAGCCGGCACTCCAGCGAGTCGGACAGGCTGTGGGCCGGGTCGGTCGAGAGCACGACCGTGCGCAGGCCCGCTGCGGCGCAGCGGCGGGCGGTGGCAGCCGCGACGCTGGTCTTGCCGACGCCTCCCTTGCCGGTCACGAGGATGGTTCGCGGCGCCATCGGGCGATGTTATTGCGCCCCGGCCGCGCGGCCGTGTGGACCAGCCTTGCTCAGCCCGGCGGGAAGGACCCCACCTGGCCGCTCACGCTCGCGCGCAGGCCGCGGCCCGTGCGCAGCTCCTTCGCAGCAAGGCGAATCGAGTAGACGCCGGCAGCGCGCGGTCGCCAGCTGAAGTAGCCCTCGCCGCGCCGGAAGGTGGCCAGCCGGTCCAGGGCCGTGCGTCCGTCGCGCGTGATCGTGACCTGAACGGCTGAGAGCTTGGAGAGGGAGAAGCGCACCCTGGTCCCCTCTCCTCGCGTAACCAGCTCGGGCCCGAGCAGCTCCAGCTCCGGCGGCTCGACCGCGTAGAGAGCGAAGCGGTCGGCGGCGTCGCAGTACACCGAGCGCCGTACCCGGTCGCACAGGCTCTGCAGGAACTCGCGCAGGAGCTCGTGGTACTCGGGTGTCGAGTCGCGGCCGCGATAGGAGTACTTCGACCAGTCGCCGGTGTCGTGGAGCGGGACCTCCGCCCGCGCCTCGGGCTCGGCCGGCCTCGTAGAGCTCCCGCGCCTCCTCGTCGCCGGTCCCGCGCGCGTAGTCGAGCAGCCCGATGACCGACTGCAGGAAGGCGTTGAGGATGTAAAGCCGGGGAGCGAACGAGTACTGCAGGTAGTGGGCGCCCCCGCGTGGCCCGCGGGTGACCACCCCGGTGGGCGGGGCGGTCCGAAACGCCCCTAGCGCCTCGCGCGCGTATCGCAGCAGGCGATCGTCTTTCAGCAGGTCGGCCGATGCGCCCGAGAGCCTGGACGCCGGTGGCCTGGGCCATGCCGGACACCCAGGGCGGCCGTCCGCCGCCGAAGTCGAAGTAGTACTCCCAGGCGCGGAAGCCGCCGCGGCGCGCCGAGACCTTCGCCATCTCGCCCAGCAACCTGGCCAGACCGCCTCGCTGGCATTGGTCGCCGGTGTCCTTGACGCATGCGGCATGCATCAGGTTGGCCTTCTTGAAGTTCACGAGCGGCTGCAGCTGCAGGCCTCGCCCGCGGTAGTACTCGTACACGAGCTGCGAGCCGCGGAACGTCACGCGATCGCGGTCGCGCGGGAACCGGCGCCGCGGCCAGAACTCCACGTTGCGCTTGAGGATCAGGAACACGGCCTTCATCCGCGACGAGGTGAGCTCGCGCCGCAGCGCCATCGACTCGAGCGTTTCGAGCACCGAGCCCAGCTCGCGCCCGCGAGCGCCCTTCAGCCGCTTGCGCGTGGTGAGCGCACGCCGGTAGAGGTTGCGATAGGAGACATAGCCGGCCCGCGAGATGCCGCCCGGGGCCCGAGCGGCCTGCAGTGCCGCCGCCACCGCTCGGCGCGCACGCCGAGCACGGGCTCGCTCGCGCTTGGTCGCCGAAGTGGATGCGCGCGCGGGAGCTCGGCGCCGCGGCTCCGGGCCCAACCCCGAGGCCGAGCCGGAGGGCAGGAACCGCTCGGAGGCGGCCGTGGCTTCGCTGGCCGACCCGGGGGATGCGGCGACGAGCGCGACCAGCACGGCGGTGCCGGCCGCCAGGGAGATGACCATGCGACCCATCGGGACCCCAAACGCGCGCCGGTCGCCCAAGTTGCGTAGCTGGGGCGTACCCCCGCTAGTGTCCGCCACTCCCGCGCTGCTCATGAGTCCAAGGCACTCGATACCCCACCTTCGACGCTCGCTCGCGCTGCTCCTGCCCGTGCTGGCGTCGGTGTTCGCCGTGGCCTGCGGGGGCGACGGGGACGAGAACCAGGCGGACGCCGAGGCCCTTCTCGATCGCGCGTTCCGCCAGTCGCTCAAGAGCGCCGACGTGAAGGTCGACGCGCGGCTGGAGGTGAAGGGCCTGGCCGGTTTCGATCGTCCCGTCCGCATCGAGGCGTCCGGTCCCTACATCGGCGGCAACGGCAAGCTCCCCAAGCTCGACATCGACCTCAAGATCGGCACTCAGGGCGGCGGTCAGACGATCGAGGCCGGCTTCCTCTCCACCGGCGACCGCGCCTTCATCAAGTTCGGCGGCCAGTTCTACGAGCAGCCGCGGGCCGACGTGGCGCGCGCCAACCGTCGCCTGGCCCAGACGCGCAAGCGCCGTCAGGGCTCGCTCGGCGATCTGGGGCTCAGCCCGCGCGACTGGGTGGTTGAGGCCAAGGAGGAGGGCGAGGAGCGCGTGGCCGGGGTCGAGACCACCCACGTGAGCGGCAGGCTGGACGTGCGGCGCCTGGCCGAGGACCTGAACGAGTTCGTGAAGCGCTCCGCCAGCGCGTTGGGGGGTTCGGGCGGCAGGGCGCCGCAGGGCCTGTCGAAGAAGGACATCGAGAGCCTCGCCGAGGCCGTGGAGGACCCGACCTTCGACGTATACGTCGGCAAGGAGGACTACGTGATCCGGCGCGTCTCGGCCGACCTCAAGGTCACCGTGCCGGAGGAGGACCGGGAGCGGCTGAACGGAATCGAGGGCGGCTCGCTGCGGTTCACCGTGGATCTGGGCGACACGAACGGGGACCAGAAGGTCGAGGCGCCGGCTCGCTCGCGGCCGATCTCCTCACTGACCACCCAGCTCGGCGGCGTCGACGCGTTGGGTGGGGTCGACCGGCGGCGGTGCCACGTCTCCCGAGACTGAGCCCGATGCAGGCTCGGGGTCGGGTGGCAGCACCGCGCCGGACACGGGCGAAGGCGGCCCCTCGCAGGCCACCGAGGCCTTCCAGGAGTACGCCGAGTGCCTGGACGAGACCAAGCCCGACGACGCCCAGGCCCGAGCGCGCTGCGCCGAGCTGCTGCGCTGAGCGTCCCCAGCCCTCACGTGGGTACCGTCCTCGGGGAGTGGCCTTGGAGTCGATAGCCCCCTGGGCGGCGCTGATCGCGGCGCTGTTCTTCTTCCTCTGGCTCGACCTGCACTTCTTCGCGCGCGGGCGCGAGCCCGACTTCCGCGAGGCGGTCATCTGGTCGATCGGGTGGCTGGTGCTGAGCCTGGGGGCGGGGGTGCTCGTGTTCGCCTTCGAGGGGGGCGAGGACGCGGTGCTCTACACCACGGTCTACCTGATCGAGCGCTCGCTCTCGCTGGACAACCTGTTCGTCTTCATCCTGATCTTCGCGTACTTCGGGGTGCCGTTCGAACGGCGCGCGCGGCTGCTGTTCTGGGGCATCGTGGCCGCGCTGGTGCTGCGCGGCGCGTTCATCCTGCTGGGCATCACGATCCTCGAGCAGTTCCACTTCGTGGTCTACCTGCTGGGGGCGGCGCTGCTGGTGCTGGCGTACCGGATATTCCAGGGCGTCGACGAGAACGTGGACCCGGACCGCAACCTCATGGTCCGCCTCGTCCGGCGCTTCTATCCGGTGACCGACGACTTCCGGGAGGGCCACTGGTTCGTTCGGGAGGACGGCAAGCGTTACGTGACGCCGCTGTTCCTGTGCCTCGTGGCCATCGTCTTCGCCGACATCGCCTTCGCGATCGACTCGATACCGGCCGCGTTCGCCATCACGCGCGACCCGTTCCTGATCTGGATGGGCAACGTGTTCGCCCTGCTCGGGCTGCGCGCCCTGTTCGTGCTGGTGGAGGGCCTGATCGCCCGCTTCCGCTACCTGGACGAGACGATCGCGGTGGTGCTGGCGGTCGTTGGCGTCAAGCTCCTGATCGAGGACCTGGTGAAGATCGGGCCGGTGGTGAGCCTGCTGATCGTGGCGGCCCTATTCGCCGTGGGCATAGCCGCGTCGCTGGTGGCCGACAGTCGCGATCCGCGATCGGAGGAGAAGCGCAAGGAGCGCGCCAAGCGCACCGAGCCCGAGGAGGACAACGGCGAGGGGGACACCGAGGACGAGGAGCCACACCCGGAGCGGGCCGGCAAGGCCTAGGGGCCTAGAGCGGCTCCACCGCGCTTACGGCGGCGCCCACCTCGATGTCGCCGCCCGTGAGGATGTCGGCGCGCAGACCGCCCCGGTGCACGAGCGCGCGCAGCATGCCGGGCGACGTCAGGCGCTCCAGGTGCGAGCAGGGCTCGCAGAGGCGCCGGCCCGCGCACGTGACCGAGCCCACCCGGAACACATGGCCCATGAGCGGGTTGAGGCGCACCCCGCGGGTGACCACGTTGCGCCGCGCATCGGCGGGCGCCAGGCCCACCGCGTCCAGCGCCTCGCCTTCGATCAGTGTCAGCTCCCGCCCGTCGCCGCCCTTGGGGGAGAAGGTGCCGGTGCCCGCCGCGTAGCGATCGCCCTCCAGCCCGCTCCCGGCCACGGCCACGGCTCGCTCGACCTCGCGCCCGGGCGCCTCGGCCGCCGGGACGATCACGATGGCCTCCACCGAGCCCGGCTCCGGCCCGGGGGTTCCATGGGGCGCCTCCCCGATCCCGAGTCCTGCGTCGAGGGCCGCCAGCACCGCCGCCTCCTCGATCGGTCCGGCGGGTGCGCCGTCCGCCGGGTCCCAGAGCAGCGCGGGGGGCACGCCGAACATCACCACCCAGCGAGGCTCGGGCCCGCCGAGGCGGGCCAGGAACGAGCCTCCCCACTGGAAGCCGGCAGGGTCGTGCACCGGCGCCAGGCCCAGGTTGCGCCGCGCCAGCCAGGAGCGCGGGTCCCCACCGGGCGGGGAGCCGCCGAGGATGTGGCCGAGGCAGGCAGAGAGGGAGCGGTCGGGCTCCATCACGCGCCGGCCGCGCTCACGCGAAGTAGAAGACCAGCCCGAGCACGGCGTACAGCGCCAGCAGCTGCACGCCCTCGAACCAGTTCGACTCGCCGTCCTGGGCGATGAAGTTGGCGATCAGCACGGCGAACACCAGGCCGCCGAGCTCATAGCCGTTGAACACGAGCGCCATTGGCTCCGGCCCGATCACGAACGAGAGCAGGACCAGCACCGGCGCTACGAACAGCGCGATCTGGGCGCTGGAGCCGATCGCGATCGACACCGCCAGGTCCATCTTGTCCTTGGCCGCCACCAGCACGGCCACCCAGTGCTCGGCGGCGTTGCCCACGATGGCCACCACGAACACACCCACGAAGAACTCCGACAGCCCGATCTCCTCCGAGGCCTCCGAGATCGAGCCCACCAGCACCTCGCTCATCAGGCCCACCAGCACCGCCGCGATGGCCAGCAGCACCAGCGACTTGCGGACCGACCAGCCGCCCTCGTGCTCCTCCTCGCCCTCGAACGGGTTGAACACCTTGCGGTGGGTCTTCAGCGAGAACACCAGGCCCGCGGCGTAGCTGGCCATGAGGATGATGGCCACGCCGAAGGAGAGCTTCTCCAGGTCGGAGCCGAAGTTCACGCGCTCGTCGCCCACATTGGGCAGCCCGCCGCCGTTCACGAGCTGGAACACGGCCGGCAGGATCAGCGCGGTGAGCGCCAGCAGCAGCATGGCCGACTGGGCGTTGGCCGCGGTGCGGTTGAACGACTGCTTCTCGCGCCCCAGCCCTCCCACCAGCATGGCAGCGCCCAGCACCAGCAGGATGTTGCCCATGATCGATCCGACGATCGACGCCTTCACGACCTCCTGCAGCCCCTCCTTGAGCGCGAAGAACGCGATGATCAGCTCCGGCGCGTTGCCGAAGGTCACGTTCAGGAAGCCACCGATGCCCGGCCCGGTCTTGGCGGCGATGTGCTCGGTGGCCTCGCCCATCACAGCCGCGGTGGGGATCACGCCGAGCGCGGCCGCCCCGAAGATCAGCACGGGCGCAGCGTGCGCGAGCTCGAGCACGACGGCGACCGGTATGAAGACGCCTAGGGCGTAGACGGGGCGCAAGGGCGGCGAAGCTTAGGAAACCGGCAGGCGGTCAGGCCTGCTCGGAGTCCTCGTCCGCGGGGGGCGGGTCCTCGTCCTCATCGTCAGGCGGCGCGTCGTCGTCGGACTCCGGGTCCTGCAGCGAGCGGGGCTGGCGCCCGTCGCCGCCGTGCCAGGTGGCCTGGAAGTCCTCCAGGAGCTCGTCGCGCTGCGCCTCATCCACGGGCGACACGTCGGAGACGAGCACCCAGTCGGCACCCTCGAACTCCTCCAGGGCGAAGATCTCGTTGTCCATCGACGAGGAGTCGTCGACCACCACCAGCACCTCGGTCTGAGGGTTGAAGTAGGTGCCGGGACGCACCAGCAAATCGTCGATCTCGTAGCGGCGATCGTCGGCCATGGCCTACATATATCCGATGCGCGAGCGCCTCAAGCGGGATTTTACGAGCCGCTCAGCTCGCGCAGGCG
The DNA here is from genome assembly GCA_963755215.1 of uncultured Thermoleophilaceae bacterium. Lineage (GTDB taxonomy): Bacteria > Actinomycetota > Thermoleophilia > Solirubrobacterales > Thermoleophilaceae > JAAYBF01. The sequence continues at coordinate 40,285 of CAVWIW010000011.1, forward strand.
TCGGTCGACCTCCGACTCCACGTCGACGCGGCTCCTCGCCGCGCCTGATCCGGCGCTCGTTGCGGGCCACCACCAGCTGCCGGACCTCGTCGCGCAGGCCCTCGTCCACCGCGGCGGGCGCAGTCAGCGCCGCCAGCTCGGCGTCCACGTCCAGGGGCGGCTCGCCCCGCGCCTCGCGGCGGGCGGACTTGGCCTCCAGCATCTGGCGGATCTCCTCGCGCGCCTCGGCGTCCGCCGCCGGACTGCCCGGCGCCGGCCCAGGGCGCAGGTCGGGCTCGTCGAGCGCCAGGCCGGTACGCCCGAGGCCGCGGTAGATGCTCCCGGTGCCGATGAAGCTCAGGGCGGCGAACACGATCGCCACCAGCACGAGCACGATCAGGATGGTGCCGAAGAGCTCCACGGCCTACAGTCTGACCGCATGTGGCGGCGCCTTCGACGCAGGACCATGGCGCCCAGCAGGCCGTTGCTGTACCCGGACCAGGTGGGCCTGGCGCTGTTCTCGGCCGTAGTGATCGTGGGCGGCATCTTCGTGATCGCGAAGTTCGCCTTCTAGAAGGCCCCTGGTAGCCCCGCGAAGCTTGGGGTACCATTGCCGGACCACCGTTGACTGACGAATCAATCGGGCCGCCGCACGGCCCCCCTCCAAGGAGCGCACACTCACGTGGTCGATTTCACCCTCACCGACGAGCAGAAGGACATCCGCGACCTCGCTCACGACTTCGCAGAGAAGGAGATCCGCCCGGTCGCCTGGGAGTACGACAAGGACTCCACCTGGCCCCAGGAGATCGTCGACAAGGCCTGGGAAGTGGGCCTGATGAACAGCCACATCGAGGAGGAGTACGGCGGCCCCGGCCTCGACTACCTCACCGGCTGCCTGATCGAGGAGGAGCTCGGCTGGGGCTGCTCCGGCATCGGCACGTCGCTGATGTGCAACGGCCTCGCCACCGCGCCGATCGCCCTGGGCGGCTCCGACGAGGTCAAGAAGAACTACCTCGGGCGCCTCACCGAGTCGCCGCTGCTGGCGTCCTTCTGCCTCACCGAGCCCGACGCCGGCTCCGATGTGTCCGGGATGAAGACCAACGCCGTGAAGAAGGGCGACAAGTACGTCATCAACGGCTCCAAGTGCTTCATCACCAACGGCTCGCACGCCAACTACTACACGGTGTACGCGAAGACCGACAAGGAGGCCGGCCACCGGGGCATCTCCGCCTTCGTGGTCGATCGCGACCTCGATGGGGTCACGGTCGACAAGAAGGAGGACAAGCTCGGCCAGCGCGCGTCCAACACCGCCACGATCTCCTTCAACGACGTCGAGATCCCGGCGGAGAACCTCCTCGGTGAGGAGAACAAGGGCTTCAAGCTCGCGATGATGACGCTCGACCGGACCCGGCCCGGAGTGTCGGCCATGGCCGTGGGTATCGGCCGCGCGGCCTTCGAGTTCGCCGCCGACTACGCCAAGGAGCGCGTGCAGTTCGGCGTCCCGATCGCGATGCACCAGGCGATCCAGTTCATGATTGCCGACATGGCCACCAAGGTCGAGGCCGCCCGGCTGCTGGTCTACAAGTCGGGAGTGCTGCTCGACCAGGGCCAGCGCAACACCCTGGCCAGCTCGCACGCCAAGCGCTTCGCCGCGGACTCCGCCATGGAGATCGCCGTGGACGCCGTGCAGGTCTACGGCGGCTACGGGTTCATCAAGGAGTACCCGGTCGAGAAGCTCTTCCGCGACGCGAAGATCATGCAGCTGTACGAGGGCACGTCGCAGATCCAGCGCCTGGTGATCGCGCGCGAGACGCTCATGCCTCGACGGGTGGAGGAGCCGCAGGCAGCCGCCGCTGCCGCCTAGGCCCCACGCGTATGGACGTTCCCGAGGGGCCGCCGCGGGCGGCCCCTCGTCGTTGTGGAGAGCGCGCCCGCGCCGGCGGCCCCCGCGCCTGACAGGATCCAGGGTCGATGCCGCCCCGGGGCTCCAAGCGCCAGCGCAGCCCGGCGTCCGACCGCAGCCGGCGGGCCGTCCGCCAGGCGGTCGAGCAGGCGGGTGGCATCGAGGCGACCGGCCGGAGCGCCGCCGCCACGCCTAGGCCCAAGGGCTCAGACCCGTTCAGCGGGGAGATGCGGCGCCGTGAGGTGCTGCCGCTGCTGGTGCTGCACCTGATCGCCGAGGGGCCGTCCTACGGCAACCAGCTGATGGAGCGCATCGGGGGCATGACGGAGGGCGTGCTCTCGGTGAACCCCAACACGATGTACCCGCTGCTGCGGCGGATGGAGGAGCAGGGCCTGATCGAGGGCCAGTGGGAGCACCCCGAGCGCCGGACGCGTCGCTTCTACTCACTGACCAAAGCCGGGCGCAAGGAGCACGCGCGCCTGCTGGAGGAGGTCCGGCCGTTTCTGGAGTCCGTCGGTCGCTCGATCGACGAGATCCTGCGCGAGGTCTACGGGTAGGTGGATGACCCATGCCCTCGGTGAGGGCTGCCGCCACGCTCCCGCTCGGGCCGGAGGCCGCCACGGCCATGTGGCGCGAGCCCCGCCGCTGGGCCGCATTCGTGGAGGGCTTCCAACGAGTGGAGGAGCAGAGCCCGGACTGGCCCGCGGAGGGCGCTAAGGTCGTCTGGGTGTCCGGCCCCGGCGGCCGCGGGAGGGTGACCGAGAAGGTCAAGTCCGGCGCGCCCACGGCCTTCGCAACACTCGTCTATGAGGATCGCCTGGTGGGCACCCAGACCTTCCGCGCCGTCGAGGACGGCGAGGGCAGCCGCGCCGAGGTCACGCTCGAGTATCAGCTCACGAGCGAGAGCCCGCTCAAGCAGGTGACAGACCTGCTGTTCATCCGCCGCGCCCTGCGCGACGCCCTCGGCCGAACCGTGCGCCGCTTCGCCGTGGAGGCCGACGACGAGGCGGGGCTGAGGTAGTAGCGTCCCCGCCATGGCGAAGGAACCGAGAGCACTCGAGGGCAAGGTGGTGGCCATCACGGGCGCCGCGCGCGGGATAGGGCTGGCCACGGCGCGGGCCTGTGCGGCACGCGGCATGAAGGTCGCGATGGGCGACCTCGACGAGGCCGAGGCCTCGAAGGCCGCGGAGAGTGTGCCCGGCGCCATCGGCCTTCCGCTGGACGTGACCGACAGGCAGTCCTTCCAGCGCTTCCTCGACGCCGCCGATGAACGGCTGGGCAACGTGGACGTCCTGGTGAACAACGCCGGGATCATGCAGCTGGGCCCGTTCGTGGACGAGGACGACGCCACGGCGCAGCGCCAGGTGGACATCAACGTGCACGGCGTGATGTACGGCATGAAGATCGTGCTGCCGCGCTTTCAGGCCCGCAACTCCGGCCACCTCGTGAACATCGCCTCGTCCGCCGGCAAGGGCGGCTTCCCCGGCGGCGCCACCTACTGCGGCACCAAGCACTTCGTGGTCGGAGTCACCGAGGCTGTGCGCGCCGAGCTGCGCGACACGGGCATCGAGGTGTCCTGCGTGATGCCCGGCGTGGTGAACACCGAGCTGGCCTCGGGGCTGGGCTCCGCCCGCGGCGTGAAGAACGTGGAGCCCGAGGAGGTGGCGGCCGAGATCGTGTCGGCGCTGGAGCACCCGCGCTTCGACGTCTGGGTGCCGCGTGTGGCGGGCGCGATCACCAAGGTCATGGGCGTGCTGCCGCGCAGCGCGCGCGAGGGCGTGGGGAGAGCCCTCAAGGCGGACAAGGTGCTGGCGGGAGCCGATCCGCAGGCGCGCCGGGCCTATGAGCTGCGGGCGTCGAAGTCGGAGCCCGGGCTGGAGGGCGGCGAGCCCCAGAAGCAGCTCGCGCCCTCCGCCGACGACTAGGTAGCCTCCGCCGGCCTCCACCACCAGGAAGGGACCAATGTTCGTATTCAAAGCCGCCGTAGCCGGCGCCGGCACGATGGGCGGTGAGATAGCGCAGGTCATCGCCTCGACCGGCGTGCCCGTCGTGCTCAAGGACGTGAAGCAGGAGTTCGTCGACACCGGGCTGGCCAAGGCCCGGCAGGTCACGGAGGGCCAGCTCGGCGGGCTGGTCAAGAAGGAGAAGATCTCTCAGGCCGACGCCGACGCGCAGCTGGAGGAGATCGTGGGCCGGATCACCGGAACCACCGCCTACGACGACTTCGGCGACGTGGACTTCGTCATCGAGGCCGTGCCCGAGCGGATCGAAGTCAAGCAGTCGGTCTTCGCCGAGCTCGATGCCGTCACCCCCGGCCACGCCATCCTGGCCTCCAACACGTCATCGCTGTCCATCAGCGAGATGGCCGAGGCCACCGGCCGGCCGGAGAAGGTGGTGGGTTTCCACTTCTTCTATCCCGCCTCGATCATGCGCCTGATCGAGGTCGTAGAGGGCGAGGAGACCTCCGACGAGACGCTGCAGGCCGCCGCCAACTTCGCTCAGCAGATCCGCAAGACGGCCATCCGCTGCGGCGAGGCGCCGGGGTTCGTGGTCAACCGCATCCTCAACTCCGCCGTCTCTGAGATCTGGCGAGTCACACACGAGGAGGGCCTGGACGTGAAGGAGGTCGACAAGGCCGTGCAGGAGTCCAAGGCGGCGCCGATGGGCCCGTACTTCCTCAGCGACCTCGTGGGCCTGGACATCACGCTCCACGTGGCCGAGCACCTGCACGAGAGCTATGGCGATCGTTTCTATGTCTCACCTGAGATGAAGGAGCTCGTCGCGGCCGGCAACCTCGGCCAGAAGACCGGGAAGGGGTTCTATGAGCACGGCTGACACAACCGACGCCACCCAGACGCTGGTCGAGCGCTTCTCGCTCAAGGCGCTGGTCGAGGCCTGCCTGGTCCTCGAGGAGGGCGAGGCGAGCGTCAAGGACATCGAGATCGGGATGATGATGGGCGCGGGCATCCTGCCCGGGCCGTTCACCCGCGCCGATGAGCAGGGCCTGGACTCCGTGCTGGAAGCACTCGAGCGGGCCGGGTCCGAATGGGGCGAGGGCTTCGAGGCGCCGCTGGTGCTGCGCCGCCTGGTGGCCCAGGGGCGCCTGGGCAAGAAGTCCGGGCAGGGCTTCTTCCCCTACATGCAGCCTGACGAGGGGCAATCTCACGAGACCCTGGCGCTGGAGACCCGGGGCGACGTGGGCATCGTGTGGCTGAACCGCCCGCCCGCCAACCCGCTCTCGCCGCAGGTCATCCGCGAGCTCACCGGCCTGTGGGCCGAGATCGACGGCAAGCTGCGGGCGGTGGTCTTCGCCAGCTCGAACATCTTCACGTTCTCGGCGGGCGCGGACATCAAGGAGTTCACGAAGATGGCGCCCGACAAGGAGGGCCGGGAGCTGATCGAGGCCGGCCACGGTTTCATGCGCTCCATGGAGCGCTCCTCGACGGTCACGATCGCCGCGGTGAACTCGCTCGCGTTCGGCGGCGGGTGCGAGCTGGCGATGGCGTGCGACTTCCGCATCGCTGCGGAGTCGGCCTCCTTCGGCCAGCCGGAGATCAACCTCGGGATCATTCCGGGCTTCGGCGGCACCCAGCGCCTGCCGCGGCTGGTGGGCGAGGCCAAGGCGCTGGAGATGAACCTGGCGGGCGAGCCCATCGACGCCTATGACGCGCTGGAGGCCGGGCTGGTGACCCGCGTGGTCCCCGACCACGAGCTGTTCGACACCGCGCTCTCCTGGGCGCGCAAGCTGTCGGCGCAGGCCCCGATCGCGGTCGGGCAGATCAAGAGCGTGTCGGCCGCGGGCGACCTGGACGAGGGCATCGAGGCCGAGAAGCAGGGCTTCGCCACCGCGTTCGGGTCCGAGGACGCCAAGGAGGGCATCGGCGCCTTCCTCGGCAAGCGGCAGCCGTCGTTCAAGGGCAAGTGACGGACCCTTGTCGGTGCTGAGCGTCGAGACCAGGGAGGGTGCGCTCCGCCTGGGAGCGATGCTGCGCGACGCGCGGTCGGCCGTGGTGCTCACGGGCGCCGGCATCTCGGTGCCGTCGGGCATCCCGGACTTCCGCACGCCCGGCACCGGGCTCTGGGAGAAGGTCGATCCGATGGAGGTCGCGCACATCGACGCGTTCCGGCGCGACCCCGATCGATTCTGGCGCTTCTACGGTCAGCGGTTCGCGTCGCTGGTGGACAAGCGGCCCAACCCGGCGCACGAGGCGGTGGCCGAGCTCGAGCGCCGCGGGCTGGTGCGCGCCGTCGTAACCCAGAACATCGACCGCCTGCACCGCATGGCCGGCACGGAGCGGCTGGTGGAGGTGCACGGCTCGATCGAGTGGAGCCGATGTCCCATGTGCAACGGCCGGGTGGCGCTGGAGCGGGTGGTGGAGATGCTCGAGGTGGTCGCCGACGGCGCGCCCGAATGCCAGGCGTGCGTGTCGCCGCTCAAGCCGGACGTGGTGCTGTTCGGGGAGCTGCTGCCCGAGGCGGCCCTCGCCGAGGCCCAGTCGCTGGCCGCCGAGGCGGACCTGCTGGTGTGCGTCGGGTCGTCACTGACGGTGCACCCGGTTGCCGCGCTGCCCGAGGTCACACGCCGAGCCGGCGGGAAGCTGGCGCTGGTCACCGAGGGCCAGACGCCCTACGACGACGTGGCCGAGGTCAAGCTTGGTGGCGACGTGGTGGCCGAGCTGGAGGCCGTGCTGGCGGCGGCGACTGAGGGCGGCTAGTCGAAGGAGCGCGAGAGGTGGGCGAACCTGGGGTCCTCTCCGCCCACCTCGCGCCCGTTGATCCACGCCCTTCCGCGACCCCCGGAGGAGGAGAGGTTGCGGCGGGCCTCCATGACCCGGGACACCCGCTGACCGCGACCACGGGCAGGACCGCGGTCACGGGGAAGGCTGTACACCGGTCCTTGCATATAGGGCATCTTCGGATACTTCACGGCCCGCTCCTATCGACAGTTGGCCAGAATCGCCCGCCCGGGGATCGACGAGATGTAGGAACGCAAGTTAGCGCTGCCGGATGGGCCGGCGTGAAGAACGCGTGACCCGTGGAGGATCGGTGGAGCTTCGGCCTCAGAAGGCGCTACCGAGGCGCCTGGAGCGCAGCGCCGTCTCCATCCGGCCCACTGCGCCGGCCACCTGCTCTGCCCGCTCCGCGGTCAGAGCGCCGCGCAGCGCGTCGTTGGCTGCGTCGCCCACCGGGCCGCGATCGGCCTCCAGCGCCGCGCGCCGTTCAGGCGGCATCTCACCGATCTCCGCCAGCAGGCTCTCGAGGGCCACGCGCGCCTGCAGCGCCGCGGCGCGCGCGCGACCGGCGTCCAGGTCGGCGCGCGCCCTGAGCACCAGGTCCTCGCATACCAGCACGGCCTCGCGCCCGCCGAGCAGCGCCGCGAAGCGCTCCTCCGGAGCCTCCATGGAGCGGCGGGTGCGCCCGCCCTCGCGCGGCAGCTCCCATGCCTCGGCGAAGCGCCCCTCGGCCACCGCCTCGCCCGAGCCGTAGCCCAGGCGGACCACCAGCGCGGCCTCGCGTGACACCTCGCGGGCGTGCGGGTCCGCACGCGCGGCGCGGTGCGCGTGCAGCGCGCGGTTGACCATCGCCACGGCGCCCTCGACCTCGGCCGCCGCGAGCTCGTCGCTCGCGCGGCGCTCCGACAACCAGGCGGCGCCGGCGTCGCGGTCGGGCAGCGGCTCGGGCTCGATCACGGTCACGCGGCTCGTGGGCACCGGCTCGGGCCCCGCCTCCGCGACCACGGATCCGCGCCGGCCGCGGAGAAGGCGCCGCTCTGGGGCGCCGAGGGTCCCGATGACGATGATCCGCTGCGGCCCGCCCCCCGCCTCGGAGCGCACGATGAAGCGCCCGTCAGGAGGACCGAGCAGGAAGCCGAACTCGAGCTGTACGAAGGCGAACGGTGAGGAGGCGGCGGCTGGCGAGGCCTACTCGCCCTGGTGCGCGTCCGATGAGCGCCGGTTCTTCTTGACCGGGATGGCGTACTTCGATGGTTTGGTGGGGACGGTGGGGTTGTCGATTTTGCGGAGTTGGTTGATGAGGTTTGACCATTGGCCTGGTTTGAGGACGGCGAGGGCTTGTTTGCCGAGCTTTTTGTTGTCGCCAAAGAGGGGCCGGAAGCCGACGTGGATGTGGTCGGCGTGGTCTGCCATGGCGATCGTTTGGCCGCCCATCTCCAGCAGCGAGATGATCTGGTCGGGGGCGACTGTGCCTTGGAGGCGCAGCAGGGATTTGACGCTTTGTTCTGTGATTCCGCCGGGGTCTTGGTGGCCGAGGATCGGGACGCCGTTGATCTTGGCGATGTCGACCGCGTTCCCGGAGGAGTGATGGGAGACGTTCCCCGACGCGGTGTAGTACCCATGCCCGCACTTCAGGCTGGTGACCGTCGGGCGCAGCCCGGACTCGGCGAGATAAGCCAGCGTGGCGAGCACCCTGCGGTCTACCTGGCCGGAGCGGACGTCGTCGCGGCCACAGTCATAGAGCTCGATCCGTTCGTCTGAGAGCACCCGCTTCTCCAACAGCGGCTTGGGCAACAGCAAGATCTGCCCGATCGAGAACCCATCCGCCCCATCATCCCCATACAGCACGTTCTTCCCCGACGCCCTATACACAGCCGTCGCCTCCAACAGCTTCCACCCATCCAGGATCGGCTTCGGATCGATCCGCGGCGCACCCCGACCAGCAGGCCGCACCGAAAAATCAAGATGCGCACCCTTACCCGACTCAGGAACACCAACCCGGCCCAGCACCGTCCCACCAATCACACGCGAGCCGACCTTGAGCCGCCGCAGCCTCACCTTGTCCGGGTCGGCGTCGGTGCCGAACGGCTTGGCGAACAGGGCTCCGTATGACTCCCAGCCGCCCTCCTTGCGCGCCTTGGCGTCGAGCATCTGCTCGAGCCCGCCCTGCTCGCGTGCTCCTGGAGCGTTGGGGTGGGCGAACAGGCGGTCCTTGACCGGGATCGACGCCTCCGGCTTGTCGGCGTCGCCGTTGCGGTCGGTCCGCGGAGCCGAGTCGGAGTCGTCCACGTCGGGCTGGCGGCCGGCTGATGCGGGAGCTGTGGGCTGAGCCTCGTCGCCGTCGGCGTTCGCCTTCAGCGCCTTGGCCGAGAGCTTCGGATCGGACGCGTCGTCGCGCGGGACCGGGTAGTGGGTGGCGGTGGTTTTGAGGCCGGCGTAGGTGTAGCGGTTGCCGTAGGGGTCTTGGAGGGTGATGTATTTGCCGAGTCGGGGGTTTTGGCCGATGGTTTTGATTTGGCCGTCGTTGACTGCGACTGCGGGCGCCCCGTTTTGGGTGTAGATCTCGATTTGGCGGCGGTCGTCTTGGGACTCGACCAGGTTGGCGGCGTTTTGGCCTGCTTTGACGCGCTTGGTGGCTTCGGCTTCTTGGAGGTCGTCGGCGTAGCGGGCCCGTGCGGCGACCGGGAACCGGCCCTCGGTGAGCCCCGTCAGCGACCCGACCAAATCGGCGGGGACCCCGGCGATCAACCTGGCCCGTAGGAGGACCGAGTCGACGTACCAGTCGGCGTGGTTATAGGCAAAGATCGCGCGGCGGACGTCCTTGTCATACCCGGCCGCCTTCAGATACCGGCCGGCGGCGAAGATCGCGTCGACGGGGTTATAGGGGTCCTTTCTGCCGTCCTTGTTCGCGTCGACCCCATACGCCCGCCACGACGACGGGATGAACTGCATCCACCCCAAAGCACCAGCAGAAGACACGTTGAGGTTGCGCCCATAGTCGGTCTCGATCTCGTTGATCGCGGCCAACACCTCCCACCGCACCCCATACTGGATCCCCGCCGCCTGATAAATCGGCAACAAGAAAATCGGCACCCGGAACTTCCGAATCACGAAATTCGGCACACCAGACCTAAACGACGGCCCCGGCAACGCATCCACAAACCCCGGATTCGACCGCGCCGGCGAACCATCACCATTACGCAAACGCTCACGCCGTGAGCGCTTCTTCCGACGCTCTACTCGAGGTTTAGGCTTAGCCTCATCCTCGTCGGCGTCCGCCTTACGGCGCTTGGGCCCGGGCTTGACCTTCTCCTTGTCCCCACCCTTGGGCTGCTCGGTGCCCGTGCCGGGCTTGGGGGCCGGCTCGGACGGCGTTTTGGGAGCGGGCGTGGGCGCCGGTGTGGGGGTGGTGGCCGGCGGAGTGACAGGGGTCCCGGGCGGAACGATCACGCCGGGCAGCTTCACGAAGTTGCCGATCGCCTCGTTCGGGGTGCCGGGCGGCACGTCCACCGTGATCTCCACGACCTCGCCGCTGGGAAGCTTGACGAGGACCGTCCGCAGCTCGGCGGAGGCGGGGAGCGTGAAGGCGGTGAGCGCGGCGGCGGCCAGCAGACCTGCGCAGAGCAGGATGTGGAGAAGCCGCTTTCTCATCCCTGTGCCCAGTTTCCTCCCCCAAGGCCCCATTCACGGGACACCGATCGAACGCGCGCAAGCTATCAGAAGCGCCTGCAGCTACGCGTAACCTAACGAGCGGGTTTTTCGGCCGCAACGCCGGGCGCTCGGGCTGCAAGAAGTCTCTCGTCCCGGCGGGACCTCGACCTCATCTTCCCCCCGCCGTGGCCGGTGCCGGCCGGCGGGTTGAGGGCCGGAAGGGGTGCGCTAAGGTGCCCGCGATGACCGAGGCGCAGGACCGCACCTTCGTGGACCGGCTCTCCCGCCAGGGGGAGGAGGCACTCGGGCGCATCGCCGAGGAGCTGATCGCCAACCCCGTCGTGAACCGCGCGATCACCAGCGCCTTCGACGCGCGCGACCGCGCCGTGCAGGCTCAGGAGGCGGCGATGGGGGCGCTGAACATCCCGTCGGCGGCCGACGTTGAACGCCTGACCCGCAGGCTGCGGTCGGTGTCCCAGCGCCTCGAAGGAATCGAGGACGCGCTGGACCGGCTCGAGGTCAAGGCGTCCCAGGCCGTGGACGCCGCGGGCTCGGAGGACTCCGAGGCCCTCACGGCTCGGCTCGATGAGATCGCCCGCGATCTGTCCTCCCTGCGCGAGGCGGTGGCCCCCGGCGCCGATCCCGTGCCGCGGGCGCAGGAACGCCTGACGGTCACCGAGGCGCAGGGGAGCTGAGCGCGGCGAACGCCGTCTCGCCGAGCCGCACTCCGGCCGCCTGAAGCTCCTCGCCCTCCATGCGCCGCCGGCCGCCGTCCGCCAGCAGGTCGCTCACGCACAGCAGCACCGCGGCTCGGGCGCCCCTGCGCGCGGCAACCGCCAGCAGCGCGGCCGCCTCCATCTCGACCACCTCGCCGCCCGCGCGGACCCAGTCGCGCTGCTCGTCCTCGCGCGGGTCGTAGAAGAGGTCCGTGGACACCACCATCGCCGGGCCGGCGCCGGCGAGCGCGAGGGCGGCCGACAGCCCCGGGTCCGGTCGCAGCGGCGAGGTGGCCCCGAGCGCCGCGCTGGTGCCGTCGGCGGCCATGACCTCGCGGGCGAAGACCTGCTGGCCGAGCTCTAGCCCCTCGGCGATGGCGCCGCAGGTGCCGATCCTGATGAGCACGGCCACGCCGAGGTCGATCAGCTCCTCGATCACGATCGCGGCGCTCGGGCCGCCCATCCCCGTGGACTGCACGGTGAGTGGCTCCCCGTCAGGCGCCATGCCCGTGTAGCCCCAGAGGCCGCGCGCGTGGTTCACCATGCGCGGCTCCTCGAGCAGCGACTGGGCCACCGCGAGCGCCCGGTGCGGGTCACCGGGCAGGAGCACCCGCTCGGCGACCGGCGCGCTGGGGCGGAGGTGGATCGGCGTTGGGCCCGTCACGGCCGCGCACCCTAGGCCGCACGGCGGAGCGGTGCCTTCGCCGTCGCCTGCCGGCGTCATGCGCTCGCCTGCAGAGCAGGCGTTGCTCCCTGCTTCCTTGGCAGCTCGGCGCAGGCGCCGCTCCGACGTGCGGCAGGCAGCCTCATAGACTCCATCTCGTGGCGGAGCGACGAGACATCCCGGATGCCCTGCGCGAGGCGGTGGACCGCACCGTGCGCGCGACCGTGGACACGCGCGTGCGTGCCCAGGATGCGGTCGACGACCTCGCCGGCACGGTCGACCAGGTCGTGAAGGGCGCGGAGAAGAACATCACCCGCAGCCGCCGCACCATGCGCGCGGCGGTGGAGGAGCGGCTGCCGGCCACCCAGGACGACCTGAAGGCGATCCACACCAGCCTGCGCCGGATCGAGAAGCGCCTCGATGCCCTCGAGGCCAGTGGCAGGCCGGCCAAGGCTCGCGCCGGCGCAGGCAAGCGGGCCAAGGCCAAGCCCGCGAAGGCCAAGAGCAAGGCCAAGGCCGCGAAGGCCAAGCCCAAGCGTTGACTGAGTGCCGGGCCGCCGCGTCCTGATCACCGGTGTTGGGAGCGCGATCGGGTCGGGGCTCGCCCGCAGGCTCGAGGCCGATCCGGCGTTCGAGCACGTTGCCGGCCTGGACGTCCGCCGGCCGAGTCGCCCGCTCGCGCGGACCAAGTTCATCGAGGCCGACGTACGCGACCCGGAGGTCGCGGCGCTCGTGCCGCTGGAGGAGGTCGACACCGTGGTGCACAACCAGATCGTGCGCCGGCCGGGCCCCAGCATGTCCACGCGCACGATGCACGACATCAACGTGATCGGCACCCTGCAGTTGCTGGCGGCGTGCGAGCGGTCCCCGTCCATTCGCACGATCGTCATCCGCGGCTCCGCCGGCATCTATGGCTCGGAGCCCCACGCCCCGCAGTTCTTCGGCGAGGAGATGGCGCGGCTGTTCCCGCTGCGGACCCGGTTCCAGCGCGACGTGGGGGAAATCGAGAACTACTTCGAGACCTACGCCCGTCGCCACCCCGACGTGGTCTGCACGATGCTGCGCTATCAGCCCGCCATCGGCCCGGGCCTGGACACCCAGGTCACGCGTTATCTGTCGCTGCCCGCCGCGCCTACCTACCTGGGCTTCGACCCGCGCGTGCAACTCGTGCACGAGGAGGACGGGTTGGGGGCGCTCACCGCGGCGGTCCGTCGCCCCGTCCGCGGCGCCGTGAACGTGGCCAGCCCAGGCACCATCGGCCTGACCCGCATGATCCGGCTCGCGCGGCGCCCTCCGCTGCCGGTGCCCGGTCCGCTGTTCAGCTCGGTGACCGACGCAATGCGCCGCGCGGGGCTGGCCGGGCTCTCCCCCGACTTCAGCCGGCTGCTGCGCTACGGGCGGGGGGTGGACACCACGCGGCTGGTCGACGAGGTGGGCTTCACGCCGCGCTTCACGACCGCGTCCGCCGTGGAGGAGTGGGTGGGCACAGCCGCGTGAACGAGGAGCGCCGATCCGACCCGCTCGCCCTGGCCGGCACGTTCCTCCGCGTGCTGCGCGAGGGCCTGGACGCCGGGTTGGAGCTGCCCGAGGCGGCCGCGCGCGCCGCCGCGGCACTGCCCCGCGGGGCGGCGGATCGGGTCCGGTTTGCCCTGCGGCGGCTGGAGGGCGAGTACGGCGAGGACGAATGGGGCTTCGACGAAGAGTTCGCCCGGGCGGTCGAGCCGCTGTTCCACTTCCTCTACGACTACTGGTGGAGGGTTCGCGTGAGCGGGGTCGAGCACGTGCCCGCGCACGGCCGCGCGCTGCTGGCCGCCAACCACGCCGGGATCCTGCCCTGGGACGCGACGATGATGTCGGTCGCGATCCTGCGCGAGCATCCGCTGCCGCGATACCCGCGCTTCCTGGTGCTCAACTGGGCGTTCGACCTCCCGTACGTCTCCATGGGCATGCGGCGGGTCGGCGGGGTGGCGGCATCGCCCCAGAACGCGCTTCGCCTGCTGGAGCAGGACGAGCTCGTGGCCGTGTTCCCCGAGGGCGTGAAGGGCACCGGCAAGCCTTTCTCGGAGCGCTACCGGCTGCAGCGCTTCGGGCGGGGCGGCTTCGTGGAGCTGGCGCTGCGCGCCGGGGCGCCGATCGTGCCGGTCGCCGTTGTGGGTAGCGAGGAGATCTATCCGAAGCTCGGCGACTCGGGCACGCTGGCACGCATGATGGGCGCGCCCTTCTTCCCCCTGACGCCCACCTTCCCGTGGCTCGGCCCTCTCGGCGCGATCCCGCTGCCATCGAAGTGGCGGATCGAGTTCTGCGAGCCGATCGAGACGGCATCGTTCGGGCCCGGCGCCGCCACCGACCGGGCACTGGTGCTCGAGCTCTCCGAGCGCGTGCGCGACACGATTCAGCGCAAGGTCCTCGAGAACGTGGTCCGGCGCGGCAACGCCTTCGTCTGACCGCCCACGCACGCGCGCGCGTGGAATAGGGTTCTCGCGCCATGAGCTTCAAGTCGAGCGACGAGTTCCGGTCCGTCATGGACCAGATCTTCGAGATGATGAGCACCGACCCCACGATGGGACCGAAGCTGCGCGACGCGCAGACCCCACAGCGGTTCGAGTTCCCTGACATGGACCTGGTCGTGAACATCAAGGACGCCGACGAGGTGCAGGACGGCAAGCACCTGGAGTGGGTCTGGTCCGACGACTGCGACTGGGACCCCGACGTCGAGATGGCGATGGACTCCGACGTGGCCAACCGCTACTTCCAGGGCAAGGAGAACGTGGCGATGGCGATCGCCCGGCGCCGCATCAAGACCTCGGGCAACGTGAAGAAGGCGCTGGCGCTGGTGCCGATCACCAAGCCGGTGTTCGAGCAGTACCGAGCGATGGTCGAGAGCGACTACCCGCACCTGGTGGAGTAGGGCTGGGTGTGTCGCGACACCGTCGCGCGCCTGTAACGCCCGGCGCCCGGCGACCGGCGACCGGCGTCCTAGAAGTGCACGCCCTTCAGCAGGTAGGCCATCGCCACGGCCTCCGTGGACATCTCCTCCTCCTTGGGCTGCGCCCCGTCGGCGGCCTTCTCGCCGGCCGGCAGCGCCTCCTTGCGGCCCTTGGCCGCCTTGGAGTCGGGGAACAGGTTGTACGCGGTGTTGAGCACGATGTCCACGGTCTCCGGCGATAGCGAGTAGAGCACCTCGCCGAACGTGCCCAGCCGCGATGCCTTGCGCTTGGGACGGTCGATCATCGCGTCTGTGAGCATGAGCGCGGCTTCCTCGGGCGTGAGGGTGGGGAACGCCTTGTACATGTCCGTCGGCGCGATCATCGGCGTGCGCACGAGCGGCATGTAGATGGTCGTGAACTTCACGTTGTCGGCCATGCACTCCGGCGCCGCGCAGCGTGAGAACGCGTCCAGGGCCGCCTTCGACGCCACGTAGGCGGAGAAGCGCGGCGTGTTGGTCTGAGCGCCGATCGAAGACACGTTGATGATGTGTCCCGTCTTGCGCTCGCGCATCCCGGGCAGCAGCGCCATGATCAGCTTGAGCGCTCCGAAGTAGTTGAGCTGCATCGTGCGCTCGTAGTCGTGGAAGCGGTCATAGGAGCGGGCCACGCTGCGGCGGATCGAGCGGCCGGCGTTGTTCACCAGCACGTCGACGCCGCCGTGCTCGGCGATGACCTCCTGCGCCATCCGCTCTATGTCTTCGAGGTCCGACATGTCGGCGGGGTGCACGTGGGCCGTGCCGCCCGCTTCCTCCACCCGCTTCGCGACCTCCTCCAGCTTCTCGCGCGTGCGCGAGACCAGGATCACGGTGCCGCCCGCCTCACCGACCTTGATTGCGGTCTCCAGCCCGATGCCCGACGAGGCGCCGGTGATGAGCACGCGCTTGTCCTTGATCGCTGTGGCCAGCGAGCGATCGCGGAACAGGTCGGGGTCGAGGTTTCGCTCCCAGTAGTCCCACAGCTTGGGCGCGTAGGTGTCCAGCGGCGGCACGGCGATGCCGGTGCCCGACAGCGCGCGCTGGGTGTCGCGCGCGTCGAAGGTACAGGCGAAGTCGCGCACCTCCATGGCCGCCGGGGGAATGCCCAGGTCGCTGTAGAGCTGGTTGCGGATGCGCTTGACCGTGGGCAGCGCCATCACGCCGGAGCGCACCGGCTTGGGCACCGCGTTGGTCAGGTTTTGGTCCACGCGCATCGCCAGCTGCGGCGCGTGGGCGGCCTTGGCGAAGGTGTTCAGCGCCTGGCCCACGGTCATCGCCTCGGGGTCGACCAGGTGGAAGGTGTCGCCGGGAAGGTCCTCGTCGGGGAGATGGGCGATGTGGTCCATGGCCTGCGCCACGAAGTCCACCGGCACGATCGTGGTCTGACCGCCCTCGGGGCCGGCCAGCGGGAACCACGCGGGCAGCGCGTTGCGCAGCCGCTGCAGCAGCTTGAAGAGGTAGTAGGGGCCGTCGACCTTGTCCATCTCGCCCGTCTGGGAGTGGCCGACCACGATCCCCGGCCGGAACACCAGCGTCTTTGCCTCCACGCCGGCGCGCACCATCCGCTCGGACTCGTACTTGGTGCTGTGGTAGTGGTGCGGAAGCTTCTGGTCCTCCTCGAACATGTCCTCCTGGAACACGCCGCGGTAGGAGCCGGCGACCGCGATCGAGCTCGTGTGGTGGAAGCGGCCAACGTCGTGGGAGTTGGCGAACTCGATCACGTGCTTGGTGCCGTCCACGTTGGCGCGCACCGAGGCCTCCTCGTCGGCCTCGATGTCGTAGACGGCGGCCAGGTGGAACAGGTGGTCGATCTTCTCGTCGAAGGACTCGACCCCGAGGCCGGGCGCGGACAGGTCGCCGGGAACGGCCACGATCCGGCCCTCTGGTGCGTCCAGGCGCTGGATCAGGTCGTCGACCTTGCCGCGGGAGCCCTCGCGGACGAGCACGTGGATGGTGCCGTCGCGCTTGAGCAGCTCCTCCACGAGGTGCCTGCCGATGAAGCCCGTGGCCCCGGTAACGAAGTAGTTCAAGTCGCCGCTCCCTTGTCCCTCGGAATCAGGCCGCGAGTCTATCCCGGGGCCATCGACTCGCGCACGTCCGGGAGGCTCCGTCGCTGTAGCGTCAGGGCCTCGCGTGACCGACCACGGGCTCACCCTCAAGGAAGCGGCGCAGCGCGCCGGCGTCTCAGCCGCGACGTTGCGGCGCTGGGCCACTCAGGGCCTGATCCCGCAGGTGTCCGGCGCGCGCTCCAACGGCTGGACGGTGGCCGCCGCCGCGCAGGCGCGGGTGGTGGCGCGGCTGCGCGCCCGCGGCCACCCGATCGACGAGATCCGCAGCGCCACGCGCGACGGGCGCCTGGCGCACGGCTTCGTGGAGGAGATGTTCCCCCTCGACAAGGGCGGCCGGTCGCTGGCCGAGGCCGCGGAGGCCACGGGGTTGGAGCCCGCGCTGATCGAGCGCTTCTGGACCAGCCTCGGCCTTCCGGCGCAGACGCTCGAGAGCCTGACCGACGAGGACGTGCAGGCCCTCCAGTACGCGGCGTCCGTGCTCTCGTCCGGATTCCCGCTGGTGGCCTTCCTCCAGATCGCGCGCGTGTACGGCCAGGCGCTGGCGCAGATCGCGGATGCCGAGGTGCGGCTGTTCCACATCTACGTTCACGAGCCGCTGATCCGCGAGGGCGTGGGCGGGGTCGAGATGGCGGAGGAGATGGAGCACCTGGCGCGCGACCTCCTGCCGCTGAGCTCGCCGCTGATGGACTTCGTGCACCAGCGCTTCCTGCAGCACTACATCGAGCAGGACGTGGTCGGCCACATGGAGATCGAGCTGGAGGGCGACCTGGGCCGGCTGCGCGTGGCCGTGGCCTTCTGCGACTTGGCCGGCTACACGCGCTACACCGAGGAGGAGGGCGAGGAGCAGGCGCTGTCGTTCGTCGAGCGGTTCGTGGAGGCCGTGATCGACACGCTCCCCGACGACGCGCGGGTGATCAAGACGATCGGCGACGAGGTGATGATCGTGGGCCAGGACGTCCAGGCACTCACCGATTGGGCCGTTGGCTTCCAGCGCCTCTTCGTGGAGCGCCCCGAGCCCCGCATCGGGATCAACTACGGAGCCGTGCTCTACCGCGACGGCGACTACTTCGGGCGCGAGGTGAACCTGGCCTCACGCGTGGTCGCGCGCGCGCGTGGAGGCGAGGTTGTTGTCACCGACGCCGTCGTTGAGCGCGTGGCCGAGAGCGAGCACCTGGTGTTCGAGGGAGTGGGCCAAGTGAAGCTCAAGGGCTTCGACGAGCCGCGCCAGCTCTGCCGCGCCACCATGCCGGCCAGCTAGATGCCGGAGCCGGCGCTGGACGCCGCCCGCACCAGCGGGCTGGTCAGGGCCGGGGGGCCGCTGCTGGTCATGCTCTCCGGCGGCGCGGACTCGGTGTGCCTGCTGGATGTGGCGCTGCGGCTCGACGCGCGGGTGAGCGCCCTGCACGTGAACTACGGCCTGCGCCCCGCGGCCGGGGACGACGAGGCGCACTGCCGCGAGCTGTGCGCCCGGCTGGGTGTGGACCTGGCGGTCGAGCGGGTGCGGCTGCCGGACTTCGGCAACCTGCAGGCTGCCGCCAGGGACGCTCGCTACCGGCTGGCGGAGCGGCTGGCCGAGGACGACTACGCTGCTGCGCACACCGCGTCGGACCAGGCCGAGACCGTGATCTACCGGCTCGCGGTCTCGCCGGGCCGGCGGGCGCTGGGTGGGATGGCCGCACGACGCGGGCGACTGGTCAGGCCCCTGCTGGAGGCCACCCGCGAGGACACGCGGGAGCATTGCCGGGCGCACGGGCTGCCCTGGCGCGAGGACGAGTCCAACGCCGACCGGCGCTTCGCGCGCGCGCGTGTGCGCGCGGAGATCATGCCCGCGCTGCGCGAGCTCTCGCCCGCCGCCGAGCGCACCATCGCCGAGACCGCGAGGCTCCTGGGCGACGAGGCCGAGGTGCTCGACAGGGCCACCGCCGAGGCGCTGGAGGAGCTCGGCGGTGGGCCGGCGGTGGCGCTCGAGGGCCTGCGCTCCCTGCCGCCTGCGCTGGCGCGGCTGGCGCTCCGTGAGCTGGCGCAGGAAGCCGCGGGTACGCCGCGCTCCCTGTCTCGTGCGGAGGCGGACGCCGTGCTGGCACTCGGATCGGGCCGCGGCGGCACCTCCGCGCTCGACCTGGGCGGTGGCCTGCGAGCGGTGGCGGAGTACGGCACGGTCCGGTTCCGGCTGGGCGGAGAGGCGCCGCCGCCCGAGCCAGCCGCGCTCCCGCTGCCGGGCATCGCGCGGCTGGGAGAGTGGGAGGTCGAGGCAGGGCCGGCCCCCGGGGAGGTCACCGTCGCGGGCGCGCGCGTGGAAGGGGGCCTGGTGGTGCGTGCCTGGGCCGACGGCGACCGCATGCGCCCCGTCGGCCTCGGCGGCGGCAAGTCGCTCCAGGACCTGTTCACCGACCGCAAGGTGCCGCGCGAGCTGCGGCGCTCGCTGCCGGTGGTGGAGTCGGGCGGCCAGATCGTGTGGGTGGCAGGCGTGGCCCTGGACGAGCGCTTCGCCGCCGCCCCCGGCGACCCGGGTGCGGTAGGCCTGTCCGCCCGTAGACTCCCGCGCCCGTGACGGACCCCGCGATCGGCGAGATCCTCGTCCAGCAGGACGACCTGGCGCACCGCGTGGAGGAGCTCGGCGAGCAGATCTCCGCCGAGTACGAGGGCCGCAGCCTGCTGCTGGTCGGAGTGTTGAAGGGAGCCATGTTCTTCCTCTCGGACCTGATGCGGCGGCTGACGGTCGAGGTGGAGGTGGACTTCATGGCCGTGGCCTCCTACGGCTCGTCCACCAGCTCGAGCGGAGTGGTGAGGATCCTCAAGGACCTGGACGCCTCGATCGAGGGCCGCGACGTGCTGATCGTGGAGGACATCGTGGACTCCGGGCTCACGCTCTCCTACCTGCGCCGCACGCTCAAGGCGCGCGAGCCGCTGTCGCTCGAGGTGTGCGCGCTGCTCACCAAGCCGGCCCGTCGGAAGGTGGACCTACCGATCCGGTACGTGGGCTTCGAGATCCCGAACCGCTTCGCGATCGGCTACGGGCTGGACTTCGAGGAGCGCTACCGCAACCTCCCGTTCGTCGCGGTGCTGGCCGACGAAGCCGTCTGAAACCACGCTGGGCGGGCTCAGACAGGCGTCCGGAGCGGCGCTACACCCTTGCTAGGCTGTCGTTTCACCGGGATTCCGGCCTTTTTCCATCCCCATGAGCAGATTCTTCAAGAGCGCCGCCTTCCCGATCCTGATCGTCGTCGTTCTCGCGTTCTTCGCGCAGAAGCTCATCAGCCCCAACGACGGCGGCAAGGACCCCAACTACAGCGACTTCCTCACCCAGGTGGACCGGGGGCAGGTCAAGAACGTC
Source organism: uncultured Thermoleophilaceae bacterium (assembly GCA_963755215.1). Classification (GTDB taxonomy): domain Bacteria; phylum Actinomycetota; class Thermoleophilia; order Solirubrobacterales; family Thermoleophilaceae; genus JAAYBF01. The sequence continues at coordinate 60,296 of CAVWIW010000011.1, forward strand.
CGCCTGAGCACGAAGAACAACAAGATCGACGTCGAGCTCAAGCCGGGCGCCGGCGGCGAGAAGCGCAAGTACCAGACCGCCTACCCGGACAACACCGAGCAGAACCTGGTCAACACGCTGCGCGCGGAGAGCGTGCCCATCGACGTGAAGGCCAAGTCGGGCAGCGGCTGGCTCACCGCGCTCACCTACATCCTGCCGTTCGTGATCTTCCTGCTGTTCTGGCTGTTCATCATCAATCAGATGCAGGGGGGCGGGTCGAAGGTCATGTCCTTCGGCAAGTCGCGCGCCAAGCGCATGGCCGTGGACGCGCCCAAGATCACCTTCCGTGACGTGGCCGGCGTGGACGAGGCGGTCGAGGAGCTGCACGAGATCAAGGAGTTCCTCGAGAACCCAAAGAAGTTCCAGGCCCTGGGCGCGCGGATCCCGAAGGGCGTGTTGCTCTACGGCCCGCCGGGCACCGGCAAGACGCTGCTGGCGCGCGCCGTGGCCGGCGAGGCCGGCGTGCCGTTCTTCTCGATCTCCGGCTCGGACTTCGTGGAAATGTTCGTGGGCGTGGGCGCGTCGCGCGTGCGCGACCTGTTCGAGCAGGCCAAGCAGAACAGCCCCTGCATCATCTTCATGGACGAGATCGACGCCGTCGGGCGCCATCGCGGCGCTGGACTCGGCGGCGGCCACGACGAGCGCGAGCAGACGCTCAACCAGCTGCTCGTCGAGATGGACGGCTTCACGATGACCGACAACATCATCCTGATCGCGGCCACCAACCGGCCCGACATCCTGGACCCTGCGCTGCTGCGCCCCGGCCGCTTCGACCGCCAGATCGTGGTGGACCGCCCCGATCGCAAGGGCCGCGCCAAGATCCTCGAGGTCCACACCCGTGGCAAGCCGCTGGCCAAGGAGATCGACCTGGACAACCTGGCAGCCCAGACGCCCGGGTTCACCGGCGCGGACCTCCAGAACCTGGTCAACGAGGCCGCCCTGCTGGCCGCCCGCCAGGGCAAGCGCGAGATCGACCACGTCCAGCTCGAGGAGGGGATCATGCGCGTGATCGCCGGCCCCGAGAAGAAGACCCGCGTGATGAGCGAGAAGGAGCGCCGCATCACCGCCTTCCACGAGATGGGGCACGCGATCGTCGCCCACTTCCTGGAGAACACCGACCCGGTCCACAAGATCTCCGTGATCTCACGCGGACAGGCGCTGGGCTACACGATCTCGCTGCCCACCGAGGACAAGTTCCTGACCACCCGCGCCGAGCTGCAGGACACCATGGCCATGACGCTCGGAGGGCGCGCTGCGGAGGAGCTCAAGTTCGGCGAGGTCACCACCGGCGCGTCCAACGACATCGAGAAGGTCACGGCCACCGCCAAGCAGATGGTCATGCGCTTCGGGATGTCGGAGAAGCTCGGACCGCGCGTGTTCGGGCATGACCACGGGCAGCCGTTCCTGGGGCGCGAGTTCTCCAGCGAGCCCGACTACTCCGACGACGTGGCGCGCGAGATCGACGACGAGATCCGGCGCGTGGTCGAGGAGGCCCACCAGGCCGCCCGCGACGTGCTGTCGGAGCACCTGGGCGACCTGGACACCACGTCCGAGATCCTGCTTCGGCGCGAGACGATCGAGCGCGAGGAGTTCATCAAGCTGCTGGAGGGCAAGCCCGAGGAGGAGGTCTTCGGGCCCGACGAGCCCGTTGTGCCGCAGGGCACCCCGCCGGCCGAGCCCGAGGCGCCGGCACGCAAGCCGGAGCGCAAGCCATCCCCGCTGCCGCGACCGGGCCTGGCCGGAGGCACCGCGGACATGCGCGGCCTCGAGGCGCCCGAGAAGCCGGACCTGCCGTAGCTCCCGCCGGCGTTGCCGGCCGGGCGGGCCGTCACCGGCAGAACCCCTCCGGGGCTCATTGAGAACTGAGCGCCATGAGCTTCACAGTGATGGGAATAGTGAACGTGACGCCCGACTCGTTCTCGGACGGCGGCCTGTTCCTGGATCCCGATCAGGCGGTCGCACACGGGATCCGGCTTGCCGGGGAGGGCGCGGCGGTGCTCGACGTGGGTGGCGAGTCCACGCGACCGGGCGCCGACCCGGTCTCCGAGGAGGAGGAGCTGCGCCGGGTGCTACCCGTGGTTGAGGGGCTGGCCGCCGAGAACACTGAGTGGGAGATCTCCATCGACACCACCAAGCGCGCGGTGGCCGAGGCGGCGCTGGAGGCGGGCGCCGGGATCGTGAACGACGTGTCGGCCTTCCGGTTCGATCCGGAGCTCGCGGGCCTGGTGGCCGATCGCGCCGCCGGCTGTTGCCTGATGCACATGCAGGGCGAGCCGCGCACGATGCAGGAGGAGCCGCGCTACGACGACGTGGTGTCCGACGTGAAGGCGTTCCTGGAGGCGCGCCTGGCGTTCGCCGTGGGCGAGGGCGTGCCGGAGGAGAACGTCTGGCTCGACCCCGGGTTCGGCTTCGGCAAGAGCGTCCAGCACAACCTGGAGCTGCTGGACCGGCTCGACGAGCTGGTGGCCATCGGGCGGCCGGTGGTGGTCGGCACCTCGCGCAAGAGCTTCATCGGGAAGCTTGCCGGTGGCCGGCCGGAGGGCCAGCGCCTGGCCGGGACTATCGCGACCAACGTGATGGCCCTGGAGCGCGGCGCCAGCGTGTTCCGCGTGCACGACGCGGGCTCGGTGGCGGACGCGCTCACCGTGGCCGCTGCTACGGTCGCGCGCTCGGCGGAGGAGGAGTGAGCTGATGGAGGGAAGGGACCCGGGCGACCAGGTGAACCCCGGCGACGCGCTCGGCGGCGGAGGCGATGCCTCGGTGACCGTGGAGATCAGCGGCCTGTCGCTGTACACCCGGCACGGCGTGTCCGAGGCCGAGCGCGAGCTGGGCCAGCGGTTGGTGCTTGACGTGACCTTCGAGCTCGGCGACTGCGACGCGCTGGTGACCGACCGGGTCGAGGACACCGTGGACTACGCGGCGGCCTGCGAGCAGGTGGCGCTGGCGGCCCAGGAGCGGTCCTATCGCACCCTCGAGCGACTCTGCTCGGCGATCGCCGACCGCCTGATGGAGCGCTACGGGGCCGACTCCGTGCGGGTGCGCGCCGCCAAGCCCGAGCCGCCCATGCCGCTCCCGGTCGACGAGGTGGCGGTCGAGGTCTGGCGCGAGCGCTGACATCCCGCCGTCGCCGGTGAGGGGCTACCTCGGCCTGGGATCGAATCAGGGCGACCGGCTCGCCGCGCTGAGGGACGCGCGGGGGCGCCTCGAGGCGAACGGGGTCGGCGTGGTCGGCTCCTCGTCGGCCTATGAGACCGCCCCCCAGGGCGAGGTCCTCGAGCAGCCCGACTTCCTGAACGCCTGCCTCGCCGTGGACACCGACCTGGAACCGGAGCCCCTGCTGGACGTGTGCAAGCTGGTAGAGCGCGAGCTGGGGCGCCGAGCCGGCGGCCCGCGGCACGGGCCGAGGCCGATCGACGTGGATCTCCTCCTGCTGGGCGACCGGCAGGTGCGCTCCGAGCGGCTGACGCTCCCGCACCCGGAGGTTACGGCCCGGCGCTTCGTGTTGGAGCCGCTGCTGGAGCTCGACCCCAGCCTGACGCTGCCGGATGGAACCGCCCTGGCTCCGCTGCTGGCCTCGGTGCGCGATCAGCCAGTCCGGCGACTCCCCCCGATCGGGGGGTTCTGAGCCGCCGGGTGTAGGAACGTCCGCCGGCCTGCGCGAAGGTGTTGGCATGGCTCTCACCGAGACAGCGACCTTCCGGGGCGACGACGTGCCGTGCCTCGTCGAGGCGTCGCTGGCCTGCAGCGTGTGCCTGTCCGGCGAGGTCGGCTGGTCCCTGCGCGGCGGCGTCTGGGACACCGAGGTGGAGTGCCGGTGCGAGCGCTGCGGGCACGTGCGCACGGTCTCGCTCACCGGCGAGCAGGCCCTGCGCCTCTCGCTCGACGCGCACCGATCCTGACGCGGGCGCGCCGCGTCGGGTAGACCTCGAGGGGTGAGCGCCGCTCGCCCGCGACCGAGAATGGAGCAGCTCGACGTGGTCGTCGAGCTGCTCTCGGGCATCGACGGCGACGGAGCGGCGGGCGGCGCCTTCTACGACCGCCTCTGCGAGGCCGTCTGCCGTCTCACCTCGATGGAGCGCGCCGGGCTGCTTCTCTACGACGACGTGCGCAAACTGGTGCTGCCGGTGGGCAGCCACGGGGTCGCGCCCGGTCTGCTCACGGACGTGTACGGGACCCTCCAGGAGACGCCGATCGCCCAGCGCGCCCTCGCGGAGGACCGGGTCGAGCTCGTGCACTCGCTCGCCGGCGAGGTGCCCGCTCGCTACGCCGGCCTGGGCGGGATCGGCACCCTCACGTGCATTCCGGTGGCGGCGGGAGGCCGGTGGCTGGGGGTCGTCTTCGCCGATCGCGGCGGTGGCCGCTTCGAGCTCACGCGCGCCGAGCGAGACACCATGTGGACGCTGGGCAAGACGGCCGCGCTGGCGGCCAGCGCCCGGATCGCCACCAGCGAGGGCGAGCGCGCGCGGCGCCTGGACGAGCGCATCGGGCTCGCCCGCGAGGTGCACGAGCGCGTGATGCAGCGCCTGTTCGGCGTGTCGCTGGTGCTGGGGGCCGAGCGTGAGCTCGACGGAGCCGAGCGGCGGCGCGCGGCCGAGGAGATCCAGGCCGCGGTATCGGACCTGCGAAGCGCACTGGCCAGGCCCACGTCGGGCGCTGCCGCGTTCACCGGCGCCAAGCTCCGAGACGAGCTGGAGCGGCTTGCGGGGCACTACGAGTCCGAGCTCGACGTGAGCTGGGCAGCCGGCACCGAGGTCCCGGACGAACTGGAGCCGTTGGCCCAGTCCGTTCTGGCGGAGGCCCTGCGAAACGCCCACAAGCACGCCCGGCCTGAGCGCGTGAGCGTGACCGTGGCGGCGGCCGGCGGCGCCTTCACGCTCGAGGTGCGCAACGACGGAGCGCAGTCGGCGCCCCGCGGCCCGGGCGCAGGCATGGGCCTCAAGCTCGCGGCGCTCGACGCGCTCCAGCGCGGCGGGGTCCTGGAGTTCGGGCCGGGCGAGGCCGGGCAGTGGCGCGTTCGGCTCGTGGTGCCGCAGCGGTGAGCGGCCGTGGTCGCCTGCGCGTGCTGGTCGTGGACGACCACGACGTGGTGCATTGGGGGTTCCGGCTGCTGCTCACCGAACAGCCATGGGTCGAGCGTTGCCTGACGGCCCGCGATCCGGAGGAGGCGCGCGCCCTCGCCCGCCGTTACGAGCCGCACGTGGCGCTGGTGGACCTCTTCCTTGGCGACCGCTCGGGAGCCGAGCTGTGCGAGTCGCTGCGGCGCGAGTCGCCCTCCACGCGGGTACTGCTGATCTCGGGCGCCGGCTGGATCTCGCCGCAGGCGGCCAGGGCCGCGGGTGCCTCGGGGTTCGTCTCCAAGGACTCGAGCGCCGACGCCGTGGCGGCCGCGGTCCGGGCGGTGGGCAGCGGTCGCACGGTCTTCGCTCCCAGCCCGGAGGAGCCCGCGTCGCCGCTCTCCCCGCGCGAGCGCGAAGTGCTGCGCCTGCTGGCATCCGGGGCCACCAACCCGGAGATCGCGAAGCGCCTGCACCTCTCGCCGCACACGGTCAAGGAGCACACGAGCGCCCTCTATCGCAAGCTCGGCGCGCGCAACCGCGCCGAGGCCGTGCAGCGCGCGGAGCGCCTGGGACTCAGCGGCGGTTAGCGACCCGGTCGATCCAGGCGGCCAGCCGCGGGCGGCCCTGCACCGACTGGTGCTCGTCGAGGATCACGTGGAAGGCCTCGTCATCGGCGGCCTCGCGACCCCCGGCGTACTTGAGGAACGGGTACGCCGCGCAGTCCGCGGCCGAGAATCCGCCCAGCAGGAAGTCCCGGCCATCGAGGAGGTTCTCGAAGAGGTCCAGGTGGGCCGCCATCTGTGTGGCATGCCGCGGCGTGCCCGAAGGGTCGGCCTCGATCCCGTTCGGGGCGACCTTCCAGACGCGGTCGAACCAGTCGAGGAACAGGTCGGCCTCGGCGCGACCCGCCGGCTCGGCACCGAACAGCGGCGGGTGGGGGTGGCCGTGTTCGAGGTGGCGCAGGATCGCCAGCGAGTCCGCCACCACCGTTCCGTCCTCCTCGAGCACCGGCACCAGCTCTTGGCCGCTCACCTCGATCACAGGCGAGCGGTCGGCGTAGTCGATCCAGACGGGCTCGTGCTCGAGCCCCTTCTCGGCCAGGGCCAGCAGCACGCGCTCGCAGTTGGTGGAGAACGGCGCTCGGTAGAGACGGATCATGACCCGCGCGAGTCTCCCCATCGCCGCGCGATTGCGCCAGTCAAATCCCTGGCGACCGCCATTAGCGGCGATAATCGCCTCGATGCTGCTCGCGGTCGACGTCGGCAACACCCAGACCCACGTCGGGCTGTTCCGCGACGACGACCTGGTGGAGAACTGGCGCATGCACACCGCGCGCACGGCCACCGCGGACGAGTTGGCGCTCGTGCTCAACGCGCTTCTGCGACTGCGGGACCTGCGCCTGAGCGATGTGGACGCCACGATGGTGTCCTGCGTGGTGCCTGCGCTGGCGCAGGAGTACGACCAGATGCGGCTGCGCTACCTGGACGGCCGCGGCGCACTGGTGGGGCCGTCGATGAAGACCGGAATGGCCATCCGGATCGACAACCCGCGCGAGCTGGGCGCCGACCGGCTGGTCAACGCCATCGCCGCGTACGAGCGCATCGGCGGCGCGTGCATCGCGGTCGACTTCGGCACCGCGCTCAACTATGACGTGGTCTCATCCGAGGGCGAGTACCTGGGCGGCGTGATCTCGCCGGGGGTCGAGATCTCACTCGAGGCCCTGAGCCAGCGCGCGGCCGCCCTCCCGAAGGTGCGGTTGGGCCCCCCGCGTGCCGCCATCGGCCGGGGGACCCTGGAGGCCATCCAGTCGGGCGTCGTGTTCGGCTACGCCGGCCAGGTCGACGGCCTGGTTGCCCGCCTGCGCGAGGAGCTCGGGGAGGAGGCGGTGGCCATCGCCACGGGCGGCTTCGCCGGCACGATCGTGCCCCACTGCGAGCAGATCGACGAGACCGACGAGCTGCTCACGCTCAGGGGGCTGCGGATCATTTGGGAGCGCAACCGGGAGCCCTAGGCACGGCGCCGCTCCGTGCCGCCACAATGTGCGCATGGGACTGATGGCGCGAATGTTCGGCTCCGGGCGCAAGGCTCCGTCCACGCCACCGCTCTACTCCAACGAGGCGGTGATCGCGCGCATCGAGCGCGAGGAGGGCGTGGATCGCGAGACCGCGCGCAAGTGGTTTCGCGAGATGCTCGTGTTCCTCGACCTCTGCGCCGCCTCCGAGGAGGTGCTGTCGCCGTCCAAGAGCGTGGACAAGGCCTGGCATGCCTTCCTTCTGCACACGCGCGACTACGAGTCGTACTGTCGCGAGCGGTTCGGGCGCACGGTCCATCACCAGCCCGGCGCCCCGGATCCCGCCGCCTACGGCCGCGCCGTCGAGCGCCGGCGTGAGTATCAGGCGCGGGGGAGCTACGACCCGCTGATCTGGCCGGCCGCGGCCAGCGCGGGCGGCGTGGTGGCGACCGAAGAGGAAGAGCGTCACGGCGGAGGTGGAACCGCGTCGTGCAGCACCGGCTTCGGCGGTGGCGAGGTCGACTCGGACAGCTCGAGCGGCGGCGGCGCCTGGTTCGGTGGCTCAGATGGCGGCGGAGGCTCCGACGGCGGCGGCTCGAGCTGTGGCGGAGGGGGCTGCGGGGGCGGCGGCTCCTGATGCGGGCGCTGACCGACAGCTGGCGGCTGGCCGGCCACGAGCTGCCCAACCGGTTGGTGCTGGCGCCGCTGGCCGGCATCGGCAACTGGTTCGTTCGCCTGCAGGCGCGGCGCCACGGGGCGGGCCTGGTGGTGTCCGAGATGGTCTCGTCCTTCGGGCTCAAGCACGGGAATGAGCGGACCATCCGCGAGTTCCTGCGCATCCACCCGGACGAGCATCCGGTATCGATGCAGCTCTTCGGCCACGACGCGGAGGTCATGAGCGAGGCCGCGGAGATCGTGGCGCGCGCGGGCGCCGACGTGATCGACCTGAATATGGGCTGTCCGGTGCGCAAGGTCTGCAAGACGGGCGCGGGCGCCGCACTCCTCGACGACCCGGACAAGGCGGTCGCGATCGCGCGCGCCGCGGCCGAGGGAAGCGGGCTGCCCGTCACGGTCAAGCTCCGCCCCGGACAGCGGCCGGGCGACCGCGCGGGGGTCGAGCTGGCGCGCCGGCTCGTGGACGAGGCGGGCGTGGCCGGCATCTCCTTCCACCCCCGGCATGCGTCGCAGCAGCACAAGGGGCGGCCCGACTACGCACTCGCGGCGGAGGTCGTGGAGTCGGTGGACGTGCCGGTCATCGTCTCCGGTGGGTTGCTCTCGGACGAGAAGCCCGCGGAGGCCCTCGAGCAGAGCGGGGCCGAGGCGGTGATGCTCGCCCGCGGCTCGCTGGGCAACCCCTGGCGATTCGAGCGGTTGCTGGGCCTGCGCGAGGGCGAGCCGTCGCGCCAGGAGGTAATCGACGAGCTCCGCTGGGTCGTCGACCGCTGCGAGGAGCATCTGGGCGAGGAGCGCTCGGGTCGCTACCTGCGCAAGTTCTACCCCTGGTACGTGGAGCGCTTGGAGCTCACGAAGGCGGCCGGCCACGAGCTGTCAACGGCTCCCACGACCGCTGTCGCTCGGCGGCTCCTGGCGGAGCTCGAGGCTGCTCCGGAGGCCGCGGTCGCCTGAGGCTCCGCGTGCGCGCGGCGGGTCCCAAAACGGGTTCGGGCGGGCGCGGACGGGTTGCTACACTGCCGCGTCCCCCCGAGCAGCCACGGGGGGTTTTCTATGCCTCGAGAGACACTTCTCACACCCGAGGGCCTCAAAGAGCTCAAGGCCAAGATCGAGCACCTCTCGGGCGAGCGCCGGCGCGAGGTGGCCGCCCGCATCAAGGAGGCGCGCGAGTTCGGCGACATCTCCGAGAACTCGGAGTACGACGACGCCAAGAACGAGCAGGCCATGCTCGAGAAGCAGATCGCCGACCTCGAGGACAAGCTGCGCAACGCCCGCCTCATCGATGCCAAGGACGTGGACACCGAGTCGGTCACCGTGGGCGTGACCGTCCACGTGAAGGATCAGAAGACCGACAAGTCCACCAAGTTCCGCATCGTGGGCTCCGCCGAGGCGAACCCCTCGGAGCAGAAGCTCTCGAACGAGTCGCCGGTGGGCAAGGCCCTGATCGGCCACAAGCGCGGCGAGATCGTCTCCGTGCCGGTGCCCCGGGGCCCCGCGCGCAAGCTCAAGATCACCAAAATCGAAGCTGCCTGAGCCCGCCCGGCGGCTGCAAACCGTCGGCTGCCTTCGTCATCGGTCGCTCGGCTGCAGAGCAGCCTTCGCTTCCTGCTTCCTCGGCATCCTTGGTTTTCGCTCGCCGGCTGGGCTCAGGTCCCTGAAGGCCCCCCGCGCCCTCGCCGCGCGTGGGCATAGGGTTCCGGCGTGACCGACGACCGGCGCGAGAAGCTCGAGCGGCTGCGTGCGGAGGGCGTGGAGCCCTTCCCTCATGCCTACGCGGGGGTGGTGCCGTCGGCGGGCGTGCACGAGGAGCACGACGGGCTCGAGGCGGGGGAGGAGACCGACGCGGCGTACCGCGTGGCCGGCAGGCTGGCGGCGCGGCGGGGCCATGGCGGGGCGGCGTTCCTGGACGTGGTCGACCGCTCGGGGCGGATCCAGGTCCAGGCGCGCCGCGACGTGCTGGGCGAGGACTCGTTCGACCGCTTGCTGTCGCTGGACCTGGGCGACCTGATCGGCGTCGACGGGACCGCCTTCAAGTCGCGCCGGGGGGAGCTCACGCTGCGGGCCACCGACTGGGCGCTGCTGGCCAAGTCGCTGCTAGCCCCGCCGGAGAAGTTTCACGGCCTGGAGGACACCGAGACTCGCTACCGCCGCCGCGAGCTGGACCTGATGGCCAACGAGGAGGCGCGCGAGCTTTTCATCCTCCGCTCGAAGGTGGTGGCAGCGGTGCGCCGCTGGCTCGACGAGCGCGGCTTCCTGGAGGTCGAGACGCCCGTGCTGCAGCCGCTCTACGGCGGCGCCCTTGCGCGGCCGTTCACCACCCACCACAACGAGCTCGAGCGCGACCTCTACCTGCGGATCGCCACCGAGCTGTACCTCAAGCGGCTGATCGTCGGCGGGCTGGAGCGGGTCTATGAGCTCGGGAAGGACTTCCGCAACGAGGGCGTGTCTCACAAGCACAACCCCGAGTTCACGATGCTCGAGTGGTACGAGGCCTACGCGGACTACGAGGTCATCGCCGCAGAGCTCGAGCTGCTGGTCTCGTTCGTCGCTGCCGAGATCGGCTACGCGGGGCAGATCGACTTCTCGCCGCCGTGGCGGCGCGTGACCCTGCGCGAGGCGATCAACGAGCGCACGGGCATCGACGTGCTGGGCGCCCGCGACCGGGACGCGCTGCTCGCCGCCGCCCGCGACAAGGGCATCGAGCTCGATGCCGACGCCACCTGGCCCAAGCTCGTGGACGACCTGCTCTCCAAGCACGTGGAGCCCGAGCTGAAGGCACCCACGTTCGTGCTCGACTACCCGGTGGAGCTGTCCCCGTTCGCCAAGGCCCATCGCAGCGAGCCCGGACTGGTCGAGCGCTTCGAGTGCTTCGCGGGCGGAATGGAGTTCGCCAACGCCTTCACCGAGCTCAACGACCCCGACGACCAGCGGGCCCGGTTCGAGGAGCAGGCGCGCCAGACGGCCGCCGGCGACGAGGAGACCCAGCCCTACGACGAGGACTACGTGCGTGCGCTCGAGCAGGGGATGCCGCCCACCGGCGGCATCGGCGTTGGCATCGACCGGCTCGTGATGCTCCTGTCCGGGCGGAGCTCGATCCGCGAGGTCGTGCTCTTCCCCGCCATGCGCGATCGCTGACCCGCCCGGCGGACGTCTCACCGATGCCGCTCGCAGCGGCTTTTCGCGCCAGCTGAGGCCCCCGTGGGCGACCGAGGGGCGTTGTTAGACTGATGCGGGTCGCGGAAAGAGATCCGGAGTTCATCCCGAAGGCGTAATTGCCGAGTACATTGGGAAGGGAGTCCGGACCAGTCTCCGACCCCGCAAGACCCCGACAGAGAAGGACCCAGGGATGTTCGAGCGCTTCACAGAGCGGGCCCGCCAGGTGGTCGTCCTGGCCCAGGAGGAAGCCCGGATCCTGAAGCACAACTACATCGGGACCGAGCACATCCTGCTCGGCCTGCTGCGCGAGGAGGAGGGCCTGGCAGCCCGCGTCCTCGAGTCGCTCGACATCACGGTCGAGCGCGTGCGCGCGCAGGTGGTCCGCATCGTCGGGTCGGGCGAGGAGGTCACCTCCGGTCAGATCCCGTTCACCCCGCGCGCCAAGAAGGTGCTCGAGCTTGCTCTGCGCGAGGCGCTGTCGCTGGGTCACAACTACATCGGGACGGAGCACATCCTGCTCGGGCTCGTCCGCGAGAACGAGGGCGTGGCAGCCCGCATCCTGCTGGACTTCGACGCCGACTCGGAGAAGATCCGCAACGAGGTCATCCGCATGCTCTCCGGCCCCGGCGGCCGCCAGCGCTCGGGCGGCCAGGGCGCCGCTCAGGGCGAGGGCAAGAAGAGCTCCAAGCTGCTCGACCAGTTCGGGCGCAACCTCACCAAGCTCGCCTCCGAGGGCAAGCTCGATCCCGTCGTGGGTCGCGAGACCGAGGTCGAGCGGATCATGCAGATCCTCTCCCGCCGCCAGAAGAACAACCCGGTCCTGATCGGCGAGCCCGGCGTGGGCAAGACCGCCGTCGTGGAGGGACTCGCCCAGCGCATCACCAGCGGCGAGGTCCCCGAGTTGCTCAAGAACAAGCAGATCTACACCCTCGACCTCGCGGCCCTCGTGGCCGGCTCCAAGTACAGGGGCGAGTTCGAGGAGCGCCTGAAGAAGGTCATGAAGGAGATCATGCAGCGCGGCGACATCATCCTGTTCATCGACGAGCTGCACAACCTCGTCGGTGCCGGCGCCGCCGAGGGCGCCATCGACGCCGCCAGCATCCTCAAGCCCGCCCTCGCGCGCGGTGAGCTCCAGACCATCGGCGCCACCACGCTCGACGAGTACCGCAAGTACCTGGAGCGCGACTCCGCGCTCGAGCGGCGCTTCCAGCAGATCCGCGTGGACCAGCCCAGCAAGGAGGAGACGGTCCAGATCCTCAAGGGCCTGCGCGACCGCTACGAGTCCCACCACCACGTGGGCATCACCGACGAGGCCCTGGAGGCGGCCGCCGAGCTGGCTGACCGCTACATCTCCGACCGGTTCCTGCCGGACAAGGCCATCGACCTCATCGACGAGGCCGCCTCGCGCGCGCGCATCAAGTCGATGACCGCCCCGCCCGTGTACCGCGAGCTCGAGGAGGAGATCGAGACCACGCGGCGCGACAAGGAGGCGGCCATCGAGGCGCAGGAGTTCGAGAAGGCCGCGAACCTGCGCGACTCCGAGCGCCAGCTGACCAACAAGAAGCGCGACCTCGAGGAGCAGTGGCGCTCCGGCGAGTCCGGCGAGCGCCCGGACATCGGCGAGGAGGAGATCGCCGACATCGTCTCGATGTGGACGGGCATCCCGGTGGTCAAGCTCACCGAGGCCGAGACCCAGAAGCTCATGCGCATGGAGGACGAGCTCCACAAGCGCGTGATCGGCCAGCACGCCGCCATCGAGGCCGTGTCCAAGGCCATCCGCCGCTCGCGCGCGGGGCTCAAGGACCCCAAGCGCCCCACCGGGTCGTTCATCTTCCTGGGACCGTCGGGCGTCGGCAAGACCGAGCTCGGCCGCACCCTGGCCGAGTTCCTCTTCGGCGACGAGGAGGCCATGGTGCGCATCGACATGTCCGAGTACATGGAGAAGCACTCCGTGTCCCGGCTCGTCGGCTCGCCCCCCGGATACATCGGCTACGACGAGGGCGGCCAGCTCACCGAGGCGGTGCGGCGCAAGCCGTACAGCGTGCTCCTGCTCGACGAGATCGAGAAGGCCCACCCGGACGTGTTCAACATCCTTCTCCAGATCCTGGAGGACGGCCGGCTCACCGACAGCCAGGGCCGCACCGTGGACTTCCGCAACGCCATCGTGATCATGACCTCCAACGTCGGCGCGGCCGAGATCGCCAAGAACACCGGCATCGGCTTCACCGTGGGCGACGAGACGGGCGTGACCTACGACGACATGAAGACGCGGATCATGAGCGAGCTCAAGAAGGTCTTCCGGCCCGAGTTCCTCAACCGCATCGACGAGGTCATCGTCTTCCACAAGCTCGCGAAGGAAGAGATCAAGGAGATCGTGGACCTGCTGCTCAAGCGCATCCGCGAGTCGCTCGCCGAGCAGGAGCTGTCGCTGAACCTGTCCGACGACGCGGCAGACCTGCTGGTCGAGAAGGGCTGGGACCCGTCGATGGGCGCCCGTCCGCTGCGGCGCGCGATCCAGCGCTACATCGAGGACCCGCTGGCCGACGAGGTGCTGGCCCAGAGCATGGAGCCGGGCTCCACCGTCGAGGTCGACCGGGCCCCCGAGGGCGACGAGAACGAGGTCAAGATCACGATCGCCAAGCCGGCGCGCAAGCGCGAGGCGGTGGGCGTGGGCGCCAAGGGCGGCGGCTCCGACGACGAGCCGTCGGGCGACGGCGAGCCCGAGGGCCCGACGAGCCTGCCCGAGGATCCCGATGTGCTGCCGGACGTGCCGGACGCCCCGCCGCCGGCGGACGAAGCCGGCGACGAGCCCGTCAAGTAGCCACCGGCCCGGCGTGACCCGAGTCGAGATCAAGGCCCGGGAAAACGGGCCGTATCGGGTCACCGGGCCGGTACGGCTGATCGACGCCGACGGCAACGAGTACGACCTGGCGGGGGAGGGTGAGGTCATCGCCCTGTGTCGGTGCGGCGCCTCGACCACCAAGCCGTTCTGCGACAAGACGCACTCGAAGATCGGCTTTGAGGCGGCGGAGCGGGCCGTCAGCGAACAGGGCTGACGGTCAGGCCGCTGCGGCGGCCAGGAAGCTCGTCAGCCGCCCCGCCGAAGGGGCGTCGGCGACCGCAAGCTCGGGCGGAGCGTGCTCGGCGATCCAGGCCGAGGCGATCCGGACCTCGTCGACCTCCTCGGCTGGCACCGCGGTCGCCCGTCCCGTTCCCTTCGGCGCGGTTGCCAGCACCGCCTCGGTGCGGCGGGCCAGCTCGTCGGGCCCGCCCTCCAGCGGCCCCCAGTCCACGACCCTGCCGGCCACGAGCCAGAACGCGTCGAAGGCGGCCTTGGTGGGGTGGCGAGCCAGCACCAGGCGCGGATCGGCGTGAACAGCGCGGAGCACGCCGTCCAGGCGGTCGAGCAGCGCCGCCAGCCGCTCCCGGCGCCGCGCCAGCGCCGCGGCCGCCTCGTAGCGCTGCTCTCGCGACGCCGTGGCCATCCGGTTGTCGATCTCCTCGAGTAGGGCCGCGGCGGCGCCCTCGGGGGCCTCGAACAGCGCCAGGGCCGCGTCGAGCTGTCGTCGGTAGGCATTCGGGTCCAGGTCGCCCAGGCACGGCGAGCAGCAGCGGCCCATCTGTCCGTAGATCGAAGGCGAGTCGCGCCGGCGCAGGGCGCGTCCGCAGTGGCGCAGCTTGAACAGCGACGTCAGGTGGTCGGCCAGCTCGGCCGCCAGCTTGCGGCCCCGGACCGGGCCGACGTTGATGGCGCGGCCCACGGCCGGCTGGGAGGAGGCCTCGAGCACGGGGTACTCCACGTCCAGCCTGCAGCGCACATACGCCCATCGGTCCGTTCGCTTCAGCGCCTTGTTGCCCGGCGGGCGCCACTGCTTGATCAGGCGGTTCTCCAGCACCAGAGCCCCGAGCTCAGACCTGGTCGCGCGGTAGTCCACGATCTCGGCGCGCTCGGTCCACCCGGCCGGCGCGCAGAAGTGCGACCGCGCCCGGGTGCGCAGGGACACCGACTTGCCCACGTACAGCGGCCGCCCGCGCACGTCGCGGAACACGTACACCCCGGGGTCCTCGGGCAGGTGCGACAGGTCAGGCCGGTCCGCGGGCGGGCGGCGCCGGACCTCGCGGCGCGACCCCTGCCGGCGGTTCCTGGTGGAGCCCAGCGCCTGCACGGCCTCGCCGACGCTGGCCGCGAGCACGCACAGCTTGGGGAACAGCGCGCACAGCACACGCGCGCACGTGAGGGCGTCGGGCAGCGCGCGGTGGGCCACCTCGACCTCGATTCCAAGGGCATCGGCCAGCGACGACAGCCCGCGCCGGCGCACCAGGGGGGCGCAGCGGCGCGCGAGCGCGACCGTGCAGATCACCGGCGGGTCGGGCCACTCCAGGTCGCAGCGGTCGAAGGCCTGCTTGAGCACCCGGCGGTCGAAGGAGGCGTTGTGGGCCACGAGCACGCGGCCGCGCATCAGGCGCTGAAGCTCAGGCAGCACCTCGGCGGGCGGCGGCGCGCCATCGACCATGCCCTGCGTGATCCCGGTGAAGCGCTCGATGCCGCGCGAAAGCGGGCGCTCCACCCGCACCAGCGACTCCCACGTGTCGTGAACCTCGCCGCCGCCCACAAGCGCCGTGCCCACCTCGGTGAGCTCGCAGTCCTCGCCGCCACGGCCGTTGGTTTCGGTGTCCACCGCCAGGTACTCGGCGCGGGCCGCGGGCTGGGCGAGCAGGTCCATCGGGGCATGGAACGCCCGCGCGCGGACGGACTGCAAGGCCGCGTGCGCGGCGCCGGGGGCGAGACCCGTCCTCGCCCGCCCTTAGCTTTGGCGGATGGCCCGTGCCGCCTCGACCTTCGTCTGCTCCGCCTGCGGGCACGAGTCCGCCAAGTGGCATGGGCGCTGCCCAGGCTGCGAGGAGTGGAGCACGCTCGTGGAGGAGGCTCCTCGCCGGCAGGCCGCCCGTCCCGGGCCGGGCGGCAGCCGCCGCTCCGGCCGGGCGCTCACGCCGGTGGCGCTACGCGACGTGCG
Source organism: uncultured Thermoleophilaceae bacterium (assembly GCA_963755215.1). Lineage (GTDB taxonomy): Bacteria > Actinomycetota > Thermoleophilia > Solirubrobacterales > Thermoleophilaceae > JAAYBF01. The sequence continues at coordinate 76,246 of CAVWIW010000011.1, forward strand.
GGCGCCGGAGGTGGCTCGCCTGCAAACCGGCATCGGGGAGCTCGACCGCGTGCTCGGCGGCGGGATCGTGCCGGGATCGCTGGTGCTGCTGGGCGGCTCGCCCGGCATCGGCAAGTCCACCATCACGGCCAGTGCGCTGGGCAACCTGGCGGCGGCCGGCCACGACGTGCTCTACGTGTCGGGCGAAGAGTCCGCGGCCCAGGTGAGGCTGCGCGCCGAGCGGCTTGGCCAGGGCGCACTGGCGGTGCCGATCGTGGCGGACACGGACCTGGACGCCGTGGTCGCGACCATCGAGGCGGAGCGGCCCGCCGTGTGCGTGGTGGACTCGGTGCAGGTCATGCACTCGACGGGGCTCAGCGGCGCCCCGGGGTCGGTCGGCCAGGTACGCGAGGTGGCGGGCCGGCTGATGGGCGTGGCCAAGGAGCGCGGTAGCGCCGTGGTCCTCGTCGGCCACGTGACCAAGGAGGGATCGCTGGCCGGACCCCGGGTGCTCGAGCACCTGGTGGACTGTGTGCTGTCCTTCGAGGGCGAGCGCGAGCGCACCTACCGCACGCTGCGCGCGTTGAAGAACCGCTTCGGCTCCACGAACGAGGTGGGAGTCTTCGAGATGCGCGAGCAGGGGCTGGTCGAGGTGGAGGACGCCTCGGCCCGCTTCGTGGCCGAGGCCACGCGCGCGCCTGGGTCGGTGGTGCTGTGCGCCATGGAGGGATCCCGCCCGCTGCTGGTGGAGGTGCAGGCGCTCGTGGCGCCCTCGGAGCTGGTCACGCCGCGGCGGATGGCCAACGGCGTGGATCGCAACAGGCTGGCGCTTGTGCTGGCTGTGCTGGCACGCCACGCCGGCATATCGATGGCCTCCAGCGACGTGTTCGTGTCCCTGGCCGGCGGCGTGCGAGTGGATGAGCCCGGCGCCGACCTGGCCGTGGCGCTGGCGCTCGCGTCGGCCGCCCGCGGCGTGACCGCCGGGTGCGGCGAGGCCCCGCTCGCGGCCTTCGGGGAGCTCGGCCTCACGGGAGAGCTGCGCCACGCGGCCCATCCCGACCGGCGCCTGGCGGAGGCTGCCAAGTTCGGGCTGGCCGGCGTGCTGCACCCCGGCGAGCGGCTGCCCGACCTGCGCTCGGCGCTGGCCAGCGCGTTGGGCGACGTGCCGGCGGCCGTGGCCGCCTGAGCGGGAGCCGCCCGAGCCTGGATCTGCCCGATTCCGCCCTCCAGAGCGGAAAAGGGGCCCTTTGCCGTACAATCGACCCGGATGGCCTACACCGGGGGTGATGTCGCAGAGCTGGAGGCTCGTCAGGAACCCCGGCTGGTAAGGGCCCTGGAGATGATCGCTCCTGGCACCGCCGTTCGCGAGGGCGTCGACGCGATCGTGCAGGCGCGGACGGGTGCGCTGATCTGCATCGGAGACAGCGAGGAGCTGTCATTCCTCTACTCGGGCGGGCTCAAGCTCGACGTGGACTACACGCCCGCCCTGCTGTTCCAGATCGCGAAGATGGACGGGGCGATCGTCCTGTCGTCCAACGCCACGAAGATCGGCTGGGCCAACGTCCAGCTGATGCCGGACCCCACGATCCTCTCGCTGGAGACCGGCACCCGCCACCGCACCGCGGAGCGCGTCTCCAAGCAGACCGACGCCCTGGTGATCGCCGTCTCCCAGAGCCGCAGCGTGGTGTCGCTGTACCTCGACGGAGCCAAGTACATCCTCGAGGACATCCCGGTCGTGCTGGCCAAGGCCAACCAGGCGCTCGCCACCCTGGACAAGTACCGCAGCCGCCTCGACCAAGTGTCGACCCGGCTCACGGCGCTCGAGTTCGAGGGCGGCGTGACCCTGCACGACGTGCTCACCGTCCTCCAGCGCGGCGAGCTGGTGACCCGCATGGCCGTGGAGATCGAGCGCCACATCGTGGAGCTCGGCGCCGAGGGCCGGCTGATCGAGATGCAGCTGGAGGAGACGATCGTGGGAGTGGCCGCCGACAAGGCGGCCCTCGTGCACGACTACATGGTCGAGCCCAACGAGGAGAGCTTTGCCAACGTGCTCGACTCGCTCGCGCGGCTGGCGCACCAGGACTTGCTGGACTTCGGACGGCTGGCCGAGCTGCTCGGCTATGACCGCAAGCTCAACACGCTCGACCACTCCGTGGCGCCGCGTGGTCACAGGATCCTGGGGCGCATCCCGCGCCTGCCCAGGCTCGTGGTGCACGGCATCGTGGGGGAGTTCGGCGGCCTCGACGAGATCCTCGCGGCAGGCAACGGGGAGCTCGAGGCGGTCGAGGGGGTCGGGGACATGAGGGCGAAGGACATCCGCGAGGGCCTTCGCCGGCTCCAGGAGATCAATCTCGTGGACCGCTATCTGCAAACGTGAGAACGGGTCCGCCCCGATGCCGGCGGCGGGCCAATTTACCTAGGAGGGAAGTCATTACCGAAAGCGCGACGGAGCAAGAGATCACGGACCTCGAGATCACCCGTGAGATTCCCAACATCGATTACGAGATCGGTGACAACGTCGTATATCCGCATCACGGGGCGGGCAAGGTCTGTAAGAAGGAGCAGAAGGAGGTGCTCGGCGAGACCCGCGAGTACCTGACGATCAAGATCCTGCACAACGACATGACGGTCATGGTCCCGTGCGAGAACGCCGGCATGGCCGGCCTGCGACGGGTGATCGGAGAGGAGGCGGTGGCCAAGGTGCTGTCCGTGCTCCGCGACGACGTGAGCCAGATGCCGAAGAACTGGAACCGGCGCTTCAAGCACAACCGCGAGAAGATCAAGACCGGCGACGTGTTCGAGCTGGCCGAGGTCGTCCGCAACCTCGCCATCCGGGAGTCCGAGAAGGGGCTCTCGACGGGTGAGAAGCAGATGTACACGCGCGCCAAGAAGATTCTGGCGTCCGAGCTGATGTACGCGCTCGAGATGGAGGAGGAGGACGCTGAGGCGCACCTCGACTCACTCATCGAGGAGGCGCACAGCTCGCGCATCGGCGCCGGAGCCACAGCCTAGGTACGGCGAGCTGTCCGGCGGGGACGCGGGGTCGGGCCTTGCCCGGAGCTCGTTGACCCCGCCGGACGGCTCTCGCCGGCCGCTCACGGTGGGCCTGGTGCCCGCCGGCGGCAGCGGCGAACGGCTCGGCGCGGAGCGACCGAAGGCGCTCGTGGAGCTGGCCGGGCGGCCCATGCTCGAGTGGAGCCTCGAGGCGCTCGGTGCAGCCTGCGACCGCGTGGTCGTGGCGGTCCCGGCCGGCCACGAGCGACCGCCCGACCGGGTGACCGGCGGGCCCTCGCGCTCGGAGTCGGTGCGCAACGCGCTGGCGGCGGCGCCGGAGGCCCAGGTGGTGGTCGTGCACGACGCGGCGCGCCCGCTGGTCACGCCGGAGCTCGTGCGACGCTGCGTAGCCGCGCTGGAGGGCGCCGATGGCGCCATCGCGGCCGCGCCGGTGACCGACACGATCAAGGAGTCCGATTCGGACGGCCGCGTGGTCCGCACCCTCGACCGCGCGGCGCTCTGGTCGATCCAGACGCCGCAGGTGTTCCGGGCCGAGGTGCTGCGCGAGGCGCTGGCCGCGAGCCCAGACGTGCTTGCGGGCGCCACCGACGATGCCTCGCTGGTGGAGGCTGTCGGCGGGACGGTGCGTGTGGTGGAGTCCGCCCACGAGAACCTCAAGGTCACCACCGCGCTGGACCTGCGGATGGCCGAGGCCATACTGGCGGCGCGATGCTGACCGACCTGCACACCCACCTGAGACCGGACGACGACGGCACCGAGGCGGCGCGCTACTTCACCCCCGAGAACGCCGCGCGCTATCGCGAAGCCGCCTCGGAGCGCGGCATCGCCGAGCTGGGGGTGTCCGAGCACGTGCACCGCTTCACGCAGTCCCTGGAGGTGTGGACCCACCCCTGGTGGCGCCAGAACGCCCACGACGACATCGACGCCTACTGCGAGTTCGTCCGCGAGCAGACCGACCTGCGCCTGGGCATCGAGGCCGACTTCGTGGCGGGGCGGGAGGACCGCATGGCCTCGCTGCTGGATGCCCGCGAGTGGGACTACGTAGTGGGCTCGGTGCACTTCCTGCGCGACGAGGCGGTGGACATGCGCGGCAGCGAATGGGACGTGTGGCGCTCGAGCGACCCGGAGAAGGTCTGGCGGCGCTACTTCGAGACGCTCGGCGAGGCGGCCCGCACCGGCATGTTCGACATCATCGCCCACCCCGACCTGGTCAAGGTCTGGGGCGATGGCGCCCTGGTGCCCGATGGCGACCTGCGCCGCTTCTACGAGCTGGCCATGGACGGCATCGCGGAGTCCGACGTCGCGGTCGAGGTGTCCACGGCCGGGCTGCGCAAGCCGGTGGGCGAGATCTATCCCGCCGCCCCCTTCCTCGAGATGTGCCTCGAGGCCGGGCGTCCGGTGGTCCTGTCCAGCGACGCGCACGTGCCCGAGCACCTGGGCCACGCCTATGACCAGGCGGTGGCGTGGCTGACCGACCTCGGAGTCCAGGAGCTGGCCACCTTCGACCGCCGGTCCCGGCGCCTGGAGGCGATCGGGTGAGCTCCCGGGCGGGCATCGGGTACGACTCGCACCGCTTCGACGAAGGTCGGCCGCTCGTGCTCGGCGGCGTGCGGGTCCCGGAGGCCGAACGCGGCCTCAGCGGCCACTCCGACGCCGACGCGCTCACCCACGCGATTATCGACGCGCTGCTGGGCGCGGCGGGGCTGGGCGACATCGGCCAGCACTTTCCGGACACCGACGAGCGCTGGCGCGACGCCGACTCGATCGCGCTGCTGCGCGAGGTGTGCGGCTTCCTCTCCACTCACGGCTGGACTCCGCGGCACCTGGACGCCACGGTCGTGTGCGAGCAGCCCAAGCTCGGACCGCACCGCGACGAGATGCGTGCGCGGCTTTCAGAGGCGGCCGGCCTGGCACCGCTGGAGGTCAATGTGAAGTTCACCACCAACGAGGGCATGGGCTTCGTGGGCCGCGGCGAGGGCGTGGCCGCGCTGGCAGTCGCCACGGTGGAGAGGCCTGCGGCGTCCGAGCGCGACGGCGACTGAGCGCCTCGGGCGGATAGGGTCCCGGGCCGTGGACTCCACCGAACTGGCCTTCGCGGGAGCGGCACGGCAGGCCGAGCTCGTGCGTGCCGGCGAGGTGGGCTCGCGAGAGCTCACGGAGGCCTATCTGGAGCGGATCGAGCGCATCGACCCCGAGCTCAACTCCTACCGCGTGGTCATGGCGGAGCGGGCGCTGGCGGAGGCCGAGCAAGCCGACCGGCGCCGCACCGCTGGGGAGGAGCGGCCGCTGCTGGGCGTTCCGGTGGCGGTCAAGGACAACGTGGACGTGGCGGGCGAGCTGACCACCCACGGCACGGGCGCCTTCCCGGATCGCGCCACCGCCGACGCCGAGATCGTGCGCCGTCTGCGTGCGGCGGGAGCGGTGATCCTCGGCAAGACCAACCTGCCGGAGCTGGCCATCACCGGCTCCACGGAGTCCATGAACTGGGGGGTCACCCGCAACCCGTGGAACACCGACCGGACATGCGGTGGCTCGAGCGGCGGCAGCGCCGCGGCGGTGGCGGCCGGCCTGGCCGCGGCGGGCCACGCCACCGACGGCGGCGGCTCGATTCGCATCCCGGCCGCCTGCTGCGGCCTCTTCGGCCTCAAGCCCCAGCGGGGACGCGTCTCGCTCATGCCCGACCCCCAGCACTGGCACGGCATGAGCGTGGCGGGCGCGGTAACGCGCACCGTGCTCGACAACGCGCTGTTCCTGGACGTTGTCAGCGGCGCCGCGGAGGGCGACGCCCACACCCCGCCTCCGCCCGCCCAGCCCTTCGCCGACTACGCCACCCGGCCTCCCGGCACGTTGCGGATCGCGGTGTCGGCGCGCCCGTCCATGCCGATGCCCGTGGGCGAGGCGCCACGCACGGCGCTGCGAGAGACGGCCGACCTCCTGCGCTCCCTCGGCCACAGCGTGGAGGATCGGGACCCGGCTTACGGTCGCCTTGGCGAGGTGGTCACGCCGCGCTTCCTCAAGGGCATCGAGGACGACGCGGCCAGGGTGCCCCAACCCGCGCGACTGTCGCGGCGCACCCGCGGCTTCGCCCGCCTGGGTCGCGGCATCCCGCGCCCGGTGCTGGAGAAGGCGATGCGCGACGAGGCCGCTCACGCCGAGCGCGTGAACCGCCTCTTCGCCGACCACGACGTGCTCATGACGCCCATCACCACCCGCACGCAGGTGCGCGCGGCGGAGTGGGAGGGGATGGGCGCGTTCCGGACGCTGATCGGGATGCTGCGCGTGTATCCGTTCACGGTCCCCTGGAACGCCACCGGCCAGCCGGCCGCCTCGGTGCCGGCGGGCTTCACCGACGACGGCCTGCCGCTGGCCGTCCAGCTGGTGGGGAAGCCCGGGGACGAGGGCACCCTGCTCTCGCTGGCGGCGCAGATGGAGGCGGAGCGTCCCTGGGCGGATCGCCGCCCACCCGTGGCATAGCCTGCGGGCGTGCGCGAGATACGCCTCCACGACACGCTCAGCGGGGAGCTGCGGCCCCTCCAGCCGCGCGAGCCGGGACGGGTGGGCATCTACGCCTGCGGCCCCACGGTGTACGGCCGCGTGCACGTGGGCAACGCCCGCCCCTTCGTCGTCTTCGCGCTGCTCAAGCGCTTCCTCGAGCACGAGGGGCTCACCGTGACCCTGGTCGAGAACGTGACGGACGTGAACGACAAGATCTACGCGGCGGCCCGCGACGCCGGCGTGCCCAGCACCGAGCTTGCGGCCGGCATGACCGCGGCCTACGAGGCCGACACCGACGCCCTGGGCCTCGGGCGCCCCGACCACGAGCCGCGGGCCGCGGAGACGATCGGGCCGATCGTGGACCTGATCGCTGACCTGATCGACTCCGGTCACGCCTACGCGGCCGGCGGCGATGTGTACTTCGACGTGGCGGGGTTCCGCGACTACGGCAAGCTCTCGAACCGCCCCGCCGAGGAGATGCAGCAGGGCGAGGGCGACGACGCTGCGGAGCTCAAGCGTAGCCCCCGGGACTTCGCCCTCTGGAAGGCCCGCAAGGAGGGCGAGGACACGGCCTGGCCGGCGCCGTGGGGAGAGGGCAGGCCGGGCTGGCACATCGAGTGCTCGGCGATGGCCGAGCAGCTGCTGGGCACCGACTTCGAGATCCACGGCGGCGGCTCGGACCTGGTGTTCCCTCACCACGAGAACGAGATCGCCCAGACCGAGGCGGCCCGCAACGCCCCGCTCGCGCGCATCTGGATGCACAACGGGATGGTGCGGATGGGCGACGAGAAGATGGCCAAGTCGGTGGGCAACATTCGCCTCCTCCATCAGGCGATCGAGGAGTACGGGAGCCTCGCGCTGATCATGTACTTCGGCCAGGGCCACTACCGCCAGCCGCTCGCGTTCTCCCCCGAGGCTCTCGAGGACGCAGGGCGGGCGGTGGACCGCCTGCGCGAGCTCGGGCGGCGGTTGGACCCGGACGGCCCCGAGCCGGCTGAGCTCGACGGGCTGGCCGAGCGGTTCTTCGATCGGCTCGCGGACGACTTCGACACCCCGGCCGCGCGAGCCGTGCTCTTCGACTGGGTGCGCGACGCCAATCGCCGCCTCGATGCCGGCGAGGAGATGGGCCCCGGGCGGCTGCCGGAGATGCTGCACGCGCTGGGGCTCGAGGGGGTGTTGGACGCGCCGGACGACGACGGCCCCGACACCGCGGCCCAGGACCTGCTCCAGCGCCGCGAGGCGGCCCGGGCGGCACGTGACTTCGAGCTGGCGGACCGCCTGCGCGACGAGCTGGCCGAGCGCGGCTACGAGGTGCGCGACACGGCCGAGGGCGCGCGCCTGGTCCGCCACGGGTGATCGTCTACGGCCGTAACCCCGTCCGCGAGGCGCTGCGGGGCCGCCGCGCCGCCCACACCCTTTGGGCCAGCCCAGCTGCGCTGAGCTCCGAGCCCTGGCTGCGCGAGGCCGGCGCCCGCTCTGCGGCCGACGAGGAGCTGGAGTCGCTCTGCGGTTCGCGCGACCATCAGGGTGCCTGCGTCGAGGTCGACCCCTACCCCTACGCCGACGCCGGGTCGCTGCTCGACGCCGAGGACGCACTGGTGGTGTGCCTCGACGAGGTTCAGGACCCGCACAACCTGGGCGCCGTCTGCCGGGTGGCCGAGGCCGCCGGGGCCGCGGGCGTGGTGGTCACGCAGCGGAGGTCGGCGGAGGTCACCCCGGCCACATGCAAGGCATCGGCTGGGGCTGTCGAGCATCTGGCCGTGGCGCAGGTCCGCAACCTGGCCGACTGGCTGGAGGAAGGCAAGCGGCGGGGAGCTTGGGTCTACGGCGCGGCATCGGGCGAGGGCGCGGTGCCCTATGACCGGCCCGACTACTCGGGCCGGGTCGCGCTGGTGCTGGGATCGGAGGGCCGCGGGCTGCGCAAACGCGTGGCCGAGACCTGCGATCAGCTCGTGGCGCTGCCGCTGAGGGGGCGGGTCGAGTCGCTCAACGTGTCCACCGCGGCGGCCGCGCTGGTGTACGGGATCTTGCATCTGCGCACCGCGGGGCTTGACAGGGGTCCATAACACGTCATACTGCCGCGCCATTGGATAAGGCTGGAGTCGAGCTTTAGGTTCGGACCGGTCAAATGAGCGCGGCGCCAGGGGAGGTAGCGCGCCATTGAGCTTCGGGGCTTCGAGGGAGGCCCGAAAGGAGCAATGGTGGCTGCATCTGTCTCAACGTCGGTACCCGCCCGGTCTCAGGCTCAGGCTGAGCCAGAGGACAACTATCTGATCGCACTGGCCAAGCAGGGCCGCCCCGATGCCTACGACCGCATCGTCAAGCGGTACCACGGCTTCGTCCGGCTCAAGGCCAGCTCGTACTTCCTGATCGGCGGCGATGCCGACGATCTCGTGCAGGAGGGCCTGGTTGGGCTCTACAAGGCGGTGCGGGACTTCCGTACCGACCGCGAGTCGAGCTTCCGGAACTTCGCCGAGCTGTGCATCACGCGGCAGATCATCACGGCCGTGAAGACCTCGACCCGCAACAAGCACACCCCGCTCAACGAGTACGTCTCGTTTTCGCAGACCCCAGCCGCCTCGGGGGGCGACGGCGACCCGACGCTCGACGAGCTGCTGCCCGGGCCCACGGTCCACGACCCCGTGAACCAGGTGATCTCCACCGAGGAGCTCCACAGCCTGGTGGGCTGCCTCTCGAGCGTGTTGTCAGAGCTGGAGAGCTCCGTGCTGTCGCTGTATCTCGACGGGCGCTCCTACGAGGAGGTGGCCGAGCGACTGGCGTGCGACACCAAGACGGTGGACAACGCCCTCCAGCGCGTCAAGCGCAAGGTCGGCGCGCACCTGGACTCGCGCGCTGTCCCGCTCTAGAGAGCGGTTTGGCCCCCCGACCCCCGGGTAATTCGAAGGCCACTCAACCTAGGGAGGTCGAATGGTCGGAATTCTCATCACCCTGCTGGTGGCGGCACTGGCGTATCTGCTGCTGGTGGCCATCACGGGATCCACGATCCTGGGCCTAGTGGCTGCGATCCTGATCCTCGTCGCCGGCATTCCCAGCGGCGGCTTTGGCCTGGGAGCGCGCTACGGCGGGCGCGGTGGGACCGTGCGCTGAGCGCTCAGACGCGCGCGAAGCCGGAGGTCGGACTCGAACCGACGACCTGCGCTTTACAAGAGCGCTGCTCTGCCAACTGAGCTACTCCGGCGCGGTGGCCGAGTCTACGCCGCGCCCACGGCCATCTCGATGTTGCCGTGGCCGTTGGATGACGCGGGAACGGGCGGGGGCTCGTCCTCCGCACGGTCGGTGTTCAGGCGCCGCTCGAGCTCTCCGAGCACGAGCCCGAAGATGAGGTGCCGCCAGGCGGCCTGCGCGAACGCGCGCGGGTTGCCCGTAAGTGGCGTGAGCTGCTTGCGGGCGGGGTGGTAGCGGTCCACGAGCCGGCCGAGCGGCCACAGGGCCACGTGCTCGGCCATGGCCATGGTCAGCGCACGCGCGACGTGGGGGCCGGGCAGGAACGGCCGGAGCTGCGAGTAGACGGCGCCGAACACCGCCCCGTTCTGCAGGTGGAGCGCCAGTCCGGCCACCGGCCAGGCGTCGCCGCGGGTCACTAGCTTGCCCAGCAGCTCCACGTCGTCGTAGCTGCTCTGAAAGGCGCGCTTGTCGGCCGGCTGCTGGGCAGCCCACACGGCTGCGGCCGCACCGCCGGCTATCGCCCCGTTCACGCTCCTCCGAACGTCCATGGGCGCAGCGTAACGGGGTGAGCCGGCCCGGGTAGCTGAGGTGATGGCAGCGGCCCCACCCGAGCGCCTGGCCCTTCACCACCGGCGGATCCGCGAGCGCGGCGTCAACAAGCTCGTCTACTGGAGCCTGCGGTCGATCCTCAAGCCGGCGATCCACGTGTACTTCCGGCTGCACAGGACCGGCCGCGAGCACATCCCCGACGGACCGCTGCTTCTGGCCGCCAATCACCGCAGCTTTCTCGATCCGTTCGTGATCGGCTGCTGCCTGCGGCGGCCGATCTACTTCGTGGCCAAGCGCGAGCTGTTCGACATCCGGCTGCTCGGCTGGGTCCTGAACTGCATGGGCGCGTTCCCCGTCAGGCGCGGCGAATCCGACGAGGAGGCGATGACCACGGCCCTCACGCTGCTCGAGCGCGGGGAGGCCGTGGTGATCTTCCCGGAGGGCACGCGCAACCGCATCGGGCCACTCGCCGAGCCGCGGCGCGGGATCGGCCGGCTGGCCCTGCAGAGCGGGGCGCCCGTCGTGCCCATCGCCGTGAAGGGTTCCGACCGGGCGCGGCGCGGGTGGCGGATCCGCCCCGTGCGAGTGGACGTGCGCTGCGGGCGCCCGCTCACCTATCCGCTGCTCGACCAGCCGTCGCCGCGGCTCGCGCACGAGGTCACGGCGCGGATCTGGCCGTGCGTCGAACTGCAATGGGCGTGGCTCGGCGGGGAGATGCCCACGGAGCACGCGGTGGCCCACGAGCGCGCGGAGCGCCGCGCGGCCTGACGCCGTGCCGGGGGTAGGCTGCTCCATGCTTGGACTCGATCGCGGAGAAGCAGCGCCTGGACGGCGACTTCACGGAGCTCTACCGCACCCATCTGCGCGACGTCTACTCCTACGCCTACTACAGGGTGGGCAACCACCACGACGCCGAGGACCTCACCGAGCAGACCTTCCTGCAGGCCTACCGGCACTTCGCGCGAGCGCAGCGCGAGTCCAACGGCCGGCCGCTGCGGCCGTGGCTGATCCGGATCGCCCACAACCTGGCCGCCAACTACTACCGCGACCGCTCGCGCCGGCCACAGACCCAACTCGAGGACGCGGCCATCGTGTCCGACCCGCACGGCACCGAGGACCTGGTGGAGGGACGCCAGGAGCTGCAGGCGGTGCTGGAGGGCGTGTCCAAGCTGCCCGACGACCGGCGCGAGGCCTTGATCATGCGCTTCGCGCTGGGAATGGACAACCGCGAGATCGCCCGTGCGCTGGACCGCTCCGAGGGAGCGACCAAGGTGTTGATACACCGGGCCATCAAGCAGCTCGAGCAGGGGCTCAAGGACGAGGAGGTCACGGATGAGTGAGTTCGGGGACGTCGAGGCGCTGCTGCGCTCGGCTCTCGTGCCGGTCGAGCCCTCCGAGGGCCTGTCCGACCGCCTGGAGCGCGGGCTGTCGGAGATCACCGACCTGGCGGCCGACGAGCTGGCCGACTGGGAGCTCTCGACCATGCGCGACCCCCGCAACTGGGGCCGGCCGGTGGCGGCGGTCGTGGTGGGGGGCGCCGCCGCCGGGGCGCTGGTCCTCGTGCGCGCCCGCCAGCAGCAGAAGAAGCGCCAGTTCGGCGGCCTGCGCGCGCTGGAGCGCAGCGTGCGTGACGTGGCCGACGATCTGGCGAAGCGCCTGGACCGCTGAGCGCCGGTCGCTGGTCGCGGCCGAAGATTGGGGCGGACCGGCTCCTGATCCCTTCGCTGCCCGAGCACCGAGCACCGAGCACCGGGGCGTGGAAGGTGCCCGGCGCCTCCTCACCGGCACCTGCGAACGCTGCGCATAGGGCGCGTCGTCCAGCTCCACTGATCCACCGTCTGGCCCAGGCCGAATCATGGATACGCCTTGGGCCGTCCCGACGACATCCCCAGCCTCGCCGACGAGGAGGTCATGCACCTGGTCGCCCAAGGGCAGCCGCGCGCGTTCGAGGTGCTCTATGACCGCCACGGCGGCGCCGCCTTCTCGCTGGCCTACCGGATGGTGGGCAACCGAGTCACGGCGGAGGACATCTCGCAGGAGGCCTTCCTGTCGATCTGGCGGAGCCGGCTGCGGTATGCGCCAGAGCGCGGAAGCGTGCGCACGTGGGTGCTGGGGATCGTGCACCACCGCGCCATCGACGCGCTTCGGCGCAACCTGGTCCACGACCGCCGCCGAGCCAGCGCCGAGGGCATCGAGGAGATTCACGAGGCGCCCGAGCGCGAGCAGACCGACGTTCAGGCGGCCCGCCGCGACGAGGCCCGACAGGTGCGCGCCGCGATTGCCGGGCTGCCAAAGGAGCAGGCGCGCGTGATCGAGCTGGCCTACTTCGGCGGCTACAGCCACAGCGAGATCGCGGAGATGCTGGACATGCCCATCGGCACCGTGAAGGGCCGCATGCGGCTGAGCCTCGACAAGCTCCGGCGCGAGCTGGCGGAGGAGCCCGCATGAGCATCGAGCGCCACGACATCCAGTGGGAGAACGTGGCCCCCTACCTGCTCGGGGCGCTCGTCGACGTCGAGGAGCGGGCCTTCGAGAGCCACCTCGATGAGTGCCATGTGTGCCGCGACGAGGTCGAGCGCCTGCGCCCTGCCGTGGACGCGCTGCCGCGCTCGGTAGAGCCGATGGAGGCGCCGCCGACCCTCAAGGCGTCGCTGATGCAGGCGGTCGAGGCCGATGTCCGCGAGCGCGAGGGTCGCTCGCGGCCAGGCCTGTTCACGCGCCTGCGCGAGCGCACCGCAGTCGCGGCGTCAGCGTTGGCAGGCGCGCGGCCCCGCACGGCACTGGCCGCGGCGTCGGTGGTGCTGGTCGTGGGCGCGGCACTCGGCTTCGCGGCCACCCAGGCCGTCTTCGTCGAGGACAGCCAGACCCTGTCCGCGCAGGTCGACAGGGCGCGGATTCCCTCCGGCGGCGGCAGCCTCGAGATTCCAGAGGGCAAGGACGACGGTGCGGTGCTGCGCGTGACCGGCATGCCCGAGCTGACCCCCGGCCGCACCTACCAGGTGTGGGTCCAGCGCGGCGACTCGTATGTTCCCCAGGACTCGCTGTTCACCGTGGGTGAGGACGGCCAGGGCTCCGCCGTGGTCACCGACGACCTGACGGGTGCCGACGCCGTGGCCGTCACGCGGGAGCGTGCCGGAGGCGCCCGCGCCCCCGGCGAGGACCCCATCCTCACCGTCGAGCTCTGAGCACGGCCGGCGCCCGGCGGCGGGCGTCGCGACCGCCCCGGCGACGCCGGGAGCGTTGACTAGTCTCAGCTCGGATGGAGACCTGTTACCGCCACCCCGACCGCGAGACGGGCGTCTCGTGCTCGAACTGCGGCCGGCCGATCTGCCCGGACTGCATGACGGTCACGCCGGTGGGCATGCGCTGCCCGGAGTGCGCGCGCCAGCGCACGAAGGTGAAGACGGTGAGCTCAGTCGAGGAGCCCACGCTCACCTACGTGCTCATCGGGATCAACGTGGCGGTGGCGCTCGGCACCTTCCTGAGCGGCGCCAGCGCCACGGGCGGCGGCGGCCTGGGCTCGACGCTGCTCACCGACGGCTCGGTGTCGCGCCCGGCGGTCGACAGCGGGGAGTACTGGCGCATCCTCACCGCGGGCTTCCTGCACACGGGCTTCATCCACCTGCTGTTCAACATGTTCGGCCTGTACATCCTGGGTGGCCTGCTGGAGCCCGCGATCGGGCGGTTGCGCTTCGGGGTGATCTACTTCGTGTCGCTGCTGGCCGGCTCGTTCGGCGCGCTGCTGCTGGAGCCCACGGCGCCGACGGTGGGCGCCTCGGGCGCGATCTTCGGGCTCATGGGCGCGGCCGTGGTGGTCATGCGAAACCGCGGCGTCAACCCCATGGAGAGCGGCCTGGGCCTGTGGATCGGCCTGAACCTGCTCATCACGTTCACGATCCCCAACATCTCGATCGGCGGCCACATCGGCGGGCTCGTGGGCGGCGCCGTGGCAGCCGCGCTCATGTTCGAGCTGCCCGACCGCGCGCGGATGCCCGCGATGCTCGCGACCGTCCTGGCCGGCGCTCTGGGCGTGGCGGCCGTGGTGGGCTCGATAGCGGTGTCCGGCCCGGCTTAGGCACCAAGCACTACGCACTGAGCACTGACTCAACCCAGCGGAAGCGCCCCGGCGGCGGCTCGGGCACTGCCCCTGGATGCAGCAGGTGCGCGAGTAGCTCGATGCCGTCCACCAGCCGCGGCCCTGGCCGCGAGAAATAGGCGGAGGCGTCCACCGCGGCCACCCTGGCTTCCAGGCCGGCGAGCCGGTCGCCCGCAGCACTGGTCTCGGTGGCCGCTCGCTCGGCGTCGTAGCCGCAGGGCATGGAGACCACGACCTCGGGGGCGGCCGCCTTCAGCTCCGCCCAGTCGGCCGTGCGCGACTTCTCGCCGGGCATCCCCATCACGTCCTCGCCGCCGGCGAGCTCGATCATCTGCGGCACCCAGTGGCCGCCCACGTACAGCGGGTCCAGCCACTCCACGGCGGCCACGCGCGGCCGGCCGGCGCCCGCCACCGCCGACTCCACGGACTCGATCCGCCGCCCGCATTCATCGGAGAGCTGCTTGCCCGCCTCGGGCACGCCGGCCGCGGCCGCCAGGCGCGGCACGTCCGCCAGAACCTCTCCGAGGGTCGAGGGGTCGAGCGAGAGGACCTCCGGGCGCGACGGCAGCCGCGCCGCGGCGGCCACCACGTCGTCGAACGACACCGCGCAGACCTCGCATACGGCCTGGGTGACGATCAGGTCGGGCTCGAGCTCAGCCAGTGCGGGCTCGTCGAGCTCGTAGAGCGCGCGGCCGGCCTCGGTCCGCTCACGCACGGCCGCGTCGATGTCACCCGCGGACAGGCCGTCGGGGATCACGCTGCGGGTCAGATGGGGCAGCTCGGACGCGCCTGGCGGATAATCACACTCATGGGTGACCGCCACGACGCTGCCGCCCAGGCCGAGCGCGAACAGCATCTCGGTCGAGGAGGGCACAAGTGAGGCAATTCGCATCGAGGAGGAACGATGGCACGTCTTGAGAACGAGCAAGTGAAGGAGCGTCTGGCCGGCCTCGAGGGGTGGCAGCGCTCCGGCGAGGCGATCGAGAAGGGCTTCGAGCGGGGGGACTTCAAGGGGTCGGTGGGGTTCGTGAACGAGCTGCTGCCGGTGGCGGAGGAGATGAACCACCACCCCGACCTCTCGATCTCATGGGACACCGTCACGGTGACGGTCACGACCCACTCCGAGGGCGGCCTGACCGCGGCCGATTTCGACCTGGCGGAGCGCATCGACGGCTTGGCATAGGCCGCTCCGGCCTCTGCTAGCGTCACAGCGTCACTCGGATGAGCGACGACGAACCTCCTCGAAGTAGGCCCCCCGCGGGCGCTGCCTGCCCGCAACTGGGGGCACCATGACCGAGCTGCTCCTGCTGGTCGGCGTCGCTGTGCTCGTCGCCGCCAACGGGTTCTTCGTGGCGGCCGAGTTCGCCCTCGTACGCGCCCGCTCTGCGCGCGTGGACGAGATGGCAGGGGAGGGGGTACGCGGCGCGGCCCTGGCGGCGCGGCAGATCGACCGGATCGACGAGTACCTCTCGGCCTGCCAGTTGGGGATCACGATGGCCTCGCTGGGCATCGGCTTCATGGGCGAGCCTGCGATCGCCAGCCTGCTCGAGTCGGCGATCGGCGACTCCGTCTCGCATGGGCTGTCGCTGGCGATCTCGCATCGGCATCGCCTACCTGATCACCACGGCCCTGCACATCACGATCGGCGAGCAGGTCCCGAAGATCTATGCGATCACTCATGCCGAGTCCACGGCGCGCCGCACGGCTCGCCTGCTCGAGCTGTTCCGCGTGAGCTTCAAGCCGCTCATCTGGCTGCTGAACAGCGCCTCGAACGCGATGCTGCGCGCGGTGGGGGTCAACCCCAAGGCGGAGTTCGAGGAGGTCTCGTCCTCCGACGACCTCAAGCTGATTATCGCGCGGAGCCAGAGCGGCGGCAAGCTCGACCCGGGCGAGGCGGGCATGCTCTCGGGCGTCTTTCACCTGCACGAGCAGCAGGCCCGTCAGGTGATGACGCCGATACCCGCGGTTGTCACCGTGGACGTGTCGGAAACCGCCGAGGCGGCGCTGCGGCGGTGCGTGGATTCGGGCCACACGCGCCTGGTGGTCACCGAGGAGGGCAACACCGACCGCATCCGGGGCGTGGTGCACAACAACTCGCTGGCGCGCCGCCTGATGGCCGAGGGCCCGGACGCGTCGATCGTCGCCAGCGTGAAGGACGCGCTGATCGTGCCCGAGACCAAGCCGCTTGACGACCTGCTGGCCGACCTGCAGCGCGAGCGGGCGTCGCTGGCGGTGGTCGTCGACGAGTACGGCCGCACCGCGGGCATCGTCTCGATCGAGGACATCGTGGAGGAGGTGGTGGGGGAGATAGCCGACGAGACCGACCCGGCGGTGGCCGGGGTGCGCCGGCTGGCCAACGGCGACTGGTGGGTCCGCGGTCACGTGCCCGTCACCGACCTCGAGGACTACGGCCTCGGGCTCCCGGTGGACACGGACGCCTACAACTCGGTCGGCGGGTACATCTTCGCCGAGCTCGGGCGACTGCCCAAGCGAGGCGACATGGTGCGCGCCGACGGCTACTCGCTGCGGGTCGAGTCCGTGCGCGAGAACCGCATCGAGGCCATCCGCATCCGCGACCACGGGCGCCCGGAGGCCACACCCGCCGAGGACCTGCCGCGCGAGGCAACCGAGGGCGCCTGACGGCGAGGGTCCGTCCGTCCGCGGGCGCCGCTAGCTTCGCTTCGCAAGTCCCTGTCCCGTCACCAGCCAGGGAGGTCTTGCATGTGGTGCGTCAGGCTCAGCGATTCTCAGCGCGATGCGCTGCGGGCGCTCATCAGGGCTCAGGGTGAGACCGGCCCCTCGCTGGGCGGCGCCCTGGAGGCGCTGGACTTCGCTCGCTGGGACGACCTGCCGGACGCCGAG
Source organism: uncultured Thermoleophilaceae bacterium (assembly GCA_963755215.1). Classification (GTDB taxonomy): domain Bacteria; phylum Actinomycetota; class Thermoleophilia; order Solirubrobacterales; family Thermoleophilaceae; genus JAAYBF01. The sequence continues at coordinate 93,428 of CAVWIW010000011.1, forward strand.
CTCCCGTGGGACCGGGTGGCCGAGCTCGCACGGGCGCAGGGCATCGGCGAGGCCGACGTGGTGTGGGACCTAACCGCCAGGCTCGCCCCGCCGGACAAGCGCCAGGCCGCCTGAGCGCGGCCCCGGCCGCTACTCGTAGTCGTGAAAGCCGGAGCCGCTCTTGCGGCCCAGGCGCCCTTGCTCGACCAGGTCGGTGAGCCGGCCGGGCACGTCGGCGCCTATTGACTGGCCGATCGCCGCCGCCACGTCCAGCCCCACGAAGTCGAGCACCTCGAGGGGGCCCATCGGGTGGCCGGCGCCGAGCTTCATGCACGCATCGACCTCGGCGGGCTCGAGGCCGTGCTCGTCGGCCAGGGCCACCGCCTCGAAGAGGTAGGGGAAGAGCAGGCGGTTCACCACGAACCCGGGCACGTCGGGAACCTCCACGGCGGTCTTGCCCAGCTTCTCGCACAGATCCGTGAACCCCGCTCGGGTGTCCGCCGCGGCTTCCGAGGGGAAGGCCAGCTCCACCAGCTTCATCCTCTCCACCGGGTTGAACACGTGCAGCCCGCAGAAGCGGTCGGGGCGGCCGCTGGCGCGCGCCAGGTCGGAGATCGACAGCGATGAGGTCGTGGTGGCCAGCAGCGCGCCGTCGGCCAGCAGGCCGCCCAGCCGGGCGAGCAGGTCGCCCTTGACCGCGCTGTCCTCCGCCACCGCCTCGACCACCACGGCGCAGCCCGCCAGGTCATCGAGGTCGGTCGAGATCTCCGCGCTGCCATCCAGCCGCGCCCGCGCGCGCTCGGCTGACGGCTCGCTGCGGGCCCACACGATGGTCCCCATAACGGGTCCGGCCAGCCGCGCCAGGCCGCAGGCGATGGCCCCCGATCCCGCTATCCCAAGCGCCTTATCGGTGTTTGGTTGACTCACCAGTCAATGAAGTACCCTAGCCGTGGATGGCGCGTAGACGCCGTCTCGCCAAGGGCGACAACACACTCGGAGGGCCGACAGCTCATGCAGAACGGAAATCGCGAGGTAGTGATCGTGGAGGCGGTGCGCACCCCCGTCGGGCGCGGTCACGAGGAGAAGGGCTACTACAAGGACACCCACCCCAGCAACCTCCTCTCGAAGACCTACTCGGAGCTCGTCGAGCGCGCGGGCGTCGACGGGAGCGAGGTCGAGGACGTGATCACCGGCTGCGTGCAGCAGTTCGGCGAGCAGGGCTTCAACATCGGCCGCAACGCTTGGCTCGAGGCGGGGCTGCCCATCGAGACGCCGGCCACCACGATCGACCGCCAGTGCGGCTCGGCCCAGCAGGCCGTGAACTTCGCCGCAGCCCAGGTGGGCGCCGGGGTGCTGGACTGCGCCATCGGCTCGGGCGTCGAGCACATGGGCCACATCTCGTTCGCCGATGGGTTCCAGGTGCAGTCCGAGCACGGCGCGGCGTTCTCGCCCGAGCTGCTCGAGCACTACAACCTGATCCCGCAGGGACTGTCGGCCGAGATGATCGCCGACCAGTGGGAGATCCCCCGGTCGGAGCTGGACGAGCTGGCCGTCCGGTCCCACGCGCTGGCCCACCAGGCCACCGAGGAGGGCCGGTTCGAGCGCGAGATCGTGCCCTACCAGGTCAACGGGGACACCTATGTGAGCGACCAGGGCATTCGCCCCGGAACGGACATCGAGAAGCTCGCCGCGCTCAAGCCCGCCTTCAAGGAGGACGGCAAGATCACGGCCGGCAACTCGTCGCAGATCTCCGACGGCGCCGCCGCGGTGCTGCTGATGGAGCGGGGCAAGGCCGAGTCCCTGGGGCTCAAGCCGCGCGCGCGTGTGGTCGACCAGGTCACGGTCGGCGTGGACCCGGTGATCATGCTCACCGGCCCCATCCCCGCCACCCGGAAGCTGCTCGAACGCAACCGGATGACCATGGACGACATCGACCTCGTGGAGATCAACGAGGCGTTCGCGCCCGTGGTGGCCGCATGGCAGCGCGAGCTGGACGCCGACATGGACCGCGTGAACGTGAACGGCGGCGCGATGGCCATCGGCCACCCGCTGGGTTCCACCGGTGCGCGGCTGCTCACGACCCTCCTGCACGAGCTCGAGCGCTCGGACAAGCAGGTCGGCCTGGTCACCATGTGCTGCGGCGGCGGCCTGGGAACCGGCACGCTGATCGAGCGGATCTGACAGGTTTGATCCGACCGGGTTCCGGTTACGGAACTCGTTAGACAGTTATCGCGAGGACGGGTCGCACTTGATTCGCCTGCAGAGAGCTGAACGGGAGCCGGCCTAGCGCCGGCTCTCGGCTTTCAGGAACCTTGCTCGGGCGGCGGGCCGGCCTGCGCCGCGCCGGCGCCTGACTCCAGCCGCGCCACCAGCTCGTCGAGCCGCAGCTCCTCCAGGCCGCGGCCCACCGCCTCCAGCTCCGAGGCGCAGAAGTCCACCAGCGACCGGCCCTCCTGAACGAGGTCCAGCGTCTCCCGCAGCCCCGCGGCCCCGGAGTCCAGGCGCTTGATGATCTCCTCGATCCGTGCCGCGGCCGACTCGTAGGTGCGGGCCTCGTCGGTCATCGGTCCTCGACCCTGGCCGTGACGCTGTCGTCGTGGAAGCGCAGCGAGACGTCGGCAGCCGCCCGCGCCGCGCGGGCGCTGGTCACGAGCTCTCCCGCCGGGGTCTCCACGAGCGCGTAGCCGCGCTCGAGCACCCGCGACGGATCGTGAGCCGCCAGCGCGACCCTCAGCGCCTCCAGCTCCTTCGCGCGCCGGGCCAGCGCAGCGGGGCCCGCACGGCCGAGCTCCCGCGAGCGAGCCACCGCCGGGTCACGCTCGCGGTGCAGGGCGGCGGTCGCCGTGTCGGCCTTGCGCCTGAGCACCAGCAGCCGCCGGTCGCTCACATGTATCTCCTCCGCGAGCCGCCGCCGTCCGGAGGCGCGCATCTCGCGCAGCTGCTGGTGGGCCCTTGCGCGGTGGCGGTGCAGCGCGGCCGCGGGCGCACGCGTGAACTCCGACAGCCGTCGCGCCCGCTCCACCACGGCTCGGCGGCCGAGCTGCTCCAGGCGAACTCCCGCCGCCGCCGCGGCGGCGCGCGCCTCGCGGCAGTCCAGCCGCACAGCGGTCTCCGCGGCGTGGGTGGGCGTCGAGCACGAGACGGCCGCCACGTCGTCGATGAGCGTGCGATCGGTGTGATGCCCCACCGACGCGATCACCGGCACGGGCAGCAGGGCGACCGTCCGGCACAGGGCCTCGTCGGAGAAGGCCATCAGGTCCATCACCGAGCCACCGCCGCGAGCGACCACGATCACGTCGACGTCGCCGACGGCCACCAGGTCCCGCAACGCCATCGAGATGGCGGGCGCTGCGCGCCGGTCCTGCACGGGCGCAAACCCCCACACCACGCGCCCTGCCCACCCGCGCCGGCGAAGCCCGGCCAGCACGTCGTCGCGCGCCTTGCCGGCCTGGCCCGTGACCACCCCGATCGACTGCGGCAGCGCCGGGCGGGGCAGCAGCCCCTGAGGCTCGAACAATCCTTCAGCGTGCAGCTTGCGCCGCAGCCGCTCGATCTGGGCCAGCAGCTCGCCCTCGCCAGCCACCTTCAGGCCGGTCGCGCGGAACGAGAAGGAGGGGGAGGACGTGGCGCTGCCGGTGTAGTAGTCGCAGCCCCCGGCCAGGACCACCTGCATCCCGTTCTCCAGGCGCACGTTCAGGCGGTCGAAGTCCGACCGCCACATCGAGCACGGCAGGGCGCCGTTGGCGTCGCGCAACTCGAAGTACACGGCCTTGGCCCGCACGCCCAGGCCGGACACCTCGCCGAAGACCTGCACGCGTGTGAACTTGCGCAGGCGCTCCCGCAGCGCCTGGGCGTACTCGCCGACCGGATGGGGCCCCGAGAGCCCGCTGCCGTCGATGCCCGTGGGCGGCAGCGCCTGCTGGTCGCCGCTCATGCGGCGGCGCCGCGGGCTGCCGCGGCCAGCGCCTCGACGATCCGAGGGCGGTCGCCGAAGGGCATGGCCAGCAGGCAGTCGGCCCCGGCGCGCTCGTAGGCGGCCAGCCGGTCGTCCAGCTCATCGGAGCGACAGCAGATGGCCGAGGCATCGATGAGCTCGTCGCTGAGCGCGGCCGCGGCGCCCTCGCGGTCGCCGGACATGAACAGCTCCTGCACCCGCCGGGCCGACTCGCCCGCGCCCATCCGCTCGGCGGTCTCCACATAGAAGTTCTTGCCCTTGGCGCCCATGCCGCCGAGGTAGATCGCGAGCCAGGGGCGCGCCAGGTCGCGCGCGGCGGCCACGTCGTCGTCCACACACACCAGCACGCACGGGGACACGTCGACGGCGCGGCCGGCGGCCCGGACGGGCGCGATGATCTCCTCGCCGCGATCCGGGTCGAAGAAGAACGGAAGCCAGCCGTCGGCGATCTCGCCGGTCTGGGCCACGGCGCGCGGGCCGATGGCACCCAGGTAGATGGGGATGTCGGGCCGGGGCGGGCGGATGAGCAGCTTCAGCGGCTTGCCCAGGCCCGTGCCCTCCACCGGCAGCCGGTACTCCTCGCCCTGGTACTCGAGCGGGCCCTCGCGGGCGAGCGCCGCCCGCACGACCTCCACGTACTCACGCGTGCGCGCGAGCGGCCGCGCGAACGAGACGCCGTGCCAGCCCTCGGATACCTGTGGGCCCGACACGCCCAAGCCCAGGCGGAAGCGGCCGTCCGAGAGGGTGTCCAGGGTGGCGGCGGCCATGGCCGTCATCGCCGGCGAGCGGGCGGGGATCTGGAACAGGCCCGAGCCCAGGCCCACGCGCTCGGTCACCGCGCTCATGTGGCCGAGCACGGTGGCGGCATCCTGCCCCCAGGCCTCGGAGACCCACACCGAGTCCAGCCCCTCGCGGTCGGCCTGGCGGGCCAGGTCGATCTGCTCCTCGGGGGAGAACCAGGGCCAGTAGGCGAGAAAGAGCCCGATCCGCATGCGGTCAATCCTATGGCCGGCGTCGGAACGGGCGGGTAGCTTGCGGGAGTGGCGCGCGTTGCGGCGATCCTCTTCGTTTGCTTGGTCACGTGCGCCGTGGGCGCGCCCGTCGCTTGGGCCAGACGGGAGCCCGCTCCCGATCCGCCCCCGCGCGAGTGGGGCCCGGCGGTGGCCGCCGCCAAGGCGTACGCGGTGCGGCGCGCCGGGTCGGTGTCGTTCGCCGTGCGCACGGAGAGCCGGCTGTACGGGTACCGCGCGCGACGCACCGCCCGCTCGGCCAGCGTCGTCAAGGCGATGCTCATGGTGGCCTACCTCAACCACCGCAGCGTGCGGGGCAGGCGGCTGCGGTCGCGCGACCTGGCCCTCATCACCCCGATGGTGCGCTGGTCCGACAACAACACCGCGAGCCTGGTCCGCAACTTCGTGGGCAACAGCGCGCTCTCCGCACTGGCGCGGCAGGTGGGCATGCGCAGCTTCGCGCCGATGCCCGCGTGGGGGTTCTCGCGCATCTCCGCCGCCGACCAGGCCCGGTTCTTCCTCGGGATCGACCGGTTCGTGGTGCGCCGCCACCGCGGGACGGCCATGCGCCTGCTCAACACGATCGTCGGCTCGCAGCGCTGGGGGGTGGCACGCGCCCGGCCGCGCGGGTGGGCCCTGTACTTCAAGGGCGGCTGGGGCTCGGGCTCCGGTGCCGTGGACCATCAGGTGGCGCTGCTGCGCCGCGGGAAGCGCCGTCTCTCGCTCGCCATCCTCACCACCGGCAACCCGGGCCACGATTACGGGAAGGTCACCCTGGAGGGTGTCGCGCGGAGGTTGCTGCGGGGGCTCAGGCCGGGATCGGTGCTGCGGTAGGGGCGAAGTGGTGGGGTGGGGTGACTTGGGGTCCATATGGAACCCCGATCCACCCCAGGAGCACTCGAGCAGCGCATCAGGCACCTTGCGGCCGGCCAGCACGGGGTGGTGGCCCGTCGTCAGTTGCTGGAGTCGGGGCTGGGTAGGGAGGCCATCAAGTATCGGGTTCGCACCGGGCGCCTGACGCGTCTGAGTCGTGGTGTGTACACACTGGACGTTGGTCCCGCCAGCCGTGAGCGGCGCTGGATGGCAGCGGTTCTGGCGTGTGGCGAGGGAGCGGTACTGAGCCATCTGTCCGCGGCGGCCCTCTGGGGCATCCGGTCTCAGGATCCGATCACGATCGACGTGTCCGTCGCGTCGCGGGTCAAGCGATCGGTCGAGTGCGTGCGAGTCCACCGCCCTCGCCTGCTGGGTGACATAGACGTGACGGTGCGGGCCGGCATTCCCGTGACTTCGGTGCCTCGCACCCTGATCGACTCCGCAGAGGTCGTGCCGCGTCGCACGCTTGAGCGGGCTCTCGACGAGGCCGAGTACCTGCGGCTGCTCGACTCAACCGGCCTCGCCCGGGCCCTGAAGCGCCATCGCGGGCGGGCCGGCGCCGCCCGGTTGAGCGCGGCTCTGAGCGAGCACGATCCCGGCACGACCCGCACTCAGAGCGAGCTCGAGGAGAGGTTCCTGGCGCTCGTGCGCCGAGCCGGTTTCCCCGCCCCCGAGGTGAACGCACGTTCGGCCGTTACCGGATCGACTTCCTGTGGCGAGCCGAGGGGCTGGCGGTGGAAACAGATGGCCGCGCCGCTCACGACCGGGCCCGTGCCCGCGAGCGCGACGCTCGCCGTGGCGCGTGGCTCGCGCAGGCGGGTTTCGAGGTGCAGCGCTTCACCTGGCCACAGGTGGTGGGACGCCCTGGCGAGGTCGAGGCCGCGCTGAGGCCCAGACTGCCGTTAGCATCCCCGCCCCGTGGACCTGACCCTCTCGCCCACCGAGCAGGCCTTCCGCGACGAGCTGCGGGGCTGGCTGGACGAGAACCACCCGGGTGACGAGCCCACCGGCGACGACGCCGGGTTCGCCTTTCGCAAGGAGTGGCAGCGCGAGCTGCACTCGGCGGGTTACGCGGGGCTGTCGTGGCCGAAGGAGTTCGGCGGGCGCGGCGCCACGCTCATCGAGCAGGCCATCTTCGGCGAGGAGATGGCGCGCGCGAAGGCCCCCTCGACGGCCAACGTGCTCGGGCTCGTGATGGGTGGGCCGGTGGTGATCGCCCACGGCACCGAGGAGCAGAAACGGCGCTACCTCGAGCCGATCCTCTCGGCGCAGGAGATCTGGTGTCAGGGCTTCTCCGAGCCGGAGTCGGGATCGGACCTGGCTTCGCTCAAGACCAAGGCCGTGAAGTCCAACGGCGAGTGGGTGGTCACCGGCCAAAAGGTCTGGACCACGCTGGCGCACGAGTCCAAGTGGTGCATGCTCGTGGCGCGCACCGACGCGGACGCGCCCAAGCACAAGGGGCTGACCTACTTCCTGATGGACATGGAGCAGGAGGCCGTGCAGGTGCGGCCGCTGCACCAGATCACGGGCGAGGCGGAGTTCAATGAGCTCTTCATCGAGGAGGCCCGCATCCCGGACGAGAACGTCATCGGCGGGGTGGGCAACGGCTGGACGGTGGCCATCACGACCCTCATGCACGAGCGCGCTGGCCTCGGGGCCGCGGCGGCAGCGGGAGTGCGGATCGCGCTGGGCCAGCTGATCGAGCTCGCCCAGGAGCGCGGGGTGGCCGACGACCCGATCGTGCGCCAGAAGATCGCCCAGCTGCTGATCGAGGTGGAGGCGCTGCGGCTGAACGCCTGGCGGGGGCTCACCGCGATCATGAAGACCGGCATCCCGGGGCCCGAGGGGTCGCTGCCCAAGCTGCAGTGGTCGGCGGTCAACCAGTCGCTCACCGAGCTGGCCATGGAGATCCGCGGCGAGGAGTCGGTGGCCAAGGACTCCGACTGGACCTACCGCTTCCTGCGCGCACGCGCCAACTCGATCGAGGGCGGCACCACCGAGATCCTCAAGAACATCATCGCCGAGCGCGTGCTCGGCCTGCCCAAGCTGCGATGAACTTCGACTTCACCGACGACCAGCAGGCCATCAAGCGGACCGCGCGCGACCTGCTCGCCCAGCGCTTCAAGCCCGACACGGTCCGCGAGCTGGCCGAGGCCGGGCGCTACGAGGACTCCCACTGGGCCGAGCTGGCGGAGCTCGGTTGGCCCGGCATCTTCGTGGCCGAGGAGCATGGCGGCCAGGGCCTGGCCACCGTGGAGCTGGCGATCCTGATGGAGGAGCTGGGCTACTCGCTCGCGCCCGTGCCGTTCCTCTCCAACGCGGCCGCTGGGTTGATGCTGCAGCACGCAGGGACCGACGACCAGCGCTCCAAGTGGCTGCCCGGCATCGCGTCCGGGGACGCGCGCGGCACGGTGGGCATCGCCCGCGACGGCGAGGCCGCCGCTGGTGCCGGACGCGGACTCGGCCGACGTGATCGTGCTGCTCGAGGAGGGTGCCGGCGCCGTCCACGAGGCATCGGCCTGCGAGCTGGAGCCGGTCGACGCCATCGACGCCACCCGCCGCTACTCGCGCGTGCGCGCCACGGGTGCGGGTGACGCGCTGGCAAGCGACCCCGCCGCGGCCCGCGACCGGATCTCGATAGCGGTGGCCGCGGAGCTTGTGGGCGTCGCGCAGCGGGTGATGGAGATGGCCGTGGAGTACGCGCGCGACCGCAAGCAGTTCGACCGACCGATCGGCGCCTACCAGGCCGTGTCGCACCGCTGCGCGGACATGCTGCGCGAGGTCGAGAGCGCCCGCTCGACGATGCTGTGGGCGGCCTGGGCGGCGGAGGCCGAGCCCGAGACCCTGCCGCTGGCCGCGTCGATGGCCAAGGCGCTGGCCTCGGACGCGGGCTGGAACGTGACCTCCTCGGCGCTGCAGGTGCACGGTGGAATCGGCTTCACCTGGGAGCACGACCTGCACTTCTTCCTCAAGCGCGCAAAGGTCGACGGCACGCTGTACGGCTCGGCCCGCGCGCATCGCGACCGCGTGGCGGACCTGAGCGGCCTGCGCGCCGCCGCGCCTGCCTGACTAGCTCAGCCGGCCGCCAACGAACTGCATCACGCCTGTGATCCGCTGGCGCACCTCCTCGAAGCCCCGCGCGACCAGCGCCTCGACGATCTCGCTGCGCTCGAACATCTTCGCCCCGCCTCGTTCGCCCACCACGGCCTCGAGCGTGCGCAGCGGCGCCGAGCGTCCGCGGACAGTGGTGAAGATGGCCACCCGCCCGCCGGGCGTGAGGGCAGCGGCCATGTCGTCCAGCGCGCGCATGGGGTCCGCGAACAGGTGCAGCGCGAGGAAGCAGCAAACGGCGTCGAAGCTCCCGGCCCGAAACGGCAGGTCCTGAGCGCTCGCGCGAACGTAGGCCACCCGGTCGTCCAGCCGCGCCGAGCGCGTGTCGGCAACAGCGCGCGTGAGCATCGTCGGGGACACGTCCAGGCCCACGACGAGCCCGCCGGGCCCGACCGTACGGGCGAAGCCGCGGCTGAAGCTCCCCGTGCCGCAGGCGATGTCGAGCACGCCATCGCCGGGCGCGAGGCCCAGCAGCAGGCGTGCGATCCGCTGCTCGTCCCTCGTCCCGGGGCCCAGGACGCCCTTGGCGATGCGCGCCAGCGGCGGCCGCCACCAACGCTCGTAGATGCGCGGAACCAGGCCGGTGAGCATCAGGTCCTGCACTGCACCCGTGGACGCGGGGCCGCCCGCGTCCAGGAGGTCGAGGTATCCGCCCGGCGTGACGCGCTCCGGCGCCCGCGCCCCCGGTTCCAGCAGCGCCAGCGCGCGCTCAAGGCCGGCTGCGGGCGCCGTGTCGACGGCCACGCGCGTCAGGCCGCGCCGGAGTCGCCGGCCGACTCCGGCACCGCGCCGCCGCGCAGGCTGGGCATGGCGGGCTCGCCCTGGCCCTCGTCGCCGCGGCGCTCGGACCCCAGCGCCACCTGGTCGAGCCGCGCGATCTCTCGCTCGCCCTCCACGCGCGCGGGGTGGTCCTCGGTAAGGCCGGAGATCAGCGTCTGGATCCGGTTGCGCAGCTGTAGCGCGAAGTGGGGGGTGGACGCGCCCATGAGCTGGCGCACGTCTTCCACGCTGGGCTCGCGATCCAGCCGTCCCGGCTGCTCGTACTCGCTCACGCGCTGAGGTTATCCGCCCTCGCCCGCCGTGGGCGCGTGTGCCGGCCTATGGCGCGTTGGACTGCACGGGGATCAGCTCCGTGAGCTGATCCAGGCGCGCCTGGGCTTCGACCGAGACCTGATCGGCGTCGCCGAGGATCCAGACCCGGTTGTACACCGCCTGTCCCGGGTCGTCCTCGAACCCGGGCTGGACGCTCAGCAGGTAGTCCTCGAGCGGCTTGGGCAGGGCGTTGGCCCGGTCGGTGAGCAGCAACGGTGCGAAGACGCCCTTGGTCGCGAGGATGGCGGCCGCCGCGGCGTCCAGCGGGCGCGAGATGTTGGCGATCGTGAAGTTGTATCCCGGCACCACCACTCCCCAGCCGAAGTCACCGCTCTCAAACCGCGCGAAGGCGATGGCGTTGGCCACCGGGTCGGCGCCCTGGATCCGGCGCACCCGTCCGAGCCGCCGCAGCGCCCGCTCGACATTCGGCGAGACCACGCGCTCCGGGCCCAGCACGAAGATGTTGGGCTTGTCGTGCGCCCGCAGCGCCCGCCGGGTGGCGGCCGGGAGGGCGTTGCGGCGGGTGAACAGCACGCTGTCGCCGGAGCGCGCGGCCCAGGCGGCGGCCGGCATCGCGTAGGCCGCCTGCTCGCCGGAGGCCACGACCACGTTGGCAGACGGCTCGCCCTTGGCGGCGGAGAAGAAGCGGTCGATGGCGGCCGCCCGGGTGTACGGGTCGCGGCCCTGGATCACGGCGGTCTTGTAGCCCTCCGGCCGCGGGGGCGCGGACCCGATCCTGATGACCTGGGCATCGCGGGAGAGGTCGGATCCCTTGGGCTTCAGGCGCTTGAGCGTGTCGGCCGTCACCGGCGGAGAGCTCGTCGCCGTCGGACACCAGTAGCGGCGCCCCGATCGGGTTGGCGGCCAGCACCGCCGCGGACACGCCGGCCTGCCAGTCGCGCTCGTCCACGAGCACGACAGCGGTCGGCCGGCTGGGCGCGCTCGTCCCCGGGAAGATCGCGCTGGCCACGCCCGCTGCGTCGGCGGCGGCATCGCCTCCGCCCACGCGGATCGTGTTGCGAGTGGCGGTGGAGGGAAAGCCGAGCTTGGAGGCGCCCTGCTCGTCGTCCGAGGAGGTGCCCAGCTGAGGCGGCTGCTGCTCGGGGTCGTCGCCCAGGGAGCAGCCCCCGAGCCCGGCGAGCGCCACCAGGGCTAGGGCGGCGTGAGTCCTCAGGCGCACGTTGCCGGAGACTAGCCGCCGCCCGGACCGACCTCGCCGCCGGTACCATTAGCCATTGGTTGACCAGTCAGTCAATAGCTGGTTGACTGGTCAGTCAACAGGAGTTCTTGGAAACGGAGGCGCCGTGGACTTCAGGCTCAACGACGAGCAGCTCGAGTTTCAGAAGCACTGCCGCAAGTTCGCCGAGGAGGTAATCCGGCCGCTGGCGGACAAGTACGACCGCGAGCAGAGCGTCCCGTGGGAGGCCATCCAGGCGGCCCGGGAGTGGGGTCTTCACGGCCTCGACCACATCTATCGGATGGGTGGCGACCCCGACGGCATGCTCAGCGTTATCTACGCCGAGGAGCTGCACTGGGGCTGCGCCGGCATCGCACTCGCGATCTCGGCCTCCTCGCTGGCCGCCGCGGGCATCGCCGCGTCGGGCACGCCGGAGCAAATCGGCAAGTGGGTCCCGGAGTGCTTCGGGGAGGGCGACGAGATCAAGCTCGGCGCCTACGCGGTGACCGAGGCGGGCGCGGGCTCCGACGTCAAGTCGCTGCGCACCACCGCGAAGCTCGACGGCGACGAGTGGGTGCTCAACGGCACCAAGGTCTTCATCTCCAACGGCGGGATCGCCGACGTGAACGTGGTCGTGGCCACCGTCGACCCCGAGCTCGGCCACCGCGGGCAGGCCTCCTTCATCGTCCCCAAGGACACGCCGGGCCTCTCGCAGGGCAAGAAGGAGGACAAGATCGGCATCCGCGCGTCGCAGACCGCGGAGGTCGTGCTCGAGGACGTCCGGATTCCGATGGACAACCTGCTGGGCGGCAAGGAGAAGCTCGACAAGAAGCTCGAGCGCGCCCGCTCGGGTCAGCGCTCGGGCCCGTCCAACGCGCTCGCCACGTTCGAGATCACGCGTCCAATGGTGGGCGCCTCGGCGCTGGGCATCGCCCAAGCGGCGTACGAGTGGACGCTCGAGTACCTGGAGGGCAAGGAGGACGAGGGCGGCCCGCTGCTCGACCAGCAGCGTGTGCAGCAGACCCTGGCCGACGTGGCCACCGAGATCGACTCCGCCCGGATGCTCGTCTGGCGCGCCGCGTGGATGGGCCGCAACGGCATGCCGATGACCGCCGGGCAGGGCTCCATGTCCAAGCTCAAGGCGGGCGACGTGACCATGTGGGCCACCACCACCCTCATGGACCTCGTGGGTGACTACGCGCAGACCACCGAGTGCCCGCTCGAGAAGTGGTTCCGCGACGCCAAGATCTACCAGCTGTTCGAGGGCACCGCCCAGGTCCAGCGGCTGGTCATCACGCGCATGCAGCGCCAGGACTACCGCGAGCGCCGCGAGGCCAACGCCGAGGTGCTGGAGCAGGCCCCCGGCACCGCCACCGGCGATAGCGCGATCCCCGAGAAGGAGCAGGCAGCCGCCTAGTCCGGCCCCGCCCCACGCCCGCCGTTCACAATGGCGGGCGTGGGTTTCTCGTTCGACCCCGCGGTCATCCTGCTGCTGCTGGGCGCGGCGGCCCTCTACGTGCGGGCGGTGCGCGTGCTGGCGCGGCGCGGGTACGAGGTGCCGGGGTGGCAGCAGGCCGCGTGGTTCGCGGGCCTGGGCCTTACGGCCATCGGCCTGCTGTCGCCGCTGGACGGGCTGGGCGAGGAGCTGCTCATCGCCCACATGGGTCAGCACCTCCTGATCGCCGACCTGGCGGCGCCGCTGATCCTGATCGGCCTGCGCTCGCCCGTCTACGCGTTCCTGCTGCCGCGGCAGGTGCTCGTTCCCCTGGCTCGCCAGGAGGGCCTGCGGCGGCTGCTCAGGTGGCTGCGCAAGCCGCTGGTGGCCATCCCGGTCTGGGTGGCGATCCTGTACGGCTGGCACCTGTCATTCGCGTTCGAGGCGGCGCTGGACAGCGACCTGGTGCACGCGCTCCAGCACCAGACCTTCGTGCTGGGAGCGCTCCTGGTGTGGTGGTCGGTGATCGAGCCCAAGCGCAGGCGGCTGCCGCCCGACCTGTGGAAGGTGCCCTATGTGCTGGGTGCGCGGCTGGCCGGGATGTTCCTGGGCATGGCGTTCATCATCATGCGAACGCCCGCCTACGGCGCCTACGCTGAGAGCGCGCGCGAACATGGGATCTCGCCGCTCACCGATCAGCAGGTGGCCGGCGGGATGATGCTGGGCCTGGATCTGCTGGTCATGCTCTTCACCGTGGGCTTCTTCTTCCTGCGCTCCAGCGAGGAGGCCGAGCATGTGGACCGCCCGGCGGCGGTGCCGGGATGACCCGTCGTCTGGCGGCGATCGCGGTCGCGGTTCTCTGCGCCGCGCCCGGCTGCAGCCTGGGCGGCGACGATGACGAGCCGAAACGCCCCGAGCTCCAGTCGCCGCCACGTGGCGAGACCGGCGAGCCCCGGGCCGGCGAGCCGCCCGAGGCGCGCACGATCCGGGCCTGGTCGTCGTCGGTGAACCGGGGCGACTACGTGGCCGCGGCGTCCTTCTTCGCGCCCGGTGCGATCGTCGAGCAGGCGCGGGAGTTCCGCCTGCGCGACCGCCGGGCCGCGATCGCCTTCAACCGCAGCCTGCCCTGCCGGGCCCGGGTCACCGACGTGGAGGACGACGGCGCCACGGTGCTGGCTGCGTTCACGCTCCGTGACGGCCCCGGCGGGCGCTGCGACGGGGGCAAGGCGCGCGTGCGCTTTCGCTTCCGCGGCGGCAAGTTCATCGAGTGGCGGCAGCTGCCGGAGTCGCAGGGCCCGCAGGGCCAGGTGGCCTAGCGCCGCGCTACCGGGTGGGCGGCGAGATGCGCTTGGTCGAGCGGCGGCAGCTCTTGCCCTTGCAGGCGGCGAGCCGCTTGAGCTCCTTCGCCAGCGTCGCCCGGGTGCGCCTGTAGCGCCGGTCGGCGTGGCGGGAGACCAGCTCGTAGGGGTCGCGGGCGCGGTCGTAGAGCTCGCGGTTGCCGTCCGGGTGCTCCACCCACACGTAGCGCGGCGTCCTGATGGCACGGTAGCCGCCCGGCCCGAGCTCGTGCAGGATCGGCCGGCGCGTGCGCTTTGAGGGCTTGCGCGCGTAGGGGATCAGCGAGCGACCGTCGATCGAGCGGCTGGGCTTCGCGCCGGTCACGTCCAGCACGGTGGCCGCCAGGTCCACGTTGCCGGCCAGCTCGCCGCTGGTGCGCCCGCCGCGGATGCCGGGGCCGCGCACGATCAGCGGCACTCGCGAGGAGGGGTCGTAGACGAAGATCTTGCCGTTGGGCACCCGGTGCTGGCCATGAAAGAAGCCGTTGTCCGAGGTGAAGATCACGTAGGTGTTGTCCAGCTCCTTCTCGCGGCGGAGCGTGTCCACGACTCCCTGCACGGCCTCGTCGATCGACAGCAGCGACTCCTGCCGGGCTCGGTAGTTGATGGCGATTCGCCTGATCTGACGCCGGTTGAGCAGCGCCCGGTTGCGGATGTACGGGGGCTTGTCGCTCACGTCGGCCTCGTTGAACGCGGGCGAGCGGGGCAGCGGCTTGGTGGCGAAGCGGCCGCGGTGGCGCGGGGCCGAGCGCGGGTTGCCGGTGCGCGTGCGGCGCGCGGCGGCCTCGGTGTGGGGGCCCAGGAAGGCCAGTGACAAAAAGAACGGCTTGCCGGGGCCGGAACGGCGGCGGATGAAGTCCTGCGCCTTGGCGCGGTACACGTCGTGCTGGTAGAGGGCCGGGTCCTCGACGTTGGGGGCGCCGTAGGTGCGCAGGGTGCCGTTCTCGTTCAGCGTGTAGCCCCACATCCTGTAGGTGGACGGGTCAACCGACCCCCTCCACTCGGTCCAGCCGGGCGGCACGTCGGCCGGGGCGTCGCGCCCGTAGCCGTTCAGGAACTTGCCGATGTGGCTGGTGGTGTAGCCGCGCCGCTGGAGCCACACGGGAAGGGCGTTGGCCTTGTCGAGGCGGCCGTAGCCGCCCTGCGGCGGGCGGTTGCCCTGCACGCCGTGGTTGTGGCTGTAGCGGCCCGTCTGCGTCGTGGCGCGGGATGGGCAGCACAGGGGGAAGGACACGAACGAGCGGCTGAACGTGGTGCCGCGCTGGCCGAGCACCCTGCGGGTGCGGGTCATGACCGACATGTCCTCGACCGTCTGGTCGTCGGTCATGATCAGGACCACGTTGGGCTTGGCCTTGGCGGCCTCGGCCGTGTCCTCGGGTGACGACGCGGTCACCGCGAGGGCCGCGGCGCCCGTCGCGACGATCGCTCCAAGAGCCCACACGGTGCGCGCCATCTGGGGTCGAGACACGCGCCTCCGGAGAAAGTTGCGGTTCGGCGCCGAGACGCGAACATTCGGACTCAGGTCACTAGGCTTGGCGACCCAGTCGTTTCACTCAGACACGAGAGAGAGGAGCCGCCATGGCAGGTCTCGGCGGACGAATGTCCACAGTCATCAAGTCGAAGATCTCGAAGATGCTCGACCGGGCAGAGGACCCCTCCGAGACGCTCGACTACGGCTACCAGAAGCAGGTCGAGCTGCTGCAGAACGTGAAGAAGGGGATCGCCGATGTGGTGACCTCCAAGAAGCGGCTCCAGATGCAGTCGCAGAAGCTCGAGCAGCAGGTCGTCAAGCTCGACACCCAGGCGCGCCAGGCGCTCTCTCAGGGTCGAGAGGACCTCGCTCGCGCGGCGCTCGAGCGCAAGACGGTGGCCCAGACCGAGCTCCAGTCCCTGGACACCCAGGTCAAGGAGCTCGAGGCCCAGCAGGAGCAGCTGACCGAGAACGAGAAGAAGCTGCGAACCAAGATCGAGACCTTCAGGACCAAGAAGGAGGTCATCAAGGCGCAGTACTCCGCCGCCGAGGCGCAGGTGAAGATCTCCGAGGCCGCCAACGGCGTGGGCGAGGAGATGGCCGACCTGGGGCTGGCCATCCAGCGCGCGGAGGACAAGACCGAGACCATGCGGGCCCGCGCATCCGCCGTCGAGGAGCTCGAGAAGGCCGGCACCTTCGACGACCTCACCCAGCTGGGCGGCGGCCAGGACGACATCGACCGCGAGCTGGCCCAGATCGGGGCCGGCTCCCAGGTCGAGGACGAGCTGGCCAAGATGAAGGCCGAGCTCGGGCCCGGCGAGTCCGCCGACGCCCCGCAGCTGGAGCAGGGTGAGAAGGAGGGCGCATGATCGTCCGCGTCAGCGGCGAGGGTCAATTCCGTTTGCCGGACGAGGACGGCGACCGCCTGAACGAGCTCGACAACCGCGCGGTCAAGGCCGCGGAAGAGGGCGACGAAGCCGGGTTCAAGGAGCTCTGGAGCCAGATGCTCGAGATCGTGGCCGCGGACGGCAACGCCATCGGCGAGGACGAGCTCGTGGAGTCCGACGTGATCCTGCCCCCGCGCGACGTGACGTTCGCGGAGGCGCAGGGCGAGTTCACGGGCCAGGGCCTGATCCCGGACTAGAGGCCGCGCCGGCGCGGCCGCGCAGTTCAGCTCGCCGGCGGCTCGGGCACGAAGCGGCTGCCCGCGCCAGTGTGACCCCCTGGAAATGGCGCACGGGCCGCAGCGGCCGCGGTAGCCTGGGCGCGTGAGGGGGATGCATCGGCGGGTGCTGGCGGCCCTATTGGCGGTCATGACCTGCGCGATCGCGGCCGACACCGCGCTGGCCTCGTGGCCCAGCCGCTGCAACGGTGAGCGGCGCCTGTGCGAGCGCCGCCTGGACCGCGTGGTGCTCCCGGCCGCGCACAACGCGATGTCGGCCGCCTCGCTGGGGTGGCAGATCCCCAACCAGCAGGTGGGCCTGCCCGAGCAGCTGCGCGCCGGCGTGCGCGGGTTCCTGATCGACACCCACTACGGCCATCCAGAGCCCGACGGCAGGGTGGTCAACGATCCCGTCAAGACGCCGCAGAGCCGGCTCTATCTCTGCCACGTGCTGTGCAGCCTGGGGGCGACGCCGCTGGTGGACGGCCTGCGAGCCATGCGCGCGTTCCTCCGCGCGCGTCCGGCCAACGTGCTGGTGATCGTCAACGAGGACAACATCTCGCCCGCGGACTTCGCCGCCGCGGTGAGGAAGAGCGGGCTGATCCGCAACGTGTATCGCCGCAAGCCCGGCCCGCGATGGCCGAAGCTCAAGACCATGATCCGCCGCCGCCAGCAGGTGGTCATGCTGGCCGAGCGCCAGGCCGCCGGTGTGCCCTGGTATCACGAGGCGTACGAGGGCATCGTCCAGGAAACCCCCTACAGCTGGCCCATTCAGACTCAACTCACGGATCCCGCGCAGTGGCCCGCCAGCTGCCGGCCGCTGCGAGGGGGCACGACGGGCTCGCTGTTCCTGATGAATCACTGGTCGCCGACGGTGGCGCCCAGCCCCGCGACCTCGGCGGTGGTGAACGCTCGGAACACCATCGTCGGCCGCGCCAAGAAGTGCCGCGAGGTGCGCGGCAAGCTGCCGAACGTGGTGGCGGTGGACATGTTCCAGAGCGGTGGGCTGTTCGCGGCGGTGCGGCGCCTGAACGGGTTGGCACGCTAGCGAGGCGGCGGGCATCATCGATGGGCTATCGCGACCATCTTCCCCAGCTCGACGGCGGTTTCTTCCTCACCGACGGCGGCCTCGAGACCTCGCTGATCTTCCACGACGGGGTTGATCTGCCGCTGTTCGCGGCGTTCGCCCTGCTCGAGGACGAAGACGGCACGGCGTACCTGAGGCGATACTTCGAGCCCTACCTGGCGCTGGCCTCCGAGCGCGGCGCGGGCTTCGTGCTCGAGAGCCCCACCTGGCGCGCCAGCCGCCGCTGGGCCCACCAGCTCGGCTACGACGACGAGCAGCTCGACGGGCTCAACCGCAGGGCGATCGCGCTCATGGAGGAGCTGCGTGCGGAGCATCGAGGCGGGGAGGCGCCGGTGGTGATCAGCGGCTGCGTGGGGCCCCAGGACGATGGCTATGACCCCGACACGATCCTGTCGTCCGCGGAGGCGCAGCGATACCACGCGACCCAGATTGGGACCTTCGCCGACACCGCAGCGGACATGGTCACCGCGATCACGATGACCTACGCCGCCGAGGCGATCGGCGTCACGCGCGCCGCGGCTGAGGCCGGGATCCCGGCGGCCATCTCGTTCACGGTGGAGACCGACGGGCGGCTCCCCAACGGCCAGGGGCTCGCCGAGGCCATCGAGGAGGTCGACTCCGAGACGGGCGGTGGGCCGGCTTACTACATGCTCAACTGCGCACACCCCACACACTTCGCGGGCGTCGTGGAGGGCGACGGCCCCTGGCGTGAACGCGTGCGCGGCCTGCGCGCGAACGCGTCGACGCTGAGCCACGCCGAGCTGGACGAGGCCGAGGAGCTGGACGAGGGCGACCCCCAGGACCTCGGGCGCCGCTACGCCGACCTGCGCTCAAGCCTGCCCGAGCTCACCGTGGTGGGTGGCTGCTGCGGTACCGATCACCGCCACGTGGCGGAGATCGCTCGGGCCTGCGCCGCCTGACGCGCGCCGACCATCGACCACGAGGAGAGCCATGCTCGATCACATAGGAATCGAAGTCTCTGACTACGGGCGCAGCCGTGACTTCTACGCCGAGGCCCTGAAGCCGCTCGGGATGAGCCTGCTGATGGAGCCCGTCGCGGGCGTTGGCGGGTTCGGCCTGCCCGCCGACCAGAAGCCGTTCTTCTGGATCGCCGCCCGCGGCGGCCCAGTCGTGGAGAGCGCACACGTGGCTTTCGCCACCGACAGCACAGACGTGGTCGACGCGTTCCACGCCGCGGCGCTCGCGGCGGGCGCGCGCGACAACGGCGCCCCCGGCAAGCGCGAGATCTACCACCCCGGCTACTACGGGGCCTACGTGCTGGACCCGGACGGCAACAACATCGAGGCGGTGTGCCACACCGCGGGTAGCGCCTAGGTCACGGCGTAGCTGTGGCCGCCCACGATGTAGAGGACGCGTACGGCTCGTCGCCACCGGCCAAGGCGGCGACTTGTGAAGCCTGAGCGGGGCTACAGCCCCGTTGAGGCTTCAGAAGATTTCGCGCCGGACCCGTTACCGCGGCGCGGCCAGCGACTAGACGGGTATCTCCCAGAGCGGGAACCAGCGCGTGAGCTCGGCCTCGAACGGCAGCTCCTTGTCGAGCTGTGCCTTGAGCCGCAGCTCGCGCTCGGAGTCGCGCTGCTTGTCTCCCGGCGCCGGCACGAACGGGTAGAAGGCGCCGCGCTTGAAGTTGTAGATGAAGTGGACCCGCTTGGCCTTGGCGTCCTCGAAGGAGAACACCGCGGCCAGCAGCCGGTCGCCGTAGCCGCCGCCCTGGAGCTCCGTCGAGAGCGTGTTCAGCGACACCACCAGGTCGTCGAAGTCTGGGTCGCGCAGGATGATCCAGCGGTAGCCGAACTCGTCGTCGGCCGACTCGAGCGTTGAGCCCGTCTCCTGGGCCGTGCCGCGCAGCAGCTCCTCGGCGTCCTTGAGGATCTGGGAGAAGTCGGCCGTGTCGAGCGGCTGGAACACGATGCCCGCGCCGCCGGTGCTCTTCATGTCAAGGCCGGTCTGCATCGTGATGTACGCCGTGGTCATGGCGAACAGCCGGTCCGGCGCGACGCCCTTGAGCTTGCTCTTCCCGCCGAGCAGGGCGTCGAGGAAGCCCACCGCGGCTAGGCGGTGCCGCTCTGGAGCTGTGTCTCGAGGCGGTTGAGAGCCTCGATCCGCTTCTCCATCGGCGGGTGCGTGGCGAAGAGCGTCTGCACCACGCCCTTCACGCTCGACGGCACGATGAAGAAGGCGTTCATCCGCTCGGCCTCGCGCAGGTCGCGCTGCGGCACGGACTCCATGGCGCCCGAGATCCGCATGAGCGCCGAGCTGAGCGCCGCCGGGCGCCCGGTGATCAGCGCGGCACCGCGGTCGGCCGCGAACTCGCGGTAGCGCGACAGGGCCAGCATCAGGAAGAAGGAGAGGATGTACACAGCGAAGGAGACCGCGAAGATCACGAGCACTGACGGCGCGCCCTCGTCATCGCCCCCGCCGCCAAAGAAGAGGGAGAACTGCAGGATCATGGACGCGATGCTGGCGAAGAAGCTGGCGATGGTCATGATCAGCACGTCGCGGTTCTTCACGTGCGTGAGCTCGTGGGCCATGACGCCCTCGAGCTCGGCGGGGGAGAGGGTGCGCATGATCCCCGTGGTGGCGCACACCGTGGCCGACTTCTGAGACCGGCCGCAGGCGAAGGCGTTGGGCAGGTCGGTGTCGGCGACAGCGATCTTCGGCTTGGGCAGGTCGGCCTGGATGCAGAGCCGATCGATCATCGCGTGCAGCCCCGGGGCCTCCTCGGGTGAGACCTCGCGGGCGCCCATGGACCGCAGCGCCAGCTTGTCCGAGAAGAACAGCTGCGCGAAGGTCAGCGCGCCGATCACGACGATCGCCACCGTGGCCCGGCGCCGGCGGCGAGCATGACGCCGACGAGGGCCACGTAGAGCAGGCCGAGCAGGAACAGGGTGAAAAGCATCCGCACCTGCAGGCCGGTATCGCGGGGGAAGATCGCCTTCTGGGACGCCACGATTTGAAGTGTAGTGAGGGGTGCAGGATCGCTTGCACCGAGGAGGAGAAGGCCCGCCCGGAGCGTGCCTGCGTGCTACGGTCCCCCGGTCCCGGATGCTGAATTGCCCTGCACAAAGGGGTAAACGGGGGAACCGAAGGCCGATGAGCCGGGGGCGAATCCTCTCCTCGAGCGAGTGGTAGCGCCAGGCGGCGCGAGCCCGTCAGCTAACCCCGCAAGCGCCCCCGGGCGCGTATGACGATGAAGAAGCTCTTTCTGGTGCCCATGACCCTGGCCCTGGCGGCCTACGTGCTGATGCCCCTCCCAGGGCAGACGGCGCCCCTGTCCAAGCGCATCGAGGCCAAGCGCGCGCAGGTCGAGCAGGGCAAGCGCAAGGAGGGCGTCCTGACCCAGGACATCCAGCGTTACAACAACAGGATCGAGGGCCTCCAGGGCGAGATCCGCGGCACGCAGCGGCGCCTCACGACCGTGCAGGACGAGCTCGACGGAGCGCGCTCGGAGCTCCTGGAAGTCCGCGACGACCTTGAGGTGGCGCGCGACCGGCTCGAGCGCGCCCGCTCAGAGCTCCGGCAGGGCCGCATCGCCCTCGCCGACCGGCTGGTCGAGCTCTACAAGGCCGATCAGCCCGACGCCCTGACCGTGGTGCTGGAGGCCGACGGCTTCTCCGACCTGCTGGAGCGCACCGAGTTCCTGGAGCGGATCTCCGACCAGGACCGCCAGATCGTGACGCGCGTGAAGGTCCTCAAGGCGAAGGCCGAGAAGGCGGAGGGGCTCCTGGCCCAGCTGGAGGGACGCAAGCAGGCCGCGGCCGAGACGATCCTGCGGCGCCGCGACGACATCGCGTCAGCACGGGATCGACTTGCCTCCGCTCAGGGCGAGCTGCGCACCGAGCGCAACGGGCGCCGCAGCGTGCTGGCGGGTGTCCGCCAGCGCCGTGCCGCGGCCCAGGAGGACCTGGCCGCCATGGAGCGCGAGCAGGCCCGCATCCGCAGCGCCCTGGCCGGGCCGGCGCCGGGCGGCGGCGCTCCCGGGCCGATCCGGCGCGGCAGCGGCCGGCTGATCTGGCCGGTGAACGGCACCTTCACGTCGCCGTTCGGGATGCGCTGGGGCCGCCTGCACGCCGGCATCGACATCTCGGCCCCCACCGGCACGCCGATCCGCGCCGCCGACTCGGGCCGGGTGGCGATCGCCGGCTCCGTGGGCGGGTACGGCAACTACACCTGCATCCAGCACGGCGGCTCGATGTCCACCTGCTACGGCCACCAATCGAGCATCGGCGTGACCGTGGGCTCGAGCGTGAGCCAGGGCCAGGTGATCGGCGCCGTGGGCAACACCGGCAACTCGACCGGCCCACACCTGCACTTCGAGATCCGCATCGGCGGGTCGCCCGTCAACCCGATGGGCTACCTGTAGCGCGGACGAGACTCCACTAGGTTCCGGGGCCGTGTACCCGGAGCTGGACATCGGCCCATCACGCTGCAGGCGTTCGGGGTGGCCCTGGCCGTGGGGTTCCTGACCGCGGGTGCGCTGGCCGTGCGGAGGCTGGAGGAGCTAGGCAAGCCGGCCGACTGGGCCTACGAGATGGTGTTCGCCGCCCTGGTCGGCGGCCTTTTGGGGTCACGGCTGGACTATGTGATCCAGAACTGGGACTCCGTGTCGGACGACCTGGCCGGCAACCTCTTCTCGGGCTCGGGGCTGGTGTGGTTCGGCGGGCTCCTGGGAGGCGCGATAGGCGTGTGCCTGTGGGCGCGCTGGCGGGGCTTCCTGGAGGCGCGGATGTTCGACTTGGCCGCGCCCGGCCTGGCCATCGGCTACGCCCTAGGACGAGTGGGCTGCCAACTCTCTGGCGACGGCGACTACGGCGAGGCCACGGGCGCGCCATGGGGCATGGCCTACCCGGACGGCACCGAGCCCACCACCGACGAGGTGCACCCCACGCCCGTCTTCGAGACGGTGGCCATGGGGCTGGTCGCGCTCGTGCTGTGGAACCTTCGCGACCGGTTCGCCCCGGGCGTGCTGTTCGCCCTCTACCTGGTGCTGGCGGGCACCGAGCGCCTGCTGATCGAGTTCATTCGCCGCAACGAGGCGGTGGTGGCGGGCCTGACGCAGCCCCAGCTGCTGAGCCTCGTGCTGATCGCGCTCGGTGCCGCGCTGCTCATCCGCCTGCGCGGGCGCCCGCGGGAGCCGCGTCCCGCCTGAGGCCCGGCAGCGCCGCGCCCGCCACCGCGGCGGCGCACAGCGCCAGCGCCACCGATGCACCGGCGGCGCTGCCCAGGTGGTGAGAGGCGTAGAGCCCCATGACGCCGGCGCCTGCCCCGACGACCGCGCCGAGGGCCATGCCGGCGCCGGGGCCTGCCGCGTGGCGGCGCGCCGCCACCGCCGGCGCCACCAGCACCGCCAGGACCAGGAGGCTCCCCAGGCCCCGCACGGCCACCGCCACCGCGGCGGCCAGCAGGCCCAGGAGCGCCAGCTGCACGCGCGCAGCCGCGACACCTAGCGAGCCGGCTGCGCCCGGGTCGAACGCCACGGCGCACAGCGGCCGGTGAAGCGCCAGCAGCGCCGCACCGCCGACCAGGGCCAGCGCCATCGCCGCCACCAGGTCGGAATCGGCCACGCCGAGCGGGTCGCCGAACAGCAGCTCCTCAAGGCGAGCCGGGGCATCTGGCGACAGGGCCAGCAGGGTACCGAGGCCGAACGCGCCCGTAACCACCACCGCGGTGGCGGTGTCGGCACCGATGCGCTCGTCGCGCCCGGCCAGCGCCACCAGCGCCGCGGCCGCGCTGACCCCGGCGCCTGCGCCCAGCAGCAGCGGCGCGCCCGCCAGTGCCGCCAGCACCAGGCCCGGCAGCAGCCCATGCGCCAGCGACTCGGCCGCGTAGCTCAGCCGGTAGCTCACGATCCAGAACGAGAGCGCGCCGCAGAAGCCGCCCACCAGCACGATCTCGATCAACGCGCGGCGCTCGATTCCCGAGCGCCAGGGGTCCAGCAGCGGGTCCAGGACCTCCATCTCAGTGCGAGTGGTGCTGGACCGCGATCGCGCGCACCGGCGCGCCGTCGTCCTCGATGACCACGATCTCGCTGCCGTAGGTCTCTTCGAGTACCTCTCGCCGGAGCGCCTGGTCCGGCGGCCCGAACGCGACCTGGCGGCGGTTCAGGCACAGCACCTGGTCGAACGCGCGGGCGCTCTCCACGTCGTGCGAGGTAACCAGCAGGGTGCGACCCTCCCCGCGGAGCTCGCTGAACAGGGAGCCGATGCGCTCGGCGCTGGCGGGATCGACCCCGGCGAGCGGCTCGTCCAGCAACAGCACCTGCGCCTCCTGCACGAGCGCGCGGGCGATCAGCACCCGTTGGCGCTGGCCGCCGGAGAGCTCGCCGAAGGGCGTGTCGGCGCGCTCCTCCAGGCCCACGCGCGCGAGGGCGGCACGGGCGGAGCGCCGCTCCGCAGCTCGCGCCGGGAGCCACCAGCGGCCCCGGGCGAGCGTGCCCATCACGGCTACGTCGAGGGCGCTCACGGGGAAGTCCAGCCGGGCGCGCTCGGACTGGGCCACGTATGCGGGGCGGCCCGCGAGCCCGACCGCCCCGGAGAGGGGCTGAAGCTCCCCGGTCAGGGCGCGCATCAGGGTGGTCTTGCCGCCGCCGTTGGGCCCGAGCACGGAGATGGCCGCCCCGGGAGCGGCGGCGAAGTCCACGCCGGTAAGGACGGCCTGGGCGCCGTAGCCCAGCGAGAGCCCGCGACAGGCGACGCTGGGCTCGCTCATGCCGTGCCACCCAGGGCGGGTGCCCGTGGTGCCACGGCCAGCCCCGCTGCGCACACGCCGTACGCACCGGCGCCGAGCACGGCCACGGCCGGGCCCGGCGGCACGTCGAGCCAGACCGAGACGTAGAGCCCGAGCACCGCCTGCACGGCTGCCACCGCCACGGCGGCTCCGACGAGCACGTTCACGCGCCGCGCGAACAGCCGCGCGATGGCGGCGGGCACGGCCAGGAGCGAGGTGACCAGCAGGGCGCCGACGGCCGGGAGGGCGGCGGCCGCGACCAGCGCCACAAGGCCCAGCAGGGCCAGGTCCACGCGCGCGAGCGGGACGCCCAGCGCGGTCGCACCCGCGGGATCGAATGCCGCCGCAGTCCACGCGCGGCTCAGCGCCGCCACGCTCACCAGCGCCAGCAGCGCGGCCACTGCGGCGAAGACGAGGTCGCCGTCGTCCAGTGCGATCGCCGAGCCGAAGAGCAGCCGGTCCACGGATGCGCCCGACTCGAACACGTCGCTGGCCAGCACTATCCCCAGACCCAGCGCGGCGACCAGCACCAGGGCCGTGGCGGCATCGCCGGCATCGCGTCCGTGCCTTCCGGCTCGCTCGGTTGCGCCGGCATAGCCCGCGGACACGCCGATCGCCGCGATCCGCGGGCTCACCGATGCGGCCTCTGCCAGCACCAGGCCAGGGAACGTGGCGCTGCCCACGGCGTGGGAGAAGAAGGCCAGCCGGCGCAGCACCACGAACGCGCCGGCCACGCCGCCCGCCACGGCAAGCAGCGCCAGCTCGAGCAGGGCGCGGCGGGTCGAGCGCAGCTCCACCAGGTCCGCCGGGCTGGGCAGTGCGCCGAGCAGCTCCATCGGGGCGGATGCTAAACGAGAATGATTCTCAGGACTTGCCGGTGGGTTAAAGGCGCACCGCCTCCACCCGCTCGTCCCCCGCGAGCGAGATACTGGGCGGGCGATGTCGCAGGAGAACGTGGAGGTGGTGCGCCGAGGGGTCGAGGCGTGGAACCAGCACGACGCCGACCTCTGGCTTAGCTATGCCGCGCCCGAGATCGAGTGGATGCCAGCTGGTCCCGCGGCGGTGGAGCGCACCGTCTATCGAGGCTACGAGGAGGTGGCGACTGGGTTTGCCGCGCTGTGGGAGACCTGGGAGGAGTTTCGCTTCCAGGAGTCCGAGGTCCGCGACCTCGGCGACTCGGTGCTCTGGCTGGGGCGCGTGGAGATGAAGGGCGGCGCCAGCCGCGTCGAGCTAGACCAGGAGTTCTCCATCCACGCCGTGCTACGCAATGGCAAGGTCACGGCCGTGCGCACGTTTCTCGCCTGGGAGGAGGCCCTCGAAGCCGCAGGGCTGAGGGAGTAGCGACCAGCGAGTTTCGCTAGACCCTCCTAGGCGAAGGCTTGCTCGATGAACCCGGCCGAGAGGTTCTGCACCTCGAGGTCGTGTTGCAGCGAGCGGTGGTGGCCGCCCGGGAAAACCAGCAGCCGCTTGGGCTCGCGCGCCGCCTGCGCCAGCTCCTCGCTGACCGTGTAGGGCACCTGCTCGTCTCCGCGCGCGTGCAGGAGCATCAGCGCCGTTGCCGGGCCGAGCTGCGCGGCGGCCGCGAACACGTCGAGCGAACCCAGGAGGCGTTCGAGCCCGTGGCGATCCGCCCTGAAGTCGGTGAGCGACCCCGATCGCAGGCCCCGCAGCAACAGCTCCTCGGGCGCGGGGCAGATGGCCACCACCGCGGCCGTGCCCGGGCGCGCGGCCGCGGCGTGGATGGCGAACAGGCCGCCCATGCTCGAGCCGCGCAGGGCCACCGCGGGCGCGTGCTCGGCCATGAGCCCGCAGACGTCCACCGCGTCGTCCACCGCGCCCTCGCCCAGTGCACCGGCCGAGCGACCGTGCCCACGGGCGTCGTAGGCCAGCGCCGCGAGGCCGCGCTCGCGGCACAGCCGCCCGAAGTCGAAGTGGCTCTCCTTGGCAGAGCCGGCGCCGTGCAGGATCACCACGCCGCCCACGGGCTCGCCCTCGGGCATGAAGAGCGCATAGGAGAGGCCGTCGTGGACTCCCAGCGCGGGTGGCGCCGGAGGGGCGTGCTTCATAATCGCCCAGCCTATGGCCGGCGAGGACACCGAGCAGGCGCTGGCCGACGCCGGCGCGGCGCAGCTCCCCGGCGGGCTGGCGGGCGTCTACCCGCTCGGCTCGCGCCTGAGCGCCGAGGGGAGGCTGGCGATCGGCGGCTGCGACGCGCTGGAGCTCGCGCGCGAGTTCGGCACTCCCGCGTACGTCTACGCGGAGGAGGACATGCGCGCCCGCGCCCGGGCCACGGTCGACGCCTTCGCGTCACGCACCGAGCGCTTCGAGGTCGTCTACGCCAGCAAGGCGTTCCCGTGCACCGCCGCGCTGAGGATCTTCGCGGCCGAGGGGCTGTCGTGCGACGTCGCGTCGCGCGGGGAGCTGCACCTGGCGCTGGGCGCCGGCTTTACGCCCGAGCGGATCTACATGCACGGGAACAACAAGACCGACGCCGACCTGGAGGCCGCGCTGGCGGCCGGGATCGGCCACGTGATCGTGGACTCGCTGGACGAGGTGGATCGGCTCGAGCGCCTGGCTGCCGGGCGGCCCCAGCGAGTGCTCGTGCGCATCACGCCCGGGATCGAGCCGGAGACCCACCGTGCGATCCGAACCGGCGGGGTGGACTCCAAGTTCGGGGTGCCCATGCGCGACGTCGAGCGGGCCCTGGAGCGCTGTGCCTCCGCCGGCCTGGAGGTCCGCGGCCTGCACGCCCACATCGGGTCGCAGGTCTTCGACACCGAGATCTACGAGTCGCTGGCCGACGTGCTGCACGAGATCGGCGACCACCCGCTGGTGAACCTGGGCGGCGGCTTCGCGATCGCATACACGCGCGAGGACCGGCCGCCACCGCCCGCCGAGTACGCCGAGGCGATGCTGGCGCACGCGCCCGCGGGCGCCCGCGTGCTCTGCGAGCCGGGCCGCTCTCTGGTGGGCAACGCCGGAGTGACCCTCTACTCCGTCGGCACCGTGAAGGAGATTCCCGGTGTGCGCACCTACGTGGCGGTCGACGGTGGGATGGCCGACAACATCAGGCCCATGCTCTACGGCGCGGTCTACGAGGCCGATGTCGTGGACCGCTTCGGCGACTCGACCCCCTGCAGGATCGTGGGCATGCACTGCGAGTCCGGCGACGTCCTGGTGTCCGAGGCGGCGCTCGAGGACCCGCGTCCCGGCGACGTGGTGGCCATGCCGGCCACGGGCGCGTACGGCCACGCCATGGCCAGCAACTACAACGCGGTCATGCGGCCGCCGGTGATCTTCTGCCGGGACGGCGACGCGCGGGTGGTCGTGCGTCGCGAGACCCTCGACGACCTCACCGCCCGTGACGTCGGATAGCGCGCCCTTTCGCATCGGGCTGCTCGGCCACGGCACGGTCGGAGCCGCCTTCGAGGCCCTGCTGTCCGAGCGCGCGGACGCCATCGCCGAGGAGGTGGGGCGCGCGCCGGAGCTGTCTGGCGTGCTCACGCGCAGCCGCGGCGACTTCGACGACATCCTGGCCCGCAGCGACCTGATCGTGGAGCTGATCGGCGGCACCTCGCCCGCGCTCGAGTACGCCCGCGCGGCGATGGGCGCCGGCAAGCACTTCGTGACCGCCAACAAGCAGCTGGTGTCGCGGCACGGGGAGGAGCTCTTCGACGCCGCGGGGGAGGCCGGCGTGCAGTTGCGCTTCGAGGCCGCGGTGGCCGGCGTGGTGCCCGCCATCCGGGTGATCTCGGAGACCCTGGCCGCCGCCCACATCGACCGCGTCCACGGGATCGTGAACGGCACCACCAACTTCATCCTCACCGCGATGGAGCGCACCGGCGCCTCGTATGCCGACGCGCTCAGCGAGGCTCAAGAGTTGGGCTACGCCGAGGCGGACCCCACCGAGGACGTCACGGGCAAGGACGCGGCGGCCAAGATGGCCATCCTCGCGCGCCTGGCGTTCGGAACGCCGGTGCACCTGGACGACGTGCCCCACGAGGGGATCGAGCGGATCACGAGCGACGACATCGCCTACGCGAAGGAGCTCGGCCTGTCGCTCAAGCTCATCGGCAGCGCGGAGCGGGTCGACGGCGGGCTGGCGGTGGCCGTGTATCCCGCGTTCCTGTACGCGGGCCACCCGCTGGCGGCCGTGAACGGCTCGTTCAACGCCGTGACCGTGGAGTCGCCCGCCATCACCGAGATCACCCTCTCCGGCCCCGGCGCCGGCGGCAGCCAGACGGCGTCGGCGGTGCTGGGCGACGTGATCTCGGCCATGATCCCGCCGCCCTTCGTCGCGCCGCCGGCCAAGCGGGTGGAGCTCGTCACCGATCGCGAGTCAGCCTTCTACCTGCACGTAGAGGTGGCCGACCGCCCCGGCGTGCTCGCCCAGGTCGCCGAGATCCTCGGCCTGCAGGGGGTCTCGATCAAATCGGTGGTGCAGAAGGGCATCGGCGCCGACGCACGGCTGGCCATGGTCATGCACCCGGTGCTGGAGTCCAAGTTCCGCGCGGCCGTCGACCTGATCGGGCGGCTGGACTTCGTGCGCTCGCGACCGCGGGTGATCCGCGTGATCGAGGAGGTCTTCGAGTGACGCGGGAGCTCCCCTGAGCCTCTGGCGGTATGCCGACCGGCTGCCGGTCGAGCCCCTGGTCACGCTCGACGAGGGCGACACCCCGCTGGTGCGGGCGCCGGTCCTGTCCGAGCTCTCGGGCGCCGATGTGTGGCTCAAGATCGAGGGCGCCAACCCCACCGGCTCGTTCAAGGACCGCGGCATGACCGTGGCGGTGTCGGCGGCGGTCCGCGAAGGCGCGGAGGCCGTGGTGTGCGCATCCACGGGCAACACCGCCGCCAGCGCCGCCGCCTATGCGGCGCGCGCGGGGCTGCGCGGCGCGGTGATCGTGCCCGAGGGCAAGATCGCCACCGGCAAGCTCGCCCAGGCGCTCATGCACGGCGCCCGGGTGATCGCGTTGCGCGGCAACTTCGACGAGGCGCTCGCGCTCGTGCGCGAGCTGGCCGAGCGCCATCCGGTCTCGCTCGTGAACTCGGTCAACGACTTCCGGATCGAGGGTCAGAAGACCGCGGCGTTCGAGGTCTGCGACCAGCTCGGCGAGCCGCCCGACGCGCTCTGCATCCCGGTCGGCAATGCCGGCAACGTGACGTCTTGGTGGCGGGGGTTCCACGAGCTCGGCCACGCGCCGCGGCTGCTGGGGTTCCAGGCGGCGGGCGCCGCCCCGCTGGTGCACGGGGCGCCGGTCGAGCAACCCGACACCGTGGCGTCGGCCATCCGGATCGGAAACCCGGCGCGCTGGGAGGACGCGATGGGTGCCTTCACGTCCTCGCGCGGGGCGGTCGCCGCCGTGACCGACGAGCAGATCCTGGATGCGTACTCGCTCCTGGCGGCGCGCGAGGGCGTGTTCTGCGAGCCCGCATCGGCCGCCTCGGTGGCGGGGCTGCTGGCCGGCGGGGTCGAGGGCCGCGTGGTCTGCGTGCTCACCGGCCACGGCCTCAAGGACCCGCAGACGGCGATGAACCGCGCCGCTCCCGTGATCCCGTGCGAGCCGGAGATCGGCGCCGTGGAGGCGGCCGTGTTGGAGCCCTCTTGAACCGCCGCCGCCTGGTGCGGGTGCCCGCGTCCTCGGCCAACCTCGGCCCGGGCTACGACGCGTTGGCCGCCGCGCTGTCGCTGGGCCTGGAGCTGGAGGTGGAGGAGACGGGCGAGCTGTCGGTGGAGTGCGACGTACCGGGCGTGGCGCTTGACCGGACCAACCTGTGCGTGCGGGCCTTCGAGGCGCTGCACCCCGCCGACGGGGTGGCCTTTCGGATCCGGTCGGAGATCCCGCCGTCGGCCGGGCTGGGCTCCAGCGCCGCGGCCATCGTGGCGGGGCTGGTGGCCGCGGACCACATGTATGAGCTCGACGCCCCCCTGTTCGAGCGTGCGCGCGAGCTCGAGGGCCACCCCGACAACGTCGCAGCCGCGCTGCTCGGCGGGTTCGTCGTGTGCGCCGGCCACGAGCCGGCCCGCTTCGAGCCGCCGCCCGGGCTCGAGGGGGTGCTGGCGATCCCGCCCGATCCCGTGCCCACGGCGCAGGCGCGGGCAGCGCTTCCCACCGAGGTGCCGCTGGAGGACGCGGTCCACAACGTGGCCCACGCTTCGCTGCTGGTGCTGGGCCTGGCCCGCGACGACTTCTCGCTGATCGGGCGGGGGCTGTCCGACCGCCTGCACCAGGACCGGCGCGCTGGCCTGTATCCGCGCTCGATGGAGCTGGTGCGGGCCGCACCCGACCTGGGCGCCGTGGGCGCCACGATCTCCGGCGCGGGCCCCGCCGTTCTGTTCTGGTGCCATTGGCAGCAGACGGGCAACCTCCTGGCCGAGCTCAGGCGGCAGGCTCAGGACTGCGACGTGCGGCGGGTGATGTTCGCGCCCGGCGGCGCCGACGTAACGGAGATCGAATGACGGTCGAGGCGGCCGGGGGTGTGGTGCTGCGGCCGGGGGCCGACGGCCGGGAGGTCTGCATCGTGCACCGCCCGCGCTACGACGACTGGACCCTGCCCAAGGGCAAGCTCGACCGTGGCGAGAGCTTCGAGGCGGCGGCCCTGCGTGAGGTCGAGGAGGAGACCGGTCTGCGCTGCCGGCTGGTGCGCGAGCTGCCGAGCACCGAGTATCGCGACAACAAGGACCGGCCTAAGCTCGTGCGCTACTGGCTGATGGAGGTCGACGGCGGCGACTTCAAGCCCAACGACGAGGTCGACGAGATCCGCTGGCTGGGGCTCGAGGAGGCCTCCGCGACGCTCACCTACGAGCGCGACCGCGAACTGCTCGCGAGCGTCTAGCTAGGCCGTTGCCCGCGCCGTGGGGCGCATCCCACGGCGGGCGCCGAAGGGGTGGTTCGTTGCGGCGCTTTCACTGATGTGACCGCGGTGTCCGTCTGGCCCTGGCGTGGGCGACTTGTGGAACCTGAGGGGGGCTATGGCCCCGTTGAGGTTCCCGAGGTTTGCGTAGCGGCCGCGGATGGGCTGGGCGGTTGGTCTTGCGTCACGTTTCCGTCGCCTTCGTTGCGCCGTTGTGTGGGTTCGCCCGGCCGGCCGGGAACTTTGTCCCCCTACGCCGTTGCCCGCGCCGGCTCGGGCGGGAGCCGGTCGGCCCAGGGCCGGGCCTCCTCCAGCTGGCGGCACACCTGCAGCAGCAGGCCCTCGCCCAGCTGTGGTCCCGCGAGCTGCACGGCCACCGGCAGCCCGTCCTCGCCCTGGTAGAGCGGCACCGAGATCGCGGGCTGGCCGCTCACGTTGAATGGCGCCGTGTAGGGGGTGAACTGGCCCGACTTGAGGAACTCGTACGAGGGGTTCTCGCCCATGGCGTCGATCTGGCCGTGGCGCACCGGCCGCTGGGCCAGCGCGGGGGTCAGCACGAGGTCGTGCTGCTCCCACAGCGCCATCACTCCGCGAGAGAAGGCCTGGAGCGTGACCACGGCGCCGATGTACTCGGGCGCCTTGTAGTTCATGCCCTCCGTGAAGAGCCACCACGACAGGGGCTCGATGTCCCCCTCCTCGAGCTGGCGGCCGGTCACGATCGCCCCGTGCATGGCGGACGCGGCCACGTTGGCGGCCCACAGCACGCTGAAGGTGGGGAGCAGGTCCGCGCCCTTCCAGGGCGCCTGCACCTCCTCCACCTCGTGGCCGAGCTCCTCCAACAGGGCGGCGGCGTCGCGCGCGCCCCGTTCGGCGATCGGGTCGAGCTCGCTTTCGATCGGCATATCCATGGTAAGCGCCACGCGCAGCTTGCCCGGGTCGCGGCGGGCGGTCTCGGCGAAGGGCTCCGCGGGAGGCGGCGCCCAGGTGGCGTCGCCGGGCTCGGGCCCTGCCATCAGGTCCAGCAGCACGGCGGCGTCCTCTGTGCTGCGAGTGAGCACGCCGTCGGTGGACAGGAAGTGATCGCCCAGGTCGGGGGCGCGCGAGATGCGCCCGCGCGCGGGCTTGAGCCCCACGAGGCCGCAGCAGGCCGCGGGAATGCGGATCGAGCCACCCCCGTCGCTGGCGTGAGCCACCGGCACGCAGCCGGAGGCCACCGCGCCCGCGGAGCCGCCGCTCGAGCCGCCGGTCGTCCGCTCGGGGTCCCAGGGGTTGCGCGCCGGGCCAAACCGCCGCGGCTCGGTGACCGGCAGGATCCCGAACTCCGGCGTCTGGGTCTTTCCGACGATCACGAACCCCGCTTCCTTGAAGCGGCTCACGAGCGCGTAGTCGTAGTCGGGCGTGAACTCGCCCAGCAGGTCCGACCCCTGGGCCATCCGCAGGCCCGCCACGGGAGCGAAGAGGTCCTTGATCGCGATCGGCACGCCGGCGAAGGGCCGCTCGTCGCCCGGCCCGACGGCGTCGGCCGCCGACAGCGCGGCATCCTGGTCGAGGAGCGTCCAGTGGTTGAGCGCGCCCGTGGCCTCGATGCGGTCGAACGACGCCTCCACGAGCTCCCGGGAGGTGACCTCTCCGTCGCGGACCATGCGGGCCAGCTCGACAGCCGGCTTGCGGAGCAACTCGGACACGCGACGCAGCCTAAGCGGGCACCAGCTCGGCGCGCAACTCGTTCAGTCGCGAGCGCTCCGAGCGCCACCCCAGCCGGGCCAGCACCTCGTCCGCCAGCGCCAGGTAGTCGGCCCCGAGGTCGGGCCTGTGGTCGAGGATCGAGAGGCCGCGTTCGGCCGACTCCGCGTAGGCCACCGAGCGGCGGATGACCGAGTCGAACACCTTGTCGCCGAAGCGCTCCTTGAGCTGCACGTGCGCCTCGCGCGCGTGGACCGTGCGCAGGTCGGCGATGTTGAGCACCACGCCCAGCCAGTCCAGGTCCGGGTGAAGGCTCTCCTTGGCCAGCTCCACCACCTCCAATGCCTGTTCCACGCCCTGGAGCGAGAAGTACTCGGCCTCGCTGGAGATCAGGGCGTGATCGCCCGCCACGAGCGCGTTCACGGTGAGCAGGCCCAGCGACGGGGGGCAGTCCACGAGGATCAGGTCGTAGCGCCGGCCCGCCTCGCGCAGCGCCCGCCGCAACGTCATCTCCCGGCCCATCTTCCCCGACAGCACCAGCTCGGCCTCGGCCAGGCCCAGGTTGGCGGGGAGCACGTCGTCGTGTATGGCGTCGAGGGCTCTGGCGCGGCCGGCCAGCACGTCGGCCACCGTGGGATCGGCGTCGGCGGGCACGTCAAAGTAGTCCGAGAGGTTGCCCTGGGGGTCCAGGTCCACCGCCAGCACAGACGACCCCACGCGGCGCAGCACGTCGCACAGCGTGCGCGTGGTGGTGGTCTTGCCGGTGCCTCCCTTCTGGGACAGCACGGTGATCGTGGTGGCCATCGGGCGCAGAGTACGTCGGCGCGCGCCGCGCCGGCCGCGCCACGTGGCGCTCGCTCGCTATTTGCGGGCTTTTCGCTGCCCGGCGGGATCCGCCCGTCGGCTGTCCTCGCCAACCGTGGCACCTGGCGGTACGATGGCCTGCGCCAACCCCGTCGCGCGCCCGCTCGAAGAAGGCGCGGAACCCGAGGAGGTAAAACCGCATGTCGCACCCCGCCCCCGAGCGCCCGCCCACGCGCTTCTCGCCGACCCAGGCGTACCGTCCGCTGCGCGCTCCGCGTACCGTCGAGGACAAGGACGCCTGCGGGATCTACGCGTCGGTCAACAAGGGTGCGCGCTCGACCCACGAGGCCGTGCAGACGGCGCTCGTGGCGCTGGAGAAGATGCTGCACAGGGCGGGGAACGTGGATGGCGAGGGGGACGGCTGTGGCGTCCTCGTGGACATCCCGCGCAAGATCTGGGCGGAGGAGATCCGCACCGGCGGCCACGGGTCGCGGCTGGCGCTCGACGAGCGCTTCGCGGTCGTGCACGCGTTCATCCCCCGCAAGGGCGGGAAGGCGGCCGAGACCCAGGAGCGCGCCCGGGAGCTCATGAGCAAGATCGGGCTGCGGGTGCTGGCGGAGCGCGAGAACGTGGTGGACTCCTCGGCGCTGGGCCCGGCCGCCCGCGAGGAGGAGCCGGTGTTCTGGCAGGTCGGCGGCCTGATCGAGGATCCGAAGCTGTGCTTCGAGCTGACGCTGCGCCTGGAGGAGGAGCTGGACCTGCACGTGTCCTCGTGCTCCACCCAGACCGCCGTCTACAAGGTGCTGGGCGCCCCGGCGGTGCTGGGCGGCTACTACCCGGACCTGCGCGATCAGCGGGCCGAGACCGTCTCGCTGCTGGGACACAACCGCTACTCCACGAACACCTGGCCCTCGTTCAAGCGCGTGCAGCCGTTCGGGGTGCTCGGGCACAACGGCGAGATCAACACCATCGCGCGCCTGCGCCAGGAGGCGCGGATGCTCGGCGTGCCGATCCACAAGGACGGCTCGGACTCCCAGGACCTCAGCCGCACCATCGAGGCGCTGGTCTACCGCCACGGCCTGACGCTCGTGGAGGCCCTGGAGCTGGCGCTTCCCCCGATCGTGCACGAGATCAAGGGCATGCCGCCGGACCTGCGCGGCTTCTACATGTACCTGCGCCAGGCGTTCGGGCCGTTCGCGCAGGGCCCCGTGGCCCTGATCTCGAGGTTCGGCGACGAGTGCGTGTTCTCCGTGGACGCGCTGGGCCTGCGTCCGCTGTGGCAGCTCGAGACCGCCGACGCGTACGTGTTCTCGTCAGAGCCTGGCGTGGTGGCGGTCTCCGACACGATCTCCGAGCCCAAGCCGCTGGCGCCGGGCGAGAAGGTGATGGTGGGAGTGGACCGCGACAAGGGCGAGACCGTCCTTCGCGACCACGGCGCCATGCAGGAGCTGTGCGCCGAGCGCTGGCGCCGCCGCACGGGCTCCGACGTGGACGATTACGGCTACGCGGGCGCCATCCTCACCGGAGGCCCGCTGTCGGGCGCCGAGATACCGGGCTACACCAGCGCGGGGCCGTCGGAGCCGGTGAAGGTCGAGGACCGCGTGCTGGGCGGCTTCGGCTGGCAACGCGACGACATGAAGCTCGTGCAGCAGATGGCCGCGACCGGCCAGGAGCCGATCGGCTCGCTGGGCTACGACGGGCCGCTGGCCTGCCTGTCGCCCGAGCGCCAGAACCTGGCGGACTACTTCAAGGAGTCGGTGGCCGTGGTCACCAACCCCGCCATCGACAGGGAGCGAGAGGTCGAGCACTTCTCGTGCCGGGCGGTGCTGGGCGCGCGCCCGTCGCTCGCGGAGGTCGGCTGGGAGGCATCCACGGTGGAGATCGCCTTCCCGGTGCTGCTCGGCGGCCACGACAACCTCGCGCCGCTGTCAGACGAGACCTACCGATGGATCGCCAACGAGCACAAGACCTTCCTGCTGGAGGACCTGTGGGAGGCCTTCCGCGGCCGCAACGCCGTGCTGGACATCTCCTGCCTGGAGTCCGAGGACACCCGCGGAGCCGTCGAGCGCCTCAAGCAGGAGGCCACGACGGCCGCGCGCGGCGGCGCGGAGATGCTGGTGCTGAGCGACCGCACCGCCTACGAGGGCGACCGCCGCTTCCTCGACCCGCACCTGGCGTTGGCCGCCGTTGACCTGGCGCTCCGCGAGCACTACGTCAAGGACGGCGAGACCAACCTCCGGCGGCGCTGCGGCGTGGTGCTGCGCTCGGCCGCCATCCGCAACGTCCACGACGTGGTGCTGGGACTTGGGCTCGGTGCCGACGCCGTGTGCCCGTACGCGATGGTCGAGGTGTCGCTGGTGGACGACTACGGCACCGACGTGGGCAACCTGGCCGGCGCGCTGCGCAAGGGCATCGAGAAGGTCATCTCCACGATCGGGATCCATGAGGTGCGGGGCTATGCGCGCCTGTTCGCCTCGATCGGGCTCAAGCCCGAGCTCACCGCCGTGTTCGACACCCCCGCCTACATGGGCTCCAAGGCGGGGGGACGGGCTTCGCGGAGCTCGACGCCGACGGCGACGAGCGGATGCGCGTGCTGGCCGGCGAGACGGAGTCCAAGCCGGCCAAGACGTTCCACTTCTACCCGAAGGTCTACAAGGCGGCGGTGGCCTCGGCCAACGGCAGCGGGGAGTACTCCGAGTACTCGGAGAAGGTGCGCCAGCTCGAGCACGAGCAGCCGGTTTCGCTGCGTCACATCCTGGACCTGACGCCCGACCGCGACCCGATCCCGACCGCGAGCGCCGACCCGGGCGTGGGCCTGCACGACTACCCGATCGTGATCTCCTCCATGAGCTTCGGCTCCCAGGGCGAGACGGCCTATCGGGCGTACGCCGAGGCGGCCAAGCGGATCAACATCATCGCCATGAACGGCGAGGGCGGCGAGATCCAGGACATGTACGGCAAGTACCCGCTCTGGCGCGGCCAGCAGGTGGCCTCGGGCCGCTTCGGCGTGACCGGCGAGATGATCAACTCCTCCTACCTCGTCGAGATCAAGATCGGCCAGGGGGCCAAGCCCGGAGAGGGCGGCCACCTGCCCGGCAAGAAGGTGACCGCCAAGGTGGCGCAGGCGCGCAACGCCACCGAGGGCACCGACCTGATCTCGCCTTCCAACAACCACGACCTCTACTCGATCGAGGACCTGGCCGAGCTGATCGACGAGCTCAAGACCGCCAACCCGGACGTGCGCGTCTCGGTGAAGGTGCCCGTGGTGCCCAACATCGGGACGATCGGTGTGGGCATCGCCAAGGCGGGCGCGGACATGATCACGCTCTCCGGCTTCGAGGGCGGTACCGGCGCGGCGCGCTCACACGCGCTGCGTCACGTGGGGCTCCCCTCGGACATCGGCACGCGGGCGGTGCACCTGGCGCTCATGGAGGCGGGCATCCGCAACCGCGTCGAGATCTGGGCCGACGGCGGCTACCGCCACGCCTGGGACATCGTGAAGCTGCACTGCCTGGGTGCCAACCGTGTGGGCTTCGGCACCCTGGCCATGGTCTCTCTGGGATGCACGATCTGCCGCGGCTGCCAGCTGGATACCTGTCACGTGGGCATCGCCACCCAGATCGAGGACAAGGCCGAGGCGGATCTCAAGGGGCTCAAGAAGTTCACCCCGCAGGAGTTCGAGACCGCGGCCACCAACAGCGCCCGCTTCTTCGGCGCGATGGGCGAAGAGCTACGCGAGATCACGGCGTCGCTGGGCTTCGAACGCGCCCAGGACCTGGTCGGGCGCTCCGACCTGCTCGTGCAGGCCCGTGCCGCCGCGCGCGTGGACGTGGCCGAGATGATCCAGCCGCTGGAAGAGATGCTGGACCTCGAGCCGCTCGACCTTCCGCTGGTGGAGGACCCCCGCGAGGCGGCCGGGCTGATCTGCGCGCGGCCGATCCGGATGAAGCCCAAGGAAGCCTCGGCCCAGCTCGCAGCCCTGTCGGGCGACATCGCCACCGGCACCATCGTCCGGCGTGAGTGGGACGAGCCGGCCGACGCGAACGACCGCGTGCTGGGCACGGAGCTCGCCGGCGAGATCGCGCGGATGCGGATCTTCGGCGGCGGCCCGCCGGCCACCGACGACACGCTCGCCTCGCTGCACTTCAACGGCGGCTCGGTCGGCGGCCAGGGGCTGGGCGCCTTCAACGTGTACGGCCTGGACATCAGCGTCGAGGGCGGCGCTCAGGACGGCGTGGCCAAGACGATGCTCGGGGGCAAAGTCGCCATCCTCAAGGGCAAGAACCGCTTTGGCAGGCGCGTGAACGGGTCGGTGGGCAAGTCCTTCGCCTACGGCGCCCAGCGGGGCCGGCTGTTCGTGCAGGGCTCGGCCGACTCGCGCTTCTGCATCCGCCTCTCGGGTGCCGACGTGGTCATCGGCGGCGAGCCCGAGCAGCCGCTCGACGACACGCTCGGGTGCGTGGCCGACCGCGCGAACATCAAGGGCTTCGCGTTCGAGTACATGACCAACGGCCGCGCCGTGGTCATGGGGGACCCCGGCCCGTGGATGTGCGCGGGGCAGACGGGCGGCCGCGTGTACCTGCGCGTGAACCCGGATTGGAACCTCGACCGCGAGGCGCTGGAGCGGCGCAAGGGCAAGGGCGCCAAGGTGGAGATCCGCGACCTCGACGCCGAGGGCGTCCTCGACGTTCAGGAGCTACTGGGGCACTACTGCGAGGAGCTCCTGGCAACGGGCCAGGAGGAGGAGGGCGCCCGGGTGGCTGCGCTGGCCGCCGACGCCCAGTCCAACTTCCTGATGTCGATCCCCGAGCAGCAGCAGACCGACCCGTCGATCTCGACGGAGTAGCCGACGGCTAGCCCAGGGCGTTCGCGGCCGGGGCCGGCTCGTCGCGGCCGTCGCCCTCGCCTAGCGAGATGAAGTGCAGGGTGAAGCGTCCGACGGTGATCGCGTCGCCGTCGTCGAGGTCGGCCAGGTCCAGGCTCTCGCCGTTTTTGAACACGCCGTTGAGGCTGCGGTCGTCCAGCACGGTGCAGCGGCCGTCCTCCTCGCGGTGGATCAGCGCGTGGCGGCGCGAAACGGTCGGGTCGTCGAGCCTCACGTGCGCTGCGAGGCTCCGCCCCACCCGTGTCCAGCCGCCGGCGAGGGCCACGACCTGCACTCCCTGGCCCGCGTCGAAGGCCAGGTACTCGCCCGCGGACGTGAGCGCGTCGCGTGCCTCCGGGAGCCAGTCGGGCTCCGACGGGTCCACCTGTGGCGGCTCGGCCGGGGAGGCATCCGTGAACATGGGCGCCCGACGGTAGCTGCGGCCCCCACAGCTCGGGCACGCCGGCACCTGGTCGCGTTCCCTCAGGCCGACCGCGAATCCGCACTCCTCGCAGCGGAACGACCCGGCCCCCGCCAAGGTGCCTGCTTCGAAGCTCTCCATTGAAAAATCTCCTCGTTCTCAGCGGCCGTGGGCGACCGAATGCTCCAATTCTATCGTCGTGCCACCGCAAACCCGGCCGCGAAACAGCGCAATTAGCGGGCCGGTGGCCTGCGCGGCGAATCCGAGGTACCCAGACTGGACGATCCGTACCCGCGTGGAGGGAAGTTGGCGCGCGGGGAGAAGTCACGTCAATGCCCGACCTCTCCGCAATGCTCATCCGAAGCACCGTCGGGTCGCTCGGCAGCGGCGTTCCCCGCTGCCACGCCTGCGACCGGACGCCCCTGGCCGGCGAGCGGATGCACGCCACCGACGGCGGCCCGGCCGTGTGCGACCTGTGCGTCGCGACGCTGCCGCACGCCGACCGCGGGAGCCTTCGCTCCGAGCGCGTGCACGCCAGCGAGCGCCACCTGGTCGTCGCGCCCCGCGCCGCCTGAAGGGCCGCGACATAGAATCACCGCCGCGATGCGCCAGGTCACGGTGGACACGGTCATTTCCGCTCCTCGCGAGGACGTCTTCGACCTCGTGGCCGACCTGTCCCTGCGGCCGTCGTTCGCGGACCACTACCTCAAGGACTACCGGCTCGCCCGGGCCAACCCGGTCGGGAAGGGCGCGGCGGCGCGGTTCCTGCTGGACACGCCGGTATTCAACGAGCGCGGCGAGATCGCCATCGTCGAGTGCGACCGGCCCCGCCGGATCGTCGAGGAGGGCCGGGTGGGCAGGGTCGGCCGCTCCCGCCTGCTCGCCATCTACGACTTCATCCCAGAGGCGGGCGGCTCCACCCGCGTCGAGCTCACGACGCTCTCCGACCCGAAGACGATTGTGGACCGCGTGCGCCAGACGGGCATCCACGTGTGGGTGCGGCGCAACACCAAGAAGTCGCTCGAGCGGCTGCGGCGGATATTCGAGGAGCCCGGCGACGCCGAGCTGACCCACACCACCGTCGCTGGGTACGAGCCAAGTACGGCCCCGCGCTTCGGCGCCCACGTGCCGGTGGGCAGAAAAGCTCCCGCGGCCGACGGGTAGACTGCCCGCCCCGTGGCAGCCGAACGCCTCAGAAGCGCCGTCGCGGCATGCGCCGTGATGCTCTTGGCGGCGGTGGGGACCGTGGGGTGTGGCAACAAGGACGAGGAGCCGGGCTTGGAGGAGCCGGCCCGCGAGGGCCTGGCGATCGACGTGGCGGGCGTGGACTACAACGTCTTCCTCACCCGCCAGCTCAACCCCGGGATCCCGCCCGACAACGCCTACTACGAGGGTAAGCCGGCACCCCCGGGCAGCGCCCTGTACGGCGTCTTCATCAAGGCATGCAACCCCGGCGACGAGCCCCGGAGGACCGCCACCAGCTTCACGGTGGAGGACAACCAGGGCAACGAGTTCGAGCCGATCGAGCTGGCGGAGAACAACGCCTTCGCCTACCGGGCGCGCGAGCTGGGCAAGGACGACTGCATCCCCGAGGACGGCAGCGTGGCCCAGCTCGGACCCACCGCCGGCTCGATGCTGCTGTTCCAGTTCCCGCTCGACACCACCGAGAACCGCCCGCTGGAGCTGGTGATCGAGCGAGCGCTTCAGACAAAGCGCATCGAGCTCGACCTCTAGTGAAATAGCCGGCCGGGGGGGCCGCGCTACTTCCCGAGCGCGCGGGCCAGCACCAGGCGGGCGGCGGGAGCGGCCGTCGCGCCGCCGGCGCCGCTGCGCACCAGGAGCACCGCAACCGCGATCTTCGGCTCCCGCGCGGGGGCGAAGGCCGTGAACCAGGCGTCAGTGTTCGACGGGTCGGCCGGCCGCGTCTCGTCGACGCTCGGGCCGCGGGTGTCCTCCAGCTCGGCGGTGCCGGTCTTGCCGGCCACGGCCACACCTGGGATGGCCGCCGCCGTGCCGGTCCCGCCGGCCACCACGCCGACCATGAGGTCCCGCAGCGTGGTCGCCACCCGCCGGGAGGTAACGGTTACCCGTCGGGCGCGGCGAACCGGCAGCAGCGTGGGCAGCACCCGAACCCCTTGGTTGGCCACCGTCTGGGCCAGCGATGCGACCTGCAGCGCGGTGGCCAGCACCCTGCCCTGCCCGATGGCGGTGGAGCCCAGCTCCAGCGGGCTGGCGATCTCGCCGGCGGCTGGCATGGTGCTGGGGCGCGCGCCGGCCAGCCCGGCCGGCTGATTCCAGCCGTAGCGCTCCGCGGTCTCGACCAGCCGCTTGGCTCCCACCTTCACGCCGAGCGGCGCGAACACCGAGTTGCACGACTCGGCAAAGCTGTTTGCGAAGGTGCCGCCGCACAGCTCGCCGTTGGCGTTCTCGAGCTCTACCCCATCGATCAGCGCGCGGCTCTCCACGGCGAAGCGGTCCGCGGGCTTGACCAGCCGGTCCTCGAGCGCGGCCGTGGTTGTCACGATTTTGAACGTGGAGCCGGGCGGCTGGGGTGCCGAGAACGCGATGCCGGCCAGTGCCCGGATTCGCCCGGTGCGCGCGTCCAGGGCCGCGACGCCGCCGAGCCGGCCGGCGAGCGCGCTGACCGCGACCTCCTGCAGCCTCGTGTCGATTGTCGAGCGCGCCGGTGGCGCGGGGCGCGGCGAGGAGCGCGCCAGCACCCTCGACCCCGCCAGCAGGCTGCCACCCGGAACCCCCTCCACCCTCAGTTGAAACGCCCGCTCGAGCCCGGAGATCCCGACTGGCGTGTCCGCCGGGAACCCGCGCGCCAACAAGCCGCGCCGCACTGGGCCGTCGTCGCTGGGTGCCAGCGTGCCCGCGATCGAGGACGCCAGCGCCAGCGGGGACGACCGGCTCTCGGCCGGTCCCTCCGCCATCACCTTTCCGTCCGCGGACAGGATCCGGGCGCGCTCGGGTAGCTCGATTCGGCGCTTCAGCGACTCTCCCCGGCGCAGGCCGGGGAATGCCTGCTCCGGCCCCCAGTCGATCGCCTCCTCCTCGACGTCGAGCTCCACGCGGCCGCGAACGGTGCCAAAGACCCTCGTGCCGACGGTGACCGGCACGGTCACGCGGTCCCCGCCGGCCGGGCGGACCCTCCCAAGCGCCACGAAGCTCGTGGTGGCCACGGACCCCGCCCGGGCGTAGGCCGCTCGGAACACCGGCAGCGGGTAGCGGGCGCGCGCCTCGGGTGTGAGCAGCACGTGCATGGCCGCGTAGTCGCCGCGTGCCCACAAACGCGCGAAGTCCCGTGCGGTGCGCTCGGAGCGCGACTCGGCCCTGGCCCCCACCATCAGCCCC
This sequence comes from uncultured Thermoleophilaceae bacterium, assembly GCA_963755215.1. Taxonomy (GTDB): domain Bacteria; phylum Actinomycetota; class Thermoleophilia; order Solirubrobacterales; family Thermoleophilaceae; genus JAAYBF01. The sequence goes on from CAVWIW010000011.1 coordinate 135,845, forward strand.
GCGCCCAGCGATGCCAGCCCGAGAACGCACAGGAGCGGCAGCGCCCGGTGGGTCACGCGCCGGCGTCGCTCGGACCTCGTCTCCTTCGCCAAGTGCCCGCAGGGTACCGTCCGGCTCGGTGACCTCCCTGGACTGGATCATCGTCGCGTTCGCGCTCCTGATGGCCGTCTGGGGCTACATGCAGGGACTGATCGTGGGCGCGCTGTCGCTGGTCGGGTTCGCGGGCGGCGCCCTCGTGGGGTCGCGCCTGGGGCCGCTCCTGCTCGAGGACGGGTCGCAGTCGCCCTACGCGCCTCTGGCCGCGCTGGTGGGTGCGTTGCTCGTAGGCGGCGTGCTGGCGTCGATCCTGGAGGTGCTGGGCTTTCGACTGCGCCACCGGCTGGGCGAGGCCCTGGGCGTGCTCGACGGGCTGGGCGGGGCCGCCCTGGTGGGGTGCCTGGGGCTGGGGATTGCCTGGATCGTGGGCGCGGTGGCCCTCAACACGCCAGGCGCGCGCGAATTCAGGGAGCCGATCCAGCGGTCGGCGATCCTCCAAGAGCTCAACTCCGCGCTGCCGCCGTCAGGGCCGCTGATCCGCGCGCTGGCCCGGTTCGACCCGTTCCCGCGCATCGACGGCCCGGCCCCGGGGGTCGGCGCGCCGGACTCCGCGATCGCGAGGGACCCCGAGGTCCGCGCGGCGGCCCGCAGCGTGGTGAAGGTGCTGGGCACCGCGTGCGGGCTCGGCGTCCAGGGCTCCGGTTGGATCGCCGCGGACGGCGTGGTCGTGACCAATGCCCACGTGGTCGCCGGACAGGACGACACCTCCGTCCAGGTGGGCGGCGAGGGCCCGCGCCACGATGCCGACGCGATCTGGTTCGACCCCGAGAACGACCTGGCGATCCTGCGTTCGTCCGGGGTCGCGGGAGTGCCGGCGCTGGCGCTGGACGTTGGCGCCGACCCAGGCACATCGGCGGCCGTGCTCGGCTTCCCGGAAAACGGCGGCTACGACGTCCAGCCGGGTCGCCTCGGCCAAACCAGCACGGTGGTCAGCCAGGACGCCTACGGGAGGGGCCCGGTCCAGCGCCGGATCACCTCCCTGCGGGCGCTGGTGCGCTCGGGCAACTCGGGCGGGCCGATGGTCGACGGCCGCGGCCGCGTGGTCACGACCATCTTCGCGGCGGCCACCGGCTCTGCGGAGGGGACCGGCTTCGGCGTGCCCGACTCGATCGTGGGGGAGGCGCTCGAGCGGGCCGACCAGCGCGTGGACACGGGGCCGTGTGCCAGGTAGGGCTGATCGCTAGCCCTCCGGCCCCGAGTGGCTGCCTTCGTTTCTCGACTTTTGTTCGCTGAGCGACCAGAACTCGATAAACAACGGTCGGAGCCAACCACCGGACACCGAAACTACGCACCCGTCTCCCGTGTTCACTAGAACTCGCCGCGTGCCTTTGAGCTCCCGAACATCGACCGCCGCTCTTGCGCTCGCCGCGGCCCTGACGCTGCCCGCCGCGCCGGCGGCCGCTCAGAAGCCGCCCAACCCTTGCCTGGACCCCGCCAAGCGCGAGCGGCTGCTGTGCCCGGACCTGATCATGAAGCGGCCCTTCGGGCTCAGCCTCGACCGATCCGTGCGGCCCGGGCGCCAGATCCTGCGGGCCGGCAACTCCATCGACAACATCGGCCGCGGGCCCGCCGAGCTGCGAGGGGTGCGCAGCTCTCGCTACTTCATGCGCGCCAGCCAGCGGATCTACCGCAAGGGGCCGGGCAGGATCTCGATCAAGACGGGCGCCCGGCTGTTCTTCAAGTACATCCCCGGTCAGCGGCGCTACTGGAAGTTCGACCACGCGGCGCGGTTCGAGCTGTGGCGGATCGACGCCTTCGGCCGCCGGACCCGGCGCGTGAAGGTCGGGCCCAAGGTCAGCTACTGCCTGCGCGACCTGCGCCGCACCCGCCCGGGCCGGCGATTCTCGCCCCGACGGCTGGCCTATCCTGCGTGCAGCGTCAACGCAGGCCAGCGGCGGGTCACCCTGGGCACGTCGGTGGGCTGGTCGGACATCTACCCGCCGACCTACCCGGAGCAGTGGCTCGACGTGACCGGCTTCCGCGGCTGCTTCGCGTTCCGCCACGTGGCGGACCCACGGAACGGGATCTACGAGAGCAAGGAGACCAACAACTCGGCGTCCGTGGCTGTGCGGCTGCCCTTCAGGCCGGGTAACCAGCGCTGTCCGGGAGTCCGCTCGCCTGCGCCCGACCCCACGCCCGCTCCGCCGGCATCGCCCTACCCCTACTGAGGCTTCGCCCCGCCTGTCCGCCGCCTGCGTACCCTTGACCCCCACATGGCTAAGACGCTCGTAGTCGCGGAGAAGCCCTCGGTGGCCAGGGACCTGGCCTCCGCGCTGCCGGGATCCTTCCCGCAGGCCAAGGACAAGGCCAGCCTGGAGGGCGACGACTACGTGATCACGTGGGCCGTCGGGCACCTGGTGGGCCTGGCCGAGCCCGACGCGTATGACCCCAAGCTGAAGAAGTGGCGCTACGCGGACCTGCCGATCGTGCCCGACAAGTTCAAGCTGGTGCCCAACGACGATCGGGCGAAGAAGCAGCTGTCGGCGATCCACCGGCTCATGGCGCGGGACGACGTGGAGCAGGTCGTGAACGCCTGCGACGCCGGGCGCGAGGGCGAGCTGATCTTCGCCTACGTGTACGAGACGGCCAAGAAGAAGAAGCCGGTGCAGCGGCTGTGGCTCTCCTCGATGACGCGCCGCGCCATCGAGGACGCCTTCACCCGCCTCCGCCCCGCAGAGGAGATGGAGCCGCTAGAGGCGGCGGCACGGTCGCGCTCGGAGGCGGACTGGGTGGTGGGCATGAACGCCACTCGCGCAGCCTCGATCCGGCTGCGCGCGGCCTTCGACGGAGCGGTGTCGCTGGGACGCGTGCAGACCCCGACGCTGGCGCTGGTGGCGCGTCGCGAGGAGGAGATCCGCGCGTTCAAGCCCGAGCCGTACTGGCTGGTCGAGGCGGCGTTCGCCGCCGAGGGCGAGCGGCTGTACTCGGGGCGCTACATGGGCGGGAAGCGGATCTCCGAGGAGGAGGCCGCCAAGATCGTCGATGAGGCCAAGGACCGGCGCGGCGCGATCACCAAGCTGCAGAAGAAGGAGGAGTCCGAGCGGGCCCAGCTCCTCTACGACCTCACGTCCCTCCAGCGCCACGCCAACACGCTCCACGGCTTCTCCGCTCGGCGCACGCTGTCCGCGGCGCAGAAGCTGTACGAGGAGCACAAGGCGCTCACCTACCCGCGCACCAGCTCGCGCTTCCTCACCGGCGACATGGTGGCCGAGATCCGGCCGATCGCCGAGCTGGTCGGTCACAACCCGCAGTACCGCAAGGCGTCGGAGTACGTGCGAGCGCTCGAGAAGCTGCCGCTGGGGCGGGTGGTCAATGACGCCAAGGTCGCGGACCACCACGCGATCATCCCAACGAAGTCCGAGCACGACCTGTCGCGCATGGGCGCCGACGAGCTCAAGGTCTACGACCTGGTGACCAAGCGCTTCCTCGCGGTCTTCCATCCGGACGCGGTGTTCGAGCGCACGCGCGTGGAGACCACCGTGGCCGAGCACGTGTTCCGCACGAGTGGGCGCGTCCTGATCACTGCGGGCTGGCGGGGGGTCTACGGGGAGGAGGCCAACCAGTCCTCCAAGCCGGACGACGACTCCGGCGGCGATCAGAGCCTGCCCAAGCTGGAGGAGGGCGAGGAGGTCGACACGCGCTCGATGGAGTCGCTGCGCAAGGAGACCCAGCCCCCGCGGCGCTTCACGGAGGCCTCGCTGCTCGCGGCCATGGAGACGGCCGGCAAGGAGATCGAGGACGCCGAGGTGCGCGAGGCCATGAAGGACTCGGGCATCGGCACGCCCGCCACCCGTGCGTCGATCATCGAGCGGCTGATCTCCGTCGGCTACGTGGAGCGCGAGGGACGCGCCCTGCACGCCACGGAAAAGGGGATCCAGGTGATCCGGCTGCTCGGCGAGCACAAGCTCACCTCGCCCCAGCTGACCGGCGACTGGGAGCGCCGCCTGGGGCTGATCGAGCAGGGCGAGGACTCGCGGCCGGCGTTCATGAAGGACATCGCCAAGTTCGTGACCGAGACCGTGGCGGAGCTGGACAAGCTCAAGGGGGTCAGGATCGAGCGCGCCAAGCTCGGCCCCTGCCCCGTATGCGGCCGCGAGGTCAACGAGAACCGCAAGGGGTACTCGTGCTGGTCCCGCGAGGATCCGGGCTGCGGCTTCGTGATCTGGAAGAAGAAGGCCAACAAGATCCTGCCCGTGTCCGTGGCCAAAGAGCTCATGAACTCGCTCAAGGCGGCCATCGAGCGCGGCGACGACCCCCCGATCGGCCGCACCGCCAAGCAGGTCACGGGCTTCCGCGGCCGTTCCGGGCGCACGTTTAGGGCCAAGCTGCGGATCGAGCCGCGCGAGGACGAGCCGGGCAAGTGGCGCGTGGAGCTCGACGAGGAGTGGGCCAAGGAGCCGCCGAAGGACCAGCCCGCCGCGGACGGCGATGACGGCGAGGCGGCCACGCCGGCCGCAGCGGCGGAGGCTGCGGCAGAACAGGGCAACGGGGCGGCCAAGAAGCGCAACGGGGCCGGCAAGAAGGCCGCGTCGCGCAAGCGCTCCAAGGCCCCGGCCGGCTGATCGCTCAGCGGTCGAGCCCGGACAGGTCCAGGTCGCTCAGTGCGTTGGTCAGCTCCGGCGGGCCCTCGTCTCGCAGCAGCGTGACCGAGCCCGGCCAGTAGGGATTGCCAGCCCCGGCGGGAGCGCCTCCGCTGAGGAACACGCGCTCGAGCAGCCAGGTCCCGGTGTTGTGCAGCGCGGTGCCGCTCGACAGCTCCCAGCCGCCTTCGTCGCCGGGGAAGGGGCCGGCCCTGTGGGTGTGGCCGAAGATCACGTGACGGGCGCGCACTCCCAGGCGCTCGATCACCTCGCCCATGGCCTGGAGCCCGGCCCGCCTGAGCTCCGTGCCGCTGATGTCGGACCGGAACGGGCCAAGGCCCAGGGCGTTCAGGGCGACCACCGCCGCCGGGATCCCCACCTTCCCCACCGCGAAGCCGGTGAGCCGGCGCGATCCGTTGGGGTTCGCGTGGCCCCACACCGCGCGCGACACGTTGGCGCCGCGCGTCACGGCCCGCGCCTCCGAGCGCTGCACGATGCTGTGGGCGAAGGCGTAGAGCGGCGAGAGCGCGGCCTCGTAGTCGTCGGGGCCGGGCGATCGGGCCTCCGACGGGTCGCCGGCGAAGCGCGCGATGGCCGACGCCAGCACGCACTCCATCCGCGGCACGGTCAGATGCAGGTCGAGGTAGTGGCCATGGGTCGCGTACACGTCCTCGCGCAGCCACACGCCGGGGTAGGCCAGCACCACATCGGCGCGTGACATGTGGGCGGCGACGCGCCGCGACAGCGCGCCGCTGTCGGGGGAGAAGCTGCCCGCGGGCACCAGCGGACCCGGGTCGTCGATGCGGGCGGCATCGAGCGCGGGCGCGATGAGCTCGTGGTCGTGATTGCCTGGCACGATCAGGACCTGCTTGCCCGCTGCCGCCTGGCCGATCGCGTCCAGCGCGGGCGCGGCCATCTCGAGCACGCCCGCCATCGGGCGCTCCCGCAGCTCGAGCAGGTCACCCAGCAGCACGATCCGGTCGGCGCCCTCCAGGGCCTGCGCCAGCCGCTCGCGCACCGCCGGCCGGAGGGCGATGTCCGTGCCGGCGGTCATCCCCAGGTGCAGGTCGGAGACGATCGCGGTGAGCATGGCGGCGCATCCTGACAGGGGTGCGGCAGGGCCTATCCTGCGCCGGGCGTGTCGCTCTTCTGTCGCCACAACCGGTTCATGGCCGACTGCCCCATCTGCTCGAAGGGCACCGTGCTGGAGGACCGCGGGGGCAGGGCGCCACGCCGCGCCCCGGCATCCGGCGCGCCGCGGAGGGCGCAGGCCAAGCCGGCATCTGCCGCGTTCTCGGGTCCCAGCGTGTCGGCGGGCCCGTTCGAGGACGCCGACGGCGTCCGCTACGAGGTCCGGTTGGAGAAGGTGCCAGGTGGGCTGCGGCTGGCCGAATGGGCCGGGTCGCAGCTGCGCCGCCGCGCGCCCGAGCTGCCCTCCGGCGACTTGATGGCATTGCTCCACCGGGCCGGCGCCATCCTGACCGAGCGCGAGGGCGCCGCGCTGGCCGAGGCGCTGGCGGCAAGGCCGGACGCGGACCGTCCGAACGGGCCGGGAGTCAGCCGCGGGCGCAGTGGGGACTTCAAGGAGGAGCTGCGCGTGGAGGAGGTCGATGCCGGGCGTCTGCGGGTCGCCCGCTGGGTGCTGCGACCCGGCGCGGGTTGGCAGCTCCAGGACGCGCCGCCGATGCTTCCACCCCAGCGCTTCACCGACGCCGTGGCCGGGGCGCGGCGGGCCGGTCTGCTCAGCCCCGGGCCCGCGGCGCACGACGGCGGCGCGTCAGGTTCGCGCGACGCCGCCCGACCCTGAGGGCGTGAGCACCCCCGCTGTCCTGGCCCCGGCCTATACATCTCGGCCGTGGGACTGACGCTCGTCACCGGGCCTGCCAACGCCGCCAAGGCAGGCGTGGTGCTGGGCGGCCTCCGTGAGCGGATCGATGAGGAGCCGGTCCTGGTCGTGCCGTCGTTCGAGGACGTTGAGCACAGCCAGCGCGAGCTGGCCGACCGGGGCGCGGTGTTCGGGGCAAGCGTCGTTCGCTTCGCTGCACTGTTCCGGCTGATCGGAGAACGCTGTGGGCTGGGGCTACGCCCAGCGACCGGTTTGCAGCGCTCGCTCATCGTCGAGGATGCGGTTCGGCGCTCCCGCCTGGAGGTGCTGGCGGACTCCGCGCGTCGCCCCGGCTTTGCTCGCGCCGCCGAACGGTTCTTCGCCGAGCTGGAGGCGTCGATGATCGACCCGGCGCGCTTCACGCGCGGGCTGCGCGACTGGGCCGGCGACGGCCCGCGGCGCGCCTATGCCGAAGAGGTGGCTCAGGTCTATCGCCGCTATCGCGACGGCCTCGAGCAGGCTGGTCTCGTGGACGCGGAGCTGTTCGCGCAGCGTGCGCTCGAGGCGCTGGGGGCCGAGCCCGAGCGGTGGGAGTCACGGCCGGTGTTCGCCTACGGGTTCGACGACTTCACCCCACTCGAGCTGGCAGCGCTGGAGGGGCTGGCGGCCGCGCCCGGCACGGACGTGGTCGTATCGCTCCCCTTCGAGGAGGGCAGGGAGGCGTTCAGCGCCATCGCCACCGTGCACGCCCGGCTCGCCGAGCTGGCGGACCGGGTCGAGGTGCTCGAGGCCGTGTCCGACCACTACGCGCCCGACTCCAAGCGGGCGCTGCACGCGCTCGAGCGGGGCCTGTTCGAGGTCACGGGCGGCGCCGTGGCACCCGGCGACGCCGTGCGGCTGCACAGGGCGGGCGGCGAACGCGCCGAGCTGGAGCTGTGCGGGGCCGAGGTCTTGCGCCTTCTGCGCGACGGGACTCCTCCGGGCGAGGTGGCCGTTGTCCTGCGCGACCCGCCCTCATACGCGTCGCTACTGGAGCAGGTCTTCGGCGCATACGGGATTCCGTACTCGATCGACCGCTCCCTGACGCTGTCGCACACCGGCGTCGGCGGCGGCCTGCTGGCACTCCTGCGCGCCGCCGGCCCCGAGGGCACCGCCGAGGACCTGCTCGCCTACCTGCGCACGCCAGGATGGCTGGAGCGGCCGGAGATGGCCGACCGGCTGGAGCTCGAGGCCCGCACCCAGGGAAAGGCAGACGCCGCCGGGGCGCGGGAGCTATGGGAGCAGACCGACGGGCGCTGGAGGCTCGTGGAGCTGGACCGGGTGGCCGCCGCCGGCGGCGGCCCGCGGCTGCTCGACGAGCTCGACCGGCGCCTGGAGCAGCTGTTCGCCGGCCCCTACAGGCGCGCGGCCCACATCCTCAACGGCGCCGAGCTCGATGACGCCCGCGCCTTCAAGGCCACGCGGGAGGCCATCGCCGAGCTTCGGACCCTCGCAGAGGCGGACGCCGAGCTGCCGCTCGACACGCAACGGGTGCACGACACGCTCGCGGCGGTCCGGGTGCGGGTAGGCGAGAGCCCGCAGCCCGACCGCGTGCAGGTGGCCTCGCCGCTGCAGGTCCGCGCCCGGCGCTTCGAGGCCGTGTTCGTGTGCGGGCTCCAGGCCGCGGAGTTCCCACGCCGGGCGGCTCCGGAGGCGTTCCTCCCCGACGCCGACCGGCGCGCGATCCGGCGTGTCTCCGGCATGCCGCTCTCCCTGCGGGAGGACCAGCTGGAGCGCGAGCGCTACCTGTTCTACGTGTGCATCTCGCGTGCCGAGCGCCTGCTGGTGCTGAGCTCACGCACCAGCAACGAGGACGGCGATCCAGATCCGCGCTCGTTCTTCGTAGAGGACGCCTGTGCCGTGTTCGCCGGTCTGGAGGACAGCGCGCGCACACGTTCTCTGGCCGATGTGACCTGGAGCCTCGACGCAGCCCCGACCGAGGCGGAGTGGGAGCGGGCGGTCGCGCGCCAGGGCCCCACCCTCGTCCCCGCCGCGGTCGGCCCCGTGACGGCACCCGCTGCCAGGGCTGCGCTCGACTCGCGCCAGGTCGTGTCGGCCAGCGCGCTCGAGAACTATGCGGGCTGCCCGGTCAAGTGGCTGGTGGAGAACGTGCTCCGCCCGGACAAGCTCGAGCCGGATCCGGAGGCGATGGTCCGGGGCTCCTACGCGCACAAGGTGCTCGAGGTCACGTTCCGGACCCTGCGCGAGTCCACCGGGTCGCGCAGGGTCACGCCGGACAACCTGGCCGAGGCCGAGCGGATCCTGCTCGCGGCCCTCGACGAGCGCCGCGGGCGACTTCCTCCTGTCACCCAACCAGACGCGCGTCAGGGCGCAGGTGCGGCGGCTGGAGTTCGACCTGCTCCGCCACCTGCGCCACGAGGCCGCCAGCGACAGCCGCTTCGAGCCCGAACACCTCGAGCTCGCCTTCGGGACCGATGACTCCGAGCAGCCCGCGCTCGAGCTGGAGGACGGCACCCGCGTGCGGGGCGTGATCGACCGCGTAGACACGTGGAACGAGTACGCCCTCGTGCGTGACTACAAGGGCGGCAAGGTGGACACCTACGGGGAAGCGAAGTGGGAGAGCGAGCGGCGGCTGCAGGCGCCGCTGTACATGCTCGCCGTGGAGCAGGCGTTCCCCGGCCTGCGGGCCGCGGGTGGCGTGTACGTGCCGCTCGGCGGCACCAATCGAAAGCCACGAGGGCTCCTGGCGGCGGACCTGGCCGGCGAGCTCGGCGGCGAGTTCAGCGACAAGGACTTCAAGACGCGGGCCGAGCTCGAGGAGCACACCGCCCGCGTGCGGGATCAGGTCGCGGAGGTGGCCGGCCGGATGCGCTCCGGTGCGCTTGCATCCTGTCCGGACACCTGCGCCTATCGCGGCGGCTGCTCCTACCCCTCGATCTGCCGGGCGGAGGGATGACGGCCTTCACCAAGGAACAGCTGCGGGCGATCCAGCGCCGCGATGGCGATCTGCTGGTCAGCGCCGGCGCCGGCACGGGCAAGACCTCCGTGCTGGTCGAGCGCTTCTCCCGGGCGGTCCTCGAAGACGGCGTGGCCGTGGACTCGATCCTGGCCATCACCTTCACCGAGAAGGCCGCCGCCGAGCTGGCCCACCGCGTGCGCCAGAGATTTCGCGACCTCAACGCGCTCGACCAGGCCCGCGCGGCGGAGTCGGCCTGGATCTCGACGATCCACGGATTCTGCGCGCGCCTACTGCGCGCCCATGCGCTGGCGGCCGGGGTGGACCCCGAGTTCCGCGTGCTGGACGGGGTCGAGTCCGAGCGGCTGGGGATCGACGCGTTCGATCAGACGCTGCGCGACTTCATCGGTGCCGGTCGCGACCCAGAGCGGCTGCGGCTCATCGCCGCGCACACCATGGATCGGCTACAGGCGATGGTCCGCACCGCCTACGCGCACGAGCGCAGCCGCGGATCCCGCGACCCGGCGCTGCCCCAGCCCCTCCAGCCCCAGCCGCGTGGCGAGCTCGAGGCACTGACCGCAGCCGTGGGACCGGCCCTGCAGGAGATCGCCGCCGGGGACCAGCCCACGGTGGTGCGGGCCCGCGAGGCGATCGAGCGCTGCGGGTTGGTCATCGGGCGCTTGGAGCCCGGCTCCCACGCTGATCCCGCAGATGCCAGGACGCTGAGGATCCGGGCTGGTGTGGGCGCGCTCTCAGGCCCGGCGTGCGAGGCGTACCGCCAGGCGCGGGATGCCTACGAAGACCTCTGCCTGCGGATCGAGGAGCACAGCACGCAGGTGCTCCTCGCCGAGCTGATCGTGCTCTATGGCGGTCACTTCAGCCGGCTCAAGCGCGACCGCTCCGGCCTGGACTTCGACGACCTCCAGCTCATGGCGCGCGACCTGCTGGCCCGCGACGCGGGCCTCCGGGCCCAATACGCGGAGCGCTTCACGCACGTGATGGTCGACGAATACCAGGACACGAGCCCGCTGCAGGGCGAGCTGATTGACCTGATCGGACGCGACAACGTCTTTCGGGTGGGCGACCAGCGCCAATCGATCTACCGCTTCCGGCATGCGGACGTCGGCCAGTTTCGCAAGCTGCGCGACGAGGCGGAGGCGCAGGGGCGGCTGGAGCCGATCACCGTGAACTTCCGCAGCCGCGGGGAGGTGCTCGACGCGGTCGACCTCGTGTTCGCCGATCTCTGGGGCGAGGGGTTCCAGCCCCTCCGCGAGGCGCCTAGCGCGCGTGATGACGCTCCCCGCGTGACCCCGAACGTCGAGCTGCTGGTCACGGACCTCCACAAGGGCCGCTGGGTGGACGCGGTGGGAGCAGCCGATGGGCTGCCGTTCGGCGCCGCCATGCGGGACGCCACCCTCTGGCGGGCGGCGGAGGCCAGACTCCTGGCCCGGCGGATCGACGAGCTCACGCTCCGGGGCCCGTTCGAGTTCAAGGACGTAGTCATCCTGCTCCGGGCCACGACCCACATGGCCAGCTACGAGCGGGCCCTCGAGGAGCGCGGCATTCCGACCTACGTGCTGGGCGGCCGGGGTTACTGGAGCCAGCAGCAGGTGGCCGACCTGCGGGCCTATCTCGCCGGGCTGGCAAACCCTCGCGACGAGCTGGCGCTCTACTCCGCGCTCGCCTCGTCCCTGGGCGGGCTGTCGCTCGACTCGCTCGTGGTCCTCGGCTCCGCCGCGCGGGGGCGTCAGCTCTGGCGGGTGCTCGAGGAGCTCGCCGACGGCCGGCCCGAGGGGCCGGCGGCCGAGCTCCTCGACGAGGACCTGGTGCGGCTACGGGAGTTCGTGCGACCGATTCCGGGCCGATCGCCTGGCGGCTCCGAGGATCTCGCTGGAGACGCTCATCGACCGGGCGATCACGGGCTCGGGGTACGACCGGGCGCTGCTGGCCATGGCCGATGGCGACCGGCGCATGGCCAACGTCCGCAAGCTCATGCGCATGGCGCGCGAGTACGAGGCCGAGGAGGGCCGTGACCTTCGGGGCTTCATCGACTTCGTGGCCGAGCGCGACCTGATCGAGGAGCGGGAGGGCCAGGCGCCGCTCGAGGCGGAAGACCTGAACGCGGTGCGGATGATGACCATCCACCGGGCCAAGGGGCTCGAGTTCCCGGTGGTCTGCGTTGCGGACCTGGGCAAGGTCGGACGCGACGAGGACGCGCAGCTGCGGATCACCGAGGACGGGCGGGTGGGAATGCGGCTGGCCTCGATGTCTGGTGAGCGGACCGACAGCTCGCGGATGGAGGCGATCAAGCAGGAGGACAAGCGCGAGGACGAGCAGGAGGAGCGGCGGATCTTCCACGTTGCGCTCACGCGCGCCGAGGAGCACCTGATCCTCAGCGGGGCGACGGACCTGGAGAAGCTCGACCCGCCCAGCGACCTGTGCGAGCCGATGCGGTGGATCTGGCGGCCGCTGGCGCCGGGCCTGGCCGAGATGGGCTCCGGCGGCCTCTCGCATGTCCACTACGACGGCCGGCCGCTGTCGGTGCGCTGCCAGGTCCTGCGTCCGGAGAACGTGGACGAGGCTCTGCCCGCTGCCGACCGCGAGCCCGTGCGCGCCGACTCCGACCCGCCGGGCCTGGAGGCGCTGGCCGCCCCGGCGCTCGCGGCCGTGCCCGTGCCCACGGCGCTCCCGGTCAGCCGGCTGAGCTACACGGGGCTCGCCGGCTATGACCGCTGCGGCTATCGCTTCTATCTCGAGCGGGCTCTGCGGCTGCCCGCGCCCGCGCGCCATCCCCCCGCCGGCGGGGAGGCCCCGACCGGCCTGTCGGCGCTCGCGCGGGGCGCCATCGTGCATGAGCTGCTCGAGCAGCTCGACTTCGCCGACCCTCGCCCGCCGGGGCGCGACGATGTCCGCGCGCTGCTCGCGGCCCACGGTGAGGAGGCGCGGGAGCCCGACGTGGATGACCTGCTGGCGATGGTGGAGGGCTTCCTCGGTGCTCCCATCTGCGCTCGCATCGCCTCGGCCGGAACGCCACGGGCCGAGCTGCCGTTTCAGTTCACGCTCGCCACGAGTGCCGGCCGCAGCCTCCTCATCAACGGCGTGGTGGACGTTCATGCCGAGGAGCCCGGGCGCACGCTCGTCATCGACTACAAGAGCGACCGCCTGGACGGACAGGATCCGGCCCAGCTCACCGAGGCGCAGTACGCCACCCAGCGGATCGTCTACGCGCTGGCAGCCCTGCGGGCGGGGGCGGAGCGGGTGGAGGTCACCTACGTGTTCCTCGAGCGCCCCGGTGACCCCGTGTCCCAGGAGTTCTCGGCCTCCGATGCGGAGGAGCTCGAGCTGCGGCTCAGGGAGCTGGCCGCGGGCATCACCGAAGGCCGCTTCGAGCCCACCGACCAGCCGCACCGGGGCCTGTGCCACGACTGCCCGGGGCGCGCAGCCCTCTGCAGCTGGGGTGAGGAGCGCACCCTCGCGGACGAGCCCGTGGCGGGCGCCACGTGACCTCCTTTCCGTCGGGAGCGGCCCGTAGCTTCCCGCCCATGCCCCTGTGCTTCATAGAGCCCCAGGAAGCCATTCGCGTCGTGGCGGACGCCGTCGGCCGCGAGGCACGGCGCCAGCTGCTCGGCGAGGTAGTGCGCGCGTGGGTCGACGAGATCCCCGACGACGAGCTGCAGGTGCATTACGCCAAGGCCGTCGAGATCCTCGACGACGACGACCTCTCCATGCTCGCCGCGTGGCACGCCTCGCTCGAGGTCGGGCAGCCGATCGCCAACAAGGAGTTCCTGCTGAAGGCCTTCGCGCAGCTCGGGGAGCACCGCCGCGAGGCGCTACGCATTGCCGCCGGCTTCCGTGGCGAGGACGCCTTCGACGCCGGCGTCAGCGAGGAGCAGGCGCTCGACACCGTCCTGCCGTGGCTGTCCGAGGAGCGCACGATGGAGCTGGCCGCCGAGGCTGTCGAGCTTTACTGCTGGGACCGCCTCGGCAGCGACAACTGACCGGGCCGGGGCAGCTTCGCATCGCGGCGTCCTCGGTCGCTCGCCTGCTGGCGCAGGCCACGCTCCCTGCGTCCTTGCGCTGCTCGCTTCCCGGCCCGCTCAGTTGTCGCTTCGCTCCTGTTTTCGTGCTCGGGCTCGCCCTGGTCGGGTGCTCTTCCGACGATCTTCAGCTCCCCGCCGATACCGGGCCGGTCGCCGGCCCGCGGCTTCCGGCGGACGGCCCGGTCGGCGCGGGTGGAGCGTGTCGTCGACGGGGACACGCTGGTGCTGCGGGGGGTCGGCAAGGCGCGGCTGATCGGGGTCGACACGCCGGAGGTGTTCGGTGGTGTCGAGTGCTTCGGGCGCCAGGCGTCCGCGTACGCGCGCCGGCAGCTCGCGGGCAGGGCGGTTCGGTACACCGTGGGGCGGGGGGAGCGCGACCGCTACGGGCGCGTGCTGGTGTACGTGTGGCTGGCTGACGGGCGGTCGTTCAACGCGCTGCTGCTGAGCCGCGGCTACGCCCAGCCGCTCACCGTCCCTCCGGACGACGACTACGCCGACGCCTTCTTGCGCCTCGGGCGCCGCGCCCGCGAACGCGGTGCGGGGCTGTGGTCGTCCCAGGCGTGCCAGGGAGGCTGACGGCGGCGCTCGCGCGGATTGGCCGAAAGAGCGGGATCTGCGCCGGTTGGGGGTTGACGCGGACCGCGCCCGGTGGTCGAATAAATGCAGAGACGCGAACCCAAGCGCAAAGAGCGAGGCCACGAGGTGTAGGGCCCGCCGCGCAGCCCCTCGGACTTCGGTTTGAGGTCGGCGCGCTCCTCAAGCGCCGGTTCGCGTCTCTTTTCTTTTCTACCGCCGGGCCGGCTACCGCTTGGTGACCTTGATCGTCTGGGTCATCGTGACCGGGTGCAGGCCGCAGAACAGCTTGTACGTGCCCGGCTTCCTCAACCGCTTCGAGAACCGCCGCCCCTGGTCGAGGTGGGTGGACGAGAAGCCCCGCGGCCCGCTCGCCACGGTGATGTTGTGCAGCTCGCGGCTGTTGAAGGCCCAGTTGCAGCCGGCCCCCCGAGCGGATCGACACGTTGGGCTGGGAGAAGAACTGGTCGCCCACGTTGATGCGCGCCCCGCTCGGCAGGCGCTTCCGGGCCCCGCGGGGCGCGGCGATCTCGCGCGCCTTGCCGTTCTTGATGCCGATGATCGGCACCTTGAAGCGGGGCGCCTTCTTGCGGCCGCGAATCGGGGGCCCCCAGTTGCGAAGGTCCCTGGGCTTGGCGCAGCCCCTCGCGCCCGCCCCGGGGTCGCCCTCCGCCATGTACAGGATGAAGATGCCCATGACCCGGGTGTGCAGCAGCTGGCCGTCGTAGTCGGCGTCCAGTCGCAGCGTTTCGCCGCGGCGCACGCCGAAGCCCCTGGCGCTGGTGAACTCGCTCATGTGGATGGGCCCCGGCTCGTGCAGCACGGGGCGGACGTTGTAGAACGGGTGCCTGGCAGAGCCCCACGTGGGCTTCGACGCATACAGCTCGCACCTGCGGCGGTTGAGCGACAGGTCCTTCGCGCCGCCGTGCACGTGGCCGCCGCCGGCGACGATCCGGCCGGACTCAGGGGCCGTCCAGTTGAACGATTTCCGGTGAGTCGAGCCCTTCTTGCCCCCGCCCGGCACGTCGTAGATCGGGTCGAAGAGGCAGTTCTTTACGTCGAGCCAGTACGGAGTAACCGGCTTCTGTGGCGCCGTGTCGTACTGGACCTTGTACTCGATGTAGGCGCTGTCGGAGACGCGACGGTGGTTCATCATCATCCACGTCATCGCCCACCGGTCCTGCCCCTTGGACTCGTAGCCGTAGCCCTTGGGCAGGATCATCTTCGCCCGCTCCTCACCGGCCGCGTAGAACCGCTCGCCCCACGCCGGGATCCGCGTGCGCGAGTCCAGCTGGGTGAACTGGCCGCAGGTGCGGTCGCGCTTGCTGCCCAATTCGGCGCCCGATGTTGGCGAACACGATGTGGTGGAGCATGAGCCGGCTGATCGGCACCTTGGAGCCGTTTGCGTCGACGATGTCGACCTCCATCCCGGTGATGTAGGCGTCCTCCGCCGGCTTCGGGATGCCCAGCTCGTAGTCGTTCTGCTTGACCTGGTAGGGACCGACCTTGATCGGGCCGAAGCGGTACGTCTTGGTCGTGGGTGCTGCACTGGCGGTGCCGGTGAGCACCAGGGCCAGGATTGCGGCCGCGGCCACGGCGTGGCGAAGGCGAAGCGTCATCGGTCTCCTCCCAGGCGCCCCTCCCTCGGGCGCGCTAGCTCGGCGGCGAGTATAGCCCGCGATTTCAGTCGGACTGCAAGAAGGGGTACCCTGAATGGCGCATTGGAGGCCGCGGTACCAGCCGGAGTGGAGCAAACCCGCGATGGGCGCAGCGTCCGCGCGGAGCGCACCCGCACGGCCATCGTCGACGCCCTGCTGTCGCTGCTCGACGAGGGCGACGTGAAGCCCACCGCCGAGCGGGTCGCGTCCCGGGCCAAGGTCTCGGAGCGCTCGGTGTTCCAGCACTTCTCGGATCGCGAGGCGCTGTTCGAGGCGGCCGCCCAGCGCCAGTACGAGCGGGTCATGCCCAAGCTCGTGCTCCATACCGCGAGAACTCGCAGCTCTCCCGGCGGATCGACACCTTCGTCGACCAGCGGGCGCGGCTGTTCGAGATGATCGGCGGCGTGCGCCGCGGCGCGCTGCTGATCGAGCACGAGTCGGAGGTCGTGGCCAATCGCCTGAGCTCCGTGCGGGCGGCCAAGAAGGCCGAGGTGGGGCGGCTGTTCGAGGCCGAGATCGAGGCCGTGCCGGCACCGGAGCGCGATGCGCTGCGTCGCCGCGCTGGCCACGGCGTCCTCCTGGACCGCCTGGGAGAGCCTGCGCTTCCACCAGGGCCTGGACCTGGACACCGCCCGCGCAGCGCTGCGCCGCACCCTGGCGGCCCTGCTCGGCGCGCGCTAACGTCGCCAGGGCGGCTTCCACGTCGGCCTTGGCCTGGGCCGTGTCCTCGAACAGGACGGCCTGCCAGCCGAGCTCACGCGCCGCCTGGCAGTTGAGCTCGATGTCGTCCACGAGCACGCAGTCGGCCGGGCCCAGGCCGTCGCCCAGCCGTTCCAGCGTGAGCTCGTAGATGGCGGCCTCGGGCTTGCGTGTGCCGACGAAGGCGGAGTCCACGATCACCTCGAAGATCTCGTCGATCTCGGGCAGCATCGAGCGCCACCGCGGCTCCCATTCGCGGACGTTGTTGGTGAGCAGCGCCATCCGCAGCCCGCGGCCGCGCAGGTCGGCCATGAAGTCGATCATCTCCACGTTGCGCTCGAGGTGCGCGAAGTAGACCTCGAGCATCCCGTCGAGGCTGCGGCCCTCGCCCAGCTCGGCGTCCAGGCGGCGCAGGAACTCGGCCTGCGTGATCTCGCCTCGCTCCAGGACGAACAGAGGGTGCTCGTCGTGGCGTTCGGTGGCGGCGGCCATGGCCTGGCCCAGTACCTCCAGCCCGATCCCCGACTCGCGTGACCAGGCGGCGAAGGAGTTGCCCAGGGGCGTGGTCAGCACGCCGCCGAAGTCGCTGACCACGGCCCGCGTCATGCCGCCGCGGGCTCGTCTCGCAGCCACAGCTCGTAGCTACCCGGCCCCTCACGGTCCTCCATCCGCCAGCGGAAGATCGCGGCGTGCACCTCCAGGCCCTCGAGCTTCAGCGACGACCCCGCCACCACGGTTCCCGAGCCGCGGCTCGGGAACTCCTGGCCCGGCAGCCACAGCTCCAGCCCGGCGCTGCGCTGGCGGCCGTCGCCGTCGTAGACGGTGGAGATGCGCGCGTCCTCGACCGTGGTCGGCTCGCCGTCGGCCAGCAGCCATGCCGCCACCCGCTCGTCGCCGTGCCCGGCCGCGCCCCGTGGCCGGCTCGCGATGGCCAGGAATGCGTTCTCGCGCGTCGAAGATCGCGCTGACCGCTCGGAGCGCGTCCAGGTCGGCCCACGCGGGGGGCTCCGCGGTCTCGCTGACGGTGCCCATGCAGCGGACCTTCTTGCCGGCGGCGCGACCGCGCGCCTCGCACACGTGGATCGTCGCCCCGGCCAGCCGCGCGGGCTCGGCGACCGGCTTGAGCTCGAGCTCGAACGCACCGTCCAGCTCCGCCCGCCAGCCGCCACCGCCGGCCTCGACGCGCGGTCCCTCCGCCAGCACCCGCGAGCTCCCGCCCTCGAAGACGATCGTGGTCCCCGCGCGCGCGCTCGCGTGTAGCCCGTGCTCGGGATCGAAGAAGGAGATCGAGAGCGCGGGAGCGCTCACCGCTCGAGCCGCGGCGGCTCGGCCGGTGGGTGCTCGCTGGCGGTGCCCTCGACGTCGAAGTCAGGACGCCCCCGGCGCGGGCCCTCGGAGACCGAGATCCGCGCGGCCATCCTGCGCGCCAGCACCTTGCCGGCCGCGCGCAGGATCAGCGCGCGTGTGGGCGGCAGCAGCAGCGCCAGGCCCACGATGTCGGTCAGGAAGCCCGGGTGTGATCAGGAACGCGCCGCCGAAGATCACGGCCACGCCGTCCTGCACCTCGCGGTGGGGCATCCGGCCCGACCGCCAGCGCCTCGTTGAACCGGCGCCACACCGAGCGGCCCTGGGACCGCAGCAGGACCGAGCCGAGCACCGAATCGGCCGCCAGGAGCAGGATCGTGAGCCAGATTCCGATGGCGTCCCCGACCTTGTAGGATCACGTACAGCTCCGCCAGCGGAACGACGATGAAGAGGGCCAGCAGGGCGAGCAGCGGCATCCGATCAACCCTACCCGCCACTACCATTGGGCCCATGTCCCAAGTGACCGTCGACGACGTGCAGGAAGCGCTGGAGAACGTGATCGACCCGGAGCTGGGCCTCGACTTCGTCGAGCTCGGCCTGGTCTACGACATCTCGGTGGAGGGCGAGGACGTGGCCATCACCTTCACGCTCACCTCTCCGGGCTGCCCGATCGGCCCCCAGGTGTCGGAGCAGATGGAGGAGTTCGTGGGTGACCTGGAGGGCGTGTCGAGCGTCAAGACCCAGATGGTCTTCACGCCGGCGTGGACCCCCGACCTCATGTCGGAGGACGCGAAGTTCGCGCTGGGCTACTGAACCTCGCGCAGCTTCCCGCTCTCCACCTCGTAGACGAACCCCCGACCTGCGTCCTTGTTGCGGGATGAAGGGGCTCGACTTGATCCGGGCGAGCGACTGCCGCACGTCGTCTTCGAGGTCGGCGAACGCCTCCGCCGCCCACTGGGGCTTGATTCCCGTGTCTGCCTCGATCTGAGCCTTGAAGTCGTCGTCGCTGAAGGTGAGCATCCCGCAGTCGGTGTGGTGGATGACCATGATCTCCTCGGTGCCGAGCAGCCGCTGGGAGATGGCGAGCGAGCGGATCTCGTCGTCGGTGATCACGCCGCCGGCGTTGCGGATCACGTGGGCGTCGCCCTCCTCGAGCCCGAGCAGGGCGAAGGGGCTGACGCCGCGCGTCCATGCAGGTGATCACGGCGATCTTCTTCGCCGGCGGGATGGGCAGCCCGCCCTTTCCGAAGTCCGCGGCGTAGCGGCGTTGTTCTCGACGCAGCTCGTCGATGGCGCTCATGGGAACGTCTCCTGTCGATCGGTGGCGGGCCGGCCGATTCTAGACAAGCTCGATGAAGATTTTCCGTGATCAGCCTGGTCACCGAGAGCTTCCCGCAGGACGCCGCGCTCGACACCGCGATCTCGCGCGCGCTGATGCTCCGGGTGGCGGCCGGCGAGCTGCCGGAGACGCTGCGGCTGGCGCGGCCGGGCGCGATCGTGGCGTTCGGCAAGCGCGACGCGGTGTCGGCTGGCTACGCGGGCGCGGTGCGGGCCGCGCGCGACGGGTGGCTTCGAGGCCATCGAGCGCCTGGCGGGTGGCCGCGCCGCCGTCTTCCATCCCGGCACGATCGCGTTCGCGCACGCCATCCCGGACGCCGATCCGCGCGTCCGGATCGAGGAGCGCTTCGACGCGGCCGCCGGGCTTGATCGCGGCCGCGCTGCGCCCGGCTGGGCGTGGACGCGCGCGTGGGGGAGGTGCCGGGCGAGTACTGCCCCGGTGCGCACAGCGTGAACGCGCGCGGCGAGCTCAAGCTGGTGGGCATCGGGCAGCGGCTGGTGGCCGGAGCGGCCCACGTTGGCGGCGTGGTGGTGGTCGAGGGCGAGGACCGGGTCCGCGACGTGCTCGTCCCCGTCTACTCGGCGCTGGGCCTGGACTGGAGGCCGGACACCACCGGCAGCGTCGCGCTCGAGGCGCCCGGGGTGCGCTGGGACGACCGTGGCGGGCGCGATCGTCGACGAGTACGCGCGCGCGCCACGGACTTGGAGCCCGCGGGCCTGGATGAGCAGACGCTCGCGCTGGCTCGCCGCCTGGCGCCCGAGCACCTCAGCCCGGCGGCCTAGCTCTTGCGCTTGGGTGCGGAGCGCTTGGGCTTCGAGTTGCCGCCCGCGGTGGCCTTCGCGCGCGCCCGCGGCTTGGCTGCTCTTGGCCGCCGCCTTGCGCTTGGGCGCGGCGGCCCTCTTGAGCTCGTCCAGCGACGCCTGGAAGTGGCCCGCGAGCTCGTCCAGGTCCGGCATCGCGTCGTAGTCGCCCAGCAGGCCGAAGAACAGGTTGCCGTTGTAGCTCATGGCGGCGATCGCCAGGGCGTGGTCCTCGGGCAGGAACGCCACGGGCACGATGGCCTGCATCTCGCGTCCCAGCAGGTAGAGCGGGAACTGCGGCCCCGGGACGTTGGTCACGATCAGGTTGAACAGCCGGGTGGAGAAGTTGAGCCGCGAGGCCATGGCCAGCAGGGTCGGCGGCGCGAAGTCCTCGAGGCCGGAGATCACCTCGGCGCCCAGCGCCTGCTTGGACTCCTTCACGCCCTGCATGGCGTCACGGACGATCTGCAGGCGCTCCACCGGGTCCTGCGCGTACACCGGGCAGCGGGCCGCGCAGCGCGGCGATGCGGTTGCCCAGCTGGTGGTGCTCGTCCTGTGCGCGGATCGACACCGGCACCAGGCCGCGCAGCTCCAGGCCCTCCGTCCGCACCCCGCGCGAGCGCAGCCACCGGCCCAGGCCGCCGGCCACCACGGTCAGGAACGCGTCGTTGACCGTTCCGCCCAGGCCGTTCTTCACGGCCTTGAGGTCGGCCAGGTCGGTCTGCGCCCAGAACACGCGCCGGTGCGGGCCGATCGGCACGTTCAGCGGCACGTCGCGGCGCCGGGTTCATGCCGCCCCAGACCACCTCGCCGATCCCCTCGGCAGCCTCCCGGGCGCGCGCGATGGCGGCGCCGGGCCGCCTGGCCACCCGCACGGCCTCCCCGGCCAGCCGCGCCGGGGTGCGCAGCAGGCCGCGCACGCCCTCCGCGGCCAGGTCCGCCTGGCCCGGCTCCGCGCGCGGGGTTCCACGGCTCGGGCGCGGGACCTCGATCCGGCACGGGGGAGAGGTCGAACAGCACGGTGGCGATGTCCACCCCCGAGACGCCGTCCACCAGCGCGTGGTGGGTCTTCGAGACCAGCGCGAAGCGGTTGCCCTCGAGCCCCTGCACCAGCCAGATCTCCCACAGCGGCTTGGAGCGGTCGAGCCGCTGGGAGAAGATCCGCCCGGCCAGGCCGCGCAGCTGCTCCTCCGAGCCCGGCGCGGGCAGCGCCGTGTGGCGCACGTGGTAGTCGATGTTGAAGCGCGGGTCGTCGATCCAGAAGGGGCGGCCCATCTCCAGCGGGGGGAACGAGAGCTTCTGGCGGTAGCGCGGGACCAGGTGCAGCCGCGACTCGATGTGGTCGGCGAACTCCTGCCGCCCGGGCGGCGGGCCCTCGAGGATCACGACCGCGCCCACGTGCATGTGCGACGCCTCGCGCTCCTGGTGCAGGAAGGACGCGTCGACCGCGCTCAGGCGGTCCTTGTGGCCCTGAGCCATGCCCAGACCATAACGCCGCCACAATTGGGCGCGTGAGGTTCCTGATCGTGGTCCTGTTGGTGCAGGTGGCCCTCGGCGGCACCCTGATCGCGCTGGTGGCCACCGACAACGTGCCGTTCGTGGCAGACGACGACAACGGCAGCGCCGCGGCCGCGGTTCCCAGGCCGGCCGTCGACCGCTTCGACTCCGCCGCCGCGCTGGCCTCGGTGCGCCGGCAGGTGGCTCTCGGACCGCGGCCGGCCGGGCTCGCGCGCATCGCGCGTGCTGGCCAGGCGCATCCGCTCGAAGCTGCCGCGCGGCCGCTATCAGGCGCGTCCCGGGCGGGCTGCGCAACGTGATCGGCTCGGTTCCCGGCCGTTCCGCCGGGCCGGCCGGTGGTGATCGGCGCCCACTACGACACCAAGGACATCCCCGGCTTCGTGGGCGCCAACGACGGTGCCTCCGGGGTCGCGGTCATGACCCAGCTGGCGCGCAGCGTCGAAGCCGCGGGCGCTGCGCCGGACGGTCGTCTTCGTCGCCTTCGACGGGGAGGAGAGCCCGCGCGGCACGCCCGGCGGCGAGTTCGCGCAGCGCGGCCTGCGCGGCAGCCGGGTGCGGCGCCCGGGCTGCGCGGGGCACGGGCGATGATCCTGCTGGACTTCGTGGGCGAGCGGGGGCTGCGGATCCCGCGCGAGCGCTACTCCGAACCGGCGGCTGTGGCAAGGGCATGCGGGCCGCGGCCCGGCGGGCGGGGGTGGGCGCGGTCTTCCCGGGGGGCACGCGGGGCCGGCGGTGCTCGGACGATCACATTCCCGTTCATCCGCCAGGGGGTCCCCGCGGTCGACCTGATCGACTTCGACTTCCCCTGCTTCCACCGCCGCTGCGACGACATGTCGCGAATCTCGGCCCGCAGCCTCGACGCCGTGGGCGAAACCGTGCTCGAACTGCTCCCTACACTCTGAGGAGATGCCCTCGACACCCGACAGGCTGCTGCTCGCGGCCCCGCGCGGCTACTGCGCGGGGGTCGACAGGGCGGTGCAGACGGTGGAGCGCGCCCTCGAGCTCTACGGCCCGCCCGTCTACGTCCGCAAGGAGATCGTGCACAACAAGCACGTGGTCGAGCAGCTGCGCGAGCGGGGCGCCATCTTCGTGGAGAGCGAGACCGAGGTCCCGGAGGGCGAGACGGTGGTCTTCTCGGCGCACGGCGTGGCCCCGAGCGTGCACACCAACGCCGGCACGCGGGGCCTGGCGACCATCGACGCCACCTGCCCGCTGGTGACCAAGGTGCACGTGGAGGCCAAGAAGTTCGCCGCCGAGGGTCACACGGTGGTGCTGATCGGCCACGCGGGGCACGAGGAGGTGGAGGGCACCATGGGCGAGGCGCCCGACGCCATCGTGCTGATCGAGACCGAGGAGGACGTCGACCGGCTGGAGGTCGACGATCCGGACAAGGTGGCGTTCATCTCCCAGACCACCCTGGCGGTCGACGAGACGCGCGCGATCATCAACAAGCTCCGCGAGCGGTTCCCCAACATCACCGGTCCCAGGACCGACGACATCTGTTACGCCACCACCAACCGCCAGATGGCCGTGCGCCAGATGGCGCGCGAGTGCGACCTGGTGCTGGTCATCGGGTCGAGCAACTCGTCGAACTCCAACCGGCTGGTCGAGGTGGCGCGCGACCACGGCGCCGACTCCCACCTGATCGACAACGAGTCGCAGGTGCGCGAGGAGTGGCTGGAGGGCAAGCGCGTCGTGGGCATCTCCTCCGGCGCCAGCGCCCCCGAGGAGCTCGTGCAGCGCCTGGTGCAGTTCTTCCGCGACCGCGGCACCGACGACGTGTCGGAGTTCGAGGTCGTCCAGGAGGACGTGCGCTTCATGCTCCCCAAGGAGATCCGCAAGGCGCTGGCCGCCCAGGCCGCCTGAGCGCCCGGGGCTCAGGGCGCCCTGGGCGTGAACTGGAACCCGTGGAGCCTCAGCCCCGGGTCTTCCGCCACCACCGTTCCCTCCGTTTCGTAGAGGCCCGGCTCGACCGTGCCCGACAGCACGGCCCAGGCTCCCCCGGCGTCGAAGGTCACGGACGCGGCCGCGCCGGAGTCGGCCGCCTCGATCCAGTCCTCGCCGTCGGTCCAGTCGCGCACCAGCTCGAGCGCGCCTGCGCTCGGCCGGTAGCGCGACGTCCGCCGTCTGGGGCTCGAGCAGGACGCCCTCGGCGTCCTCGGGCCGGATCGGCTCCAGCGGCGGCGGCGCCTCGAAGTCCTCGTCGAGCTCGCCCAGCACCTCGCCGATCGCGCGCTCGGCGTCCAGGTAGTCGCCCTCGCCGTAGTGGATGTAGCGCAGGTAGCCGCGGCGGTCGAACAGGTAGCGGCCGGGCCAGCCGCGGTTGCCGTACGAGTGCCAGATCTCGAGCTGGGGGTCGAGCACGACCGGATGCTCGATCCCGAGCTGGGCCACCGCGCGCTCCACCACCTCGGGATCGCGCCCGAACGAGTAGCCGGGCGAGTGCACGCCGATCACGCGCAGCCCGTGGTCGGCGTAGCGCGCGTGCCAGCCGGCCACGTACGGGCAGCGTGCGGTGCGAGTTGATCCGCGCGGTGTCGAAGAACTCCACCAGCACCGCGTGGCTGCCCAGGAGGCGATCCATGCGCAGGAACGCCACGCCCAGCCAGTCCATCCTGGGCGGGAACTCGGGCGCGGCTATCTCGGCTTCGGCAGGAGGTCGCATCTCCTCGGTAGGATGCCCGACGTCTCAAGGACGCCGCCGACAAAGGAGACTCTGCCCGTGGACTTCTTCGACCGCCTCGACTCGATCCGTGCCCGCTGGAACGTGCTCGAGCACCCCTTCTACCAGCGCTGGAGCGAGGGCCGGCTGGAGCGCGACGAGCTGGCCTTCTACGCCGCCGAGTACCGCCACGCCGTGATCGCCCTGGCCGAGTCGCTGGCGCCGCCGCCGCCGACGCCGCCGATCCGGGCTCGGCTTCGACTCCGAGGAGGCGGGCCAGCTCGGCGAGCACGCGGCGGAGGAGGCCGAGCACGTGGCGCTGTGGGAGGAGTTCGCGAGCGTCCTGGGCGCCGATGTCGATCGCAGCCCGCGGCCCGGAGACCCAGGCCTGCCGCGAGTCCTGGACCGCCGGTCGCGACGCGCTGGAGGGACTCGTGGCGGCGTTCACGATCGAGTCGGGCCAGCCCGCCGTGGCCGAGACCAAGCTCAAGGGGCTGCTGGGCTCCTACGGCTTCGAGGAGGGCCCGGCCACCGAGTACTTCTCGCTGCACGCCGAGCTCGACCACGAGCACGCCGCGCAGGCGCGCGAGCTGATCGACGAGCGGCTGGCCGACGCCGACCTCGAGCGGCTGCTGGCCATCGCCGAGGGCGCGCTGCGAGGGCAACTGGGAGCTGCTGGACGGCGTCGAGCGCCACTTCGGCCGCTAGCGCGGCCCGGCCACGCCGCAACTTGGCCCTGGCACGCGGGTTGCAGCCCAGATAGTGTGGCGGGGCGTCCTCCTGCAGGGGGGCCGTCGTCCCATCAGTTTCCCGACTCATCCAGGAGGAGAGAGTGCGTCTCAAGCTAATCGGCGCCGTCGTCGGCGTCCTCGTGCTCGCGGTGGCCGTAACGGCCTCGCAGGCAGCCACCATCGGCCAGACCGTGTTGAAGGTCACGGGCTCGGTCAACACCAAGAACGCCGGGCACCAAGAAGAAGCCCAAGGGCCTGACCGTCAAGCTCAACATGCGTCAGACCACGACCGTCCCGAGCGATCCTCGGCCCGCCACCACCAAGGGCTTCAAGATCGTCTTCCCCAGCACGTGGAACCTGAACAGCAAGAAGTGGCCGAAGAAGTCGCGCTGCTCGCAGGCCAGGGCCGACGCCGCCAAGTCCGTCAAGCCGTGCCCGAAGGCCTCCAAGGTCGGCACCGGCAACGACCACGGCGCTCGTCGGCGAGGGCGGCGTCGATCACGCTCCGACCTGACGGTCAGCGCTCACGTGCTCACGACCGGGAACATCGGCTTCTTCATCTCGACCGATGTCCCGATCGAGGTCGACGAGTTCCTGATCGGCAAGGTCAGCGGCCGGACGCTCACGATCCAGATCCCCGACCGGATCCGCAACACCGATGCCGGCAAGAGCGGCATCTCCGTGCTGACCAACACGCTCGGCGGCTCCGTCGGCAAGGGCAAGAAGAAGGTCAACCTGCTCGAGGCCACCGGCTGCAAGGGCAAGCAGTGGAGGGTCAAGTTCTCCAACGTGGCCGAGGACGGCACGAAGACGGTGAACATCGACTCGAAGTGCAAGAAGTAGGCGCTCGGCGCTGACACAGCAGGCGATCGCGGCCCCGCTTCGGCGGGGCCGCGGCGCTTCTGGGGTCGGTCAGCCGGCCAGCGCCGCCAGCAGGTGCGGCGAGACCCACAGCTCCACCGCGGCGCTTGCCAGCAGCACCGGCACGGCCAGGCCCACGGTCACGAAGGTGGCCGCCAGCAGCTCCTCCCAGCGGCCGCTGCGGCTGGCCACCAGCCAGGCGGCCAGCGGCAGGAAGCAGCGCGGTGAGCTCCGGGATCGCGTGCGGGAGCAGGCCGACGATGAGCGTCGCGGGGCTTACGTCCAGCTGCCCGGCCAGGTTTGCGGCGGTTCCGCCGATGCCGTAGGCCTGGGTCGCCAGCGAGAAGCAGGTGGCGCAGACCACGAAGCCGATGGCGAAGGTGCCGGCCTTCTCATGGACCCACCGGTCGAGTCCGCTGCGGTTGGCGGCGGAGAGGGGAAGCGAGCTACCGGCCATGAAGCCGGCGACGCAGGCCATCCCGTGCAGTGCCAGCACCAGCGAGTTGCGGTACAGCACGCGCAGGTAGTCGATGCCTTCGGCCTCCACGGTCAGGCCCGGGATCGCGTAGCGGGTGGAGTCCGGCGTGCTCAGCGTGGCCACGATCCACACGGCCATCAGCAGGCCGGCCGCGGTGAGCAGGCTGAGAATCAGCCACGGCCCGACCGCGTCCAGGGGCCGCTCGTTCCAGCGGCGCAGGGTCAGGCGCGTGTCCTTCATGCCCTGCACCAGCACCAGGTCGTTCACGTCCACCCGTGTGGCATCGGCACCCGAGCCTGGGGGGTTGAGGACCGCCCGCGGGGCAAGGCGCCACAATGCGACCCCGCCGGACCCGTTCGCTCACCAGGAGATCCGATTGGCGCAAGACAACAGCAAGGAAGCGATCCGGATGCGCGGCTTCGTGAAGCGGTTCGGGGAGCTCACGGCCGTGGGCGGCCTGGATCTGAACGTGCCCGTCGGATCCTGCGTCGGCCTGCTCGGGCCCAACGGCGCGGGCAAGTCCACCACGATGAAGGCGCTGACCGCCCAGGTGATCGCGGACGAGGGCGAGCTGGAGGTGCTGGGCTTCCGGCTGCCGGAGGACTCCAAGCAGGCGCGCGCCAGGATGGGCGTGGTGCCCCAGCTCGACAACCTGGACGTCTCGCTCACCGTCGAGCAGAACCTGCTCGTGTTCGCCCACCTGTACCGGGTGCCGGCCGCTGACCGGCCGGCCGCGATCGAGCGCGGGCTCGAGATGGCCAACCTTGCCGAGCGCCGCTCCTCCAAGGTCGACGAGCTCAGCGGCGGGATGCGGCGGCGGCTCCTGATCACCCGTGCGCTCCTGCACGAGCCAAGGCTGGTGCTGCTCGACGAGCCCACCGTGGGACTGGACCCGCAGGTGCGCCAGGAGCTGTGGGCGCTGATCGACCGGCTGCGCTCCGAAGGGGTCTCGATCCTGATGAGCACCCACTACATCGAGGAGGCCGAGCGCCTGTGCGACAGCGTCACGATCATGTCCCATGGCAAGGCGGTGGCCGTCGGTGCGCCGAGCGAGCTGATCCGGGAGCATGCGGGGCCCGAGGCGCTCGAGGTCTACGGCCCGCCGGCCAGGCTGGCGGAGGTCGAGGCGGGGGCCCGTGCCCGGGGCTGGCGCACGCGGCGCACGGGCACGTCGGTCTCGATCCTGCAGTCCAACGGGTCGTCCCACTTCGAGGGTGAGCGCCGCGGTACCAATCTCGAGGACGTCTTCGTGCTGCTGACCGGCGAGGAGATCACCTGATGGAGGCACGCGCCGCTGCACCGCAGCGCCGGCTCGGGCGCCTCGAGCGTGCCGCGCTGCAGGGGGTGATGGTGCGGGAGGTCGTGAACTTCTCCTCGTTCTGGCGCTCGTCCACGTTCTCGTCGACGGTGGACCCCACCATCTACCTGCTGGCCTTCGGGTTCGGGTTCGGCTCGCTGGTCAGCACCGTCGCCGGCTACGACTACATCGACTTCGTGGGGACCGGGATCGTCGCGACGACGGTCCTGTTCTCGGGCGCGTTCCCGGCGATGTACTCGACCTTCGTCAAGTACGAGTTCCAGCACACCTACGACGCGATCCTCGCCGCGCCGGTGGACACCGAGGAGCTGGTCACGGGCGAGGCGCTGTGGATCTCGGCCCGGACCGGCACCTACGGCTGCGTGCCGATGCTCGTGGCCGTGATCTTCGGGCTCGAGCCGAGCTGGGGCATGCTGCTGGTGCCCGCGATCGCGGCGCTGGCGGGCTATGGGTGGGCGTGCTTCGGCATCTTCATCGCCGCCCGGGCGAAGTCGATCGAGAGCTTCTCGTACTGGCAGAGCGGCCTGCTGACGCCGATGTTCCTCGTCGCCGGGACCTTCTTCCCGCTGGACGACCTACCGCGCTGGGCGCAGGTGCTGGGCCACATCAACCCGCTGTTTCACTGCGTCGAGCTCGTGCGCGACGCCGTCTTCGGCATCGAGGCGTGGAAGGCCGCCGGGCACTTGGCCTTCCTGATCGCCTTCGCCCTGATCTCCTGGCGGCTGGCGATCCATTTCATGGAGCGCCGCCTGATCCTCTGAGGCCCGCCTAGCCGATTGAGCCGACCATCTCCAACTGGATCAGGCGGTTCAGCTCGACGGCGTACTCCATCGGCAGCTCCTTCGTGACCGGCTCGATGAAGCCGTTCACGATCATCCCCGCCGCCTCCTCCTCGGTCAGGCCGCGCGACTGCAGGTAGAACAGCTGCTCGTCGGAGATCTTGCCGACCACCGCCTCGTGCGCCACGGTCACGTGCGGGTTCTGGATCTGGATGTCGGGCCAGGTGTCGGAGCGCGAGTAGGGGTCCATCATCAGGCCGTCGCACTGCACGTGGGACTTGGAGCCCTGCGAGTTGTGGCCCATCCGCACCAGCCCGCGGTAGCCCATGATGCCGCCGTCCTTGGAGATGGACTTGGCGAGGATGTTGGAGGTGGTGTTGGGCGCCAGGTGCACGACCTTCGCGCCGGTGTCCTTCCACACGTCGCCGCTGGCGACGCCCACGTTGAGGTGGTCGGCGCGCGCGCCCTCGCCCATCAGGAAGGAGCCGGGGTAGAGCATGACCTTCTTGGCGCCCATCGACCCGCCGACCCACTCGACGGTGCCCTCGGCCTCCACGATCGCGCGCTTGGTGTTCAGGTTGAAGACGTCCTTGGACCAGTTCTGCACCGTCGTGTAGCGGGCCTTGGCGCCCTCCTTCACGAAGATCTCGACGACCGCCGAGTGCATCGAGTTGACCGAGTAGGTCTGCGCCGTGCAGCCCTCGATGTAGTTCACGTCCGAGCCCTCGTCGGCGATGATGAGCGTGTGCTCGAAGGTGCCCTCGTTGGCGCCCTCCATCCGGAAGTAGGCCTGCAGGGGGAGGTCGACCTTCACGCCCTTGGGCACGTACAGGAACGAGCCGCCGGACCAGACCGCGCCGTGCAGCGCCGAGAACTTGTTGTCCTGCGGCGGCACGCACTTCTTCATGAAGTAATCCTGGACCAGGTCGCCGTGCTCCTGGATGGCGGTGTCCATGGAGGTGAAGATGATCCCCATGTCCGCGTACTCCTTCTTGAGCCCCTCGTAGACGGGCTCCTGGCGCCAGACGCCGACCACGCCGGCCAGGTGCTCGCGCTCGGCCTGCGGGATCCCCAGGTCCTCGTAGGTCTGCTTCATCTCCGCCGGCACGTCGTCCCAGGAGTCGTAGCGGCCGGCCTCGGGCGGGCTGTAGAGCACCAGCTCGTCCAGGTCGAGGTCGGAGAGGTCGACGCCCCAGGTGGGGATCGGCTTGCGCTGGAAGATCTCGAACGACTTGAGCCGCAGCTCGCGCATCCAGTCGGGCTCGCCCTTGACCTTGGACAGCTCGTCGATGACCTCGCGCGAGATGCCGCGCTTGGCGATCAGCTGGCCCTGCTCGTCCTCGACGATCGGGCTGGGCTTGGGGATTCGAGTCTTGTCTTTGGCTGCCATGGGTTTCCTAGCGTCGGGTGAGAAATCCGCTCTCTGAAGTCGGATATCGATTCTAGCGAGAGGGAGGGCGGGCAGTCCGCGCGGCGACGCGCCCGAAACGCCCGCTGCCGGGTAGGCTCCGCCAGCATGAAGCTCTACGTCTGCTACGGCACCTTCAAGGCGGCCCCGCGACCCGGCGGCCACCCCTGCGGGCAGGCCTACCACGCGCTCAAGGAGGCGGGTCACGAGCCCGAGGTCATCAAGGCCTACGGCCTCGCCGGACTGCCCTCCTTCCTCAACGCCACCCCGGGCGCAAGGCGGTCAAGGAGCTCACCGGGAGCTTCACCGTTCCGGTGCTCGTGACCGACGACGGCGAGGTCGTGAGCGACTCGAAGAAGATCATCGCCTGGGCCAAGGCCCATCCGGCCTCCGCTCCCGCGGCCTGAGGCTCAGCCGCGCCCCAGGGCGGAGCCGCGATTGTGGGACATTGCGGCGCCCCGCGCGACGTGACAGCGTCGCGGGATGCTCTGGGCCGCGCTCGCCACGATCTACGTCGTCTGGGGCTCGACCTACCTGGCGATCCGGGTGATGGTCGAGACCGTGCCGCCGCTGCTTGGGCGCGGGCGTGCGGTTCGCGGTCGCGGGAGCCGTGTTCCTGGCGATCCTGCGTCTCCGCGGAGACGCGAACGCGGGTGCGCATCACGCGCGCGCAGGCCGGCGGCGCGGCGCTGGCGGGCACGCTGCTGTGCTTCGGCGGCAACGGCCTGGTGACCGTGGCCGAGCAGGAGGTGCCGTCGGGCCTGGCCGCGCTGATCATCGGCTCGGTGCCGCTGTGGGTCGTGATCATGCGCCTGGCGGAGGGCGACCGCCCCGGCCGCGGCACGCTCGCGGGCGTGGTCGTGGGCTTCATCGGGCTCTCCGTGCTGGTGCTGCCGGGAGACCGGCCGGACGGGGCGCCGCTGTGGGGCGTGCTGCTGATCGTGCTGGCGGCGATCCTGTGGGCGGCCGGCTCGTTCTACTCCAAGCGCATGACCCTGCCGGACGACGCGCTGGTGTCGACCGCCTACCAGATGCTCCTGGGGGGCGGGGCGATGATCGTCGTCGGCCTGATGCGCGGGCGAGGCCGCGGACGTGGACCCCTCGAGGCTCTCGACCGACTCGCTCCTGGCCCTGGCCTACCTGATCACCTTCGGCTCGATGCTGGCCTACTCGGCCTACACGTGGCTGCTGGGCAACGCGCCGATCTCCACGGTCGACGACCTACGCGTACGTGAACCCGGTGATCGCCCTGGCGCTCGGGCGCGGCGATCCTGTCGGAGGAGATCACCGCGACCGTGCTGCTGGGCGCCGCGGCGATCGTGGCGGCGGTGGCGACGGTGGTGCGGGAGGAGGCGGCCGCTACTCCGGCCACGACGCGTCGTCGGTCGTGGCGCCGCGCATCACCTTCAGGCTGAGCAGCGCGCACTTTCGCCGGGTGGGGGAGATGTCGATCCCCAGGAGGTCGATGATCCAGTCGGCCCCGAGCTCGGCCACGTCGTCCACGCGCATGCCGATCAGCTCCTCGCTGGCGATCGACGCCGAGGCCTGCGAGATCGCGCAGCCCTGGCCGTGGAAGCGAAGGTCGGCGATGCGACCGTCCTGCGACCCGGATGTGCACGCCCATCTCGTCGCCGCAGAGCGGGTTGTGGTCGTGGTGCTCGAGGTCGTGCGGCTCGAGGGTGCCGAAGTTCCTCGGGCGCTTGTAGTGGTCGAGGATGTAGTCGCGGTAGAGGGCGTCCATTGGCACTAGAGCCCGAACACCTCGCGCGCCTTGCCCAGCGCCTCGACGAGCCTGTCCACGTCCGAACGCGAGTTGTAGACGTGCAAGCAGGCGCGGGCCGTGGCGCCGACGCCCAGGTCACGCATCAGCGGCTGCGCGCAGTGGTGCCCGGCGCGGATGCAGACCCCCTCGCGACCGCACAGCTCCCCGATGTCGTGGGGGTGGATGCCCTCGAACGAGAAGCAGAGCACGCCGCCCCGGCGGTCGGCGTCCGGCGGGCCGAACACAGTGACGCCGTCGACCTCGGCCAGGCGGTCGAGCGCGTAGCGCGGTCAGCTCGCGCTCGTGGGCGCGCACGCTTCCATGCCGATGCCGACCAGATAGCCGACTGCCGCGCCCAGGCCCACGCCCTCGGCGACGGTGAGGTGCCCGCCTCGAACTTCCACGGCAGCTCTCCAAGGTGGAGGATCGAAGCCGACGTTGGCGATCATGTCGCCGCCGCCGAGGAAGGGCCGCATCGACTCCAGCAGCTCCCGGCGGCCGTGCAGGATCCCGATGCCGGTGGGGCCCAGCGCCTTGTGGCCGGTCCACGCGTAGAAGTCGGCGCCCGATGCTCCTCGAGTTCACGGGCATCTGCGGCACCGCCTGGGAGCCGTCGACCAGCGACACGGCCCCGGCCGCGCGGGCGCTGGCCGCGATCTCGGCCACCGGGTTGATGCGTGCCCAGCACGTTGGAGATGTGGGCCACGCGACGAGCCGCACACGGCCCTCGCCAGCACCTCGTCGAGCTCGTCGAGGACAGCTCGCCCTCGTCGGACACGTCAGGTAGCGCAGGCGCGCGCCGCGCTCCTGCGCACAGCAGCTGCCAGGGCACGATGTTGGAGTGGTGCTCCATGCGGGTGATGAGGACCTCGTCGCCCTCGCCCACGTTCTCGCGGCCCCAGGAGTAGGCCACCAGGTTGATCGCCTCGGTGGCGTTGCGGGTGAAGATCGTGGTGTCCGTCTGGCCGCCGGCCAGCGAACCGGCGACCCGCTCGCGCGCGCTCTCGAACAGCTCGGTTGCCTCCGCGGCGAGCGCGATAGACCCCGCGGTGGACGTTGGCGTTTGCTTGCGGTAGTAGGAGCCCATGGCCTCGATGACCGCCGCGGCTTCTGCGAAGTGGCCGCCGAGTCGAGATAGGCGAAGCCGCGCTCGAACACCGGGAAGTCCGAGCGCACGTTCAGGGCGGAAGCCGT
>CAVWIW010000012.1:0-112034 GCA_963755215.1 uncultured Thermoleophilaceae bacterium
GCGGCGGTCGCCCAGGCCTACGAGAAGGGCTACCTGGGCGAGCGGATCTTCGGCTCTCAGACCTCGCTTGAGCTGGTGGTCCATCGCGGCCAGGGCGCGTACATCTGCGGCGAGGAGTCGGCGCTGCTCGACGCGCTGGAGGGCAAGCGCGGCAATCCGCGCCTGAAGCCGCCGTTCCCCGCCAACCAGGGGCTCTACCAGGGGCCGACCCTGATCAACAACGTCGAGACGCTGTGCAACACCCCCGTGATCATCGAGAAGGGTGCCGAGTGGTTTCGCTCGCTCGGCGAGGGCAACTCGACGGGCACCAAGCTCGTGTCAGTGTCGGGCAACGTCCAGCGCCCCGGCAACTACGAGATCGAGCTGGGCGTCACCGGGCGCGACATCGTGTACGGGCTGGCGGGCGGCCCGCCCGACGGTGAGAGCGTCAAGTGCTGGTTCCCGGGTGGGTCCTCGGCACCGGTCCTGCTGGACGAGCACCTCGACCTCCCGTACACGTTCGAGGCCATGGCCGAGGCCGGCTCGATGCTGGGCTCGGGCGCGATCATCGTGGTGGGCTCATCGCAGCCGCTGGTGCCGCTGGCGCTTCGCCTGGCCGAGTTCTACCGCCACGAGTCCTGCGGCAAGTGCGTGCCGTGCCGGGAGGGCACCAACTGGACCGTGAAGATGCTCGAGCGGATGGACGAGGGCGAGGCCACGCCCATGGACATCCAGATCATGTCGGACGTGCAGGAGAACATCATCGGCAACTGCCTGTGCGTGCTGGGCGACTCGATGGCCATGCCCATCGCCTCGATGATCAAGTACTTCCGGCCGGAGTTCGAGGAGCACATGGAGCGCGCCCGCGGCGACGCGGACCGGGACGCGATCGCGGCCCGCGGCGCCGGCGAGCTGGCGGCGTCGCTGGAGGCCGGCCCGGCCTGATGGCCCGCCCCGAGCCCACCGAGGTCACCTTCGAGATCGACGGTCGCGACGTGCGCGCGCCCGAGGGCACGATGCTGGTCGACGCGGCCAAGCACGGGGACGTGGAGATCCCCTACTTCTGTTACGAGCGCAAGCTCGGCCCGCCGGTGGGCGCCTGCCGCATGTGCCTGGTGGAGATCGAGGGCATGCCCAAGCTGCAGACCTCCTGCTCCACGCCGGTCAAGGACGGGATGGTGGTGATCACCACGTCGGAGCGGGTGAAGAAGGCGCAGAGCGCGGTGGTCGAGTTCCTGCTGGTCAACCACCCGCTGGACTGCCCGGTGTGCGACAAGGGCGGCGAGTGCCCCCTGCAGGACATCTCCTACGGCTGGGGCGGCGGCAAGTCGCGCTTCATCGAGCCCAAGCGCCACTTCCGCAAGCCGCTGGAGCTGTCGCCGCTGGTTGCGATCGACCGCGAGCGCTGCATCCTCTGCTACCGCTGCGTGCGCTTCTCCCAGGAGGTGGCCGAGGACTACCAGCTGGTGTTCCTCGAGCGCGGCGACCACACCTACGTGGGCACCCACGACGGCCGCCCCTACGTGGCGCCGTTCAGCGGCAACATCGTGGAACTCTGCCCGGTGGGCGCGCTCACCTCCTCGGCGTACCGGTTCCGCGCGCGGCCCTGGGACATCGAGGGCGCGGGCTCTGTCTGCACGCTCTGCCCGAGCCAGTGCAACGTGACCTTCACCGTGCGCGACGACGCCAAGGTCCTGCGCGTGCTGGCCCGCGAGAACCCCGAGGTCGACGACGGCTGGCTGTGCGACAAGGGCCGCTACGGCTACCAGGCCATCCACTCGCCCGAGCGGCTGCGCGCGCCGATGGTGCGCGACGGCGGGGCGCTGCGCGAGGTGTCGTGGGAGCGCGCGCTGGACGAGGCGGCGGGCGCGCTGTCGAAGGCCGGCGCCAAGGCTGCGGCCATCGCCGGCGACGCCACCACCAACGAGGAGGCGTTCCTGCTCCAGCACCTGCTGCGCAAGGGCCTGGGGTCCCCGCACCTGGACTCCCGCCCCGCAGGCGGGCCGGACGCCGAGCAGGCGCGTCTGCTGGCGCGCCCCGACCTGTCGGCACGGGTGAGCGACATCGACCACGCGGGCGCCGTGCTGGTGGTGGAGGCCGAGCTGGTGGACGAGTCGCCCATCCTCGACCTGCGCGTGCGCAAGGCCGCGCGCCGCAACGGGACCCAGGTGGTCACGCTGACCAGCCGGCCGAGCACCCTGGACCCCAACGCCGCCGCCACCGTCCGCTTCGCTCCCGGCGCGGCAGAGGCCGCCCTGGCCGCTGTGGCCGCCGAGCTGGGCTCGCCGCGCGCGGGCCAGGTGGGCGACGCCGCAGCGCGCGCCGGCCTGGAGCCCGACGAGCTGCGCGCAGCCGCCGCCGTGCTGCGCGGCGCGGGCGACGTGGTGGTCCTGTGGGGCGAGCGGGCCGCCCAGGGCGAGCGCGCCGGCCGCGCCGTGGACGCCCTGCTGGCCGTGGCCGGCGGGCTGGGCCTGGCGCAGCGGCCCGAGTCGGGTCTGATCGAGGTGCCTGCCGCCACCAACGCGCGCGGCATGCGCGAGGCGGGCGTGCATCCGCACCTGGGCCCCGGGCTGGCGGACGCGCCGGAATCGGGCATGCCGGCGGCCGAGATGGCCCGCGCGCTGGCGGCCGGCGACCTCTCGGCGCTGGTGCTGCTCAACGCGGATCCCCTGTCCACCCACCCGGAGCGCCACGCCTGGGAGGCCGCCATGGAGGGCGCGGGCGCGCTGATCGCATTCTCCGAGTTCGTGACGCCGGCGCTCACCGAGCACGCCACCGTGGTCTTCCCCGCCGAGTCCAACGCGGAGCGGGAGGGCACCCTCACGCACCCCGACGGGCGCGTGCAGCGCGTGCGCCAGGCGATCGGCCACCAGGGTGAGGTGCGCGCCGGCTGGGCGGTGCTGGCCGAACTGGCGCGTCGCTGCGGCGCCGAGCTGGACGTGCGCGGAGGGCCCATGGCCACGGCCGCGGTGGCCGGCGCGGTGCCGTTCCTGGCCGGCCTCGAGCTCGAGGCAGATCGGCGGCCGGGGGGTGCGCTGGCAGGATCGCGACGCCGCGTCCGGCCTGCCCGCGGCCGAGCTGCCCGATGCCGCGCTGGAGGCGCCGCCGGAGCTGCCGGAGGGGCTGCGCCTGGGCGCCAGTCCCTCGCTGTGGGCCGGCAGGACCGCCGAGCACGCCCCTTCGCTGCGCTTCCTCGCGCCCGAGCAGCGGGTGGAGCTGGCACCGGCCGACGCCGAGCGCATCGGCGTGGGCAGCGGCGACCAGGTGCAGGTCAGCGCCGGGGATCAGAGCGTTCGCGCCACGGTCGCGTTGCGCCAGGCAATCAGGCCGGGCAGCGTGTTCCTCGTTGCCGGCACCGCCGAGGACAACGCAACGGCGCTCACCAACGGCGTGCCGCGCACGGTGGAGGTCAGCAGGGCCTGATGCTGCTCGGGGCGGACACTCCGATCGTGGAGGCCACGCTGGTGCAGATCGCCAAGGCGATCGCGATCTTCGCCCTGATCTTCGCCATCGTGCCCGTGATGACGGTGGTCGAGCGCAAGCTGCTGGGCCGCTTCCAATCGCGCTACGGCCCCAACCGCGTGGGCCCCTACGGGTTGATGCAGCCCTTGGCCGACGCGCTCAAGCTGCTGTCCAAGGAGCAG
Organism: uncultured Thermoleophilaceae bacterium; assembly: GCA_963755215.1. Classification (GTDB taxonomy): domain Bacteria; phylum Actinomycetota; class Thermoleophilia; order Solirubrobacterales; family Thermoleophilaceae; genus JAAYBF01. The sequence continues at coordinate 3,624 of CAVWIW010000012.1, forward strand.
TCGGCCCCGGCCACCGCGGTGCCCTGGATGATGGCGCTGTCCCCGGTGATCATCGTCGGAACGGCCGTGGCCACGCTGGCGATCGTGCCGTTCGGCCCGCAGGGCGCCTGGGGCGGCGACCTGGGCCTCTACGGCATCGACGTGCCGATCGGCCTGCTGTGGTTCTTCGCCTTCGGCTCGCTGGCGTTCTACGCCTTCGTGCTCGGAGGCTGGGCGTCGGGCTCGAAGTACTCGTTCCTTGGCGCCATGCGCTCGGCCGCGCAGCTGATCTCCTACGAGGTGGCCATCGGGCTGTCGCTGCTGGGCGTGGCCATGACGGCCGGCTCGCTGTCGCTGGTGGACATCGTGGAGGCGCAGGGCTCCGGCCAGGCCGGGCTGTGGTTCGTGGTGCCCCAGTTCGTGGGCTTCCTGGTGTTCATGGTGGCCGGCTTTGCGGAGGCCGCGCGCGCGCCGTTCGACCTGCCCGAGTCCGACTCCGAGCTGGTGGCCGGCTACAGCACCGAGTTCGGCGGCATGCGCTTCGGTTCGTTCCTGCTGGCCGAGTACATCGAGCTCATCAGCATCTCGGGCGTGGCCGTGGCCTGCTTCCTCGGCGGCTGGCACGGCCCCGGGCCCGAGGCCCTGGCCCCGCTGTGGGTGCTGCTCAAGATCTTCGCCCTGATCTTCGTGTTCATGTGGATCCGCGCTACGGTGCCGCGCCTGCGCTACGACCAGCTGATGAGCTTCGGCTGGAAGATCCTGCTGCCCCTGGCGACCCTCAACGTGCTGGTCACCGCCATCGTGCTGGTGGCGACCTGATCTGAGCCCACCGATGCCCGACGAGCCCTACTCACTCGATAAGGACGCCATCTCCGTCCAGCGGGGGCCTGAGCCCGGCGGCCTGGGCGGGGCCTACCGCGTGTTCGGCGCCACGCTGCGTGGCCTGCGCACCACGCTGGCGCGGCTGGCCGAGAAGCCGCCCACGATCCAGTACCCGGAAGAGAAGACGCCCGTGTACCCGCGCTTCCGCGGTCGGCACAAGCTGCATGTGTTCGACGAGACGGGCCTGGAGAAGTGCGTGGGCTGCTCGCTCTGCGCGGCCGCCTGCCCGGCCAAGTGCATCCGTGTGGTGGCGGCCGAGAACACGCCCGACAACCAGGTCTCGGCGGGCGAGCGCTACGCCGCGGTGTACGAGATCAACATGTCGCGCTGCATCTTCTGCGGCTACTGCGAGGTGGCGTGCCCCTTCGACGCCATCACGATGGGCAACGACTACGAGATGGCCGACTACGAGCGGTCGGACCTGATCTTCACCAAGGAGATGCTGCTGGCCGATCCGATCGAGAGGACACCGCTGCAGGCGTGAGGGGGAGTGAAGCGCTCAGCTGCTCGGTGCTCGGTGCTCGGTGCTCGGTGCTCGGTCTTTGGAGCCGCCCCGTGCTCTTTGAGCAGATCCTGTTCTTCCTGGCCGGCTTCGTCGCCATCGCCGGGGCGCTCGGCGTCGTGCTGCTGCGCAACCCGTTCTACTCGGTCCTGGCGCTGGTGTCGCACCTGATCGCGCTGGCGGTCCTGTTCCTGCTGCTGCGCGCCGACTTCCTGGCCGCGGGCCAAGTGGTGGTCTACGCGGGGGCCGTGATGGTGCTGTACGTGTTCGTGGTGGCCTACGTCGGCGGCTCCGACGCGCCGCTGCGCCCGGAGGGCGGTGCGGTGGGGTCCTTCGGGCCCGATCTTCGCGGGCGCGATCTTCGTGGAGCTCACGATCGCGGTGGTGGGCTCGGGCCTGGGCGCGCTGGACTCCCGCGGCCCCGACGTGGACGCCAGCTTCGGCTCGCCGGGCGCCATCGGCGAGCTGCTGCTCACCAAGTTCCTGCTGCCGTTCGAGGCGGCATCGCTGCTGCTGCTGGTCGCGGCAGTGGGCGCCGTGGTGCTGGCGCGCAAGCGGCGCGGCCTCGAGCCGCCGCCGGAGGCGGTGTCGGTGGGCGAGGTCGCTCGCGGGAGAGGCCGGCTGATGGACACCTCCTGGTTCGTCGTCCTCTCGGCCTTCATCTTCGCCATCGGCGCCGCGGGCGTGCTCACGCGGCGCAGCCCGCTGGTGATCCTCCTGTGCCTGGAGCTGATGCTGAACGCCGGCAACCTGGCGCTCATCGCCTTCTCGCGGATGGTGGGCAACCACGACGGCCAGGTGTTCGCCCTGATCGTGATGGTGGTGGCCGCCTGCGAGGTGGTCGTGGGGCTGGGGATCATCGTGGCGATGTACCGCCGGCGCCTGCCCATCGACGTCGACGAGATGTCGGAACTGAGAGGTTGATGGTGGACGGCCCCGAAAACCGAGCGATCCAAGGACGCAGGGCCGAAGGCTTGGTCGGCCAAGCCGAGGCCCGAGGACGCCGGAGCGCGAAGGTTTGCAGGGAGCCGTGAGCCCGACGGACTGGGGTTGGGTCGTGCTGGCCTGCCCGCTGGTGGGCACGGCCATCGTGGCGCTCGGCTGGCGGGCGCTCCCGGGGCGGCTGCCCGGCTGGATCGCCAGCGCGGCCATCGGCTCGTCGTTCGCGGCCTCGATCGCGATGCTGGTCGCGCTCGAGGACCGGCCCGAGGACGGCCGCTCGCTGGTGGGCACCTGGTTCACCTACATCGACACCGCGGGCTTCCAGGCCGACATGGCGATCCTCGTGGACCCGCTCGCGGTGCTCATGTGCCTGGTGGTGTCGGGCGTGTCGTTCCTGATCCACCTCTACTCGGTGGCCTACATGACCAGCGACCAGGGCTACGCGCGCTTCTTCGCCTACCTGAACTTCTTCGTCTTCTCGATGCTGCTGCTGGTCCTGGCGTCCAACTTCGTGCTGCTCATCGTGGGCTGGGCCTTCGTGGGCGCGGCCTCCTACCTGCTGATCTCCTTCTGGTACCGCCGCTCGACGGCCACCGCGGCCGGGATCAAGGCGTTCGTGATCAACGTGATCGGCGACGCGGGCCTGGTGATCGGCGCCTTCCTGCTCTTCGACGGCACCGGCGCGCTGGACTACGCCAACGTGTTCGCCGGCGCAGAGGAGGCGTTCGGTCGCAACGACGGCCAGCTCGTGGCGGCCTGCCTGCTGATCCTGGTGGGGGCGTTCGCCAAGTCCGCTCAGCTGCCGCTGCACACGTGGCTGCCCGACGCCATGGAGGGCCCGACGCCGGTGTCCGCCCTGATCCACGCGGCCACGATGGTCACCGCGGGCGTGTACCTGATCGCGCGCTGCCACCCGCTGTTCGAGCTGGCGCCCACCGCCGCCGACGTCGGCGGCCATCATCGGCACGGCCACGCTGATCTTCGCCGCCACGGTCGCGCTCACGGTGACCGACCTCAAGCGGGTGATCGCCTACTCGACGATGTCCCAGATCGGGTACATGGTGCTGGGCGTCTCGATCGCCGCGTACGGCGCCGGCCTGTTCCACCTCATGACGCACGCGTTCTTCAAGGCGCTGCTGTTCATGAGCGCCGGCTCGGTGATCGCCGCCATGGGCGGTGTGCAGTCGCTGGACCGGATGGGCGGCTTACGCAAGGCCATGCCGTTCACGTTCATCGTCTTCACCATCGGGGCGCTGGCCCTGGCCGGCTTCCCGATCATGTCGGGCTTCTTCTCGAAGGACGAGATCCTGGCCTTCACGCTCAACCGTGGCGGCGGCTATGTGGTGCTCGGGCTGATCGGCTACGTGGCGGCCCTGCTCACGGCCTTCTACTCGTTCCGGATGGTGTTCCGGGTGTTCTTCGGCGAACCGGTGCCGGAGGCCAGGGAGCTGGAGGGCGGGCACCTGGCGCACGGCGAGCACGCCAACCCGGCCACCGGCGAGGCGGAGGACACCGACGTGGGCTTCCCGGGCGCCGACCACCACATCGCGGAGCGCGAGTGGCCGATGAAGGCAGCAATGGCGCCACTGGCCCTGCTGGCGGTGATCGCGGGCGCGGTGGGCGTGCCGGGAGTGACCGACACCCTGGAGCACTTCCTCGAGCCGACCTTCGAGGACTCGCGCCTCAAGGACACGCATCCGTCGGAGTCCAGCGAGCTGGTCGGCCTGGGGGCGGGCGGCCTGCTGGCCCTCTGCGGGATCGCCGCGGCGTACGTCTTCTACATCCGCCGCCCGGAGCTGCCCAGGATGGCCCTCGAGCGGCTGTCGGGCGTGCACTCGTTCCTCGTGAACAAGTGGTACTTCGACGAGCTGTTCGACCTGGTCATCGTGCGCCCGACGGCTGCGGCGGGGCGCTTCGGGCGCACCGTGGTGGAGAGCACGTTCGTGCAGGGCGTGCTGGTGAACGGCACGGTCGGGCTGGTGCGGGCCGGCACCACCCTCGCCCGGTCCATCCAGACGGGCGAGCTGCGCGCCTACGCCTTCCTCCTCCTGGCCGGCGTGGGCAGCCTGCTCCTGTACTTCCTGATCGTGTCGTCGTGAGGGCGCCGCTGTGACGATCCACCTGTCGATCGTGGTCTTCCTGCCGCTGGCGGCCGGCCTGGCCGCGGCCCTGCTGCCGGCGCGGACCGGGCGGTGGCTGGTGGTGGCCGCCACCGTTGGGGTCCTCGGCTACGCCATCGCGCTCATCGCGGACTTCGACCGCGGCGCCGCCGGGCTGCAGTACGTGACCGACGACAACTGGATCTCCGAGCTGGGCGTGCGCTACCAGCTGGGCGTCGACGGCCTGAACCTGTTCCTGATCGCCCTCACCGCGCTGCTGTGGGTGCCCGCCACCCTGTGGGGCGCGCTGCGCACGGAGGACCGGCCGCGGCTGTTCATGTTCAACATGGCCCTGGCCGAGACCGCGGTGCTGGGGGCCTTCGCGGCGCAGGACCTGGCGCTGTTCGTCGTCTTCTTCGACCTGATGCTGGTGCCGTTCTACTTCCTGATCGGGGGCTGGGGCTCAGGCGACCGCGTGCGCGCCACGACCAAGTTCACGATCTACACGCTGGTGGGGTCACTGCTGATGCTGGCCGGCGCCGTGGCGCTGGGCGTGCTGTCTGCGCCCGACGGCGACCTCTCCTTCTCGTTCGCCGTGCTCGAGGAGCGCACCCTCGGGGAGGGCACCCAGCAGTGGATCTTCCTGCTGTTCGCCGCCGCCTTCCTGGTGAAGGCCCCGCTGTTCCCGTTCCACGGCTGGGTGGTGGACACCTACCGCTCCACGCCCACCCCGGTGCTGGTGGTGCTGTCGGCGGTGCTCTCGAAGGTCGGCGTGTACGGCTTCCTGCGGATCGTGCTGCCGATCCTGCCGGACGCCAGCGAGCACTTCCAGGACCTGATGCTGGTGCTGGCGGTGTTCTCCATCCTCTACGGGTCGGTGCTGGCCTTCTCGCAGGACGAGGCGCGGCTGGTGGTGGCCTACTCCTCGATCGCGCAGTTGGGCTTCATCGTCCTGGGCATCTTCTCCCTGGACGACAAGGGCGCCCAGGGTGCGCTGATGCAGATGGTGAACCACGGCCTGGTCGTGGCGCCGCTGTTCTTCATCATCGCCGTGCTGTCGGCGCGCGCGGGCGGCTCGCCGTCGCTGGCCCAGATGGGCGGCATGGCGCTGCGCGCGCCCGTGCTGGCGGCGCTGTTCCTGATCGTGACCCTGGCCACGCTGGCCATGCCCGGCTCGCCCAACTTCGTCGGCGAGATCCTGATCCTGTTCGGGGCGCTCGAGGACAAGTTCGTGTTCGGCGCGGTGGCCGCGGTCGGCGTCGCGCTGGCCGCCGTCTACATGATCCGGGTCTTCCAGCACTCCATGCACAACCGCGTGGGCCCGGGCGCCGAGCCCGCTGAGCTTGGAGCGCTGGACCTGGCGGTGATCGCGCCCGTCACCCCGTGATCGTGGCGCTTGGCGTGTACCCGCAGCTGGTGCTGGAGCGCACCAGGAGACCACGGTGGCCAAGGTCGCCCCGGCAGCCGCGGTCGCGGACGGCGCCGGAGCCGCAGGCCGCCGAGCCCGAGCCCGCGCAGGAGTTGCCGCGCGGCACCACCAACCCGCCCGGCGGCGCGCACGGTGACCCCCGAGGAGCTCGAGCGCCTCCAGGGCGGGGGGCACCATGATCGAGCTGCTGGGTGCCGCGAAGGCGCCGGAGATCGACTACCAGGGGCTCTCGCCCGTCTTCGCCCTGGCCGGCGGCACCGTCGTGGTGCTGCTGGCCGGCCTGCTCGCCGGGACGGTTCGCACAGCGGACGCTGGTGCCGCTGCTGGCGGTGGCCGCGCTGCTCACGGCCGGCGGGCTCACGATCGCCAACTGGGATGCGGGCGACAGCGCGCCCATCATCGAGGGCGCGCTGGCCATCGACATCCTGGCGCTGTTCCTCTCGCTGCTGTTCTACGTGGCCGGGCTGGTGACAGTGGTGCTGTCGCTGCGCGACCGGGCGCCCGCCGAGGCGGGCCATGGCGAGTACTTCGCGCTGCTGCTGGGCTCGATCCTCGGCATGGTGCTGCTGGCCGGAGCGGAGAACCTGGTGACGCTGTTCGTCGGCCTCGAGCTGCTGTCGATCCCCCTGTACGTGCTGTGCGCCTCCGAGGTGCGCCGGTCCGCCTCGCTGGAGTCCGGGCTCAAGTACCTGGTGGTCGGCTCGGTCGGGTCCGCCACGCTGCTCTACGGGCTGGCGCTGATCTACGGCGCCACCGGCTCCACCGACTACTCCGGGCATCGCGCGCGCCATCGGGGACACCGTCGGCGCCGGGGACCCGCTGCTGCTCACCGGCGTCGCGCTCGCGGCCACCGGCCTCGCCTTCAAGGCGTCGGTGGCCCCGTTCCACCAGTGGACGCCGGACGTCTACCAGGGCGCGCCGACCCCGGTCACGAGCTTCATGGCCGTGGCCACCAAGGCCGCCGCGTTCGCCGTGCTGCTGCGCCTGTTCGACGAGGCGCTGCCCGAACGTGCAAACCAACTGGGCGCCGGCGCTGGCGGCGCTGGCCACGATCACGATCCTCGTGGGCAACGCGGGCGCGATCGCGCAGAGCTCGCTCAAGCGGATGCTGGCGTGGTCCGGGGTGGCACAGGCGGGATACCTGCTGGCGGGCGTGGTCGTGGGCACCGCGCTGGGCATGCAGGCCACCGTGTTCTACCTGGCGGCCTACCTGCTGATGAACGTGGCCGCCTTCGCCGTGGTGATCGCGCGCGAGCGGGTGTCCGAGCACGGCGACGACCTGCGCTCGCTGACCGACCTGGGCCGCGCCAGCCCGGCGCTGGCATGGCCCATGACGATCGCCATGCTCTCGCTCGCCGGCTTCCCCGCAACCGCGGGGTTCATCGGCAAGTTCTATTTGATCGATGCGTCGGTGAGCGGGGACTACGCGTGGCTCGGCGTGGTGATCGTGGTGGGCTCGATGATCTCGCTCGTCTACTACCTGCGCGTGATCGCCGTCATGTGGATGGGCTCGTTCGAGATGGAGCTGCCCAGCGTTCCGCCCCGCCACGTGCGCCCCGTCTCGGGCTGGTCGCCGGAGGCGGACGCGCGCGCCATGCCGGAGGTGGCCGGCGTGGCGCTGCTGGCGGCCGCCGCCACGATCTTCTTCGGCATCGTGCCGTCGCCGCTGTTCGACCTGGCGCGCGACGTGGGCACCTCGCTGTCCGAGCCTGCTGTAGCTCGCGCGCGTGAGCGAGCCGCTCTACGACCGCATCGGCGGGGGCTATCCGCGCACCCGGCGGGCCGACCCGCGCATCGCGGCGATGATCCACGAGGCGCTCGGCGCGCGCGGACGATCGTGAACGTCGGCGCGGGCACCGGCAACTACGAGCCCCGGGACGCCAGGTGACCGCCGTGGAGCCCTCCGAGGCGATGATCGCCCAGCGCCCCGAGGGCAGCCGCGCCCGCGGTGAGGGCGGCTGCCGAGCAGCTGCCGTTCGAGGCCGCGTCCTTCGACGCGGCGATGGCCGTGATGACCCTGCACCACTGGCGGGACCGCGAGGCGGGGCTGGCCGAGCTGCGCCGGGTGGCTCGCGATCGGGTCGTGATCCTCACATGGGACCCCGCCGAGGCCGCCGCGTCCTGGCTGCAGTCCGACTACCTGCCGGAGGTCGACGGCGCTCGACTCGATGCGCTTTCCGCCGCCGAACGAGATCGCCGGCGCTGCTCGGCGGCCGCACCGACGTCCGCGTGGTGCCGATCCCGCGCGACTGCAAGGACGGCTTCCTAGAGGCCTACTGGGCGCGGCCCGAGGCGTTCCTCGACCCGGAGGTGCGGGCGGGCACCTCCGCGCTCGCCCAGCTTCCGCCGCAGGTGCTGGACCCCGCCCTTGCCCGCCTGCGGGCTGACCTGGAGTCCGGTGAGTGGCACCGCCGCCACGGCCACCTGCTGGAGCTGGACGCGCTGGACCTGGGCTACCGCCTGCTTGTGACCGACCTGGGCTGACGGCGGCTGCGTGGTTCGTCAAGGGTCCTGCGGGTAGTGTCATGACACGCGTGGGCAGCGAGCGAGGGAGGACGAGATGAGCGAGAACCTGGCGAAGGTCCTGACAGAGGCGGCCGAGGCCAACCCGGACGGCGTGGCGATCAAGCTCGACGACATCGAGCTCTCCTACGCGGCCCTCGACGGCGCCAGCGCCACATGGCCGGGCTGCTCAAGGCCAAGGGCATCGAGCCTGGCGACCGCGTAGGGCGTGATGCTTCCCAACGTCCCCTACTTCCCGGTCGCCTACTACGGCGTGCTGCGGGCGGGCGGCGTGGTGGTGCCCATGAACGTGCTGCTCAAAGAGCGCGAGGTCCGGTTCTACTTGGAGGACCCGGGCGCCAAGCTGCTGGTTGCGTGGCACGGCTTCGCCGACGCGGCAGAGGCCGGTGCCAAGGAGGCCGGGGTGGAGTGCCAGCTGGTGACCCCCGGAGAGTTCGAGGAGGTTGCTGGGCGCCGCGGAGGCCGATGACGGAGCCTGGCCGACCGTTCGCCCGAGGACACGGCGGTGATCCTTTACACGTCCGGCACCACCGGCACGCCCAAGGGCGCCGAGCTGACCCACGCCAACCTGCTGCGCAACTGCCTCGTGGCCGGCGGCACGCTGGGGGAGGTCGGCGAGGACGACGTGCTGCTCGGCGCGCTGCCGCTGTTCCACTCCTTCGGCCAGACCTGCACCCTTAACGCCGGCATCGCCCACCGGGCGACCATCAGCCTGATTCCCAAGTTCGACCCCGACAAGGCGCTGGAGATCATCGGTCGCGACCGCGTCACGATCTTCCAGGGCGTGCCCACGATGTACAACGCCATGCTGTGCTGCCCCAGCGCCGACTCGGCCGACACCTCCACTCTGCGCCTGTGCATGTCGGGCGGCGCGGCCATGCCCGAGGAGGTCATGCGCAAGTTCGAGGAGAAGTTCGGCTGCAAGGTGCTGGAGGGCTACGGCCTGTCCGAGACCTCGCCGGTCGCCTCCTTCAACCACCCGGACAAGGAGCGCAAGGCCGGCTCGATCGGCACGCCGATCGAGGGCGTGGAGATGAAGGTGGTGGACGAGGACGACGGCGAGGTGGCTCAGGGCGAGGTCGGCGAGATCGTGATCAAGGGCCACAACGTGATGAAGGGCTATTGGAACCGCGCGGACGCCACCAGCGAGGCCATCAAGGACGAGTGGTTCCACTCAGGCGACATGGCGCGCGTGGACGAGGACGGCTACTTCTTCATCGTCGACCGCAAGAAGGACCTGATCATCCGCGGCGGCTACAACGTGTACCCGCGCGAGATCGAGGAGGTGCTCTACGAGCACCCGGCCGTCCAGGAGGCCGCGGTGCTGGGCGTTCCGCACGACGAGCTCGGCGAGGAGGTTGGCGCGGCGGTCGTTCTGGCGGAGGGCCAGGACGCCGACGCGGACGCGATCCGCGAGTACGTGAAGGGGCAGGTGGCCGCCTATAAGTACCCCCGCCACGTGTGGTTCATGGACGAGCTGCCAAAGGGCCCCACGGGCAAGATCCTCAAGCGGGAGATCGAGGCGCCGGCCGAGCGTCGCCGGCTGATGGCTCAGCCGAACCGGATCACGCTGCGGATGCCGTCCTGGGCCTCCATCAGCTCGAAGCCGCGGTTCACCTCGTCGAGGGTGAGCTCGTGGGAGATCAGCGGGTCCACGTCGATGTCGCCCTGCAGGTAGCGGTCGACGAACTGCGGGACCTGATCGCGGCCCTTGACGCCGCCGAACGAGGAGCCGGCGATGCGGCGCCCCGTGATCAGCAGCCGGGGAACGACGTCCAGCGTCTCGCCCTTCCCGGCGACCCCGGCCACGGTGCACAGGCCCCAGCCCATCCGCGCGGCCTCGACCGCCTGCGCCATGACCCCGACGTTGCCGGTGGCCTCGAAGGTGTAGTCGGCGCCGAAGCCGCGGGTCATCTCCAGGATCTCGGCCACGGCGCCCTCGCCGCCCGTCAGCGTGTCGGTGGCGCCCTGCCCGCGAGCCAGCTCCAGCCGCTCCTCTGACAGGTCCACGCACACGATCCGCTCGGCGCCCTGGAGCCGGCAGCCGGCGACGGCTCCAAGCCCCACGAGCCCGGCGCCGAACACCACACAGGTCGAGCCCGGCTCGACCTTGGCGGTGTTGATGGCGGCCCCCAGGCCCGTGGACAGCCCGCAGGCGAACACGCACGCGCGGTCCGCCGGCGCGTCCGGGCTGATCACCGGCAGCGCGATCTCGGGGATCACGGTGTACTCGGCGAACGTGGACGTGCCCATGAAGTGGCGGATGTGCTCGCCGTCGCGCTTCAGGCGGGTGGTGCCGTCGGGGAGGTGGCCCTTGTTCTGCTCCTCGCGGATGGCCAGGCAGAGGTTGGTCTTGGGGCTGACGCAGTGCTCGCACTCGCCGCACTGAGGGGAGAAGAGCGTGACCACGCGGTCGCCCTCGGACACCAGGCTCACGCCCTCGCCCACCTTCTCCACGATGCCGGCTCCCTCGTGGCCCAGCACCGCCGGGGCGTAGCCGGACGGGTCGGCGCCGGAGGCCGTGTACATGTCGGTGTGGCAGACGCCGCAGGCCTCCAGGCGCACCAGCACCTCGCCGGCGCGCGGCTCCGCGAGCTCCACCTCCTGGACCACGAGGGGCTCGCCGAACTCCTCGAGGACGGCCGCGCGCATCTTCATCGGCGGTGACTCTATCCCGCCCGCGTGTGACCGATCGCACTGTGCCGGCCACGCCGAGCGAGGAGCGTAGGCCCATGAACTCTCAAGCACTCCATGGACTCGCCGTGCCGGTCGCGCTGGTGGGAGGCAGCATGGAGATGCTGGCGTTCATCTTCATCCTCCTGGCGGGGGTGATCTACGGCTACTTCACGGTGGGCGGCAGCGGCATCGCGCAGCACCCGCATGGGAAGGTCTACAGCGGGGCGCCGGGAGCGCACTCGCCCTCGGAGGCCTCAGGGCGCGACTCCGGCCGCCGGATCTCCGACATCTCTCGCGGCACGCGCTAGGCGCTCGCGGAGCGTCGCGCCACGGCCGACAGCATCCGCCGCACCACCACCACGTGCCCGCGGCTGCCGATGACCGCGGCGCGGTAGGCGCGCCCGCGCGCGCCGGGGAACGCCGCCCACGTCTCGGCGGCCAGCCGCGTGCCGCCGGGCTGGTCGCCGAGGGTGAACACCAGCTCGTAGCGCGAGAAGCGATGTCTCCCCGCCAGCTCGAGCCGCGCGCCCTCCTCGGCCCGGGTGACCTCGAAGCCGGGGAACGTGGAGCCCGTGTCGATCGGTCGCGGGCCGCCCTCACTCGCGGGCTCACACCCCAGCAGTCGCGCGATCACGGCCGGGACGCGCCCCTCGAACCCGGAGGGGACGACCCGGAGGAGCGCCCCCCACACGCGCTCGCGCGGCGCATCGATGACCAGCGCGTGCTCGTCAACGAACGGCAGATCGCCCTTCACTCGACCACCAGCCCGTGGCGCATCGTGTTCTCTGTGACCACGCGCGGCTCGGTGAACTGCAGCAGGTAGTCGGGCCCGCCCGCCTTCGACCCCACGCCCGAGCGGCGGTTGCCGCCGAAGGGCTGGCGGCCGACCATGGCGCCGGTGATGCCGCGGTTCACGTACAGGTTGCCGACGGGCGAGCGGCGCGACACCTCCACGACCGTGGCCGGGCTGCGCGAGAACAGGCCGCCGGTGAGCGCGAACGGCAGGGCGTCGACGACCTCGCACGCCTCCTCCACCGACCCCACCGGCTCCACGGTGAGCAGGGGGCCGAACACCTCCTCCCGCAGGACCTTCGCCTCGGGGCCGAGGCCGGCGGCCACAGTGGGCGAGCAGAACCAGCCCTCGGCCGCTTCAGCCTCCGCGCGCGCAGCGATCCGGCCCAGGCGCTCGGCCTCGTCCGCGTAGCCGCGCACCCGGTCGCGGGCCTCCTCGTCGATGACCGGCGGCACGTCGGTGCCGAAGCGCTCCGCCTGGCCCACCGAGAGCACCTCGACCGCGCCGGCTATCCGCTCGAGCAGAGCGTCGTGCACCGACTCGTGGGCCAGCACCCGCGCGGCGGCCGAGCACTTCTGCCCCGCGTAGCCAAAGGCCGAGTCCACGATTGCCGGCACGGCCTCGTCCAGGTCGGCGTCGGAGTCCACGATCACGCAGTTCTTGCCACCCATCTCGGCCACCACCCGCTTCACGTGCGCCTGGCCATCCGCGGTCTCCGCCGCCGCGCGGACGATCTCCAGGCCCACCTTGCCGGAGCCCGTGAACGCGATCACGTGAACGCCCGGGTGGCGCACCAGCGCGGCGCCGGCGTCGCCGAAGCCCGGGAGCAGGGCGAACGCGTCCACGGGGACTCCCGCGCCGTGGAGCGCCTGAGCCAGCGCCAGCGAGCAGCCGGGTGCCTGCTCGGCGGGCTTGAGCACCACCGCGTTGCCGGCCGCCAGGCCGGCGGCCACCATGCCGGTGGGGATGGCCAGCGGGAAGTTCCACGGTGCGACCACCCCCACCACCCCACGTGGCGCGTAGCGCATGGAGTTGCGCTCGCCGGGCGCCTGGAGCAGCTCGGGCCCACGGTCCAGCTCGATGGCCCCGCGCGCGTAGTACTCCAGGAAGTCGATGGCCTCGCACACGTCCGCGTCGGCCTCGGCCCACGGCTTGGCGCACTCGCGCACGGCCAGGGCCGCCAGCTCCAGCCGGCGCTCGCGCAGGGCCGCGGCCGCGCCCACCAACGCCTGAGCGCGCTCCGCGGCTCCGCGCGCGCCCCACTCGCGCGCGCCGTCGCCGGCCGCCGCCACCGCCGCGTCGGCCTCGCCGGCGCCCGCGCGCCCCGCGCGCGCCACGAGCCTGCCCGGCGCGCCGGGGTCGGTGGAGTCCACGCCGGAGGTCGCACCCGGGTCGCCGCCCACCAGCACCGGCACCTCCAGGGGCAGGCGGGCGTCCAGCTCGCCCATGGCGGCGATCAGCGAGTCGCGGACGGGCGCGCGCCGGAGCTCCAGCAGCGGCTCGTTGGCGAACGGCGCGAGGCTGGTCACGGGGCCGCCAGCAGCTCGTCGATGGGAGCGCCGCGACCGAGCTCGCCCAGGAACGAGTCGTTGGACGTGTTCTCCAGCAGCCTGCGCACCAGGTAGGCCATGCCCGCCACCAGGTCGCCCACCGGGCAGTAGGACCTGACCCGCAGCCCGTTGGCCGCCAGCGCCTCCTGGAGCTCGTCGCCGAGCCCGCGCAGCACCTGCAGCTCCAGGTCGCGGTCCTGGCCTCCCGAGGCGCGGTTGTGGGCGATGGCGTGAGCCACCGAGCGCAGGTTGTGCGACGCCACCGCCACCCGCACCAGCGGCCGTGCGTCCAGCAGGCGCGTGGTGAGCTCCTCGAAGTTGCGGTCCGACTCGGCCTTGACCTCGAACACGGGCGGCGCCCAGCCATGCTGGCGGGCCTCCACCACCTCGTGGTCCCAGTACGCGCCCTTCACCAGCCGCACGGTCAGCGGCGACGTGCGGCTGGTGGCACGAGCCCAGTCGAGGATGCGATCCAGCTGCGCGGGCGACTCGCGCAGGTAGGCCTGCAGCACCACCCCGGCCGAGGGCCCGTCGCGCAGCTCGGGCTCGTCGAGCAGCTCGAAGACGAGCTCCATGGTGGTCTCCAGTGCGTCGAGCGACTCCATGTCGATGTGCAGGTGCGCGTCGAGCTCGCGCGCTCTGAGCAGCAGCGGCCGCAGCCGGCCGGCAGCGTCGTCGCGGCCCACCTCCGGCGCCTCGGGGCGCATGAGCGGGGTGAGCGCCGACACCTTCACCGACAGGTTCACGCGCGGCAGCGGGCCCGCGGAGTCGGCCTCCAGGTCGGGCCGCGCCGGCCAGCGCGCGGTCGCCTCGGCCAGCTCCTCCAGGGCCTCGACGCAGCGCGCCGCGTAGCGGTCGGCCTCGGCGCGAGTGACCGTGGCCTCTCCCAGCAGGTCCACCGAGCTGGCCGCCCCGTCGTCCCACAGGTCGCGCAGCACCCCAGCGCCGCGCGCGGCGACTCGCCCACGATGAAGCGGTGCGCCATGTGGCGCACCCCGCCGGCGGCGGCCAGGCCCAGAGCCCGCCGCCCGGCGCGCGTGTCCGCCACGCGCATGGCCTGCTCCAGGGGCGGGGGCGCATCTCCGACCTCGCCAACGTAGTCGCGAAGGTGGCGGGCCAGGTCGTCGAGCGAGCGGCACGCCGGAGTGACGTCCACGAGCCGGAAGAGCGCCGCGCGCAGCTCCACGTCACGCGAGGCGAGCTCCATGGCCTTGGCGTCCATGGCGCGCACCGGGTGGCGCGAGCGGCCGGGCAGGGCCGCGTGGAGCGCGCGGCCGATGTCCCTGATGCGGTCCTCGGAGCTCGCGCCGGCCGTTCCCATCCACAGCACGCTACTTCGTCGCTTCGCGCCAGCCTGCGTGTCCGCGGGCCCCGATGGGGTAGGAATAGTGGCCGATGCCCGAACTGCTGCTCGGACCCCTGCTGCGCTACGTGGGCGACGAATGCGCCGTGTTCTGGGTGGAGACCGACGAGCCGTGCGAGGTCGAGGTGCTCGGGCGCGCGCCGGCAGACCTTCCAGGCGGAGGGCCACCACTACGCCCTGATTCGCGCTGAGGGGCTGGAGCCGGCCACCCGCTACGAGTACGAGGTGCTGCTGGACGGCGAGCGGGCCTGGCCGCTGGACGACTCGGACTTCCCACCGAGCCAGTTCGAGACCCTGGGTGGCGACACCGCCGACGACCCGCTGGAGATCGCCTTCGGGTCCTGCCGCGTGGCGGCGCCGAGCGAGCCCCCGTACAACCTGACCAAGGACGAGGACGACCGCGGGCGTGAGCACGACGCCCTGCGCACGCTCGCCCTTCGGATGCGCCACCAGTCGCCGGACGAGTGGCCGGACCTGCTGGTGCTGCTGGGCGACCAGGTCTACGCGGATGAGTGCTCGCCCCGCACCAAGGAGTTCATCCGGGCGCGGCGCAACACCGACGAGGAGCCGGGCCCGATCGCGCTCGACTTCGAGGAGTACACGCGTCTCTACCGCGAGTCGTGGGGCGAGCCGGTCATCCGCTGGCTCCTGTCCACGATCTCCACGGCCATGATCTTCGACGACCACGACGTGCACGACGACTGGAACGCCTCGGACGCCTGGCTCAAGGAGATGCGCGCCACCGACTGGTGGGACGAGCACATCATCGGCGCGCTCTCCAGCTACTGGATCTATCAGCACGCCGGCAACCTGAGCCCGGAGGAGCAGGACAAGGACGGCCTGCTGGCACGCGTGCAGGAGGCGGGCGACGCCGGCGAGATCCTGCGCGAGTTCGCATGCGGCGCCGACCGCGAGCGCGGCGGCAGCCGCTGGAGCTATCACCGCGACATCGGGCGCACGCGCCTGGTGATGATCGACTCCCGTGCCGGGCGCGTGTTGGAGGAGGGCAAGCGCTCGATGCTCGACGAGGGCGAGTGGCAGTGGATCGAGGAACACGCCACGGGCGGGTTCGACCATCTGCTGCTGGCCACGTCGCTTCCGTGGCTGCTGTCACCCGCGATGCACCACCTTGAGGCATGGAACGAGGCGGTCTGCGGCGGTGCATGGGGCGCTCAGGCGGCCAAGGCCGGGGAGTGGCTGCGCCAAGAGCTCGACCTGGAGCACTGGGCGGCGTTCAACGAGTCGTTCGAGCGGCTGGCCGAGCTGCAGCGCGCGGTGGCGGCCGGCGAGCGCGGCGAGCCGCCGGCGTCGATCGTGACGCTGTCGGGCGACGTGCACCACGCCTATCTCAGCGAGGTGGCCTTCCGCCGCGGATCGGGTGTCCGAACGCCGGTCTACCAAGCGGTGTGCTCACCCATGCGCAATCCGCTGGACGCGCGCGAGCGGAGGGCGATCCGGGCCTTCACCAAACGGCCCGTGCGGGCGCTCATGCGCTCGCTGTCGCGCTCCGCCGGCGTGCCGGACACATCGGTGCGCTGGCGGCTGGTCGAGGGCGGGCCCTGGTTCGACAACCAGATCGCGGGCTTGCGGATCCACGGCCGCAGGATCGACATGCAGATCGAGAAGGCGCTGGCCGTAAACGGCTCCGATCCTCAGCTCGACTGCGTCTTGGACCACCGCCTGGCCTGACCGCGAGCCCCCGGGGGCGTCGCGGGGGGCCTCTATATTGGCCGCCCCCATGGACTACCCGGTCGAGGCCTTCACCGAAGACGAGCGCGCGCTGCTGGCGCCTCACTTCACCAACCTCGACCTGCCCGTGTTCGCGCTCGTGAACCTGCCGGAGACGGTAAAGGGCGCGCTGTTCGCCCGCTACTCGCGCTACGGCGGCACGCTGCGTCGCCTCTACCTCGACGAGTTCGCAGGCGATGCCGAGGCGGGAGCCGCGCGGGCATTCGACGGTGAGGAGGGCGAGCGGGCGCGGGCCCTCTACGAGCGCATCTTCCTCGGTTACGGCGACGACAGCGTGGCCCAGCTCGGCGGCGCCCATATCGCCTGCGAGTGGGTCTCGAACGTGATGACCAAGGTGCTGCAGCGCGGCCGGCTGGCCTCCTACCTGGAGCAGTCCACCCGCTACATCGCCTACGACGCGCCCATGGCGCCCGGGCGCGGGTACCGCTACTGGCGCGACCCGTCACTCGGGCCCGAGTACGAGGCCGCCATGGACTCCCTGTTCGACGCCTACCGGGACTCGCTGCCGCGCGTGCGCGCATGGGCAGCGGACCGCTTTCCGCGCGCCGACGGCGAGCCCGAGGCGGCGCACCGGCGCTCGATCGAGGCGAAGGCGCTGGACCTGTTGCGCGGCCTGCTGCCCGCGGCCTCGCTCTCGCACATGGGCATCTTTGCCTCGGGCCAGGCCTACGAGCAGCTGCTGCTGCGCCTGTTCGCCTCTCCTCTCCCGGAGGCTCGCGCCATGGCGGGCATGATCCTCGCCCAGCTCAAGGCCACCATGCCGAGCTTCGTGGCGCGAGTGGATCGCCCCGACCGCGGCGGCGAGTGGATCTCCTACCTGGAGGAGCGCGACGCCACGGCCCACCGCTGGGCGGCGAGGCTGGGGCTGGATCGGGCGCGTGAGGCCGAGGCCGGGCCTGCGGTGCGCCTGCTCTCGGCCGAGGGGTCCGAGGACGACCTGCTGGCGGCGCTGCTGTTCGAGTCGGCCGCGTGCTCCGAGCACGAGGCGCGGACCGCGGTGCGAGCCCTGCCGCCGGACGAGCGTGCGCGGATGCTCATCGAGCTCGTGGGCGAGCGCCACAACCGCCGCCACCGCCCCGGCCGCGGGCTGGAGGCGCTGCGGTACCGGTTCGAGGTGGTGTCCGACTACGGGGCTTTCAGGGACATCCAGCGTCACCGCATGCTCACCATCCAGTGGCAGCGCCTGTCGCCCGACCTCGGCGCCGGCGTGCCCGAGGAGCTGGAGCAGGCGGGTGCGGCTGATGCGTATCGGGCCGGACTGGAGCGCTCGCAGGCCGAGCACGGCAGGCTCGTGGATGCGGGGCTGCCCGAGCTGGCCCCCTACGCGCTCTGCCTGGGCTATCGCATCCGCTACGTGCTGGACATGAACGCCCGCGAGGCCATGCACCTGATCGAGTTGCGCTCGGGGCGCGAGGGCCACCCCTCCTATCGCGCCATTGCCCACGAGCTGCACGCCCTGATCGCCGGTGTCCACCCCGCCGTGGCGGCCGCCATGCGCTGGGTCGATGGCGACACCGAGCCACGGCTGGAGCGGATCCTCAGTGAGATCCGCACGCAGGCGCGGCACGCCGCTCGCACCTGACCGCTGCGGTCGCGATGAACGTGCAGGACGCCTGCGACTTGCCCGTAGGCGCGCGCGGGTAGCGCAACTCACCAAACCCGGAACGGTTGAAGGGGCACCCACCCACCACAGGAGGATGCCCCTTGAAGCACAGTACCAACAGGATGAGCCTGAGCCTCGCAATGGTCGCGGCTCTGGCGTGCGTGTTCGCGTCGGTGGCCGTTGCGGCCACCATCACCGGCACGCCGGGCAAGGACAAGCTCACAGGCACGCCCGATGCCGACACGATCAACGCGCTGGCGGGCAACGACCGCGTTCGCGCGCTCGACGGCGGCGACACCGTCAACGCCGGCTACGGCCGTGACCGCGTTAGCGGCGACGCGGGCGCCGACACCCTCAACGGGGGTCGCGGCTATGACCGCCTCTTCGGCGGCGAGGGCAACGACAAGGTCCGCGGCGACTTCGGCCGTGACGTCGTGCGCGGCGGTCCGGGCGACGACGAGCTCCGCGGCGGCGGCGGGTACCCCGGCCGCCGGGCCGACCTGCTGCACGGAAACGCCGGCAACGACACCGTCTACGGCGGCAGGGGCACAGACCTCCTGACCGGCAACGACGGCGACGACCGCCTCGGTGGCGGCGGCGGGCGTGACCGCATCTACGGCGGCAAGGGCAACGACGTCGTGAACGGCGGGCCCGGGCTGCGCAACTCCGAGCGCTATGGCGACCGCCTGCACGGGGGCGACGGCAACGACCGCGTGAACGGCGGCGACGGCCGCGACCTGATCTCAGGCGGCACCGGCGACGATGTGTCGACCGGCGGCGACGGAAACGACCGGATCTACGCCAACCGCGGCGTTGACCAGTCGGTCGGCGGCGACGGAAACGACGACCTGTGGGCGCTGGCCCGCGGCGACGTGACCGCTCCCGGCGACCCCGTGGGCGACGCCCTAACGGGCGGCCGCGGCCGCGACACGTTTCAGGTGCGCGACGGCGAGGTCGACCGCATCAGCTGCGGTCAGGGCCGCGACCGCGTGCTGGCCGACCAGTACGACGTGATCGTGGACGCCACTCCGGCGAATGCCAACGGCTCATGCGAGGTCGTCCTTCGCAGCTCGGTGCTCGAGAGCGACAGCAAGGAGCGCTCCACCGAGTCGCCCAAGGAGGACGCCAAGGAGAACAGCTGAGCCCTGCCTTCGGGGGCTAGCCCCCGGGCTCAGGCCAGGACCACGAGGGGCCCGTTCGCGGGCCCCTCGTGCGTTCCGGGACGGCGCTGTTGTAGCGTCGCCCGGGTGAGCGCCGACCTCATGCGCGACCGGCGGGTGGCCCCGTCGATCCTCTCGGCCGACTTCGCCCGGCTGGGGGAGCAGGTCGAGGCGGTCATGGACGCCGGGGCGCGGGTGATCCACGTGGACGTGATGGACGGGCACTTCGTACCGCCGATCTCGATCGGTGACCTGGTGGTCCGCGCGCTCGACGCGCAGGTGCACGCCGCGGGCGGCTGCCTGGACGTGCACCTGATGGTGGAACGGCCCGAGCGCCTGCTAGCCGACTACGCCGCTGCCGGGGCCGACTCGATCGCGATTCACACCGAGGCCACGCCGCACGTGCACTACGCGCTCAAGGCCATCCGCGAGGCGGGCTGCAACGCCGGACTGGCGCTGAACCCCGGCACGCCGGTCGAGGCCATCGACGCGCTGGCCGGCGCGTTCGACCACCTGCTGTGCATGACGGTGGACCCCGGCTGGGGCGGACAGCCCTACATCGCGGCGTCCGATGCGAGGATCGCCGAGCTCCGGCAGCGGCTCCCCGAGGGCACGCCGATCGAGGTCGATGGCGGCATCGACGCAGACACCGCGGGCCCCGCGGCGGCCGCCGGGGCCACGCTGCTCGTGGCCGGGTCGTCGATCTTCGGCTCCGACGACCCCGCGGCCGCCTATCGCGCGGTGGCTGAAGCGGCCGGGGCGATCTAGACGGATCACCGAGGGTCGGGTCGTCCGCACCCGTGCCACACTGGGCCGGGTGCAGGCCACGCGGGGAAAGTGGACCGTCTTCGCGGTGCTCGTAGCCGTCCTGGCCGCCGGCAGCCTGGTTCTGGTGCTGGCGGGCGGTGGATCGTCGGAGGAGTCGTACAAGCTCACGCTCGAGCGGCTCCCGTCGCCGCAGGGCAGTGTCCAGGAGCTCGTGGTCTCCGTGCCGAGGGAGGTCAATGCGCCCTCGGTGGCGCGCAACCAGCCCACCGTGGAGTTGATCTGCGTGGACGGGCGCGGCAAGCAGGTGCTGCGCGCGAAGCACGAGTGGCCGTTCATCAACGAGGCGGGGTACGCGCTGCCCCATCAGCACCAGGCGGCCACCCCTCAGGTGCTGACCTCGATCGCGCGCTGCCGCCTGAACGGCACGACGATCCCCCTCAGCGGCGAGCTCGGCCTGCGCGGATAGGCTCCGCTACCGGCGGCGCTTGCGCTTGCGCCGCGCGGGCGATGCTTGCTTCTCGGCGCCGTCGTCGCCTTCGCCGGGCACTGGGTCGGTGGGCTGCTCCGTGGTCTCCGCCGAGCCCTGCCGGCGGTCCGCGGCGGTGGGCCATGGCTCGGCCATGCCGCTCTCCCAGGCCGGCCCCCGCCCGCCGGGCCACCTGCCCAGGAACAGCGCGCCCAGCGCGGCCGTCCAGAAGATCTGCACGATGCCCTGTCCGCCTGGGATCAGCGGCAGCACCAGCAGGGCCCCGACGATGATGGCCAGCACGCCCATGAACCGGCTGAGCAGGCCCACGCGCATGCCGTTGACCCCGACCATCACGAAAGAGATCGCCAGGCAGAGCGTGCCCGCCGACCCGAGGATCGGCCCCAGGATGGCCCGGTCCTCCAGCAGGTCCTCCGCACGGCCCTCGGTCCGCGGCCCCGAGCTCACGAACTCGTCCGCCACGTCGGCCACGCCGAGCTGAGTCAGGAATCCACCCACGATGAGGAGCATGGGCGCGAGGAGCACCAGCGGCAGCAGGGCCTTGGGCAGCTGCGGCCGGCGCGCCGCGGCGGCGCGCAGCAGGAAGTAGAGGACGAACGCGAGCAACGCGTAGGCCACGGACTGGGCGCCGAGGCTGGCCAGCAGCACGCCGCCGTCCTCGTCGACGCGCAACAGGGCACCGCGCTCGTCATCCGCACCGCCGATCGAGGTCTGGAGCGCGATGCTGATCACCGAGAACAGGGCGGACACGAAGGCCGCCACCGCAGCCATCCTCCCCACCCGGGCCTCCCACCCGAGCTGTTCCTGGCGGTTCACGGCCGGGGAACCTATCGGGGCGGCGCCTCGGCGCGCCCGTCGGCGCCCCGCCCGCGCGTGCCGGCCGCCCCGCCTCGTGGCGGGTAGTACTCGTGGTCCTCCGGCTCCACGAGCCGCGAGACGCGCTCGCCCACGGCAAGCACGAGGTTCAGCGCGGGGGCGGCGATGCGAATCACGCTCTCCACCCGCCTGCGCGTGCGCAGCTGCTGCGGGGTCATCGGCGGCACGGACAGGAGGCTACCCGGCGTCGGCGTCTAGGATTGACGCATGTCCTCAGAGGATCCATTCGGCGGCCTGTTCGGCGACCCCGAGGAGCTGCGGCGGCGGATGGAGGAGCTGGCCGAGTCCATGCAGGGCGCCCAGAAGGTGGCCTGGGCCGACAACGCCATCAAGCTCGCCGTGGACATGACCGTCGCGGGCATCGCGCGCCTGAACCTTCAGGGCAACGCCGAGCAGCAGGCGCAGGAGATCCGCTCGGCCATGTCGCTGCTCTTCCCCGAGGCGGTGGCCCTCGTGCGCGAGGCGCGCGAGGGGTTCGGCACGAGCTAGGCCGGGGCCGGACGCTCGCGCTGGGCGCGCTCGGCGTCGCGGTCCTCACGCCCGAGGGCCACGATCTCCTTGAAGCTGCGCACCCTGAAGATGAAGAACAGCGCGCCGAAGCCCACGCCGAAGGCGAACGCTCCGATCGCGATCTGCTGGCCCACCGAGTAGGCCGCCACGGTGGCCCCGGCGGCCGTGCCGGCGAACACCTTGACCAGCAGCGCCTGCGCCACCCCGGCGCCCTGAGGCGTGAAGGGCACCGCGGCCGCGACCGCGTTCACGCCCAGCACCAGCAGCACGTTCCTCACCGACCCGCCCACGTTGAACGCCTCCAGGAGGAACCAGAAGGCGGTGAAGCGGAACAGCCAGCCGGCGAGCTGCACGGCGAACACCTCGCGCAGGTAGCGGCGGCGGTCGAAAAGGATCGTCAGTCCCTGGCGCACCCGCGCCCAGAACGCCTTCACGCGCACGGACAGCAGGGCGAAGGCCACCATGGCGCCGATCCCCAGGGCCGTAAGCAGGAACAGCGTGAAGCGGGGGTGCGAGGCCAGGTAGGACAGGTCGAACGCGTTGAGCTTGGCGAAGTCCGGCGGCTTGGGGAACACGCCCTGGGTGAACGCGAAGCCCAGGATCAGGACGCCCATCGCGAGGTCGAAGCCGGCCTCCACCACGAAGCTCGCGCCCACGGCCGGGTAGCTGGAGTGCGGGACCGAGGTCTTGGTGAGGAAGAGGCGGACGACGTCGCCGCCGCGAGCGGGGATGACCGCGTTGAACCCATAGCCGGCGAAGTAAGCGCCCCAGATGTCCACGAACCTGAACCGCTCGCCCGGGTAGGCGGCGCGGAGGATGTTGTAGGAGGCCCGCGCGCGGAAGGTCAGGTACACGCCGAACGCCATGAGGCCCAGCACCAGCGGGCCGAGCCGGACGTCCGCAAGGCCTGAGAAGAACGAGTCAACCGCGTCGAAGAACGACTCGAACGACTCGCCCAGTGCTGCCGTGGGGGTCACGGCAGCCAAGGGTAAGCGCTCGGGGGCGACGCTCCGGGCGCCCTACTTGAGCAGCCGCGAGAGCCTGCGGTCCTTGAGGACGCGGCCGCCCGTCTGCTCCTCGGGGCAGTAGCAGAGCACGTAGTCCTTGAAGTGGATGGCCTCGATGGTGGTGCCACAGCGGGGGCAGGGTTCCCCGGCTCGGCGGTGCACCTCCAGCGGCATCGGGAGCTTGTCGGGGATCGTGTCGCCCACCACCTCCTCGTAGTGGTCCAGCGCGGCGCCCATGCGCTCGGCGGCAGCCGTCCTCACCGCCTCGACCTCGTCCAGCTCGAGCTCGCGAGCCCTTGCGGAACGGCGACAGGCGCGCCGTCCAGAGGATCTCGTCGACCCACGAGCGGCCGATGCCGGCCACCGTGCGCTGGTCCCGAAGCAGCGGGTGCAGGTGGTGCGACTGGTCGATCAGCGCAGCGAAGCGGTCGGGCTCGATCGCCGGCCAGGCATCCGGTCCGAGGCTCGTCATCGTCTCCTCCTCCTGCACGGCTTGCGAGGGCAGCAGCTTGGCCCATGCGCGCTGACGCGTTCCGAACTCGCGCAGCCGCAGCTCGCGCCCGCCGTCCAGGCGCACGAGCAGCCGCGAGACGCGATCCCGCATGGACGCTCGGGTGTCCCATAGCTGCAGCCGGCCGGCCGACATCAGGTGCACCATTAGCGTCAGCTCGCCGAAGTCGGCCAGGAACAGCTTGCCGCGCCGGCGGACCGCCCGGAGAGTGGCCCCGGTGAGCGCGTCAAGCGGCGGGTCGAAGCTCTTCATCGTGACCATGCCCGGCGCCATGGCCGACTCGACGGTGGCGCCCGCAGCCGCGCGGGTGAGGCGGCGGGCGGCGATCTCTACCTCTGGCAGCTCGGGCATGGCCAGCTAACGCTACGCGCTGGCGCTCGGTGCTCGGCTCCCCAGCAGTACATTCAGCACGTGAGGATCGCCGTCGCAGCCGACGAGCGCACCGGCGTCGCCGAGACGCTCGTGGAGCGGCTACGGGACCGGGGGCACGAGCCCCTGCTCCATGGCGCGCTCAGCGCGGAGGAGCGCGACGACTGGGCCTGGTCCAGCGAGGCCGCCGCGCGGGACGTGGCCGAGGGCCGCGCCGATCAGGGAGTGGTTTGCTGCTGGACCGGCACCGGCGCCTCCATCGCCGCGAACAAGGTGGCGGGTGCGCGAGCTGCGCTCTGCGCCGATGCCGAGACCGCCCGTGGCGCCCGGCGCTGGAACGACGCCAACGTGCTGGCGCTGTCCCTGCGGACCACCAGCGCGGCGCTGCTAGACGAGATCCTGGACGGCTGGTTCGACGGCGAGCCCAGCCGTGAGCACGACGACGTGGCCAACATCCGCCACGTCGACGAGATCGCCTGAGCGGCGCCTAGCCCGGGACCTTGAACTTCTTCTTGACGGCCTTGGCCGAGTTCTTGCCGGGCTCGTCGGTCACGACGAGCGACACCGAGTAGCTGCCCGCCTTGAGCTTCTTCGCCTTGTAGGTCACCGAGCCCGGGTTGTCCTCGTCCAGCGTCTTCGTGCGGAGCGTCTTGACGGTCTTGCGGCCGCGCTTGAAGGTGGCCTTGACCCGCGCGTTCTCAGACACGGCGAACGACACCTTCACGCTCTTCTTGCCGCGCTTGAGCTTGACCTTGGAGAGCTTGGGCGCGGTCCTGTCGGCCCCCACCTGCACCACGCCGACCATGCCGATGATGCGATGGGGCTGGCAGATGTAGGCGTAGCGGCCGGCGGCGGGGAACGTCTGCGAGAAGGTGGTGCCGGGGTCGCCCGGAGCGTGGCGTTGAAGGCGGTCGGCGCGCTCCTGCTGCTGGTCACGGTGTGATCGGCTACGGCGCCGTCGTTGGTCCAGGTCACGGTGTCGCCGGGGTTGACCTGCACCCGCTTGGGACCGAACACGTTGTCTGTCACGTTCACGCTCTTGGTGGCGGCGCCGGCGGAGGCGGCGGGCACGAGCAGGGCGAGGGCGAGGACGGCTGCGGGAAGGCCGGAGCGTGGGCGCATGCTCGGGACTCTAGACACACTGGCGCATCGAAAGTCGCGGTGCCCGTCAGAATGCCCGCCCATGCGAATCTCGGCCAAGGCGGACTACGCCGTGCGCGCCGCCGCGGAGCTCGCGGCGACGGGCACCGAGGACCCGGTCAAGGGCGAGCAGATCGCGCAGGCCCAGAGCATCCCGATCAAGTTCCTGGAGAACATCCTTGTGGACCTGCGCCAGGCGGGACTGGTGGAGAGCCGCCGCGGTCCCGAGGGCGGCTACTGGCTGGCGCGGCCGGCCAAGGAGATCACCGTGGCCGACGTGATGCGCGCCGCGGAGGGCCCGCTGGCCAGCGTGCGCGGGCAGAAGCCCGAGGAGCTGGAGTACGTGGGCGCGGCGGGATCGCTGCAGGAGGTGTGGGTGGCGCTCCGCGCGAGCCTGCGCGACGTGCTGGAGCACGTGTCGCTGGCCGACCTGGCCGCGGGCCGCTTGCCGCGCGGCGTCGCGGCGCGCACCCGCGATCCCGAGGCCTGGCAGCGGCGCTAGCTGCGCTAGCGCTTGGTCGACAGCGTCTGGAAGCGGCAGCGCGAGGACTGGCCGCCGCCAGGCAGCTGCCCGCCACCCGCAGCCGCGCGACCCTCTTCCGGCCTGGATGGCCTCGACCACGACCCCGAATGGCGTCTTGCGGATCACGGAACGGGGGCGGTAGACCGGGTAGCCCGTGGGCAGCGTGACGATGGCGCGCACGCCGCCGAAGCCGTCGCGTCGGCGAACACCTCCACGCCCGTCGCCCAGGTGTTCACCCGCTTGGTGCAGACGATCGCCGAGCTGTTGCAGCCGCGCCGGGGGCGCCGCCGGGGCGCTCTTCGAAATCGCGCAGCGGAAAGGTCATCGACGCAGCCTTGGTGCCGCTGCCGGGCAACTTCGCCCGGCGCGCCACTCGGGCTCGGACCGTAACGGGTGCCAGGGAGCTGGTGCGCGACGGCTTGAGGCGAAGCACGAAGCGGAGCTGGCCGGGGTAGTGGGGCCGTCCCCGCCTTCGGAAGATCACCGCGGGCGGGACCAGCGGCCCACCAGCGGGATCGGCGCCCGCAGGATCGGCGTCGTGCCCACCGTGGCCGTGCAGTCCACCTCGCCCCCCGGCTCGAGGGCGTCGAACGACAGCGTCATGGGCAGGGGGCCCGGCGTGTCTCGCACCAGCTCCGTGCTGCTGCCTCCCTCGTCCAGGAACAGGGCGCCGGGGGCCGACACCCGCGGGCTGCTAGTGGGATCGGTCGGCACGGAGCCGGTGACCCTGAGCACGTGGGTGGCGTAGAGGGTGCTCCCGCTACGGGTGTCCGACACCCGGTACTCGGGGACGACCGCCGGCGAGCACGGCGCCGCGGCGGCGCCGGCCGGCGCGGCCAGTGTGAGGGCAACGGCGAGGGCCAATCGGCCGCACGGTCCCACAGCCAGACCGTACACCCACCACTATCGGCGCGCTACGGGCCGGCCGCGCCCGCGGTGCCCTCGAACCGGCGCGCGCCGTCCTTGCGGACGAACACGATCTGGCCCGCCGCCAGCTCCAGCTCCTCCGCGCGCGAGCGGGTGGTCTGCGACCCACACGCTGCGGCCATCCTCGAGCGTGAGCTCCACCCGCACCTCGAAGCCCAGGTGCACGACACGATCGATGAAGCCCTCCTGGGTGGAGCCGTTGGGTGAGGTCATGAGCTCGAAGTCGTGCGGGCGGACCAGCTCGTCGCCGATCCGGTTGACCTCCCCCACGAAGCCCATCACGAACTCGTTGACCGGCTCCTCGTACAGCTCGCGCGGCGTGCCCACCTGCTCCACGCCGCCGTCTCGCATCACCACGATCTGGTCGGAGACGTCCATGGCCTCCTCCTGATCGTGGGTCACGAAGATGGTGGTCACGTGCACCTCGTCGTGGAGCCGCCGCAGCCATGAGCGCAGCTCCTTGCGCACGGTGGCGTCCAGCGCGCCGAACGGCTCGTCGAGCAGCAGCACCTTGGGCTCCACGGCCAGCGCGCGCGCCAGCGCCATCCGCTGGCGCTGGCCGCCGCTGAGCTGCGACGGGTAGCGCGTCTGGAACCCGGCCAGCCCGACGATGCCCAGCAGCTCGTCCACCCGCTCGGCGACCTCGGCCTTCGGGCGCTTGCGGATCTTAGCCCGAACGCCACGTTGTCGCGCACGGTCATGTGCTTGAACGCGGCGTAGTGCTGGAACACGAAGCCCACGTCGCGCCGCTGGGGCGGGACGCCCGTCACGTCCTGCTCGCCCAGCGTCACCACGCCGCGTCCGGCGCCTCCAGCCCGGCGATGATCCGCAGCAGCGTCGACTTGCCCGAGCCCGACGGACCGAGCAGCGCGGTGAGCGACCCGGGCAGGACGTCGATCGACACGCCGTCCAGCGCGTCGAAGTCGCCGTAGCGCTTGGACACGCCCGGGACGGAGATCACGCGAGCTCCTTGCGGCGGCTGGACAGGACCATGGCCGCGAGTGTGACCAGGGCGATCAGGGCGAGCAGCGTGGAGGCGGCATAGGCGCCCGCCAGGTCGAAGTTCTGGAACCGCTTCTCCACCAAGAGCGTGAGCGTCTCGGTCTCGCCCGAGACCTTTCCGGACACCACGGACACCGCGCCGAACTCGCCGATGGCGCGCGCGGTGGACAGGACGATGCCGTAGGTCAGCCCCCAGCGGATGGCCGGCAGGGTGATCCGCCGGAATGCCTGCCACCGCGACGCGCCCAGGGTGGCAGCCGCCTGCTCCTGCTCGGTGCCCACCTCTCGCAGCACGGGCGCCACCTCGCGCACTACGAATGGGAGCGTCACGAACACCGTGGCCAGCACGATCCCAGGGAACGAGAACAGAATCTGGATCCCGGCCGAGGCCAGCTCGTCGCCGAACCAGCCCTCGCGGCCGTAGAGCAGGATCAGCGCCAGGCCCACCACCACCGGCGAGATGGCGAACGGCAGGTCGATCAGGGCTTCCACCCCCCGGCGCCCGGGAACACGCCCGCGCACCAGCGCCATGGCCGTGACCACCCCGAGCACGGCGTTGAGCGGCACGGCGATGGCCGCCACCGACAGGGTCAGCCAGAAGGCGCTGATGGCGGCAGGGGTGGTCACGCTGTCGAACACCGCGGCCAGCCCGGGCTCGAAGGTCTTGTAGAGCACAACCGCCACCGGCACCACCAGGACGGCACCGAGGTAGGCCAGCGCAACGGCGCGCAGCGACAGGCGGCTAGCCCTCATGGCGCGCCCCCCAGCGCTCGACGAAGCGCAGGCCCACGAGCACCGCCAGCGACAGCGCCAGCAGGACCACCGACACCGCCGCGGCGCCGGTGATGTTGTCCGACTCGAGCTGCTTGTACGCGTACACCGACGCCACCTGGGTGTCGAACGGCTTGTTGCCGGAGATGAGCACGATCGAGCCGAACTCACCCACCGCGCGCGCGAACGCCAGCGCGGCCCCGGAGACGATGGCCGGCAGCAGGTTGGGCAGCACGATGCGGGCGAAGGTAGTCCGTGCGGAGGCGCCCAGCGAGTGCGCCGCCTCCTCCATCTCGCGGTCGAGCTCGATCAGCACGGGCTGCACCGCCCGCACCACGAACGGCAGCGTGACGAACAGCAGCGCCAGCAGGACCGCCCACTTGGTGAACGCGATCGCGTCGCCGTAGAGCGCCAGCAGGGTGATGCCGGCCACGATCGTGGGCAGCGCGAACGGCAGGTCGATGATGGCGTTCATGACCCGCTTGCCGCGGAAGTCGTCGCGCACCAGCACCCAGGCGATGAGCGTGCCCATCACCACGTTGATGGCGGCCACGAGCAGCGAGATCAGCAGCGTGAAGCGCAGCGCCGACACCGACTGGCGGGTGGTCACCGAGCTCCAGAACGACTCGAGGCCATCCTGGAAGGAGCGGTCGACGACCGCCGCCAGCGGCAGCAGCACGATCAGGCTCAGCCACAGCGTCGCGATGCCGAGCCCGAGACCGCCTGCGCCACCGAACCCGGAGGCCCGGTGGCGCAGGCGCCCCGCGGTTGCCGACAACGAGCTCATTGGGCGGTGGACACCCCTGCCTCCTCCTCGATCTTCGCGATCGTCCCGTTCTCGGGATCGAAGAGGTCTTTGTTCACCTTCGACCAGCCGCCCAGATCGGTGATCGTGGTGACCTTGGCCGGGTTGGGGAACTGCGACTTGGTGGCCTCGACGGTCTCGGGATCGACCGGCCGGTAGCCCCAGCCCACGAACTTCTTCTGGCCCTCGGGGCCAAGCACGTAGTCGATGAACGCCTTGGCGCCCGACGCGGCCTTCTCGGTCTGAGCGATGTTGATCTCGATCTCCACGGTGCTGTCGGGCCGCACGAGCTCGATCTCGTCCTCGCCCTTCTTGATCGCCGTGGTGGCCTCGTACTCATACGACAGCAGCACGTCACCCTCGCCGCCGGTGAACGTCTGGAGGGCCTCGCGTCCGGACTTGGGCTGGACCGAGACGTTGTCCTTGATCAGCTTCTCCACGTAGTCCAGGCCGCCGTGCGCGTAGGCGCCCAGCAGGTTCCACTTGGCCGCGCCCGAGGTGAAGGGGTTGGGTGTCACGACCTTCACGCCCGGCTTGACCAGGTCGTCCCAGGTCCTGATGCTCTTGGGGTTGCCCTTGCGGACGATGAAGGACACGATCGACTTGGACACGATGCCCTTCGTGGAGGTGGCGCCCTTCCAGTCCTTGGCCACCAGCCCGGCCTCGACCAGGCGCTCGACGTCGGGTTCGATCGAGAAGGACACGACGTCGGCCTTCAGGCCGCCCTCCACCGCGCGGCTCTGCTCGCCCGACGCGCCGAACGAGCTCTTGAAGGCGATGTCCTTGCCGGCGTCGGTCTTGCGGAAGGCCGGGATGATCTCGTCGTAGACGACCTCCGGGGTGGAGTAGGCCACGAGTGCCAGCTGCTCCGATCCCGAGCCGCCCGAGCTGCTGCCCGAGCCGTCCTTGCTGTCATCGGAGCCGCCGCAGCCGGCTGCCGAGCAGGGCGAGCAGCGAACGGGGAGAAACAGGGGGCGGAATGCGCGAGTCATGAAACCTCTCATAGCCAGTCGGGATTAGGAGGTTGGGAACCCTAGCAACCCGGTGGGGAATACACCGTGTGGAAGGATGCCCGCCGTGCCGGAGATCGTGGACTCGCCGGAGCAGGCAGCGGCTCAGGAGCTTGCGCCGCTGATCGTCCGGGAGCCGCTGGAGGCGTTTCTCGACGAGAACGGGCTGGGAGCCGGCCCGCTCGAGGCCGAGCGAATCGGGGAGGGACACTCCAACGTGACCTACCTCGTCCGCCGCAGCGACGACCGGTTCGTGCTGCGCCGCCCCCCGCGGCCGCCCCTGCCGCCCTCGGCCCACGACGTGCTGCGCGAGGCCCGCCTGCTCACCGCGCTCGAGCCCACCGCCGCCCGTACGCCGAGGGTGCTCGCGACCTGCGCGGACGAGGAGATCCTGGGCGTTCCCTTCTACGTCATGGAGGAGGTGGACCGGCAGCGTGATCACCAGCGACGTGCCGCCGGCACTGAATGATCCCGAGCAACGCGGTCGCATCGGCGAGGAGCTGGTGGACGCCCTGGTGGAGGTGCACGCGGTGGATTGGCAGGCGGCGGGGCTCGATGGCTTCGGCAAACCCACCGGCTACCTGGACCGCCAGCTACGGCGCTTCAACGGCCTCTGGGAGCACAACAAGACCCGCGAGCTGCCGATCGTCGGTGAGGTGGCCGATTGGCTGGAGGCCAACAAGCCCGACTCCCCCACGGCAACGATCGTGCACGGCGACTATCGCCTGGGCAACGTGATGGTGGCCGACCAGCCGCCCGCCAGCGTGGTGGCGATCTTCGACTGGGAGCTGGCCACGATCGGCGACCCGCTGGCCGACGTGGGCTACCTGGCGATCACCTGGGCGCAGGAGGGCGACCCCGAGGACACCTCCTTCGGCTCGCTCTCCGCCGCCACACGGAAGGAGGGCTTCCCCACGCGCGAGGAGCTCACGCGGCGCTACGAGGAGCGCTCGGGGCGCTCGGTGGGGGCGCTCAACTGGTACGGCGCGCTGGCGCTTTGGAAGGCCGCCGTGTTCATGGAGGGCAACCTCAAGCGCTTCCAGGCCGGCTCGAGAGAAGCTACTGGGTGTCGTGGAGCGAAGTTCTGGAACCGCTTCTCCACGAGCAGGGTCAGCGTCTCGGTCTCGCCCGAGACCTTGCCGGACACCACGGACACCGCACCGAACTCGCCGATGGCGCGGGCGGTGGACAGGACGATGCCGTAGGTCAGCCCCCAGCGGATGGCCGGCAGGGTGATCCGCCGGAAGGCCTGCCACCGCGACGCGCCCAGGGTGGCGGCCGCCTGCTCCTGCTCGATGCCCACCTCTCGCAGCACGGGCGCCACCTCGCGCACTACGAATGGGAGCGTCACGAACACCGTGGCCAGCACGATCCCGGGGAACGAGAACAGGATCTGGATCCCGGCCGAGGCCAGCTCGTCGCCGAACCAGCCCTCGCGGCCGTAGAGCAGGATCAGCGCCAGGCCCACCACCACCGGCGAGATGGCGAACGGCAGGTCGATCAGGGCTTCCACGACCCGGCGCCCGGGAACACGCCCGCGCACCAGCGCCATGGCCGTGACCACCCCGAGCACGGCGTTGAGCGGCACGGCGATGGCCGCCACCGACAGGGTGAGCCAGAAGGCGCTGATGGCCGCAGGGGTGGTCACGCTGTCGAACACCGCGGCCAGCCCGGGCTCGAAGGTCTTGTAGAGCACCACCGCCACCGGCGCCACCAGGACGGCACCGAGGTAGGCCAGCGCAACCGCGCGCAGCGACAGGCGGCTAGCCCTCATGGCGCGCCCCCCAGCGCTCGACGAAGCGCAGGCCCACGAGCACCGCCAGCGACAGCGCCAGCAGGACCACCGACACCGCCGCGGCACCGGTGATGTTGTCCGACTCGAGCTGCTTGTACGCGTACACCGACGCCACCTGGGTGTCGAACGGCTTGTTGCCGGAGATGAGCACGATCGAGCCGAACTCACCCACCGCGCGCGCGAACGCCAGCGCGGCCCCGGAGACGATGGCCGGCAGCAGGTTGGGCAGCACGATGCGGGCGAAGGTCGTGCGTGCGGAGGCGCCCAGCGAGTGCGCCGCCTCCTCCATCTCGCGGTCGAGCTCGATCAGCACGGGCTGCACCGCCCGCACCACGAACGGCAGCGTGACGAACAGCAGCGCCAGCAGGACCGCCCACTTGGTGAACGCGATCGCGTCGCCGTAGAGCGCCAGCAGGGTGATGCCGGCCACGATCGTGGGCAGCGCGAACGGCAGGTCGATGATGGCGTTCACGAGCCGCTTGCCGGGGAAGTCGTCGCGCACCAGCACCCAGGCGATGAGCGTGCCCATGACCACGTTGATGGCGGCCACGAGCAGCGAGATCAGCAGCGTGAAGCGCAGCGCCGACACCGACTGACGGGTGGTCACCGAGCTCCAGAACGACTCGAGGCCATCCTGGAACGAGCGGTCGACGACCGCCGCCAGCGGCAGCAGCACGATCAGGCTCAGCCACAGCGTCGCAATGCCGAGCCCGAGACCGCCTGCGCCACCGAACCCGGAGGCCCGGTGGCGCAGGCGCCCCGCGGTTGCCGGCAACGAGCTCATTGGGCGGTGGACACCCCTGCCTCCTCCTCGATCTTCGCGATCGTCCCGTTCTCGGGATCGAAGAGGTCCTTGTTCACCTTCGACCAGCCGCCCAGGTCGGTGATCGTGGTGACCTTGGCCGGGTTGGGGAACTGCGACTTGGTGGCCTCGATGGTCTCGGGATCGACCGGCCGGTAGCCCCAGCCCACGAACTTCTTCTGGCCCTCGGGGCCAAGCACGTAGTCGATGAACGCCTTGGCGCCCGACGCGGCCTTCTCGGTCTGAGCGATGTTGATCTCGATCTCCACGGTGCTGTCGGGCCGCACGAGCTCGATCTCGTCCTCGCCCTTCTTGATCGCCGTGGTGGCCTCGTACTCGTACGACAGCAGCACGTCACCCTCGCCGCCGGTGAACGTCTGCAGGGCCTCGCGTCCGGACTTGGGCTGGACCGAGACGTTGTCCGTGATCAGCTTCTCCACGTAGTCCAGGCCGCCGTGCGCGTAGGCGCCCAGCAGGTTCCACTTGGCCGCGCCCGAGGTGAAGGGGTTGGGTGTCACGACCTTCACGCCCGGCTTGATCAGGTCGTCCCAGGTCCTGATGCCCTTGGGGTTGCCCTTGCGGACGATGAAGGACACGATCGACTTGGACACGATGCCCTTCGTGGAGGTGGCGCCCTTCCAGTCCTTGGCCACCAGCCCGGCCTCGACCAGGCGCTCGACGTCGGGCTCGATCGAGAAGGACACGACGTCGGCCTTCAGGCCGCCTTCCACCGCGCGGCTCTGCTCGCCCGACGCCCCGAATGAGCTCTTGAACGCGATGTCATTGCCGGCGTCGGTCTTGCGGAACGCCGGGATGATCTCGTCGTAGACGACCTCGGGGGTGGAGTAGGCCACGAGTGCCAGTTGCTCGGATCCCGAGCCGCCCGAGCTGCTGCCCGAGGCGTCGTTGCTGTCCTCGGAGCCGCCGCAGCCGGCGGCCGGCAGGGCGAGCAGAGAACGAGGAGAAACAGGGGGCGGAATGCGCGAGTCATGAAACCTCTCATAGCCAGTCGGGATTAGGAGAGTTCAGAACCCTAGCAACCCGGTGGGGAATACACCGTGTGGAAGGATGCCCGCCGTGCCGGAGATCGTGGACTCGCCGGAGCAGGCAGCGGCTCAGGAGCTCGCGCCGCTCATCGTCCGCCAGCCGCTGGAGGCGTTCCTCGACGAGCAGGGGCTGGGAGCCGGCTCGCTGGAGGCGGAGCGGATCGGGGAGGGGCACTCCAACGTGACCTACCTCGTGCGGCGCGGCGAGGACCGGTTCGTGCTCCGGCGCCCGCCGCGGCCGCCTCTGCCCCCCTCGGCGCACGACGTGCTCCGCGAGGCCCGCCTGCTAACAGCGCTGGAGTCCACCGCCGCGAGGACGCCGAGGGTGCTCGCCACCTGTGCCGACGAGGAGATCCTCGGCGTGCCCTTCTACGTGATGGAGGAGGTGGAGGGCAGCGTGATCACCAGCGACGTGCCGCCGGCGCTCGACGATCCGGAGCAGCGCGGGCGGATCGGCGACGAGCTGGTCGACGCCCTCGTGGAGGTCCACGCGGTGGACTGGCAGGCGGCGGGCCTGGAGGGGTTCGGCAAGCCCACCGGCTACCTGGACCGCCAGCTGCGGCGCTTCAACGGCCTCTGGGAGCACAACAAGACCCGCGAGCTGCCGATCGTCGGTGAGGTGGCCGACTGGCTGGAGGCCAACAAGCCCGAGTCGCCCACGGCGACGATCGTGCACGGCGACTACCGCCTGGGCAACGTGATGGTGGCCGACCGGCCACCCGCAGCGTGGTGGCGATCTTCGACTGGGAGCTGGCCACCATCGGCGACCCGCTGGCCGACGTGGGCTACCTGGCGATCACCTGGGCGCAGGAGGGCGATCCCGAGGACACCTCGTTCGGCTCGCTCTCCGCCGCCACCCGCAAGGAGGGCTTCCCCACGCGCGAGGAGCTGACCGGCGCTACGAGGAGCGCTCAGGGCGCTCGGTCGGGGCGCTCAACTGGTACGGCGCGCTGGCGCTGTGGAAGGCCGCGGTGTTCATGGAGGGCAACCTCAAGCGCTTCCAGGCCGGCTCCACCGACGACAGCTACCTGGGCCTGTTCGTGGAGGGCGTGCCGATGCTCGCCGAGAAGGCGCGCGAGGTCGCGCGCTCGTGAAGGGTCTCCTGGTGGACTTCGGTGGGGTGCTCACCACCAACGTGTTCGACTCGTTCAAGGCACTTCTGCTCCGCCGAGGGGCTGGAGCCCGACGCGTTCGTGACGCTGTTCCGCTCCGACCCCGACGCCCGCCGGGAGCTGCGCCGCGTGGAGACCGGGGAGATCAGCGAGGACGAGTTCTCGGAGATCCTCGGCCGCATGCTCGGCGTGGCGGACCACGAAAACCTCGTGAACCGGCTGTTCGCGGGAATGCGCGCGGACGAGCCGATGGTCGACGCGGTGCGCCGGGCCAAGCGTGCCGGTGTGAGGACCGGCCTGATCTCCAACTCGATCGGCGCCGGGCGCTATGACCGCAGCACCTTCCCCGAGCTGTTCGACGCCGTCGTGATCTCCGCCGAGGAGCGGATGCACAAGCCCCAGCCGGAGATCTACCGCCTGGGTGCGGAGCGGGCGGGCCTGCCGCCGGAGGAGTGCGTGTTCGTGGACGACCTGAGGGAGAACTGCGAGGGAGCCGAGGCGGTTGGGATGCGGGCGGTGCTGCACCGCGGCGCCGACACGACGATTCCGCAGCTGGAGGAGATGCTCGGCGTAGTGCTTAGTGCTTAGAGGCCCGGGATCTTGTCGCGCAGCTCGGCGATGTCGTCGCGTACGCCCTGGATCGACCCGCGCACGGCCTCGATCTCTGCCCTCAGCGGCGGCAGCTCGGTGCGCAGCTGGGCGACCTCGCCTCGCAAGGGCGCGATCTCGGAGTGCAGCGCCGCCAGGCCCTTCTCCAGCTCCTCGGCGGTGTCGTCGAGGTCGGTGAGCTCGCGGTGAAGCGGCCCGAGCCAGTCGCGCAGATCGCGCACCTCGCTACGGAGCTCGTCGATCCTGGCCGACAGCTCGTCCTCCGCGGTCGGCAGCCGCTCTGCCGCTCGGGTCAGCTCGGGGAGAACGACCGCCAGCTTGTGCAGGTCGTCGAGGGCCCGCGTCAGTAGCTTTGGCGGGATCGTGAGGACGTCCAGCACAGGGTCACCTTAGCCGTGGCCGCCAATGGCCAGCCGGCCCGCACGCTGCTGGTTCTCTGGGACGTGGACGGGACGCTGGTGGACACCGCGGGCCACGGCCGGCACGCGTTCGGCGAGGCGTTCGAGGCGGTGTTCGGTCGCGAGCCGGCCGACGACCCGGTGCCGATGGCGGGCCGCACGGA
Organism: uncultured Thermoleophilaceae bacterium; assembly: GCA_963755215.1. GTDB lineage: Bacteria > Actinomycetota > Thermoleophilia > Solirubrobacterales > Thermoleophilaceae > JAAYBF01. Next base: position 39,506 of record CAVWIW010000012.1, read on the forward strand.
CCACGCCATCGCCCTCGACCTGCTCGCGCGCAACTCCATCGACGATCCCGAGCGCCACCTGCCGGAGATGTTCGACGCCCTCCACGACGCCCTGGACGGCCGCCGCGACGCCATCGCCGCCGAGGGCCGGCCCCAGCCCGGCGTCCCCGAGGCCCTGCGCGCCGTGGGCACCCGCGCCGACGTGCTGCAGTCGCTGCTGACCGGCAACATCGAGCGCAACGCCGAGATCAAGCTCGGCGCCTTCGGCCTCGAGCGGCACGTGGACCTGGAGATCGGCGGCTACGGGTCGGACCACGGCACGCGCTCGGAGCTGGTGGGCATCGCGCGCGGAAGGCGCGCGAGCTGCGGGGTGTCGACGTGCCGGCGTCCCGGACGGTGCTCGTGGGCGACACCCCGCTGGACATCGAGGCCGCCCACAGTGCGGGCGCAAGGGCGGTGGCGGTCGCCACGGGCCCGTATCGCCTCGACGAGCTCGAGCAGGCCAGTCCCGACGCGGCGCTCGAGGACCTGCGCGACACCGCGGCCCTGCTGGCAGCGATAGAGCGCTAAGGCGCCGGGGGGCCGATCCGGCGAAGCAGCGGGGGGCAATCCGGCGATCAATTCGAGTGTGGGCCGAGAAACGCGCGCATATGACGCGAAAGTCGGCCCACACTCCGGGCCGGCCCGCACCGGCGGCCACAAAATGGCGACGGGGGGCCATTGACCACCCCGCAGACCCGGCTCAGCCCAGCGCGATGCCCACCACGCCGACGAGCACCAGCGCCACGCCCGAGCTGCTGCGACGCCCGCACGCGCTCGCCGAGCACCGCGCGCGCCAGCAGGATCGTGACCACCGGGTAGAGCGAGGACAGCACCGCCACCACGCTCACCAGCCCCTCGGTGGCGGCCAGCGCGAAGAGGCCGTTGGCGGCCATGTCCAGCACGCCGATGGCGAGCACCGCGCCCTCGTGGCCGCGCAGCTCCCCCAGCGCCGGCCGGGCGACCGCCACCGCAACCCCCAGCAGCGCGACGCTGGCGCAGCGCGCCACCAGCAGCGCCCACAGCACGTCGCCGTCGCCGGCGGCGTCCATGGCGGTGAGGAAGGTGCCGAAGCCCAGCGCCGCCAGCAGGGCCAGTCCCACGCCTGCGGCCACGCGGCTGCCGCCCTCGCCCTCCTCCCGCGAGGACAGCACCACGCCGGCCAGCGCCAGCGCGATCCCCGCCACCACCAGGGCGCCCGGGCGCTCACCCGTGGCCACGCCCACGGCCACCGGCAGCACCGCGCCCAGCCCGCCGATGGGCGCCACCACGGCCATCGCGCCGATGGCCAGGCCGCGGTAGAAGGCGGCCAGTCCCAGCACGCCTCCCGCGCCGGCGAGCGCCGCGAGCGCCAGGCCCCCGGCGGCAGGTGGGCCGTCGCCGCGGATGCCGGTGGCGGCCGCCAGCAGGATCAGCGCCACGGCCTGCGAGGCGACCAGCACTGCCAGCACGTTGAGCGTGCGGCTCTTGAGGCCCCCGAGGAAGTCCGCGGTGCCCCAGGCCAGGCTGGCCGTCAGCCCCAGCGCTACTGCAACCACTTCACGCTGCAGCCCACTGGCTCGGTCTCGGCCGGGTCGGGCTCGCGGCCGGCCAGCACCGCGTCGAGCGCGTCGCGCAGCCACTGTGCGCCCGCCGCGGGGTCCTGGTGGTCCGAGTCCGGGGCGCCCCGGTAGCGCAGCACCCCGTGGGCGTCGACGAGGAAGACGTCGGGCGTGGTCTGCGCCCCGTAGGCCCGCGCGACCTCCTGACTCTCGTCATGCAGGTAGGGCGCCGGCCAGCCGCCGTCGGCCTCGACCCGCTCGCGCATGGCGTCGAAGGAGTCGCGCGGGTAGCGGCTCGCGTCGTTGGAGTTGACCATGAGCACGCGCGCGCGGCCCTCGTAGTCGCGCGCCACGTCCAGCAGCCGGTCGTGCCAGGCCAGCGCGTAGGGGCAGTGGTTGCAGGTGAACACGACCGCCGTGGGCGACGCGCCCAGGGCATGGGTCACGCCCTCGGTGTCGGGCAGGCTGAACTGGGGTGCGGCCTCTCCGGTGGTCATCGCATTGCCCTCCTGATCGTGTCGCGGATGTCCTGGGGGTCCGGGGTGGGCGACGCGCGCCCGTCGCGCAGCCGGTAGACGCGGCAGGTCAGCCCCAGCGGCTCGCCCTGTGCCGGCGCCACCTCGCGGTCGCCGACCCGGATCGTGGGCGACCCGATGAAGCCCTCCACCTGGGCATCGTCCTCGGTGCGGATCTCGCGCAGCTCCACGGCCTGGGGGTCCAGCCCCTCCTCATCCAGCGCCTCGCGCAGGGACGCCAGCGTGGCCTCGGTGGAGGGACAGCCCTCCCACCAGAGCAGCTGCACGCGCGGCGCGCTCAGGCCGGGTCCAGCTCCACGCGCTCGATGACCGCCGGCTCCTCCGGCCGGTCGCCGGGCCCGGTGGGGAGGCCCTCGATCGCGTCGACCGCCTCCATGCCCGCCGTGACCTGGCCGAACACCGTGTGCTTGCCGTCGAGCCACGACGCGGCGCCGGTGGTGACCACGAAGAACTGCGACCCGTTGGTGTTGGGGCCCGCGTTGGCCATCGCCAGCGCGCCGCGCACCACCTTGTGGTCGTTGAACTCGTCCTCGAACGTGTAGCCCGGCCCGCCGGTGCCCGTGCCCTGCGGGCAGCCGCCCTGGATCATGAAGTCCTTGATCACGCGGTGGAAGGCGAGCCCGTCGTAGAAGCCGTCCGTGGAGAGCTTGCGGAAGTTCTCCACGGTCTTGGGCGCGTCCTCGTCGAACAGCTCCACCACCACGGGCCCGTGGTTGGTGTGCAGGGTTGCCTGGCTCATCGTTTCGCGACCTCCAACCGGAGCTTCACGCCCCGGACCTCGTTTCCGCTGACCTTGTCCACGACCTCGCCCGCGCGCTCGGCGGGGACCTCGACGAAGCTGAACCGCTCCAGCACCCGGACGTTGCGAACGTCCTCGCCGTCCAGGTGCGAGTGGTCCACGATGGCGCCCACCACGTCGGCCGGCTCGAAGCCCTGCGAGCGCCCGGCGCCCAGGAACAGCTTGGCCACGGGGCCCTCCATGCCGCGGCGCGGCTTGGTGTGCCTGGGCCGCCGCGTCTCGCGCTCCTCGCGCGGCTCGCGCGTCTGGCGCTCGGCGGGCGCCGACGGCTTGCCGTTCGCCGACCAGGCCGGGATCGAGGTCTTGGCGTGGCGCTCGATGGCGTCCAGGTCGCCGCGCTGCTTGGGCGTGATGAAGGTGATGGCGCGGCCGGTCTCCCCGGCGCGGCCCGTGCGACCGATGCGGTGCACGTAGATGTCGGGCGAGTTCGGGATGTCGTAGTTCACGATGTGCGAGACGCCGGCGATGTCCAGGCCGCGCGCGGCCACGTCGGTGGCCACCAGCAGCCGCTCGCGCCCGCCCTTGAACGCGATCATCACTCCGTCGCGCGCGCCCTGCGACATGTCGCCGTGCAGCGTCTTGACACGCAGCCCCTTGTCGCCCAGGCGTCGGGCGAGGCGGTCGACGCCGATCTTGGTGCGCGCGAAGATGATCGCCTGGGTGGGCGACTCGGCCTTGAGCACCTTGGCGAGCTCGTCGGGCTTGTCGCGGTCCGAGACCTCGAGATGGAACTGCGCGACCGTGTCGATCGTGAGCGTGGCGGCCTTGACCTTGATCGTCACCGGGTCGTACATGCGCTTCTCGGCCAGCTTCTTGATCTCCGTCGGCATCGTGGCCGAGAACAGGCAGGTCTGGCGCCCGGAGGGGCAGCGGCCGAGGATGGTCTCCACGTCCTCCAGGAACCCGAGGTCGAGCATCTCGTCGGCCTCGTCGAGCACCACGTAGCGGGCCGAGTCCAGGAACAGGTAGTGCCGGCCGATCATGTCCATCACCCGGCCCACGGTGCCCACCACCACCTGCGCGTTCTCCTTCAGGCGCGAGGCCTGGTCGCGGATGGGGGCGCCCCCGAACACGGCCACCACCGCGATCCCGCGCTTCTCGCCGTAGGCGCGCAGGGCCTGCGTGACCTGGATGCACAGCTCCCGGGTGGGGGTCAGCACCAGCGCCTGCACCCCGGTGTCCTCGGGATCGACGTACTCCAGCATCGGCAGCCCGAAGGCGGCCGTCTTGCCGGTGCCGGTCTGGGCCTGGCCGATCACGTCCCTGCCCTCGAGAAGGAGGGGAATCGTCTCTTCCTGGATGGGTGTGGGCTCCTGGTAGCCGAGGTGCCCAAGGGCCTCGAGCAGCGGCTCCGAGAGGCCCAGCTCTGCAAAAGTCGTCATTACTTGCCGTTCAGGTTACGCAGTCGGGTCCAGCAGGAGCTTGCCGGTGGTGCGGCGGGCGGCCATGTCCTCGTGCGCCCGGCGCACCTCGCTCATGGGGTAGGTGGCGCCCAGCTGCGGGCTCAGCTCGCCGCGCGCGGCGCGGGCGAACAGGTCGCGCAGCGGCTCCTCCGTCATCTCCCGGCGCTCGAGGCAGTGGTAGAGCCAGAACCCCACGACCGCCCGGCTGGTCTTGAGCAGGGCGGCGTTGGACACGCGCACCTTCTCGCGCGTGGAGTTGCCGTAGGCCACCAGCCGCCCGAAGGGTGCCAGCGCGGCGAGGCTGTGCTCGAAGCTGCGCCCCCCGGCCGCCTCGAGCACCACGTCCACCGGCCGGCCCCCGTTGGCCGCCACCAGGGCGCCGGCCAGGTCCTCGGCGCCGGCGTCCACGGCCTCGTCGGCGCCCAGCTCCAGCGCTCGCTCGCGGCGCTCGGGCGACCCGGCCGTGGCGATCACCCGTCCCGCCCCCATCGGCCGCGCCAGCTGCACCGCCAGGCCGCCGACCCCGCCCGCCGCCGAGTGCACCACCACGCTCTCCCCCTGCGCGAGCTTGGCGGAGGTGCGAAACAGGTGCCAGGCCGTGAGCCCCTGGATCAGCAGCGCCAGGGCGGCCGGCGCCTCCAGTCCGTCCGGGACGCCGGAACAGCCGCGCCGCGGGCACCGCCGCCCGCTCCGCGTAGCCGCCCGTCTCGAGCAGGCCCACGACCCGCTCGCCCTCCTCGAAGCCCTCGGCGGGCGCCGCCACCGTGCCGGCCACCTCCCCGCCGAGCACGAAGGGCGTGGACCGCTCCGCCACGTAGCGGTTCTCGCGCTGGTGGGTGTCGCCGAAGTTGACCCCCGCGTGGCTCACCCGGACCAGCACCTCGCCGGCCGCGGGCTGGGCTCGGGCACCTCGGCCACCGCCAGCACCTCGGGCCCTCCGAACTCGTCGATGCGGACCGCGCGCACGGCCGCATCCTCCCGCACGGCCTGCCCCGCGGGGGCGCGCGACGATAGCCTTCCGCCGCCTATGAGCCTGGTTGTGGTCGGTTCGATCGCCTTCGACGCGGTCAAGACGCCGTTTGGCGAGCGCGAGCGCATGCTCGGCGGCGCCGCCGTGCACTTCTCGCTGGCGGCCAGCTTCTTCACGCCCGTGCGCGTGGTGGGCCCGGTGGGCGACGACTTCGGCGACGAGCACTACGCCGTGCTGCACGGCCGCGACGTGGACACCTCCGACATCGAGCACGTGCCGGGCGGAAAGACCTTCTTCTGGAAGGCCCACTACGAGTACGACATGAACGTGGCCCACACCGAGGACACGCAGCTCAACGTGTTCGGCGACTTCCAGCCCAAGCTCTCGCAGGCCTCCCAGGAGCGCCGAGCACCTCTTCCTGGCCAACATCCAGCCCGACCTGCAGCGCGAGGTGCGCGAGCAGTGCGAGCGAATCCGCGTGGCCGGGCTGGACTCGATGAACCTGTGGATCGAGACGGCGCGCGACTCGCTCGTGCAGACGATCGCCGGGGTGGACATCGTCCTGCTCAACGACGCCGAGCTGCGGATGCTCACCGAGCAGCCGAACCTGGTGCGCGCCGCCCGCGAGGTGATGGCCATGGGCCCGTCCGTGGTCGTGGCCAAGCAGGGCGAGTACGGCGCGGCGCTGTTCACCGCCGACGGCTTCTTCGCCCTGCCCGCGTACCCGCTGGAGACCGTGACCGACCCCACCGGCGCCGGCGACTCGTTCGCCGGTGGCTTCCTGGGCTTCCTCTCCTCGCAGGACGACTGGCGCGACGAGGCCAACCTGCGCAGGGCCATGACGTACGGCTCGGTGATCGCCTCGTTCAACGTCGAGGAGTTCGGCACCGAGCGCGTGGCCCGGCTCACGCGCGAGGAGATCGACGAGCGCTTCGAGCAGTTCCGGCGCATGACGGCGCTGGAGGCAGCGCCCGCCTGACCCGGCGCCCCGGCGCTGCGCCAAGAGGGGTGTTCAGCCGCCAGGCGGCCGGGTACGATCCCGACTCGTGGACGCGGCCACGTTCATCTGGCTGTTCCTGGTGCTCAAGCTCCCGATCGCGGCCGCGCTGATCCTCATCTGGTACGCCGTCAAGGAGCCCGAGCCCGACGCGGACGACGACTCCGGCCACGGCGGGTCGGACCGCGAGCCCGACCACCGGCCCTTCCGCCCGCGCCCCCCGCGGCGCGGGCCGCACGCCTCGACCCCGCCCCCGGCGCCCAGGCGCGTTCGCACCGCGCGCGGGCGCAGCCCCACGCGGACCTAGCCCCACCGCTCGGTCCGTTAGGTTTCTGCGCGAATGAACGCCTTCCACATCCTCGGCGGGCTGCTGGCGGTCTGGGCGCTGCTGGTGTCCTTTCTCGGCGTCACGCGCGAGAACTTCCCCGGCACCGCGGGCGGCGAGCGGTGGTGGTCGCCATCTCGGTCGTGCTCGTGCTGGCAGCCGTGGGCGCGGGCCTGGTGACCGCGGCGAACGAGGAAGAGGAGGAGCCCGAGGGCGGCGAGGAAGCCGCACTGGTTCTGCCGCTCTGAGACCTGTGGCGATCGACGACGGCACCGCGGTCCACTACAGCGCCCTCGAGCGGGGCACGCCGGTCTACGACTCGGAGGAGGTCAGGGTCGGGACCGTGCGCGAGGTGCTGGACAACTACCGCGAGCACATCTTCGACGGCATCGTGATCGAGGACGAGGGAGGCAGATGCGATTCGTGGACGCGCCCGAGGTGGCGCGCACGGCCGAGCGGGGCGTGACCCTGAAGATCGACGCCGGCGCGGTGGCGCAGCTGCCTCCGCCCGAGCAGGGGCCACCGGTGCTCAAGCCGCGCGGCGGCGGCCGGCTGTCGCGCCTGTTCGGCGGAGGCTGGAAGAAGGACTGACCGCCCGCTGACAGGCTCCGTCAGAATCGGGTACTACGAGGGAAACGGAGCAGGAGGCACCATGGCGGACGATCAGACGCAGGCCGGTGAGAACGGCGGTGGCGTAGCCACCCAGTCGGACTCGCTCACGGTCACCGACAACCGCACCGGCGAGAGCTACGAGGTGCCCGTCACCGACGGCACCGTCAAGTCGATGGACTTCCGCGGGATCAAGGTGTCCGAGGACGACTTCGGCCTCATGACCTACGACCCGGCGCTGACCAACACCGCGTGGTGCCGGAGCGAGATCTGCTTCATCGACGGCGAGGCCGGCATCCTCGAGTACCGCGGCTATCCGATCGAGCAGCTCTGCGAGCAGTCCAACTTCCTCGAGGTGGCCTACCTGCTGGTCCACGGCGAGCTGCCCAGCAAGGAGGCGCTGGACTACTGGATCTACGTGATCACCCACCACACGTACGTCCACGAGAACATCAAGAAGTCGATGGAGGGCTTCCGCTACGACGCCCATCCGATGTCCATGCTGCTCTCCACGGTCGGCGCGCTGTCCACCTTCTACCCGGCCGCCAAGGACCTGGACAGCCCCACCGAGCGCTTCATGGCGATCGTGCGCCTGATCGCCAAGATGCCCACGCTGGCGGCCTTCGCCTACCGCCACAACCTCGGCCTGCCCTACGTGTATCCGGACAACGACCTGTCCTACCCGGGCAACTTCCTCTCGATGCTCTACAAGATGACCGAGGTCACCTACGAGCCCGATCCGCGGCTCGAGCGCGCGCTGGACGTGCTCTGGATCCTGCACGCCGACCACGAGCAGAACTGCTCGACCGCGGCCGTGCGCACGGTCGGCTCGTCGCAGGTGGACCCCTACTCGGCCACGGCCGCCGGTGTGGCCGCCCTCTACGGGCCGCTGCACGGCGGCGCCAACGAGGCCGTGCTGCGGATGCTCGAGCGGATCGAGACCGTGGACAACATCCCGGACTTCCTCCAGGGCGTGAAGGACCGCAAGGAGAAGCTCATGGGCTTCGGTCACCGGGTGTACAAGAACTACGACCCGCGCGCGCGGATCATCAAGAAGCACGTGGACGAGGTGCTGGACGTGATGGGCATCGACAACCCCAAGCTCGAGATCGCCGTGGAGCTGGAGAAGCGCGCCCTCGACGACGAGTACTTCACCGAGCGCAAGCTCTACCCCAACGTGGACTTCTACTCGGGCCTGATCTACGAGGCCATGAAGATCCCCCCGGACATGTTCACGGTCATGTTCGCCATCCCGCGCACGGCCGGATGGCTGGCCCAGTGGCACGAGATGGCTCGACGACGACGAGACCAAGATCGTGCGCCCGCGGCAGATCTACACGGGCGACCGCGAGCTGGACTACGTGCCGCTCGACTCGCGCTGAGCCGGCGCCCGCGCCGAGTACCAGACCACGTCCAGGCCCCGCGCCGCCCAGTGGCGCTCGCCCGCCAGCTCGAGGCCGGCCCGCTCCATGACCGCGAGTGAGCGGTCGTTGTCCGGGCGGGCGATCGAGATCACCTCGGGGCGATCGAGCTGCTCGAAGCAGAACGCCACCGCCGCACGGGCCGCCTCCGTCGCGTAGCCGCGGCCCCAGACGGCGCGGTCATACAGCCAGCCCACCTCGGTGTTCTCGGTCGTCCAGGTCCCAGTCGGGATGGCGCTTGACGCCCGTCCTGCCCACGAACCGCCCACTCTCGCGCTCCTCCACGGCCCAGTGCCCGAACCCGTGCCGGGCCCAGTGCTCGCGCAGCAGGTTCACGTCGTAGGCGGCCTCCGCATGCGTCAGAGGACCGGGCGGAAGCATGTACCGCATGACCTCGGCGTCGGAGCAGATGCGGGCGTAGACATCGACGTCCTCGTCGAGCCACTCCCGCAGCAGCAACCGCTCCGTCTCGAGCCTAACCGACGACCGGCGACCGGCACCAAGCACTAGATCCTGAACACCGGCACGAGCCGCTTCTCATGCTCGGCCTCGATCCGCGCCACCACCTCCAGGTGCTCCTCGAGCCCCGAGCCGCGCAGCTTGGTGGCCAGCAGCTCGTCCACCTGGAACACGCCGGCGGAGTTGTTCATGGCGATCTCGATCGTGACCGCCCGCTCGTCGCCGGCCTTGATCTCCACCCCGTCGATGGCGGCGGCGGACAGCGAGTGGATGTTGGGCCGCCGGTTCTCGAACGGCACCCGCGAGCGGCCCTGGGCCAGGTCCAGGGCGTCGGCCACGCGCAGGATCCCGGCCTCGATGGTGATCGGGTCGCCGCGGCGACGGTGGCCGATGATCGCGTGCAGCGCCTCGGCCACCACCACCGTTCGCTCGGGCTCGTCGTAGATCCCGTCCAGCAGCGCCGGCAGGCGCTCGGCGGCAAGGAAAAGGCTGTAGGCCTCGTGGTCGGTGCGGTGGATCGACATGCCGGAGTCGTGCATCAGGCATGCGGCCGCGATCACCACCTCGGCGTCGTGCTCGCGCATGAGGTGGGTGGCCACCATGGCCGGCTCGACCCCGCGCTTGGACAGCAGCCGCGACAGGCGCAGCGCGATGTTGAGCACCACCCGGATGTGCACCCAGGAGTGATCGGACATGCCCAGGCGGTTGGCCATCACGTGCTGCATGTGCCACCAGGCGCGCAGCCGCTCGTCGGCGTTGGCGGCGGCCAGGAAGCGCTCCAGCTTCCTGTTGCCGCGCACCGGCGCGCCGACCTGGGCCGCGGCCACCGCGTCGGCTGGGGTGGCCGGACCGTCCGGCGGCGAGGGCGGCTTGGCTTCGGCCACTCAGCGCAAGCTACTCCAAGCGCAGGCGGGCTCCTCTGCGACCATCCGCCGGATGGAGGGGAGACGCAGGCGCCGGTCATCGCTCTCGCTGCGGGCGGGCTGGAAGCCATTCGGCATCGGCGAGCAGCGGCCCAACAACTTCCGCGAGGTGGCGCGCGCCGCGTGGGAGAACCGCGACCGGCCGGGCTACGCGTGGCGCATCCTCGACCAGGGCGTGTGCGACGGCTGCGCCCTGGGCACCAAGGGCATGCGCGACTGGACCATCGAGGGCGTGCACCTGTGCAACATCCGCCTGCGCCTGCTGCGGCTGAACACCATGCCGGCGCTGGACCCAGCGGTGCTCGACGATGCCGGCGCACTGGCCGAACGCTCCAGCGCCGAGCTGCGCGAGCTGGGCCGGCTGCCGTTCCCGATGCTCCGCCGCCGGGGCGAGCGCGGCTTCAAGCGCGTGTCCTGGGACGAGGCGCTGGAGCTGGCGGCGGATCGCGTGCGGGCGGCCGGGCCGGATCGGGTCGGCATTTACCTGACGAGCAGGGGCACCGGCAACGAGACCTACTACGCGGCGCAGAAGGCGGCGCGCGCCATCGGCAGCCAACGCCATCGACAACGCCGCGCGGGTATGCCACTCGCCCAGCACCTTCGGGTTAAAGGAGGCGATTGGCGTGGCGGCCACCACGTGCTCGTACACCGACTGGCTCAAGAGCGACCTGATCGTGTTCATCGGCTCCAACGTGGCCAACAACCAGCCGGTCACGACCAAGTACCTCCACCACGCCAAGCGCGAGGGGGCGAAGGTCGCGGTGGTCAACCCCTATCGCGAGCCCGGCATGGAGCGCTACTGGATCCCGTCGGTGCCCACCAGCGCGGTGTTCGGCACGCGGATCGCCGACCGCTTCTTCTCCCTGGACACCGGCGGCGACCTGGCGTTCCTCACCGGCACGTTGCGCCACCTGGTCGAGCACGGGTGGGTCGATCGCCAGTTCGTGGCGGATCGGACCGCGGGCTTCGGCGCGGTGGAGCGCGCCGTCGCAGAGCGGGAGTGGTCCGACCTGGAGGCCGCCGCCGGGGCGAGCCGCGAGGAGATGCTCGAGTTCGCACGGATGCTGGGTGAGGCCCGCCGGGGCGTGCTGGTCTGGTCGATGGGCGTGACCCAGCACGGCCGCGGCGAGGACAACGTGCGGGCCATCGTGAACCTGGCCCTCGCGCGCGGCTGGGTTGGCCGCGAGGGGTGCGGACTGATGCCCATCCGCGGCCACTCCGGGGTGCAGGGCGGGGCGGAGATGGGCTGCTACTCCACGGCGCTGCCCGGCGGGCTGCCCGTGAACGCCGAGAACGCCGCGGCGCTCTCTGAGCACTGGGGGTTCGAGGTGCCGGCGCAGCCGGGGCCCACGGCGCCGGAGATGATCGACGCGGCCCACGCCGGCGACCTGGACGTGCTGGTGTCGATCGGCGGGAACTTCCTCGAGGTGCTGCCCGACCCCGCGTTCGTGCGCGAGGCGGTCGAGCGGGTGGGGCTGCGCGTGCATGCCGACATCGTGTTGTCCAGCCAGATGCTGGTGGAGCCCGCCGACGTCGTGCTGGTGCTGCCGGCCACCACCAGGTACGAGGTGCCCGGGGGTATCACCGAGACGAGCACCGAACGGCGGGTGATCCTGAGCCCGGAGGTGCCCGGGCCGCGGGTCGAGGACGCGCGGCCTGAGTGGGAGTGGCTGCTGGAGCTCGCGGCGCGGGTGCGGCCGGAGCGCCGCGAGGCGCTGGAGTGCGCTGGCACGCCGGCGTTGCGCGAGGAGATCGCGCGCGTGGTGCCCTTCTACGCGGGCATCGAGGACCTGCGCGAGGGAGGCGAAAGCTTCCAGTACGGGGGGCCGCTGCTCCCGGCGGGCGACCGCTTCCCGACCGCCGACGGCCTGGCGCGCTTCTCGCCCGTGGTGCCCGACCCTCCGGTGCCGGCCGATGGCCTGTTCGCGGTGTCGACCAGGCGCGGCAAGCAGTTCAACAGCATGGTCCAGGAGCGCCGGGACGCCCTCACCGGCGCCCTACGCGAGGCGGTGCTGGTCAGCGCCGCCGACGCCGAGCGCCTGGGGATTGCCGACGGTGCCGAGGTGGTGGTGCGCTCCGAGCATGGCGAGCTGCGCGGCAGGGCGCTGGTGGCCCCGCTGGCGCCGGGCAACCTGCAGGTCCACTGGCCGGAGGGCAACGTCCTGCTCCCGCGCGGCGCCCGCTCGGCCGAGGCGGGCATCCCCGATTACAACGCGCGCGCGAGGCTGGAGCCGGCGCCGGCCTGACCGCGGGCCCCCGGGCCGCCGGGGGCTACCCTCTGGTCATGCTCCGCGAGCCGCTCGTCGACGGCCACGGCCGCGCCATCGCGGACCTGCGGGTGTCCGTGACCGACCGCTGCAACTTCCGCTGCCAGTACTGCATGCCGGCGGAGGGGTTGCCGTGGCTCGACCGCGCGGAGGTGCTGAGCTTCGAGGAGATCGAGCGGATCGTCGCGCTGCTCGCGAGCATGGGCGTGGCCGACGTGCGCCTGACGGGCGGTGAGCCACTCGTGCGCCGCGACCTGCCCGTGCTGGTGGACATGCTCGCCCGCGTCGAGGGGCTTCGCGATCTGTCGCTCACCACCAACGGCTACCTGCTCCAGCGCGACGCCGCGGCGCTCGCGGCCGCCGGGCTGCGGCGCGTGAACGTGTCGATCGACTCGCTCCAGCGCGACCGCTTCTTCGACATGACGCGCCGCGACTCGCTGCCCCAGGTCCTGCGCGGGCTGGAGGCGGTGGCGCGCGAGCCGCGGCTGCGCCCGGTCAAGGTGAACGCGGTGGCCATTCGCGGGTTCACCGAGGAGGAGGCGCTGCCGTTCGCCGAGTTCGCCCGCACGCGCGACTTCCAGGTGCGCTTCATCGAGTTCATGCCCCTGGACGGCGACGGCGCGTGGGCGCCTGACCGGGTGCTCACCGGTGCCGAGCTGCGCGACATCATCCACGCGGTTCATCCGCTCCAGGAGCTGCCGCGGGAGCCCTCGGCCACGGCCAGGGTGTTCAGGTTCGCCGACGGCCAGGGGGAGATCGGCTTCGTGAACCCGGTCTCGGAGCCGTTCTGCGCCGACTGCAACCGGATCCGCCTGACCGCCGAGGGCAAGCTGCGCACCTGCCTGTTCTCCCTGCACGAGACCGACCTGCGCGAGCCGCTGCGGACCGGGGCCGGCGACGACGAGCTGGAGGCCATCGTTCGCGCGGCCGTCTGGCGCAAGGAGCTCAAGCACCACGTGGGCGAGCCCGGCTTCCGCCAGCCGGCGCGCACGATGAGTGCCATCGGCGGCTGAGGCGGGGCGGCCCGTCAGGCGGCGCGGCCGGGGGCCAGGTCGGCCACCGTGGGCGTGAAGGGCGCCACCCGGGCCGTGACCTCGAGGGCGTCGCCGGCGCCAACCGAGCCCTCGGCCACTACCCGCAGGTAGGCGCCCGGGCGGCCCGCTCGCGCGAAGCGCTTAACGAACTTCGGGTCGCCGACCTTGGCAGCCAGCTTCTGACACGGCAGCCGCGGCTGGGTGACCGCCAGCTCCAGGTCCCCGATCGCCCAGCGGTCCCCCGGACGCGCGCCGCTCACGTCGACGCCGCGCAGGGTCAGGTTCTCGCCGAAGAACCCCGGACCGAGCTCGCGTGACAGCTCCGACTCCCACCACTCGACGTCCTCGACGGCATAGGCGTAGACGGCCTTGGCCTGGCCGCCGTGCACGCTGCGGTCCGCCTGCACGTCGCCGTGAAGGCCCAGCGGCCCGACCGCCACTCGATCCGGGACCGGCCGCTTGAAGATACCGGTGGGCACCTCCCGTCCCGACACCACCAGCGTGCGTGGCTCGGCGACGTTGACCGACACGACCTCCATGCCTTCAGACTACGGGCCGATGGCGAGCTACCGGATAACCGTGCGCGGTGGGAGCGAAGGTGGAGCGCGAGGGCGCACAGGAGATCGGCGCCGCGCTGGCGACGCTCGAGCGGCGAGCGCGCGCGCTCGAGGGCGATGCCCCCTCCAGGGCCGTCGGCGGGACCCTGCTGCGCAAGTTCGAGCCGGTGCAGCAGGTGGTTGGGCGCGTGGAGCTGTCGGGCCCCCGCCGGCTGCGCGCGGGCGTGGATGTGCGCGGCGACGGCTCGGCCGAGGCGTTCACCGGCCGGATCCGGCGGCGACTGGTGGCCCAGCGCCCGGGCGAGTCCCCATACGACGCGCTGCGGCGGGAGCTCCAGCGGGCGTGACCGGGGCGCCCGAGCCGCGCTGGCGCGTGCCGCTGCCGCGCGGGGCCGAGCGGCCGTTCCACGTGTTCGTAAACGGGGTCCCCCAGCAGGAGGGCAAGGACTACTCGGTGGAGGGCCGCGAGCTGCTCTTCGACACGCCCGCTCGAGAAGGAGCGGCTGGGCTTCTGGCGCTGGACGGCGATCTTCCTCGCCCTCTTCGGCAGCTACCGCAAGAACGACTCGGTGGACGTGCGGTACGAGCTCAGCGGGCGCACGACCGTGGCCACGGGCCTGGAGATCCTCCCGCCCGAGCGGCCCTGAGCCGGCCGGCCCGCCGCCGCGCGGCGCGTGGACGTGTGCGCCTCGCGGGTACCCTTCGCGCCCATGCGCATCGATGAGATCCTCCGCGAGCAGCGGCCCGTCTTCTCGTTCGAGTTCTTCCCGCCGAAGACCGACGCCGGCTACGGGAACCTCCGCGCCACCCTGGACGCGCTGCGCGACGACCAGCCCAACTTCGTGTCGGTGACCTACGGCGCGCTTGGATCCACGCGCGACCGCACCATCGACATCGTCAAGTGGATCAAGCAGGACCTGGGCATCGAGGCCATGGCCCACTTCACCTGCGTGGGCGCGACCCGTGAGGAGCTGAGCGAGACCCTGCGGGAGATCGAGGCGGCCGGTGTGCAGAACGTGCTGGCGCTGCGGGGCGACCCGCCCGCGGGCGAGACCGAGTGGAAGCCCACCGAGGGCGGCCTGCTCTACAGCACCGAGTTGATCGAGCTGCTGCGTGGGGAGTTCGGCTTCGCCGTGGGCGCCGCCGCCTTCCCCGAGGTGCACCCCGAGGCCGAGAGCAGCGAGGCCGACATCCGCTTCCTGCGCGCCAAGCAGGACGCAGGGGCGCAGTTTCTGATCACGCAGCTCTTCTACGACAACGAGCTGTACTTCGACTTCGTCACACGCGCGCGCGAGGCCGGCATCACGGTGCCGATCATCCCGGGGATCATGCCCGTCACGAGCTTTAGGAACATCAAGCGGATCACCGAGCTGTGCAAGTCGGAGATCCCCGCGCCGTTCGAGCGCGAGCTCGAGGCCCGCGAGCACGACGAGGACGCGGTCCAAGACCTTGGCGTGGCCTACGCGACGCTGCAGTGCGTGGACCTGCTGGCTCGCGGCGCGCCGGGGATCCACTTCTACACGCTCAATCGCTCCCCGGCCACGCGCGCGATCCTGGCCGCCCTGCGCGCGGTTCAGCCGTGGACGCGCGCGGCCCAGCCGGTCTAGCCGCCGCAGCCTCAGCGGACGATGGCGAACCTGCGCTTGCCGAGCATCCGTCCGTATTCCCGCGCCGCGAGCCTGCCCTTGCCGGGCCAGACCAACCATGTGTAGCGGCCGGGCACCAGACGACGGATCCGGCCGCGGTACCGCCAGCTTCGGCGTAGCTGCAGCTGGTTCGTACGAGGCCAGCGCGTGAGCACCTTGCGGGCACCGCGGTAGAGCTGGACGTTGTAGTACCGCGCCCGCTTCACCGATTTCCAAATCAGCAGCGGCGGCTCCTTCAGGCGCCCACGGTTGGCGGGCACCAGCAGCGGCGACGACGTCGGCACCGCGCTGGTCTCGTCCCAGGAGCGGTTGCCCGCCCTGTCGATCGCTCCCACGCGGTAGCGATAGCGGATGCCGTTGCGCAGGCCGCGTCCGGTGAACGCGCGGCCGGCGCCTCGGTACAGAACTGCGTCGGCGCCGGGATCGAGCCGCACGACCTCCACGCTCTGGGCGTCGGCCGGCAGCGACCACCTGAGGCTCACGCGGCGGTGGCCCGGCAGCGCTCGAGCGCGGGGGGCGGCCGGCGCAGTGGCGTCGTAGGCGAGGGCATAGGAGGCCGTGCCGACGTTTCCCGCCCGGTCGCGACAGGTTCCGGACACGGGCACCGCCTGGCCGTCGGGTCCGCCAAAGCCGACGGAGTCGCAGCTCGCCATCCCGGATGTGGCGTCGCTGCCTTTGAACGACAGGGTCACAGGATGGTTGAACCAGCCGCCGTAGTCCGGCGGGCGGCTGGGCGTGAAGCCCTGTCCCGAGGGCGGGACGCGATCGATGCGGATCGGCACGGTGTACTGGGTGGTCATGAAGGGATCGGCGAGCTCGCGGATCTCGCATTTCGCCCTGGCGGTCGCCGTATCCTGCGTGAACCGCGTCTGGTGGCAGCTGCCCGAGTATGGAGCGGCGATCAACTGGTCCCAGTCCCAGCGCACGGTCACGCTCGAGCGGTACCAGCCGAGGCAGTTCGCCGGCGCCGGAGAGCACGCGTACGTCAGCGCGGGTGCGGCCCGTGCCTCGGCCGCCGGAAGTCCGGCAAGGGCCGCGACCAGCACCAGCACCGGGCCGGCCAGCCGCACCATCAGCCGGAGGCTGGCCGTGCCGGCCGCCACCAGCAGCAGCAGGCCCACGGCGGCGCGCAGGAGCGGGCCCCTGTCGGCCGCTTCGCTCGTTGCCGGCTTCAGGGGCAGGCGTGGCCAGGCCGTCGCGCGCTGGAGCTGGGCGGGGATCGCCGCCGCGGCGCCGATCCGATCGCGCTCGCGGCGTGCCGGCCGGCGGTCGGGCGTCGGCCGCGCGACCGGGGCGGCCGGCGTAGCCCCGGCGGGAACGCTCACGCGGACCGGCCGAGCGTCAACCGGTCGCGGCGCGGGGGCCACCGGAGCAGCCGGCGTCTCGGCCGGGACGGCTGAGATGCGGGGGCCGGATCGGGCCGCGGCGGCGCCGCGGACGAGGGGGCCGGGTCGGGCGCGGGAGGGGCGGCGATGGCCGGGGCCGGCGCCGCGACGAGCACGAGCGCGGTGAAGCAGAGCCACAGCCCGAAGACGCGCAATAGGTCACCCTCCTGGTGTCGTAGCTCGCGTCCGGGGGCCACCGTAGACCCCGGCCGCCGGCAAGTCAACGGGGCCGCCGCCGGCCCGCGGACGGGCCGGCGGCGCACCCTGTCGGCCTCAGCTCACTCCGTTCTGTCCGTCACCTCCTCATGACGCCCTGAGCCTGGGCGAGCGCCTGCTCGAGCGCGTTGTAGTTGGCCGCGAATGAGGCGGCGCCCGACGCGTTGGACTGCGTCAGGTCGCCCCCGCCGCCGTAGCTCCAGAACCGCACGGCCAGGCTCTTGTTCTCGGGGTGGACCTGCTTCGAATCCGCCCACGAGTCAGCGTCCTGGTGGTTCCGCGCAGCCTGGCCGGCCGCCTGGATCCCCACGCCGCCGTGGCATCCACAGCTCGAGCCGTCCTGGCTCTGCGCGATGCGCTGCGCGGTGCGGTTGGCGTTCAGGGCCTTCGACAGCGCCGCGGACTCGTTGCTCTGAGTCACGTCACCGTCGTCGCCCTTGCTCAGCACCCGCACGGAGAGCGCGTTGTTCTCCGGCTTGTACTGCTTCGACTCGGCCGAGGACTCGGCGTCCTGGCTCGAGTACGCGTGCTGTCCGGCTGCCTGGATCCCGAGCGAGCCGTCGCAGCACTTGGGATCTCGGTCCTTGCGGTCGCCGTGCTGATCGTGCGAGCAGCACTCCGACCCGTATTGCGCCTGCCCGATCGCCTGCTCGAGCTTGTTCTCGTTGACCGCGTATGACTTCGCGGCCGAGTCGTTGCGCTGGGAGACGTCGCCGTCATCGCCAGGGCTGAGAACCCGCACCGAGATGTTGCGATTGGTGGGCTTGACCTGCGTGGAGTCCGCCCGGGAGTCCGCCGACTGATCGTTGGCGGCCTTCTGACCGGCCTCCTGCACCCCCACGCCCCCGGTTCCGGCCTGCCGCTGCTCGACCGCCTGCGCGGTCGAGTTGCCATTGGCGGCGCCGGACTCGGCGGTGGATGTGTTGCGCTGTGTCACAGAGCCGTTGTCACCAGGGCTCAGGACCCGGACCGAGATGTTGGTGTTGCTCGGTCCGTACTGGGTGGAGGTCGCGCCCGACTGAGCTGACTGCTCGTTGGCGGCCGTCTGCTCCGAGAGCTGGCCGCTGGCGGGGGCGTCGGCCATCGCTGGCCCGGCACCCACCCCGAGGGCGGCCGCGCTCACGACCAGCGCGACGAAACGGTTGCGTTTCATGTCGTTCTCCTTGCGTCTCGACTGGAGCCGGGGGAGTCCCCCGGCGGGTCACGGAGAGCCGACAGCCGCTAACCGGGCCGTTCGAGCCTGTGTGAGCCGATGCGAGAGGCGAATCTCGGGATGCGGCCCCAGACCGGGCCGATGGCGCGAGGCGCGAGCAGGCTGAGGGCGCCGAGCAGGACCACGAGCAGAACCGACGACGAGCCGCCGGGAGGTGCCTGGGTCGCGGCGGCCGGCCGCGCCATGGCAGGTGCCTGGAACGGACCCGCTGGCGCCTTGCTCGCCTCGGGGTCCCGCGGCCGGCCGGTCTCGACGCTGCGGGCCGGGCTGGACCGGCAGCGGCCATCAGGGGAAGGGCGTACGCAGCCGCCACGCCCACGGCTCCCGGCGCGCGATCCGCCGTGAAGGGCGCACCGCCGCCGTGGCGGCCGGGCGACTCTGCGCCGGGCTCGGCCGGCGAACGCCCGCGCTCCACCGGCGCGCTGCCCTGCGTGTGGGGTGCATCGACGCCCGGTGTGGCGCCGGTCGGGGTGGCCTCGGATGGCCTCCGCACGGTGCTCGTCGTCGCCCCGGCCGCCCGGTGCTCCGGCCAGCCCCCCGCAGTCCCAGTCCCAGTCCCACTTCCAGCCCGCAGCCGTGGCCAGCGGGCCGCTGACCGGGTCCGCATGTCCAATCCCAGTCCCAGTCCCAATCGCTCCCCACGGCCGGGCCGCCGGGACCGCCGGCACCGCCCCCGGAAGTCCCGGTGAGCTGAATGACGTCGCCGTTGTCGCCGGGGCTGAAGATTCGGATGTCCACGTTCAGTGTTCGCCGGAGCGCCGGCCGCCGGGGGCGGCGTCGACCTGGGCGGCTGCACCGGGGGCCTGCTCGGGTGGAGCTGCGCGCGTTCGCGAGTGGCGCCACTGGCGCGGGCTCTCGCGGGGCGTCCCGGGGGGCTCGACAGCTGGGGCGGGCTCGGTCGCGGTGGCGCGGAGGCGCGGTTGCCCCGCCGCCGGCGGATCCGTCGTCGAGCGCCTTCGGCTGCGCCGCACCCGGAACGGGAGTCGGGTCGAACGCTCGGCGGGCTCGCGGCGGCGCCGCGACACCTCCGGTCACGCTCGCCTCCGGGATCTCGGCGCTCCAAGCTTCAGGGCAACCCACCGCGATGGCGAGCACCGCGAGCACGCCGGCGGCCATCCTGAGAACGAAGCTGAGTGGGCTGCCCATGACCATTCACCCGACAAGTACCTCCGAAGGCCGGAGGCGGGTGAAATTCTGCGCGCCAGAGCCCGATATCGGGGATACTGCGGCGTGATATCGCGCCCTCCCGTCAAGGAAGGAGGGGGGTCTTCACGAAACAGCAACTGCGTAGTGAGCGCGCCACGGCCACGGGGCGCCTTCTCGCGGCCTACCGCGAGGAGGGCGACACTCGCGCGCGTGACCGGCTGATCCAGCTCTACTTCCCGCTAGTCGAGGCGCTTGCCCGGCGCCACGGCCGCCGCGGCGCGGAGCTCGAGGACCTGGTCCAGGTCGGCTCGATCGGGCTGATGCACGCGATCGACCGCTTCGATCCCCGCAAGGGCGAGGAGCTCACGGCGTTCGCCGTGCCAACCATCTCGGGTGAGATCAAGCGTCACCTGCGTGACCGCGGGCGAGGCGACCTGGCCGCCGTCGAGCACAGCGGCGAAGAGGCCGACGCCGGGGCCGAGTCGGAGCGTAGACGATCGCATCCTGCTCGCCGGCGCGTTCGAGGCGCTCGACGCCACGGAGCGGAAGGTGGTCTACCTGCGCTACATCCGCGAGCTGAGCCGCGCGCGACGACGGCGAGCGGCGCTCGGGATGACGGAGGACCGGCTGCGCAGGAGCACACAGGCTGCGCTCGCCAAGCTGCGCGGAGAGCTCGAGCGGGGCGCGTCTCCCGGCGTCCCCCGCGAGGCGGGTGTGGCGACTGCCCTTCGCGAGCCGGCCGAGGCCGAGCCCGGAACCGAAGCCCACAAAGGCGCGAAACGGCGCGTCTCACAGCGGGCGCCTGCTGGTCCGGATGCCACAGTCGCTGCACGACGAGCTCGCCCGCGCGGCGGAGGGCGACCGCGTGAGCCTGAACCAGTTCATCACCAACGCTCTGGCCTCAGCCGTGGGATGGAACCAGCCCCCGCGGCCCGCGGTGCCGGAGCGGCCCCAGCCACAGCCGCAGCCGCCGCGCCTGTTGCGCGCTGCGATCGTGACGAACATCGTCGTGCTCGCACTGGCCGGGGTCGCGGCACTGCTCCTCCTCGCGGCCTGGCAGCAGGGCTGGTGAAGCAGCCGCTAGGCGGGGTACCCGGTCTAGCAGGTCCCCGCCCGCTCGCCTATCGTCACCTGACCAGCCGCCAGCGTTCGGGGTCAGAGCCCGGCAGCTTCTCGGCCTCCCCCGCCAGCTCCAGGTGGCGCAGGTAGCACAGGGTCTCCGACAGCCCCCAGTTGAGCATCATCGGCGTGGGCTCGGAGCCCATCAGCGCCGGGACGATCTCGAACGGGGTGCGCTCCTCCGACGCGATCGCGTCGCGCACCCGCCCCATGCGCTCGTGCACCGCGCTGCGGTTGGCCCGCACCAGTCCCGGGAGGTCGCGCACCGGCTTTCCGTGACCGGCCAGCACCAGGTCCACGTCGAGTCCCTCGACGGTGTCGAGACTGGACAGGTACTCGCCCGCCGGATCGGGCGTCCAGCCGTAGTCGTAGTAGAGCGACACCCGCCCGATGATGTGGTCGCCCGAGAGCAGCAGCCGCCGCTCGGGCTGGTGCAGGACCACGTGCGAGGGAGCGTGCCCCGGCGTCTCGTGCACGCGCCAGGTGCCCAGGTCGGTGTCCACCTCCACCCCGTCCACCAGGTCGCGGTCGGGGGGCACCGACGTCGGCGATGCCGATCCCGTGCCCCTTGCGGGACTCGCGGTAGCGCTCCATGTCGGGCCCCGGGACCCCGCTGTGCAGCGCCACCTCCACACGCCGCTCGAGCTGGCGGTCGGGGTCCGCGGCCGCCGTTGTCATGTGGCGGTGGTCCGGGTGCATCCACAGCTCGCATCCCGCGCGCTCCACGATCGGAGCGGCCAGGCCGTAGTGGTCGCTGTGAGCGTGCGTGCAAACCACCAGGCGCACGTGCTCCAGCCCCATGCCCGCCTGGTCGAGCGCCAGCTCGAGCTGGCCGAGCGCGCCCGGCTCATGCATGCCGGTGTCCACCAGCACCACCCCGCTTCCGGCCGCGATCGCGAACGCGTTCACGTGCGGCACGCCCGGCCACGGCAGTGGCAGGCGCAGCCGCCACAGGCCGGGCAGCACGCGGTCGGCGCGGGCCAGCTCGCGCCGGCGCCCGCTCACGAGCGCCGCTCGCTCACGGATCGATCAGGACGCCGGGGTTGAGCATGCCGGCCGGGTCCAGCTCGCGCTTGGCGGCCCGCAGGGCGGACGCGAACGCGTCGGGGCGCTGGCGGTCATACCAGGGGCGGTGATCGCGGCCCACCGCGTGGTGGTGGGTGATGGTCCCGCCCGCGGCGGCGATGGCCTCCGACGCCGCGTCCTTGACCTCCTGCCACTGGTCCAGCTCGGAGCCGCGGCGCGCCGGTGCCAGCACCGTGAAGTAGGGCGCCGCGCCGTCGGGATAGGCGTGGGTCAGGCGGCAGGTCACGCGGCCCTCCCCCAGGGCCGACTCCGCCGCCGTGCGGACCGCGGCCACGAACTCGTCGAACGCGTCCCACGTGATGGCCGTCTCGAACGTCTCCGCCAGCACCCCGCCGGCAACCATGGTGTCGCGCAGGTACGGGGCGCGGAGGAACGCGTCGCGCCACGAGCCCTCCGCGGCGCCCCGTTCGCCCGCGCCGTCGTCGGGCCCGCGCAGGCGCGGCTCGCCGCTGGGGGTGCCGCCGTGGTCGCCGCACAGCTCCAGCGCCCGCTCGAGCCAGGGCCCCAGCGGATGGTCGGCCGACTCGAAGCCCAGCACCAGCACCGCCCGCCCGGTCGCCGACGCGCCGGTGAGCTCGGCCTCGCCCGGGTCCAGCAGCCGGCAGTTCGACGGGTCCAGGCCGGACTGGGCCAGGTCGCGCACGGCGCGCCCACCGGCCTCGAAGGTCTGGAACTCCACGTCGGCTGCGGCCCTGAAGCGCGGGCGCGGACGCACCCGCATCCAGGCCTGGGTGATCACCCCCAGGATCCCCTCGGACCCCAGCAGCATCCGGTCGGGGCTCGGCCCGGCCCCGGACGCCGGCAGCCGCCGGCTCTCCCACTCGCCGCTCGGGGTCAGCGCGCGCACCGACTGCACCAGCTCGTCGATGTGGGTCGGCCCGGTGGCGAAATGGCCGCCCGCGCGGGTGGCGATCCAGCCGCCCAGCGTCGAGTACTCGAACGACTGCGGGAAGTGGCGCAGGGTGAGCCCATGGACCCGGAGCTGGTCCTCCAGCGCGGGTCCCGTGGCGCCCGCCTGGATGAGCGCGGCGCGGGAGGCCGTGTCGACCTCCAGCACGCGATCGAGCGTGCGCAGGTCCAGCGTCACGATCGGGCGTTCACCCAGGTCCCGCGCCTCGACGCCGCCGCAAACGCTGGTGCCGCCCCCGAACGGCACCACCGCGGCGCCGGCGTCGGCGCACCAGTCCAGCACCCGCGCCACGTCCGCCTCCGACCGCGGCCGCGCCACCACGTCCGGGGGGTCGGCGAATTGTCCGCGAAAGCCGCGCACCACGTCGCGGTAGGCCTTGCCGAGCGCGTGCGACGCGCGCTCGTGGGGATCCGACAGCGCACAGCGCGGCCAGCGAAGCGGGTGGCTCGAGTCGCGGCGGGCGCAGGGTCACGTCGTCGAGCGCGACCGGGCTCTCCACGGCGTCCGCGCCGAAGCCCAGGTGCTCGCGGATGCCGGCGGCGGTGGCCTCAACCTCCTGCGCGGGAGGGTTGCTGGTCCTCGTAGCCCCACCCCCAGTGCTTGAGCCTGCGCGTGCCCTCGATCACTGCCATGTGCAGGAACTCTCTCAGAGGCGGTGCGTGGCAGCCGAGCCGCCCTTGGAGTGCCAGCCGCACGGGTAGAGTGCCCGTGGGAATGGCAACACAGGGCACGAGGGTCCAGATCACCATGCCGGCCATGGGCGAGTCGGTCACGGAGGGCACCGTGCTGGAGTGGCTCAAGCAGGTGGGCGACACCGTGGCGGTCGACGAGCCGATCGTGGAGGTATCCACCGACAAGGTCGACGCCGAGGTGCCCTCGCCCGCCGCCGGGGTGCTCGCGGAGATCCTCGTGGGCCCGGACGAGACCGTGCAGGTCGGACAGGCGCTCGGCGAGATCGACTCCGCCGACGGGCCCGCGGCGCGAGGAGGCACCCGCGCCACCCGCCGAGGAGCCCGGCGACTCGGCCGGCGAGGAGCCGGCGACTCGGCCGGCGAGACGGTGGAGGTCACCTTCCCGGAGATGGGCGACTCGGTGGCCGAGGGCACGATCCTCGAGTGGCGCGTGAAGCCCGGCGACAGGGTGGCGGTCGACGACCCGCTGGTCGAGATCTCCACCGACAAGGTCGACGCCGAGGTGCCCTCGCCCGTCGCGGGAACGGTCGCCGAGCTCCTGGTGGAAGCCGACCAGACGGTGCCGGTGGGCACGGCGCTGTGCCGGATCGAGGCGGGCGCCGGAGCGCCCGCGCAGGCGGCCCCCGCCCCCAAGGTCGAGGCGGCCCGCCCGGGAACGGACGCGCCGGCCCCGGCCAACGGCGACGCCGACGCCACGCCCGTGGCCGCCCGGATGGCGGCGGAGCACGGCATCGACCTGGGCGCCGTGGGCGGCAGCGGCCCGCGCGGACGCGTGACAAAGCAGGACGTGGAGGCGGCCATCTCGGGCAACGGCGGCGCGGCGCCCACCACCCCCGCGCCGCCGGCAGCTCCCGCCGGGGCGTCCACGGCCCCGATCCGCGGCCCCGCGGCCACCCTCGCCCGCTTCATGGACGAGAGCCGCTCGATCCCCACCGCCACCAGCTTCCGCACGCTCGCAGTCGACGAGCTGGCGGGCCGCCGCGGGCAGCTCAAGGCGGCGGGCAAGAAGCTCTCGTTCACCCACCTGATCGCCTGGGCGATCGTGCGCGCCACCGACGACATGCCGGTCATGGCCAACGCGTTCACCGAGGTCGAGGGCAAGCCGCACCGCGTGACCCCCGAGGCCGTGAGCCTGGGGCTGGCGGTGGACGTGGAGCGCAAGGACGGCACTCGGTCGCTGGTGGTGCCCGTCATCCGCAACGCCTCCACGCTCGACTTCGCCGGCTTCGTGTCCGCGTACGACGAGGCGGTGGCCGGCGCGCGCGACAACACGCTGCAACCCGACGCCTACGCCGGCGCGCAGATCACGCTGACCAACCCCGGCGGGATCGGCACCGTGGCCTCGGTGCCCCGCCTGATGCCGGGCCAGGGCACGATCGTGGCCACGGGCGCAATCGGCTACCCGGCCGGGCTTGCCCAGGCGGAGCCCGAGCGCCTTCGCGAGCTGGGCGTGGCCAAGGTCATGACGATGACCTCGACCTACGACCACCGCGTGATCCAGGGCGCCGAGTCCGGCGCCTTCCTCAAGCGGATCGACGAGCTGCTGCAGGGCCAGGACGGCTTCTACGAGTCGGTGTTCGAGGCGCTGGGCGTGGAGAGCGATCGTGTCGCGGGAACCGACGCCGGCCAGGTGACCTCCGCCGACCCGGTGCCGGCGAGCACGGCCCCGGCCGCCGGCGGCGCCCCGGACGCCGCGTTGCTGCAGGCCGTGCAGGCCGCCACGTCGGTCGTCAAGGCACACCGGATGCACGGCCATCTGGCGGCGCGCCTCGATCCGCTCGGGTCCGAGCCCCGCGGCGACCCGGCGCTGGACCCCGCCACGGTCAGCCTCTCGCCGGAGCTCATGGCCCGCATCCCCGCGTCGGTGCTGCGGGTGGCCGTTCCCGGCGACACGTTCGCCGAGGCGCTGCCCAACCTGGAGCAGACCTACTGCGGCACGATCGCCTACGAGATCGAGCACATCTCCGGCCACAACCGGCGCGTTTGGCTGCGCAAGGCCATCGAGTCGGGCGAGCACCGCAAGCTGCTGTCGGCTGAGGAGAAGAAGCGCCTGCTCGGGCGCCTGTCGCAGGTCGAAGCGCTCGAGGGCTACCTGCACAAGGCGTTCCTCGGCAAGAAGCAGTTCTCGATCGAGGGCCTGGACGCGCTGGTGCCGATGCTGGACGAGACGATCGAGCTGAGCGCCCGGGCCGGCGCGCGCGAGGTCGTGCTGGGCATGGCCCACAGAGGCAGGCTCAACGTGCTGGCGCACACCGTGAACCGGCCGTACGAGTCGATCCTCGTCGAGTTCGAGGGCGAGCAGACCCTGTCCGCCGACACCGCCGCCCCGGAGGGCGGGACCGGTGACGTGAAGTACCACTACGGCGCCTCGGGCACCTACCGGACGCTCGACGGCAAGGGCGTGACGGTGACCCTGTCACCCAACCCCAGCCACCTGGAGTACGTGAACCCCGTGATCGAGGGCCGGGCCCGCGCGGACCAGACCAGCCGCAAGGGCCGCGAGGTCAGCCACGACCCCAGCGTGGTGGTGCCGGTGCTGATCCACGGCGACGCAGCCTTCCCCGGCCAGGGGGTCGTGGCCGAGACCCTGAACCTCCAGGCGCTACCCGGCTACAGCACCGGCGGCACGGTGCACATCATCGCCAACAACCAGCTGGGCTTCACCACCGACCCGCCCGACGCGCGCTCCACGCGCTACGCGTCGGACCTGGCCAAGGGCTTCGACGTCCCGATCATCCACGTGAACGCCGACGACGTGGAGGCGTGCATCCACGCGGTGAGGCTGGCGGTGAGCTTCCGCAACGAGTTTCATCGCGATGCGCTGATCGACCTGATCGGCTACCGCCGCTTCGGGCACAACGAGACCGACGAGCCCGCCTACACCCAGCCCGCCATGTACCGGCTGATCAAGGACCATCCGCCGGCCCGCTCCCTCTACGCGCGGCGGCTCGTGGACGAGGGATTCCTGGGGCAGGAGGAGGCGGACAAGCTGGCCGAGCGAGGCACTGGCGGCGGTGGCCAAGGCCCACCAGGAGCTCAAGGAGTCAATCGCCGGGCCGCCGCCCACGGGCGAGCTCGAGATCGACGTGACGATGAGCCGCGAGCCCAAGACCACGCTGCCGGAGGACCTGCTGCGCTCGCTGAACGACCAGATCGTGAAGGTGCCGGACGGCTTCTCCGTGCATCGCAAGCTCAAGCCGTTCCTCGAGAAGCGGCGCGAGGCCGCCGCGGCCGACGGGCGGGTGGACTGGGCCCACGCGGAGTCGTTGGCGTTCGCCTCGCTGCTGGCGCTCGGGGTGCCGATCAGGCTCACGGGCCAGGACACCGAGCGCGGCACCTTCAGCCAGCGCCACCTGGTGCTGCACGACGCCGAGAACGGCGAGCGCTGGTGCCCGCTGCAGAACCTGCACAGCGCGGTGTCGCCGCTGGAGCTGCACAACAGCCCGCTGTCCGAGCAGGCGTGCCTGGGGTTCGAGTACGGCTACAGCGCGCAGGACACCGACGCGCTCGTGCTGTGGGAGGCCCAGTTCGGCGACTTCGTGAACTCGGCGCAGGTCATCCTCGACCAGTTCATGGTCTCGGGCCTGGCCAAGTGGGGCCAGACCTCGCGCCTCACGCTGCTCCTGCCCCACGGCTACGAGGGCTCGGGCCCCGAGCACTCCTCCGGCCGCGTGGAGCGCTTCCTCCAGGCCTGCGCCGAGGGCAACATCCGGGTGGCCAACTGCACCACTCCCGCCCAGTACTTCCACCTCCTGCGCCGCCAGGCCATGGTCTCAAAGCCACGGCCGCTGGTCCTCATGACGCCCAAGAGCCTGCTGCGGCTGCCGGCGGCCACGTCGACCATGGACGAGCTGGCCAACGGCGAGTTCAAGCGGGTGATCGACGACGCCGCGCTGCCGGCCGGGCGCGACGCGGTGACCAAGCTCGTGCTCTGCTCGGGCAAGGTCTTCTACGACATCGCCGGTCACGAGGAGCGGCCCGCCGCCGACCACATCGCGGTCGCTCGCGTGGAGATGCTCTACCCGTTCCCCGAGGAGCAGCTCACGGAACTCATGGCCTCCTACCCGAACCTGGAGCGCATCGTGTGGGTCCAGGAGGAGCCTCGCAACATGGGCGCGCGCGCCTTCATGCGGCGGCGGATGGCGGCGATCCTGCCCGAGCACCTGCACTACTACTACGTCGGGCGCCAGCTGCGCGCGGCGCAGAGCGAGGGCTACACGGCGGCGCACCGCAAGGAGCAGGCGCGCATCGTGCGCGTGGCCCTGGACCTCGAGGACGACGTGCTGGAGCGCGACGCCTCGGCCGAGCGGCCACTGCTGTAGTGCGGTCGGGCCCTGGCCGGTCTGGTGGCGGGCATGTCGCTGGCGGCGGCCGCGCCTGCCGCGGCGCAGGACCCGTTCTTCAGCCAGATCGGCACGGAGCGCACAGGGGCCACGGTCGACACGGAGTCCTTCTACCTCGACCTGCTCTCCACCCGGCTGCGGGCCGGCGGCCAGACCGGCGACGCCCCGCTCGGCGGCGTGGGCTACCGCAGCACATCCGGCTGGGTCAACGCGACGAGGGCTACCGCGGTGCGCCGCTCCGGCGGCGCGCTGCTGGCCACCTTCCGGACGACGCAGCCGGCCAGCACGATCGCGCTGCGCCTGACCTCCGTCGGCAACGGCACGCTGGCGGCCACCGTGTCCGCGCCGGCCGGTGCGCTGGCCACGGGCATGGCCTTCGAGTCGCCGGCGGGCGAACGCTTCTGGGGCTTCGGCCAGCGCTCCAACGGCGTCGACCAGCGCGGGCGCGAGGTCGAGAACTACGTGTCGGACGGGCCCTTCCGCGAGCCGGACCGCTCTCTCGCCGCGGTGCTCACACCACCGTGGGCCACGCGCGACCGCGACGACTCCACCTACTACCCGGTGCCGTGGATGCTCTCGAGCCGCGGCTACGGCGTGCTGATCGACGAGGACGTGCGCAGCGCGTTCAGGCTGGGCGTCGACCGAGGCGACACCTGGAGCATGCAGGCCGACGGCCCGCGCCTGCGCGCGCGCTTCTTCGCCGGCCCGACGCCCGCCGCCGCCCTGGCGCGCTTCACCCGCGCGGTCGGGCGCCAGCCCCCGCCGCCGGCGCCATGGGCGTTCGGCCCGTGGTTTCAGACCGGCCAGCCCAACGTGATCCCGCTGCCCGAGGAGGCGCGCATCACGCGCACGCTGCGAAACGCCGACGCCCCGGTGTCGGCCGCCGAGACCCAGATGCACTACCTGCCCTGCGGCGCCCAGCGCGGCAACGGCGACTATCTGCGCCGGCGCAACCGCTTCTTCCACGCCCAGGGCCTGGCGCACCTGGCCTACTTCAACCCGGCTCTGTGCGAGTCGTATGCATCCGTCTATCAGCGGGCCGGCGCCCTCGGTCTGCTGCAGAAGCGCGCCGAGGACGGCCGCCCGTTCCTCTACTCCGCATTCGTGGGCGGGAGCGGCCCCGCCGGGTTCACCCAGGAGCCGCTGGCGCAGTTCGACTTCACCGCGCCCGGCACCGAGGCCTTCTACGCCGGGCTGGTGCGCGACGCCGTGGCGGCCGGGCACGACGGCTGGATGGAGGACTTCGGCGAGAACAGCCCGCCGCAGGCGCTGTCGGCCGACGGCAGCGACGGCGACGCCGTCCACAACCGCTATCCGCGCCTCTACCACTGCACGGTCCAGCGGATCGCGCGGCGGCTGTCCAAGCCGGTGGTGCGTTTCCAACGCTCGGGCTGGACCGGAGCGGCGCGCTGCGCGGACCTGGTCTGGGGCGGCGATCCCACCACCGTCTGGGGCTTCGACGGCCTGCGGTCGTCCGTGGGCCAGGCGCTCAGCATCGGCATGTCCGGTGTGAGCCGCTGGGGATCGGACATCGGCGGCTACAACAGCTTCAACGAGCGCGACCGACTCACGCCCGAGCTGCTCAAGCGCTGGATCCAGTTCGGCGCGGTGTCCGGCGTTATGCGCACCAAGCGGTCAGGGATCGCCCTGCCCTCCTACGAGCGGCCCCAGATCTTCGACCGCGGAGTGCTGCCCACCTGGCGCCGCTACGCGAAGCTGCACACCCAGCTCCACCCCTACCTCGTTGCTGCCGACCGGCGCTACCGCCGCACCGGTCTGCCGCTCATGAGCCACCTGGCGCTCAGCTGGCCGCGCGACCGCCGCTCCCTCGCGCGCGAGGACGAGTTCATGTTCGGCCCCAGCCTCCTGGCCGCCCCGGTGGTCACGCCCGGCGCGCGGCGGCGGCGCCTGTATGCGCCGCCCGGGCGCTGGCTCGACTTCTGGCGCAGCGTGCGCTACGTCAGGCGCACCGGCGCGTTCACCGTCGCCCGGGCGCGCTCAGTGCGAGGCGGGCGAGAGCGAGTGCTGCCCGCACCGCTGCACCAGCTGCCGATGCTGATCCGCACGGGCGCCGTGCTGCCTCTGCTGCCCGCGGACGTCGACACGCTCGCCGGCTTCGGACGCCGCCGCGGGCTGGTCCACCTGCGCGACCGCCGCAATCGGATGACCCTGCTGGCCTTCCCGCGCGGGCGCACGCGCGCGTCGTTCAACGAGGGCGAGCGGGTGGTGTCGAAGGAGCGGCGCGGCTCTTGGAGGCTCGCCGTGGCGGGCAAGCGCCGGCGGGTCTACAGGCTCGAGGCGTCGATGGCCACGCTGCGGCGGCCGATTCGGCCCTGCTCGGTGTCGCTCGGCGGACGCGCGCTGCCGCGCGGCGCCTGGCGCTACCTGCGCCGCACGCGGGTCGTGCGGGTGCGCTTCGCCGCTCGCCGCGGCACGCTGACCGTCAGGGCGTGCCGCTAAGCCCTGGGCTCGGATCGCCGCAGGTTTGCCACCCCTGCGGTGGTCAACCCGCGCGGATTGGGTGCTTCAGCGCTTGGAGGCCTGGCCCTCGGCCATGTCGCGCGAGATGTCGGCGCTGCCCAGGCGGCGCTGGAGCCTCGCCATGGTGCCCGGCACGATCCCTGCCGCCATCCCGGCGGCCCGGAACGAGAGCGGGGCCACGTCGATCTCGGGCCGCCCACGCTCGATGCCCACCGCCACGGCCTTGGCGACCTGGTCCGGCGTACGGGTGCCCACGAACGGCGGCAGCTTGGCGCCGCTCTCGTGGAACATGCCCGCGTCGCGGATGAAGCCGGGGAAGACCGTGGTCACGCCGACGCCGGTGCCGTGCAGATCCTGCCGCAGGCCGAGCGCGAACCCGCGCAGCCCGAACTTGGTGGCCGAGTACAGGCTGCTGCCCGGGCTGGTGACCTTGCCCGACAGCGAGGAGACGAACACCAGGTGACCGCGACCGCGCTCCACCATGCCGGGCGCCAGCGCACGCGCGAGCTGAATCGGCGCGCGCAGGTTCACGTCCAGCGCCCGGTCGATCTGGCCGGGCTCGAACTCCAGCAGGTGCCCGCTGGCCGGCAGCGCGGCGTTGGCCACCACCACGTCCACGGCGCCGGCGCGCTCGGGCAGGGCCGCCATGTCGGCCGCATCGGACAAATCCGCCGACAGCACCTCCACCCGCTCGCCCAGCTCGGCGCCCAGGCGCTCCAGGACCTCGGTCCGCCGGGCCGTGGCCACCACGGTGGCGCCGCGCGAGTGCAGGAGGCGGGCGATCGCCAAGCCGATCCCTCCGGAGGCCCCCGTGACCAGCGCGCGGCTGCCCTGCAGGCTCATTCCCACCGGCGGAGTATCGCGCAGCGCGAGCGAGTGGCCTCGAACCGTCTACTCCCACGCTCCAGTGCGGGCCGAGGCACCAGCCATCGCTCGCGCTCAGACGGCGAAAACCAAGCCTGCCGCGGAAGAGGCTGCCGGATAGTGCTCTGCACACCCCGCAGGCGATGACAAAGGCAGGCGCAGGTTTGCAGCCGTCTGAGCGCGAGCGACCGGACTCGAACCGGCGACCTCCGGCGTGACAGGCCGGCGTTCTAACCAACTGAACTACGCCCGCTGGCGTTGAGCGAGGATAGCGGAGGTCAGGCTGGGCTCCGCTCGCCGCGAGACATCCCCACCGCCCGCGCCCACGCGGGATGATTACGGGGTGAGCAGGGCCCGCGCGGCCATTGGAAGTGTCGTCTTCCTGTTCGTGGCCCCCGGCGTGGCGGCGGGGCTGCTGCCCTGGCTCCTCACGGGTTGGTCGGCGGATGAGTGGTGGCTGCCCGTTCGCGTGCTCGGCGCTCTAATGATCGGGTGCGGCCTTGCCGTCCTCCTCCCTGCGTTCATCAGGTTCGTCGTAGAAGGGATCGGTACCCCGGCACCGATCCGGCCACCCGAGCAGCTGGTAGTGGGCGGGGCCTATCGCCATGTCCGCAATCCGATGTACCTGGCCGTGGCGGCTCTGATCGTGGGGCAGGCGCTACTTCTCGGCCAGGCCGTCCTGCTGCTGTACGCCGCAGCCTTCGCCCTCGCCGTTGCGGCATTCGTGCACGGCTACGAGGAGCCGGTGCTCTTGCGCCGCTTCGGGCCGCAGTACGAGTCCTACAAGCGCGCGGTCCCGGCGTGGCGTCCCCGGCTCACGCCCTGGGAGCGAGAGGGATAGCCGGGACTGGGTAGAGCGGAGTCAGACCAGCTCGGCCGCCAGCACGATCGTGCCGAACACGCCCGCCACTGCGGCGATCGTCCCCACCAGCCAGGTGGGTGGGCCGCCGTGGATGCCCGTCTCGTGCAGCACGGCGTGGCCCTTGCCGCGCGCGATCAGGCGCCGGTTGACCGGGAAGGCCACGAACCCGGCGATCACCAGCGCCACGGCGAGCGAGCCCCAGAACAGCACGTCGCCGACGCCCGCTTCCATCGCTCCCGGGATGAGCAGGAGGATCGCGTTGTCCACCACCTCCATCACGGCGATCGACAGCGTGTCGGTGGCCAGCGCGATCGGGATCACCGCAGCCAGCGCCATCCCCGCACGCAGCAGCGGCAGGCTCGTGAGCGAGTAGCCGAACAGGAACGCCAGGCCGATGGCCAGCGCGATCGTGCCGAAGTCCGAGAAGCCCAGCGCGGTTCCCACCACCACGCCGGTGACCTCGCCGATGGCGCACCCGGTGAGGCAGTGCAGGGTGGCGCTGGCCGCCATCGCGGTGAGGGCGCTGCCCGACGTCGGGAGCTCGTGGTGGTGGTGCTCGTGGGCTGCGCTCGAAGCTTCCATGTCCGAGACGCTAGCAAACCCCCTGGGGGTATTGCTAGCCTCGTCCTCGGCAACCAAAGAGAGGACCGTGGATGGCAGCGACGAAGGCGGGTGCCGCGCGCGGCTACAGCGCCACCCGCGAGCAGCTGATCAACAGGCTGCGGCGGATCGAGGGGCAGGTGGGCGGCGTCGAGCGAATGGTCGAGGAGGACCGCTACTGCATCGACGTGCTGACCCAGATCGCGGCGATCCAGGCGGCGCTCGACAAGGTCGCTCTGGGGCTGCTGGACGACCACGCGCGGCACTGCGTGATCGGCGGCCAGGGCGAGGGCGAGCCCGAGGAGCTCACCACCGAGCTGATGGCCGCCGTCGGGCGCCTGATGCGGCGGGGTTAGCGGCGCGCGAGCGCGGCGGCCGCGCCCAAGCCCACGAACGTCGCGCCGCTCACGCGGTCGAGCACCCTCCGCGCGCGCACGCTGCGGCGCAGGCGGTCCCCCGCCGTGCCTGCCGCCAGCGCCCACGCGATGTCCAGCGCCGCGGCGATCGCGATGAACAGCGCGCCGAGGATCGCGACCTGCGGCGCCACGGCCCGGCCCGGATCGACGAACTGCGGGAGGAAGGCCACGAAGAAGATCGCCACCTTGGGGTTCAGCGCGCTGACCACCACGCCCTGGCGAAACAACGCCGCCCTCGGCGCGGGCGGCGCCTCCGCCAAGGGGCCCTGCTCGCGCGCTGTCAGCTTCTGGATGCCCAGGGCGATGAGGTAGGCGGCCCCGGCGTACTTGACCACGCTGAAGGCGGTGGCCGACGAGGCCACCAGCGCGGACAGGCCCGCGGTGGCCGCCGCCACGTGCACGAGCCCGCCTGCCTCGATCCCCAGCGCGCTGATCACGCCCGCCGAGCGGCCCTGGGCCATCCCGCGCGTGACGATGTAGACCACGGCGGGACCCGGCACCGCGATCAGCGCGGCGCTGGCGAGGGCGAAGGGCAGCAGAGCGGAGGAGTCCGGCACGGGGCGATTGTGGCACGGGGCAAGCCGCGCTCCGGGTCGGTAGCGCCTTGACCCGAGCGGGCGCGCCGAACTAGGGTCGCCGTCGATGCGCGCGCGACGACTTGCAGTGGCGGCCGGAGCGGCCACCCTGGCCTTCACCGGCTGCACGCTCGACCGTCCCGCCGACCCGGTGGTCCTGACCGGCGCCCAGGTGCCCGGCCTGGCGTCCACACCGGCGGGCGACGTGGTGGCCTTCCGCTGGATTGAGGACAGCTGGTTCCAGGTGCCGATCCAGGTCGACGAGCGCAAGTCGATCGACCTGGGCCAGGTCTACAACGGCAACTACGGCGGCTACACCACCACCGTCTACACGGACGCCGGCACCTTCACCGGTGCGGACACGAACGCGAACGTGGACGCCAACGACGAGATCGCGCTCATGGCCAAGGACACCGGCTTCGAGGCGCCGGGCGGCTCGGGCAACCCCAACGGGGTCGTTGCGGGCAGCGGCGTGAAGGTGCGGGTGCGCTCCACGCTCGGCGGCCAGACCAAGGACGGCTGGGTCTACCTCTTCCGGCGCAGCGGCGGGCTCAGTCCTGGCGCGGGCCACAAGTACGTGGACTACCAGTTCAACCTGCTGTCGGGCGACTACAAGACCACCTACAAGCTCGAGGACGGGCCCAACCCCGAGAACTCCACGGTGAGCTCGCCCAACTACACGGTGCACTTCTCCGACCGGTGGCTCAAGGACCAGCTGCGCGTGAAGGCGGGCAACGCCACCGAGGTCGACATCCTCGATCGCGCCAAGGCCCGGCTGGCGGCGGGCAACTGCGGCCGCAGCGAGGACACCTTCAACGACGCCGAGGGCGCCTTCATCGCCAACAAGAGCGGGCCCGTGCGCGCGATCCGCTCGTACGTGGGCGCCAACAGCGGGCCGCTCGTCCAGCGCGAGCACCTGTTCTACGAGGGTCGCGAGGACGTGCGCACCTTCCTGCGCGTGCACGCGGTCCCGGGGCCCCTGGACTACCACGACTACTCATCCGCGGCCAACGGGATGACCTACAAGAACAACAACAACACGGGCGGCCTGGCGATCAACGGGCAGCCGGAGACGCCGGCCGGCGGAGCGGTCAACTGGGAGAGCGTCGACGGGCCGCAGGGCGGGCTGTCGATGGCCCACTCGGTGGACAGCGACATCCCGGGCCTCGCGGTGGGGACGTACTACCTGGACGACAGCACGCCGGGCGGAGGCGTGGAGACGCAATGCACCGGCGACGCGCAGGCCTTCGGCAACAGCGGGCCCGACCTGCTGGGCAACCTCCCGAACACCGACCCGCGCAGCAGCCCCTCGAACCGGATGAACTCCACCCGCACGATCTACTTCGAGGCGCCGGGACAGGCCAATGGCGCCGCGCGCGCCGCGCAGGCGGCCAGCGCCTTCCAGTTCAGCGTCTCGAGCTTCCCCTAGGCCCCGGCCCGCCGCGGCGGCGCTCGCGCACCGTGGTCACGCCGAGCCAGACCAGGAACGCCACCACGGGCAGGAAGTAGGCGGCCTGCACGAGCCAGTGGCCGGCGTGTGCGAGAACGATCATCCGTTCGACTGCGCCAGCAGCCACAGCGCGAGGCTGGTGAACCCGACCATCACGACCAGCATCCAGTACTGGGACCGCACGGCCAGCCGCGAGTCGCGATAGATGGCCAGGGCGCGATCGTGCGCGAGGATCAGCGCGGCCACGTGGCCGACCACCACGAAGCCCACCTGCCAGTACCAGGTGGCGGTGGCGCCGATCACCGCGTAGTCGATGGCGTCGCCGGCCGTGCCGAACAGGTCGGTGCCGTCCTCGCCCAGCGGGTTGGACGCCAGGTAGCCGAACGGCTCGGTGGAGACGCGCACGACAGCCTGGCCTTGGTACAGCAGGAGCGTGAGGTAGTGCGCGGCCACGTAGGCGAACGCGATCGGCACCAGCGTGTGGATGAAGGCCTTGGCCAGCTCGCCGGCCGAGAGGTCGCCGCCCACCGTGCGCGCGCCGGCCACGCCGAGCCGGTAGAAGCCGCCAACCAGCGCGATCGCTGCCACCAGCCCCAGAAGGAAGGTGCCCTCCAGCGCCTTCTCGGGCGAGAACCCGAGCGAGCGGAAGAACTCGGCCAGGTCTGGAGAGATCCCCGTCCACAGCGGCGCCTCGGCCACGCCGTCGAAGGTGACCGATCCGATCAGAACCGCCAGCAGCGCGATCGTTCCCGCGACGGGCTGGAACGCGGCGAGCCCCGACAGCGGGCGCCGGAGCCCGATTTCATCGCCCTTGCGGCAGAGCGGGGAGATGCGCGAGAACAGGTTGAAGTAGACCCCGAAGGCCTCCCCGCGCTCGCACCACGCCTCGACGCCGTAGAGGGCCATGCCCACGAACGTCGCGCCCGAGTAGACGAGCGCGGCGATCGCCACGTTCTCCGGCTTGTCGCCGTTGGACGCCACGAGCTCCAGCGCCGCGAAGGCGAAAAGGCCCGCCGCCGCCGGCCAATGGCCCAGGCGCTCCGGGTAGGTCATGGGGGCCGGCACCGGTCCGCGCGCCGCCGCGCTGGCGACCCAGGCCACCGCCCGGCCGATCGCCCGCCAGGGGTTGAAGGCGCGGAACACGTCGCCGAACAGCACCGCCAGCGGCACGAAGCCCAACCAGAAGATCACGAAAACGAAGGTCGGTGCGAAGTTGGCCTGGGGGGTCTGGATGCCCGACAGGCCGGTCCACACCACCAGCACCAGCAACGCGACGCCGATCGCTCCGCACAGCAGCTCCACCGCGCGGCTGGTGAGCACGCGCGAGACGCCTCCCGGCAGAGGCCTGAACTCCTGGTCCTGCAGCCGCGGCCGGGGCCACAGCACGGCCAGAGCGACGAAGGAGATGACCAGGACCATGGCCGCCGCCCACCCGAACAGCCACTCCGGGATGGGCAGGTCGGCGCGGCCGACGATGCCGTGTGCCAGCAGGCTCATGCGGTGCTCCGGGCCCTCAGGAGGGCTCGACCACCAGCCGCGCGATCAGCGGCTCGCGCCCGGCGTCCTCGGCCGTGTGGCTCTCGATCTCGAACACGCCCTCCGTGTTGGCCTTGAAGCGGAAGCGCGCGGGCTTTCCCGGAGCGGTGTCGCGGTAGAGGTCGTAGCCGTGCACGTGGATCTCGTCCTGGGAGTCGGAGGCCACCACCATCCGCACCGTGCTGCCCCTGTCGACCACGATCCGCTGCACGCCGCCCTCGGGCGTCCCGCCGCGCAGCACGATCTCCTCGGGCGGGGGCGGCGGGGCCGACCTGGCGGTGGCCGTGGGGGTCGTGTCGGTCTCCGTGGGGGCGGGCTCCTGAGCCTGCGTGGTGGCCGGGTCGTCGGCCTGCTCGCTCTCCTCGCCCGGGCTGATGACCACGAACGCCACCACGGCCACGAGGGCGGCCACGGCGATCAGCCCCAATCTCGTCCTGTTAGACATGCGTTTCCTCCTGCTCGACGTGCGCGCGGCCCCATGGCCGCGCGCTGGGCCTCAGCGGAGGGACAGGGGAGGAGCGCGCCCGGCCAGATGGAGCGCCAGCGCTCCGGCGCGGTGGCGATGGGCACGAGGCAGATCCAGGCGCCGGCTCGGTTCGCGCCCCGCCGGCGCGCGGCGCGCCCCGCGGGCCGCCGCGACGACGGCTGCGCGGGCGCCCTTGAGCCCCAGCGCCACCAGCGCGCCCGCGGCCAGCGCCAGCGGGTATGCCACCCAGCCGCCGGCACCCGTGACGGCCGCCAGGCCGTCCGCGCGCTCGGCCACGAGCATGCCCTCCAGCAGCTCCTGCGCGGTGAAGATCGCGGCGATCGCCAGCGCGGCGAGCAGCCACGCGGGGGCGAAGCCCAGGGGTCCCTCGCCCGCCCTCCCGGTCGAGCGGGCGCGCGCGACCACGGCCAGCAGCTGAGCGGCCGCCACGGCCAGTGCGAGCCCCACGGCCAGACCCGCCAGGGGCAGGTAGGCGTGGCCGCCGGGCTCGCCCGCCGTGCCGTGCCCGGCGATCAGGAAACGGCCCTGGTGGACCGCAAGCGAGGCGGCCGCGATGGCCGCGGCCGTTCGGAGCTTGGACACGGCTCGGAGTATGGCAATGGCACAGGCCGCGGCCGCACGGCTGCAAGCCACTCGGTGGCTAGGACTCGGCCGCTAGGTCAGGCCTGCGCGCGACTCTTCCAGGGCCGCGCTCACATCGGGCTCGGGCGCGGGCATGCCCTGGCCGCGCGTGACCCGCGGCTCGCGCAGCTCCGGGTCGAACCGGTAGCCCACGCCGAAGTGGGTGTGGATGTACCGCCATCCGGGCGACGCGCCCTCGAGCTTCTGGCGCACCTTGCGGATGAACACGTCCACGGAGCGGTCGCCATGGGCCATCGCGTAGCCCCACACCTGCTGGTAGATCTCCTCGCGCTGGAGCACCTTGCCCTCCGCGTGTGCCAGCAGCTGCAGCACCTCGAACTCGCGCCGGGTGAGGTCCACGCTGCGACCCCCGGAGAAGGCCTGGAACTGATCCGCCCGGATCTCCAGGTCGCCGGCCTGGACGGGCGCCTCATCGCCCCGCCCCGAAGCCTGCTTGCGGCGGCGCACCACGGCCTCGACGCGAGCAAGCACCTCCTCGGGATGGCAGGGCTTGGTGACCCAGTCGTCGGCTCCCAGCCGGAGCCCGCGAACGCGCTGGGCCACGGTCGAGCGCCCTGTGCACACCACCACGCCAAGGCCCGGCATGGCGGCGGTGAGCTTCTCCAGGAACTCCCAGGCCGCGGGGCCGAGCAGGGCCAGGTCCACGACCACGGCGTTCACGCGCATGGCGACGAACTCCTCCACGCGCGGGGCGGCCTCCAGGCGGCGGTACTGCCAGCCGAGACCCTCTAGGCGGTTGACCAGGACGCGCACGAAGCCCGAGTCGGAATCGAGCACGGCGAGCCTGATCGGGCCGTGATCAGTCACGTTCACCTGGAGCCAGAATACGCCACCCACCCGCTGAAGTTGCTCGTTTACAGCATTTTCACAGCCCGGTCACGCGCACATAACGAGCTTTTTCGCTTCAGATGGGACCTTTGCGGCGTGGAAGCGGCCACGAACGAGCGGTTGCAGGCAGGCGCAGTCGAGATCCGACCCGCCGAATACCTGGCGATGGCGGACGGGCGGCCGCTCAACCTGACGGCCCGCGAGCTGGAGCTGCTGACCGCGCTCGTCGAGCGCGAGGGCAGGATCGTGAGCCGGGAGGAGCTCTACCGCACGGTCTGGGGTGAGCCCTACCGCAAGGCCGACCGCTCGGTGGACGTGTACGTGGGGCGGCTCAGGCACAAGCTCGACCGCGCGCTGCCTGGTCGCCTCCTCATCCACACCCACTTCGGGTTCGGGTACCGCTTCCAGCCCTGACCGGGCCTGGAAGGGCGCCTTTACATCCCTTTCACATCCCGGAGACAAGTCCGCAACAGACTCGTGGAGGCGTGCTGCGAGCCTCGACCGACGTCCCGATGACCAAGACAAGGAGACACGCATGAGGAAGTGGCTTGCGCTTCTGGCCGGCGCGGTGCTGGCCCTCGGCGTCATCGCCTGCGGCGACGACGACGACGATTCAGGCTCTGGTGGCAGCGGCGGAGGCGGCGACCTCTCAGGCTCCATCAGGATCGACGGCTCGAGCACCGTGGGCCCATTCGCCCAAGCGGCCGCCGAGGCATTCCAGGGCGAGAACCCGAACGTGAAGGTGTCCGTGGGCACCTCCGGAACCGGCGGCGGCTTCGAGAAGTTCTGCGCCGGCGAGACGGACATCTCGGACGCGTCGCGGGCGATCAAGGCCGACGAGGAGGTGCCCGTCTGCAAGAAGAACGGCATCACCTACAAGGAGGTCCAGATCGCCAACGACGGCATCGCCGTCGTGACCAACACGGCGACCAAGATCGACTGCATGACCACGGCCGAGCTCAAGACGCTGTGGAACCAGGGCTCCAAGGTCAAGAGCTTCAACGAGGTCAACCCGAAGTTCCCCGACACCCAGGCCACGCTGTTCGGCCCCGGCACCGACTCGGGCACGTTCGACTTCTTCACCGACGAGATCAACGGTGAGGAGGGGGTCAGCCGCAAGGACTACCAGCCCTCCGAGGACGACAACGTGCTGGTGCAGGGCGTCGAGGGCGAGGAAGGTGGCCTCGGTTACTTCGGCTTCTCCTACTACGAGCAGAACAAGGAGAAGCTGAACCTGGTGGGCGTCGATGGCGGCGACGGGTGCGTGAAGCCCAGCAACGCCGCGATCCAGGACGGCACCTACAAGCCGCTCGCCCGTCCGCTGTTCATGTACCCCAGCGACAAGGCCCTGACGGACAAGCCGCAGGTGAAGGCGTTCATGGACTACGTGCTGGAGAACCAGCAGACCATCGCCGAGGCGGCGCAGATCGTGCCGCTGACCACCGAGCAGCTCGACAAGGGCAAGTCCACCCTCGGCAGCTAGGACGACGCAGGTGGAAGCAGGAGCCACAGCGGCACGCGCCACCCCCGCACTGGGGGTGGCGCGTCGTCGCATCGGCGAGGACGTGATCAAGGGGCTGCTGCTGCTGGCGGCCCTGGTGTCGGTCCTGACCACCACCGGCATCGTGATCTCGCTGCTGCGCGAGACGCTCGTCTTCTTCGAGGACGTGGGCGTGAGCGAGTTCCTGTTCGGCAAGGACTGGTCGCCCGTGATCAAGCCGCAGAGCTTCGGCGTGCTGCCGCTCGTGGGCGGCACGTTCCTGATCACGGCCATCGCGCTGCTGGTGGCGGTGCCGCTGGGCCTGGGCTCGGCCATCTACCTCAGCGAGTACGCCAGCCCGCGCGTGCGCAAGACCCTCAAGCCCGTGCTCGAGCTCACGGCCGGCGTGCCCACGATCGTGTTCGGCTACTTCGCCCTGACCTTCTTCACCCCCACGATCCTCACCGACATCGCGACGCTGGAGGTGGGCGTGTTCAACGCGCTCTCGGCCGCGATCATCATGGGCTTCATGGTGGTGCCCACGATCGCATCGGTGTCCGAGGACGCGATGTCGGCCGTACCGGCATCGCTGCGCGAGGGCTCCTACGGCCTGGGCGCCACCAAGCTCCAGACGTCCACCCGAGTGGTCTTCCCGGCGGCCCTCTCGGGCATCGTGGCGGCCATCGTTCTGGGCGCGTCCCGCGCGGTTGGAGAGACGATGATCGTGCTCGTGGCCGCCGGCCAGGTGGCCGCGCTCACCGCCGACGCCCGCGAGCCGATGTACACGATGACCTCCTACATCGGCGCGGTCGCAAAGGGCGACATCGCCACCGGCAGCGTTCAATACAAGACCGTGTTCGCGGTCGGGATGCTGCTGTTCCTGATCACCCTCGTCATGAACATGATCTCGATCAGGTTCGTGCGCAAGTACAGGCAGGTGTACGAGTGAGCTCCGTCTCGCGCGCCGTCGGCCAAGCCTCGCAGTCCACCAAGCTCAAGGGCAACGCGTTCCGGCTGGCGCTGCTGGCCTGCCTGGGGCTGTCGGTGATCCTGCTGGGCACCCTGCTGGTGGACGTGGCCAGCGACGGCCTGGGGTCGGTCGACTTCGCCTTCATCACCGACTACCCATCCTCTGTGGCCGCCAACGCGGGCGTCCGGGCGGCGCTGCTGGGCACGATCTGGCTGATGGGCGTGGTCACCGTGTTCATCGTGCCGGTGGGGGTGGCCACCGCCATCTATCTCGAGGAGTACGCGGACCGCGAGCGCTGGTACAACCGCGCGATCGAGGTGAACATCCAGAACCTGGCCGCGGTGCCCTCGATCGTCTACGGCATCCTCGGCCTGGCGTTCCTCGTGCGCGGCCCCTTCTCGCAGGGCAACGTGGTGTTGGCCGGCGGCCTGACCCTGGGCCTGCTGGTCCTGCCGGTCGTGATCATCGCCGGCCGCGAGGCCATCCGGGCCGTGCCGCCCTCGATCCGCGAGGGCTCGATGGCCCTGGGCGCCACCCAATGGCAGACCATCTGGCGCCAGGTCCTGCCCGCGGCGATCCCGGGCATCGCCACCGGCGTGATCCTCGCGCTCTCGCGTGCCATCGGGGAGACGGCGCCGCTGATCGTCGTAGGGGCCGCCACGTTCGTGGCCTTCGACCCCGACCTGTTCTCGCAGTTCACCGCGCTGCCGATCCAGATCTTCGACTGGATCTCGCGCCCGTCCAACGACGTCAATGACTTCGCGTCACTGGCGGCCGGCGCGATCATCGTGCTGATGATCCTGCTGCTGTCGATGAACGCCGTGGCCATCTGGCTTCGCAATCGCTACGAGCAGAAGTGGTAGGTGACCTAGAGTGGCTGAGCAGATGACCGAGCCCGAGCAAGAGCGAACCGAGACGGGCCTGCCCTCCGGCCGCGACAAGTCGCAGGCAGAGCCGGGCGTGGACCTCAAGCGGACGGCGGTCGATGGCCAGCGCCGGGAGCCGAAGGCCGACCGCGAGGCCATCTTCTCGATCAACGGCGTCGAGGTGGCCTACAGCGGGAATCCCGCGGTGCGCGACATCACCTTCGACATCCACATGAACGAGATCACGGCGCTGATCGGTCCATCCGGGTGCGGCAAGAGCACGCTGCTGCGCTGCCTCAACCGGATGAACGACCTGATCCCGGGCGCGACTGTGACCGGCCGGCTCGATTACCACGGCCAGGACCTCTACGGGTCGGACGTGGACGCCGTGGAGGTGCGCAAGCGCATCGGCATGGTGTTCCAGAAGCCCAACCCGTTCCCCAAGTCGATCTTCGAGAACATCGCCTTCGGCCCCCGCGTGCTGGGCATGAAGGGCAACATGGACGACATCGTTGAGCAGGCGCTGAGGCGCGGCGCGCTGTGGGACGAGGTCAAGGACCGGCTCAAGACCAACGCGTTCGGCATGTCGGGCGGCCAGCAGCAGCGCCTGTGCATCGCCCGCGCTCTGGCCACCAACCCGGACGTGATCCTCATGGACGAGCCCTGCTCGGCCCTGGACCCCATCTCCACGGGCAAGATCGAGGACCTGATGCTGGAGCTGCGCGAGAACTACTCGATCGTGATCGTGACCCACAACATGCAGCAGGCCGCGCGCGTGTCCGACATGACGGCGTTCTTCACCGTGGAGCTGGACGCCACCGAGAAGAACCGCACCGGCCGGGTCGTGGAGTTCGACGACACCGAAAAGATCTTCACCAACCCGTCCGACCAGCGCACGGAGGCCTACGTGACCGGGAAGGTCGGCTGACT
The DNA here is from genome assembly GCA_963755215.1 of uncultured Thermoleophilaceae bacterium. GTDB lineage: Bacteria > Actinomycetota > Thermoleophilia > Solirubrobacterales > Thermoleophilaceae > JAAYBF01. The sequence continues at coordinate 82,108 of CAVWIW010000012.1, forward strand.
TGGCCGCCGGCGATACCACCAGCCGCCAGGCCTTCCAGGACGAGCTCGAAGCCCTCGAGCGGGCGGCCCTCGGGGGCCTGGACCTGGTGGCCGGCGCGCTCGACCGCGCGATCGAGACCGTGCAGCACCAGGACGTGGAGCTGGCGGCCATGGTGATCGCCGACGACGACCGCATCGACGGCCGCTACATGGAGGTCCACCAGGGCATCCTGTCGCTCATGGCGCTGCAGGCCCCGGTGGCCGGCGACCTCCGAATCGTGGCCGCGCTGCTGCACGTGATCAGCCATGTGGAGCGGATGGGCGACCAGTGCGTGAACATGGCCAAGTTGGTGCCGCTCGCCGGACACGAGCCACCCGCCGACCAGGAGCTTCTGGCCAACCTGACGCGGATGGGCGAGCTGGCCGGCTCGCTGGTGGTGCAGGCCAAGCAAGCCTTCGAGCGCCGCGACGTGGGCCTGGCCGAGGATCTGGTTCGCCAGGACGACGAGATCGACCGCCTGAACCGCGCCTCGTTCGCCCGCGCGCTGGAGATCGGCGACGATCCCGACACGCGCGAGTGGGCCATGCACATGATGCTGGTGGCCCGTTGCCTGGAGCGGATCGGCGACAACGCGGTGGACATCGGCGAGCAGACGGCGTTCGTGGTCACCGGGCTGTTCCGCGAGTTCGAGGACGCGTCGCACCCCGAGCTCGCCCCCGGCCTGCGCGGCGGCTGACCGTGGCGCTCTTCGCAAGCGCGCCCAACCACCGCACGTTCTTCTCCCTGCTCCAGGATTCGGGGTCGAACCTGGTGGAGGTCACGGAGAAGCTCGATCGGCTCATGCGCGCGTGGCCCGACGACTCCGGCCTGCGCGGGGAGATCAAGACGCTCGAGGAGGCCGGCGACCAGCTGACTCACGACATCCTGCACCAGCTCTACTCCACGGCGGTCACGCCGCTGGACCGCGAGGACATCCACGCGCTGGCCGCCGCCCTGGACGACGTGGTGGACTACGCCGAGGAGTCCGCCGACGTGCTGGGCCTGTACAAGATCGAGGCGCCCATGGAGCAGGCCGTGGAGCTCACCGGAGTGCTTCGCGACGCGGGCCGTGAGATCGCCGCGGCGCTGGGCAAGCTCGACTCCCTGGACTCGATCTGGCCGCACCTGGCCAACGTCGACCGCCTGGAGGACGAGGGGGACAGCATCAGCCGTCAGGCCCTGGGAGCGCTCTTCTCCGGAGGCATCGACCCTATGGTGGTGATCCGCTGGAAGGACGTGTTCGAGCGCCTGGAGCAGGCCATCGACGCGTGCGAGCATGTGGCCCACGTGCTCGAGGGGATCGTTGTCAAGCAGGCTTGAGTCGCCTCCCCGGAAGTCTGCAAAGCTCAAGCGGACTCCGTTGATCGTCGGGTGCATCGACATCGGCAGCAACACCACGCGGCTGCTGGTGGCCGACGCCGGCGGCGGGTCCCTGCGCGAGCTGGTGACCCAGCGCGCGTTCACCCGCATCGGCCGTAGCCTTGGCAAGGGCGGCGCGATACCCCTGGACAAGGTGGAGGAGACGGCCGAGGTGGTGAGTACACAGGCGAAGGTCGCGCGCGAGGTGGGCGCGCAGGAGCTGGCGGCCGTGGCCACCGCCGCCATCCGCAACGCCGTCAACCGGCGACGAGCTGGTGGCGGCGGTCGAGGACAGGCTGGGCGTGCCGCTGCGCGTGCTCTCCGGCGAGGAGGAGGCGCGGCTCTCGTTCGTGGGCGCCACCCGCACCCTCGCCCAGCCCGCGACCGGCACCATCGCCGTGGTGGACGTGGGCGGCGGGTCGACCGAGATCGCGGTGGGCACGCCCGACGGCGAGGTCCATTGGTCGGAGTCCTTCCGCGTGGGCTCGGGCTTCCTGGCCGACGCCTACCTGCGCAGCGACCCGCCGTCGGTTGCCGAGCTGGAGATGCTCCGCCGCCACGTGGCCGGGGTGTTCGAGGGGCTGGAGACCCCCGCCGCGGACGGCGCGGTGGCCGTGGGCGGCACCGCCACATCGCTGCGGCGACTCGTGGGCGCCGAGCTGGCGCACGAGACGCTGGAGCGCGGCGTGCGGGTCCTGTCGGCCACGCCCATCGCCGAGGTTGCCGAGCGGTTCGAGCTCGACCCAGAGCGCGTGCGACTCCTGCCGGCGGGCATCCTCGTGCTGGAGTCGGTGTCGGACTGCCTCGGGCTGCCGCTGCGGATCGCCCGCGGCGGGCTGCGGGAAGGCGTGATCCTCGAGATGGTGGAGGCGTCCTGAGCCATGGCCAAGGCGCGCCCGATCCGAGGCCTGGCGCCCGACACCCGCTTCGGCGACGCGGCCGCGGCGGCCGTGGACACACGAGCGCGCGAGGTGTTCGAGCACGCGGACGGGGTGCTCGACACCGGCGACATCGAGCGCGTGCACGACATGCGGGTGGCCACGCGCAGGCTGCGCGCAGCGCTCGAGGTCTTCTCTGCCTGCTTCCCCAAGAAGGAGCACAAGGCGGTCCTCAAGGAGGTCAAGCGCCTGGCCGACGCCCTGGGCGAGCGCCGCGACCCCGACGTGGCGATCGCGTCGCTGGAGAGCCTGGCGAGCGAGCTCGGTACCGCCGAGCGGCCTGGAGTCGAGGGCCTGGTGGCGGAGCTGCGGGCCGATCAGGAGGCCGGGAACCAGGCGGTGGCGCGAGCGCTGGAGGAGGCCCAGGCCGGGGGGCTCGCAGAGCGCCTGGAGGCGCTCGCCCTCACAGCTCGCCGGGAGGAGGCGCCGGCGTGAAGGCACGCAAGGTCAAGCGGCTGGATCCCGACGGCCCGCTGGACGCCAACGCGCGGCGGATCGTGGCCGTCCGCCTGGCGGAGCTGCGCTCCTTCGGGCCGCTCGCGGTCGACCCGGATGAGGTCAAGGCGCTGCACGACATGCGGATCGCCGCCAAGCGGCTCCGCTACGTGCTGGAGACCACGCGCCCCGCCTTCGGCCGCCCGGCGGCGGACGGAGCGCGCGCGGCGCGCCGGCTGCAGGACCTGCTGGGCGAGATCCACGACTGCGACGTGATGCTGCCCCGCGTGCGCGCGCACGAGCGCCGGCTGCGGGCCGAGGACGCCGAGGCGCTCGAGTTCTCAGCAGGGCGCCGGGCGCGAGACCTCGAGCCCGCGGCGGCCACGCGCGCGCCCAACCTGGACCGCTATCGCGGGCTCGAGGCGCTGGGCGCCTATCTCACGGCCCGGCGCGGGGTCCTGCACACGGCCTTCGTGCGCGAATGGGAGCGTCTGGAGGAGCGGGACTTCGCCGCCAAGCTCATCGACGGACTGGGCCCGCAGCGGCGATCGCCCTCAGCTCAGAGGGACGGAGCAGGGCCTTGAGCTCGCCTCGATCCACGGCGGCCAGCCCGCCCTTCTTCATGCGCACCTGCGCGCCCGTGAGCGTGTGCAGGGCCATCGAGAAGTCGGGGTCGTGCCCGACCAGCAGCACGTCGGCGCCCTGGTCGGCCGCCACGGCGCGGGGGTCCACCGGTCCACCCTCCAGCCGCTTGTCCTCGATCGGCGTGACCCCGAACGGCTCGCACGCCAGCCGGGCCGTCTGCACCGCGCGGACCTTGGGACTCGTGAGACAAGCGCTGATCTCCACGCCGAGCGCCTTGAGCGCGGCCCCCGCCGCGCGCGCCTTCCTCGCCGTCGGCGGTGAGCTCGCGCTCCTCGTCGGGGGTCCCGTCCTGTGCCTCGGCGTGGCGAAGGAGCCAGATCACGTGCGCAACATAGAACAGGAGACAATCAGAGCGATGGAGTCAGGCGATGGAGAGCCCGAGCGTGCAGGCCCCCGACCTGGACTCCACCGAGCTGTACGTGAACCGCGAGCTGTCGTGGCTGGACTTCAACGAGCGCGTGCTCGAGCTGGCGGAGGACGAGGCCACGCCGCTCATGGAGCAGCTCAAGTTCCTGGCCATCTACAGCTCCAACCTCGACGAGTTCACGATGGTGCGGGTGGCCGGGCTGCACGACCAGGTGGAGGCCGGCATCGACGCGCGCAAGGCCGACGGCCTGTCGCCCCTGGAGACGATCGAGCGGATCACCGAGCGCACGCAGGAGCTCGCGCGCCGCCAGTCCCGGCATTGGGAGGAGCGGGTGCGCCCGCGGCTGGCGCAGGAGGGCATCCGGGTGCTGGACGTGCGACGGCTGCTCGCCCGAGGAGCTGGAGCGCCTGGACCGGCTCTTCTACGAGCAGATCTTCCCGGTGCTCACGCCGCTGGCCGTGGGCCCCGGCCGGCCGTTCCCCTACATCTCCAACCTCTCGCTGAGCCTGGCGGTGTGGCTGCGCGACCCGGTGACCGACACCGAGCTGTTCGCGCGCGTGAAGGTCCCGCGCGAGGTGGTGCCGCGGTTCGTGGACCTCGGCGACAACACCTTCGTGGCGCTGGAGTCCGTGATCGCCCGCCACCTGGACGCGCTCTTCCCGGGCATGGAGGTGGAGCACCACGCGTTCTTCCGGGTGGCGCGCGACGCCGACTTCGAGGTCTCCGACGAGGCCGACGACCTCATCCGCGCGGTGGAGAAGGAGCTGCGGCGGCGGCGCTTCGGCGAGGTCGTGGGGCTCGAGGTGTCGGGCGACATCGACGGGGAGATGCGCGCGTTCCTGATCGACCAGCTGGGCATCGAGGAGAACCAGGTGGTGGACGTGGACGGCCTGGTGGACCTGAGCGACCTGATGCAGATCTACGGCATCGAGGGCTTCAAGCACCTGCGCGAGGAGCCCTGGTCGCCCGTGAGCGCCGACCCGTTCTCGGGCCGCGGCGGAAAGCCCGACGTGTTCGCGGCCATGCGCCACGGCGACCTGCTGGTGCACCACCCCTACGACTCGTTCGCGGCCAGCGTCGAGCGGTTCGTCGAGCAGGCCGTGAACGACCCCGACGTGCTGGCCATCAAGATGACCGTGTACCGGACCTCGGGCGACTCGGCGCTCGTGCCCCTGCTGATCGAGGCGGCCGAGCGCGGCAAGCAGGCCGTGTGCCTGGTGGAGCTCAAGGCCCGCTTCGACGAGCGCCGCAACATCGGCTGGGCGCGCTCGCTGGAGGAGGCGGGCGCCCACGTGGTGCACGGGCTACCGGGGCTGAAGACCCACGCCAAGGCGCTCCTGGTGGTGCGGCGCGAGGGCACCGGCGTGCGCCACTACGTGCACGTGGGCACCGGCAACTACCACGCCAAGACCGCCCGCCTGTACGAGGACTTCGGCCTGTTCACCTGCGATCGCGAGGTGGCGGCCGACGTGGCGTCGCTGTTCAACGCGCTGACCGGTGCAGCGCGCCCGCCCAGCTACCACAAGACGCTGGTGGCGCCCGAGCGCATGCGCGACGGGCTGCTGGCGGAGATCGAGCGCACCGTCGAGGCCCACCGCGCCGGCGACCCCGCCCGGATCGTCATGAAGATGAACTCGCTGGTGGACCGCCGCTGCATCCGCGCGCTGTACGAGGCGTCCCAGGCCGGCGTGCGGGTGGACCTCAACGTGCGCGGCATCTGCTGCCTGCGCGCCGGCGTCCCGGGGGTCAGCGACAACATCCGCGTGGTCTCCGTGGTCGGTCGCTTCCTGGAGCACTCGCGGGTGTACGGCTTCGAGCGCGGCGGCGAGCGGCGCTACTACATCGGCTCGGCGGACCTGATGCCGCGCAACCTGGACACCCGCGTCGAGCTGCTCACGCCGGTGGAGGACGGCATCCTGCGCGAGGAGGTCGAGGACACGCTGGAGCGCTGCCTGGCCGACGACACGTTCGGCTGGGACCTGAAGCCCGACGGCTCGTGGGAGCGGCGCCGCGGCGGCACCCGGTCGGTGCACAGCGAGCTGATGCGCGGCGCGCTGGAGGACGCGGCGCGCGACGAGCGCGACGCCTGAGCGGCTTCAGACCGCCAGCGCCGTCCGGCCCGCCTCGAGCTCCAGCAGCGCGCGCTTTCGCTCGATGCCGCCGCCGAACCCGGTGAGCGACCCGTCCGCGCCGATGACCCGGTGGCATGGCACCACCACGGCGATCGGATTGCGGCCGTTGGCCAGGCCCACGGCCCGCGCGGCGCCCGGCCGGCCGATCCGCCGCGCCAGCTCCCCGTAGCTCACGCTCTCGCCGTAGGGGATGCGCCGCAGCTCGTGCCAGACGCGCAGCTGGAACGGCGTGCCCTCCGGCGCCAGCGGCAGGTCGAACTCGGTCAGGCTCGCCGTCGAAGTAGCGCTCGAGCTGGACGCGCGCGTCGCGCAGCGGCGGGGCGTCGGGGGACGGCGCGGCGGCCAGCCCGAGCTCGCCGGGAGGCCCCATGTGCAGGCCGGTGAGGCTGCCGTCGCGGGCGGTCAGGGTGAGCGGGCCGATCGGGCTTTCGACTGTGGCGTGGATCGTGGTCATGTGTGTAGAACGCCGACCGGACGGCGCCGCGTGAGATCTACCCGGCGGATGCCGCGCTCGCCGCACGCGGCGGGCCGCGACGGCCGCCCTCCCGTCCTCGCCGCCTTGAGCCGGTCGGCTCTAGTTCGCGCGCGCCCGGGCGGCGGCGCGGATCTTCTCAACGGCGCTCGGCGCCGCCTTCTCCAGCCGCTTCATGTCCCATTTGTCGAGCGTGAGCAGGCGGGTGTCCGTGGTGGCCACCACCGTGGCGTTGCGGCGGTCGTCACCCAACAGGCCGACCTCGCCGAAGAAATCGCCCGGCCCCAGGTCGGCCACCTTCTCACCGCCGCGCCGGACCTCGGCCGTGCCGTCCTCGATGGCCATGAACGTGTAGGCATAGTCGCCCTCGTCCACGAGATGCTTGCCCTCCGAGACCGACACCTCGCTCACGAACGGCGAGATCTTCTGCAGGTCCTCGTCCGAGACCGACTCGAACAGGGGCAGCGACTTCAGGCGGCTGGTGTCCAACCCAATCTCCTCACACGCGTATGGGACGGCAGTGGAGGGCAATCTAACCCACCCGGGCACCTGTCCACCACTGATCGGTGGGCGGCGCCGGAGCGTATGAACGCGTGATGTCCCGCACTCGCACCCTCACGACGCTGTTCGCACTCGGTCGAATGGGCTTCGGAGTGGGCCTGCTGGTCAAGCCGGAGTCGGTGGCGGCCGGCTGGATCGGCGAGCTGGCTCAGCGCGACCCGGTCAAGCTCATGCTGCGGGCCGTGGGCGGCCGCGACATCGCGCTCTCGGCCGGAGCGCTGCTGGCCGGGGACGACCGCGACAGGCTCACGCCGTGGCTGGCGGGAGCGATGGTCAGCGACCTGACCGACGTGGCCTCCACGCTGGCGGTCCATCCCGACTCCCTGCCCGGCAACGCCCGCTGGGGCACGGTGGTCCTGGGTGGCGGCTCGGCCCTTGCCGGCGCGGCCCTGATAGCGGCAGTGCGGCGATGAGGGTCGCGATCGTGGGCGCCGGGCGTCTCGGGCCTGACCGCCGCCCACCACCTGCACCGCGAGCACGACGTGACGGTCTACGAGGCGGGCTCTCACGCCGGCGGGCACACCAACACCGTGCGCGTGGACCTGGCGGACGAGACCCACTGGGTCGACACCGGCTTCATCGTGCTCAACGACCGCAACTACCCCCGCTTCGAGGCTCTGCTGGCCGAGCTCGGGGTGGCCACGCAACCCTCGCGCATGAGCTTCTCGGTGAGCGACGCGGCGGGCGCGTTCGAGTACGCGGGCTCGCCGCGCGGGCTGTTCGCGCAGCCGCGCCGGGCGCTGGACCCCCGGTTCCTGCGGATGGTCGCCGACCTGATGCGCTTCAACCGCGAGGCGCGCGCGCTGCTGGACCGGGATCCCGGAGCGGCGGTCCGAGCCTGCGCGAGTTCCTGGCGGCGGGCGGCTACTCGGAGTGGTTCGTGCAGCGGCTGATCGTGCCCCAGGCGTCGGCGGTGTGGTCGGCCGAGCCCGAGTCCATGTGGTCCTTCCCGGCCGCCTTCCTCGCGCGCTTCTTCCACAACCACGGGATGCTCGGCTTTCGCGACCGGCCGCGCTGGCGCTCGGTGACCGGAGGCGCGCGGCGCTACGTGGAGGAGATCACGCGGCCGCTGGGCGACCGGGTGCAGGCTGAACGCGCCGGTGCGGGCGGTCACGCGCGCCGCCGACCACGTGGAGGTGCAGGCCGAGGGCTGCGAGACCGAGCGCTTCGACGAGGTGGTCATCGCCGCGCACTCCGATCAGGCGCTGGCCATGCTCACCGATCCCAGCGACCGCGAGGCGGAGCTGCTGGGGGCGATCCCCTACCAGCCGAACGAGGCCGTGCTGCACACCGACGAGTCGCTGCTGCCGCGCCGCCGCGCCGCCTGGTCGAGCTGGAACTTCCACCTGTCCTCCCCGCCCGCGCGACGCACGACGCTGACGTACTGGATGAACTCCCTCCAGGCGCTGGAGTCGAAGGCCAACTTGTGCGTCACGCTCAACCGTACCGAGGACGTGGACCCCGCCAAGGTCATCAGGACGATCCAGTACTCGCACCCGGTGTTCACGCCCGAGGGCGTGGCGGCGCAGGCTCGCCATGGCGAGATCTCGGGCGTGAACCGGACCCACTACTGCGGCGCCTACTGGCGGTGGGGCTTCCACGAGGACGGCGTGGTCAGCGCCCTGCGCGCGGTCGCGGACGTCGGCCGCGCGCCGGTGGCGGCATGACCGCCTCGGCCATCTACGACGGGTGGGTGCGCCACCGCCGCTTCACGCCCGTCGAGCACGAGTTCACCTATCGCCACGCGATGCTCCTGCTGGACCTGGACGAGCTGCCCGGCGTGCTCGACCGTCACCCGCTCTACTCGTCCACCGGCGCGGCGCCCGTGCGATTCAGGCGCGAGGACTACATGGGGGACCCGGGCAGCCGCTCGGCGAGTCGGTGCGCGACCTGGTGGAGGAGCGCACCGGCGCGAGGCCGGCCGGGCCCGTGCGGCTGCTCACGACGCTGCGCACCTTCGGGCACAACTTCAATCCCGTCTCGTTCTTCTACCTCTTCGCCCGCGGGCGGGCGGCGAGTGGAGGCCGTTGTCGCCCAGGTCACCAACACCCCCTGGGGCGAGCGCCACGCTACGTCCTCGGCCGCGACGGCGAGCACACGGTGATGCGGGACACGCATGGACAAGGTCTTCCACGTGTCGCCGTTCATCGGCATGGACTCGCACTACGACTGGCGGGTGACCGAGCCCAACGGCAACCTGCTGGTGCACATCGACGAGCGCGACGACGGTGGGCGCCACGTGTTCGACGCGACCCTCTCGCTCACCCGCAGGGAGATGACGGAGCGTCCGCCTGACCCGGCTACTGCTGCGCTTCCCCGCCAGGTCGCTGCGCGTGGTGGCGCTGATCTACTGGAACGCGCTGCGGCTCAAGCTCAAAGGGGCGCCCTACCACCGCCATCCGGAGCGCGCGCGATGAAGGACCAGGCGGCGCGACGGTTCCTCTTCTGGCTGCTGTCGCGGATGCGCGGCGAGCGGATCGAGATCGTGGAGGGCGGGAGGCGATTTGGCTTCGGCCCCCCCGGCGCCGCGCTGCGCGCGGTGGTCACGGTGCGCTCGCCCCATGTGTACCGCGAGGTGCTGCGCGGCAGCACCGGGCTGGCCGAGACCTACATGGCCGGGCCACTGGGACACCGACGACGCGGTTGCGCTGATCAGGATCGCGGCGCGCAACATGAGCGGGATGGACGACCTGCGGCGGCGCTGGCACCCGGTACTCCACGCCGGACAGCGCGTGGCGAAGATGATCCCGCACAACGACCGCGACGGCAGCCGGCGTAACATCTCGGCCCACTACGACCTGGGCAACCAGCTCTTCTCGCTGTTCCTGGACCCCACGATGATGTACTCCTGCGCCTACTTCGACTCGGCCGAGCGGTCGCTCGAGGAGGCGCAGACCGCAAAACTCGAGCGCGTCTGCCGGCAGCTGCGACTGGGCCCGGCGACCACCTGCTGGAGATCGGCACCGGCTGGGGTGCCATGGCGATCCACGCTGCGCGCCATCACGGCTGCCGGGTGACCACCACGACCATCTCCCAGGAGCAGCACGACTTCGCCCTGGAGCGGGTGGAGGGCGAGGGGCTTGCGGATCGCGTGACCGTTCTGCTCGAGGACTACCGGGACCTCGCGCGGGACCTACTCGAAGGTCGTGTCGCTGGAGATGATCGAGGCGGTGGGCTGGCAGTTCTTCGGCACGTACTTCCGGCGCTGCTCGGAGCTGCTGGACCCGGACGGCCTGATGTTGCTTCAGGCCATCACAATCGACGGCCGCGCCTACGAGGTCGAGAAGGCCTCCAAGAGCTTCATCAACACCCACATCTTTCCCGGCGGCTGCCTGCCCTCGCTGGACACCATCCACCGCTGCGTCGGCCGCCACACCGACCTGCGCACCGTCTGGCTGGACGACATCACCGAGCACTACGCGGAGACGCTCGTGCGCTGGCGCGAATCGTTCCAGGCCAGCTCCAAGATGGCCGCCGAGCTTGGCTACGACCTCCGCTTCAGGCGCATGTGGGAGCTGTACCTGGCCTACGTGGAGGCGGGCTTCCGGGAGTGCCGCATCGGCGACGTGCAGATGCTGCTGGCCAAGCCCGGGTGGCGCGAGCCGCTGGCGGCCGCGCCGCTCAGCTCCGCGGCTCGCGGCTGAACATCCGGTCAGAGATCAGGTCCACTAGGAAGCCCGGGTCCGCGCGACGCGAGCTTGGCGATGGCGACCTTGCCGCCCGGGTCCCAGCACGGTGCGGTCGTCGTGGATGGCCTCTAGCACCTTGTTGGCCCACTCGCCGGGCTCCTGCTTCTCCCACTCCGAGGTGTCCATGTAGCGGCCGTAGGCCTCCTCGGTGGTGTCGAGCATCCCCGTGTCGACGCCCGGCGTGACCAGGTGCAGCGTGCTCACGCCGGTGTCCTTGAGCTCGCGCCGGAGCGACTCCGTGAACGCCACGACGCCCGCCTTCGACGCCGCGTAGGTGGTGGCGGCGGGGAAGTAGGCGTAGCCGGAGATGCTGGCGTTGTTCACGATCAGCCCCGACCGCGCCGGATCATTCCCGGCAGCACGGCCTGGGTCAGCTGGACGACGGCCACCAGGTTCACCTGGAACATGGCGTAGACCTCGTCCAGGTCCTGTTCCTCCAGCAGCCCGCCGGTGACCAGGCCGGCGTTGTTCACGATCACGTCGATCGTGTGGAGCTCGTCGCCCAGCTCGGCGCAGCTCTCGGCGATCGACTCGCGCGAGCTCAGGTCCATCCGGACCGGCCTGACCTCCCGCGCACGCGCCACCGGGGTGGGCTCGTAGTCCTCGGGGGAGCGCATGCCGGCCAGCAGCAGGTCGAGCGGCTCCTTGGCGAGGGCCTCGAGGATCGCGCGGCCGATCCCGCGGTTGGAGCCGGTGACGAGGACGGTGCGGCCGGTGAGGTCCATCTGCCCGAGGCTACGTGCCGGGCCGCCGGGCGGACGATCCGGTCGTTGGCAACGCTGATCGGACCGCGGCCTGCCCGCGTATCTTCACTTCGGCCATGCAGACCCCTCGGTGACCCAACCCTCGCCTACTACCGGACCGGCTCCGGGCCGCCGCTGGTGCTCGTGCACCCGCTCGGCGCCGACCGCGGGGTGTGGGAGCCCGTAACGCCGTTGCTCGCGGCCCACCACGACGTGATCGCGATGGACATGCCGGGCTTCGGCGAGTCGCCCGACCTTCCGCGCCGACGTGGCGCCCACCGCGCCCAGGATCGCCGCGGCCGTGCGGCCACCCTCGACTCGCTGGGCGTCGATCGCGCCCACGCCGCAGGCATCTCGCTGGGCGGCTGGGTGGCGCTCGAGTTCGCCAAGACCGACCGCTGCCTGAGCGTCAGCGGGCTCTGCTCGGCGGGCTTCTGGCCGCGTCCGCTCGGGCCGCGCCCGGAGGTGGCGCGCGGAGGCGCCCGCGGGCTGGTGCCCCTGCTGCGCCCGCTTCTGGCCACCGCGGCCGGCCGCCGTCTGCTGCTGGGCCGGGTGATCGCCCGGCCCGAGCGCGTGCCGCCGCACGCCGCCTACCGCCTGGCGCGCTCCTACGGGCGAGCCACCGGCTTCGAGCGCGCGAACGCCGAGATGCGCATGACGGTATTCCAGGGGTTCGACGAGATCGACGTGCCCGTCACGCTCGCCTGGGCGGAGCACGATCGCCTGGTGCGCCCGCCGCGCAGCGTGCCGGCCGGGGTCGAGACCGCGTTCCTGCGCGGTTGCGGCCACGTGCCCACGTGGGACGACCCGGAGCAGGTGGCGGGCGTGATCCTGGCCGGAATCGCGCGCGCCGGGCGCGGCTCGGGCGCACTGTCGGCCTGACGGGCCCTCCGCCGGCTCCATCTAGACTCGGGCCATGGCCACCGATCTACCGCTCGCCTGCTCGCTCGGCGCCGGCGACCTGGCCGAGCGCGCCCGGCAGCTGGCCGAGGTCGGGCGTAAGGGACTGCTCGACTCGAAGCTGTCCGGCAACCGAGCGGTGCTCACGTGGGACCCCTCGGTACGGGAGGACGTGCGTGCGGTCGTGGCAGCGGAGGCGGAGTGCTGCCCGTTCCTGGACATGCGGCTGACGGAGGGCGAGGACTCCATCGAGCTCGTCGTGGAGGCACCCGCGGGCGCCGAGCCGGTGCTCGGTGACCTCGTGGCGGCGATGGGCGGGCTCAGCCGCTGAGGCAGCCGGCGTGGCCACCTTCTGCCTGATTCATGGCGCGTGGCATGGCGCGTCGTGCTGGGATCCAGTCGTTGGGCGACTTCAGGCGCGGGGCCACGTGGTCCTGGCCCCGGACCTGCTCTCCACGACCCGAGCTCAGGATTCGAGCAGCGCGCTCGTCCCGCGATCGAGGCGCTGGACGGCGCACACGGTGGCCACTTCCCGATGGCCGAAGACCCTGTCGCCGCCTTGAGCGACCTGCTCGATCGACTCGCGCCGGACACGAGCGCGCCCTGCGGTGGTGCTACTTCTTGACTCGGAATCCGCCGCGCATGAAGGGGTGGATGCGGCAGAAGTAGGTGTAGGTACCCACCGGCAGCCTCTTGGGCGTCTGCCAGGTGCGCCGTCGCACGGCCGGAGTGCGGTCGCCCAGCTGCCCCGAGTCGAACTGGTACTTGGCGTCCGGAATCGGGTAGGCGATGCCGGTCGAGCGGTTGCAGGGCGCCTTGCACGAGCTGAGCGAGTGCCAAGCCTCCTGCCGCGCGTCGCCCGCTCCCAGCACGTAGGTGAGCGACTGACCGCGCTTGACGGTGGGCGGGTTCTTGGCCGCGCCGGGCAGGCGCAGGTCGCCGGCCTGGTACGAGAAGTTGTTGATGGTCAGCGGCCCGCCGGCGAAGACGCCCGAGGGGAGCTTGCGCGGGTCCGGGAGGTTGGTCTTCTTGCCCCCGTGCACGCTGTTCTCCTTGAGGTGGCCGTGAGTGACCTTGCCCTTGTGGTTGACCTTCGTGCGGAAGGGGTTCTTGCCCTTCCGGCCCTCGGCCATGTAGGCCACCATGATCCCCATCGACTCATACCAGGACGCGCGCCGGGTCTCATAGGTGGTGGAGATCTCGAGCGTGTCGCCCTTCTTGAGCGCCACCCGCCAGTCCGGCGCGGTGGCCGTCATGCTCACATCCCACGACACCGGGCCCGCCGGCTCCCAGTACTTCGCCGTCGACCTGAACAGGTGCGCCCGGTTGCCGCGCACCGACGGCGCGGCCGCCTTGCAGCGGCGACGCCTCGCCGCCGTCGCGCGCTTCGCGCAGCGCGGCCCGCTATAGCTCGCCCCCCGGCGCCTCAGCCACAGGTCGGTGCTGAGCCCGCCCTGGTGGACATGGCCCGCGGTGGACACCAGCACCCCATCGCGGTCAACCGTCCAGGTGTTGCGCTTGTCGCCGTTGGGATAGGCGTTCTTGCGGTCGCTCGGATAGGTGAACCTGCCGTTCTTGCCGCTCCCCTTGAACGAGTCAAAGACCGGATAGCCCCGACCGTTCTCGACGTCCATCCAGATCGGCCGGACGGGGCGGATCCCCCTCGCCGCGGCCGAGCCATCGGGGATGAAGTCGATCGTGTAGGTGATGTACAGCCGCATCCGCTGCGGCGTCAGGTTGTGGATCATGTGGTTGAGCAGCCACCGGTCGCTCGCCCTGTAGTGGTAGCCAAAGCCCTTCGGGAGCTTCATGATCGTCTTCTCCTCACCCGCAGCGAAGAAGCGCTCCGGAAGCGGCGAGGTGGCGTTGCCCGACATGTTCACCCACACGCCGTGGTGGAACATCACCCTGTCCGAGGAGGGGATCGAGCCGTCCATGTAGGTCAGATTGGGCTTGATCCGCACGATCCAGCCATCCACCTTGGGCTTGCCGACGACCGGCCGGTTCCCCATCCTCCTCTGTCCCGGGGCGAGCCCGATCCGGTTCTGCCCCGGCGTCACGTTGAGCGGCCCGAGCTTGTAGGTCGTGCGCTGCACACCCGGCCGCGCGGCCTCCGCCGCCGGCGCCAGCGCGAACACGGAGCTGATAGCCAGAAGAACTCCACCCAGGCGTAGCGCGCGTGGCACGGCACGACCGTAGCAGTCTGCGGAGCGTCTGCAAGAACTTCCAGCTCTAGACTGATGGGCGGTGGGGTCACGATCCCCCGACCTCTCGCTTGTAGTCGGCGCCCGGCCCGAGATGTGTTAGCGTCGGCCTTTGACGCCGTCCAGGCGCGTGGGCTGAAGCAGAGGAGGTCGCTGGATGCAGTCCAAGGGGCGGCAGGGGTGTCCGTGTAGGCGCGGAGTGTCGTTGGCCGCGACGGTCGTGGCTGTGAGTGCTGGCCCTGCCGGCGCTCGCCGTCGCCCACCTCGAGCGGCCTTCCTACTGGCCCGACCCGGCCCCCGACAACACCGTCACTCCGCCGGCCGGGGGTGAGGTGCCCGAGGCGCGCTCGCTGAAGTCGGCGCCGAGCGGCGCCGGCCCGGGCGACGTGCTGGTGGTCTGCAAGGGCAAGAATCAAGGAAGGGCAAGGGCAAGAACGGGGCGCAGTCACTGGCCCTCCTTCGCAGCTCAGTGAGCGAGGCCCGCAAGAAGGGCTATCGCCTCCGGCCGAGCCAGCCGAAGATCAAGCTCTCCAAGAAGGAGGCGGACCGGCTGCTCGCTATCAACGCCGCGCTGGCGCGCCGGTGCGACTACGACTCGGTCCAGCGGGCGGTCCGCGACGCGGGCAACAACGACCGGGTCCTGATCATGCCCGGCCATTACACCGAACCAGACTCGCGCAGCGCTCCGGAGAACGACCCGAAGTGCAACCCCAGCCTGCTCCAGAGGGACGCCAGCGGCGATCTCACCCCGAGCTACGAGTATCAGGTCACGTGTCCCAACGACCAGAACCTGATCTACGTGCAGGGGCGCGCGGTGGTGGGCGACCCGCTGGTGCCGCCGCTCTCGAACCGCCAGGGGATCCCGGCTCAGGAGCTCGGCCCGTGCGTGCGGTGCAACCTGCAGATTGAGGGCACCGGCCCGAAGCCCGAGGACGTGATCCTCGACGCGGGCACCGACTATGAGGGTACGGGTGCGGCGGCGAAGCCCGGCGGCTACGCCAAGCACGTCGTCCTGCGAGTGGACCGCGCCGATGGCTTCGTCGGGCGCAACTTCCTCGCGCGCGGGGCTCGGGAGCACACCTTCTACAACGAGGAGGTCGACGGCATCCTGCTCGACCGCGTCAAGTTCTTCTGGGGCGCGGACTACGGCCACCTCTCCTTCACCTCCGATCACAACCTCGTCGAGAACTGCGAGGGGCTCGGCGCAGGTGATGCGGTCGTGTACCCGGGCGCCGCTCCCGAGACCGGCTCCCAGGCGACGGACTTCTATCCCGACGCGCCTCGGCCCAACAGCGTCATCAGGGACTGCGACCTGCACGGCTCGACGCTCGGCTACTCGGGCTCGATGGGCAACGCGGTGCGCATCACCAACAACCACATCTACGGCAACACGCACCGGGATCTCGAGCGACACGCTCTCGGCCGCCGGTCATCCCGGCTTCCCGGCCGACAGCTCGCAGATCGACCACAACTACATCTACTCGAACAACCTCGACCTCTACACCGAGAACCCGCCGGTCGACCCGCTGGTCGGAGTGCCGATCGGGACCGGGATCATCTACCCCGGCATGAACGACGCCCGCGTCCACGACAACTGGATCTTCGACAACTGGCGCGACGGCGCGATGCTGTTCGCCGTTCCGGACGCGCTCACCAACGGTGGCGGCGCCGAAGGCGACATCTTCCCCGGCGTGTCATGCCCGGGCGCGCCGGCCAACGGGATTTCGACCTCGTGCGGCAACCAGTACTTCCGCAACAGCGTCGGCAGGGCGCCGAGCGGCTTCCGCTTCCCGGGCGCGATCGACATGTTCGGCAACGTGCACGCTCCCGACGACGGCGAGGCGGAAGAAGCCGAACGGCAACGACTTCTGGTGGAGCGAGCTCTTCAGCGTCCAACACGGGGAACTGCTGGTTCAACAACACGGGCTTCGACGGGACCGCGGCCAGCGTCACGGGTCCGGGCGAGGCCGGGCGCCTCCCGGGAGATCCGCCCCAGCTACTGCCGTCGAACTGTGCCACCAGCGTCGGCAACAACGACTCCGCCAAACTCGTCTACCTGGTCGACTGCGGGAACGGTCCCGACGAGGACACCGGGCCAACGGACTGCGACTGGTGGACGCTGCCGCCCAAGCCCGGCACCGCGGCCGCACAGCGCACTGCGCTGAGCCGAGCCAGGGCCGCGCGGGCGTTCGAGGAGTCGCCCGAGGCCGACGCGCTGAGGAAACGGGTCGCCGAGCTGACCCCTTGACCGGCGTCAGCCGCAGCGGCAGGACCATGCTCGTAATCGTCGCTGCCGCAGTCGCCCTGCCGGCGTGCGGCGGGGACGACAAGGGGACAACCCGTGACGAGGGCGCACCCGTCGACATCCGAGGCGTCGGCCTAGTGAGCGGAAATTCGACGGCCCAGTTCGCGAACTGCCGGGACTGGCGCCGCGGATCCGTGAAGCAGCGCCACGCGACAATCGAGGACATCCGCGGGCAGCTCACCCCCCAGCGCTCGCGATCGGCCGAGTCCGACCTCTCCGACGAGGCGGCCTACAAGCTCTTCCAACACGCGTGCGCCGCCAAGTTCTCCGACAAGCTGCGGCTCTACAAGCTCTATGCCCACGCCCAGGCCTTCGCGCCGCTCACCAAGGACGCGGGCGAAGCGAACCCGGCGCCCTAAGGATCGCTACGCGTGGGAGGCCTCTGGTCTAGTCGCAGTCGACGGGCGCGTACGCCGTGCGGAAGGACTTCGCGAGGTCGTCGAGCGCAGCGCCTAGGCTCGCGCCGGCCTGCTCGCCGCTTGTCGCGCCCGAGACGACCGTCCTTGGCCGTGGTCTCAAGCTGTGAGCGGAAGCGGTTCCCGGCCTCCTCGACCTCCTGTTGGCGGTCGGGCTCGAGGTCGCCTTGCTCGGCGGCGATCTTCTCCAGGTCATCCCGGATCGCCCGGAGGTTGTTGGTCACCTGGTCGATGCTCGCGGTCGTGATCGTGACGCCCTGGCCGGGATGGAATGGGCGCGACAAGTCCCGGCCTCGGTTCGGCCATCGGATCCAGTCTGCTGGCGGAGTAGCCAAGGCGGGGTGCCCGTCGTCTTGCCGCGAGCGCCCGTCGCGAGCCCGGCCGACGGCGGAAGCCGATGATCGTGTCGCTCCGTCGCATCACGCTCCTTGCCGTCACGGGCGTCTCGCTCTACCTCGTCGCGCCCGCCCTGCTCGACACCTTCTCGTCCTGGCAGCGGCTGCGCGACATCTGGCCTGGTGCGGTCGCGCTCATCGTCGCGCTCGAGTTCGCCAGCCTCGCCTGTGTCTGCCTGCTTCAGCGGCTCGCGCTGCAGCGGCCGCGCTGGCTGCCGGTGGTGACGTCGCAGCTCGCCGGCAACGCTGCGGCCAAGATCGTCCCCGGAGGCGGGGCGGTCGGGAGCGCGCTGCAGTACGGGATGCTGCGCAAGGCGGGTCTACCCGGCGCTGCCACCGCCTCCGGCCTGACCGCGGTGAACCTCCTGACCTTGGGCACCTTGCTCGCCCTGCCGCTCCTCGCCGTGCCAGCCATCCTCCTCGGCCCGGCGATTCCCGAGGACCTGCTTGAGGGACTCTGGGTCGCACTGGGGGCGCTCGCGATCCTCTTCGCCGTAGGCGCCGTGCTGCTCGTAGCCGATAGGCCGCTACGGCGGGTCGGCGCCGCGATCCAGGCCGTCCGCAACTCGGTCCTGCGCAAGCGCGCTCCAGTCGACGGGCTTTCGGAGCGCCTCGTCCGCGAGCGCGACCTGATCCTCGGCGTCCTCGGGCGAAGCCGCTGGGAGGCGCTGGCCGGATCGATCGGCCGCTGGCTGCTCGACTACGGCGCACTCCTCGTGGCGGTCCGGGCGGTCGGGTCGGATTCGCGGGCGCTGCTCGTGCTGCTTGCCTTCGTGACCGCGCAGGTGCTCGCGCAGATCCCCGTTACGCCGGGCGGACTGGGGTTCGTCGAAGCGGGTCTGACGGCGATGCTCGTGCTCGCGGGCGTCGGCGCAGCGGACGCCGCCCTCGCGACCCTCGCGTACCGGCTGGCCTCGTATTGGTTGCCACTGCCCGCAGGAGCGGCCGCTTGGGGCATTTACGCCTGGCGTTACCGGGAGCGCCCGGCTGCCCCGGACGGATCGTCTTCAGCCGCTGCCGCCGACCCCTTAGAAGAGGCTGAGCAGGACGCCCACCACGAGCAACGCCGGCGCCATCGCGAGAACTAGGAGCGTCGTGGCCGCGACCGCGAAGCCGGGCCGCCTTGTGGAGCGCCGGAGCGGCCCACTGGCAAGGAGCCGGGCGGCTATGGATGAGCCGCAGGATCCTCACGGGTCTCGCGCGCCGTCGCGATGCTCGCCGGCCTCACGCCTGCGGTCGTAGGCCAGGTAGAGCGTATGACGACCGGGATCAGGGACCGACGCCCGCGAGCCCCGGCTCAGAGCGCTTGGTAGGCGCCGGTTTCGGCTGTTCGAGCGCGTTGTAGACAGACCAGCCGACGGCGACCATGGGGACGGCGAGGAACGCCCCGACGATCCCGAGCAACTGGCTGCCGACGATCACCGAGGTGAGCGTCACTATCGGGTGGAGGCTGACCGTTTTCTGATAGACGAGCGGTGTGACGAACATGCTGTCGAGCTGCTGGGCGATGAGGATGACGGCGGCCATCGCAAGGGCGGCCCCGGTGCCGTGGGCGGCAAGCGTCACGAGGACGATGACCGTGCCTGAAACCCACGCTCCCAGGATTGGGATGAAGAGCGACACGAAGCTCAGCAGGGCGAGCGTGCCGAGGTTCGGAGTGCCGATCACGAGCATGCCGAGTGTGATCACGCTGGTGTCGATCAACGCGACGAGCGCGATGCCGCGGATGTAACCGCTCGCCGCGCTCCAGGCGGCGACGCCAACAGCGCCCACGCGGTCGCGGCGGCCAGCGCTGAAACGCTCCTGGATCCACCCCCAGATCGCGTCGCCGCCGGTGAGGATGTACAGCAGGAAGACGAACATCAGCAGAGCGCCACTGACGAGCTGCGCGACGAACGAGAGGCCCCCGAGCACGCCGGTCAACACGCCAGCGGCGGCTGTCTTGGCCGCCGGCAGAATGCCCGAGAGGAAGTCACGGATCGCGTCCTCGTGCTGATCGACCCAATCGTTGTTTGCCTGCAGCCAGGTGACGACCTCGTCGGCACCTTCGCTGATGTCCTCGCCGACGCCCCCAAGATTGCCGAACAACGCGTCGGCGAACAGCCACGCCAGCCCCGAGGTCACCAGCACGACGCCGACCAGACTCGCCGCGATCGCCAGCCCACGCGAGACCCCGCGGGACGCCGCCCAGCCGATCAGCGGCAGCAGCTGAGTGCTAACCAGCGCCGCCACCATCAGCGGCACCGTGGCCGCCCGCGCGTACCAGATCGCCGCGCCGACGAGGAGCGCCCCGGCGGTGATCAACAGCGCCTTGGCGCTCCAGCTAGCCAACGCGCTGCCCGCAGCAGCACGCGCCGAGACCTCAGCGGACATGGCGCCCTACTTCGACGGTCCCCGTCGGCGTCCTCCACACCGGCGAGGAGCTGCAGAACGCCGACGATCAGCCGAGACCAGCGCCAGTATTGGTCTAGCCCGTCCGGCCTGGGCCGCAGTAGGGTCGGCTAGCCAAAGTCAGGAGGCGGTGGAGAGCGATCACTTTCGGCTTGTCGGGCGGCGGCGTCATCGCGAGCAGGTCCTCCACGGCATCTTGCGCAGGGTCGAGTACGTGCTTGAGCGATCGACCGACTCATGCCGAAAGCGATGATGTGGCGGGGGCGTACGCGAACCTGCAGAACTACACGCAGTGGGTCGAGTACGACACCAACGTGATGCTGTCGGTCGAAGAGGCGGTGCCGCTCATCATGGAGTCGCTTGGCTGATGTGAGCTAGAGCCAGCCGAGTAGCTTCGCTCGCGGCACGACCGCCTGGGCGCGCTCTGCAGCCATCGACGCGCATTCTGTAGGCAACGAAAGGGGAATGCCCCCTAACCGGCTGCGGCAAAACGGGGATACTCGGCGGGCGATGCAGGACACGCAGGATGAGGATTTCGAGCTCGTACGCAAAGTATGGGCATCTCTCCGCGGGGATATTCGGAACGCGCTCTCCTTTTACTGCGACGACATCGAGATCGTGCCGTTCGGCGCGACTCTTGAGGGGAGGGTTTACCGAGGGCATGCGGAGGTGATCGACTGGTGGGACAACGAGATAGCCGCCAACTGGCAGGCCTTCGAAACCA
The DNA here is from genome assembly GCA_963755215.1 of uncultured Thermoleophilaceae bacterium. Lineage (GTDB taxonomy): Bacteria > Actinomycetota > Thermoleophilia > Solirubrobacterales > Thermoleophilaceae > JAAYBF01. The sequence continues at coordinate 102,803 of CAVWIW010000012.1, forward strand.
TCGCCGAGGACGTCCAGCGGGTAGGAGACCAACTGTTGGTCTCCGGTCGCTGGCGAGCGTGCGGAAGGACCAGCGGCGTGGAATTGGAAATGCCCGCCACCTGGGTTGTCGCAGTTCGGGAGGGAAAAATCGCGCGTTGGCAGACCTTTACCCATCGAGACGATGCTCTCGCAGCCGTGGGGCTGTCGGAGTAGGCGATGTCGGACGGAACCGCTTGACGCACGCGGTGACCGCCGCCGGCAGGGCGACTCGGACTGAGGGGCGGTGCTAGCCGATGTCGGCCGCTGCCTCCTCGAACTGGCCCATCAGCCGACCGAGCGCGTCGCCGGTGTAGGCATTGACCGTCCCCGAACGGTCGACGATCATCGCTACCCGCGTCTGGAGTCGCTCGAACTCCGGGCTGCGCTGGACCTCGTCGAGCCGTTCCCGCTCGCCGCGTAGGAGGATGAAGCCGCCCAGATCGCCACCGTGCGACGCCAAGAAGAAGGCTTCGAAGCCCTCGATCTTCCCGCTCTCCTGGAGCTGGCCGTAGTACTGGACCGACTCGTTGAACACTTCGACCGCTTTCTGCTCCCGGCCTCTCACAACCTCGCCCCATCCGATGAACAACGCTTCGTCTGCCATCTCTCCTCCGAGCGGTTGGTTGGGATCGAACCTACGCCCCCACCCACGCCGAATCAAGCCGAACGCTCCGGCGCTCCAGGTAGGTGCGTAACGGCTGGCGACAGTTACCAGCGCCAGTTGACAGGTCGCCCGGATCGCTCCCCGAGGCTAGACGGTCCACCCCTGGCTCATACTTCGACGATGGGTCGCATGGCTCCGAAGTTCACCGATACCGAACGCGAGGCGATCGCCCGCGCGATCAACGCGGACAGGCTCACCGCCGCCCAGGCCACCGATCTCGTGCTCTAGATCCGGATGGAGCCAGCCGGGCTCGAACCTGCGACCTCCTGCTTGCAAAGCAGTGCCGACGATTACGACGCATGACGACGGATGACGACGCATCCCGCTTGCAGACACGGATTGAGGCCCCTCGAGGTCGGCCCCCCCGCACCCCGCCGCGGATCACTCTCCAGGCGTCTGGGCCACTAATGGGCCACGCGGGCGCTCGACCTGCGCTCTCGAGGACCTGGGCTCTACCGTCCCTGCGGGGCTGATCGCACGCCCCATCGCAGCCATTCGGCGCTCGGGCTCGCCCCCGTCAGGTCCATGACTCAGGGGCCGGCCGTTCGCCGTTGTGGACCACGTGGCCCCCGATCGCGCGGCGCACGATCACGCAGGCGTGAGCACCCCCGTGTGCGCGCCAGACGCTCGACCCTCGTGCACGGCGCGGTGCACGGCGCCACCGAGGCCGACCAGCAGCCCTAACTCCCCCGCTTTCCTGGGCCCGGCACGAGTACGCCCTCGTTACCGGCTGCATGTAGACGCGGGATACTGGGCGGGCGATGTCGCAGGAGAACGTCGATCTGGTTCTCGCGTATCACGCCGCCTACAACGCCAGGGAGTTCAGTGCGGCAGTCGACCTTGCACTTCCAACGCGGAGGTGTTGCCTGACGCCTCTGTCTGGCTCGAGCAGGGTGCCCTGGTTGCGGGCGACGCCTTCGGGACTGGTTGGACGTACAGCCGGTCGGCCTGGAAGAGCTGCCGCGCCGAGACTCGAGGAAGTGCGCGACCTGGGGGTGGCAGGTAGTCGTTCGCGGGCGCCATGGGGTGGGATATGCATCACCAGCGGCGTCGATAGCTACACGAGCTCAGCACGATTGCAAGGTGAGACGAAATCGAGGTGCAGGACCGATGAAGATCGTCAAGGCCCTCGAAGCCGTGGGGCTGTCCGGGTAGGCGATGTCGCAGGAGAACGTGGAGGTCGCCGCCAGGTATCCCGATGCTTTCCAGCGCGGTGAGTCGATGCCGCCCTGTCGGTCCTCGATGAGGACGTGGAATGGCATGACCAGGCCGCGATACCGGGTGCCGACGTACACCGCGGTCGACGAGGCTGTCGGCCGCCACATCCGGCAGTGGCTGGAAGCCTGGGAGGAGATCGACTACACGCCCGAGGAGGTGCTCGACCAGGGCGACCATGTCTGGTGGCGGCTCGTCGCCGTGGCAAGGGCAAGGGCAGCGGCGTCGAGGTCAAGGATCAAGTGGCCTACGTCTGGACGGTGTCAAGCGGCAAGATCACTCGATTCGAGGGTTTCTCCGACAGAGCCGAAGCCCTCGCAGCCGCCGGGTTGTCGGAGCGGCGGTATCGCAGGAGAATGTGGAGATCGTCAGACGGATGCTGGTGGAGGGCGTCGATGTTGTTCCACTGGCCAGAGACGACGCAACCTGGACGAGGAGGGCGGCCGAGATTGAGCCGCTGGTCGCGTCCGACTGTGTCGTCGTGTGGATCGCACGCGGCCAGCGTGTGCTCGAGGCAACCGGTCTGGACGAGGCGCGCCAGGGTTGGCTCGATTGGCTCGAGCCTTGGGAGACTTACCACGCCCAGATCGAGCGGCTCATCCCGGTCGGCGACACGGTAGTCGTGCTGTTGCGGCTGCACGGCCGGATGGCCGGGACCCAGAATGAGGTCGAGATGATCGCCGCCTCGGTCTACCTCGTGCGGGACGGCAGGGTCGCCCGCATCGAGCACTATGGAAACCGGGCCGACGCCCTCGAAGCCGTGGGGCTGTCGGGGTAGGCGATGTCGCGGGAGAACGTCGAGGTCGTCCTGGAACTGGTGGATGCCGCGGAACAGACGCGACCCGGACGCCTTCGTGGCTTGCCTTTGCCCTGAGGTGGAATGGGAGGACACCGAGGGGTTTGTCGGACTTCGAGGGGTCTACCGCTCGCGGGCGGAGGTGCGAGACTGGTTCGAGCAAGCGGTGGTGGAACCCTGGGAGAGCTTGCATCTCGAGGTCGAAGAGATCACCGCGGCGACAGATGGCCGAGTTCTCCTCGGGACGTTGATGGCCGGACGCGGCAGGGCCAGCGGGGTGGAGACAGAGATCCGCGTCTGGTTCGTTTCCTGGCACGACGACGGCAAGATCGCAAGGCGGCAGGTTTTGGGACCCGGGACAAGCCCTCGAAGCCGTGGGGCTGTCGGGGTAGGCGATGTCGCAGGAGAACGTGGAGATCGTGCGGCGGTCGTGGGAAGTGTGGGAACGCGGCGACCTCACCGGGTTGCTTGAACTGATGAGCGATGACTTGGTGACCGCCGCCCCGGTCTGGACAACGCCACATTCCACGGAAAGGAGGGACTTCTCGACAGGCTTCGGAGTGGAGCGGGGTTTGCCGAGTGGTCGGTCGGCGGCGGAGGAGTTCATCGACGAGGGGAGATCGAGTCGTGATCTCGAATCACCTCCGCGCGCGGGAGGCGAGCGGTGTCCCGACCGAAATGGACGTCTGGTTCGTGACCACGGCGAGGCAGGGAAGGGTCGTGCGGGTGGACATGTTCGTGCACGAGCGGAGGCCCTCGCAGCCGTGGGGCTGTCGGAGTAGGCGATGTCGCAGGAGAACGTGGAGGTGTCCGCGGGGTTTGAGGCCGTGACCGGGGCGATTTCAGGGCGCCGTTAGGTATTCACGAGGTCGTTGGCCGTGACGTCGAGTGCGGGCTTGGTGGGGTTGACGCCTACACGGATCGAGGGCGTGAGGCCGCCACGAGACGGGTTCGGGAGCCTCGGAGCCTGATTGGCATGTCGAGGCCGAGGAGTTCATCGAGGTAGGCGACCAGGTTCTCGTCCTCGCTCGCCAGCCCGGACGGCGAAGAGAAGCGCGCGGGAGGTCTGAGACCACCTTGTGCTGGTGTGGGGGGTTCGCCGACGGCAAGGTGACTTCGCTCGAGGCCTACGGACAAGAACGAAGCCCTCGAAGCCGTAGGGCTGTCGGAGTAGGCGATGTCGCAGGAGAACGTGGAGACTTTCAAGCGCGGGGTTGACGCGTACAACCGGCAGGACGTCGAAGCGATGGTGGAGGTCGCTGACCCCGAGATCGAGTGGCAACCGGGGACTCTTACGGGGCTGGGAGGGGAGGCGGCGGTGTATCGAGGACATGAGGGCATCCGCGAGGGGTTCCGAGACCTGTACGAGGCTATGGGCGAGTCCCGCCTTGAGTACCCGGAGATCCGAGACCTCGGCGATCGCATCGTCGGGATCGGCCGCGTCTGCGCCCGTGGCAGGGAGAGCGGAGCCGAGACCGAGTCGCCCCATGCCTCCGTGGTCGAGTACAAGAACGGCAGGGCGATCCGCGTTCGGTCCTACTTCGACCCGAAGGCAGCCCTCGAAGCCGTCGGGCTGTCGGAGTAGCCGATGTCGCAGGAGAACGTGGAGGTCGTGCGCCAGCCAATCGCCTTGAGAGCGCACCCGCGCCGCAGCCTGGAGGAGCGCCTGGCCTTGCGGTTCCCGCGTGCCTTGATCCTCTTGGTCCGGGCGGTTTGGCGACTGCCTCCGCGCTCGCGGCTGCGCCAGGCGTATCTCCGTCGGGCCGTGCAGCTGGCCTTCGGGGCCTTGAACCGCGACGACGTCGAAGCGGCCGTCGCGACCTACCACCCGGAGGTCGAGCTCGAACTGCCTAAGGAGTTCGTCGGGCTCGGCCTCGACCCGCCCGATCGCGGTCGCGAGGAGCGCGTGAGCTTCGAGCGGAGGTGGAACGCCGAATGGGGGCAAGCTCGGATACGAGCTCGAGGAGATCATTGACCTCGGCGACCGTTTGATGGTGATCGGGCGCTTTGAGGCCAGCGGGCCCAGCAGCGGAGCCGGTTTCGACAATGAGTTCGCCGAGATCTTCACGATCTCCGCTGGGCGAGTGATCCGCGAGCAGGCGTTCTTCGACAACGCCGAAGCCCTCGCAGCGGCGGGGCTGTCGGAGTAGGCGATGTCGCAGGAGAACGTGGATATCGTGATGTCGCTCTACGACGCGGTGGCCCGGCGCGACTACGAATTGCCCTTCGAACTCTGCGACCAAGCAATCGTCTGGGACATGGCCGAATTCGGTTTGCCCGACTTGGCGAGGGTCTACCGGGGACATGACGGCTTGCGTGAGTTCTGGCTGGCCTGGCTCGACGCCTGGGAGACGATCGAGTTCAAGGCGCTCGCTGCGGACGACCACGGAGACCACGTCGTCAGCGTCGAGGTCGAGCAGCGCAACATCGGTCGCGGAAGTGGGGTCGCAGTTGACTTCCGCTACTTCCAAGCATTCACGGTCCGGGACGGAAAGGTCACGGCCTCCTCGGTGGCCGACACACAGCCGAAGCCCTCGAAGCGGTGGGACAAAAGGGATAGGCGATGTCGCAGGAGAACGTGGAGATCGTGAAGCGGGCGCTTGCCGAGTTCCAGCGCGGCAACTTCTGGGTGCCCGAGTTCTTCGAGCCGGACGTTCGCATCAGGTGGCTCGACGCCGTGGGAGCCCCGTCGGAAACCGTGGGACTGCAAGACATGAGCACCTTCATGCTGAACTGGCTCGGGACCTTCGACAACATGTCGATGGTTGCCGAGCGAGCATTGACGCCGGAGACCAGGTCGTCGAGATCGCCGCATGGCAAGGACGGGGGAAGGCTCCGGTGTTGATACCGAGTGGCGTCAGGGCACGGTGTGGACCCTGCGCGACGGTCGGGTGGCCAGCGTGATCGGGCACCAGGAGCCGAGTGACGCCCTCGAAGCCGCAGGGCTGTCGGAGTAGACGATGTCGCAGGAAAACGTAAAGCGGTTGCGGGTGGTCGGCGAATCGGGCGTCGTTGCTCGTGCGGGCGGTGAGTTCGATCCCGATGCCGCGATATCTATGCAGGCGGGACTTTGGGACCCGGAAATCGAACTGGATGCCTCCGAGTTTCCCGTGCTGGACATCAGCGGGGTTCACCGGGGAGCAGATGCCGCTTGGAACTGGTGGCGCGAGTGGTATTCCGCGTGGGACACCCTGCGATTCGAGTATGAGCTGGTTGATGCGGGCGACCGAGTGGTCGTGCTGCTCGACCTGCAACTGCGCGGACGCTCGACGGGCATCGAGTTCCCGCCCGCAAAAGGCGCGTGGGTCATGACGTTCAGGGACGGGCTGATAGTCCACATGAAGCTCTACATGAACCAGTCCCAGGCCCTCGAAGCCGTGGGGCTGGCGGAGTAGGCGATGTCGCAGGAGAACGTGGAGTTGCTGCGCGGGGTGTACTCGAGCTGGGAGCGAGGTGCGCTGGGCGCGGGCAGCGAACTGCTCGACCCGTCGCTCACCACCGTCTGGGCGGAGGAGTTCCCGACCGCAGGCACCTATCACGGGCCTGACGAGCACGCTGCCGCCATGCGGGAGTGGCTGCGCACCTGGGACGACTTCGAGCTGGTCGCGGAGGAGTTCATCGACGCAGGCCACTCGGTGGTCGTCCCGTTCCGCGTGCGGGCACGTGGCAAGGGAAGCGGCGCCTCCGTAGGACGCCGCTGGGCTCACGTGTGGACGTTCCAGGAGGGACGGGTCATCCGCTTCGAGGTCCATCTCGATCTGGAGCGAGCCCTCAAAGCCGCAGGGCTGTCGGAGTAGGCGATGTCGCGGGAAGATGCCGACAGAATCCGTCGCGCCTATGAGGTCTGGAACGAGTCCGGCCCGGTTGCGGTCACGGAGGAGTTTTGGGCGCAGGATGCCGTCTACCGGGAGGGGCCGGGCTGGCCCGACGCCGGGGTCTTTAAGGGCCGTGCAGCTGCGCTCGCCCGCATGCAGGCGCTGATCGACCTGGCCGGACCGATCAAGGTCCGCCTGGACGAGCTGATCGACGTCGGTGACGGTCGCTTCGTCGCGTGCACGCACCTGGTTGGGGAGAGCGCGGCGAGCGACCCGCCCTACACCCAGTCCTTCGCCGTGGTGCAGCGACTGCGGGACGGGCTGATCATCGAAGCCGACTACTACCTCGACCGCGCCCAGGCCCTCGAAGCCGTCGGGCTGTAGGGGTAGGCGATGTCGCAGGAGAACGTGGCGGCGTTCATCCGGGGAATCGAGGCGTTCAACCAGCGAAACGTTGAAGGCGTGCTGAAAGTCCTGGACTCAGGGGTCGAGTGGCACCCCGTGCTGCTGGACACATTGCTCGGAGGGGACCCGACCGTCTATCGCGGCCATGACGGCATCCGGGAGTTGATCAGGGTTGCCTTTGACAGCTTCTCTGAACTTCGGTTCGAGGTCACGGAGACCCGCGATCTGGGGGAGCGAATGTCGGCGATCGGTTCGGTCCGTACTCGTGGACGGATCAGTGGGGCGGAGACGGATTCCCCGTTCGCTTGGCTGGTGGAGTTCAAGACTGGGAAAGCGGTGTGGGTCAGGAGCTATCTCGATCCCCACGACGCCCTCGAAGCCGCCGGGCTGTCGGAGTAGGCGATGTCGCAGGAGAACGTGGAGATCGTGCGACCAGTCCGAATCCCGCTCGCCGGACGTGAAACGAGACCGCGCCGAACCCTTGATGAACGGATCGTCGTTCGCTTCCCCGCCCTCGGCCGACTCTTGGCTGCCCGGTGGGCGCAACTGCCGCCGGATTCGCGGCTGCGCCGGGCGCTGCTCGTGCGTCGTGTACGGCGGGGATATGCGGCGGTTAATCGACGCGACTTCGACTTGCTTATGACCGGCCTTGATCCAGCCATCGAGGTACACCGGCCCCAGGAGGCACTCGACATGGCCGGGATCTACTACGGCCATGACGGCTACCGAGAGCTATGGCGTCAGCTGATTGAAGGATTCGAGGACGCTCGGCTCGATCCCGAGGAGGTACTCGATCTTGGGGACCGGTTTCTCATCACGGTCGAATTGAGCGGAACCTCGGCGGAGACCGGCCTGCACTTGCATCAGCCGCTATTTCAGCTCGCAACGTTGTGCCGAGGGTTGGTCGTCCGACAGGACGATTTCCACGACCGCGCCGAGGCCCTCGAAGCCGTGGGGCTGTCGGAGTAGGCGATGTCGCAGGAGAACGTGGACTGACCCGGCGGGCATTTAGGGCGTTCGACGACCGCGACCTCGACGCCCTGTTGGCAATGCTGGACGACGACGTGGAGGCCTTCCCGATCCTGGCCGGGCTGGAGGGCGGTTATCGAGGCCACGACGGAATCCGCCGTTGGTGGGCGGGCCTGGTCGGCACATTCCCCGACTTCCGCGCGGAGGTTGTCGAACTGCACGACCTCGGAGACCTGACCGTGGCAGTCCTGCGCCTGCGGGTCACGCGGCGGAGAGCGCAACGCCCGTCGACGCCGCAGCCTGGCACGTGAGTCGGTTTCGGGACGAAAAGTGCATTGGGTGGCACGTCTACACCAGCGAGCGCGAGGCCCTCGAAGCCGTGGGGCCGTGGGAGTAGCGATGTCGCATGAGAACGTTGAGATCGTGAGCCGCTTGTATGAGTGTTCAACGCGGGCGACTACGAGGCCAGCCTTGCCCTCATGGCCCCCGACATCGAATACCACGAGCTCGAAGGGATCCGGGGGCTAGAGGGATGGTGGGCGTCTACCACGGCCGCGAAGAGCTAGCACGCTGGTTCGTGGAGTTCCTCGGCGAGTGGGATGAGGGTTTGAGTCCACCCCCACGGAGGTGACCGCGCTTGCCGACGGCCGCGTAGTGGTCGTCGAGACCTGGCGCGGCCGGGCGGACAAGGTGGAGTAGATGTGCACGCGAGCGCGGCCGCGCTCTACACGATCCGCGACGACCTGATCAGCCAGATCCGCTACTTCTCAGACAAAGCCGAAGCGCTCGAAGCCGCGGGGCTGTCGGAGTAGGCGATGTCGCAGGAGAACGTGGAGGTCGTACGAGCGATCTATGCGGCCTGGGAGCGCGGCGACTTCAGCGCGACCGAGTGGTTGCACCCCGAGATCGAGTTCGTGATGGTGGGCGGACCCTTGCCTGGCACCTGGACGGGGCTCGCCGGTATGGCAGAGGGCACGCACGAGTTCCTGAGTGCCTGGGAGGACTTTCGCCCTGAGGCGGAGGAGTACCGCGAGCTTGACGGCGAGCGGGTCCTCGTGCTCATCCATCACCGAGGACGCGGGAAGGCAAGTGGCCTGGAACTGGGGCAGATCCTGACGAAGAACGCAGCACTGTTCCACGTCCATGATCGCAAGGTGACCAGGTTCGTCGCCTACTGGGACCGCGACCGCGCGCTCGCCGACCTCGGGCTCTCGTAGTAAGCGATGTCGCAGGAGAACGTGGAGGTCGTGCGGCGCGCATGGGCGGCGTTCACGCGCCACGACCTCTGCCACGTCGGGCGTGGCTGCGGCCTGCGACCTGATGGGACCAGCAGCTTCCGAGCTGCGTC
>CAVWIW010000013.1:0-40714 GCA_963755215.1 uncultured Thermoleophilaceae bacterium
GTCCAGCACCTCGGCCTGCAGCTCGTACTCGCCCCGGATGAAGATGAAGGCCCGGTTGGCACCGGCCGCGAACGCGCCGATGATGCATCCCCTCGATCAGCAGGTGGGGTCGTCTGCATGAGCAGCCGGTCCTTGAACGTGCCCGGCTCGGACTCGTCCGCGTTGCAGCACAGGTACTTGTCCATCGATCCGTGGGGGATGAAGCCTGCCTTCTTGCCCATGGAGAAGCCGGCGCCGCCGCGACCGCGGAGCCCGGACTCCTCCAGCTCGTGCACGACCGCCTCCTGCTCCATCTCGGTGACCGCCTTGCGGGCGCTGGCGTAGCCGCCGAGCTCCTCGTACACGGCGACTCGTGCAGGTCCGGCGCGGTCGGTGTGCTCGGTGAGCGGCTGGTCTCAGGCACCGGGCGCTTCGCTCCCTGCGTCGCCCTTGTCCCAGGGCAGCCGGTAGTCGGAGTCCTCGAGCCCGCGGCCCGGCAGCACCTCGCGGCCTTGGCTTGAGCGCGCGACGAGCTGATGCGCGTCGCTGGGGTCAAGCGGGCCCACGAAGCGGCCGTCCACGGAAGCCATCGGCGCCATGTCGCACGCCCCGAGGCACTCGAACTCGCGCACCTCGGCGTCCTCCAGGCCCTGGTCGCGCGCCTCCTCTGCGATGGCCTGGTAGACCTCGCGGCGCGTTGCGCAAGTGGCAGGCCACACTGGTGCACACGTACACGTCGCGGCTGGCCGACCGGCTCGGTGCGCAGCATGTCGTAGAAGGTGGCCACCGAGGACAGGTAGGCGGGAGTCACGCGGCATGACCGAGGCCACCTGCGCGATCGCCAGGGGGGAGCACCAGCCGTGCACGCGCTGGGCTGCCGCCAGGGCGGGCAGGGCCGCCGAGCGGCCGTCGGGGTAGCGGGCCATGGTCGCCACGATCGAGGTCCGCAGGGCCTCGGGCACCTCCACCTCGGTGGGGTCGGGCACCAGCGCCGGGTCGCGGTCGGGTGTCCACCGCCTCGTCCCAGCCCAGCGGCACGCGCCTGCGGTCGGACGTCAACGGTCGATCCCGCCGAGGATCGGGTCGAGCATGGCGATACACACGATGAAGTCCGCAAGCAGCGAGTTGCGGCCCATGTCGGCCAGCGCCTGGAGGATGGCCAACGACGGGTCGCGCATGTGCACGCGGGCAGGCTTGGCCGAGCCGTCGGCCACCACGAAGCAGCCCAGCTCCCCGCGCGGGGACTCGATCGCCCGGTAGGCCTCGCCCGGCGGCACGCGGAAGCCCTCGGTCACGAGCTTGAAGTGGTGGATCAGCGCCTCCATGGAGGTGGCCAGCTCGTGCCGGGGCGGAAGCGCGACCTTGCGGTTGGTGGTGATGAACGGCCCCTCGGGGACGCCATCGAGCGCCTGCTCCACGATTTTCAGCGACTCGCGCATCTCCGCCAGGCGGCAGCGGTAGCGGTCGTAGTTGTCGCCCACCGTGCCCACGGGCACCTTGAACTCGAAGTCCCTGTAGGCGCCGTAGGGCATGGCCTTGCGCAGGTCCCATGGCTCGCCGGCGGCGCGCAGAAGCGGCCCCGTGACGCCCAGCTCCAGCAGCCGCTCGCGCGACACGATGCCCGTGTTCTTGGTCCGCTGCAGCCAGATCTCGTTACGGTCCAGCAGCGCCTCGTACTGGTCGATGCGGGAGGGCATCGTCGCGAGGAAGTCTCGGACCTTGGCCTCCCAGCCGGGGGGCACGTCCTCGAACACGCCGCCCACCTGGATGTAGCGCGTGTGGAAGCGCTGGCCCGAGGACATCTCGAACAGGTCGAGGATCAGGTCGCGCTCGCGCAGCGCCCACCAGAGCATCGTGATGGCGCCCACGTCGAGCGCCCCCGTGGCCAGCCAGAACAGGTGGCTGGCGATCCGGTTGAGCTCCATGTGGATCACGCGCAGGTACTCGGCCTTGGGCGGCACCTCCTCTTCCAGCAGCGCCTCCACCGACATGCAGAAGGCGGTCGCGTTGAAGTAATAGGCCAGGTAGTCCATCCGCTCGACGAACGTGATGACCTTCCAGTACTCCTGGTCCTCGCAGCTCTTCTCGATGCCCGTGTGGACGTAGCCGATGATCGGGTGGATCTCGCGCACGACCTCGCCCTCGAGCGTGCACAGCAGCCGCAACACCCCGTGGGTGGCGGGGTGGTGGGGCCCGAGGTTGATCGTGAGCAGCTCGCTCTCGGGCTCGAGCGCGGTGCCCGACACCGGCTCGTCGCCCAGGCTGCCGACGGTGATCGACTCCTCGCGCTCGCGGTAGGGGATGTCCAGCGCCCCGCGGCCGCCGGCGCGCTCGGTGGGCTCGTCACTCATACCAGCGCGGGTACTCGTGCTCGTTGAAGGTGAACAGGACCGGCTCGCCGCCCATCGGGAAGTCGCGCCGCTGGGGGTGCCCCACGTAGTCCTCGGGCATGAGGATGCGGCGCAGGTCCGGGTGGCCGTCGAAGTGCACCCCGAAGAAGTCGAACACCTCGCGCTCGTGGAAGTCCGCGGTGGGGAACAGGTCCACCACGCTCGGCACCTCGGCTTCCTCGACCGTGACCCGCGTCTTCACGCACAGGCGCTCGCGGCGGGCGCGCGACAGCAGCTGGTAATGCACCCCGAGCCTGGGCTCCTCGGGCAGGTAGTCGCAGCCGTGCACGCTCATCAGCCACTCGTACGGCTCCTCGTCGCGGTCCCGGAGGTAGCCCAGGACGTCGCGCACAGCGCCCGGCGCCACCTCCAGCGTGGCCTCCCCGTGCGGGGCGTAGTGGGTGCCCGTGACGGCGTCGTCGGCCACGCCCTCCCGCACCCGCTGCGCCACCAGCTCCAGTCCGGTCGCGTCAGGCAACGGGCGGCGAGGCCTCCTCCGCGGCGGCCGGCGCCGTGCCGGCCTCCTCGGTGCCGTCGGCCCGGTAGCGCTCGCGCCAGCCCCGGCCGGGGTCCTTCACGACCTTGTCCTGCAGCTTCATGATCCCGTAGATCAGGGCCTCCGGCCGCGGGGGGCAGCCCGGCACGTACACGTCGATCGGCAGGAACTTGTCGGCGCCGGCCACCAGGGCGTAGTTGTTGAACATGCCGGCGCTGGACGCGCACGCGCCCATGGAGATCACCCACTTGGGCTCCAGCATCTGGTCGTAGATGCGGCGGATGATCGGCGCCATCTTGATCGACACGCGGCCCGACAGGATCAGCATGTCGGCCTGGCGGGGGGAAAAGCGGATGACCTCTGCGCCGAAGCGCGACAGGTCGTTGCGCGGCGAACCGACCACGGTGATCATCTCGATCGCGCAGCACGCGAGGCCGAACCCCAGCGGCCACATGGCGTTCTTGCGCGCCCAGTTCTGAGCGTCCTCGAGGCGAGTGAGCAGCAGGCGCTCCTCCACGTACGCCTGCAGGCCAGCATCGTCGAGCTCGCCACGGAGCATCTGCTGCGCGCTCAGCTGGCGCGCGCGGAACTCGGCGGGCGACCCGGGGACCTTGCTGCGTGTCACTTCCATTCGAGCGCTCCTCTCCTCCACACGAAGACGAACGCCACCAGCAGGAGGACCACGAAGACGATCGTCTCCACGAGCGCGAACGTGCCGAACGCGTCGAGCTGGACCGCGATCGGATAGAGGAAGACCACCTCGATGTCGAACAGGATGAAGAGCATCGCCACGAGGTAGAAGCTCACGCCGAAGCGGAAGCTCTTGCGCACGTCGGAGGGCAGTCCGGACTCGTACGGGGCGCTCTTGACGGCGGTCGGGCGGCGTGGCCCGAGGACCGAGTTCAGAAGTGTGAAGACGATGCCGACCGTGGTGCCGAGGGCGATGAAGACGAGCGCCGGCAGGTAGCTCTTCAGCACGGTGCGAGATATATAACGCAAGCTTGTGCGCCATTGCTACATAGTGCGGAACCGATCTAGTTGAGCGAGGTTCACATGGTCGTGGGCATCGCGGTGCTGGCCTCGAACGCGGTCGCCGGCGGTTGGGGGGCCGTGGGCTGGCTCCGGCGCTCCGCCTCGGTGGGCTTCTGGTGGGCGTTGCGGGCGGCGCAGGCTGCGGTGGCGGTCCAGGTGGTCCTCGGCTTCATCCTTCTCGCGCGCGGGGAGGTGTCGCCGGACGGGCTGCATGTGGCTTATGGCGTATCGCCGCTCGTGATCACGCTCATCAGCGAGGGCATGCGGATCACCGCGGCCCAGCGCGAGCTGGAGGGCGTCGAGGACCTGGACGCACTCACCCACCCGGAGCAGATAGCGGTTGCACGGCGTGTGGCGCTGGCCGAGATGGGGGTGATGACAGTAGGGGCGCTCCTCATTCTCACGCTCACCCTGCGCGCCTACCAGACCGGCGGGGCCTGAACTTCACGGGAAAGAGGCGACCTAAACCGAAACTTCGTCCATGATCCGGGGATACCTAACGTGCGAAGTGGGCACTTAGTGCCTGCGACGCTACTTCCGACCGACTCCTGGCAGGGGGCGTGAACGACCTGGAAACCACATGAGGGCGATGACTTCGCCCGTCTACGACCGAGGTCTGGCCATTCCGGCCGACATCTCGATGCTCGCCGAGGCCCGAGACTGGGCCGCCGCGACCGCAGACGCGTTCGGCATGGATGAGCCTGCTTGCTTCCAGATCAAGCTCGCCATGAGCGAGGCGGTGACCAACGCGATCATCCACGGGTCGGCCTCCGCGGAGGACGAGGTGGAGATCGAGGCCAGCGAGCAGGCCGACCTGCTGGTCTTCGAGGTCCGCGACGGCGCCACCAAGCCCGACGACGGCCTCCCATTCGACCGGCTCGCCGAGGGCGGGCGCGGCCTGGCGCTGCTGGCGCTGATGATGGACGAGGTCCAGCTCACCCGCGCCGAGCACGGCAGCGTGCTGCGGTTCGCGAAGCGCCGCTAGGGCCGTCGGTCGCTGGTCGCCGGTCGCTGGTCGTCACCGTCGTCTGCGACTCGCGGAAGCAGCGAGCGACGCGTGCTCTGCACGCGAGCGAGCGATGACGAAGCCAGGGCCCCGGCGCCGGCCGCTCTATCGCCGCCGATGCAGGCGACCGAAATAACTGCGCGGTAACGCGCCGTGGCCGCCAATGGGCCGGCGCCGGGGCACACCCTGATTCGCCGCCTCGCCGCCGCTTCCTTCCGCCCGCGCGCTAAGGCAGCTCCAGCTCGCCGCGCATGCCCAGCTCCTCGTGGTCGCCCACCGTGCAGACCATCCGGTAACGCCCCGCCGGGCCGCGGACCGAGAGGGCGCGGCCGTCGCCGCCCTGGATGGGGCTCGTGCCCGCCACCCGGCGATCGCCGTCGAACAGCACGAGGTTGTGCGCCAGGTTGCCCGTGTTGTCGAACCGGATCCGCAACGGGCCCGCGCCGGTCACGACGATCCGGCCGGGGTCGAACTTGTACTCGTCGCCCTTCACCACCAGCGTCCGGTCGGCAGGGACCGTGGCGGAGCGAGTGGGCTCGTCGTCGTCGCCGCACCCCGGGAGCAGGGCCGTGCATGTGCAGAGTGCCATCGCGGACCACCTCACGGGCGCGGGATAATATGCGCGGCCGTGAGCCGCCCCGGATCCTCTCGCCGCCCTGGTAAGCGCCTCGCGGCGCTGATGGCAGCCATGGCGCTGGCCACCACCGCGGGGGCGTGCGGCGGAGAGATCGAGACCGACAGCGACGCCGACGACTCGGCCGCCGTGCTGTTCGAGGAGCGCTGCTCGGGCTGCCACAGCCTCGAGCAGGCCAACTCGTACGGGTCCAAGCCGGCCGGGCAGCTGGCCGGCGGCGAGCGCACGAACGGCCCCAACTTCAACGTGCGCAAGGTCCAGCGCGACGACGCCCTCTACGCGATCCGCAACGGGGGCTTCTCCGGGGCGATCATGCCGGCCAACATCGTGGTGGGCGACGACGCCGAGAAGCTGGCGGATTTCCTGGACAAGTACTCGGGCAAGGACCGCTGACGTGCGCGCTCCCGTGCACGCCATCTAGGCCACGCGGGCGCGGTCCCGGTGCTGGACCTCAAGGCGATCCGCAGCGATCCCGGCGCCGCGCGCACCGCGCTCGCGCGACGCGGCGACGAGCCGGCCGCCACGCTGGACCGGGCGCTCGCCCTCGACGAGCGGCGGCGCGGCCTTCTCCCCGAGCTGGAGAGCCTGCGCGCCGACAAGAACGCGGCGAGCAAGCGCATCGGCGAGCTGCAGCGCGAGGGCCAGGACGCCTCCGAGGCCATCGCCGCCGTGCGCGGCGCGAGCGAGCGTGAGAAGGCGCTCGACGCCGAGCTGCGAGAGGTCGACGACTCTCTGACCGCCACGCTGGCGGCCCTGCCCAACCTGCCCGACCCGGGCGCGGCCGAGGAGGACACCGTGGTGCGCGAGGTGGGCCGGCCTGGGGCGGCTGGCCGGGACCACCTGGACCTTCTGGGCGACCTCGTGGACCTGGAGGCCGGCGCGCGCGTGGCGGGGGCACGGTTTGCCTACCTGAAGGGCCCGCTGGTGCTGCTGGAGCTGGCCCTGGTGCGCTGGGCGCTCGAGGTGCTGGGCGGGCACGGGTTTGTGCCGGTGGTGCCACCGGTGCTGGTGCGCGAGGAGGCGCTCTTCGGCACCGGCCAGCTGCCCGACACCGAGCAGCAGATCTACCGCGTGCCCGAGGACGGCCTCTACCTGGCCGGCACGAGCGAGGTGCCGCTGGCGGCCCTGCACGGCGGCGAGATACTGGCCGAGGAGTCGCTGCCGCTCCGCTACGGGGGCCTGTCCACCTGCTTCCGGCGCGAAGCCGGCGCGGCGGGTCAGGACACGCGCGGCATCTTCCGCGTGCACCAGTTCGACAAGGTGGAGATGTTCGCGTTCGTCACGCCGGAGGAGTCGCCTGCGGAGCACGAGCGCCTCCTGGCCATCGAGGAGGAGCTGATGCAGGCGCTGGAGCTGCCCTACCGCGTGGTGAACATCGCTGTCGACGACCTCGGCAGCTCGGCTGCCAAGAAGTACGACATCGAGGTCTGGCTACCGGGGCAGGAGCGCTTCCGCGAGCTCACCTCGTGCTCCAACACCACCGACTTCCAGGCCAGGCGGCTCAACGTGCGCTACCGGCCCGCGGCCGGAGGCGGCCCCCGCCACGCGCACACGCTCAACGGCACGGCGGTGGCCGTGGGCCGGACGATCATCGCGCTGGCCGAGAACGGGCAGCAGGAGGACGGCTCGGTTGTGCTGCCCGCGGCGCTGCGGGAGTTCGGAGCGCCCGAGCGGATCGAGCCGCAGGACGGCTGAGTCAGCTCGGCGGCCGGCCTTCGCCGGCGCGGAACTCGTCCAGGCCCGCCCGCGCCTTGCGCCGCACAGGGCCCTGCACGATCGGCGTCCAGCCCAGCAGCAGCCCGGAGGTGCCCAGCGCCTGGCGCGCCCAGCGGTGGAAGCCGAACTCGTCGCGGTGCTCAACGATCAACCCGTTGCGGAACCGAAAGCGGGCGCGCACGTCGTTGTCCACGTGACGGCCGGTCTGGGTGAACGTGTAGTGGGCGAGCCAGTGGGCGCTGCCGGCGTCGCCCGAGCCGCTGTGGTCCACCAGCTCGATCTCGAGGTCGGTCGCGCGGGAGGTGAGCATGCGCCACATGTCGCCCGGCTCGTCCCCGCGCAGGTCGGTGAAGACCGGGTCGGAGAAGTGCGCATCGGGCCCGTAGCACGCCGCCATCTCGTCGCCGTCCAGGCGGGCGAAGGCGCCGTAGAACCGCTCGATCAGCTGCGCGGGTCCCTCGGCGGCCACGTGCGCAACCTAACCGGAATCCGACCTAAGCGGTGAGGCCCGTGTACCACAGGCCGAACATCAGGCCGAACACGCCGAGGCTTGGGATCAGCACGGACCGGTACAGCGGCTCGATCACCGGCCGCGTGAGGAGCCACGCGAACGCCGTCGTGCACGCCGCCATCGAGACCACGGACATCGGGGCGAAGACCGCGAGGGCGGCCGCGGCCTCGAGTTGCCCCGGTAGGGCGGCGATCAGCAGGATGACCACGGCGCCCGTTCCGGCCAGGCCGTGCAGCATCCCGATGCCGAAGGCCTGCTGAGCGGTTCGCACCTGAGCGTGGCCGTGGTCGCCACCGCCGCGGCGCAGGTGGCGGAGGCGACGGCGGTGCGCCACATCCGTGCGGCGGGCGTCGGAATGGTCGTGCGCCCCGGCGCGGTAGTCCCCCAGCAGCCACTTGGCCATCACGCGGAGGGCGAGCGCGAGGATCACCACCCCCACGGCCTTCTCGGCTCCGGACTCGAGCCAGGCGGGCAGCTCGGACTTGGCGAAGATGAGCGGGAAGCCGATCAGCAGCAGCACCAACGCGTGACCCGCCCCCCACCAGGCGCCAAGCCGGGTGGCCGCGCGGGTGTTGCCGTCTTCCGCGGCCACCAGCGAGGTGACCGCCACCAGGTGGTCCGGGTCGGAGGCGTGCCGCAGCCCGAGGACGAAAGCGATCGCCAGCGCCACGAGCAGCGGGGCACCGTCGAACATGCCGGTGAGGGCGGCGTCGATCTCCTCCAGCGGGTGAAAGAGGAAGTCGAAGCTCACGCGTCCTCCCGGCACTCGGAACAGGTGCCCACGATCGGGAAGTGCTTGAAGCTCGGGCGGTAGCCGAAGCTGTCGTCCACGAGGTCACGCACCTCGTCGAGCTCTGCCGGCTCGACCGAGCGCAGCGCGCCGCAGCGCTCGCACACCAGGTACTCGCGCTCCTCGCCCGCCAGCGCGTAGAGGCCGGGCCCGTGGCCGAGGTGGAAGTGGCGCACGAGGCCCAGCGCGCTCGAGCGTCTCGAGGTTGCGGTAGACCGAGGCCAGGTCCGAGCGGGGGAAGCGCCCGTCCAGCCCACCGGCGATGCGCTCGGCGGAGAGCGGGTCGGCCGCGGCGAACAGCGCCTCAAGCACCAGCCGGCGAGCCGAGGAAACCCGGAGCCCATGCTCCCGGAGCACCGCGAGCGGCGGCATCGAGATCGGGAGCGGACAGCGTCGGGCCAGGGTGGGGAAGGGTCATGCGAATCCCTTGTCGCGAACCATTTGCAGTTGCAGTCTAACCCCGTTAGACCGCCACTAACACCTCTTTCGTGGAGGTTCGGTCAGCGGATCACTGCAAGCTTCAAACGACCGACGGAACGGCTCGCGCGGTGAGCATCACGCCCACTCCGACGATCACCAGGGCCGACAGCGCGGGCAGCGCGGAGGCCACGCGGCCTCCGAGATCCAGGCGCGGAAGCAGGCGCTTGGCATAGACCACCGCCAGGCCGAGCGCGCTGAGCGTGCCGGCCAGGCCGAGGCTGAAGGCCACGATGAGCAGCAGCCCCAGGGCCACCTCGTGCTGCGAGATCGCACCCAGCAGGACGACCAGGGCGGAGGGGCACGGGATCAGACCCGCCGCGGCCCCCATGCCCACCAGCCCGCGCCAGCTCAGGTCGTCGGGCATGTGGTGGTGATGGTGCTTGCCCCCGTGGGAGTGGCCGTGCTCGTGGGAGTGGCCGTGATCGTGGTCGTGCGAGTGGAGATGGCCGTGCTCGTGGGAGTGCGCGTGGCGATGCGATCGCTTCGCGCGCGCCCATCGGATCCGCGAGCGCAGCACGCCCGCGCCCACCGCCACCACCAGCAGGCCCGAGACGAGCGTGAGCCACGGATAGAGGTCCTCGGGCAGCACGTATTGCGACAGCGCCAGCGTGACCAGCCCAAGGGCGAAGACCCCGATGGTGTGCGTCACGGTGACCGTGGCGCCCAGCGCCAGGGCGTGGCGGGCCGTGCCGCGGGTGCCCACCAGGTAGGCGGCCACCATCGTCTTGCCGTGCCCCGGCGACAGGGCGTGCAGCGCGCCCCATCCGAACGCGGCCAGCAGCAGGATCGCCAGCACGCCCTCGCCCGACGCGGCCTCGTCGAAGATCGCGGCGAAGCCCTCGCTGCCGCCACGCGTGGTCTTGGTGGCGGACTCCCCGCCCTCGCTGCGCGGGGCGTCCACCGTGCCCGCCCCCGGCGCCACCGCGAAGGAGGCCTCACGCCGGTCGAGGGGGCTCCGCAGCAGGTCCTCTGGGTACCGCCGCAGCCCGCGGGTGGGGTCGCCCGTGGGCGTCTGCGATCGGACCGCGGTGCCCTCGCCCGGCTCGACCACGATCGCCTTCCAGCCCACCCGGCCGTCATAGGTGCGGTCCTCCAGCCTGACCCTGCGGGCGCCCTCCACCGGGGCGCGGAGGTCCAGCTCGAAGCGAGTGGTCTCGAGCCCGGCCTGGCCGTCGGGGAAGGACAGCCGTCCTGCGCGGGCCGGCCGCAGCACCGCCCGCCTGCCGTCCACCGACAGGGTCAGGGCCTGCGCGACCTCGGCTTCGATACGGCGGCCCAGCTCGTCCCGATCCAGCCGCCGGTTTGCGACCGTGGGGATCTCGGCCTGGTCGAGCACGTAGCGCACGCCGACGGCGTCGTCGGAGATGCGCACGGTGCTCAGGTGGTTGGTGGAGAAGTTGCCCAGCGGGTGGGCCTGCGCGGCGGCAGGGACCAGCGCCAGCGCCAGCAGCGCGAGCACGAGGACCCCACGCGCTTCATCGCAGCGACTCCAGCGCGCGGCGTGCCCGCTGCGCGTGCAGCGGCGAGAACGAGGGGTTCAGCGCCAACGCGGTGCGCAGCTCACGGCGGGCCGGCCCGGGGCTGCCGACAGCCCGCGCGGCCATCCCGGCGTGGTAGTGGAATGCGGGGTCGCGCGAGCCAAGGCGCAGCGCTCGCCTGGCGAGCTGCAGGCCTTGGTCGGGCCGGCCGGCCCGAGTCATGGCCCAGCCGAGAGCGTCGGCGGAACGGACGCTCGGCGCCTCGGCCATCACCGTACGGCCCATGCGCACAGCCCGCGCCGGGGAGCCGTGGTCGGCCTCGAAGAGCACGCCCTCCACGTCGGCCTGGGTGCCGGCCGCCGACAGCAGGCGGCGCTGGACGCGGACGAGGTCGAGGTCGCGGGCCGCGGCCGCGTCGCGCCCCAGCGCCAGCTCGATCTCGGCCAGCGCCACCAGGTAGCCGGGCTGCGGCAGGCGCTCGGTCACGGTGCGCAGGCGGCGCGCGGCAGCCGCAAGGTTGCCGCTTGCCACATCCACGCGCGCGAGGCCGGCCTGCGCGGGCAGGTGCCCGCGATCGCTTGCCAGCGCCTGCTGGTAGGCCGCGCGGGCCTCGGTCACCCTGCCCCGTCCGAGCTCCAGGTCGCCCAGCAGTGTCCGGGCGAAGGCCACGTTCTCGGTGGCGCCCGCGCCGGCCGAGACCGCCAGCCGCATCGCTTCCAGGGCACCGCTCATGTCGCCCGTGAGCTCCCGGAAGTAGGACACGCGCGTGTATGAGGCGAGGTTGGGCTTGAGGTCCACCATCCGCTGCAGCGAGCGCCGCGCGTCGGTGTAGCGACCGAGCTCCACCTGCGCGTCCACGATCACCGCGTAGGGGCGCACCGTGGCGGGCGCCAGCGCGAGCGCGCGGCTGCCGAGCTCGAGGCCCCGGTCGAAGTCGTGGCGGGCCAGCGCCAGCGTGCCCGCGCCCAGCACGGCAGTCTGGTTGCGCGGGTCGCGGCGCGTGGCCGCGGTGAAGGCGCGCTCCGCGCGGGAGTAGAGGGACGACTCGCCGGTCTCACGCGCGCGCTGGAGGTAGGCGTCGCCCAGCGCCGCGTAGCCGTCGGCTCGCCCTGGCTCGTCGGCCACTGCGCGCTGGAGCGACTCGATCAGGGCGCGCGTGTCGCCGGTGGGCGTGGCTGCGATGTCCGAGGCACCGGTGGACTCCGGCAGCGAGTCGGACCCGTTGGAGAAGGTGAGGACAGCCAGGAGCGCTGCGAACACGGCCAGCGGGACCGCGAGCTTGAGGAGTGTCGGGCGCTTGATGGCCATCGGACTCGATCGATCGGTGGTCGGCCCCGCGGGCGGAGAGGGCGCGAGATGCGCCCCCTCCGCCGCTGGGACTGGGTGCCTAGGACCCCCCGGCCGGGACCGGCGGGTGAGCCGGCTCGACCCGGGTGGACGGCCTCGAGTCAAAGCCGGAGTCCGGGCCTGCCAGGTACGGGAACGTGGACAGGAACGGCTTGTCGTTGCGGTCCACGCCGTCCCCGAGCGGGACCTTCTTCCCGATCAGGAACCCGGCCACAACCTGCAGCTCGATGTCGACCACGTCGTCACCGAGGCGGCGGCCGTTCGGGAAGCCGGCGGTGTCTCCGCCGATCACGCCGAAGCGGTTCTCCGCGCCCGACGCCGGCGGTGTGCCGAGGTTGAGCTTGATCGTGTCGACCGCCGGTGGGCCCTTGATGCCCTTGTGCTGGTTCAGCCCCGGGATGCCCTGGAGCAGCGCCTGCACGATGTCCGTGCGGTTGTCCGTCTTGATGCCCAGGTCGAACAGGGCGTTCAGGATGCCCGCCAGCTCCGGCTTCACGACGTACTTGCCGTACAGCTCGGCGTCGCGATCCGGGGTGGTGCGGTTGAACTGGTCCTTCTTGCCCAGCGGGATCACGACCTCGTTCACCAGCGGGTTGCCCAGGCGCGACACCTGGACCTCGCCCTTGCCCTTGCCCTTGCCCTTCAGACCGCCCTGGTCGAAGTCGGCGTTGGTGACCTGCACCCGCTTGCGGTCGGTGGTCGACCACACGCCGATCACCGAGTTGGACGCGGCAGCCGACTTCACCGGCTTCCGGTCGCGCGTGACCGCCGACTCCGGAACGAGGAGCACGGTGGACGACACGCTGAAGCCGGACAGGTCGTCCTTGCCCTTGCCCTGGTTGCCCGTGAGCTGGCGGATGTTGATCGCGTCGAACGTTCCGCCCAGGTCCACGAAGAACGGGTCGTCACGCGGGCCCGCGAACACCTTGCCGCCGCCCTCCAGGTTCCTGATCGCGCCGTTGACGAACGCCTGGTAGTTCGGGAACGTCTTCGGCCCGATGTTCGGCGGCGCCACGGGCAGGTTCTTCGCGACGTACTTGTAGTTCGACTTCTTGGCCAGGTAGCGCTTGACCTTCTTGCCGGAGCGCTTGGCCTTCTTCGTCCACTTGATCGACTCGCGCCTGATCGAGTACGTCTGGATCACATTGAGCTTGTCGTAGCTCCTCGTGCCCGGGCCCGCGTAGAGGAACGACTCCCTGTTACGGACCTTCGTCTTGAAGGTGAACCGGTAGCGGATGTCCGCCCTGCCGTCGCCCGTGTTGTCGATGTTGGTGTAGTAGGCCGCCCGGTCATCGAACCGGAAGAAGTTGGGGCCGTTGGCGGGCACCTGGCCCGGGATCCAGTTGGCCACCAGCGCCACCGACCCCGGCGCGTTCTTCGGCGTGAACGCGTACGTGTCGGTGTTGTCGGCCGTGGGGTCGAGCATGATGTTCGGCGCCTCACGGTGGCTCGAGCCGATGCTCAATGGCACGGCTATCGCAGCGGCCAAGACGGCTGCGATGAAACAGAGCTTCTTCATCTGCGAGTCCTCCCTCGGGGGATTTGAACGGGCCGTCCCATACCGGCCCAATGGCAACGATTGCGCCGCTACGGTAGCACCGGATCACTCACAAAAGTCCTGCAAATAAGCACTTTTTGCGACCCCGCTGCTGGTGTGACCGGGTCGCACTTCGCAGGCGCTCGCAGGAGGGCGAAATGGCCTGCAAACAGGACTGCCGCGCGGCCATCGGCCACAATGGCCAGCGGTCACCGGAGGGGTGGCAGAGCGGTTGAATGCGCCGGCCTTGAAAGCCGGAAGGGGCCAGCAGGTCTCTCGTGGGTTCGAATCCCACCCCCTCCGTCTCGCGGCTGCAAAGCGTCGGGGCCTTGCGTGCGGAGCACGCGTTGGCCACCTCTTCCTCGCCGGCTGTTTTCGCCGCGAGCTTCAACGGCTTCCGAGAGCACGTTGAGCCCATGAATAGTCTGCGCCCCTCGTGCTCCCGCCTCGCCTGCGACGACTGGTCCCCGATCGTCTTCGCGATGACCAGCGGCTGCGCGCGTTCGCGCTTGGCACCGGCTTGATTCCGCCGCGCAAGATGCACTCTGCGGCGGAGGCGGAGTTGCTGTGCGGGCTCGCGGGCCAGGCGGGCCGCGTCGTGGAGATCGGCGTGTATGAGGGGTCGTCGGCCGTCGAGTTCGTTCGAGTCATGAAGCGCGACGCCGAGCTGCACCTGATCGATCCCTACGGCCATCACGCCCACGCTCTGCCGGCCGGCTGGGGGGCCACCGAGTGGGCGACCAAGCGCAGTGTGCGGCGGGCGGCCGGAGCCGCCGGGCCGCGGGTGACATGGCACATCGTCAAGAGCGTCGACGCTGGCGCCAACTGGACGCGACCAATCGACTTCGTCTTCATCGACGGTGACCACAGCGAGTCCGGCGCACTCGCGGACTGGCACGCCTTCAGCCAACACGTGGAAGCCGGCGGCCACGTGGCATTCCACGACGCGCGTCACGGCCGGCCGGGTGGCCTGGGAGCGCCGGGACCTACGGCGGTGGTCGACAGGCTCTTCCGAGGCGATGGGCCGCTGGAGGATTGGACGATCAGCGCTGAGGTCGATCGGACGGTCGTCGTGCAACGCACCCCGACCTCAGGGCGGCCGGAGGACTCCACCCGTGGCGCCTGACCTGAGCGCAAGCGTGGCCCTCGTGACCGGCGGCGCCGGGGGCCTGGGCGCCGCCACCTGCCGGGCGCTCGCGGAGGCGGGCGCGCGCGTCGTGGTGGCCGACCTCCAGGAGGACGCCGGGCGGGCGCTCGCGGACGAGCTCGATGGCGCCTTCGTGCGCGCCGACGTGTCGCGCATGGAGGACAACGAGGCCATGGTGGCCTTCGCGCTGGACCGGTTCGGTGGGCTGGACCTACTGCATCTCAACGCCGGGATCTCGAGCGGGTCCGGCATCGGCGACTCGTTCGATCTCGATCGCTACCGCCTGGCGATGTCGGTGAACCTCGACGGCGTGGTGTTCGGCACCCAGGCCGCGCTCCCGGCCCTGTCGGACGGCGGTGGGGCGGTGGTGGCCACCGCTTCGCTGGCGGGCCTGACCGGCGTGGCGGGCGACCCTTTCTACGCCGCCAACAAGCACGCGGTCGTGGGCCTGGCGCGCTCACTCGGCCCCGCGCTGCAGCCCGCGGGGGTCCGCTTCAACGCGGTGTGCCCCGGCTTCGCGGACTCACAAATCATCGACGACATCCGCGCGCCGCTCGCCGAGGCCGGCGTCCCGGTAATCCCGGCGGCCGACGTGGCGGACGCGGTGCTGGCGCTGTTCGCCTCCGAGGCGACGGGTGAATGCTGGTTCGTGCAGGCCGGCCGCGAGCCGGCTCGTTTCGAGTTCCGGGGCATCCCCGGGCCGCGTGCCTAAACCGAGACGGCGGCGTCTAGCGCCGCAGCAGGCGCGCGATCAGGCCGCCGACGATCAGGTACAGCGCGGCGGCGATCCCCCAGTTCACGGCCACTTGCTCCTTGGTGCTCGACAGGTCGAACATGTCGTCGAAGGGACCCGCCAGGAATTTGGCGGCGTCGAGCACGGCCTCCACGATCGCGTTGTCGCGGTTGGCCTCGAGCACCACCAGCAAGATCCCGGCCACGACGATGCCCGCCACGGCCAGCGCGATGAGCCACACCAGGCGGGCCAGGCGCCATGCCCCGGCCCGCGCGGCTCCGGCTGCGCGGCCGCGCGCGGGAGCTCGTTCTCGCCGCGCCGGGGCGGCCCCCTCGGTCGCCAGCCGTCTCCGCCGCGAGAACACGTCAGGTCCTCGGGTCGGTCGAGCGGCGCTCCTCGTAGCGCACTGACTCGCCGTCCTCGGTGTCCGCGCGGCCCCGCACGTGCTCTTCGACCTGTCGGTCGTCGTCACGAAGCCCTTCGTCGGATCGATCTCGCTCGCGGTCATCCCGCTGGCCGCCGGCATCGCCGCTTGGTCCGCCGGCACCCTCCTCGTCGGCCCGCCTAGCCCGCTCTTGTGCGGCCGCGTCCTCATCGACGTCAGGGTCGATGCGGTCGGCCTCCTGGTGGCGGTCCTCAGCGGCCCGTCGCTCCCGGCGCGCAACCGTCGCCTGCTCATCGGCCTCCGCCGCTGCGCGCTTGGCCCTCGCCGCGCGCTCGTCCGCCTCCGCCTCCTGGGCGGTGGCGCGCGACTCGCGAATCTGAGCCTCCTCGCGGTGCTCGCCCGCCTCGACGCGGCGTGCCTCGTGCCTCTGTTCTCTGGCTTTGCGACCGCTCGTCAGCAGCGCGGCGATCACCACGACCGCCAAGACGATGATCACGATCAGAAGAACCGTGCCCATGACTCTCTCCCTCCGTAGGACCCGACTGGTTGCCGATTCGGCCTAGCCGGGCATCTTGCCGCGCCCCTTGCGACCTGCAGAGGCGCTCTTGCTCGTGGCCTTGCGCGAGGAGCTGAACGGCTTCTGGCCCCAGCGTCCGAGGAAGCCGGGCAGCTTGCCGCCCGCCTTCTGCCCTACCCCGAGCGTGCCCTCGACCCCGCGCTGGGGGTGCCGGGACAGCCGCGGGGCCAGGAACGCAAGCACCAGCAGGATGATGCAGACGACGATGATGGCGGCGATTAGCATGCCTTGGTGCTACCCCCGTGGCCGGGGCGGAAACCCGGCGCGTTGCAGGGTCGAAGCGCCATGCGCACGTGGCGAGGCCCCCGGCGGGCTCCGCCGAGGCACTGGGTACCCTGGGGCCGGGCCGGCGGGACGCCGCGCTCAGGCCCCGCCAACCGACGTTTAAGTGATCGATCGCGAACAGCTCGCAGGGGCGCTAGCCCAGATGAACCCGCGGGACCGCGAGGTCCTCGATTACTCCCTGCGCCGGCGCGTGCCCGACGGGGACCTGGCCACAATCTTCGGCGTCGAGCCGCCGGAGGTCGCGCGCCTGCGCGCCGGGGCGGTCGAGCGGCTGTCCGACAGCCTGGGCGTCGAACGCGGCGAGGACCTGGGCCTGCTGCTCAAGCGCCTTCTGGAGACCGAAACCTGGGCGCTGCTCCCGCCCGCCGAGGCTCCACCGGAGCCGCCCTCACGCGCGGCCCCCGGACCGAAGCCGACGGCGGACAAGCCCGACGGCCCGAAGCCGGAGGCTGCGAAGGGCGACGCACCCAGGCCGGGGGCGGCGAAGCCCGCGGCAGCCACTCCCGCGGCAGCCAAGCCCGCGGTCGCGAAACCCGATCCCGCCAAGCCCCCCGCCGCCGATGCTCCCAAGCCGGAGGAGGCCAAGCCCGCCGGCGGTGGCAACGGTTCACGGGTGGCGAAGCCCCGGCCGGCTGCCGATAAGCGGCCTATGCCAGACAAGGAGTCGTCCGACTCGCGCGCGGCCAAGCGCGATCGCGGCGCCGCGGGAGACCGCGAGCCCGTCCTCGGCATGTTGCGGGCGCGACGTCGCGCGGAGGAGGAGCCACAGCCCAAGCGAGGCGGCGTCCGCAAGCTCGCCACGGCGCTGGGCATGACCATCGCGGTCCTGGCCCCTGCCGGAGTGGTGGCCGCCCTGACCACCCGCGACACGGGCGACGACCGCAGGGATGGCGCAGCAGCCTCGGGCGACGCAGCCAGCCGCCCGTTCGCGCCCGAGAGCCAGGCGGTGGCAGACCCGTTCCCGACCGATCCGAGCAGCGCCAGCCGCTACCCGGTCGCCTACATCGGCAAGCGCACCGCGCTCTATGACAAGCCGAACGGCAAGGTCAGGCTTCGGGTCACCCCCAAGACCGAGTGGAACTCGCCGCGCATCCTCGGGGTGGTCGAGCGCCGCGGCAACTGGCTGGCCGTGCTCGTGCCGGACCTCAAGAACGGCGAGGTCGGCTGGCTCAAGGACTCGCAGGTGGCGCGGCTCGAGACGGTGGCCTGGTCGCTGCACGCCGACCTCTCCAAGCGCCGGCTGCTCGTGCGCCGCAACGGTGAGAACGTCCGCAACTTCAAGGTCGGGGTCGGGCGCCCCGAGTACAGGACGCCGGCCGGCCGCTACGCCGTCACAGACAAACTGCGCGTGAACTCCCCCGATTCCCCCTACGGCTGCTGCGTGCTTGCGCTCAGCGGGCACCAGACCAAGCTGCCGCGCGGCTGGCCCGGTGGCGATCGTCTCGCGGTGCACGCCACCCGCGAGACCGCCGGCCTGGGCAAGGCGGTGAGCCTGGGCTGCCTGCGGGCCGAGACGCGAGACGCGCGCTGGATGATGAAGAACATCCCCCTCGGGGCGCCGGTCTTCGTCTCGGAGTGACCGCTCAGCGGCGAGGCCGATCTCACGCGCGCCGGGCCACCGGCGTTGATTCAGCAGTGACGGACCTGCCGCCATTCAGCGCGCTGCTGAACCTGCACGGCCGCGACGTGCATCGCTTCCTGATCGCGGCTGTGGGTCCCGCCGACGCCGACGACTGCTACCAGGAGACCTGCATCGCCGCCCTGCGCGCCTACCCCAAGCTCGAGCACACCGACAACCTGCGCGGATGGCTGCTCAAGATCGCGCAGCGCAAGGCCATCGACGCACATCGCGCCCGCGCCCGGAGGCCGACGCCGGTGGCGGACCCACCCGAGCGCCGCACCACTGGCGAGCCGTCCGTGGCGATGAACGGCCAGCCGCTGTGGGCGCGAGTGCGGCGGCTGCCAGAGAAGCAGCGGATGGCCGTGTTCCTGCGCAGCGTGGCCGACCTGTCCTACGCCGACCTTGCCGTCACGCTCAACTGCTCCCAGGACGCGGCGCGACGCAGCGTCCACGAAGGGCTCAAGAAGCTGAGAGAGGAGATAGCGGCGTGACCGATCCCAGGCGCGCACTCACGGACCTGGCCCGGCGGCTCCCCACCGCCGGCCCGCCGGCCGTGACTCTCTCCGGACTCGCCGAGCGTGCCGAGCGCGAGGGCCTGCTCGACGTGGCCTACACCCAGGTCGACTCGCCGCTGGGCCCGCTCACCGCCGCGGCCACCAAGCGGGGCCTGGTGACGCTGGCCTATCCGGAGCAGCAGCTGGACGACGTGTTGGCGCGCATCGCCAGGGAGGTCTCGCCGCGCATCCTCGAGGCACCCGCGCGGCTCGACCCGCTGCGTCGCGAGCTCGACGAGTACTTCGCGGGTGACCGGCGACGGTTCGAGACGCGCGTCGACTGGCGGCTCACGGCGGGGTTCTTCCAGGCCGTGCTCCGGGCCACGGCGAAGATCCGCTACGGCCAGGTGCGCAGCTATGCCGACGTGGCCGCTAGCGCCGGCAGCCCCAGGGCGGTGCGGGCCGCCGGCAATGGGCTCGGCTCCAACCCGATGCCGATCGTGGTGCCCTGCCACCGCGTGGTCGCCAGCGGCGGCAAGCTCGGCGGCTACACCGGCGGGGTCGAGCGCAAGGAGTTCCTTCTCGACCTCGAGCGCCGCTGAGCCTCGCGAAACTCCGCGATCGCCAGCGGCTCGGGGACCGCGTGGCGCGGCTCCTGCGGCAGCAGCCGCGGCTCGATCTGGTGCTCCACGAGGCTGCCCTCCTCCAGCTCGACGCGGTGTGCCGCTGCACCTGGGCGCGAGCTCACCGCGTCGGCCAGTTCGCGCCCCGCGAACAGCAGACCTACGCCGTCCTCGATCGCGTACCCGCCGGCCATGCCCGCCGCCACGGCCTCGCGATAGGCGGCCCGGCGGCGCGGGTCGCTGGCGTCGTGCACCGAAGCGGAGCCCGGCAGCAGGCCCAGGCCGGTGGCCGGGCCGGGAGCCCCCCGCGCGCGTGTGATCCCCGCCTCGAACCAGCACATGGTCCCGGCGCTGACCCCGCAGAGCGCCACGCCCGCGCGCCACGTCTCCTCCAGGAGCGTGTCGACCTCGTGCACCCGCCAGAGTGCCAACAGGTTCAGCATGCTCCCGCCGGCCACGTAGATCACGTCGCGGGACAGCAGGTGCTCACGCAGGTCCAGGCTGCTGCCTCCCAACCGGAACAGCGACACGCACGAGAGCTCGCAGCCGAACGGGCCGAAGGATCGGTAGAAGCGGTCGATCTGCTCCTGCGCATCGCCCCCCGCCGTTGGCAACAGGCACACGCGCGGGCGCGCGCGCACGCCCAGCGACACCACGAACTCGTCCAGCGCGGAGTCCTCGACGCTGCCGGTAAAGCCGCCGCCGCCCAGCGCGAGGATGCGCCGGGGGGTCCCGTCCGCGGTCACCGCGCGGCGGCCGCAGCGGCGTCGGGCTCGGGTGCCACCAGCAGCGTGGGGCTCGGCACGGCGCGCGCGGGCGCCGAACCGAGGTACTGGGGCCGCAGCGCCTTGCGCGCGACGCGCCCGTTGGCGGCCACGCGCATGCGAAACGCCCGCGCCCCCGGCCGCGAGGCCACCACCTTGTGCAGCCGCTGGCCGGTGAAGTGCAGCGCCGTGCCGTCCTCGGCGGCGTAGCCGGGCCGCATCCCGTCCAGCAGCCGCCGTCGGTACTCGTCCGCGCGCCCGCGCTCGGCGTCGTAGTGCACCGTGTTGCTCCAGGGCAGGATTCCGAGCCCGGTGTAGGGCCGCGCCTTGCCGTGGAACGCCGTGACGCCCTCGGCAAACCAGCACAGTGACCCTGCGCTGACCCCGCACAGCACCACCCCCGCCGCCCAGGCCTCGCGCAGCACGGCGTCGATGCCGTGCGCCTGCCACACGCCCAGCAGGCTCAGGACGCTGCCGCCGCCCACGTAGATCAGGTCCTGCTCGAGCAGGTGGCGGCGAAGGTCGTCCGGTCCGTGGTCGCGCCGGAACAGCGAGATGTGCGATGGCTCGCAGCGCCCGGCGTCGAACGCCCGGTAGAAGCGGACGATGTAGTGGTCCGCGTCGCCGCTGGCCGAGGGCAGGAAACAGACCCGTGGGCGCTTGGCGCGCGTGAGCGACAGCACGTAGTCGTCCAGCAGGGGGTTGCCGGCCTCCATGCTGAAGCCGCCCCCTCCGAACGCGACAACCTGCCGCAGCGCCTGCGTCATGTTCGGACGGTAGGCCCCGGATGGGGGCCGGTCAATCGATTTCAGCCCAATGTCGAGGCCCGCTCGACAGGTTGTCCAGGGCTCTAGAGGCGGTCCAGCACGGCGCCGAGCACCGCCGCCGTGAGCGGCCCCGTAGGCAGCCCCGCCACCGAGCCGCTGGCTTCGACCACGTCCGGCCGCCCGTCGCGACTCTCGACCTGCGCCTGAACTGTCAGCGGCAGCTCCACGCTGCCGCCGCCCGGGAACAGCCCGCCGGCCACCGACCCCAGCAGTCCACCCAGCGGCCCGGCCGCCGTCTGGCCAAGCTCGCTCGCCAGCTCGTCCGGCCTGGCCGAGCCGGTCATGTCCAGCACGTAGGCCCCGTCCCGGCCCTCCCGCTCCAACCGGAAGCGGTCCACCTGCAGCGACCCGACTTCCAGGTCGCGCATGTCGACCGTCACGTCCTCGAACCCATCCAGGCGCTCGAACGGACGCTCCTGCCCGTCGTCGAGGTCAAAGCGCATGTTGCGGCCGGACACCTCGCAGCGCTTGCCGCTGCCGCCGATCAGGGTCAGGGCGGGAAGGGCGCTGACCGATACGTCGGCGCTGCCGCCGTTCTCCTCCAGGCGGTCGGCCACCCGGCTCTCATAGAAGGCCGGGAGCGCGAGCTGCGACCCGACCAGGAGCAGGGCCACGGTTACCAGGATGCCGGCGGCGAAGACGCGCATGCCAGAAGGGAGTGTGGCGAGCGCGGTGGCCGGGCGCCCCAGCCCCGGAGGATTGACGCCCCGACACCCCGCGTTTCGGCGCCTACAATCGCGTGGCTGTGCGTGGAGAGGTGGCCGAGTGGCTGAAGGCACTCGCCTGCTAAGCGAGTATCGGGCTCACGCTCGATCGAGGGTTCGAATCCCTCCCTCTCCGTTTGGCGTGACGTGCGAATCCAGACATTGAGCTCAACCCACAGCTGAGCCATGCGACCCACGCCTACGCTGCAAGGTGGGAGCACGAGGGCGGAGCACAATCGGGCGTAGGCTCCCGACAGGCGAACGCCGGCACGATGGCCGGCGCTCGAGAGTCGCGGTGCTAGTTGCTGTCGCTGCTTGTGCCTTCGATGGTTGCTTGCTTTCCGTTGCCGGATGTGCCGATGGCGACCCTGCGGGGCTTGACTTGCTCCGGCTTGGGAATCCGCACGGACAGCACGCCGCGGTCGAACTCTGCGGTCACCCCGTCCGGATCGATGCCCTCGGGCATCGTGAGCTGGCGCTGGAACCGGCCGAACGCACGCTCGACGCGGTAGAAGCTGCGTTCGGCGCGCTCGTGCTCGTCCTTGCGCTCGCCCGAGATGGTCAAGAGGCCGTTCTCGACCTCGATCGTCACGTCCTCGTCGTTTACCCCGGGCAGGTCGGCCTTGAGGACGTAATGGTCTTCGGCCTCGGTCAAGTCCATCGCTGGGGCCCAGCGCTGGGCCTGCGCGGATGTTTCGAACATGCGGTCGAAGATCCGGTCGACCTCTCGCGAGAAAGGCGCCGGCTTCATCAGAAGACTCATTGGTGGCTCTCCTTTCAACGACTTTCCGATGATGCTGCTGAGGGTAAAACCTAAGTGTGGTCCTGTCAAGTTTTCTGCGAAGGCTCTTCCCGCTTCTTGACGCGCGCTCGTCGGCTGACACAAGCTCGTTCAAATCGGCCCCAGGTCTGCGCGCCGCGGGCGGATAGCCTCCGTCCGTGCGCCGGCCCGGTATCGCAGTGTTCGGGGTGCTTGCGGTGTTCTCGAGCTCCGGAATCGCCCAGGCCGCCCCGTCGCGCATCACCTCCGTTCCCGTCGACAGGGTGCAGGTTCTCGATGGTGGTTACGAGCGGGTTTCCGGGACGCTTCGTGGGAACGTCTCCGGGACCGAGCGCGTCAGGGGCCTTCCGCCGGCCGGGCTGACCTACGCCGCCGACTACGAGATCATCCGTCCGGCGCGGGGGCCGAGTGTGCGGCTCCTGCTGGTCGAGTCCGAGAACCGTGGCAGCCCGGTCGTGCTGAACGCGTTGAGCGGCGGGTCGGCGTCCGGCGGGCCTCGGTCGGCCGTCTACGCGCGGTCGGTGTCGCGCTTCCTCCGTGCCGAGCGCCTGGCGTACGCGCGCGTGCAGTGGCAGACGGGGTTCGCCGCGGGCGTGCCGGCCTCGGCACAGGGGGTGGGCGAGGTGATCGTGCGCGACTTCGGCCGTTACCTCGCGCGGCGTTATCCGCGCCGCGCGCTGGTGGGCGTCAGCCAGGGCGCCTTCTTCGTGAACACCTTCATAGCCGAGGGCTTCAACGCCCTCGCGCGCGGACGCGCGTACTCGCAGGCGCTCACCGTGGACGGCAACGGCAACTGGATGGCGATCAACCGCTTGGCGGGCAGCGGCCCGCAGGATCCCTACCTGCGCCGCAACGGCCGGCCGCTGAGCTATCGGCGGCTGCTGCGCCGGCCGCGCACCGACCCGCTGCTGGTGGACGTGGCCAACTACACCGACTTCTACCGGCTCCGTGCCGGGCTCACGAGCACCAAGCCGCCCCCAGCAGGCGCGCGCCGCTACGACTGGCCGTCGCCGCACCAGTCGTTCCCGCCCTCAGCGGTGTTCGGCGGCCTCGGCTGCAACGGGCGCGAGCCGATTCCACTTAGCCCGCTGCGCAACCGGCCCTACCTGCGCGCGCTCGTGCGCGGCATGGCGCTGGGAAGACTGCCGGCGTCACGTCGCTTTGCCCTCGGGAGAGCCCCACGCACCAGCCCCGGCTTCAACGGCCTGCCCGGAGTAAGGGTGCGGGTGCCGCGCACCGACCGCCTGTCGCAGCCGATCGGCGGCGTGCGGTTCCCGAGCTGCGCCTGCCCCTCGGGCGTCTGACCCCGGTGGCGCTGTCCCCCTCGGTGACCACGGGCCCAGGCGCGGTGTGCGGGAACTCGGGCGGCTTCGCACCCTTCTCGGCGGCCGCGGTGGCCCGGCGCTACTCGCGGGCGGCCTACCTGCGGCGCTACCGGCGGGCACTCGGCGCCCTCGAACGGAGCCGCTACCTGCGCCGCGCCGACCGGAGCTCGATGCTCGCGGCAGCAGGCGCGGACTATCGCGCCGCGCGGCCCTAGCCGCCGCTAGACCATTCGCCGCGGCTTGCGATCGGGCCACTTGAATGCGGGCCGGTCCTCGGCGCCGAAGAGCGGCCCGAAGACGATCGCGAGCAGCGTGGGAACGCCTACGAAGATGATGATCGCGGGGTCCATTCCACTCCCAAGCTTACTCCTCTGGGCGCTGCCGATCGGCCGGAATCCAGACCTGCGCGGGCCGCGAACAGCCCGCAAAGACGGGCCGAATGCGGCGGCGCGCCCTTGTCGCTCCCGCGGCCCGCCACTACTCTCGCCCGCGCTCGTAGCCCGGGGGACGGGTCGGCGGCCGACGTCTGGCGCCGGCGCTCACGGGCTCCCGCATACGAAGAGGAGGGACGGTTGAAGCTCGTGATCGGCATCGTGCGCCCGGAGAAGGCGAACGACGTGCTGGAGTCTCTCTATCGCGCCGAGGTTCGCGGCTTCTCCTTGAGCCGGGTCCAGGGCCACGGCGGCGAGCTCGACCGCGTCGAGACCTACCGCGGCACCACCGTGAAGATGGGCCTTTCGGAGAAGGTCCGGTTCGAGATCGCGGTCTCGGACCCCTTCGTCCAGCCGGCCATCGACGCCCTCTGCGAGGGCGGGCAGACGGGTGAGGTCGGCGACGGCAAGATCTTCGTTGTCCCGCTCGAGCGGGTGGTGCGCATCCGCTCCGGCGAGACCGACGACAGCGCTGTGACCCCGGTCGGGAAGGGGCAGGGCTGATGCCCGGCGAGGTGAACACGGGCGACACCGCGTGGATGCTCGCCGCGACCGCCCTGGTCCTGCTCATGACGCCGGCGCTGGGGCTGTTCTACGCCGGCCTGGTGCGGGCCAAGAACACGCTGAACACCTTCATGATGTGCGTGGCCGCCCTCGCCGTCGCCACGGTCATGTGGGCGCTGGTTGGCTACTCGCTCGCCTTCGACGAGGGCAACGGGTTCATCGGCGGGCTGGGCCACACGTTCCTGCAGGACGTGACCTTCGAGCCGCGCGAGGGCAGCACCATCCCGCACCTGCTGTTCATGGCGTTCCAGGCCACTTTCTGCATCATCACCGTGGCGCTGGTGTCCGGCGCGGTGGTCGAGCGGATGCGCTTCGGCCCCTTCCTCGTCTTCGCGGCGCTGTGGTCGGTGCTGGTGTACGCCGTGCTGGCGCACTGGGCCTTCGGCGGCGGCTGGCTGCAGGAGAAGGGCACGCTGGACTTCGCGGGCGGAATCCCCGTTGAAATGGGCTCGGGCTTCTCGGCTCTGGCGGCCGCGCTGGTCGTCGGCGCCCGCAAGGACTACGGGCGCCAGGCGCTGTTGCCGCACAACGCCGTTTATGTTCTGTTGGGCGCGGGGCTGCTGTGGTTCGGCTGGTTCGGCTTCAACGGGGGTAGCGGCTTCTCCGCCGGCAACTCCGGCGTGTTGGCCTTCACCAACACCCTGCTCTGCCCGGCCTGCACGCTTGTCGTCTGGTTCATCCTCGACCTGGTCCGCGGGCGGCAGGTCACCGCGATCGGCGCGGCCACAGCGATCATCGTCGGCTGCGTGGGCATCACACCCGCGGGCGGCTTCATCAGCCCCGGCTGGGCCATGGTGCTGGGCGCGCTGGCGGCGCTGCCTAGCTACGCCGTGATCGTGCTGCGCCCTCGCACGCGCGTGGATGAAACGCTGGACGTGCTCGCCGCGCACGGTATCGCGGGGCTCGTGGGCATCCTCTTCATCGGCTTCTTCGCGCAGGAGTCCTGGAACGGCGTGGCCGACGGCCTGCTCTACGGGAACGCCGAGCAGCTCGGGTGGCAGGCGCTGGCGGTCCTCGCTACTCCGGCGTATGCGTTCGGCGCCACCTGGGTGCTGCTGCGGTTGATCGGGCTGGCCACCCCATTGCGGGGTGCCGAGCGCGAGGAGGCCGTGGGAATGGACGTGATCCATCACGGCGAGGAGGCCTACGCCTCCGGCGAGGGCGCGATCCTCGTGGCGCCGGAGTCCGGGGTGGAGCCCGAACCGGCCGTGGCCCAGCCCTAGAGGGCGGGCAGCCCGAGCTTCCAGGCGCCGTTCTCACGGCGCAGGCTCACGGTGTCCTTTCGCGCCACGAACTGCAGCGTCGGGATCGCGCTGATCTTCTTCGGCAGGCGCAGCTTGGCCCTCGCCCTGTCCCCGTTCACCGCCACGCGCCGGACCCTCACTCGGGCGAACGCCCCCTTCAGGTTCTTGGGAATGATCAGCCCGAACGCGTAGTCCATGCCGCCCGGGCAGTCGGAGCCCAGGGCGCTGCCCACCAGGTCGCGGAGCTGGCGGGAGAAGGTTCCGCAGACCTGCTTGCCGTTCCTGGCGCCCATGCCGCCGAAGAAGGTGGCAAGCGTCGCCCTGATCGGCTTGGCCTCCGGGCTCTCGGGCGCGGGCCGCGACGGCTCTCGGCCGCCCGCCGGCGAGCCTCCCTGCTCCGCGCGTTCGGAGCCGCCCCGCCCGGCTTCGCGCTCCGGCTTCTCGGCCGAAGTGCGGTCGGTGGCCTCGGTGGCCTCGGTGGCGGTGGTGGCGGCGTCGCGACCGCCTGCCGTGGAGCTCGAGTCCTCGTCGTCGTCACCGCCGCAGCCCGCCAGAGCGAGCATCAGCACGAGCAGCAGGGCGGCCAGAATCCTCATGCGCGACAACGTAGTGGAAGCCGCCGGAGCACCCGGTGGGTTCATGCACGGAGACTTGTTGCAGATATCGCGCAACTTTCGTGCGGGGGCCGGGTTCGCAAGACCGTGGGCTTGCGGCGACTCTTCCTGACGTCCATCGCGGTGGCGATGGCGGCGGTTGCGGTGTCCGGCTGCGCGGTGACCCCCTCGGTCCCATTCAACCGCACCACGTTCGAGGGCTTCGACGTGATCTCGTACGTGCCCGAGCAACCGCGGGGCCTCGTGTTCATGTTCCACGGCACCAACGGCAGCGCCAACTTTGCCGAGAAGGTCGAGTCGGTCGACGTGCTCAACCGGCTGATCGCCTCGGGCTACGGCTTCGTCTCCACCTCCAGCACCGAGCGCACCGGCGACCAGCGCTGGGACGTCGCCAACGCGTCGCTCACCGGCAACCCCGACCTGGCCCGGTTGCGCCGCCTCCACCAGCACCTGGTGGACACCACCGGGGTGGCGTCCACGACCCCGCTGGTGGGAATCGGCATGTCCAACGGCTCGCGCTTCGTAACGCTGTGGGGCGAGACCTTCAAGGACGGCGGCTATCCGGTGAAGGCCATCTGGGCCAGCCAGGGACGGATCGCCAATCCGGTCGACGGCCCAGGTGAGCTCACGGTGCCCACAGTGTTCTCGACCGCGGAGAACGACTTCACGTCGCCGCCCGGCCCGATCATCGTCAACTTCGACGCCACTCGACGCGCGGGCACTCCCACCGAGCTGTATGTCTCGCGCGAGCGCAACCTCGGCTGGGCGCGCTTCATGCGCATCCCCGGCATCGACCAGGACGAGGCCCGGCAGATCTACTTCTCGCTGGTGGCCACGGGCGTATGGGATGGCGACGGCAAGCGCGTTGTTTCCAACGTCGAGGAAGCTGCCGCGAGGATCCAGTCAGCCCAGCTCCCAGGCTCGGTCGCGCCTCAGCGCAACGAGATCGAGAACCAGGTCGGGATCACGCTCGCCGTGCACACCTTCACCGCCGAGTTCGCTCCTCAGGTGGAGACCTTCTTCAACCGCTACGTGCCGCGCCCATGAGGAGGAGCTCCATCCGACGCCTTGCCCTGGCTTCGATCGTGACCGCCGCGCTGGTGATCACGAGCTGCGCCCTTCCGCGGCCGCCCGGTGACGGAAGCCTGCGTTACCGCGACCCGATCTTCAGCAACGTGACCGTCACGAACGACGTGATCTACGGCAACGCGCCTGACAGCCAGGGCAACAACGTGGACCTCAAGCTGGACATCTACCAGCCGGCCGGCGACACCGTGACCAAGCGGCCGGCGCTCGTGTGGGTCCACGGCGGCGGCTTCACCGCGGGCGACAAGGCCAGCGGCCGAGCCAAGGCGACGGCGTTCGCCAAGCTCGGGTACGTGGCGGTGAGCATCAACTACCGCCTGCTCTCACCCGACGGATGCGGCGGCAACCCCAACCCGACCCCGGTGTGCCAGAACGCTGCGCTGGCGGCGCAGCACGACGCACAGGCCGCGGTTCGCTTCCTGCGCAAGAACGCCGGCCTCTACAAGGTCGACACCGAGCGGATCGCCATGGGCGGGGCGTCGGCCGGAGGCGTGACCTCGGTCCTGGCCGCGACGCGCAAGGAGGATCCGGGCACCAGCGGCAACCCGGGCTTCTCGTCGACCATCCAGGGAGCGATCTCTCAGTCCGGGGGCACGCCGACCGACGAGTTCATCGACCCCAGCGACACGCCGACCATCTACTTCCACGGCACGGAGGACACGACGGTCCCTTACCGGTGGGCGGTGTTGAACGCGGGCGCGATGTACAACGACGGCGTGTTCACCGTGCTCTACCCGTTCGAGGGCGCCGGGCACGGACTCGCCGGCGAGTACGGACCGGTGATGCAGGAGCAGTCGAGCTACTTCCTGTACTACGCGATGAACCTGAACAACGCTGCACGCTGACGCCTGGCGGGAACGGCGGCCGCCCGCGGGAGGGGGCGGCCGCCGGGGCGCCGTTTGCGGAGTCCCCCGCGGGGTAGCCGCTGAGCGTGCAGGTTGGGTTCAAGCTGTTCGCCGAGGGGTTCGCGCCGCAGGAGCTCGTCGACCAGGCGGTTCGGGCTGAGACGGCCGGCTTTGACTTCGTAGAGGTCAGCGATCACTTCCACCCGTGGCTATATAGCCACGGGCACTCCAGCTTCGCGTGGTCGATACTGGCCGCGGCGGCAGCGCGAACCGAGCGGATCGGGCTCGCCACGGGCGTGACCTGCCCTTTCATCCGCTATCACCCGGCAATCATCGCCCAGGCGGCGGCGACCACGGCATTGCTCTCGGATGGCCGCTTCACCCTGGGCGTGGGCGCGGGCGAGCGGCTCAATGAGCACGTCGTCGGCCAGGGGTGGCCCGCAGTGACCGAGCGCCACGAGATGTTCCGAGAGTCGCTGGAGATCATCCGGGTCTTGTGGCAGGGCGGCTACCAGTCGTATGACGGCAAGCACCTGCGCCTGGAGGACGCGCGCGTCTTCGACCTGCCCGAGAGTCCGCCGCCGATCGCGGTGGCCATCAGCGGCGAGCGCTCGGCAGCTATTGCCGCGGAGCTCGGCGATGGGATCTTCGCCACCGACCCCAAGCCGGAGATGGTCGAGGCCTACGCGGCGGCCGGGGGCTCCGGGCCGAAATACAGCGAGGTGCCGCTGGCCTGGGCGCCCGACGAGAGCGCGGCCGTCAGGTCTGCCCACGAGCTGTTTCGCTTCGGCGCGACCGGTTGGAAGGTCATGGCCGAGCTGCCGAACCCGATCAACTTCGAGGCGGCCGCGGAGTTCGTCACCGAGGAGCACATGCGACAGAACTTCGGCTGCGGTCCCGACGTGTCTCGCCACCTGGAGGTCGCGCAGGAGTTCGTCGACGCCGGCTTCGACCACCTGGCGTTGATCAATGCGGGCCCGGACCCGGAGGGCTTCTTCGGGTTCTTCGAGACGGAGCTGGCCGAGCCGCTGCGTGCACTCACGCCCTCGGCCTGAGGGCCCATCGGCGCCACGGCCCTCGCCGTCTCGCGTCGGAGGTGCCGCTACGCTCTCCGGGTCTGCGCCCGTAGCTCAGCTGGATAGAGCGTCGGTCTACGGAACCGAAGGTCACAGGTTCGAATCCTGTCGGGCGCGCTCGCAGAACTACCTGCAAATATACCCTTTCTGCCCGTGATCTGGCTCTTCGCTTTGGTCCCTACAGTGTGTAGGCGTAACGCGAGGCAGTAACAAAAGGGGTCCAAAACAGACGCATTTGCCTCCTGCGCCCACGTGGTGCACGCGCCAGCCGGCGCCTGAGCTTTCAATTCAGAAATCGTCTCTTTCACGCGCGTGTTCCTGACGCTGACGCCCCTGGCCTCCGATGGCCGCACCCCACCCCCGGTCGTTCCTCTCGGCATCCGTTACACGCCGCGAGATCGCGATGTAGGCCCGGAGACACCTCATAGGACGTGTCTGACGCGGCCGACGGCGTCAGCTCGGTGGGGTAGCCGTGGTCAGCGCGCGTCGCGCACGGCGGCCAGGTGGCGAGCACGCGGCAGGGGCCGCCCGGTCCCTGCTCCCACGATCACCCCGGCGTAAGCCGTCGCCCCGCGCGGCGGGATCGCGACGAGGTTGCTCAAGTTCTCCGCCGCTCCGTGATTGATCGGCCCCCGGCCAGCACGGATACTGGGCGGGCGATGTCGCGGGAGAACGTGAAGGTTGTGCGCCGCTGGCTCGAAGCCCTTAGCGGCGACAGCGAGGATTTCGACGGTGCCCTCGCCTTGGTCCATCGCGACGTTGTGTTCGTACCGCCAGGGGACCAAGCGCCGTACAGGGGCGCTGAGAGCTTGCGTCGCTGGATGGAGCCAGACGCTTTTCCGGTGCAGGTCGTCAAAGCATTCGAACCCGTTGTGGTCACAGACAGGACAATCCTGGGGAGACAACTCATCATGGCCCAAGGAGCGGCCAGCGGGATCGAGATGGATGTCCGCACTTGGTCCGTTTGGACCTTTGAGGGCGGCCTCATAGCTCGGATCGAGATCTACCTGGATCACGAGGAAGAAAGGGCCCGCGAAGCCGCCGGCCTGTCGGGGTAGGGGATGTCGCGGGAGAACGTGGAGCTGGCCCGCAGGGTTCTGGACACGCTTGGGACACGCGATCCTGTGCGCTTGGTCGCGTTGTCCGATCCCGAGGTCGAATGGCACTCCTTCTTTGCCATGAGCGAGGGCGACGGGACCTACCGAGGGCATGAGGGCACGCGGCGATACATGGCCGACCTCGCCGATGCCTTCGAGATTGGGGTCGCCGAGGTAGACGACGCCCTTGGGGTAGGTGATGTCGCCGTGCTCGTCGGTCGGATCCGCTTCCGCGGCAAGGGCAGCGGCGTCGAGAGCGTCACGCCAGCGGGCTGGATGCTCAAGCTCCGTGACAACAAGGTGCTCTGCTTCCGCGCGTTCCGCGACCCAGACCAAGCCCTCGCAGCCGTGGGGCTGTCGGAGTAGGCGATGTCGCAGGAGAACGTGGAGGTAGTCAAGGCGTCCCTCGACGGCTGGAACCGTGGCGACTTCGACGCCTGGATGGATTCGAGCCACAGCCACCCCGAGATCGAATGGTCCTCGGAGGTCACGATGCGGATGGAGGGCAGCGAGACGGTGTTCCGTGGCCGAGAGGGGCTGCGCAAGTACTGGGACGAATGGCACTCCCTTTGGGATGTGAGGATCGACCCCACGGAGATCCGCGACCTCGGCGACACGGTCCTTGTCATCGCGCAGACCCGAACCCAGGGTGAAGTGAGTGGGATCGACCTCGCGGGCGCCGTGGCCTACGTCTTCGAGTTCGAAGGCCCTTTGGCACGCCGAGTGCGCTCGTATCTCGACCCGCGCAGGGCTCTCGCAGCCGTGGGGCTGTCGGAGTAGGCGATGTCGCAGGAGAACGTGGACCTGCACTACCGCTCTATTGACGCCGTCAACAGACGCGACCTGGAGGCCTTCCTGGCGCTGATGGACGAAGGCGTCGAGGCCGTATCCCGCATTGTCTCCGTCGAGGGGAGGCTCAGCGGACATGACGGAGTCCGAACCTGGTGGAACAACTGGTTCGCCAGCTTCCCCGACTACGACATCAAGGTAGTCGGGATGCGCGACCTCGGAGACGTGACCATCGCAACCATCAGCGCCGTCGGCCACGGTGCGGGCAGCGAACTGCCCTTCGAGGACAATGCTTGGCTGGCTAGCCGCTGGCGATCCGGCAAGTGCACCTGGTGGCAAGTTTTTCGTGCCGAGGCCGAAGCCCTCGAAGCCGTGGGGCTGTCGGGG
This sequence comes from uncultured Thermoleophilaceae bacterium, assembly GCA_963755215.1. Taxonomy (GTDB): domain Bacteria; phylum Actinomycetota; class Thermoleophilia; order Solirubrobacterales; family Thermoleophilaceae; genus JAAYBF01. The sequence continues at coordinate 31,796 of CAVWIW010000013.1, forward strand.
TAGGCGATGTCGCGGGAGGATGCCGACAGAATCCGTCGCGCCTATGAGGTTTGGAACGAGTCCGGCCCGGAGGCGGTCACGGAGGGGTTTTGGGCGGAGGATGCCGTCTACCGGGAAGGGCCGGGCTGGCCCGACGCCGGAGTCTTTAGGGGCCGTGCAGCTGCGCTCGCCCGCATGCAGGCGCTGATCGACCTGGCCGGCCCGATCAAGGTGCGCTTGGACGAGCTGATCGATGTCGGTGACGGTCGCTTCGTCGCGTGCACGCGCATGGTTGGTGAGAGCGCGGCGAGCGACCCGCCCTACACCCAGTCCTTCGCAGTGGTGCAGCGACTGCGAGACGGGCTGATCATCGAAGCCGACTACTACCTCGACCGCACCCAGGCCCTCGAAGCCGTGGGGCTGTCGGAATAGCGGTGCCGGCGTTCGCAGGGCGATGATTGCTCGGCCCCCCGTCCACCGCGGATACTGCGCGGACGATGTCGCAGGAGAACGTCGAGATCGTCCGGCGAGTTATCGACGTGATGGACGCCGAGGGCTTTGAGGCCGCGCTTCCGGTTTTTCTCGACGCTGCCCAGGCATAGCGGTGGATGCAGCCGTACCGGCGCGCGTTGGCCTTCAGCCAGCCGTAGGCGGCGGGCGGACCGAGGTCGAGCTCGGTCCCGTAGCGATGCAGGCTGGTGCCCGGCGGGGCGACCCCCGCGGGCGCATTGGGTTCTAGCCCGTAGGCCCGAAGCGCTCGGTGCGGATCCTGCTCGGTGGAACACCCGCGTCGAGCAGCAGTGCCACGGCCGTCTCGACGAAGCCGTTCGTCCCACATACGAACACCAGCCCCGCATTGGGCGCGAGCTCCGCGACGAGGGAGGCGTCGATCCGCCCGGTGTGTCCGCGCCAGTCCGCGGGCGGTTCGCGGGTGAACGTGAGCAGGGTCTCGTCACCGAGCTCGTCGGCGTAGATGGCTTCCGCGACCGTCCTCACCGAGTAGATCAGCCGCATCTCGAGTTTGGGCATGGTGCGCCGCCGGTGGCGCAGCATCGACACCAGCGGCACGACGCCCGACCCGCCACCCACGAGCAGCACCGGCTCCTCTCCGCGCCAGACGAAATAGGACGCGAAAGGCCCGCGCACCTCGACCAGGTCGCCCTCGACGATCACGTCATGGAGGTACGGGGAAACCTCGCCTGTGTCCAGGCGGTCGACCGTGAGCTCGATCTCTCCTTCGTCCAGCGGCGACGAGGCGACGGAGTAGGAGCGCTGTGCACGGTACCCGTCCGGAGCGGTCAGGCGGACGTCGTAATGCTGTCCCGGGAGGTGTGGCATCCACATCGGGAGTGCGATACGGAACGACTTGACCCGCGGCGTCTCTTGCTTGATCGAACGGACGCTGCCGATCTGCCATTGCCCCGGAGCGCGCTGCTCGACGGCTGGTAAGGGCGCTAGTCCGTCCAATAGCGCTGTTCCTTCCAGGGGTCGCCGCGGTTGTGGTAGCCGTTCTGCTCCCAGAAGCCAGGCTCGTCGTGGTCCATCACGCGGAGTCCCGCCAGCCACTTGGCGCTCTTCCAGAAGTAGAGGTGGGGGACGAGCAGCCGGGCTGGGCCCCCGTGTCCGCGCGGCAGCGGCTCGCCGTCGTGCTCCGTCACTACCCAGGCCTTGCCGCCGGTCACGTCGGCCAGCGCCAGGTTGGTGGTATAGCCCCCGTACGAGTGCGCCATCGCAAAGTCGCCCCGCGGATCGACGCCCTCCATGAGCACGTCGACCGAGACCCCACCGAAGCTCGTGCCGAGTTTGGACCATTTGGTCACGCAGTGGATGTCGCATCGCACGGTCTCGAACGGCAGCTCGTGGAACTGCTTCCAACTCAGCCGGCGCTCCTGGCTGACCATCCCGTCGATCGCAAGCGTCCAGCGATCCATCTCCAGGAATTGAGTAGGGCCGGCCGTCAAGACCGGGAAGCCCGGCTCGGCGTACTGACCCGGGGGCAGCCGATCCGCTACCTCGTCAGGTGTGCGCCGCCGACCGCTGAAGCCTCGAGAGACGAAACCACTCATGACGCGATCCGCACACCTACCACTCCCGATCGTTCTTCGCTGGTGGGTGTGCTCGTGATGAGTCGGGCCCCGCGCCCGCGCGTGACGAAGCTGATGAACCACCGGATGACGACGATCAGGCGGTTCTGGAAGCCGACGAGGTACAAGAGGTGCACTACCAGCCAGGCCACCCATGCGGGAAATCCGCTCAGCCGGATGGCGTGTAGGTCGGCGACCGCGCGGCCGCGGCCGATCGTCGCGAGATTGCCCTTGTCCAGATACCCGAACGGCCCGATCGGGTTGCCGCTGAGGCGGGCGCGAACGAGCTTGGCCGCATAGCGACCTTGTTGCATCGCTACCGGCGCGACGCCGAGGAGCGCTTGCACGCCGCCGTCGCTGCCGCGGACGCGGACCATGTCGCCGAGCGCCAGAACCTCAGGGTGGCCGGGGAGGGTCAGGTCCGGCTCGACGGTCACCCTGCCGGCGCGGTCCAGCTCCGCTCCGGACAGCTCACCGAGCCGCGACGCCAGTCTCGACGCCTCGACCCCCGCCGCCCAGATCGCGTTGCGGGCGGCGATCCGCTGGGAGGAGCCGTCAGGCGCGACGACCGTGACGGCCTCGTCGTCGATCGCGACGACCGTGCGCTCCAGCAGCAGCGTGACGCCGAGGCTCTCAAGCGAGCGTGCGGCTTTGCGCGACAGCGAGGGCGGGAACGTGGTCAGCACGCGGTCGGCGGTCTCGATCAACAGGACTCGGGACCGGCCGGCGTCGATGGAGCGGAACTCGTCGCGGAGCGTGGTGCGGGCGAGCTCGGCGATCTGGCCGGCCATCTCGACGCCTGTCGGGCCGGCGCCGACGACTACGAAGGTGAGTAGCGCTCGCCGCCTGTCGGGATCCGGCTCGGTCTCGGCGTCCTCGAAGGCGCTCAGTATGCGCGCACGCGTCGCGAGCGCGCTCTCGAGCGACTTGACCTCCGGCGCGTAGCACCGCCAGTCGTCGTGCCCGAAGTAGGAGTAGTGCGAGCCGCCGGCGACGATCAGCGTGTCGTAGGGCAGCGAGCCCTGGGAAAGGCGAACCCGGCGGCCTTCGATGTCAAAGCCCGTGACCTCGGCCATCAGCACGCGCACGTTGCGGTGGCGCCTGAAGACGGCACGGAGCGGGTAAGCGACCTCCCCGGGCGACAGCGCGCCGGTCGCGACCTGGTATGTGAGTGGCTGGAAGAGGTGGAAGTTGCGTCGATCTACGATCGTGAGGTCGACCGGCGCAGTGGCAAGATGCTGTGCCGCCTGCAGCCCACCGAACCCGCCGCCGATGACGACCACCCTATGCCGGTCCGTTATCGCGCCGTTAGTCACGGTCTGCCCTCCGTCAGCTCGCCATGGGCGGTGCCGTCGCGATCGGCTGGCGTGCGGCCGTGATCTCGTCATGCAGGACTTTCAGCGCCGCGATGTAGATCTCCGAGAACGTCGGGAACGGCTGGATCGTGTCGCGGAGGACGTCGAGGGGTACGCGGGCGCGGATGGCTAGCGTGGCCTGCTGCAGCCACTCTCCGGCCTCGGGCCCGAGCGCGTAGGCGCCGGTCAGCCGATCGCCGTCGCTGAGGAGCGCCAGAAAGCCGTTGCTCTCGGCGTACGCGCGCGTGTAGGTGGCGGTCTTCGGCACGTCCCTCAGCGGGACCATGGCGCTGAAGCGCCCGGCGTCAGCGCCCACCGCCGCGGCCTGCGGGTCCGTGTATGTCACCCGCGGAACGGCCTCGTAGTTCGCCGGTCGCGGCTCCCCGAGGATGTTCGCGGCGACTACGTCGCCCTGGTACTTGCCGACGTGGGTAAGCGGCCAGAGGCCATTGACGTCGCCGATCGCCCACAGGTGCTCCGCGGCGCGCAGATGCACGTCGACCGGCACTCCGTGGGAGTCGGGCTCGACGCCTACGGTTTCCAGACCGAGCCCGCCGACTCGCGGGCGCCGGCCGGTGGCGACGAGCAGCCGGTCGCCCCTCACCTCCCGCCCATCATCGAACTCGAGGACGTAGTCCTCGCCGTCGCGACGCGCGGCGCTCGCGCTCGCGGACAGGACGAGCTCGATGCCGTCGCGGCGGAGAACCTCGCCCAGTGCCCTGCCCAGTGGAGCGGGCTCGCGGGCGAGCAGGTGATCGGACCTCTCGATGACTGTCACCTCGCCCCCGAGCCGGCGCACTGCCTGCGCCAGCTCCACCCCGACCGGCCCCCCACCCAGGATGAGCAGGCGGTGCGGGACGGCCTTCATGGAGGTCGCCTCTCGACTAGTCCAGACGCCTTCGAGCTCGCGCAGGCCCGGGACGGGGGGCACGACGGGATCGGCGCCGTTGGCGAGCACCACGTGATCGGCGGTGTGGCGCACGCCTTCGACCTCCACCACGCCGGGGCCGGCGAGGCGGCCGCTGCCGCGCAAGAGTGCGATGCCCGCGTCCTCGAGCCAGCGCTCCTGTCCGGCATCGGAGTAGTCCGAAACCATGAAGTCACGCCAGGCGAGCGCCGCATCGACGTCGACCTCGGCGCTCGCCGCCGCGTCGCGCGCGTCGTGCACCGCCTCGCCCGGGCGCAGCAGCGTCTTGGACGGGATGCACGCCCAGTATGAGCACTCGCCTCCCACCAGCTCGCGTTCCACGACCGCGACCCGAAGCCCGCCCTCGGCCAGCGCACCGGCGCAGTGCTCCCCCGGGGAGCCACCGCCGAGCACGATCACGTCGTAGTCCGTAGAGGGCGTGCCGGAGGCGGTGTCGCTGGGCATGGTCTCCTCCTGTCTGGGGATCGAATATGAGAACGGGACGATCCCTCGCTACGAGCGCGCTCGCGCCCGGGTGAGCCCTAGTCAGATCCCTGGTCCGGGCTGACGCCCGGGGCGATTACCAGTGAGCGTACGGGCGCTAGGCGTGGCCTCAGCGGCGACGGTCCATCGACGAGACCCGAGGAGGAAGCGTCGTGAGCGGACGAGTCGCCGTCATCTACTACAGCGCCACCGGGAACGTACACGCACTCGCACAGGCGGTGGCCGACGGCGCCGAGGAGGAGGGCGCCGAGGTCCGCCGGCGCCACGTCGAGGAGCTCGCCTCCGAGCTTCACATCTCACAGAACCAGTACTGGGGTCGACACCGCTCGATCGTCTCTGAGGACCCGGTCGCGACCCTGGACGATCTCGAGTGGGCGGGGGGGGCGCCGCACAGCTGAAGCAGTTCATCGACCAGGCCGGCCGCCTCTGGCAGGAGGGCAAGCTCGCCGACAAGGCCGCGACGTCGTTCACCTCGTCGCAGACCGCGCCCGGGGGGCAGGAGTCGACGATCCTCGCGCTCAACAACACCCTCTACCACTCGGGCATGGTGATCGCGGCGCTCGGCTACACGGTTCGCGAGGTCTTCGCGGCGGGCGGAACCCGAATGGCACGTCCTACACGTCCGGCCACGGGGCGACCGGTCCGGACGCGAGTGCGCTCGATGTCGCGCGCTACCAGGGCCAGCGGCTCGCCCGCTACGAACCGTCATCTCCGAGGCGCGCTCGCGAGGAACCTTCGCCGTACGAAGGCCCAGCCCGGAGACCTTCCTCGGCGCGACCCTGACGTGATCACCGATCGAGCCATCTACCGCAATGGCAGGCGGGTCGCCGAACCGCCTGACCTGCCCGGCATGGGCGAGGCGGGCGCAGACGGCGACGGGGTCGCGTGGGTGAGCCTGCACCGGCCGAGCAAGGAAGAGTTCGCCGCCGTCGCGCGCGAGTTCGACCTCCATCGGCGGTCCGTCGAGGACGCGGTGCACGCACATCAGCGCCCGAAACTCGAGCGCTACGGCGAGACGTTGTTCTGCGTACTGCGTGCGGCCCGCTACATCGACGATGCAGAGACAGTCGAGTTCAGCGAGGTGCACGTGTTCGCCGCGCGGCGGTTTGTGATCACCGTCCGTCACGGCGAGGCGCCCGATGTGCCGGCGCTGCGTCGGAGCCTGGAGTCGCGGCCCGATCTGCTCCGCAGAGGACCGGTGGCCATCCTGCACGCCATCATGGACCGCGTCATCGACGACTACGGGCCGGTGGTGACGGGCGTCGGAAAGGATATTGATGAGATCGAAGACGAGATCTTTGGCGGCACGGCCGACGTGTCCGGCGCGTGTACGAACTCTCGCGCGAGGTAATCGCCTTCCAACGCGCGACCGGACCCCTGGCGCCGATGCTCGAACGGCTCATGGGCGACCCTGGCGTCGGCGATGACGAACACATGTATCTCCGTGACGTCCAGGACCACGCGCTCCGGGTAGTCGAGCAGGCGGATGCTTTCCGCCAGCTCCTGCAGAACATCCTCAACGTCAATCTCACGCTTGAGACCAAGGCTCTCACCGAGGCGTCGAACGCCCAAAGCGAGGAAGTCAAGATGATCTCGGCGTGGGCGGCGATCCTGTTCGCGCCGACGCTGGTCGGCACCGTCTACGGCATGAACTTCGACCGGATCCCGGAGCTGGAGTGGCGATTCGGTTACCCGTTTGCGCTCCTGCTCATGGTCGGGACGTCCGTCGGCCTGTACCTGGTCTTCAAGCGCCGGAACTGGATCTAGACCGGTCGCTCAGCCGGGGCAACGACCAGTGACCACACGGGCGCGACGAGCCTGCTGAGCGCCCAATCTGCCATCACCCAACCAGTGGAGGCCAGCATGAGTAGCACCGACGTAAGCAGTGCCGCATCGACGGAGACGGCGGCGGTCGGGGCCATCGACATGGCGCTCGAGGTGGTGACGGTGCCGGTCTCCGACGTCGATCGGGCAAAGCGGTTCTATCAGAGCCTCGGATGGCGTGAGGACATCGACCTGGACGGCGGCGACATCCGGAACGTCCAGTTCACGCCACCCCACTCGCAGTGCTCGATCCATTTCGGGAAGGGCCTGACGGACATGGAGCCGGGGTCCCTTGACAGGGTGTACCTCGCGGTCGACGACATCGACGCGGCCCGCGACGATCTCATCAGCCGCGGTGTCGACGTCAGCGAGGTGGATGAGAGCAGGCCCCCCGGCTTTGACTCGCCCGGGCGCTCGTACTTCGCAGTCGCGTCGTTCAGCGACCCGGACGGCAACCGCTGGGTGCTCCAGGAGGTCACGACGCGGCTGCCCGGGCGGGAATGGGAGGACTGACATGGACATCGCCTCGCTGGCAGACCTGTTGCACGAGACGGCGGAGCATCACGACGCGTTCGAGAAGGCGGCGCCGCCGCACGACTGGTGGGACTGGTACGCGGCGTACATGGACGCTCGCCAGAGCGGAAACACCCCGGACGACGCCTCCGCCGCCGCCGGGCGCTACATGGCGGACGTCAAGCAGGTCGTCGTGTCATGAGTACCGTCGGCCCCGGCCGTGCTTCCACCAACGGCCGGGGCTCCAATGCGTGGTATCGGCCGTGGTCGGAACTGAGGGTCGATCGCCGAAGCCTCGGCTACTGCCGGGTGACGTTCGACCACCCCCCAATCAACACGGTCACAGGGACGACGGTCGCGGAGCTCACCGAGCTCGTGGAACTCATCGAGCAGGATCCGGACCTCAAGGTCGTCGTGTTCGACAGCGCCCAGCCCGACTTCTATCTCGAGGGCGACCCGACGGAGCTGCCGGGTTGGAGTGACCTCCTTGTCCGCCTGTCCCGGGCACCGGTGATAAGCATCGCCTCGATCCGGGGAGGGGCCCGCAGCGCGGGCAGCGAGTCCGTGCTGGCCTGTGACCTGCGCATCCCCTCGCGCGAGAACGACGACGAGGTCGAGGAAATGGCATCACGACTGGCAGAAAGCGAGGCTCCGTGAGCAAGGTCTGCACCCATGTCGACCAGGTCCGCTTCACATGCCCATTACGGCGGGACATCCGGTCCTGCGCTCCGTCGAGCCGGGCGAGCACTGGAGCTGGTGCGTGATCGACGAGGTCGCGTTCGAGCTCGAGGCCTGAGCTCAGGCTGGGGCCAGGTCGGACTCCGAGCTGGGCAGGGCGTTCGCGAGCTCCCGCCGGGACCGGATCCCAAGCTTCGTGAACACCTTGTGCAGGTGCCACTCCACGGTGCGCGGGCTGAGGAAGAGCCGCGCGCCGATCTCCGGGTTCGAGAGGCCGTCGCGGGCGAGCCCCGCGATCTGCCGCTCCTGAGCGGTGAGATCGTCGCGGGTATCGGCCGTCCGCTTGCGCACCTTCTCACCGGTCGCTAGCAGCTCACCCCGGGCGCGCCCGGCGAACGCCTCCATTCCGATCGTGGTGAACTGATCGTGGGCCCTGCGGAGCTCGGTGCGCGCGCCGACACGCCGGTTCTCACGGCGCAGCCACTCGCCGTAGAGCAGATGAGCGCGTGCGAGTTCCGGGCGTAGCCGGGTGCGGCCGAGCCGCTCGATCGCCTCCTGATACAACCGATCGGCGGTCTCGCCGTCGCTCAGCAGCGCCCGGGAACGAGCCAGGATTCCCTGTGCCGAGTCGGTGTCGGCGAAAGCCGTGGCCGCAACGATGCGATCAAGAGCGTTGCGCGCCACCTGGGGGTTGTCGCTCCTGGTTGCGGTCGAGCAGTTCCATAGCCGTCCAGCGGTGACAAACAGTTCCTCCTGGCTGTCTTTGCTTTGGTCCCCCGCGGAGCTATCGCCTCCTGGTAGTGACCGAGGCCGTTCACAGAACTGCCAACACCCATTCGGTGAGCTCGACAGCCACTCCCTGGCCCAGGGCGAGGGCCTCCTGTCTCACAGACTCGATCAGCGCACGAGCCTCCACCTCCCGTCCGCGGAACACGGCAACGTCATGGCACTCCGGGACGTTATGCCGTTCCGGTCGCCTCGGTCAGCGCATCTGCCTCCGCGATCGACTCTTCAGCGCTCGCAAAGTCGCCACACCACGGAAGCAAGCTGAAGGTGGCAAGGTCGAGCGGCAGTC
>CAVWIW010000014.1:0-110511 GCA_963755215.1 uncultured Thermoleophilaceae bacterium
GCGCCGAGGCGGTGGGCATGCGCGCGGTGCTGCACCGGGGCGCGGACAGCACGATCCCGCAGCTGGAGGAGATGCTCGGCGTAGTGCTTAGTGCTTAGTAGGGAGGATTGGTCAAGAGCGATGAGTCTCGCCGTGCTTCCCGGTCTATCTCCCCCACCCGATCAACCGCACTCGAGGAGAGCATCATGACCGCTACCTACACCTTCGACATCTTCTCCAGCCTGGACGGCTACGGCGCCGCCGGCGGCAACTGGGCCGGCTACTGGGGTAAGCAAGGCCCCGAGTTGCTCGACCACCGCCTTGCGCTGCACGGCCCGGAGCAGCGGATGGTGTTCGGGGCCAACACGTATCGGGCATTCGCGCGGATGCTGGCCTCGAGCAGCGAGGAGTCCGAACCGCGTGACCCATGGGTCACGCGGATGAGGAGCCTGCCGGCAACCGTGGTTTCGACGACGCTGGAAGGCCCCCTCGACTGGCCGAACGCGACCGTCGTGAGTGGTGACGCCGTCGACGTCGTCGCCCGGCTCAAGGAGGAGTCCGATGTCCCGTTGCGCTCGCACGGCAGCCTGTCGTTGAACCGGGCGCTGATGGCCGCCGGCCTAGTCGACCGCGTGCAGGTGACGCTCTTCCCTGTAATCACCGGTCAGACCGGGCTGGACCCGATCTTCCAGGGTGCGGCCGACTTCGACCTGGAGCTGCTCGAGACCCGGACGCTCGACGGCCACATCCAAGAGCTCATCTACCGACCCAGCCTGCACTAGAGCCCCGGGATCTTGTCGCGCAGCTCGGCGATGTCGTCGCGCACGCCCTGGATCGTCCCGCGCACGGCCTCGATCTCTCCACTCAGCGGCGGCAGCTCCGTTCTCAGGCCCGCCACCTCGGTCCGCAGGGGCCCGATCTCGGAGTGCAGCGCCGCCAAACCCTTCTCCAGCTCCTCGGCGGTGTCGTCGAGGTCCGTGAGCTCGCGGTGAAGCGGCCCGAGCCAGTCGCGCAGATCGCGCACCTCGCTACGGAGCTCGTCGATCTTGGCCGACAGCTCGTCCTCCGCCGTCGGTAGCCGCTCGGCCACCCGGGTCAGCTCGGGGATGGTGACCGCCAGCTTGTGCAGGTCGTCGAGGGCCCGCGTCAGTAGCTTTGGCGGGATCGTGAGGACGTCCAGCACAGGGTCACCTTAGCCGTGGCCGCCAACGGCCGGCCGGCCCGCACCCTGCTCGTGCTCTGGGACGTCGACGGGACGCTGGTGGACACCGCCGGCCACGGCCGGCACGCCTTCGGGGAGGCGTTCGCGGCGGTATTCGGGCGCCAGCCGGCCGACGACCCGGTGCCGATGGCGGGCCGCACGGACCACGCCATCGCGCTGGACCTGCTGGCGCGGAACTCCATCGACGACCCCGAGCGCCACTTGCCGGAGATCTTCGAGGCCCTCCACGACGCTCTCCACGGCCGCCGCGACGCCATCGCCGCCGAGGGCCGTCCTCAGCCCGGCGTCGCCGAGGCGCTCAGCGTGGTCGGCGCCCGCGAGGACGTGCTGCAGTCGCTGCTCACCGGCAACATCGAGCGCAACGCCGAGATCAAGCTCGGCGCCTTCGGCCTGGAGCGACACGTGGACCTGGAGATCGGCGGCTACGGGTCCGACCACGGCACGCGCTCGGAGCTGGTGGGCATCGCGCGGCGCAAGGCCCGCGAGCGCCGCGGCGTGGACGTGCCCGCCTCGGACACCGTGCTCGTGGGCGACACGCCCCTCGACGTGGAGGCCGCGCACAGTGCGGGCGCCAGGGCGGTGGCGGTGGCCACCGGGCCGTTCAGGCTGGACGAGCTCGAGCAGGCCCGCCCCGACGCGGCGCTGGAGGACCTGCGCGACACCGAGGCGCTGCTGGCGGCGCTGGAGGGCTGACTGGCTCAGCCCACGGCGATGGCCACCACGCCGAAGAGCACCAGGGCCACGCCCGCCTGCTGCGCCCCCCGCACGCGCTCGCCCAGCACCGCTCGTGCCAGCAGGATCGTGACCACCGGGTAGAGCGAGGACAGCACCGCCACCACGCTCACCAGCCCCTCGGTGGCGGCCAGCGCGAAGAGCCCGTTGGCGGCCATGTCCAGCACCCCGATGGCTACCACCGCGCCCTCGTGGCCGCGCAACTCGCCCAGCGCGGGCCGCGCGATGGCCACCGCCACCCCCAGGAGCGCGACGCTGGTGCAGCGTGCCACCAGCAGCGCCCACAGCACGTCCCCGTCCCCGGCCACGTCCATCGCCGCGAGGAACGTGCCGAAGCCCAGCGCCGCCAGCAGCGCCAGGCCCACGCCGGCAGCCACCCGCGCGCCGCCATCGCCCTCTTCGCGCGCGGACAGCACCACCCCTGCGAGCGCCAGCGCGATGCCGGCGGCCGCCAGCGGACCTGGCCGCTCGCCCGTGGCCACGCCAACCGCCACGGGCAGCGCCGCGCCCAATCCGCCGATGGGCGCCACCACCGCCATCGCGCCGATGGCCAGGCCGCGATAGAACGCCGCCAGCCCCAGTACCCCGCCCGCACCCGCCAGCGCCGCGAGCGCGAGGTCGCCGCCCGCCGGCGGGCCGTCCCCGCGGATGGCGGTGGCCGCCAGCCAGCAGCATCAGCGCCACCGTCTGCGACACGGCCAGCACCGCCAGCAGGCTCAGCGTGCGGCTCTTGAGCCCGCCGAGGAAGTCGGCCGTGCCCCAGGCGATGCTCGCGGTCAGGCCGAGCGCTACTGCGACCACTTGATGCTGCAGCCCACCGGCTCTGTCTCGGCCGGATCGGGCTCGCGGCCTTCGAGCACCGCGTCGAGCGCGTCGCGCAGCCAGCGCGCCCCCGCCGCGGAGTCCTGGTAGTCGGCGTCCGGGGCGCCGCGGTAGCGCAGCACCCCGTGGGCGTCCACCAGGAAGACGTCGGGCGTGGTCTGCGCGCCGTAGGCCCGCGCGACCTCCTGCGTCTCGTCGTGCAGGTAGGGCGCCGGCCAGCCGCCGTCGGCCTCCACGCGCTCGCGCATGGCCTCGGCGGAGTCGCGCGGGTAGCGAGTGGCGTCGTTGGAGTTCACCAGCAGGACGCGCGCGCGGCCCTGGTAGTCGCGGGCCACGTCCAGCAGGCGGTCGTGCCAGGCCAGCGCGTAGGGACAGTGGTTGCAGGTGAACACCACGGCGCTGGGCGCGGCCCCCAGCGCGTGCGTCACGCCGTCGGTGTCGGGCAGGCTGAACTGGGGCGCGGCCTCGCCGGTCGTCATCGCAGTGCTCTCCTGATGGTCTCGCGGATGTCCTGGGGATCGGGCGTGGGCGACGGGCGCCCGTCGCGCAGCCGGTAGACGCGGCAGGTCAGGCCCAGCGGCTGGCCGGCGGCCGGCGCCACCTCGCGGTCACCGACCCGGATCGTGGGCGACCCGGTGAAGCCCTCGCGCTCGGCGTCCTGCTCCGTGCGGATCTCGCGCAGCTCCACGACGTCGGGGTCCAGCCCCTCCTCCTTCAGCGCCCCGCGCAGCGAGGCGAGCGTCGAGTCGGTGGAGGGGCAGCCCTCCCACCAGAGCAGCTGCACGCGCGGCGCGCTCAGGCCGGATCCAGCTCCACGCGCTCGATGACCGCCGGCTCCTCGGGCCGGTCGCCCGGGCCGGTTGGCAGCCCCTCGATGGCGTCGACCGCCTCCATGCCCGCCGTGACCTCGCCGAACACGGTGTGCTTGCCGTCGAGCCAGGACGCGGCGTCGGTGGTGACCACGAAGAACTGCGAGCCGTTGGTGTTGGGGCCCGCGTTGGCCATGGCCAGAGCGCCTCGGACGACCTTGTGGTCGTTGAACTCGTCCTCGAAGGTGTAGCCGGGGCCACCGGTGCCCGTGCCCTGCGGGCAGCCGCCCTGGATCATGAAGTCCTTGATCACGCGGTGGAAGCCCAGCCCGTCGTAGAAGCCGTCGGCGGAGAGCTTGCGGAAGTTCTCGACCGTCTTCGGGGCGTCCTCGTCGAACAACTGGACCACCACGGGCCCGTGGTTGGTGTGCAGGGTTGCCTGACTCATCGTTTCGCGACCTCCAACCGGAGCTTCACGCCCCGGACCTCGTTTCCGCTGACCTTGTCCACGACCTCGCCCGCGCGCTCGGCGGGCACCTCGACGAAGCTGAACCGCTCCAGCACCCGGACGTTTCGAACGTCCTCGCCGTCCAGGTGGGAGTGGTCCACGATCGCACCCACCACGTCGGCGGGCTCGAAGCCCTGCGACCGCCCCGCACCCAGGAACAACTTGGCCACCGGGCCCTCCAGGCCGCGGCGCGGCTTGGTGTGCCTCGGGCGCCGGGTCTCGCGCTCCTCACGGGGCTCGCGCGTCTGCCGCTTGGCGGGCGACGAGGGCCGGCCGTTGGCCGACCACGCCGGGATCGACGTCTTGGCGTGGCGCTCGATGGCCTCCAGGTCGCCGCGCTGCTTGGGCGTGATGAAGGTGATGGCGCGTCCGGTCTCCCCGGCCCGGCCCGTGCGGCCGATGCGGTGCACGTAGATGTCGGGCGAGTTGGGAATGTCGTAGTTCACGATGTGCGACACGCCCGCGATGTCCAGCCCGCGGGCGGCCACGTCGGTGGCCACAAGCAGCCGCTCCCGCCCGCCCTTGAAGGCGATCATCACGCCGTCCCGCGCGCCCTGGGACATGTCGCCGTGCAGCGTCTTGACCCGCAGGCCCTTGTCGCCCAGGCGGCGCGCCAGGCGGTCCACGCCGATCTTCGTGCGCGCGAAGATGATGGCCTGGGTGGGCGACTCGGCCTTGAGCACCCTCGCGAGCTCGTCCGGCTTGTCGCCGTCGGACACCTCCAGGTGGAACTGCTCCACGGTGTCGATTGTGAGCGTGGCGGCCTTGACCTTGATCGTGACCGGGTCATACATGCGCTTCTCGGCGAGCTTCTTGATCTCCGGCGGCATCGTGGCCGAGAACAGGGCCGTCTGGCGCCCCGACGGGCAGCGGCCGAGGATGGTCTCCACGTCCTCCAGGAAGCCGAGGTCGAGCATCTCGTCGGCCTCGTCGAGCACCACGTAGCGGGCGGAGTCCAGGAACAGGTAGTGGCGGCCGATCATGTCCATGACCCGGCCCACGGTCCCGACCACGACCTGCGCGTTCTCCTTCAGGCGCGACGCCTGGTCGCGGATGGGTGCGCCACCGAACACCGCGACCACCGAGATGCCGCGCTGCTCGCCATAGGCGCGCAACGCCTGCGTGACCTGGATGCAGAGCTCCCGGGTGGGGGTCAGCACCAGCGCCTGGACCTCGGTGTCCTCGGGATCCACGTACTCGAGCATCGGCAGGCCGAAGGCCGCCGTCTTGCCGGTGCCCGTCTGGGCCTGGCCGATCACGTCCCTGCCCCCCAGAAGGAGGGGGATCGTCTGTTCCTGAATGGGGGTGGGCTCCTGATAGCCGAGGTGCCCAAGGGCCTCGAGCAGCGGCTTCGAGAGGCCCAGCTCTGCAAAGTTCGTCATTGCTTGTGCTCCAGATTACGCAGTCGGGTCCAGCAGGAGCTTGCCGGTTGTGCGGCGAGCGGTCAGGTCCTCGTGTGCCTGGCGCACGTCACTCATGGGGTAGGTGGCCCCCACCTGCGGCTTCAGCTCGCCGCGTGCGGCGCGCTCGAACAGGTCGCGCAGAGGTGCCTCGGTCATCTCCCTGCGGTCCAGGCAGTGGTAGAGCCAGAACCCGACCACGGCCCGGCTGGTCTTGAGCAGGGCGGCATTCGACACGCGCACCTTCTGGCGCGTGGAGTTGCCGTAGGCCACCAGGCGGCCGAACGGCGCGAGCGCCGCGAGGCTGTGCTCGAAGGTGCGCCCGCCGGCCGCCTCGAGCACCACGTCCACGGGCCGGCCGCCGTTGGCGGCCACGAGCGCGCCGGCCAGGTCCTCCGCGTCGGGGTCCACGGCCTCATCGGCGCCGAGCTCGAGCGCCCGCTCACGGCGCTCGGGAGAGCCGGCCGTGGCGACCACCCGCCCGGCCCCCATCGGCCGCGCCAGCTGCAGCGCCAGGCCGCCCACGCCCCCCGCCGCCGAGTGCACCACCACGCTCTCCCCCTCGGCGAGCTTGGCCGACGTCCTGAACAGGTGCCAGGCGGTGAGGCCCTGGATCAGCAGCGCCAGGGCAGCCTGCGCCTCCAGGCCGTCGGGAACCCTGAACAGGCGCGTGGCGGGCACGGCCGCGCGCTCCGCGTAGCCCCCCGTCTCGAGCAGGCCCACCACCCGCTCGCCCGCCTCGAAGCCCTCCGCGGGCGTCGCCACCGTCCCCGCCACCTCGCCCCCCAGCACGAAGGGCGTGGCCCGCTCGGCCACGTAACGATTCTCGCGCTGGTGGGTGTCGCCGAAGTTCACACCGGCGTGGCTCACCTCCACCAGCACCTCGCCGGGGCGTGGCTCCGGCTCGGGCACCTCGGCCACGGTGAGCACCTCGGGCCCTCCGAACTCGTGGATGCGGACCGCTCGCACGGCCCGCATCCTCTCGCACGCACGGCACCGCGGGCCCCGGCGTCGATAGCCTTCCGCCGCCTATGAGCCTGGTAGTGGTCGGTTCGATCGCCTTCGATGCGGTCAAGACGCCTTTCGGCGAGCGCGAGCGCATGCTCGGCGGCTCCGCCGTGCATTTCTCCCTGGCCGCCAGCTTCTTCGCGCCCGTGCGCGTGGTGGGCCCGGTGGGCGACGACTTCGGCGACGACGAGTACGCGGTGCTCCACGGCCGCGGCGTGGACACCTCCGACATCGAGCACGTGCCCGGCGGAAGCACCTTCTTCTGGAAGGGCCATTACGAGTACGACATGAACATGGCCCACACCGACGACACCCAGCTCAACGTGTTCGGTGAGTTCCAGCCCAAGCTCTCGGAGGAGTCCAAGGGCGCCGAGCAGCTGTTCCTCGCCAACATCCAGCCCGATCTCCAGCGCGAGGTGCGCGAGCAGTGCGGCGGGGTCCGCGTGGCAGGGCTCGACTCGATGAACCTGTGGATCGAGACTGCCCGCGATTCCCTGGTGCGGACCATCGGCGGAGTGGACATCGTGTTCCTGAACGACGCCGAGATCCGGATGCTCACCGAGCAGCCCAACCTCGTGCGTGCCGCCCGCGAGGTCATGGCAATGGGGCCGTCGGTGGTCGTGGCCAAGCAGGGCGAGTACGGCGCCGCGCTGTTCACCGAGGACGGCTTCTTCGCGCTCCCGGCCTTTCCGCTGGAGACCGTGATCGACCCGACCGGCGCCGGTGACTCCTTCGCTGGAGGGTTCCTGGGCTTCCTCTCGGCCCAGGACGAGTGGCATGACGAGGCCGGCCTGCGCCGGGCCATGACCTACGGCTCGGTGATCGCCTCGTTCAACGTGGAGGAGTTCGGCACGGAGCGCGTGGCGCGCCTGACCCGCGAGGAGATCGACGAGCGCTTCGAGCACTTCCGGCGCATGACCGCCCTCGAGGCCGCCCCCGCCTGACGGGCAGCCCGGCGCCAAGTGGGCGCCGGGGGTGTTCAGCCGCAGGAAGGCGGGGTACGATCCGGCGCGTGGACGCGGCGACGTTCATCTGGATGTTCCTGGTCCTGAAGATCCCGATCGCCGCCGCGCTGATCCTCATCTGGTACGCCGTCAAGGAGCCGGAGCCCGAGGCCGATGACGACACCGGCCGCGGCGGCTCGGACCGCGAGCCCGACCACCGGCCGTTCCGCCCCCGCCCGCCGCGCCGCGGTCCGCACGCCTCCCCGCCGCCGGCCACGCCCAGCCGCGTGCGTACCGCGGCCGGGCGCAGCCTCACGCGCAAGGGCTGACCCGCCGCCGGAGCCGTCCGTTAGGTTTCAGCTCGATGGGCGCCTTCTACACAATGGGCGGGTTGCTGGCGGCGTGGGCGCTGCTCGTGTCCTTCCTCGGCGTCACGCGTGAGAACTTCCCCGGCACCCGCGGCGGCGAGCGCGCCGTGGTCGTGATCTCGGTCGTGCTGACACTGGCGGCGGTCGGCGCCGGCCTCATCAGCGCCGCGTCCGAGGAAGAGGAGGAGCCCGAGGGCGGCGAGGAAGCCGCGCTCGTCCTGCCATTCTGAGTCCTGTGGCAATCGACGACGGCACCGCGATCCACTACAGCGCCCTCGAGCCGGGCACGCCCGTATACGACTCGAACGAGGTGAAGGTGGGCACCCTGCGGGAGGTGCTGGACAACTACCGCGAGCACATCTTCGACGGCATCGTCATGGAGGACGAGGGCGGCGAGCTCCGGTTCGTGGACGCGCCGGAGGTGGCCCGCACCGCCGAGCGCGGAGTGACGCTGAACATCGACGCGGCCGCCGTCGCACAGCTGGCGCCGCCGGAGAAGGGGCCGCCGGCGTTCAAGCCCCGGTCCGGCGGCCGGCTGTCTCGGCTGCTCGGCGGAGGCTGGAAGAAGGACTGACCGCCCGCTGACAGGCTCCGTCAGAATCGGGTACTACGAGGGAAACGGAGCAGGAGGCACCATGGCGGACGAGCAGACGCAGCCCGGTGAGAACGGCGGTGGCGTAGCCACCAAGGCGGACTCGCTGACGGTCACCGACAACCGCACCGGCGATACCTACGACGTGGCGGTCACCGACGGCACGGTCAAGTCGATGGATTTCCGCGGCATCAAGGTCTCCGAAGACGACTTCGGCCTCATGACCTACGACCCCGCGCTCACGAACACGGCCTGGTGTCGGAGCGAGATCTGCTTCATCGACGGCGAGGCCGGGGTGCTCGAGTACCGCGGTTACCCGATCGAGCAGCTCTGCGAGCAATCCAACTTCCTCGAGGTCGCCTACCTGCTGGTCCACGGCGAGCTGCCGAGCAAGGAGGCGCTGGAGTACTGGACGTATGTGATCACCCACCACACCTACGTGCACGAGAACATCAAGAAGTCGATGGAGGGCTTCCGCTACGACGCCCACCCGATGTCGATGCTGCTCTCCACCGTGGGCGCCCTGTCCACCTTCTACCCCGCCGCCAAGGACCTGGGCAGCTCCACCGAGCGCTTCATGGCCATCGTCCGCCTGATCGCCAAGATGCCCACGCTCGCGGCCTTCGCCTATCGCCACAACCTCGGCCTGCCCTACGTGTATCCGGACAACGACCTGTCCTACCCGGGCAACTTCCTCTCGATGCTCTACAAGATGACCGAGGTCAAGTACGAGCCCGACCCGCGCCTGGAGCGCGCGCTGGACGTGCTCTGGATCCTGCACGCCGACCACGAGCAGAACTGCTCGACCGCCGCGGTGCGCACCGTCGGCTCCTCGCAGGTGGACCCGTACTCCGCCACCGCCGCCGGGGTCGCCGCCCTCTACGGCCCGCTGCACGGCGGTGCCAATGAGGCGGTGCTGCGGATGCTGGAGCGGATCGAGACGGCGGACAACATCCCGGACTTCCTCCAGGGGGTGAAGGACCGCAAGGAGAAGCTCATGGGCTTCGGCCACCGCGTCTACAAGAACTACGACCCGCGCGCGCGGATCATCAAGAAGCACGTGGACGAGGTGCTCGACGTGATGGGCATCGACAACCCCAAGCTGGAGATCGCCCTGGAGCTCGAGAAGCGGGCGCTCGACGACGAGTACTTCACCGAGCGCAAGCTCTACCCCAACGTGGACTTCTACTCGGGCCTGATCTACGAGGCCATGAAGATCCCCACGGACATGTTCACGGTGATGTTCGCCATCCCGCGCACGGCCGGCTGGCTGGCGCAGTGGCACGAGCTGCTCGAGGACGACGAGACGAAGATCGTGCGCCCGCGCCAGGTCTACACGGGCGACCGCGAGCTGGACTACGTGCCGCTCGACTCGCGCTGAGCCGAGTACCAGACCACGTCCAACCCCCGCCCGGCCCAGTGCCGCTCGCCGGCGAGCGTGAGGCCCGTGCGCTCCATGACCGCCCGTGAGCGCACGTTGTCGGGGTGGGCGATGGAGATCACCTCGGGGCGCTCGAGCTGCTCGAAGCAGAACGCCACCGCCGCGCGTGCTGCCTCCGTGGCGTAGCCGCGGCCCCAGACGGCGCGGTCGTACAGCCAGCCGACCTCGGTGTTCTGGTCGTCGAGCTCCCAGTCGGGATGGCGCTTGACGCCCGTCCTGCCCACGAACCGCCCGCTCTCGCGCTCCTCCACGGCCCAATGCCCGAACCCGTGCCGGGCCCAATGCTCGCGCAGCAGCCGCACGTCATAGGCAGCCTCGGCGTGAGTGAGAGGCCTGGGCGGAAGCATGTACCGCATGACCTCGGCGTCCGAGCAGATGCGGGCGTACTCGTTGACATCCTCGTCGAGCCATTCCCGCAGCAACAGCCGTGCGGTCTCGAGCCTGAGCACTAGATGCGAAATACGGGCACGAGCCGCTTCTCGTGCTCGGCCTCGATCCGCGCAACCACCTCCAGGTGCTCCTCCAACCCCGAGCCACGCAGCTTGGTGGCCAGCAGCTCGTCGACCTGGAAGACGCCGGCGGAGTTGTTCATGGCGATCTCGATCGTCACGGCGCGCTCGTCGCCGGCCTTGATCTCCACCCCGTCGATGGCCGCGGCCGACAACGAGTGGATGTTGGGCCGCCGGTTCTCGAACGGGACCCGCGAGCGGCCCTGGGCCAGGTCGAGGGCGTCAGCCACGCGCACGATGCCGGCCTCGATGGTGATCGGATCGCCGCGGCGGCGGTGTCCGATGATGGCGTGCAGCGCCTCGGCCACGACCACCGTGCGCTCAGGCTCGTCGTAGATTCCCTCGAGCAGGGCGGGCAGCCGCTCCGCGGCCAGGAACAGGCTGTACTCCTCGTGGTCGGTGCGGTGAATCGACATGCCGGTGTCGTGCATGAGGCAGGCGGCGGCGATGACCACCTCGGCGTCGTGGTCGCGCATCAGGTGCGTGGCCACCATGGCGGGCTCGACCCCGCGCTTGGACAGCAGCCGCGACAGCCGCAGCGCGATGTTGAGCACCACCCGGATGTGCACCCAGGAGTGGTCGGACATGCCGATGCGGTTGGCCATCACGTGCTGCATGTGCCACCAGGCGCGCAGCCGCTCGTCGGAGTTGGCCGCCGCCAGGAAGGCCTCGAGCCGCCGGTTGCCGCGCACGGGGGCGCTCACCTGCGCCACGGCCACCGCGTCGGCGGGAGCGGCGGGCCCGTCCGGCGGCGAGGGCGGCTTGGCGTCGGCCACTCACCGCAAACTACTCCAAGGGTTCCTGCGACCATCCAGCCGATGGAGGAGGGACGCGGGCGCCGCCGGTCGTCGTTGTCGCTGCGGGCGAGCTGGAAGCCGTTCGGCATCGGCGAACAGCGGCCAAACAACTTCCGCGAGGTGGCGCGCGCGGCGTGGGAGAACCGCGACCGCCCCGGCTACGCGTGGCGCATCCTCGACCAGGGCGTCTGTGACGGCTGCGCTCTGGGCACCAAGGGCATGCGCGACTGGACCATGGAGGGCGTGCACCTGTGCAACATCCGCCTGCGCCTGCTGCGGCTGAACACCATGCCCGCGCTGGACCCGGCGGTGCTCGACGACGCCGCGGCGCTCGAGAAGCGCTCCAGCGCCCAGCTGCGCGAGCTGGGCCGGCTGCCGTTCCCGCTGCTCCGCCGCCGCGGCCAGGCGGCCTTCACCCGGGTGTCATGGGACCAGGCGCTGGACCTCGCCTCAGAGCGCATCCGGACAGCCGGCCCCGAGCGCATCGGCATGTACCTGACCAGCAGGGGCACCGGGAACGAGACCTACTACGCGGCGCAGAAGGCGGCGCGAGCCATGGGCACCAACGCCATCGACAACGCTGCGCGCGTATGCCACTCGCCCAGCACGTTCGGGCTCAAGGAGGCGATCGGCGTAGGCGCCACCACCTGCTCCTACGCCGACTGGCTCAAGAGCGACCTGATCGTGTTCATCGGCTCCAACGTGGCCAACAACCAGCCGGTCACGACCAAGTACATCCATCACGCCAAGCGCGAGGGCGCGAAGGTCGCGGTGGTCAACCCCTACCGCGAGCCAGGGATGGAGCGCTACTGGATCCCCTCGGTGCCCACCAGCGCGGTGTTCGGCACGCGGATCGCCGACCGCTTCTTCGCGCTCGACACCGGCGGCGACCTGGCGTTCCTCACCGGCACGCTGCGCCACCTGGTGGAGCAGGGCTGGGTCGACCGCGAGTTCGTGGCCGAGCGCACGGCGGGCTTCGACGCGATCCAGGCGGCCGTGACCGAGCGGGAGTGGGACGAGCTGGAGGCGGCGGCCGGGGCCAGCCGCGAGGAGATGCTCGAGTTCGCACGCATGCTGGGAGAGGCGCGCCGGGGCGTCCTGGTGTGGTCGATGGGGGTCACCCAGCACGGCCGTGGCGAGGACAACGTACGCGCGATCGTGAACCTGGCCCTGGCGCGCGGGTGGGTGGGTCGCGAGGGCTGCGGCCTGATGCCCATCCGCGGTCACTCCGGCGTCCAGGGCGGCGCGGAGATGGGCTGCTACTCCACGGCGCTGCCGGGCGGGCTGCCCGTGAACGCCGAGAACGCGGCGGCGCTGTCGGAGCAGTGGGGGTTCGACGTGCCGGCGGAGGCGGGGCCGACCGCGCCCGAGATGATCGACGCCGCCCACGCCGGTGACCTGGACGTGTTGGTGTCCGTGGGCGGGAACTTCCTCGAGGTGCTGCCCGACCCCGCGTTCGTGCGCGAGGCCGTGGGCCGCGTCGGCCTGCGGGTGCACGCCGACATCGTGCTGTCCAGCCAGATGCTGGTGGAGCCCGCCGACGCCGTGCTGGTGCTGCCGGCCACCACGCGCTACGAGGTGCCCGGGGGCATCACCGAGACGAGCACCGAGCGACGGGTGATCCTGAGCCCGGAGGTGCCGGGCCCGCGGGTGGAGGAGGCGCGGCCGGAGTGGGAGGTGCTGCTGGAGGTGGCCTCCCGCGTGCGGCCGGAGCTCCGCGAGGCCCTGAAGTGCGAGGGCACGCCGGCGCTGCGGGAGGAGATCGCGCGCGTGGTGCCCTTCTACGCGGGGATCGAGGACCTGCGCGAAGGTGGCGACAGCTTCCAGTACGGCGGGCCGATGCTCCCCGCGGGCGACCGCTTCCCCACCGCCGACGGCCTGGCGCGGTTCTCGGCCGTGGTGCCCGACCCGCCGGTCCCGCCGGACGGCCTTCTGGCCGTGTCCACCCGCCGCGGCAAGCAGTTCAACAGCATGGTCCAGGAGCGCAGGGACGCGCTCACCGGCGCGGTTCGCGAGGCGGTGCTGGTCAGCGCCGCGGACGCCGAGCGCCTGGGGATCGCCGACGGCGCCGAGGTCGTTGTGCGCTCCGACCACGGCGAGCTCCGCGGTAGGGCGCTGGTGGCCCCGCTGGCGCCCGGCAACCTGCAGGTCCACTGGCCGGAGGGCAACGTGCTGCTGCCGCGTGGCGCACGCTCGGCCGAGGCCGGCATACCCGACTACAACACGCGCGCCCGGCTGGAGCCCGCGGCTACCCTTTGAACATGCACCTGGAGCCGCTCGTCGACGGCCACGGCCGCGCCATAGAGGACCTGCGCGTGTCAGTCACCGACCGTTGCAACTTCCGCTGCCAGTACTGCATGCCGGCGGAGGGGCTGCCGTGGCTCGACCGCCGTGAGGTGCTGCGCTTCGAGGAGATCGAGCGAATCGTCGCCCTGCTGGCGGGCATGGGCGTGGAGGAGGTGCGGCTGACCGGCGGGGAGCCGCTGGTTCGCCGTGACCTGCCCACGCTGGTGTCCATGCTGGCGCGCGTCGAGGGCCTGCGTGACCTGTCGCTGACCACCAACGGCTACCTGCTCGAGCGCGACGCTGCCGCGCTGGCGGCCGCCGGGCTCCGGCGCGTGAACGTGTCGATCGACTCGCTCCAGCGCGACCGCTTCTTCGAAATGACCCGCCGCGACTCGCTGCCGCAGGTCCTGCGGGGGCTGGACGCCGTGGCGCGTCATCCCGAGCTGCGGCCGGTGAAGGTGAACGCCGTGGCCATGCGCGGCTTCACCGAGCAGGAGGCGCTGCCGTTCGCGGAGTTCGCGCGCACGCACGACTTCCAGGTGCGCTTCATCGAGTTCATGCCCCTGGACGGCGACGGCGCGTGGGCACCCGACCGGGTGCTCACCGGCGCCGAGCTGCGCGACATCATCCACGCCGTGCACCCGCTGGAGGAGCTGCCGCGGGAGCCCTCGGCCACGGCCAGGGTCTTCAGGTTCGCCGACGGCCGGGGGGAGATCGGCTTCGTGAACCCCGTCTCCGAGCCGTTCTGCGCCGATTGCAACCGGATCCGGCTGACCGCCGAGGGCAAGCTGCGCACGTGCCTGTTCTCCCTTCACGAGACCGACCTTCGCGGCCCCCTTCGCGCCGGGGCCGACGACGACGAGCTGGCCACGATCGTCCGCGACGCCGTGTGGCGCAAGGAGCTCAAGCACCACGTGGGCGAGCCGGGCTTCCGCCAGCCGGCGCGCACGATGAGCGCGATCGGCGGGTAAACCTAGGCGGCGCGGCCGGGCGCCAGCTCGGCCACCGTGGGCGTGAGGGACGCCACCCGAGCTGTGACCTCGAGGGCGTCACCTGCGCCGACCGAGCCCTCGGCCAGCACGCGCAGGTAGGCGCCCGGGCGACCCGCACGCGCGAAGCGCTTCACGAACTTCTGGTCGCCGACCTTGGCCGCGAGCTTCTGGCACGGCAGCCGCGGCTGGCTGACCGCCAGCTCCAGGTCCCCGATCGACCAGCGGTCCCCCGGACGCGCGCCGCTCACGCCGACGCCGCGCAGCGTCAGGTTCTCTCCGAAGAACCCCGGCCCCAATTCGCGGCCCAGCTCTGACTCCCACCACTCGATGTCCTCGATGGCATAGGCGTAGACGGCCTTATCCTCGCCGCCGTGGACCTCGCGGTCGGCCTGGACGTCGTCCACCAGCCCCATGGGCCCGACCGCCACCCGCCCGTCGACCGGGCGCTTGAAGATGCCGGTGGGCACCTCCCTGCCAGACACCACCAGCATGCGCGGCTCGGCGACGTTGACAGACACGACCTCCATGCCTTCAGACTAGGGCCGGTGGCGGCCTACCGGATAACGGTGCGCGCGGGCGCGCGCGTGGAAAGAGAGGGCGCGTCCGAGATCGACGCAGCGATGACGGCGCTGGAGCGCCGCGCCCGGGCGCTGGAGAGCGACGCACCCGCCAGGGCCGTTGGCGGCACGCTCATGCGCAAGTTCGAGCCCGTGCAGCAGGTGGTGGGCCGAGTGGAGCTGTCGGGGCCCCGCCGGTTGCGCGCGGGCGTGGACGTGCGCGGCGACGGCTCCGCCGAGGCGTTCATGGGCCGCGTCCGGCGGCGGCTCGTGGCCCAGCGCCCGGGCGAGTCCCCGTACGACGCACTGCGGCGGGAGCTGGCGGGGCCGTGACCGGGGCGCCCGAGCCGCGCTGGCGGGTGGCGCTCCCGCGCGGCGCTGAGCGGCCGTTTCGCGTGTTCGTGAACGGCATCCCCCAGCGGGAGGGCACGGACTACTCGGTGGAGGGGCGCGAGCTGGTCTTCGCACGCCCGCTGGAGAAGGAGCGGCTGGGCTTCTGGCGCTGGACCGCTATCTTCCTCGCCCTGTTCGGCAGCTACCGCAAGAACGACTCCGTCGACGTCCAGTACGAGGTCAACGGGCGCAAGACCGTGGCCACCGGGCTGGAGATCCGCCCGCCCGAGCAACCATCCGCCTAAGGCCGCCCGGGTACCCTTCGCGCCCATGCGCATCGATGAGATCCTCCGCGAGCGGCGGCCCGTCTTCTCGTTCGAGTTCTTCCCGCCCAAGACCGACGCCGGGTACGAGAACCTCCGCGCTACCCTCGACGCGCTGCGCGACGACGAGCCCAACTTCGTGTCGGTGACCTACGGCGCGCTGGGATCCACCCGCGACCGCACGATCGACATCGTGAAGTGGATCAAGCAGGACCTGGGCATCGAGGCGATGGCCCATTTCACCTGCGTCGGCGCCACCCGCGAGGAGCTGCGCGAGACGCTGGGCGAGATCGAGGCCGCGGGCGTGCAGAACGTGCTGGCGCTGCGCGGCGACCCGCCCGCCGGCGAGACCGAGTGGAAGCCCACCGAGGGCGGCCTGCTCTACAGCACCGAGCTAATCGAGCTGCTGCGCTCGGACTTCGGCTTCGCCGTCGGCGCGGCGGCATTCCCCGAGGTGCACCCCGAGGCCGAGAGCGGCGAGGCCGACATCCGCTTCCTGCGCGCCAAGCAGGACGCCGGGGCGCAGTTCCTGATCACCCAGCTCTTCTACGACAACGAGCTCTACTTCGACTTCGTGGCCCGCGCCCGCGAGGCCGGCATCACGGTGCCGATCATCCCGGGGATCATGCCTGTCACGAGCTTCCGCAACATCAAGCGGATCACCGAGCTGTGCAAGTCGGAGATTCCCGAGCCGTTCGAGCGCGAGCTGGAGGCGCGCGAGGACGACGAGGCGGCGGTGCAGGACCTGGGCGTGGCCTACGCGACGCTCCAGTGCGTCGACCTCCTGGCGCGCGGCGCTCCCGGCATCCACTTCTACACGCTCAACCGCTCGCCCGCCACGCGGGCGATCCTCGCCGCGCTGCGCGCCGCCCAGCCGTGGACGCGCGCGGCGCAGCCGGTCTAGCGCCCCGGCCCAGACCGTCAGCGAACGACCACGAACCTGCGCTTCCCCAAGGCGCGTCCATACTTCCGCGCCGCCGGCCTGCCCTCGCCGGGCCACACGAACCAGGTGTAGCGGCCGGCCACCAGACGGCGCCGCCGGCCGGCGAAGCGCCAGCTTCCGTGCAGCTGCAGCCGGTTGGTGCGCGGCCACCGGCTGAGCACCTTGCGGCCGGCGCGGAAGAGCTGGACGTTGTAGTACCGCGCTCGCTTGACCGGCTTCCAGATCAAGAGCGGCGGCTGCTTCAGCCTCCCGCCGTTCGCAGGAACGAGCAGAGGCGACGACGTGGGCACAGCGCTGGTCTCGTCCCAGGACCGGTTGCCGGCCCTGTCGACCGCTCCCACTCGGTAGCGGTAGCGAACGCCGTTGCGCAGTTCCCGGCCGGTGAACCTGCGCCCCGCGCCGCGATACAGGACCACGTCGGCGCCGGGGTCGAGCCGCACGACCTCGAAGCTCAACCCGTCCGCCGGCAGCGACCAAGTCAGGCTGACCCGGCGGTGGCCTGGCAGCGCCTGGGCCCGCGGCGCGCCGGGGGGAGTGGCGTCGTAGGCGACGGTGTAGGACGCGGTGCCGACGTTCCCGGCGCGGTCGCGACAGCGGCCGGACACCGGCACCGCCTGGCCATCCGGCCCGCCGAAGCCGACCGTGTCGCAGCCCGCCACCCCGGACGTGCCGTCGCTGCCCTTGAACGACAGCGTCACCGGACGGTTGAACCAGCCGCCGTAGTCCGGCGGGCGGCTGGACGTGAAGCCCTGCCCCGTGGGCGGCACGCGGTCGATTCGGATCGGAACGCTGTGCGCCGTGGTCATGAAGGGATCGCCGAGTTCCCGGATTTCGCAGTTCGCCCTGGCGGTCGCCGTGTCATTCGTGAACCGGGTCTCGAAGCAGTTCCCGCCGTTCGGCATGGCGATCAGCTGATCCCAGTCCCACCGCAGAGTGACACTCGAGCGGTACCAGCCGAGGCAGTTCGCCGGCGCCGGCGAGCACGCGTATGTCAGCGCCGGCGCCGCCCGTGCCTCGGCCGGCAACCCGGCGAGGACCGCCAGGACCACCAGCGCCGGCCCCGCGAGCCGGACCATCAGGCGGAGGCTGGCCGTGCCGGCTGCCACCAGGAGCAGCAGCCCCACGGCGGCGCGCAGGAGCGGCCCCCTGTCGGCCGTCTCACCCGTCACGGGCTTCAGCGGCAGCCGCGGCCAGGCCGTCGCGCGCTGCAGCGAAGCCGGCAGCGCGCCGGCAGCGCCGACCGGGGTCCGCTCCCGGCGTGCCTCCCGGCGTTTCGGCGCCGGCCGCGAGGCCGGGACGGGCACCGCGACTCTGCTCGGCGCGACCACGCGTACCGGACGGGCGTCGACCGGGGGCGGCGTGCGTGCAACCGGAGCGGATCGCGTCTCGGCGGCGGGCGGCTGCGCCGCGGGGGCCGGATCGGGCGCAGGCGCGGGCGCGCTCGTCGGCGAGGGTGCCGGGTCAGGCGCGGGAGGGGCGGCAACCGACAGGACCGGCGCTGCGACGAGGACGAGCGCGGTGAAGCAGAGCCAGAGCCCGAAGACGCGCAATAGGTCACCCTCCTGGTGTCGTAACTCGCGTCCGGGGCCACCGTAGACCCCGGCCGCCGGCAAGTCAACGGAGCGGCCGCCGGCCCGCGGACGGGCCGGCGGCGCACCGTGTGAACTCAGCTCACCTCGTTCTTGTCCGTCACCTCCTCACGACGCCCTGAGCCTGGGCCAGCGCCTGCTCGAGCGCGTTGTAGTTGGCCGCGAACGAGGCGGCGCCCGACGCGTTCGACTGCGTCAGGTCGCCCCCGCCGCCGTAGCTCGCGAACCGCAGGGCCAGGCTCTTGTTCTCGGGGTAGACCTGCTTCGAGTCCGCCCACGAATCCGCGTCCTGGTAGTTCCGCGCAGCCTGGCCGGCGGCCTGGATCCCCAGCCCGCCGTGGCATCGACAGCTCGAGCCGTCCTGGCTCTGGTCGATGGCCTGCGCTGTGCGATTGGCGTTCAGGGCCTTCGAAAGCGCCACGGACTCGTTGCTCTGAGTCACGTCGCCGTCGTCGCCCTTGCTCAGCACGCGCACGGAGAGCGCGTTGTTCTCCGGCTTGTACTGCTTCGACTCGGCCGAGGACTCGGCGCCCTGGGTCGAGTACGCGTGCTGTCCGGCTGCCTGGATCCCAACCGAGCCTTCGCAGCACTTGGGATCGGAGTCCTTGCGGTCGCCGTGCTCTTCGTGCGAGCAGCACCGCGACCCGTCCTGCGCCTGCCGGATCGCCTGCCCGAGCCGGTTCTCGTTGACCGCGTACGACTTGGCGGCCGACTCGTTGCTCTGCGAGACGTCTCCGTCGTCGCCAGGGCTGAGAACCCGCACCGAGATGTTGCGATTGGTGGGCTTGACCTGCGTGGAGTCCGCCCTGGAGTCCGCCGACTGATCGTTGACGGCCTTCTGACCGGCCTCCTGCACCGCGGCGCCACCGGAGCCGGCCTGCCGCTGCTCGACCGCCTGCGCGGTGGAGTTGCCATTGGCGGCGCCGGACTCGGCGGTGGACGTATTGCGCTGGGTCACCGAGCCGTTGTCACCGGGGCTCAGGACCCGGACCGAGATGTTGGTGTTGCTCGGTCCGTACTGCGTCGAGGTCGCGCCCGACTGAGCGGACTGCTCGTTGGCGGCGGTCTGCTCCGAGACCTGGCCGCTCGCGGGGGCGTCGGCCATTGCCGGCCCGGCACCCACCCCAAGGGCTGCCGCGCTCACGACCAGCGCGACGAAACGGTTGCGTTTCATGTCGTTCTCCTCTGCGTCTTGACTTGGGCCGGGAGGTCGTTCCCCCCGGCGGGTCGCGAAGAGCCGACAGGCGCTAGCCAGGCCGTTCGAGCCTGCGTGAGCCGATGAAAGAGGCGAACCTCGGGATGCGCGCCCAGACCGGGCCCAGGGCGCGTGGCGCGATCAGGCTCAGCGCGCCGAGCAGCACCACCAGGAGCACCGACGACGAGCCGCCCGGCGGGCCGGGAGCCGACGCGGCGGGCCGCGCCACGGCAGGCATCTCGAACGGGCCCGTGGACCCTTTACCCGCCTCGGGGTTCCGTCCCCGACGGGTATCCAGGCTGGGAGACGAGCGCTGCGAAGCAGTGGCCGCGAGGGGAACGGCGTACCCGGTCACCGGGCCCGCAGCTGCGGGGATACGGGCCGGTTTGAATGGCGCGCCGCCGCCCTGGACCTGGCGCGGCTCTGAGCGCCCCGCGGCGGGTGACGGCCCGCTCTGCTCGGGGGCGGTGCCCTGCGGACGGAGCCCATCCGGGGGCTGCACGGCGCCGCGTCGGGGCAGCTCGGAGGGGGTGCGCGCGGCGCCGTCCTTGCTCCGGTCACCGCGCGCCCCGGCCAGGCCTCCGCAATCCCAGTCCCAGTCCCACCTCCAGCCCGCGGCCGTGGCGGGTGGGGTCGCGGCGGGGTCGCACGTCCAGTCCCAGTCCCAGTCCCAGCAATCGGTGCCCACGAGCGGGCCGCTCGGCGCGCGGGCGCCGCCGCCGCTCCCCGTGAGCTGGACCACGTCCCCGTTGTCGCCGGGACTGAAGATTCGGATGTCCACGTTCACGTTCGCCGGTGGTCCAGCCGCCGTTGGTGGCTGCACGCTGCGTGCGTCCGGCTCGAGGGAGGGCGGGTCAGCGGTCGGCGCCACGGTCGGGGCCTCCCGGGCGGGCTCGGCCGCGGGTGCGGGCTCGGCCGGCGCGGTCGGGGGCGCGGTCGCTCCCCCACCGGCCGAGGCCTCCTCGGGACGATGCTGCTGCGACGGATCCAGCGCGGGGTCCGGCGCACCGTCCGGGGTCGCCGCCGGCGCGACGGCGCCGCCGGACCCGCCCGCGCTCGAGACCTCAGCGCTCGAAGGCTCAGGACATCCCATCGCGATGGCCAGCGCGGCGAGAAAGCCGGCGACCATCCTGAGAGCGTTGCTTGGCGTGCTTGCCATGGCAGTTCACCCGACAAGTACCGGCGAAACGCAGCCCCGGGCGAAATTCCCCGCGCCAGAGGCCGATATCGGAGATACTGCGGGGCGATATCGCGCCCTCCCGTCAAGGAAGGAGGGGGGTCTTCACGAAACAGCAGCTCAGCAGTGAGCGCGCGACGGCCACGGGCCGCCTCCTCACGGCCTACCGCGAGGAAGGCGACATCCGCGCGCGTGACCGGCTCATCCAGCTCTACATGCCGCTCGTCGAGACGCTTGCCCGCCGGCACGGCCGTCGCGGGGCGGAGCTCGAGGACCTCGTGCAGGTGGGCTCGATCGGCCTGCTCAAAGCGATCGACCGCTTCGATCCCCGCAAGGGCGAGGAGCTCACGGCCTACGCAGTCCCGACGATCTCCGGTGAGATCAAGCGCCACCTGCGCGACCGGGGGCGAGGCGACCCGGCCGCGCTGGAGCAGGCAGGGGCCTTGAGCCATCGCGGGGAGGCCGACGCCGAGCCCGAGTCCGAGGTGGACGACCGGATCCTGCTGGCCGGCGCGTTCGAGGCGCTCGACGACACGGAGCGAAAGGTCATCTACCTGCGCTACATCCGCGAGCGGAGCCGGCGCGACACCGCGAAGGAGCTCGGGATGACGGACGATCGGCTGCGCAGGAGCACGCAGGCCGCGCTCGCCAAGCTGCGCGGAGAGCTCGAGCGGGGCGCCCTCCCGGCTCCGACCCGGGAAGCGCCCGCGCCGCTGGCACCCAGCGAGCGCCCGCCGGAGCCTGGTCCCGCCCCGGCACCCGTCGCGGAGCCCGCCAGGGACCGCAACGGCGGTTCGCACAGCGGCCGGCTGCTGGTCCGGATGCCGCAGTCCCTGCACGACGAGCTCGCCAGCGCGGCGGAGGGCGACCGCGTGAGCCTGAACCAGTTCATCACCAATGCACTGGCGTCAGCCGTCGGATGGAACCAGCCGCGGAGCCCGGAGCCGCCGCCGAGCGAGCCGCAGCCACCCCGGCTGCTGCGGGCGGCGATCGTGACGAACATCGTCGTGCTCGCGCTGGCCGGAGTCGCGGCGCTGCTCCTGCTGGTGGCCTGGCAGCAGGGCTGGTAAGCCGCCGGCTACCCGATCGCGCGCCAGCGCTCGGGGTCCTCGCCGTCCAGCTTCTCGCGCACCGCCGCCGAGCTCGAGGTGACGCAGGTAGCACAGCGTCTCCGACAGGCCCCAGTTGAGGAGCATCGGCGTGAGCTCCTCCACGCCCAGCAGGCGGGGAACGATCTCGTAAGGGGTGCGGGGCTCGTCGGAGATGGCAGCGCGCACCCGCTCGACCCGCTCATGCACCGCCGAGCGGTTGGCCTCGATCAGGCCCGGCGCGTCGCGCACCGGGCGGCCGTGCCCCGCCAGCACCAGGTCCACGTCGAGGCCGGCGACGGTGTCGAGGCTGCGCAGGAACTCGCCCGCCGGGTCGGGCGTCCAGCCGAAGTCGTAGTAGAGGGAGACGCGCCCAATGATGTGGTCGCCCGACAGAAGCAGACGCCGCTCCGGCTGATGCAGGACCACGTGCGACGGAGCGTGCCCCGGCGTTTCGTAGACGCGCCAGGTGCCCAGGTCGGTTTCCACCTCCACCCCGTCCAACAGCTCGCGGTCGGGCGGCACCACGTCGGCGATGCCGATCCCCTGCGCCTGGCGCGCCTCTCGGTAGCGCTCCATGGTGGGGCCGGGTACGCCGCTGTGCAGCGCCACCTCGATGCGGCGCTCGAGCTGGCGGTCGGGGTCGGCCGCGGCCGTGGTCATGTGCCGGTGGTCGGGGTGCATCCACAGCTCGCAGCCGGCCCGCTCCACGATTGGCGCAGCCAGCCCGTAGTGGTCGCTGTGCGCGTGCGTGCAAACCACCAGGCGCACGTGCTCGAGCCCCATGCCGGCCTGGTCGAGCGCCAGCTCGAGCTGTGCGAGGGAGCCGGGCTCGTGCATCCCGGTGTCCACGAGCACCACGCCGCTCCCCGCCGCGATCGCGAACGCGTTCACGTGCGGCACGCCCGGCCACGGCAGCGGCAGGCGCAGCCGCCACAGGCCGGGCAGCACGCGGTCGGCCCGGGCCAGCTCGCGCTTGCGCCCGCTCATGGGTCGATCAGCACACCGGGGTTGAGCATGCCGGCGGGGTCCAGCTCGCGCTTGGCCGCCCGCAGGGCCGATGCGAACACGTCCGGGCGCTGGCGGTCGTACCAGGGGCGGTGATCGCGGCCCACCGCGTGGTGGTGGGTGATCGTGCCGCCGGCTGCCACGATCGCCTCCGAGGCGGCCTCCTTGACCTCCTGCCACTGCTCCAGCTCGAGCCCGCGGCGTGCCGGAGCGAGGACGGTGAAGTAGGGCGCGGCGCCGTCGGGGTAGGCGTGGGTGAGGCGGCAGGTCACGCGCCCTTCGCCGAGCGCCTCACGCGCGGCGCCGCCGACGGACGCCACGAACTCATCGAACGCGTCCCAGGTGATCGCCGTCTCGAACGTCTCGGCCAGGACACCGGCGGCCACCATCGTGTCGCGCAGGTAGGGCGCGCGCAGGAACGCGTCTCGCCACGAGCCCTCCGCGACGCCGCGCTCGCCCTCCCCCGCCTCGGGCCCGCGCAGGCGAGGCTCTCCGCTGGGGCTGCCCCCGTGATCGCCGCAGAGCTCCAGCGCGCGCGCCAGCCAGGCGTCGAGGGGATGGTCCGCCGACTCGAAGCCGAGGACCAACACTGCGCGCCCGGCGGCCGACGCGCCGGTGAGCTCGGCCTCGGCCGGGTCCAGCAGGCGGCAGTTGGAGGGCGAGAGCCCCGACTGCGCCAGGTCGCGCACGGCGCCCGCTCCAGCCTCGAAGCGTCTCGAACTCCAGGTCGGCGGCAGCCCTGAAGGGCGGCCGTGGCCGCACCCTCACCCAGGCCTCTGTGATCACCCCGAGGATCCCCTCCGAGCCGATCAGCATCCGGTCCGGA
Organism: uncultured Thermoleophilaceae bacterium; assembly: GCA_963755215.1. Taxonomy (GTDB): domain Bacteria; phylum Actinomycetota; class Thermoleophilia; order Solirubrobacterales; family Thermoleophilaceae; genus JAAYBF01. The sequence goes on from CAVWIW010000014.1 coordinate 23,449, forward strand.
CTGGGCCCCGCGCCCGACGCGGGCAGCCGGCGGCTCTGCCACTCGCCGGCCGGCGTGATCGCCCGGACCGACTGCACCAGGTCGTCGATGTGCGTCGGCCCGGTGGCGAAGTGACCGCCCGCGCGCGTGGCGATCCACCCGCCTAGCGTCGAGTACTCGAACGACTGGGGGAAGTGGCGCAGCGTCAGGCCGTGGGATCTCAGCTGCTCCTCCAGCTCGGGGCCGGTTGCGCCCGCCTGGATCAGCGCCGTCTGGGAGGTGGCGTCGACCTCCAGGACCCGGTCCAGGGCGCGTAGGTCGAGCGTGACCACAGGCCGGTCGCCCAGGTCGCGCGCCTCGACCCCGCCGCACACGCTCGTGCCGCCGCCGAACGGAACCACGGCCGCGCCGGCTCCCTCGCACCAGTCCAGCACCCGCTCCACGTCGGCCTCGGCCTGCGGCCGCGCCACCACGTCGGGCGGCTCGGGGAAGTCGCCGCGGAAGCCGCGCACGACGTCGCGGTAGGCCTTGCCCAGCGCGTGCGACGCGCGCTCGTGGGCATCCGACAAGCAGATGGCTGCCAGTGCCGCCGGAGGCGTCTACCCGCGGCGCCCGCAGCGTCACGTCGTCCAAGGGCACCGGGCGCTCCACCTCCGCCGCGCCGAACCCCAGGTGCTCGCGGAGGCCGCGCGCGGCCGCCTCGACCTCCTCGTGGGGCGGCTGCTGGTCCTCGTATCCCCAGCCCCAGTGCTTGAGCCTGCGCGTGCCCTCGATCACACCCATGTGCAGGAACTCTCTCAGAGGCCGTGCGCCCCGGCCGACCGCCCTGCGGGTTCGCGCCGCACGGGTAGAGTGCCCGTGGGGATGGCCACACAGGGCACGACGGTCCAGATCACCATGCCGGCCATGGGCGAGTCGGTCACCGAGGGCACCGTGCTCGAGTGGCTCAAGCAGGTGGGCGACACCGTCGCCGTCGACGAGCCGCTGGTGGAGGTGTCCACCGACAAGGTCGACGCCGAGGTGCCGTCCCCCGCCGCGGGCGTGCTCAGCGAGATCCTGGTGGGCCCCGACGAGACCGTGCAGGTGGGCCAGGCGCTGGGTGAGATCGAGTCGGCCGGCGGGCCCGCCGCCGAGGACGCATCCGCCGCCCCCGCCGGCGGCCCTTCCAACGGAGACGAGCCGGAGGAGACGACGGGCGAGGCCGTCGACGTGACCTTCCCGGAGATGGGCGACTCGGTGGCCGAGGGCACGATCCTCGAGTGGCGGGTCAAGCCCGGCGACACGGTGGCCGTGGACGACCCGCTGGTGGAGATCTCGACCGACAAGGTCGACGCCGAGGTGCCCTCGCCCGTGGCCGGCACGGTGATCGAGCTGCTGGCCGAGGCGGACGCGACCGTCCCTGTCGGCAGCGTGCTATGCCGGATCGAGGCGGGCCCAGGAGCGCCCGGACAGGCAGCACCCGCGCCCAAGGCCGAGGCGGCGCGCCCCGGCACCGATGCGCCCGCCCCGTGAACGGCGACGCCGACGCCACGCCGGTGGCCGCGCGAATGGCGGCCGAGCACGGCATCGACCTCGGCGCCGTGGGCGGGAGCGGCCCGCGCGGGCGCGTGACCAAGCAGGACGTGGAGGCGGCCATCTCGGGCAACGGTGGCGCGGCGCCCGCGGCTGCGGCGGAGCCGGCCGGCGCTTCGACCGAGCCCATCCGCGGCCCCGCGGCCACGCTCGCCCGCTTCATGGACGAGAGCCGCTCGATCCCCACGGCCACCAGCTTCCGCACGCTGGCCGTGGACGCCCTGGCGGGCCGCCGCGGCCAGCTCAAGGCCGCGGGCAAGAAGCTCTCGTTCACCCACCTGATCGCCTGGGCGATCGTGCGCGCAACCGACGACATGCCGGTCATGGCCCACTCCTTCACGGAGGTCGAGGGCAAGCCGCACCGGGTGACCCCGGAGTCGGTGAGCCTGGGGCTGGCGGTCGACGCCGAGCGCAAGGACGGCACGCGATCGCTGGTGGTGCCGGTCATCCGCCACGCCTCCACCCTGGACTTCGCCGCCTTCGTGTCCGCCTACGACGAGGCGGTGGCCGGCGCCCGCGACAACAAGCTTGCGCCGGATGCCTACAGCGGGGCGCAGATCACGCTGACCAACCCGGGGGGCATCGGCACGGTGGCATCCGTTCCGAGGCTGATGCCCGGCCAGGGCACGATCGTGGCCACCGGGGCCATCGGCTACCCGGCCGGCCTGGCCCAGGCCGAGCCCGAGCGCCTGCGCGAGCTGGGCGTGGCCAAGGTCATGACCATGACCTCGACCTACGACCACCGCGTGATCCAGGGCGCGGAGTCCGGCGCTTTCCTCAAGCGCATCGACGAGCTGCTGCAGGGCCAGGACGGCTTCTACGAGACGGTGTTCGCCGCGCTGGGCGTGGAGAGCGACCGAGTCGCGGGCGAGGACGGCGGCGGCCGGGTCACGGCAGCCGACCCGGTGCCGGCCACGACGGCCCCCGCCGCGATGGCGGCTCCGGACGAGGCCCTGCTGCAGGCCGTGCAGGCCGCCACCTCGGTGGTCAAGGCGCACCGGATGCATGGTCACCTGGCGGCGCGGCTGGACCCGCTGGGATCCGAGCCGCGCGGCGACCCGGCGCTCGACCCCGCCACGGTGAGCCTCTCGCCGGAGCTCATGGCCCGCATTCCGGCATCGGTGCTGCGCGTGGCGGTGCCCGGCGCCACCTTCGCCGAGGCGCTGCCCAATCTCGAGGCCACCTACTGCGGCACCATCGCCTACGAGATCGAGCACATCTCCGGCCACAACCGGCGCGTGTGGCTGCGCAAGGCCATCGAGTCCGGCGAGCACCGCCAGCCCATGTCGGCCGAGGAGAAGCGCCGCCTGCTCGGCCGCCTGTCTCAGGTCGAGGCGCTGGAGGGCTACCTGCACAAGGCGTTCCTGGGCAAGAAGCAGTTCTCCATCGAGGGCCTGGACGCGCTGGTCCCGATGCTGGACGAGACGATCGAGCTCAGCGCCCGGGCGGGTGCGCGCGAGGTTGTCCTGGGCATGGCGCACAGGGGCCGGCTGAACGTGCTGGCCCACACGGTGAGCCGGCCGTACGAGTCGATCCTGGTGGAGTTCGAGGGCGAGCAGACGCTGTCGGCCGACACCGCCGCGCCCGAGGGCGGGACCGGCGACGTGAAGTACCACTACGGCGCCTCGGGGACCTACCGGACCCTCGAGGGCAAGGGCGTGACCGTGACGCTCTCGCCCAACCCCAGCCACCTGGAGTACGTGAACCCGGTGATCGAAGGCCGCGCCCGGGCCGACCAGACCAGTCGGAAGGGACGCGAGGTCAGCCACGACCCCAGCGTCGTGGTGCCGGTGCTCATCCATGGCGACGCCGCGTTCCCGGGCCAGGGCGTTGTGGCCGAGACGCTCAACCTCCAGGCGCTCCCCGGCTACAGCACCGGCGGCACGGTGCACATCATCGCCAACAACCAGCTGGGCTTCACCACCGACCCTCCGGACGCGCGCTCCACCCGCTACGCGTCGGACCTGGCAAAGGGCTACGACGTGCCGATCATCCACGTGAACGCCGACGACGTGGAGGCCTGCGTCCACGCGGTGCGGCTGGCGGTGAGCTTCCGCAACGAGTTCCACCGCGATGCCCTGATCGACCTGATCGGCTACCGCCGCTTCGGCCACAACGAGACCGACGAGCCCGCCTACACCCAGCCCGCGATGTATGGGCTGATCAAGGACCACCCGCCCGTGCGCTCCCTCTACGCGGAGCGGCTGGCCGAGGAAAGCGTGGTGGCCTCCGAAGACGCGGACACGCTCGCCAAGGAGGCGCTGGACGCCGTGTCCAAGGCCCACCAGGAGCTCAAGGAGTCGATCGCTGGGCCGCCGCCCACCGGCCAGCACGAGATCGACGTGACGATGAGCCGCGAGCCCAAGACCACCCTGCCCGAGGACCTGCTGCGCTCGCTCAACGAGCAGATCGTGAAGGTGCCAGACGGCTTCTCGGTGCACCGCAAGCTCAAGCCGTTCCTGGAGAAGCGCCGCGAGGCCGCCGGGGCGGACGGGCGCGTGGACTGGGCCCACGCCGAGTCGCTGGCATTCGCCTCCCTGCTGGCGCTGGGCGTGCCGATCAGGCTCACCGGCCAGGACACCGAGCGCGGCACGTTCAGCCAGCGCCACCTGGTGCTGCACGACGCCGAGAGCGGTGAGCGCTGGTGCCCGCTGCAGAACCTCCACAGCGCGGTGTCGCCGCTGGAGCTGCACAACAGCCCCCTGTCCGAGCAGGGGTGCCTCGGCTTCGAGTACGGCTACAGCGTGCAGGATCCCGACGCGCTGGTGCTCTGGGAGGCCCAGTTCGGCGACTTCGTGAACTCGGCCCAGGTGATCCTCGACCAGTTCATGGTCTCCGGCCTGGCCAAGTGGGGGCAGACCTCGCGCCTGACGCTGCTCCTGCCGCACGGCTACGAGGGCTCGGGCCCGGAGCACTCCTCCGGTCGCGTCGAGCGCTTCCTGCAGGCCTGCGCCGAGGGCAACATCCGGGTGGCCAACTGCACGACGCCGGCCCAGTACTTCCACCTGCTGCGCCGCCAGGCCATGGTCTCCAAGCCGCGCCCCCTGGTGCTCATGACGCCCAAGAGCCTGCTGCGGCTGCCGGCCGCCACCTCGACGATGGACGAGCTGGCCAACGGGGGGTTCAGCCGCGTGATCGACGACGACGCGCTGCCGGGCGAGCGCGAGGCTGTGACCAAGCTCGTGCTGTGCTCGGGCAAGGTCTTCTACGACATCGCCGGGCACGAGGAGCGGCCCGCGGCCGATCACATCGCGGTCGCGCGCGTGGAGATGCTCTACCCGTTCCCGGGGGAGCAGCTCACGGAGCTGATGTCCTCCTACCCGAACCTGGAGCGCCTCGTGTGGGTGCAGGAGGAGCCGCGCAACATGGGCGCCCGCGCGTTCATGCGCAGGCGAATGGCGGCGATCCTGCCCGAGCACCTGCACTACTACTACGTCGGTCGCCAGCTCCGCGCGGCCCAGAGCGAGGGCTACACGGCGGCGCACCGCAAGGAGCAGGCCCGCATCGTGCGCGTGGCCCTGGACCTCGAGGACGACGTGCTCGAGCGCGACGCATCGGCCGAGCGGCCCTTGCTGTAGTGGGCCGCTGGGCCGTCTTGGGGCTCGCGGCCCTGGCCGCCTCTGCGCCCGCGCCGGCCGCCGCCGGCGAGCCGTTCTTCCTGGAGGCGAAGGCGGGTCCGTGGACCGCCACGCTGGACACCGCGCCCGACGTGTTCCGGCTCAGCCAGAGCGGCGCGGGTCGCCTGGCCGCAGCCGTGAGCGTCCGCACGGCTTCGGGGTGGGTCCAGGCCACGGGCACGAGCCGAGAGCGGCGCGCGGGGCGCTCGATCGTGGCGACCGTCCAGACGGCGCAGCCCGGCCTGACCCTCGCCCTGCGCGTCACGCCGTCCGCGGGCGGGGCCACGGGCGTCACGCTCTCGGCCCCCGGCTCCGCGCTGGAGACGAGGATGGCCTTCCAGGCGCCCGCGGGCGAGCGCTTCTGGGGCTTCGGGCAGCGCTCGAACGGGGTGGACCAGCGCGGCCGCGAGGTCGAGAACTACGTGTCGGACGGGCCCTTCCGCGAGCCGGATCGCTCGCTTGCGGCGGTGCTGGTGCCGCCGTGGGCCACACGCGACCGCGACGACTCCACGTACTACCCGGTGCCGTGGATGCTCTCGAGCCGGGGCTACGGGGTGCTCATCGACGAGGACGTGCGCAGTGCGTTCCGGCTGGGCGTGGACCGGCGCGACACCTGGAGCCTGCAGGCCGATGGCGCGCGGCTGCGCGCGCGCTTCTTCGCGGGGCCGACGCCCGGGGCCGCGCTGGCGCGCTTCACCCGCGCGGTCGGGCGCCAGCCCCCGCCGCCCGCGCCGTGGGCCTTCGGCCCGTGGTTTCAGACGGGCCAGCCCAACGTGATCCCGCTGGCCGACGAGGCGCGCATCACGCAAACGCTGCGCAACGCCGACGCCCCGGTGTCGGCGGCCGAGACACAGATGCACTACCTGCCCTGCGGGGCGCAGCGCGGCAACCGCGACTACCTGCGCCGGCGCAACCGCTTCTTCCACGCCCAGGGCCTGGCCCACCTGGCCTACTTCAACCCGGCCCTGTGCGAGTCATATGCCTCCGTCTACCAGCGCGCCGGGGCCCTCGGGCTGCTGCAGAAGCGCGCCGAGGACGGCCGTCCGTTCCTGTACTCGGCGTTCGTGGGCGGCAGCGGCCCGGCCGGTTTCACACGCGAGCCGCTGGCCCAGTTCGACTTCACGGCGCGCGGCACCGAGTCCTTCTACGCCGGGCTGGTGCGGGAGGCCGTTGCGGCCGGGCATGACGGCTGGATGGAGGACTTCGGCGAGAACAGCCCGCCGCAGGCGGTGTCGGCCGATGGCAGCGACGGCGACGAGGTCCACAACCGCTACCCGCGGCTCTACCACTGCGCCGTCCAGCGGATAGCGCGGGGACTGCCGAAGCCGGTCGTGCGCTTCCAGCGATCGGGATGGACGGGCGCAGCGCGCTGCGCGGACCTGGTCTGGGGCGGCGACCCCACCACGGTCTGGGGCTTCGACGGCCTGTGGTCCTCGGTGCGGCAGGCGCTCAGCATCGGCATGTCGGGGGTCAGCCGCTGGGGCTCGGACATCGGCGGCTACAACAGCTTCAACGAGCGCGAGCGGCTCACGCCCGAGTTGCTCAAGCGCTGGATCCAGTTCGGCGCCGTGTCCGGCGTCATGCGCACCAAGCGCTCGGGCATCGCGCTGCCCTCCTACGAGCGCCCGCAGATCTTCGATCCCGGCGTGCTGCCCACCTGGCGCCGCTACGCGAAGCTGCACACCCAGCTTCACCCCTACCTGCTCGCCGCCGATCGCCGCTATCGCCGGACCGGGCTGCCGCTAATGAGCCATCTGGCGCTCAACTGGCCGCGCGACCGCCGCTCGCTCGCGCGCGAGGACGAGTTCATGTTCGGGCCCAGCCTCCTGGCTGCTCCGGTGGTCACGCCCGGCGCGCGGCGCCGGCGGGTGTACGCCCCGCCAGGGCGCTGGCTGGACTTCTGGCGCAGCGTCCGTTACACCAAGCGCAGCGGAGCGTTCTCCGTCGGGCGGGTGCGCTCCGTTCGCGGCGGCCGCGAGCACGTACTCCCGGCGCCGCTCGAGCAGCTGCCGATGCTCGTCCGCACGGGTGCGGTGCTGCCGTTGCTGCCCGCGGACGTGGACACGCTCGCCGGCTTCGGGCGCCGCCGGGGCCTGGTCCACCTGCGCGACCGCCGCAACCGGATGACGCTGCTGGCCTTCCCGCGCGGGCGCACGCGAGCGTCCTTCAACGAGGGCGAGCGCCTGGTCTCCAAGGAGCGCCGCGCCTCCTGGTCGCTCGCCGTAGCCGGCAAGCGCCGGCGGGCCTACCGGGTCCAGGCTTCCCTGGCCACCCTGCGGCGGCCGTTCAGGCCGTGCGCGGTGTCGGTGGGCGGGGGAGCCTCGCGGCGGGTCGCCTGGAGCTACTCCAGCCGGACCCGCGTGCTGCGGGCGCGCTTCGTCGCCCGGCTCGGAACGCTGACCGTGCGCGCCTGCCGCCGCTAGCGCTTGGACGCCTGGCCCTCGGCCATGTCGCGCGAGATGTCGTTGCCGCCCAGGCGGCGCTGGAGCTTGGCCATCGTGCCAGGGGCGATCCCGGCCACCACCCCGGCGGCGCGGAACGAGAGCGGCGCAACGTCGATCTCCGGCCGGCCGCTCTCGATACCCGCGACCACAGCTCGCGCCACCTGGTCGGGCGTGCGGGTGCCCACGAACGGCGGCAGCTTGGCGCCGCTCTCATGGAACATGCCCGCGTCGCGGATGAAGCCTGGGAACACGGTCGTGACCCCCACACCCGTGCCGTGGAGGTCCTGGCGCAGGCCCAGCGCGAACCCGCGCAGGCCGAACTTGGTGGCCGAGTACAGGCTGCTGCCCGGGCTCGTGACCTTGCCCGACAAAGAGGAGACGAACACCAGGTGGCCCCGGCCCCGCTCCACCATGCCGGGCGCCAGCGCGCGAGCCACCTGGATCGGCGCGCGCAGGTTCACGTCCAGCGCCCGGTCGATCTGGTCGGGCTCGAAGTCCAGCAGGTGCCCGCTGGCCGGCAGCGCAGCGTTGGCCACGACCGCGTCCACGGCGCCGGCGCGCCCTGGCAGCGCCGCCAGCTCGCCGGGATCCGCGAGGTCCGCGGGCAGCACCTCCACCCCGTCACCCAGCTCAGCGCTCAGGCGCTCCAGCACGTCCGTCCGCCGGGCCGTGGCCACCACCGTGGCCCCGCGCGAATGCAGCAGGCGGGCAATCGCCACACCGATCCCCCCGGAGGCGCCCGTGACCAGAGCGCGGCTGCCTTGGAGGCTCATTCCCACGGGCCAAGTATCGCGTAGGCACGCGCCGTGCCGGTCATCGTGGTGCCCGTCGGAGCTCGCTCGCCCGGTTGCCGCTGATGGCGAATATGCGCGCGCCGGACTTGCGGTTGATCTCGCTGTCGGTGTCGATCCCGGCCGTCAGCGCGAAGCCGGAGTCACGCGCATCCGGACCGAGCCGTTTGGCCACGTCAGGCCTGGGCCGTGAGGGCCGGCCGGCCACGATGAAGCGCCCGTCCACGAAGGCCACCACCCGGTCGGCGGCGCCTTGGCGGGCGCTCGCGGCCCAGCCATCGACGGAGAACCGACGAGCGCTGAAATCGAGCCTGACGGCTTCGTATGCCCCCTGCACCGCGCCGGGCCGAACCGTTATCTCACGGCCCGACGCGGCAGCCAAGACCTCGCGCCCGCCTCGCCGCTTCAATGCAAAGGCCTCTCCAGCACCGCCGGCGACGGGCCGGCTCAGCCTCGTCAGCCGGCGCGCAGCCCCGGCTCCGTCGACTGCGAACACCTCCACCGTGTTCCTGCCGGGACGGAATGAGCTCGGCGCGATCATCGCGCCGAAGCGTCCCGCGACGGACTCATACAGCCGCGTGGTCGCCTCGATGCGCCCGTTCACCGCCACGATCAGGCGTAGCCCCGCCGTTGCCGAACCCTCCACTCGCCCTGTCACGAATGCCGGCACAACGGCGTCCCGAGGATCGACGGACGAGTACAGCTGGGGACTGTCGATGACCACGCGACGGCCCGAGCTCGCAGCAGGCTGAAGGCTCTGGACCGATGCTCCGATGAGGTCGGCGTCGGGGCCGAATCGGAACATCCCGCCGGCCCCAAACAGTGCTGCGGTGCGGGCGACCTCGGCGTCTCGCTGGCGACGGTAGTCCTCGAACGACACATCCACGTCCTCGCCCGCCTGGGACTGCACGCTAACCGGCCCCGCCTGCCGCCCCCCGCGCTCCAGCGCCGAGCGCCCATCCGCATCCCACGGCAGTGCCACGTCGAGGTGGTCGGCCAGGGTGGGCAACAGGTCCAGGGTGGACACCTGCGCGTCGTCGACCCGCCCCCGGCGCTGGCCCGGGCCCTTCACGATGAGCGGGACACCGGCGATCTGCGCCAGCGTCTCCCGGGTCACCTCGCGCCGCGGCGCGCCCGGGCGAAAGCTCACCCCGTGATCCGAGGTCACAGCGATCAGTGCTCGGTCGTACGCGCCGGTCGCCCTCAGCCGGTCGAAGACCCGCCCAAGGAACCGGTCCACGTAGCCCACCTGCAGCGAGTAGCGCTGGAACGCCTGTTCCGCGGCCCAGGCGTCGCCGCCCCAGCCAGCTGGTCGTAGGCCGGGCGGATCGGCAACGCGCACCGGGTATTGCTGGCCTGAGGGCAGGTAACGGTAGGCCAGGTGCGGCAACTGCACGTGGAGGTAGTGAAGCGTCGGGCGCGACGACCGGCGGCCGAGACCACGCTCGAAGGCGTTGAGCTGTCCGACGCGATCCTCCAGGGCCCGCCGATGAGTGAGCCGGAATCGGGCGGCGTTCCGCGCCTGGCCGCCGGTCCCGACGGGGGGCCCGTCGTCATCGAAGTCACCGAAGGTCCGGTCCACCGCGGGAAGGTCATCGCGCAGGTCGTCGGGAAGGCCGAGGTGGAGCGACACGATGCTCAGGTCCGAGATCAGGCCGGACAGGCGATCTGACTTCGGCTCCCGCGTGGACTCGCCACACAGATGCGCAGGGCAGAGGTCGGTGACCGGCTCGATGACCTCGAATGAGTAGCTGCCGGCCAGGAGCGTGAACAGGTTGCCCGGGTGATCCGCCGCGATCGGAAGGGCATCGCGGTCGGGGCGGCGGCCCGACAGCAGCGCGGGCACCGCTTGCGGCGTCACGTCGGCCACCGTCGTGGCGTTGCGGTACCAGGTGCCATCGCGGGCGAGGCGGGCGAAGTTCGGGTAGCGCGTGCCGTCGATCCGGTGGCGAGCGTCCATCAGGGACGTGACCGAGAGCTCGTCGAACACGAGCACCACGACGGGAGTGTCCCCATCGACCTCGACGCTGCCCTGGCCGGTCGCGTCGCTCGGGAAGACGAGCTTTGAAACCGGCGATGCGATCAGGAACAGCACGAGGAACAGGACCGGAGCGGGCGACAGGGCGGTGAGCACCGCCGGTGCGAAGCGAGTGCGCTGGTATGCGAGCGCGAACGCGAAGCCGAGCGCGATCGCCATGGGGATCAGCACTACGGATGGGATTAGCTCGTTGAGGAGGTTGAGCACGAATGCTCCAGCCAGCGCGCCCGTCAGGACCGCGTGGGCTGCGCGGCGCGCCGCGCGCCCAGCGACCAAGAACACCGCCTCGACCGCGAGCAGGATGGTTGGAGGGACGAGCACCAGCCCGAAGCCCAGCAGCAGGATGTCCCCGCGCGTGTTGCCCCGGGCCACGAAGAACTCGGGGTTGTCCGCCAGCAGGTCGAGCAGGGGCTGGGCCAGGGCCAGCGACCACAGCACAGCCAGGTGAAGCCATGCCCATGCCAGCTCCCGCCCCACCGGCGGGCGCGCGTTCACAATTCGATGGTACTTGAGGTTCAGCCCGATTCCGCGCCTGTCCCGCACGCGTCGCGGGCCGCTCGACAGCATGGCGGCCGAGTCCGCCTCCGCTGTCCTCGCTCGACCCCAGCGGGCGCGAGGAGTATCCAGGACCTCAGGGTGTGACGATGGCGAAGTACGGGTCGGGCGGGTCGAGGAGGCCGAGCAGTTCGCCGACCTTGGCCGGATCGCCTTCCACGACCAGTCCACCCGAGGAGGCGAGATCCTCGATCTTGGCGATGCCGGCGACGACCTGGTCGAGCGCGCTGCGCTGAATGCTCAAGGTGGCGTCGACCGGCCCCGTGGGGGCGCCGCGGCGGTGGTTCAGCACGCCGTGCTCGAGCGTAAGCCCGTACTCGTTGCCGGTGTCGGTGAATCGCCAGTGCAGAGCGATGCGGCGGTCACCGGCGCGCGGCCCGTCGATCTGAATCGCCAGGGCGCTGAAGAGCTGTTCGTCGCTGAGACTGGCGATGAAGTCGGGGGGCAGGACGGCCGCTGTCCCGCTGCCGCCGTGGCGCAGCTCCTGGGCGCCCGTCAGGAAGAAGTTGCGCCAGGTTCCGTTCTCGGCGCCGTAGGCGAGCTGCTCGAGCGCCTGTGCCTGGAGCTCCTTGGCCTCGCCGTGGTCGGGATCGGCGAAGACGAGGTGATTCACCACCTCCGCGACCCAGCGAAAATCTCCGCGCTCGAACGCCTCGCGGGCGTGCGCGAGCAGCGCGTCTGCGCCTCCGGCCAGCTCCACGTACCGCTCGCCTGCGGCCTCGGGCGGGTGGGGCCAGAGGTGCGCCGGGTTGCCGTCGAACCACCCGAGGTAGCGCTGGTAGACCGCCTTGAGGTTGTGGTTCAGCGAGCCGTAGTAGCCGCGGCAGTGCCATTCGTGCTCCAGGCTCGGCGGCAGCTCGAGCTGCTCGGCGATCTCGGCGCCAACGTAGCCCTTGTTCAACAGGCGCAGTCCCTGGTCGTGGATGTAGCCGTACAGATCACGCTGCTTCTCCAGGAAGTCGACGATGCGCTCGGCCCCCCAGCGCGGCCAGTGGTGCTGGGCGAACTGCACGTCGGCCTCGGCGGCAAACAGGACGATCGCCTCGTCGAGGTACGCGGCCCAGCCGCGCGCGTCGCGCACCAGCGCCCCACGCAGCGTGGCCACGTTGTGCAGGTTGTGGGTGGCGTTCTCGGCCATGCACAGCGCACGCCGGTCGGGGAAGAGGAAGTTCATCTCCGCCGGCGCCTCTGTGTTCGGCGTGAGCTGGAACACCATGCGGATGCCGTCGACCGTGACCTCCTGGCCGGTGTGGGTGATGTCGATCGTCGGAGCGATCAACGTGACGGTCCCGGTCGACGTGGTCTGGCCCAGGCCGGCGCCGACCTGCCCGGTCGGCCCCTTCGGCAACAGCGCGCCGTACATGTACGTCGCCCGCCGGGTCATCGCGCCGCCGGCGTAGACGTTCTCGCTGATCGCATGCTCCATGAACCCCTCGGGCGCGAACACCGGCACACGGCCCGAAGCGACGTCCTCGGCCGAGACGACGCCGCGCGCGCCACCGAAGTGGTCGACGTGGCTGTGCGTGTACAGCAGCCCCGTCACGGGGCGGTCGCCGCGATGGTCGCGGTACAGGGCCAGCGCCGCCGCTGCGCACTCGGCCGAGATGAGAGGGTCGATCGCGAGCACGCCGCCCTCGCCTTCGACGATCGTCATGTTCGACAGGTCGAGCCCGCGCACCTGGTAGATGCCCTCGGCGACCTCGAAGAGGCCGTGGATGGCTGCCAGCTGTCCCTGCCGCCACAGGCTCGGGTTCACCGTCTCCGGGCATTCGGCGTCGAGGAACTCGTACGCCTGCGTGTCCCACACGACGCGGCCGCTGGTAGCCCGGATCAGCGGATCCGGCAGCGAGGCGATCCGCCCTCGCCGCGCGTCGTCGAAGTCCTTGGTGTCAGCGAACGGCAGGCTCAGTCGCACCGCGGCATTCGCGTCGGCAATCTGCCGCGTGACCTGTGCAGGCTCCATCCTAGAAGCAAGCGGCCGGACTCGAACCGGCGACCTCCGGCGTGACAGGCCGGCAACCGTTCCGTGCTAAACGAGCTTGCTAGAGCGGTACTGGCGCCCAGCCTACTGCCCCTGGGGAGGGATTGAGGAAGTCGCCGTTGAAGAGCGGGCCGGGACGTGAGACGCTCGCTTGGAGTCAGCGCCCCGAGGCGGTGACGGCGCTTTACGGAGCCAACGCAGGCTCTAGCTTCGACGCGAGCGACCGGACTCGAACCGGCGACCTCCGGCGTGACAGGCCGGCGTTCTAACCAACTGAACTACGCCCGCTGGCGTTGAGCGAGGATAGCGGAGGTCGGGCGGTCTTCTCGCCTGGCCCTCGGGGGATTAGAGTCGCCCTTATGGGTCGGATCGGTCGCGGCTGGCAGCTGACCAAGCAGAGTTGGGCGATCGTCAAGCGCGACCGCTCGTTGATGGTCTTCCCGGCGGTCGGCGGGGCCGGCGCGCTGATCCTCGCGGTGCTGATCGGCGGCGGCGGATACGCGCTCTACGACGCCTCCGAGAGCGAGCCGGCGCTGATCGCGCTGCTGGTGGTGGCCGCCTATCTCGTGGTGCTGGTGTCGCTGTACTGCAACGTCGCGCTGAGCCATTGCGCGGCGCGGTCGCTGGAGGGCCACGACACGACCGCGCGCGAGGGGTTCGCCGCAGCCGGCGCTCGGTTCGGGCCGGTCGCGAGCTGGGCGCTGCTATCCCTGCTGGTCGGCGTCCTGATCAGCGCGGTGCAGGCGCTGCTGCGCGGCGGAGCCGGTCAGCTGGTGGCCTCACTCGTCGGCGGGCTGGCGAACCTGGCCTGGAGCGTGGCCAGCTTCTTCGTGGTGCCGGTCATCGCTCTCGAGGGCCTGGGGCCGATGAGCGCCCTGAAGCAGTCGGTGTCGGTCATCCGGGAGCGCTGGGGCGAGGGCGTGACCGGGTCGTTTGCGATCGGCGGACTGGTGTTCCTGGTGGCGTTCCTGCCCGGTGCCGCGCTGGTGGCGGGCGGCATCGCGCTGAGTTCCTCCGCTGAGATCCCGGCGGCCGTCCTGATCGCGCTCGGTGTGGCCGTGTTCGCGATCGGCGCCGTGGTGCAGACCGCGCTGATGGCGATCTTCAAGGTCGCGCTCTATCGGTTCGCGACGGAAGACCGCGTCCTCGCCGAGTACTCGCGCGATGAGCTCGAGGGCGCCTTCAGGCCCAGGCGCGGGCGCCTGGCCGGCGCCTGAGCTCAGAGCAGCTCGGCCGCCAGCACGATCGCTCCGAACACGCCGGCCACGGCGGCGATGGATGCCACCAGCCACGTGGGCGGACCGCCGTGAATGCCCGTCTCGTGCAGCACGGCGTGGCCCTTGCCGCGAGCTATCAGGCGCCGGTTCACGGGGAAGGCCACGAGCCCTGCGATCACCAGCGCCACGGCAAGCGAGCCCCAGAACAGCACGTCACCCACGCCCGCCTCCATCGCCCCCGGGATGAGCAGCAGGATCGCGTTGTCCACGACCTCCATCACGGCGATGGACAGCGTGTCCGTGGCGAGCGCGATCGGAATGACCGCCGCCACCGCCATCCCCGCCCGCAGGAGCGGCAGGCTCGTGAGCGAGTAGCCGAACAGGAACGCGAGGCCGATGGCCAGCGCGATCGTGCCCAGGTCCGAGAAGCCGAGTGCCGTGCCCACCACCACGCCGGTGACCTCGCCGATGGCGCACCCGGTGAGGCAGTGCAGCGTGGCGCTGGCGGCCATCGCTGTGAGTGCGCTGCCCGAGGTCGGGAGCTCGTGGTGATGGTGCTCGTGAGCTGCAGTCGAGGCTTCCATTCCAAGCACCCTAGCAAACCCCCTGGGGGTATTGCTACCCTTTCTCCGGCAACGACCGAGAGGAGCATCGATGGCAGCCACAACGGCCGGCGCTGCACGCGGCTACAGCGCCACCCGGGAACAGCTGATCAACAGGCTGCGGCGCATCGAGGGGCAGGTGGGCGGCGTCGAGCGCATGGTGGAGGACGACCGCTACTGCATCGACGTGCTGACCCAGATTGCCGCGATCCAGGCGGCGCTCGACAAGGTCGCCCTGGGGCTGCTGGACGACTACGCGCGACACTGCGTGATCGGCGGTCAGGGCGACGGCGAGCCCGAGGAGCTCACGACCGAGCTCATGGCCGCCGTCGGTCGCCTGATGCGCCGCGGCTAGGTCAGCTAACGGCGGGCGAGCGCCGCCGCGGCGCCCAGTCCCACGAACGTCGCCCCGCTCACGCGGTCGAGCAGCCTCCGGGCGCGCATGCTGCGGCGCAGGCGGTCGCCCGCCATGCCGGCCGTCAGCGCCCAGGCGATGTCCAGCGCCGCGGCGATCGCGATGAACAGGGCACCCAGGATCGCCACCTGGGGCGCCACGGCCCGGCCAGGGTCGATGAACTGGGGCAGGAAGGCCACGAAGAAGATCGCCACCTTGGGGTTCAGGGCGCTCACGACCACTCCCTGACGGAACAGCGCCGCCGGTCGGGCCGGCGGTGCCTCCGCCAGCGTCCGGTGCTCACGCGTCGTGAGCTTCTGGATGCCCAGGGCGATGAGGTATGCGGCCCCGGCGTACTTGACAACGCTGAACGCGGTGGCCGACGAGGCCACCAGCGCGGACAGGCCGACGGCGGCCGCCGCCACGTGCACCAGACCCCCGGCCTCGATCCCGAGCGCGCTGATCACGCCGGCGGACCGGCCCTGGGCTACCGCGCGCGTGACGATGTAGACCACGGCCGGCCCCGGCACCACGATCAACGCGGCGCTGGCAAGCGCGAAGGGCAACAGTGCGGATGAGTCGGGCACGGCGCGATTGTGCCACGGCCCAGGCGCATCCGGGTGTCGCTACTACCTTGACCCGGGCGGGCGCACCCAACTAGGGTCGCCCGGTCATGACGCCACGACGACTTGCCGTAGCAGCCGTGGCGGCGACGCTTGGCCTGACCGGCTGCACGCTCGACCGCCCCGCCGATCCCGTCGTGCTCACAGGTGCCGACGTGCCCAGCCTGGCGTCCACTCCGGCGGGCGACGTGGTGGCGTTCCGCTGGATCGAGGACTCCTGGTTCCAGGTGCCGATCCAGGTCGACGAGCGCAAGGCCATCGACCTCGGGCAGGTCTATAACGGCAACTACGGCGGCTACACCACCACCGTCTACACCGACGCCGGGACGTTCACGGGAGCCGACACGAACGCCAACGTGGACGCCAACGACGAGATCGCCCTGATGGCAAAGGACACGGGCTACGAGGCGCCGGGCGGCTCCGGCAACCCCAGCGGCGTGGTGGCCGGAAGCGGCGTGAAGGTCAGGGTCCGCTCGACGCTGGGCGGCCAGACCAAGGACGGCTGGGTCTACCTCTTCCGCCGCAGCGGCGGGCTCAGCCCGGGCGCCGGGTACAAGTACGTGGACTACCAGTTCAACCTGCTCTCGGGCGACTACAAGACCACCTACAAGCTCGAGGACGGGCCAAACCCCGAGAACTCGACGGTGAGCACGCCCAACTACTCGGTGCACTTCTCCGACCGGTGGCTGAAGGACCAGCTGCGGGTGAAGGCCGGGGACGCCACGGAGGTCGACATCCTCGATCGCGCGAAGTCCCGGCTGGCAGCGGGCAACTGCGGTCGCAGCGAGGACACCTTCAACGACGCCGAGGGAGCGTTCATCGCCAACAAGAGCGGGCCCGTGCGTGCGATCCGCTCCTACGTGGGCGCCAACAGCGGGCCGCTCGTCCAGCGCGAGCACCTGTTCTACGAGGGCCGCGAGGACGTGCGCACCTTCCTGCGCGTGCACGCGGTCCCGGGACCGCTGGACTATCACGACTACTCCTCCGCGGCCAGCGGGATGACCTACAAGAACGACAACAACCCCGGCGGCCTTGCGATCAACGGCCAGCCGGAGACGCCGGCGGCCGGGGCGATCACGTGGGAGAGCGTCGACGGGGCCCAGGGCGGACTTTCGATCGCCCACTCGCTGGACAGCGACATCGCGGGGCTGGCCGTTGGCACGTACTACCTGGACGACAGCACGCCCGGTGGCGGCATCGAGACCCAGTGCACCGGCGACACGCAGGCCTTCGGCGCCAGCGGGCCCGACCTGCTGGGCAACCTGCCGAACACGGACCCGCGCAGCACGCCGTCGAACCGGATGAACTCCACGCGCACGATCTACTTCGAGGCGCCAGGGAAGGCCAACGGGTCTGCGCGCGCCGCGCAGGCCGCAAGCGCTTTTCAGACCAGCGTCACTAGCTTCCCCTAGGCCCACGGCCGTTGCGGCGGCCGTCGGCCCCGTGCCTGCGCTCGCGCACCGTGGTGATACCCAGCCAGACCAGGAACGCCACGACCGGCAGGAAGTAGGCGACCTGCACCAGCCAATGGCCTGCGTGGGCGATGAGCATCATCCGTTGGACTGCGCCAGGAGCCACAGGGCGAGGCTCGTGAACCCGACCATCACCACGAGCATCCAGTACTGCGATCGAACGGCCATGCGCGAGTCGCGGTAGATGGAAAGCGCCCGGTCGTGCGCGAGGATGAGCGCGGCCACGTGGCCTACGACCACGAATGCCACCTGCCAGTACCAGGTTGCGGTCGCGCCGATCACCGCGTAGTCGATGGCGTCATTGGCCGTGCCGAACAGGTCGGTGCCGCTCTCCCCGAGCGGGTTGGAGGCCAGATAGCCGAACGGCGCGGTGGAGATGCGTATGACCGCCTGGCCCTGGTAGAGCAGCAGCGTGAGGTAGTGCGCCGCCACGTAGGCGAAGGAGATGGGCACGAGCGTGTGGATGAACGCCTTGGCGAGCTCGCCGGCCGAGAGGTCGCCTCCCACCGTGCGCGCGCCCGCCACGCCCAACCGGTAGAAGCCGCCCACCAGCGCTATCGCGGCCACCAGGCCGAGCAGGAAGGTGGCCTCCAGGGCCTTCTCGGGTGAGAAGCCCAGCGAGCGGAAGAACTCGGCCAGGTCGGGGGAGATCCCCGTCCACAGCGGCGCCTCGGCCACGCCGTCGAAGGTGACCGAACCGATCAGGACCGCCAGCAGCGCCACGGTGCCCGCGACGGGCTGGAAGGCCGCAAGGCCCGAGAGCGGTCGCCGCAGCCCCACCTCATCCCCCTCGCGGCAGAAGGGCGAGATGCGCGAGAACAGGTTGAAGTAGACCCCGAACGCCTCTCCGCGCGCGCACCACGCCTCGACGCCGTAGAGGGCCATGCCCACGAAGGTCGCGCCCGAGTAGATCAACGCTCCGATGGCCACGTTTTCCGGCTTGTCGCCGTTGGACGCCACGAGCTCGAGCGCTGCGAACGCGAACAGCCCCGCCGCCGCGGGCCAGTGGCCGAGCCGCTCGCGGGTAGGCCATCGGGGCCGGCACCGGGCCGCGGGCCGCGGCGCTGGCCACCCAGGCGACCGCGCGCCCGATCGCACGCCACGGGTTGAAGGCGCGGAACACATCGCCGAACAGGACCGCCAGCGGCACGAAGCCCAGCCAGAAGATCACGAACACGAACGTGGGCGCGAAGTTGGCCTGGGGCGTCTGGATCCCCGACAGGCCACTCCAAACGACGAGGACCAGCAGCGCGACGCCGACCGCTCCGCACAGCAACTCAACCGCGCGGCTGGTGAGTACCCGCGAGAGCCTCCCGGCAGGGGCCTGAAGTCCTCGTCCTGCAGCCGCGGCCGGGGCCAGAGGACCGCCAGCGCGACGAAGGAGATGACCAGCACCATGGCCGCCGCCCAACCGAACAGCCACTCCGGGATGGGAAGGTCGGCGCGCCCGACGATGCCGTGGGCCAGCAAGCTCACGCAGCGTCTCCCGGGCCTCAGCTGGGCTCGACCACGAGCCGCGCGATCAGCGGCTCGCGGCCGGCGTCCTCGGCCGTGTGGCTCTCGACCTCGAACACGCCCTCGGTGTTGGCCTTGAAGCGGAACCGCGCGGGCTTGCCCGGGCGCCGTGTCGCGATAGAGGTCGTAGCCGTGCACGTGGATCTCGTCCTGGGCATCGGAGGCCACGACCATCCGCACGGTGCTCCCCTTGTCCACCACGATCCGCTGCACGCCGCCCTCCGGTGCCCCGCCGCGGAGCACGATCTCCTCCGGGGGCGGAGGGGGCGCCGACTCGGCGGTGGCCGTCGGCGTGCTCTCGGTCTCGGTTGTCGTTTGCTCCTGCGCCTGCGTGGTGGCCGGGTCGTCGGCCTGCTCGCTCTCCTCGCCGGGGCTGATGACCACGAAGGCCACCACCGCCACCAGCGCGGCGGCCACGACAAGCCCCAGTCTCGTCCTGTTCGACATGCGTTCCTCCTACTCGACGTGCGCGCGGCCCCGTGGCCGCGCGCTGGGCCTCAGCGGAGGGCGAGCGGGGGAGCGCGCCCGGCCAGGTGGAGCGCCAGCGCTCCAGCTCGGGGCCGGTGAGCGGAGGGCAGGGCGAGCCTGCGCGTCACTGCTCGCCCGGGGAGCACGCGCCGCGTCCGAAGGGCCGCGGACGCAACCGCGGCCCGGGCGCGCTCGAGCCCGAGGGCGGCCACCGCGCCGGCGGCCAGCGCCAGCGGGTACGCGACCCAGCCGCCGTTTCCTACGACGGCCGCCAGGCCGTCGGCCCGCCCGGGGGCCAGGATGCCCTCGAGGAGCTCTTGGGCCGTGAAGATCGCGGCGATCGCGAGTGCGGCCAGCACCCATGCGGAGCAGAAGCCCAGGCGAGCCTCGGCGCCCCTGCCGGTGGCGCGCGCCCGGGCGATCATGACCAGCAGCTGCGCCGAGGCGCCGGCCAGCAGGAGCGCCACGGCCAGCCCCGCCAGGGGCAGGTAGGCATGGCCGCCGGGCTCACCGCCCGCGCCATGCTCGGCAATCAGGAAGCGGCCCTCGTGTACCGCCAGGGAGGCCGCCGCGATGGCCGCCGCAGTTCGGAGCTTCGACACGCCCCGGAGTATGGCAACGCGCCGCGGGTCAGATCCCGGAAGCGCCGCTGGTGCTAGGGCAGGCCCGCGCCCGACCGCTCGAGGGCGGCCTCGGCGGCGGTGTCTGCAACTTGCACGGGGGCGCCCTCGCCGCGTGTGACCCGTGGCTCGCGCAGCTCCGGGTCGAAGCGGTAGCCGACCCCGAAGTGAGTGTGGATGTATTGCCATCCGGGCGACGCGCCCTCGAGCTTCTGGCGGACCTTGCGGATGAAGACGTCGACCGAGCGGTCGCCGTGGGCCATCGCGTAGCCCCAGACCTGCTGGTAGATCTCCTCGCGCTGGAGGACCTTGCCCTCCGCGTGCGCCAGCAGCTGGAGCACCTCGAACTCGCGCCGCGTCAGGTCGACGCTGCGACCCCCGGAGAAGGCCTGGAACTGGTCCGCCCGGATCTCGAGATCGCCCGCCGTGGACCGGGCCCTCATCGGCGCGCCCCGAGGCCTGCTTGCGGCGGCGCACGACCGCCTCCACGCGCGCGAGGACCTCCTCGGGGTGGCACGGCTTGCTGACCCAGTCATCCGCGCCCATCCGCAGCCCGCGCACGCGCTGCGCCACGGTCGAGCGCCCGGTGCAGACCACCACCCCGAGGCCCGGCATGGCGGCGGTGAGCCGTCTCGAGGAAATCCCAGGCGGCGGGGCCCAGCAGCGCCAGGTCCACGACCAGCGCGTTGACCCGCATGGCGACGAACTCCTCCACGCGCGGCGCGGCCTCCAGCCGGCGGTGCTGCCAGCCGAGGCTCTCCAGGCGGTTGACCAAGACACGCACGAAGCCCGAGTCGGAGTCGAGGACGGCGAGCCGGATCGGGCCGTGATCAGACGGGTTCACCACGCGGCAGGATACGCCACCCGCCCCCGGAAGTTGCCCGTTTACAGCTTTTTCACAGCCCGGTCACGCGCACATAACGGGCTTTTCCGCTCTACGATGGCAGGTTGACGACGTGGAAGCGGCGACGAACGGGCGCTTGCAGTCCGGCGAGGTCGAGATCCGGCCGGCCGAGTTTCTCGCGATGGCGGGCGGCCGCCCGCTGAAGCTGACGGCCCGCGAGCTGGAGCTGCTCACGGCCCTCGTCGAGCGCGAGGGGCGGATCGTCAGCCGCGAGGAGCTCTACCGCATGGTCTGGGGCGAGCACTACCGCAAGTCCGACCGCTCGGTCGACGTGTACGTCGGCAAGCTGCGCCAGAAGCTCGACGACGCGCTCCCGGGCCGCCTGCTCATCCACACCCATTTCGGGTTCGGCTACCGCTTTCAGCCCTGAGCGGAAGCGTTCGGCAGCGAACGGCTTTACATCCCTTTCACATCCCGGAGACAAGTCCGCAACAGACTCACGGCGGTGCCCTGCGAGTCTCGGCCGCCGTCCCGATGAACCAACAAGGAGACATCGCATGAGGAAGTGGCTTGCGCTTCTCGCCGGCGCGGTGCTGGCGCTCGGCGTCATCGCCTGTGGCGACGACGACGACGATTCAGGCTCTGGTGGAGGCGGAGGCGGCGACCTGTCTGGCTCCATCAAGATCGACGGCTCGAGCACGGTCGGCCCGTTCGCCCAGGCCGCCGCGGAGGCGTTCCAGGGCGAGAACCCGAACGTGAAGGTGTCGGTCGGCACCTCCGGCACCGGCGGTGGCTTCGAGAAGTTCTGCGCCGGGGAGACCGACATCTCGGACGCCTCGCGACCGATCAAGGACGACGAGGAGGTCCCCGTCTGCAAGAAGAACGGGGTGACCTACAAGGAGATCCAGATCGCCAACGACGGCATCGCCATCGTGACCAACACGGCGACCAAGATCGACTGCATGACCACGGACGAGCTCAAGAAGCTGTGGAACCAGGGCTCGAAGGTCAAGAGCTACAACGAGGTCAATCCGCAAGTTCCCGGACGCCCAGGCCAGCGCTGTTCGGGCCCGGCACGGACTCCGGCACGTTCGACTTCTTCACCGACGAGATCAACGGTGAGGAGGGCGTCAGCCGCAAGGAGTACCAGCCCTCGGAGGACGACAACGTGCTCGTGCAAGGCGTGGAGGGCGAGGAGGGCGGCCTCGGCTACTTCGGCTTCTCCTACTACGAGCAGAACAAGGACAAGCTGAACCTCGTGGGCGTCGACGGTGGCGACGGCTGCGTGAAGCCCAGCAGCGAGACGATCCAGGACGGCACCTACAAGCCGCTCGCACGTCCGCTGTTCATGTACCCCAGCGACAAGTCGCTCACGGACAAGCCGCAGGTGAAGGCGTTCATGGACTACGTCCTGGAGAACCAGGAGACGATCGCGGAGGCGGCACAGATCGTCCCGATGACCACCGAGCAGCTCGACAAGGGCAAGACCACGCTCGGGAGCTAGGACGACGCACGTGGAAGCAGGTAGCACAGCGGCACGCGCCACCCCCGCCCTGGGGGTGGCGCGTCGTCGCGTCGGCGAGGACGTGATCAAGGGGCTGTTGCTGCTGGCGGCCCTGTTGTCGGTCCTCACCACCACCGGCATCGTGGTCTCGCTGCTGCGCGAGACCTTCGTCTTCTTCGAGGACGTGGGCGTCGCCGAGTTCCTGTTCGGCAAGGACTGGTCGCCCGTGATCAAGCCGCAGAGCTTCGGCGTGCTCCCGCTGGTGAGCGGCACGTTCCTGGTCACAGGAATCGCGCTGCTCGTGGCGGTGCCGCTGGGCCTGGGCTCGGCGATCTACCTCAGCGAGTACGCGAGCCCGCGCGTGCGCAAGACGCTCAAGCCGGTACTGGAGCTCACCGCGGGCGTGCCCACGATCGTGTTCGGCTACTTCGCTCTGACCTTCTTCACCCCCACGATCCTCACCGACATCGCCAAGCTGGACGTGGGCGTGTTCAACGCGCTCTCGGCCGCGGTGATCATGGGCTTCATGGTGGTGCCGACCATCGCGTCGGTCTCCGAGGACGCGATGTCGGCGGTGCCGGCGTCCCTGCGCGAGGGCTCCTACGGCCTCGGCGCCACCAAGCTGCAGACCTCCACGCGCGTGGTCTTCCCCGCGGCGCTGTCGGGCATCGTCGCGGCCATCGTGCTGGGCGCCTCGCGCGCGGTGGGCGAGACGATGATCGTGCTCGTGGCCGCCGGCCAGGTGGCCGCGCTGACCGCGGACGCGAGAGAGCCGATGTACACGATGACCTCCTACATCGGCGCGGTCGCCAAGGGCGACATCGCCACGGGCAGCGTCCAGTACAAGACGGTGTTCGCCGTCGGGATGCTGCTGTTCCTGATCACCCTGGTCATGAACATGATCTCGATCAGGTTCGTGCGCAAGTACAGGCAGGTCTACGAATGAGCTCCGTGTCGCGCGCGGTCGGCCAGGCCCCGCAGTCCACCAAGGTCAAGGGCACCGCCTTCCGGCTGGTGCTGCTGGCCTGCCTGGCCCTGTCGGTGATCCTGCTTGGCACGCTGCTGATGGACGTTGCCGTGGACGGCCTCGGCTCGGTCGACCTGGCCTTCATCACCGACTACCCCTCCTCGGTGGCCGCCAACGCCGGCGTCCGGGCGGCGCTTCTGGGCACCATCTGGCTGATGGGCGTGGTCACGGTGTTCATCGTGCCGGTGGGTGTGGCCACCGCCGTCTACCTCGAGGAGTACGCGGACCGGGAGCGCTGGTTCAACCGCGCCATCGAGGTGAACATCCAGAACCTGGCCGCGGTGCCGTCGATCGTCTACGGCATCCTCGGCCTGGCCTTCCTGGTGCGCGGCCCCTTCTCGCAGGGCAACGTGGTGCTGGCCGGCGGGCTGACCCTGGGGCTGCTGGTGCTGCCGGTCGTGATCATCGCCGGCCGCGAGGCCATCCGGGCCGTGCCTCCCTCCATCCGCGAGGGCTCGATGGCCCTGGGTGCCACCCAGTGGCAGACCATCTGGCGCCAGATCCTCCCGGCCGCGATCCCGGGCATCGCCACCGGCGTGATCCTGGCGCTCTCGCGGGCCATCGGGGAGACGGCGCCGCTGATCGTCGTCGGGGCAGCCACCTTCGTGGCCTTCGACCCCGATCTGTTCTCGCAGTTCACCGCGCTTCCGATCCAGATCTTCGACTGGATCTCGCGCCCGTCCAACGACGTCAATGACTTCGCATCGTTGGCGGCCGGCGGGATCATCGTGCTGATGATCCTGCTGCTGTCCATGAACGCGGTGGCCATCTGGCTTCGCAATCGTTACGAGCAAAAGTGGTAGGTGACCTAGAGTGGCTGAGCAGATGACCGAGCCCGAGCAGGAGCGAACCGAGGCCGGGGTCCCCGCGCGGGGCGCCACGCCGCAGGGCGAGCAGGGAGTGGACCTCAAGCGCACGGCCCTGGACGGCGCACGGCGGGAGCCGAAGGCAGACCGCGAGGCGATCTTCGGGATCCAGAGCGTTGACGTGGCCTACAGCGGCAATCCCGCGGTGCGCGACATCACGTTCGACATTCACATGAACGAGATCACGGCGCTGATCGGTCCCTCCGGATGCGGCAAGAGCACCCTGCTGCGCTGCCTCAACCGGATGAACGACCTGATCCCCGGCGCCACGGTGAGCGGGCGCCTGGAGTACCACGGCCAGGACCTCTACGGCAGCGACGTGGACGCCGTGGAGGTGCGCAAGCGGATCGGCATGGTGTTCCAGAAGCCCAACCCGTTCCCCAAGTCGATCTACGAGAACATCGCCTTCGGCCCGCGGGTGCTGGGCATGAAGGGCGACATGGACGAGATCGTCGAGCGGGCGCTGCGGCGCGGCGCTCTCTGGGACGAGGTCAAGGACCGGCTCAAGACCAACGCCTTCGGCATGTCGGGCGGGCAGCAGCAGCGCCTGTGCATCGCCCGCGCGCTGGCAACCAACCCCGACGTGATCCTCATGGACGAGCCGTGCTCGGCGCTGGACCCGATCTCCACCGGCAAGATCGAGGACCTGATGCTGGAGCTGCGCGAGAACTACTCGATCGTGATCGTGACCCACAACATGCAGCAGGCCGCGCGCGTCTCGGACATGACAGCGTTCTTCACGGTGGAGCTGGACGCCGACGAGAAGAACCGCACCGGCCGAGTGGTGGAGTTCGACGACACCGAGAAGATCTTCACCAACCCCTCCGACCCGCGCACGGAGGCCTACGTGACCGGGAAGGTCGGCTGACGTGAGCGCGCGGGACAGCACCAACCGCCAGCACTTCCAAGAGGAGCTCGAGTCGCTGGAGAAGGCCGCGCTCGGCGGCCTGGACCTGGTTGCCGGCGCCCTGGACCGCGCGATCGAGACCGTGCAGCACCAGGACGTGGAGCTGGCGAGCATGGTCATCGCCGACGACGACCGCGTCGACGGGCGCTACATGGAGGTCCACCAGGGGATCCTCTCGCTGCTGGCCCTCCAGGCGCCGGTGGCCGGTGACCTGCGCGTGGTGGCCGCGCTGCTGCACGTGATCAGCCACGTGGAGCGAATGGGCGACCAGTGCGTGAACATGGCCAAGCTGGTGCCGCTCGCCGGCCACGAGCCGCCCGCCGACGACGAGCTGCTGGGCAACCTGGCGCGCATGGGCGAGCTGGCGCGCTCGCTGGTGGTGCAGGCCAAGCAGGCGTTCGAGCGCCGCGACGTGGGCCTGGCCGAGGACCTGGTGCGCCAGGACGACGAGATCGACCGTTTGAACCGCGCCTCGTTTGCCCGCGCGCTGGAGATCGGCGACGATCCGGACACGCGCGAGTGGGCCATGCACATGATGCTCGTGGCCCGCTGCCTGGAGCGGATCGGAGACAACGCCGTGGACATCGGCGAGCAAACGGCTTTCGTGGTCACCGGGCTCTTCCGCGAGTTCGAGGACGCCTCGCACCCAGAGCTCGCCCAGGGCCTGCGCGGAGGCTGACGGTGGCGCTCTTCGCCAGCGCGCCCAACCACCGCACGTTCTTCTCCCTGCTCCAGGAGGCCGGCGCGAACATCGTCGAGGCCACCGAGAAGCTCGACAGGCTCATGCGCGACTGGCCCGACGACTCGGGCCTGCGCGGGGAGATCAAGGCGCTGGAGCAGGCCGGCGACCGGCTGACCCACGACATCCTGCACCAGCTCTATTCCACGGCGGTCACACCGCTGGACCGCGAGGACATCCACGCGCTGGCGGCGGCGCTGGACGACGTGGTCGACTACGCGGAGGAGACGGCCGACGTGCTCGGGCTCTACCAGATCGAGGCGCCCATGGAGCAGGCGGTCGAGCTCACGGGCGTGCTGCGCGACGCGGGGCGGGAGATCGCCGCGGCGCTGGCCAAGCTCGACTCGCTCGACTCGATCTGGCCCCACCTGGCCAGCGTCGATCGCCTGGAGGACGAGGGCGACCGCATCAGCCGCCAGGCCCTGGGTACGCTCTTCTCGGGCGGCATCGACCCCATGGTGGTGATCCGCTGGAAGGACGTGTTCGAGCGCCTGGAGCAGGCCATCGACGCGTGCGAGCGGGTGGCGCACGTGCTCGAGGGGATCGTTGTCAAGCAAGCTTGAGTCGCCTCCGCGGAAGTCTGCCAAGCTCACGCGGACTCCGTTGATCCTGGGCTGCATCGACATCGGCAGCAACACGACGCGGCTGCTGGTGGCCGAGGCCGGAGGCGGGACGCTCCGCGAGCTCGTGACCCAGCGCGCGTTCACCCGCATCGGCCGTAGCCTTGGCAAGGGCGGGGCGATACCGCTGGAGAAAGTGGAGGAGACGGCGGAGGTCGTGAGCACACAGGCCAAGGTCGCGCGCGAGGTGGGCGCCCAGGAGCTGGCCGCCGTGGCCACCGCCGCCATCCGCAACGCCGCCAACCGCGACGAGCTGGTCGCGGCCGTGGAGGGCCGGCTGGGCGTGCCGCTGCGCGTGCTGTCCGGCCAGGAGGAGGCGCGGCTCTCCTTCGTTGGCGCCACCCGCACCCTGGCCCAGCCGGCCACCGGCACCATCGCGGTGGTGGATGTGGGCGGCGGGTCCACCGAGATCGCCGTGGGCGCCCCGGACGGAGCGGTGGAGTGGTCGGAGTCCTTCCGCGTGGGCTCGGGCTTCCTGGCCGACAGCTACCTGCGCAGCGACCCCCCGGCGGTGGCCGAGCTGGAGACGCTTCGCAGGCACGTGGGCGGCGTGTTCGAGGGCCTGCGCCCGCCCCCGGCGGACGCCGCGGTGGCGGTGGGCGGCACCGCCACCTCCCTGCGCCGCCTCGTGGGCGCAGAGCTGGCCCACGAGACGCTCGAGCGGGGCGTGCGGGTCCTGTCGGCAACGCCGATCGCCGAGGTGGCCGAGCGGTTCGAGCTCGACCCCGAGCGCGTCCGGCTGCTGCCCGCCGGCATCCTGCTGCTGGAGGCCGTGTCGGACTGCCTCGGCCTGCCGCTGCGGATCGCGCGCGGTGGGCTGCGCGAAGGAGTGATCCTCGAGATGGTGGACGCGGCCTAAAGTGGGCCACTAGACGATGGCCAAGGCGCGCCCGATCCCCGGCCTTGGGCCAGACACCCGCTTCGGCGATGCTGCCGCCGCCGCGGTGGAGGTCCGCGCGCGCGAGGTGTTCGAGCACGCCGACGGGGTCCTCGACACCGGAGACATCGAGCGCGTCCACGACATGCGGGTGGCCACCCGGAGGCTGCGCGCGGCGCTGGAGGTCTTCGCGGCCTGCTTCCCGAAGAAGGAGCACAAGGCGGCGCTCAAGCAGGTCAAGCACCTGGCGGACGCCCTGGGCGAGCGCCGCGACCCCGACGTGGCGATCGAATCGCTGGAGCACGTGGCAGGCGAGCTCGGGGGCGCCGAGCGACCCGGCATAGAGGACCTGGTGGCCGAGCTGCGCGCCGATCAGGAGGCAGGCAATCAGGCCGTAGCGCGGGCGCTGGAGGAGGCCGAGGCCGCGGAACTGGCCGAGCGGCTGGAGGCGCTGGCGAAGGCCGCCCGCCAGGAGGCGAGGCCGGCGTGAAGGCGCGCAAGGTCAAGCGGCTCAACCCCGGCGGCTCGCTGGCGGCCAACGCGCGGCGAATCGTGGCGGTACGCCTGGCCGAGCTGCGCTCGTTCGGTGCGAAGGCCGTGGACCCGGAGGAGGTCGAGGCCCTGCACGACATGCGCATCGCGGCCAAGCGGCTGCGCTACGTGCTGGAGACCACACGCCCGGCGTTCGGCCGCCCGGCGGCGGATGGAGCGCGGGCGGCGCGCAGGCTGCAGGACCTGCTGGGCGAGATCCATGACTGCGACGTAATGCTGCCGCGTGTGCGCGAACACGAGCGCCGGCTGCGGTCCGAGGACGCCGAGGCGCTGGCGTTCTCTGCCGGGCGCCGCGCCCGGGACCTGGAGCCCTCGGCTGTTGCTCGCGCGCCCAACCTCGACCGCTACCGCGGGCTCGAGGCGCTCGCGACCTACCTGACCGCCAGACGCGCCGTGCTGCACGCCGCCTTCGTGCGGGAATGGGAGCGACTGGAGGCGCGCGACTTCGCCGGCCGGCTCAAGGACGGACTGAGCGCGCAGCCGCGATCACCCGCAGCTCCGCCGGACGGAGCAGCACCTTGAGCTCTCCGCGATCGACTCCGGCCAGCCCACCCTTCTTCATCCGCACCTGCGCGCCGGTGAGCCTGTGGAGCGCCATTGAGAAGTCGGGGTCGTGGCCCACCAAGAGCACCTCCGCGCCGTGTTCGCCCGCCACGGCGCGGACGTCCACGGGCCCTCCCTCCAGGCGTGCGTCCTCCACGACCTCCAGGCCGAACGGCTCGCAGGCCAGGCGCGCGGTCTGTGCGGCGCGGACCTTCGGGCTGGTCAGGCAGGCCGTCAGTTCGATTCCGAGGCCCTTCAGGGCGGCGCCCGCTGCGCGCGCCTGTTCTTCCCCCTTCGGGGTGAGCTCGCGCTGCTCGTCGGGGGTACCGTCGTGTGCCTCGGCGTGGCGCAGAAGCCAAATCACGTGCGCAACATAGAGCAGGAGAGAATGGGAGCGATGGAGGCAGCAAGAGAGACCCCGCACGTCCAGGCGCCGGACCTGGACTCCACGGAGCTGTACGTGAACCGCGAGCTGTCGTGGCTCGACTTCAACGAGCGTGTCCTGGAGCTGGCCGAGGACGAGGCCACGCCGCTCATGGAGCAGGTCAAGTTCCTGGCCATCTACGCGTCCAACCTGGACGAGTTCACCATGGTCCGCGTGGCAGGGTTGCACGACCAGGTGGAGGCGGGAATCGACGCGCGCAAGGCCGACGGCCTGTCACCCCAGGAGACGATCGAGCGGATCACCGAGCGCACGCAGGAGCTGGCGGGGCGTCAGTCACGCCACTGGGAGCACGAGGTGCGCCCGCGCCTTGCCGAGGAGGGCATCCGGGTGCTGGATACCGACGGCTGCTCACCCGAGGAGCTCGAGCGGCTGGACCGCCTGTTCTACGAGCAGATCTTCCCGGTGCTGACCCCGCTGGCCGTGGGGCCGGGGCGCCCGTTCCCCTACATCTCCAACCTCTCGCTGAGCCTGGCGGTGTGGCTGCGTGACCCGGTCACCGACACCGAGCTGTTCGCGCGGGTGAAGGTTCCGCGGGAGGTGGTGCCGCGGTTCGTGGCCCTGGGTGACAACACGTTCGTGCCGCTGGAGTTCGTGATCGCCCGCCACCTCGACGCGCTCTTCCCCGGCATGGAGGTGGAGCGCCACGCGTTCTTCCGGGTGGCGCGCGACGCCGACTTCGAGGTGTCCGACGAGGCCGACGACCTGATCCGTGCCGTGGAGAAGGAGCTGCGGCGGCGGCGCTTCGGCGAGGTCGTGGGGCTCGAGGTTTCGGGCGACGTGGACGACGAACTGCGTGCGTTCCTGATCGACCAGCTCGGAATCGAGGAGAACCAGGTGGTCGACGTCGACGGGCTCGTGGACCTGACCGACCTCTGGCAGATCCACGGGATCGAAGGGTTCAAGCACCTCAGAGAGGAGCCCTGGTCGCCGGTGAGCGCGGGCCCCTTCTCGACACATGACGGCAAGCCCGACGTGTTCGCCGCCATGCGCGCCGGCGACCTGCTGGTGCACCACCCCTACGACTCGTTCGCGTCCAGCGTCGAGCGCTTCGTGGAGCAGGCGGTGAACGACGCCGACGTGCTGGCCATCAAGATGACCGTGTACCGGACGTCAGGCGATTCCGCGCTCGTGCCGCTGCTGATCGAGGCGGCCGAGCGCGGCAAGCAGGCGGTGTGCCTGGTGGAGCTCAAGGCCCGCTTCGACGAGCGGCGCAACATCGGCTGGGCGCGTTCGCTGGAGGAGGCGGGCGCTCACGTCGTCCATGGCCTCCCCGGGCTCAAGACCCATGCGAAGGCGCTGCTGGTGGTCCGCCGCGAGGGCACGGGCGTGCGCCACTACGTGCACGTCGGCACCGGCAACTATCACGCCAAGACTGCGCGGCTGTACGAGGACTTCGGCCTGTTCACGTGCGACCGCGAGGTGGCGGCTGACGTGGCCTCGCTGTTCAATGCCTTGACCGGCGCAGCGCGGCCCCCCAGCTACCACAAGACGCTCGTGGCCCCGGAGCGGATGCGGGACGGGCTGCTGGCCGAGATCGAGCGCACGGTCGAGGCCCACCGGGCAGGCGAGCCCGCGCGGATCGTGATGAAGATGAACTCGCTCGTGGATCGCCGCTGCATCCGGGCGCTCTACGAGGCCTCGCAGGCGGGCGTCCGGGTGGACGTGAACGTGCGCGGCATCTGCTGCCTGCGTGCCGGCATCGACGGGGTCAGCGACAACATCCGCGTGGTCTCGGTCGTCGGGCGCTTTCTCGAGCACTCCCGCGTCTACGGGTTCGAGCGCGGCGGCGAGCGCCGCTGTTTCATCGGGTCGGCCGACCTGATGCCACGCAACCTGGACACTCGCGTCGAGCTGCTGACGCCCGTGGAGGACGGCATCCTGCGCGGGCAGGTCGAGGACACGCTGGAGCGCTGCCTCGCCGACGACACCTTCGGCTGGGACCTGCTGCCCGACGGCTCCTGGCGCCGCCGCACCGGCGGCACCCGCTCCGTACACAGCGAGCTCATGAAGCACGCGCTCGAGAGTGCCGCGCGGGAGGAGGGCGACGCCTGAGCGGCGTCAGACGGCCAGAGCCGTCCGCCCCGCCTCGAGCTCCAGCAGCGCCCGCTTGCGCTCGATGCCGCCGCCGAAGCCGGTGAGCGACCCGTCGGCGCCGATCACACGGTGGCAGGGCACGATCACGGCAATCGGATTCCGCCCGTTGGCCAGGCCCACCGCGCGCGCCGCGCCGGGTCTGCCGATGCGCGCCGCGAGCTCGCCGTAGCTCACGCTCTCGCCGTAGGGGATCCGCTGCAGCTCCTGCCAAACCCGGAGCTGGAAGTCCGTGCCGGCCGGCGCCAGGGGCAGGTCGAAGTCGGTGAGCTCGCCCGCGAAGTAGCGCTCCAGCTGGTCGCGTGCGGCGCGGAGGGGTGCGGCGGGGGCGGCAGTGGCCGTGCCAAGGCCGAGCTCGCTGGCGGGGCCCATGTGGAGGCAGGTGAGCGCGCCGGTCCGGGCGGTGAGGGTGAGCGGCCCGATGGGGCTGTCCAGAGTTGTGTGCGCTGTGGTCATGTGTCGAGAACGCGGGGACGGCGGGCGCTGTGAGATCGCGTCAGATCATCGCGCAACCGCCGCCCGCAGCCCCAGGCGCCGCTTGAGCGCCAGCACGCGGCCCGCCGCCTCCTCCACCCGCGCGCGGAAGCGAGGGTCGCGGCGGGCGCGGCGCACGAGCCGCGGCTGGATCAGGTTCCAGCTGCCGGACCCGGTCATGAGCACCAGGTCCGCCCCGGCCGCGACCGAGCGCTCGGCGGCCACCGCCACGCCCGACCGGTCGAGCACCGCCTGGGCCTCGATGCTGTCCGTCACCACGACGCCGCGGAAGCCGAGCGCGGTGCGCAGTAGGCCGTCGAGCACGGCGCGTGACTGGGAGGCGATGCGGTCGCCGTCGAGCGCCGGATAGAGCGCGTGCGAGGCCATCACCAGGGGCGCGCCCGCGCGCACTGCCCGGGCGAAGGGTGCAACGTCGCCCTCAAGGATCTCGGCGCGGCCGGCTGCGATCGTCACGCTTCGGTCATCGGTGTTGGAGGTCGCGCGACCCAGGCCCGGGAAGTGCTTGACGGCGGCGCCCACCCCGGCGCGGATCATGCCGGTAGCCGAGGACTCCACGAGCCCGCTCACGGCGGCGGCGTCGCCGGGAAAGGCACGCCCCGCCACCACGGACCCGGCGGTGGCCGCCACATCCGCCACCGGCGCCAGGTTCACGTTCACCCCGAGGGAGCGCAGCTCGCGCGCCGATGCCGCGGCCGCACGTCGCGCGGAGTCCACGCCGGTGGTCTGCGGCTGTGCCAGATCCGGGCCCGCGAACCCGACACTGCGGATCTCCCCGCCCTCCTGATCGGTGGACACGAGCGCGTGGCCTCGAGCCGCGCGCTGGATGGCGCGGGTCAACGCCACCAGCCGCGCCCGGTCGGGAGCATTGCCGCCGAAGAGGATCACGCCGGTGCCCTGGCCGCGAGCGAGCCTGCGGCCGATGTAGCCCGGCATCCGGTCGCCGTCGAAGCTCATGACCAGCAGCTCGCCGACTTGGCGCTCGAGCGAGAGGCGCGACTCGAGGCCCGCCGGTCGCGAGGCCCGTCGCGTGGGTTCGTCGTCGCCCGCGCCGCGGGAGCCGGCCACCAGGCCCGCCGCGGCGGCACAGGCCGCCACGGCGCAGATCGCCGCCAGGCGTCGCCGCGGGCCTGGATCCGCGGCCCGGCTCAGCTCTGGCTGCGCGCCCGGGCGGCGGCGCGGATCTTCTCGACGGCGCTCGGCACCGCCTTCTCCAGCCGCTTCATGTCCCACTGGTCGAGCGTTATCAGCCGCGTGTCCGCCGTGGCCACAACCGTCGCGTTGCGGCGGTCGTCGCCCAGCAGGCCGACCTCGCCGAAGAAGTCGCCCGGCCCAAGGTCGGCCACCTTCTCCCCGCCGCGGCGAACCTCGGCCGTGCCGTCCTCGATGGCCATGAACGTGTACGCGTAGTCGCCCTCGTCCACGAGATGCTTGCCCTCGGAGACCGAAACCTCGCTCACGAAAGGAGAGATCTTCTGCAGATCCTCGTCCGAGACCGACTCGAACAGAGGCAGCGATTTCAGACGGCTGATATCCAACCCAATCTCCTCACACGCGTAAAGACGGCAGTGGCGGGCAATCTAACCCACTCGGGCACCTGTCCACCACTGATCGGTGGAGGTCACCCAAGCGTATGAACGCGTGATGGCTCGGACCCGCACGCTCACCACGCTGTTCGCACTCGGCCGCATGGGGTTCGGACTGGGCCTGCTGGCCAAGCCCGAGGCCGTGGCGTGGGGGTGGATCGGCGAGTTGGCGCAGCGCGACCCGGTGAGGCTCCTGTTGCGCGCGGTCGGAGGTCGCGACATCGCGCTCTCGGCGGGCGCCCTGCTGGCCGGCGGCGACCGCGACAGGCTCACTCCGTGGCTGGCGGGCGCCGTGGTCAGCGACCTGACCGACGTGGCATCCACGCTGGCGGTGCATCCCGACTCGCTGCCGGCGAACGCCCGCTGGGGCACCGTGGCGCTGGGAGGCGGCTCGGCCCTGGCGGGTGCCGCGCTGATCGTGGCGGTCCGGCAATGAAGGTCGCCATCGTGGGCGCGGGCATCTCCGGCCTGACCGCCGCCCACCACCTGCACCGCGAGCACGAGGTCACCGTCTATGAGGCGGGGCCATACGCCGGCGGTCACTCCAACACCGTGCGCGTGGACCTGGCCGAGGAGACGCACTGGATCGATACCGGCTTCATCGTGCTCAACGACCGCAACTACCCCAGCTTCGAGGCGCTGCTGGCGGAGCTCGGAGTGCCGACCCAGCCCTCACGCATGAGCTTCTCGGTGAGCGATGCGGCGGGCGCATTCGAGTACGCGGGCACCCCGCGGGGGCTTTTCGCCCAGCCCCACCGCGCGCTCGACCCACGCTTCCTGCGGATGGTGGCCGACCTGCTGCGCTTCAACCGCGAGGCGCGCGCCTTGCTGGAGCTGGCGCCCGGCCAGGGGCCGAGCCTGCGCGAGTTCCTGGCGGCCGGTGACTACTCCGACTGGTTCGTGCAGCGGCTGATCGTGCCCCAGGCATCGGCCGTGTGGTCGGCAGAGCCGGAGGCCATGTGGACGTTCCCGGCCGCCTTCCTCGCCCGCTTCTTCCACAACCACGGAATGCTCGGCTTCCGCGACCGGCCGCGCTGGCGCGCGGTGACCGGCGGCTCGCGCCGCTACGTGGAGGAGATCACGCGGCCGTTCGCCGACCGGATCCGCCTGAGCGCCCCCGTTCGCGCGGTCACGCGCGCCGATGAGCACGTGGAGGTCCGGGCCGAGGGTTGCGAGACAGAGCGCTTCGACGAGGTGGTCATCGCCGCGCACTCCGATCAGGCGCTGGCCATGCTCACCGACGCCAGCGACCGTGAGGCCGAGCTGCTCGGGTCCATCTCCTACCAGCCCAACCAGGCGGTGCTGCACACGGACGAGTCGCTGCTCCCGCGCCGCCGTGCGGCATGGTCGAGCTGGAACTTCCACCTCTCCACGCCGCCCGCGCGGAGGACGATGCTGACCTATTGGATGAACGCCCTGCAGGCGCTGGACTCGAAAACCAACTTCTGCGTGACGCTCAACCGTACCCAGGACGTGGACCCCGCCAAGGTGATCGAGACGATCGAGTACTCCCACCCGGTCTTCACCCCGGATGGCGTGGCCGCGCAGGCTCGCCACGGCGAGATCTCGGGGGTGAACCGCACGCACTACTGCGGCGCCTACTGGCGCTGGGGCTTTCACGAGGACGGCGTGGTGAGCGCCCTGCGAGCCGTCGCCGACGTGGGTCGCGCCCCGGTGGCGGCATGACGGCCTCCGCGATCTACGACGGCTGGGTGCGCCACCGCCGCTTCACGCCGGTCGAGCACGAGTTCACCTACCGCCACACGATGCTCCTGCTGGACCTCGACGAGCTGCCCGGCGTGCTGGACCGTCATCCGCTCTACTCATCGACGCGCGCCGCGCCGGCGCGCTTCCGGCGCGAGGACTATCTGGGCGACCCCGGCCGCCCGCTGGACGAGTCGGTTCGCGACCTGGTGGAGGAGCGCACCGGGGCCCGGCCCGCCGGGCCGGTACGGCTGCTCACCACGCTGCGCACCTTCGGGCACAACTTCAACCCGGTCTCGTTCTTCTACCTCCTCGGGGCAGGCGGCTCGCGCGTGGAGGCGGTGGTCGCGCAGGTCACGAACACCCCCTGGGGCGAGCGCCACGCCTACGTCCTCGGCCGTGACGACGAGGACTCGGTCATGCGCGACACCATGGACAAGGTCTTCCACGTGTCCCCCTTCATCGGCATGGACTCCCACTACGACTGGCGGGTCACGGAGCCCAACGACAACCTGCTGGTGCACATCGACGAGCGCGACGACCACGGTCGTCACGTGTTCGACGCCACCCTGTCGCTCACGCGAAGGGACATGTCGGCTCGGCGGCTGACCCAGATGCTGCTGCGGTTCCCGGCCACGTCGCTGAGGGTGGTGGCGCTGATCTACTGGAACGCGCTGCGTCTCAAGCTCAAGGGCGCGCCGTACCACCCCCACCCGGAGCGAGCGCGATGAAGGAGCAGGCCGCGCGGCGGTTCTTCTTCAGCCTGCTCTCGCGGATGCGCCGTGAGCGGATCGAGATCGTGGAGGGCGCACGGCGGCTCGGCTTCGGTCCCGAAGGCGCGGCCCTGCGGGCGGTGGTCACGGTGCGCTCGCCCCATGTCTACCGCGAGGTGCTGCGCGGCAGCACGGGGTTGGCGGAGACCTACATGGCCGGCCACTGGGACACCGACGACCCGGTGGCTTTGATCAGGATCGCGGCGCGCAACATGCGCGCGATGGACGACCTGCGGCGGCGTTGGCACCCGGTGCTGCACACCGGCCAGCGGGTGGCAAAGATGATCCCGCACAACGACCGCGACGGCAGCCGGCGCAACATCTCCGCGCACTACGACCTGGGCAACCAGCTCTTCTCGCTGTTCCTGGACCCCACGATGATGTACTCCTGCGCCTACTTCGACTCGCCCGAGCAGTCGCTGGAGGAGGCGCAGACGGCCAAGCTCGACCGCGTCTGCCGGCAACTGCGCCTGCGCCCGGGCGACCACCTGCTGGAGATCGGCACGGGCTGGGGCGCGATGGCCATCCACGCGGCCCGCCATTACGGCTGCCGCGTGACCACGACCACCATCTCCCAGGAGCAGCACGACTTCGCCCTGGAGCGGGTGGAGGCCGAGCGCCTGGCGGGCCGCGTGACCGTCCTGCTCGAGGACTACCGGGACCTGCGCGGCACCTACTCCAAGCTCGTCTCGCTGGAGATGATCGAGGCCGTGGGCTGGCAGTTCTTCGCCACCTACTTTCGGCGTTGCTCGGAGCTGCTCGAGCCCGACGGCCTGATGCTGCTCCAGGCCATCACCATCGACGACCGCGCCTACGAGGTCGAGAAGGCCTCCAAGAGCTTCATCAACACGCACATCTTCCCCGGCGGGTGCCTGCCGTCGCTCGACACGATTCACCGCTGCGTGAGTGCCCAGACCGACATGCGCACGGTGTGGCTGGACGACATCACCGAGCACTACGCCGAGACGCTGGTGCACTGGCGTGAGTCGTTCAGGACCAGCGCCAAGCTCGCCGCCGAGCTGGGCTACGACCTGCGCTTCAGGCGCATGTGGGAGCTGTACCTGGCCTATGTGGAGGCCGGCTTCCGCGAACGGCGGATAGGCGACGTGCAGATGCTGCTGGCAAAGCCGGAGTGGCGCGAGCCGCTGTCGCCCTCAGCTCCGCGGCTCGCGGCTGAACATCCGGTCCGAGATCAGGTCCACTAGAAAGCCCGGCCCGCGCGAGGCCAGCTTGGCGAGCGCCACCTTCCCGCCCGGGCCCAGGATGGTGCGGTCGTCGCGGATGGCCTCCAGCACCTTGTTCGCCCACTCGTCCGGATCCTGCTTCTCCCACTCGGAGGTGTCCATGTAGCGGCCGTAGGCGTCCTCGGTGGCGTCGAGCATGCCCGTGTCCACGCCCGGCGTGACCAGGTGCAGAGTGTTCACCCCGGTGTCCTTGAGCTCGCGACGCAGGGACTCGGTGAAGGCCACCACGCCCGCCTTGGAGGCCGCATAGGTGCTGGCTGCCGGGAAGTAGGCGTAGCCGGAGATGCTGGCGTTGTTCACGATCAGCCCCGAGCCGCGCTCGATCATCCCCGGGAGCACCGCCTGGGTGAGCTGTACCACGGCGACCAGGTTCACCTGGAACATCGCGTAGACCTCGTCCAGATCCTGTTCCTCCAGTAGCCCGCCGGTCACAAGGCCGGCGTTGTTCACGATCACGTCGATTTGACCGAGCGCGTCGCCCAGCTCAGCGCAGCTCTCCTCGATTGACTCGCGCGAGCTCAGGTCCATCCGCACCGGCCGGACCTCTTTGGCGCGGGCCACCGGGGTGGCCTCGTACTTGTCGGGCGAGCGCATGCCCGCCAGCAGCAGGTCCAGCGGCTCCTTGGCGAGCGCCTCGAGGATCGCGCGGCCGATCCCCCGGTTGGAGCCCGTGACGAGCGCAGTTCGGCCGGTGAGGTCCATCTCCCTCAGGCTACGCGGCAGCCAGCCCTGCGGACGATCGGGCTCCTCCAGAGCTGATCGGACCGCGGACGGCCCACGTATCTTCCTTCGGCCATGCGCACCCCCTCGGAGCTGACCCTCTCCCATGACCGGACCGGCTCCGGGCCGGCGCTGGTGCTCGTGCACCCGCTCGGTGCCGATCGCGGTGTGTGGGAGCCCGTCACGCCCCTGCTCACCCCTCATCACGAGGTGATCGCCATGGACATGCCCGGCTTCGGCGAGTCCCCAGAGCTGCCGGCCGACGTGCCGCCGACCGCCGCCGGGATCGCGGCCGCCATCGCCGCCACGCTGGACTCCCTGGGCGTCGACCGCGCCCATGTCTCCGGCATCTCGCTGGGGGGCTGGGTGGCGCTGGAGTTCGCCAGGACCGACCGCTGCCTGAGCATCAGCGGGCTCTGCTCGGCCGGCTTGTGGCCGCGGCCGCTCGGGCCCCGCCCGGAGGTGGCGCGCAGCACGGCCCTCGGACTGGCGCCCCTCCTGCGCCCGCTGCTATCGACCGCGGCCGGCCGCCGCCTGCTGCTCAGCCGCGTAATCGCCCGGCCCGAGCGCGTGCCGCCGAGCGCGGCGTACCGCCTCGTTCGCTCCTATGCGAGCGCGGCCGGGTTCGAGCGCGCCAACGCCGAGATGCGCAAGACCGTGTTCGACGGCTTCGACGAGATCGACGTGCCCGTGACGCTCGCGTGGGCCGAGCACGACCGCCTCGTTCGCGCGCCGCGGAGCGTGCCTGCCGGGGTCGAGACGGCCTTCCTGCGCGGGTGCGGCCACGTGCCAACGTGGGACGACCCGGAGCAGGTGGCGGGCGTGATCCTGGCGGGCATCGGGCGCGCCGAAAGCAGTTCCGGCGCGCTGTCCGCCTGACGGCCTCAAGGGCGCGCGCGTACCCTTCGAGGCATGCCCGAGCCACTCGCCTGTTCCCTGGGCTCCGCTGCGCTGGGCGATCGCGCGCGCCAGCTGGCCGAGGTCGGGCGGAGGGGCCTGCTGGACTCCGCGCTGTCCGGCAACCGCGCGGTGCTCACCTGGGATCCGGCGGCCCGCGACGACGTGCGCGCCCTGATGGCCGCCGAGGCCGAGTGCTGCCCCTTCTTGGACATGCGGCTGGTGGAAGGCGCGCGCGCGATCGAGCTTGTCGTGGAGGCGCCCGCCGGAGCTGAGCCGGTGCTCGCCGACCTCGTGGCGGCGGTGGGCGGAGGAGCCGCTGAGGCAGCCGGCGACGTTGGACGAAGACAGCCTAGGTACACCTCGTCCTGAACAGGACTCGAACGAAAGGACGCACCATGGCCCAGTCGACAGATGAGACTCCCCTCCTCGACCTGCTCAAGGACATGACCGCGAGCTCGCTTGACGCGACGAACCTCGATGAGCAAACGCTCATGCTCGTTCGCCTCGCGGCGCTTGTGGCCGGCGGCGCCCCGCCGGTCTCGTACGGGATGAACCTCGAAGCGGCAGCTGAGGTAGGTCTCGACGCCGAGCGCGTCCGCGACGTGCTTGCAGCGATCGCACCGATCGTCGGCACGGCGCGGGTCGTCGCGGCGACGACCAGCATCGCTAAGGCACTCGCGCTCGAGATCGAGCTCGCGGAGCTCGATCAGCAAGGCATGCAGTAGCGGCAACGGCGGGCGCCGCCGGCCCGTCTTTCACCGAGGCGCCGTGGGGGGACCCTCCTCCGCGGCGCCCTGGGCCGGCTCGGCCACTACAGCTGGCTCACTCGATCGCCGACGCCCCCTCAGCCGCGGTCGCGTGCGGCCGTCCTCGCGCTTCAGCCGGATGTACTGCTCCGCAACCGAGGTCAGCAGGGCGACGAGTACGCCGAACCCGGTGAGGATGTAGACGATCGTAAAGATCTGCGTCCCGGCGGACGTCGGGGAGAAGTCTCCGTAACCAACAGTCGTCAGCGTCGCGATGCAGAAGTAGAGGGACTCGATGATGGTCCAGTCCTCGAAGCGCCAGTAAAGAGCGTCCCCGTTAGCACCAAGGCGCCCGCGACAGCGGGCAGCGCCTTGGTCTCGGGATCGCGCCAGACCGCCGCAAGGGCCCGGCCAAGCTCCCGCGCCGCTAAGAGAAGCGGAATCATCGGCGCCCTAGCTCGCGTCGTCTCGCGCCGCCGTGTCGATCTCGCGCTCGAGCTCGTCGGCATCGGCCTCGATCTGTTTCTCGATGAGCTTGTTGGCGCGCTTGGTCGCCTTCTCGAGCTGCTCCTCGATCTTCGACTCGCCGAGCACGATCACGGCGGCGGTGCCCGCCTCGAGCTCGTCACCGAGGTCCTTGAGGTCGCCGCGCGAGATGCCTTTCGTGAGGTGCCCCGTCAGGCCCCCCGCGCCCGCGCCGACAATCGCGCTGCCGAGCACCGCGGGCGGGAAGATCATCCCGACCAGCGCGCCGACCGCGGCCCCCGTCCAGGCGCCGTGCTGCGTCGGCTTCTCGGTCTTCGTCACGCGGACCTTGCCGTCCTCTTCCTTTCGGATCACCGCCGAGTCGAAGGTCCCGATCGCCCCCCCGGCGTGAAGGTCGAAGACGGCCTCGTAGTCAGCCTCGGCATCCGCGATCTCGTCATAGATAGCGGCGTAGAGAAACACGGGTCGGTCGGACATGGCGGTTCCTTTCGTCGGGCCCTCACAGGCCGGTTTCTGCCGCGAGCCGGCCAGACGCGACGGCTTCCCGCAGCGCGTTG
Source organism: uncultured Thermoleophilaceae bacterium (assembly GCA_963755215.1). Lineage (GTDB taxonomy): Bacteria > Actinomycetota > Thermoleophilia > Solirubrobacterales > Thermoleophilaceae > JAAYBF01. Next base: position 63,560 of record CAVWIW010000014.1, read on the forward strand.
TAGTCACGCTCGTTCTGGTCGGCGTAGGCCTCCGCAAACGAAGCCAACGCACGGTCGAAGCTGTCGCCCCTGCCGAGATAGCTTGCGATGGCGATCGCGTCACCCGAGCGAGCGTGCGCCGTCGCGAGCGCGTTGCCGCAGAGCTTCGCGTACATCGTCATCGCCCGCCGGTCCATCATCTCGACCAGCGCTGAGCCCTTCCCGTCCCAGAGCTGGCGAACGTAGAAGTCGCGGCTCACGCCGTCCAGGCCATCCACCCGGATCCAGCCGAGCATGATGTCGCTGGCGGCTTGCGTCAGCCGCTGCCCCTCGACGACCCGCTGACCGTGCTTGGCAAACGTGCTCTTGCCGAGAAACGGCTCGAGCACCGATGCCCCCGCCTCCTTGAGCTGCAGGAACAGCGGATCGTCCTCGCCCCGGCCGAGCATCAGGACGATCCACGCCCGGCTGCCCACACTTCCAACGCCCACAACCTTGTGCGCCGCGTGGACGTAGCGAAAGCGCTCGAGCAGCTGCCGGCGGTCGGCGCTCAGGGTGCGCCGATAGGAGCGGATCACTCCATGTACGAAGTCCTCGAGCTCAACCCCTTCTGCGCTCGACAGCGCCTCCTCGATTGGCACGATGAGCGGCGGGTCGCTCACGATCCTGGGCTCGCCGTCGACGAGCTCCGTGAGCTTGGCAAGTGCCCTCAAGCTGTCCTTCGACCGCGCCTTCGCGACGTTGCGCTCGAATCGCTTCCGCTGCTTTCTGGAGCCCTGCTGAGCCGCTAGCTCGGCGATCTCATCCACGTCGATGCGGGAGTACCAGAGGTCGAGGTTGGACATCGCGGCGAAGCTCCTGATCGCCTCGCGATACGAACGCGTAACGGTCCGATTGATCGACCGCCGCTGCCTGGCGTCGAAGCCTCGGTCGCGGCCGGCCACGGCAAAGCTGGCCACGAGACGCTTCACGTCCCACTCGAACGGACCCGGGAGCGTCTCGTCGAAGTCATTGAGGCTGAACATGAGCCGCCGATCGGGCCCGGCGAAGGCGCCGAAGTTGGACAAGTGCGCGTCGCCACAGAGCTGCACGTCCAGCCCGGTCCGAGGCGCGCCTGCAAGGTCGGCCGCCATCGGGTAGGCCGCCCCGCGGAAGAACGTGAACGGTGACACCAGCATCCGCCCATAGCGGATCGGTACGAGCTCGGGCACCCGAGAGGCTGCCTGCTCTTCGAGCAGGTCTACCGGATCACGCCGATCAGAGGCGGGCTCCCATTCGCCCTGCTCGGAGCGCGGCGCCGCCGACCTTGCTGCCTTGCCCCTAGCCGCCCGCTCCGCGACCGTGGGGTGGGGTACCGCTTTCGGCACGTTCGCCATGCTGTCGCTCCCTTCAGGCCGGGCGAGATCTCGTATAGCTCTGGCATATGCCGTCGGTTCCAATGGAACCAGCCCTAAGCCGGCGGGTCGTCATCCAGTTGGGATGAAATCCCGGCCGCGCGATTTCATCCCAACGGGGCGATGACGCTCCCTCGTCGATGTTGGAGGGTTGTCTCCAAGTGTTTTGGCTTTCCATACGCCCTCACCGCCTACAGCACCCGCCAGCCCCCGGTCATGTGGGTCGTGAGTTGCGCGAGTGCGGTGCCGATCAGGGCGCCGGCCAGCACGTCGGCGGGGTAGTGGACGCCGGTGTGGACGCGCGAGTAGGCGACCAGGCCGGCGAGTGCGCGCAGCGGGACGGCGGCCGTCGGCGACACGTGCCCGACGCCGGTGGCGAACGCGAAGGCGGCGGCGGAGTGCCCCGAGGGAAACGAGCGCGAGCTCGGCATCCGCACGTGGCGGGCGAGCGGGACGTCACCGGCCAGGCGGTCAGGGCGTCGGCGCCGCGCGAGCCGTTTGACAGCGACGTTGACCACGGCCGCGGTGACTCCGAGCGAGGCGAGGCCCCGGGTGGCCGCGCGGCGGCCGGTGCTTCCTCCGGCGAGTGCGAGCAGCACGGCAGAGGTCAGCGAGAGGCGCGAGTAGTCGGCGGCGCGCGAGAGGCGGCTCATCGCTGCGATCGAGCGCGGGTGTCGGGGTGCGGGCGATGGCGGCGTAGATCGCGAGATCGAGGAGCTCGGCGTCCTCGATCCAGGCAGGTCGGCGCGGCCGGTGGGCCGCGGATTCGACGTTGGTGCTCACCGAGGTTGGATCCTATGAGGCGGCAGCAGATTGCGGCGATCGTCGCGTTGATAGTGGGGGTGGCCGCAGTGGCACTTGCGGTGTTTGTGGCGGTGAGCGAGTTCCCGCGCGGGTTGGGCCTGTTGGCGTGTGTCGTGGTCGCCGGCGCGGCGGCGTGGTATGGGGTGCTGCGGCGCGGGGCTGCGCGGGTGGCGGGGCTGACCGTCGCGGTGGTGGCGCTCGCCGGCGCCGTCGTGTTGCTGGTGGTGGAGGGGGCGCCGTTCGCCGACCTGCTCGTGGTGGCGGGTCTGCTGGTGTCGCTGGCGGCGGCGCGTGCCGCGTTTGCCGTCCACGTGGATCTGCCGGGCGCGCCTGCGCCCCAGCAGCCGGTGCTGTTCTTCAACCCGCGCTCGGGTGGCGGCAAGGCAGAACGTTTCGCGCTCGCCGAGGAGGCACGCGCTCGAGGCATCGAGCCGATCGAGCTGAAGCCGGGCGACGACCTCGAGACGCTCGTCCGCGGGGCCGTGGAGCGCGGCGCCGACGGGCTCGCGATGGCCGGCGGCGACGGCTCGCAGGCGATCGTCGCGGCGGTCGCGGCCGAGCACGGGCTGCCGTACGCATGTGTGCCCGCCGGCACGCGCAACCACTTCGCCCTCGACCTCGGCGTCGACCGCGACGACGTCGTCGGAGCCCTCGACGCGTTCGTCGACGGCGGCGAGCGCATCGTCGACCTGGCCGAGGTCAACGGTCGGGTGTTCGTCAACAACGTCTCGCTCGGGCTCTACGCCGAAGCCGTCCAGCGAGAGGGCTATCGCGACGCGAAGCTGCGCACGCTGCTCGACACCGTTCCGGACATGCTGGGCCCGGGCGGCGGCGAGCTCGCCCTGCGCTGGACCGGCCCCAGCGGGCACGCACACCACGCCGGTGCGATGGTGCTCGTCTCCAACAACCGCTACCGGCTAGGCCGAGCGGTCGGCTCGGGTACTCGGCCGCGGATCGACGAAGGCCTGCTCGGCGTCACGGTCGTCGGCGAGCCTTCGGAGCGCAGCGAGGGCGGGCGGCGGTTGCAGCGGCCGTGGCGCGAGTGGTCGGCGCCCGAGCTTCGAGATCGACGCCGACCGCCCCATCCCCGCCGGCATCGATGGTGAGGCGCTCATGCTCGACCCACCGCTCCACTTTCAAATCCATCCGGGAGTCCTGCGCGTGCGGATCGCACGCAAGCACCCGGGTGCCTCGCCCTCGGCCATGACTCCCGAAGGAAGCTGGGCGGGCGTGCTGCGAGGTCGCGCGAATCGCGCGCGGCCACCAGAAACCCGACAACATCAACGACCAAGGAGGCCCGAATGGACCTGATGGAAATCACCGAGAAGGAACGGCTCAGCCGCAAAGACGCCGCCGCCCGCCTCCGCGCCCTCGCCACCGCGCTCGCCAAGGACAACGAGATCAAGTTCGAGCGCGGGGGGCTGCACTTCAAGGTGCACGTGCCCGACGAGGTCGACTTCAAGCTCGAGATCGAGATCGACGAAAAGGAAAGGGAGCTCGAAATCGAGCTCAAATGGTGATCAGCCCGATGCCTCCCTCCGCTCACGGTCATAAGGCGAGCAGCCGCGGCTGGAGATCTTGGCGCTGAGTGGAAACCGCCTCGGCGCCCGGCCCGACATGTGTTACGGTCGGCCTTGTCGCCAGCCCGGCGCGTGGGCTTAAAGACGGAGGAGGTCCTGGATGCAGTTCAAGTGGCGGCAGGGGTTTTCGTTTAGGCACGGAGTGTCGTTGGCAGCGACGGTCGCGGCTGTGATGCTGGCCCTGCCTGCGATCGCCGTCGCCCACCTCGAGCGGCCCTCCTACTGGCCCGACCCGGCCCCCGACAACACCGTCACTCCGCCGGCCGGGGGTGAAGTGCCCGAGGCGCGCTCGCTGAAGTCGGCACCGGGCGGCGCCGGCCCGGGCGATGTGCTGGTGGTCTGCAAGGGCACGCAAAAGGGCAAGGGCAAGAACGGGGCGCAGTCACTGGCCCTTCTTCGCAGCTCAGTGAGCGAGGCCCGCAGGAAGGGCTATCGCCTCCGGCCGAGCCAGCCGAAGATCAAGCTTTCCAAGAAGGAGGCGGACCGGCTGCTAGCAATCAACGCCGCACTGGCGCGGCAGTGCCGCTACGACTCGGTCCAGCGGGCGGTCCGCGACGCGGGCAACAACGACCGGGTCCTGATCATGCCCGGCCACTACACCGAACCAGAGTCACGCAGCGCTCCGGAGAACGACCCGACGTGCAACCCCAGCCTGCTCCAGAGGGACGCCAGCGGCGATCTCACCCCGAGCTACGAGTATCAGGTCACGTGTCCCAACGACCAGAACCTGATCTACGTGCAGGGGCGCGCGGTGGTGGGCGACCCGCTGGTGCCGCCGCTCGCGAACCGCCAGGGGATCCCGGCTCAGGAGCTGGGCCCGTGCGTGCGGTGCAACCTGCAGATTGAGGGCACCGGCCCGAAGCCCGAGGACGTGATCCTCGACGCGGGCACCGACTATGAGGGTACGGGTGCGGCAGCGAAGCCCGGCGGCTACGCCAAGCACGTCGTCCTACGAGTGGACCGCGCCGATGGCTTCGTCGGGCGCAACTTCCTCGCGCGCGGGGCGCGGGAGCACACCTTCTACAACGAGGAGGTCGACGGCATCTTGCTCGACCGCGTCAAGTTCTTCTGGGGCGCGGACTACGGCCACCTCTCCTTCACCTCCGATCACAACCTCGTCGAGAACTGCGAGGGGCTCGGCGCAGGCGACGCGGTCGTATACCCGGGCGCGGCTCCGGAGACCGGCTCCCAGGCCACGGACTTTTATCCGGACGCGCCTCGGCCCAACAGCGTCATCAGGGACTGCGACCTGCACGGCTCCACGCTCGGCTACTCGGGCTCGATGGGCAACGCGGTCCGCATCACCCGCAACCACATCTACGGCAACACGACCGGGATCTCGAGCGACACGCTCTCGGCCGCGGGTCATCCCGGCTTCCCGGCCGACAGCTCGCAGATCGACCACAACTACATCTACTCGAACAACCTCGACCTCTACACGGAGAACCCGCCGGTCGACCCGCTGGTCGGAGTGCCGATCGGGACCGGGATCATCTACCCCGGAATGAACGACGCCCGCGTCCACGACAACTGGATCTTCGACAACTGGCGCGACGGCGCGATGCTGTTCGCCGTTCCGGACGCGTTCACCAACGGTGGCGGCGCCGAAGGCGACATCTTCCCCGGCGTGTCATGCCCGGGCGCGCCGGCAAACGGGTTCTCGACCTCGTGTGGCAACCAGTTCTTCCGCAACCGTGTCGGCAGGGCGCCGAAGGGCTTCCGCTTCCCGGATGCGATCGACATGTTCGGCAACGCACACGCCCACGACGACGCGAGGCCGAGGAAGCCGAACGGCAACGACTTCTGGTGGAGCGAGCTCTTCAGCTCCAACACGGGAAACTGCTGGTTCAACAACACGGGCTTCGACGGGACCGCGGCCACCGTCACGGGGCCGGGCCAGGCCGGGCGGCTCCCGGCAGACCCGCCCCAGCTACTGCCGTCGAACTGTGCCACCAGCGTCGGTAACAACGACGGCGCCAAACTCGTCTATCTGGTCGACTGCGGGAACGGTCCCGACGAGGACACCGGGCCAACGGACTGCGACTGGTGGACCCTGCCGCCCAAGCCCGGCACCGCGCCCGCACAGAGCACGGAGCTGAGCCGAGCCAGGGCCGCGCGAGCGTTCGAGGAGTCGCCGGAGGCCGACGCGCTGAGGAAACGGGTCGCCGAGCTGACCCCTTGACCCGCGTCAGCCGCAGCGGCAGGACCATGCTCGTACTCGTCGCTGCCGCGGTCGCCTTGCCGGCGTGCGGCGGCGGCGGACAAGGGGACAACCCGTGAGGACGGACCCGTCGACATCCGGGGCGTCGGCCTAGTGAGTGGAAATTCGACGGCCCAGTTCGCGAACTGCCGGGACTGGCGCCGCGGATCCGTGGAGCAGCGCCACGCGACAATCGATGACATCCGCGGGCAGCTCACCCCCCAGCGCTCGCGATCGGCCGAGTCCGACCTCTCCGACGAGGCGGCCTACAAGCTCTTCCAACACGCGTGCGCCGCCAAGTTCTCCGACAAGCTGCGGCTCTACAAGCTCTATGCCCACGCCCAGGCCTTCGCGCCGCTCACCAAGGACGCGGGCGAAGCGGAGCCGGCGCCCTAAGGATCGGCTACGCGTCGGAGGCTGGCTGGGCTAGTCGCAGTCGACGGGCGCGTACGCCGTGCGGAACGCTGTGGCGAGATCGTCGAGCGCGGCACCCAAGCTCGCGCCGGCTTCCTCGCCGCTCGTCGCGCCCGAGATGACCTCCTTGGCCGTGGTCTCAAGCTCTGAGCGGAAGCGCTTCCCCGCCTCCTCGACCTCCTGTTGTCGGTCTGGCTCGAGATCGCCTTGCTCGGCGGCGATTTTCTCCAGGTCATCCTGGATCGCCCGGAGGTTGTTCCTCACCCCGTCGATGCTCGCGGTAGTGATTGTGAGCCCGGCAAGGTCGTCCACTCGCCGCTCGATGTCCGCACGAGCGTCGCAGACCTCGTTCTGTGCCTTCTCTTCCTCGGACTCGCCACAAGCGACCAGCAGCGCGGCCGACGCAAGCACTGCGACGACGACCGATCTCGCCCGGGCTGTTGTCAATCGATCGGAGAGCAGGCGGCAAGCCTGACAGGCGCGGCCGGGCGCGACAAGGGTGCCCGGGCCCTGGTGGAGTGCGTCACTCCGGGAATTCGTCGCTGCGGGTCAGCAGTGCGTAGAGCACCAGGAAGTCAAGCGCGAGGACCGCCATCCCCCACAAGGGGAAGATGAAGATGACGAACACGGTCAGCATCGCGCTCAGCGACGCGCCAGCCACACCGAGCCAGAGCCCCCACTCGTTGCGGCTGAGGATGAGCACACCGGTGAACAGCTGCAGCAGCCCGACGATCAGCCACAACCAGCCCCACGCCGTGAGGTCGATCCCGTAGAGGACCTCGTTGACCTGCGCGGCGACCGTGTCGTCGTCGGTCAGCGCGGCAATCCCGCTCAGGGCGTTATACGCGCCCGCGATCAGCACCGTCACGCCCGCGAAGGTGATCCAACCGGAGCGTCTTGGGCGCTCCACCGACATACGGCTTGTGCGTTCCTCGGCCATCTAGGGGGCTCCTTCCGCGCTCGCTAATGCGGGTCGCCAGCGAGTCGTTGGTCTAACTGCGAAGTCACACGACTTTCGACACCGACAGCCGCCAATCCTGCCTACCCATCGAGCGCGGCCTGAAGTCCACCGATAATGAGGACGATCCACCCCCAGGTCCGCAGGTCGTCGAAGATGCGCTGCGTCTCGCCCACAAAAGGAAGCCCGAACGATCGATGGCGGCAATGAAGCTGATCAATGACCAACCAGCCGTCGTCTGGGCGGACTGGCTGGAGGCCGTGGTCGAGGCGACCGGCTGGGAGGACTTGGGGGAGCTGCGCGACGAGCACGTCCGCCTCGTCGGGGAGCGCTGCGGCGGGAGTCTCGAAGGGCTTCCACGCCGGTGAGCGCCGGCGCCCCTCGCGAGCACGACCGACGGCGGAAGCCGATGATCGTGTCGCTCCGTCGCATCGCGGTCCTGGCCGTCACGGGCGTCTCGCTCTACCTCGTCGCCCCCGCCCTGCTTGACACCTTCTCGTCCTGGCAGCGGCTGCGCGACATCTGGCCCGGCGCGGTCGCGCTCATCGTCGCGCTCGAGTTCGCCAGTCTCGCCTGCATCTGCCTGCTTCAGCGGCTGGCGCTGCAGCGGCCGCGCTGGCTGCCGGTGGTGACGTCGCAGCTCGCCGGCAACGCCGCGGCCAAGGTCGTCCCCGGAGGCGGCGCGGTTGGGAGCGCGCTTCAGTACGCGATGCTGCGCAAGGCAGGTCTACCCGGCGCTGCCACCGCCTCCGGCCTGACCGCGGTGAACCTCCTGACCTTTGGCACCTTGCTCGCCCTGCCGCTCCTCGCCGTGCCAGCCATCCTCCTCGGCGCGCCGATTCCCGAGGACCTGCTTCAGGGACTCTGGGTCGGACTCGGCGCGCTCGCGATCCTCTTCGCCGTGGGCGCTGTGCTGCTCGTAGCCGATAGGCCGCTACGGCGGGTCGGCGCCGCGATCCAGGCCGTTCGCAACTCGATCCTGCGCAAGCGCGCTCCAGTCGACGGGCTTTCGGAGCGCCTCGTCCGCGAGCGCGACCGGATCCTCGGCGTCCTCGGGCATAGCCGCTGGGAGGCGCTAGCCGGATCGATCGGCCGCTGGCTGCTCGACTACGGCGCACTCCTCGTGGCGGTCCGAGCGGTCGGGTCGGATTCGCGGGCGCTGCTCGTGCTACTCGCCTTCGTGACCGCGCAGGTGCTCGCGCAGATTCCAGTCACGCCGGGCGGCCTGGGGTTCGTCGAAGCGGGTCTGACGGCGACGCTCGTGCTCGCGGGCGTCGGTGCAGCGGACGCCGCCCTCGCGACCCTCGCCTACCGGCTGGCCTCGTACTGGCTGCCACTGCCCGCGGGAGCGGCCGCTTGGGGCATCCACGCCTGGCGTTACCGGGAGCGTCCGGCTGCCCCTAACGGCGCGTACTCAGCCGCTGCCGCCGACCCCTCAGAACAGCCCGAGCAAGATGCCCGTCACGAGCGACGTCGGCGCCATCGCGAGAGCTAGGAGCATTGTGGCCGCCTGCGGTCGGTAGGCCAGGTAGACCGCATTGACGACCGGGATCAGGGACTGGCGCCCGCGAGCCCCGGTTCAGAGCGCTTGGTCGGCGCCGGTTTCGCCTGTTCGAGCGCGTTGTAGACAGACCAGCCGACGGCGACCATGGGGACGGCGAGGAACGCCCCGACGATCCCGAGCAACTGGCTGCCGACGATGACCGAGGTGAGCGTCACTATCGGGTGGAGGCTGACCGTTTTCTGGTAGACGAGCGGTGTGACGAACATGCTGTCGAGCTGCTGGGCGATGAGGATGACGGCGGCCATCGCAAGGGCGGCCCCGGTGCCGTGGGCGGCAAGCGTCACGAGGACGATGACCGTTCCTGAAACCCACGCTCCCAGGATTGGGATGAAGAGCGACACGAAGCTCAGCAGGGCGAGCGTGCCGAGGTTCGGAGTGCCGATCACGAGCATGCCGAGTGTGATCACGCTGGTGTCGATCAACGCGACGAGCGCAATACCGCGGATGTAACCACTCGCCGCGCTCCAGGCGGCGACGCCAACAGCGGCCACGCGGTCGCGACGGCCCGCGCTAAAACGCTCCTGGATCCAACCCCAGATCGCGTCGCCGCCGGTGAGGATATACAGCAGGAAGACGAACATCAGCAGAGCGCCGCTGACGAGCTGCGCGACGAACGAGAGGCCCCCGAGCACGCCGGTCAACACGCCGGCGGCGGCTGTCTTGGCTGCCGGCAGCACGCCCGAGAGGAAGTTCCGGATCGCGTCCTCGTGCTGATCCACCCAATCGTTGTTTGCCTGCAGCCAGGTGACGACCTCGTCGGCACCTTCGCTGATGTCCTCGCCGACGCCCCCCAGATTGCCGAACAACGCGTCGGCGAACAGCCACGCCAGCCCCGCGGTCACCAGCACGACGCCGAGCAGGCTCGCCGCGATCGCCAGCCCACGCGAGACCCCGCGGGACGTCGCCCAGCCGATCAGCGGCAGCAGCTGAGTGCTGACCAGCGCCGCCACGATCAGCGGCACCGTGGCCGCCCGCGCGTACCAGATCGCCCCGCCGACGAGGAGCGCCCCGGCGGTGATCAACAGCGCCTTGGCGCTCCAGCTAGCCAACGCGCTGCCCGCAGCAGCACGCTCCGAGACCTCAGCGGACATGGCGCCCTACTTCGACGGTCCCCGTCGGCATCCTCCACCCCGGCGAGGAGTGCACAACGCGGACGATCAGCTGAGACCAGCGCCAGTATTGGCCTAGCCCGTACGACCAATGGGCGGTGAGGGTCACGATCCCCCGACCTCTCGCTTGTAAGGCGCCGCGACTTTCCGCTCCAGAGCGGTTTCAGGCGCCTCGACGATCCACCATTTGCAGGCGATTCACAGGGGTTCTGGCAGGGCTGCCGATTCAGCCGCCCCGGTCTTCGCCGATCGCGGACACCGCGACCCTGCCGTGATGGACCTGCTCGCGGAGCTCAGCCCCCCTGCGACTTGACGTGATCGATGACCGCCCTGAACTCCTTGGTCGGAGAGAAGTCCACGTACTCGGAGTCCTCGAGCGCCATTGGCGCGTGACCCGGCGCCCAGTAGAAGGCCTGCCCGGCCTCGTAGACCTCCTCGCCCTCCTTGGTTCGCATCTTCACCCGCCCCTTCAGCAGATATCCCCAGTGCGGACACTGGCAGAGGTCGTCCGGCTGTCCGACCAGCGCGGGGCCCAAGTCCGCACCGGCCGGCAGGCGAACAAATGCCGTGGTCATGTCGCCGCCGATCTCCTTCATCCGGAGCTCGACGCCGTCGCCCTCAATCTCGACCGGGGCCTCTTCCCGCGTGATCGCCTTCATTGATCCTCCCCTTCGCCGTTCGATGCTGCGTCGAGCGACTATCTCACGCCGGCCAGGAGTGGGCTCGGATCCGGCGCATCCACGTGCCGCGACGCGAACCGACGTCGTCGCCGTCGATGGCGCACGCGAGCCGCCCGTAATTCTGGGGCGCGCTGCGCTACGCGTTTAGGAGGGTTTCGGCAGGGCCATTTGGGGAGCCCTGCGAGGCGCTCTCTGTGAGCACGCCAGCACTTGTTGCACTCGGTCGGCGGTGGATCTCGCCTGGCGAAGAACTCGTCGCCGCACGCGCAGGTGGCAACCAAACCCGTCAGGGCCCTACGACCGCTGGGACGCCAGTCGGGTTTCACCGAGGACGGCCGGATGGGGGCGCATCGGAATGCCCGCACCTGTCCTGTCGTCCAAGCGTGGAAGGACGCCTGGATCAGCTCATCCGAGTGCCAGTCCTGCGGGAGTCTGCCTCCCTTGAGGCCGAAGTAGAACCACGGCCACGCGCCGAGCTGGGCCAACAGCCTTCGGCCCTCTGTGAGGCGCGTGGAGGCCTTGCTCTGCTGGATGCTGAAGGCCTCGGCCACGTCGGTTGTGCGGCAGTGACCGAGGTCGACCCAGGCTGCGGCACAAAGGCGGTCGAGCTGGGTCCTCGCGTGCTTGCTGGCGTCCACGGCCGCCCAGACGGCTACGGCTCCGGGTCCCCACGCCGTGGTCGAAGGACTGAATCCGTGTTCGAGTGCCACGAGTACCTCGGGACGGAGCAGCCCGGCGGGGTCGTCGAGGTCCGGCCGAACCATCGTCCAGCGCGGCTCTGCGGGCCAGGGGACCCAGGCCGCAGCGAAGTCCAGCCGAGGCACCGCAATGTCGGGCGCGAGCCAGAACGTGGGCTCACCCCGTCCGGCCGCGGCGAGGATTTCACTGCTTACCGATTCAGGCTCGAAACAGGGATAGACCCCGGACCCTGAACCTTTTCTACTAGTTGGTGCCATGGCAACCACCTCCGATTGTGCACCTGGGCGAGGACGGGATCTGCGACTCGCGCGCGAGAAGGCCGGCCTCACTCGCGCTCAGCTTGCTCAGCTCTGCGGCGCGTCGATCACGCAGCTCGCCAACATTGAGCATGGGGCGGTCCCGCGCGAAAGCCGTGTACTGGCAGCGGCGATCGCTGCCCTGTACGAGATCACCTCCAACGACACGCGGCCCGCCGGGGGCAGGCCGCCGGTCGAAACGTCGGCCGGACGGGGCCGAGATGACACAGCGTAGCCAGGTCGCGCGACTGGCCGTGCCGGGCGCACGCGGTCCCCGCGGAATCGCCGTGGTGGCCCGCCGAGGTTGGCGACGTTGGTTCCGGTATCGGCTGATCGAGCTCGAAGCCGCTAGGCACCGTAGTCCCTGGGGAGGCTCGGCGACATGACCGAGCTCGGCGGCTACCTCCACGCCCTCTTCGGCGGAGAAGGGGACGACTCCTACGTCGAGACGCGGTGGAAGCTCCGAAACGGAGGAATGGGTCGCGAGTTCGTCACCGTGCGAGATCGCCGCCTGCCCGAGCTTGTCGCCGCCCGGGCAGCCATGAGTGATGTTTTCATTGGTGTCGCGCCTCGCAGTCGACAGGACGGGATCCGTGCCGCTGTAGACCATTCCAATGTCCTCTGGGCCGACTGCGACGGCGAAGCGGCGGTGCGCGCCCTGACGCGCTTCAAGCCCGTCCCGTCGATGGTGGTGGGAAGCGGCACGACCTGCAACTGCCACGCCTACTGGCCCACCTGGCCGCCAGTGAGTCCCGATGAACTCGAGCGCGCGAACCGTCGGATCGCCTATGCGATCGGAGCCGACATGCGCTCTACAGACGCGCCCCGAATCCTGCGCCCCGCCGGCACGTTCAGCTACAAGGGCGGCGCGCCGGTGCCGGTGACGTTGAAACGGCTGGTGATGGACACCTACACCACCGCCGAGGTCACCGGCACCCTCGCCGATCCGCCTTCCCACCGTCCCCCCGCCCGGCCGGAATGCGCTGGCGGTTTGGCGCGTGGGGACGATCCCCTCGCGACCATCGCGCCCGCGATCTACTTCGAGGCGCTGACCGGGCTGGTGCCCGACCGAGCCGGAAAGGTGTCGTGTCCTCTCCATGAGGACCGAACCCCTTCCTGCCACGTCTACCCCGACCCCGGGCGAGGTTGGTACTGCTACGGCTGCGGCGCCGGCGGCCGCATCTACGACCTAGCTGCGCACTTGAGCGGATACCCACTGCCGCTGCGCGGCGACGACTTCCTTCGCGTCCGCGACACCCTGACCAACCACCTGGCGGTTACGGCGTGAGTGCCGAGGAGCGCGCGATCGTGACCGATCTCCGCACGGCCAAGTCCAAGCCGAAGGGGCGCCGGTCGCGATCCCTGCTGCCATCGCCGCCACCCGATCCGGGAGCTGACCGCGAGCAGGTAGCGGCGTGGCTGACCGTCGCCCTCGGGCTGGGTGGCGACCCCGTCCAGCGCGCCGAACGATACGGCCGCCACGAGGACGCCCGTATGGTCGTCGTGCTGCGCTCCAATCAACGAGTGGTGTTCGAGCGCCAGGCGGACGCGTTCGATGCCCGCCGACTCGTCCGTGTCGTCGTCACCGCCACGGGCGCGATCGTCCCGCCCTACGCCTACGCCGACGGACTCCAGGTCGCGAGCGCAATGGTCCGACTCGCCGAGACGCTCGCCGACGATGACGGCCGGACCGAGGCCGCCGAGTGGTGTGTCAGCTTCCTGGACGGCGCGCGGAGAAACACGATCACCGTCGACTGGATCGACACGCCGGCAGGACGGTTCGCCGCCCTCACCGCGCTGGTGAACTGGACCCCGCCTAGCCGACCTGCCGCCCTACACGCCGGCTGCCGAGCGTGCCGCGCTGGTCCTGGACCCGGAGACCGGCACCCGGCTCCTCCGCGTCAGCGCGTTCGCCGCGCATGTGCGCGGGGCTCGCGGGTCGACCTCTGTCCTGGCCGGCGCTGCATGGCCGGGTGGTCGAGGTCGGATGGGAGCACCGCGGCGAGGTCGAGCAGCGGCAGCCGAAGGGGCAGCGGCGCGTCAAGGCCCACCTCTACGCAGTGCCGAAGGGCTGGGCGGGCGAATGAGGTTGTCACCCTCGTGTCACCCCTTGTCCCCTTGTCCCCTCGTGTCACGTAGCCTCGCGCGTGCGCATGCGCGCCGCGTACGCGCACATGCGTATGGCAAGGTGACACGAGGGGACACCCCGCCACAGTGGTCACTCCCGCTGCTCGGCTGGGGGGTGTGGGGGGATGACCACCAGCGAGATCGACGCCCTAGCGGAGCGCATCGCCGAGGTGGTCGTCCAACGGCTGCGCGCAGAGGAGCCAGACCAGCGAACGCAATCAGTCGATGCGACGGGGCTCGCCCGCCTCCTCGGTGTCTCGCGGGCTTACGTGTACGAGCACGCGAACGAACTCGGCGGCTTCAGACTCGGGGGCGGCACTCGGGCGCGGCTCCGGTTTAACCCCGAGCGGGCTCGGGCTGCCCTTTCGGCAGACCTCCAGGTGTCGGCCCAGCGAGCTGCCAGCGAGGTCGAGGCCTCCCGGCCTGCGGCCCGACGGCTACGAACTACGAAGACCGGCGCGGTACTCACGTCGCGCCCTATCGACAAGACAAGAGACAAGAGGAGCAAATGACTGACAACAACGATGCGGCGCTCATCGCCGCCTTGCGAGAGAGCGGCCATCACGACGCCGCCGACCATGTCCGCGACACCGCCCTGGCCGCCGACCTGCGAGCCGCTGGCCATCCGCAGCTGGCCGAGGCGCTAGCCGCGAAGGGCGGGTCCGCGCAGCCCGCCACCGCACCCGACCCGGCACCACACGGAGAGTCATGAAGGAATATTTGCCCGACGTCATGACCATCGAGCGCGAGTTGGCGGGAGAGCTCGCGGACCTGCTGCACGAGCTCTACACCCTCAAAGCCGTTCACTTCGCCGAGAACCCGGAAGCGAAAAGGATCTGGGAGGACCAATGGTCCGAACTGATCTTCGACTTCAGAGAGTTCGGCGCCGGGCTGACGCCCACATACACCCGGGACCACGAAAAGCCCCTCCTCGACAGGTTCCGAACCGAACTCGACGCGTTTGGAACGGAATGACGTGCGGTGGAGGCGTCGGATGCGGCGATGACCGACAACGAGCTGCGAGTGCTCGTATCGCGGGCAGCCGGCGCGGGTCGGCGGTCGCATGGGTCTATACACGGACATTCTCAAGCGCGATCGGCAGCGAGGCGGCACCCGAAGCCCGAGGCACCCGCTGGCGCTTGTGGATGAACTCGTCGTGCGCGGGGAAGGCACCCGGAGGCGTCGTGGCAGGCGCCCCGAACGCCGGTCCGATCGATGAAGCCACCGCCTTTTTTCACTGTGGCCGGAGGTCACCCCCGTTCCGTCACGCGCGAGAAAAAGCGCCCTGGCGAAACTTTCCTGGACCCGGCCCTGGGCCTTCTGCGCGCGACAGGACGATCTCCACGTTCTCCTGCGACATCGCCTACTCCGACAGCCCGGCGGCTTCGAGGGCTTCGGCTCTGTCGGAGAAACCCTCGAAGCGAGTGATCTTGCCGCTGGACACCGTCCAGACGTCGGCCACTTGCTCAGGCGGAGGGGAACAATTGCATCCTGAGCAGGGATGGGGTCAACCGCTGAGGCCAGTGCTGATGCGGGTTGGCGAGGCGTGGCAGCGTGGTGACAGCAGCCAGCACTGACCACCCGGGCACCACGGCGCCACACAGCCAAGCGACGACCGTGTGACGGGGGTTGTGGTGCGTGTGTGTCGCGAGCTGCATCAGCGGGGAGATCTGGAAGTTCAACAGGGTCTCGCGTCCGCCCTTCCGCGCGCCGCGCTGAGCGAGTCGGCGGCGCGCCGGATGGGTCGCTCACTTCCGCAACGGGCTCATAGCGAGGTTTCAACCGATGCCGACCGCGATGGAAGCGAAGCCGCTGGGCTGTGGAGTAGCCGCTCGCCCTCGCTTCAGGCCGCGACCCGCAGTGGAGGCAGGGGTCAGGCCATGGATAGAAGTGGTACTCCTGGAAGGGCAGGCACTACTGCTTCGCATGGAACGCGGCGGTTTGAGCGATAGTGCGTGGGGATGTCCCGACCAGACCTCGAGCAGGAGAACTCGTGAGCCAGGATGCAAAGACCTACGAAGGGCAGTGCTACTGCGGCGCCGTCACGATCGAAGTCTCGGGGGATCCGGAGGGCGCCGG
The DNA here is from genome assembly GCA_963755215.1 of uncultured Thermoleophilaceae bacterium. Classification (GTDB taxonomy): domain Bacteria; phylum Actinomycetota; class Thermoleophilia; order Solirubrobacterales; family Thermoleophilaceae; genus JAAYBF01. The sequence goes on from CAVWIW010000014.1 coordinate 79,443, forward strand.
CTACTGTCATTGCGAGGCGTGCAGAAGCTGGTCTGCCGGCCCGGTCAACGCATTCACGCTCTGGAAGCCCGAGGCGGTGAAGGCGACCCAGGGAGAAGACCAGATCGGCGAGTACAACGCGAACGAGCGGAGCTACCGGCAGTGGTGCAAGGTGTGCGGCGGCCATCTGCTGACACGGCATCCCCAGTGGGGCCTAGTCGACGTCTACGCGGCGACGATCCCCGAATTTCCGTTTGAACCCGGGGTGCACGTCAATTACGAGTCGACGGTGCTGCCCATGAAGGACGGGTGCCCAAACTCAAGGACTTCCCCGAAGAGTTGGGCGGTTCCGGCGAGACGCTAGCCGAGTAGCAACGCGACAGGCGGGGCTCATCCGCTAGTAGAGCGAAGCCCTCTTCCGGACTCGAACCGGAGACCCCTTCCTTACCATCAGCGGTTCCGTGGCGGGCGGCGCGGATCGGCTGGTGACGGTTGCCGCGCAGAGCGGTACCGGCACGCGCGTGCCGGTAGCGTCAGGCGGTCGGCGTGGACGACAAACAGGACTCTCTTCGCGAGGTTCCACTCACTCCTGCAAATCGCGCAATGCAACAGTCTGGGCCCTGTTCCATCGAGGCGCGAGCGGCGGTCGGCGTGAAGCTGCCACGATCCGCTGATGCGTGGTCCGGTCGTGATGCAGGCGCCTATCGGGCCGGCGAGCACGCCAGATCTCGTGGTCGCCGTCGCCTCTGCCGGGGGAATCGGGTGCTTGGCCGCCTCGTGGACCCCGCTCGAGCAGCTGCGCGAGGAGGTCGGTCACATACAGCGTGCGCTCGATCGTCCGTTTTGCGTCAACCTGGTCCTGGCCTTCGATCAAGGCGAGCGCCTTGAGCTCCTGGCCGAGCAAAGGGTTCCTCTTATCTCATTCTCGTGGGGTGTAGACGCAGTTTCCATCCGCCGGGCGCACGCCGCGGGAGCGAAAGTCCTCGTCCAAGTCGGAGATCCGCAGTCGGGTGTCCAGGCGGCGCGGTCCGGTGCCGACGCCCTGATAGTCCAAGGCGTCGAAGCGGGCGGCCACGTCCAGTCCCGCACGCCGCTTCATCGGCTGGTGCGCGAGCTGCGACGCGCGCTCTCGCACCCCATCCTTGCGGCCGGAGGCATCGGAGACGCGGCCTCCGCCGCGGCGGCTATCGCGGCGGGGGCGACCGGCGTCGTGGCCGGCACGGCGTACCTTCTCGCCGACGAGGCCGACGTGCATCCGATCTACCGTGACCGTCTCCGCGACGCCGGCGCATCCGCGACGTGCCTGACGGGGCTCTTCGACGGGGGGTGGCCGGACGCTCCACACCGCGTACTGGTCAACAAAACGCTTGAAAACTGGAAGGCTGCCGGCTCTCCACCGCCAGGAGCGCGTCCGGGCGAAGGAGACCGGATCGCCAGCCGTGGCGGGCACCCGATCCCCCGCTACAGCGATGCCCAGCCGACACTGGACACAAGCGGCGATATCGCCGCCATGGCGCTCTATGCCGGGACAGGGGCCGGCGTCGCTACGCGAAACGAAGGGGCAGCGACCATCACGTCGCGCCTGCTCGCCGCAACATCATCCGCGGAATCCACCCACACCCGGCAACCGAACAGACTCGCGGGGTAGATGCAGCGACACGCGTCGACCCGCCACTGGCTGTCGCTCATCGCGCATTGCGATCTAAGTAGCGACCCCAGAGGCGCGCCGCCGGTCAGCCCCCCACGAACTGCGCGAAGGCGGCGCCGTTAGCGCCGGAGCTGTGCCAGGAAGAAATCGGTCCGGCCTGCGCTGGTAAGGGCGAAGCGACCGAAATGCGCTACGCCGGCGAACCGGCCCAGAACGTTCACCGACTTGGGTCCGAGCGAAAGCTCCCCGAGCGTCGCATAGCCGCTGTCTGTGGACGACACGACCCAGGCGATCCGACCTTTCGGAGAGACCTTGCGACGAAGGCGGCGCGCGACCCGGAGGTCGTCAGCCTCCTGTTGCCGAAGCGCGCGGTTTCGCTGAACGTTCCGGTCAGGTAGCTGTTCCCGGCGCGGTCCACCTCTATTTCGGGTCCCACCTCGGCGCCGGGGCCGCCCATGCTGATGGCCCAGCGGATGCGTCCGGTGCGGTCGGCCTTGGCGAGGAAGAGGTCGTCCGGCCCGCGCTTGTGAGTGTCGTGGCGCCGAGCCGGAGCGTGCCTTGAAACTCGCCGCTGAAGTAGATCTGGCCGCGGGCGTCGGCGTCGATGCCGCGGCCGATTCCCGGTCTGCGTCACCGAAGCGCCGCGCCCAGCGAACGCGCCCCCGTCGGTCGAGCTTGGCGATGAACGCGTCGGGCCTCGATCCCGCGCTGGTCAGGCGATGTGAGCCGAACACCGCCGTGCCCCGGAGCTCCCCGGTCACGAGCGCGTTCCCTTCGCGGTCCGCGCTGATCCCGTGGCTTTGCTGTTCCCCCGGGCCCCCGAGCGAGCGAGCCCAGACGAGACCGCCGCGGGGGCTGTAGCGCGCCGCCCAGGCATCGCGGCCCCCCGTCGCCGGGAGCTGGGTGGATCGGGGGAAGCGAGTGGGGCCGTTGCTGTCGCCGATCACGTAGATGTTGTCGCGCGGCCCGACCGCGACCTCGTCGCCACCATCGGACCCGCTACCACCGATCTGCCGCACCCACTTGATCTGCCCGCGGCTGCCGAGCTTCAGCAGGAACGCGTCCCCATATAGCGGGAGCGTCCCCCCACGACTAACCAGCCCCTGACCGCCGAAGTTGACACGATCGTTGAAGGTGCCCGCGAGGACGGCATCGCCGCGCGAGTCGACGTCGTTGTCATAGGAGTGATCCGCGCCGGTGCCCCCGAAGCGGCGCGTCCATCTGACGCGGCCACCCTTCTCGTACCCAGTGGCGAAGACGTCCCACCCTGCCACGCCGGGACCCGTGAACCCACCTGAGATCACGATCCGCCCGCGGGGGTCGGTGCCTACACCATCGGCGTCGTCGGCCCCAGCACCCCCGCCCGGCACTGCCCACCTAACCGACGGTGCCCTCTCGGCCGAAGCACCCGCAGGCCAGCAGAGGGCGCAAGTCAGCATCAAGGCCGCGATCGCTGAAAGACGCATCGACCAACCCAACACCGATATCGCACCGAAGGTGCGGCAAGGCAGCAACCGCATCCGCGCGAGCGCTGCTGCGCCACCTAGCGCAGCTGCCTACGGCCGGGGGCGCATCCCTGGAGCTTGAGTCCCTTGGTTCCGATGCACGCCTTCGTCGGACTAGCGGTCCGTTGCAGCCGGTCCCAGTCGGCGCTCCACTCCAGCTGGGCCGCCTGAGGGTGCCTGCCCCGTCCCGTAGGCATGGTGAACGAGCCCAGCGGCCGTGGCCCCGCCGCACCGAGGCGGGTCGCGAGAGCACCCCTCCCCCTCGCCCCCTATTCGCTCTAGCAAGCCGAACGTGGTGGCAGGGTGAGGAGGACCAGGCGCACTGCAACACCGGAGCCAGCAGCAGCGCCAACTGAACCAGTCGCACACGCTAGTCGCCCCTGCTGGGCAGGTGTTGCGCTGCTGTGCGCACGTTGACGCCAGGGCATGGTAGGCCCGCCTCGTCGTGGCTGCGGTGCGTGCGTGTGACGGTGCTGCAGATGCTGCCCGCTTCTGAAGCTGGATCTTTGGGTGCGACGGGGGGAGGATGAACGCGGCAAAGGTGAACGCGTGAACGCAGCAAGGGTTACGTCGGCTGAACGCGGCGAGCTGCTCGAGCGGTCTCGCGAGCTCTCGACGCTCGATGAGTGGCTCAGCGCTCGTGGTGGGCAGCTCGCAGGGCCGGCTCGTGCTCGTCGCCGGTGAGGCCGGAGTGGGAAAGACCGCGCTCCTGCGGCGGCTCCGCGACGAGCACCAAGGCGGGCCGCGGTTTCTCTGGGGTGCCTGCGAGGCGCTGTTCACGCCGCGTCCGCTCGGGCCTCTGCTCGACATCGCCGAGCTCACCGGCGGCGAGCTCGCGGAGGTCGCGGACGCACGGCGCCAAGCCCCACGACGTCGTGGGTGCGCTGATCCGCGAGCTGGGGAGCCGAGCGCCGACGGTGCTCGTGCTCGAGGATCTGCACTGGGCGGACGAGGCGACGCTCGACGTGCTCAGGCTGCTCGCTCGTCGGATAGCAACGGTTCCCGCGCTCGTGCTCGCCAGCTACCGGACGACGAGCTCGACCGTGGGCACCCGCTTCGGATCGTGCTCGGAGAGCTGGGCGCGGGCGAGGAGGTCAGCCGCCTAACGCTCGCGCCGCTTTCCCCGGCGGCTGTGGCGAAGCTCGCCGAGCCGCAGGGGTTCGACGCGGAGGAGCTCTACCGCACGACCGCTGGCAACCCCTTCTTCGTCACCGAGGTGCTGGCGGTCGAAGAGGGCGAGATCCCGTCCACGGTCCGTGACGCGGTGCTCGCCCGCATGGCGCGCGTGAGTCCGTCGGCGAGGACGCTGCTCGAGGCGGTGGCGGTCGCACCGCCGCAGGTCGAGCTCTGGCTCCTGGATGCGCTTGCCGGGGAGGCCGCCGACCGTCTCGAGGAATGCCTGGCGGCTGGCATGCTGACACCGGACTCCGGGGGCGTGGCATTCCGCCACGAGCTCGCCCGCCTCGCCGTCGAGGAGATCACTGGCGCCGAACGCGAAGCTCGCCCTGCACAGGAAAGCACTCGCGGCGCTCGCTGGACGATCGCAGGGCGCACCGGACGTCGCTCGCCTCGCCCACCATGCCGAGGCGGCGGACGACGGCGAAGCGGTGCTGCGCTTCGCGCCCGAGGCTGCCCTCCGTGCGGCTTCGGTGGGGGCGCATCGCGAGGCCGCCGCCCAGTATGCGCGGGCGCTCCGGTTCGCCGAAGGCCTCCCGCCCGAGGCGCGGGGGGAGCTCCTCGACCATCGCGCGCACGAGTGCACCGTGATCGGTGAGTTCACCGAGGCGATCAAGGTGCACCGTGAGGCGCTCGAGTGTCACCGAGCAGGTCGGTGAGCTCGCGCAAGGAGGGCAACGCGCTTCGCGCGCTGTCGTGGCCGCTGTGGGTGATCGGCCGACGGGACGAAGCGGAGAAGGCTGGCCGGGGCGCCGTCGACGTTCTCGAGCGGCTGCCACCTGGGCGGGAGCTTGCGCGGGCCTACGGCGCGCTGTCGTTGCTGTACAGGGCGGTCGAGGATCTGGAGGAAACGGTCGCCTGGGGCACGCGCGCGCTCGAGCTCGCAGAGCGACTCGATGACATCGAGGCCGCCGTCCACGCACGTACGAACATTGCCGCGGCTGAGTTCCTGCGGGGCGTGGAAGGAGGGCGGCAGAAGCTCGAGCGGTGCCTCGAGCTTGCCCAGGAGGCGGGACTGGAGGAGGAGGTGGCGGCAGCGTTTTGCTATCTCGCTCACGGCGCCGCTGCGTACTCGTGCGCACGCCCTCGCCGGAGTCCTACATCGACGCCGGAATCGAATACTGCGGCGAGCACGACCTGGATGGCTGGCGACCGTATTCTGATCGCACGGCGTGCGGAGCTAGAGCTCGAGCAGGGGCGCTGGGGCGAATCAGCAGACTCCGCGGCGCAGGTCCTCTCTGCCCACGGCTTCGGCCTCGGCAGCATTATCGCGCTGGTGACGCTCGGTCGCCTGCGGGCGCGACGCGGAGACCCGGGACAGTGGGCGCCGCTCGACGAGGCGCTCGCGCTGGCGAAGCCATCGGAGGAGCTCGGGCGACTTGGGCCGGTCGCGGCGGCGAGAGCCGAGGCCGCGTGGCTCGAGGGCGATCGCGAAGCCGTGCCCCAGGAGACCGACGCCGCGTTCGAACTCGCCCAGCAGCGCCAGGGTGCTTGGCTGATCGGTGAGCTCGCCTACTGGCGCTGGCGCGCCGGCGTCGAGGAGGACGTTCCGCCTGGCGCGGCCGAGCCGTACGCCCTCCAGATAGCCGGCGAGTGGAAACGCGCCGCGGACCTCTGGGCGGAGCTCGGCTGTCCGTACGAGGCCGCGCTCGCGCTCGCGGACGCCGACGACGATGACGCCCTACGCCACGCGCTGGAGTAGCTGCAGCGACTGGGCGCTCGGCCGGCGGCGGCGATCGTCGCGCGCCGCCTGCGCGAGCGCGGTGCCCGGGGGCTGCCGCGCGGACCGCGCCCTGGAACACAGCAGAACCCCGCCAACCTGACCTCGCGTCGAGGTCGAGGTGCTCGAACTGGTCGCGCAGGGGCTGCGCAACGCCGACATAGCGGAGCGGCTGTTTCTCTCCGAGAGGACGGTCGCCCACCACGTCTCGGCGATCCTGCGCAAGCTCGAGGTCCCCTCGCGCGGCGAGGCGAGCGCGGCCGCCGTGCGGCTCGGGCTCGCCGGCCAAGATAGGTAGCCCCGGAGCCCAACCTGGGCAGGTTGGCCGATGCGCGCCAGCCCTCGGTCCGCGTAGCTTCGACGCCAGAGTCGCGGACCGGAAAGGAGCCCGATCGAGATGCCGCGCTACGTCGTTGAACGCACGTTTTCGGATCGGACGGGCATCCCAGCCGCGGCGGAGGGCGCCAAGTCGTGCGCCGCGGTCGTCGAGCGCAACGCCGAGGCGGGCGTCACCTGGCTCCACTCCTACGTGAGCGAGGACCAAAAGAAGACGTTCTGCGTCTACGACGGGCCCAGCCCGGAGGCGATCCGCAAGAGCGCCGCCCGCAACGACCTGCCGGTCGAGCAAATCACCCAGGTCCACGTACTCGACCCTTACTTCTACCCCTGCGCAAGCGAGGAGAAGGCATGACTATCCCAGCACAGCGACTGAATCAGCGGACGCGGCGCGGCTCGGGTGGCCTTCTTCGGAGGGCAGCACCAGACGCGTCCGCCGCAATCCCGTGCGCGCCGCGTCAGGCGCGGCGCCACCTAACTGGAAGGAGGCGACCAATGCGTCGCTTCACGATCATCCTCGCCCTATTCGCGGTTGCGGCTCTAAGCCCGGCAGCGGCGCTGGGGAAGGCAAAGGGCACTGACCGCCCGTCGAGCGGCACGAGCACGTCAACGACCACCGTGAACCTCGCCACGGGGACCGGGAGCGTCGTCGGGAGCGGTCAGCTCTCGCACCTCGGCAGGTTCACGTTCACGAACGACATCACGTCGTTCACGCTCACCGGAAACACGTTCAGCTTCACGCTCACGGCGATCATCGTGGCGGCCAACGGCGACGAGGTCTACACGACCGCCACCGGGACGGGGACGCTGACGGCCACCGGAAGCGAGGCCACGCTCGTCAGCACGGTCACCGGCGGCACCGGTCGCTTCGCCGACGCCAGCGGCACGCTCACGACCAAGATCAGCAGCGAGATCGTCTCGACCGTCGGCACGACCCTGACGTCCCGTGACGTCGAGACTCACAAAGGACGGATCAGCTACTAGCCAAGGCCGGCCCTGGAGGGCGCTCTCGCCCGAGCGAGAGCCCCTCCTAGTCGCCCGTCCCCGTGCTTGACCCCCAACCACCCAAGAAAAGCAAGGAGAAGACCATGACCACCAAGCACCTGATCGCGCTCGCGACGGTCGCGGCCGCCATGGTGGCGCCAACCGCCACTGCCGCCGCCAAACCGAACGTCACATCGAACCCCACCCAGCTAGTCACGGGCCTAGACGGTGGCTCGGGCAGCACCGTCGGCCCAGGTGGCGCGCTGTATGTCACCGAGAGCGCGGCCGGCAGGATCTCGCGCGTCGATCCGAAGACCGGGGGTGTCACCACATTCGCCAGTGGTCTGCCGCGCTCGATCGTCGGCTTCGGTGGGGCCATGGACGTCGCGTTCATCGGCCATACCGCATACGTGCTCGTCACACTCGTCGGCCCCGATGTCGGCGGCAGCGACAAAGTGGGCGTCTACCGGGTCGACGACCCACACAGCTTCACCGTCGTCGCGGACATCGGCGCGTTCTCGTTGAGCAATCCGCCAAACACTCCGTTCGACATCCCGACCGGGGTCCAGTACGCACTGGACACCTACCGTGGCGGGCTCCTAGTCACCGATGGGCACCTCAACCGAGTGCTGCGGGTCACGCTCAAGGGCGACGTCAGCGAGTTGATCGCGTTCGAGAACATCGTCCCGACCGGGCTGGCGGTACGTGGAAAGACGGTCTACATGGCGGAGGCCGGCGTCGTCCCCCACCTGCCCGAGGACGGCAAGATCGTGTCGTTCGGACCGAAGTCGACCACCGCAACCGAGGTGGCCTCCGGCGCCCGGCTGCTCGTCGACGTGGAGTTTGGTCGCGGTCGCACTCTCTACGCCCTCTCGCAGGGTGTCTGGGACGGTGTGGCTCCGGGTTCTCCAGCACAGCCGAACACCGGCAGCCTCGTCAAGGTGAACCGGCGCGGCACCTTCACCGTCATCGCGGACGGCTTGGACCGGCCGACCTCGCTCGAATTCATCGGGAACACCGCCTACGTCGTCACCCTCAGCGGGAGAGATCTGGAAGTTCAACAAGGTCTCGCGTCCGCCCTACGGCGCGTCGCGCTGAGCGAGTAGACGGCCGCGCCGGATGCGTCGCTCACTTCCGCGACGGGCGCATAGCGAGGTTTCGACCGATGCCGACCGCGAGGAAGCCGCCGAAGCCGCTGGGTCGTGGAGTAGCAGCTCGCCCTCGCTTCAGGCCGCGACCCGCAGTGGAGGCAGGGGTCAGGCCATGGATAGAAGGTGGTACTCCTGGAAGGGCAGGCGCTACTGCTTCGCATGGAACGCGGCGGTTTGAGCGATAGTGCATGGGGATGTCCCGACTAGACCTTGAGCAAAGGAGGAACTCATGAGCCAGGATGAAAAGACCTACGAAGGGCAGTGCTACTGCGGGGCCGTCACGATCGAAGTCTCGGGGGATCCGGAGGGCGCCGGCTACTGTCATTGCAAGGCGTGCAGGAGCTGGTCTGCCGGCCCGGTCAACGCATTCACGCTCTGGAAGCCCGAGGCGGTGAAGGCGACCCAGGGAGAAGACGAGATCGGCGAGTACAACGCGAACGAGCGGAGCTACCGGCAGTGGTGCAAGGTTTGCGGCGGCCATCTGCTGACACGGCATCCCCAATGGGGCCTAGTCGACGTCTACGCGGCGACGATCCCCGAATTTCCGTTTGAACCCGGGGTGCACGTCAATTACGAGTCGACGGTGCTGCCCATGAAAGATGGGCTCCCCAAGCTCAAGGACTTCCCCGAAGAGTTGGGCGGCTCCGGCGAGACGCTAGCCGAGTAGCAACGCGACAGGCGCCTTCTGCCAACGCGATACTGCGCGGGCGATGTCGGAGGAGAACATCGAGGTCGTGCGCAACTACCTCAAGGTCTGGAACGCCGGGGACATCGAGGGCGTGCGAGAGCTGCACGACGCCGACGCGGTTATGGAGGGTTTGCCTGACTGGCCCGAGCCCGGGCCCTTCGTCGGTCGCGACGCGGTGATGCAGGAGCTCAGCCAGGTGCGGGATGCATTCGAGATGATCGTGGATTCCTGGGTGATCTCGTCGCCGTGGGCGACAGGGTGATCGCGCGAGTGGGTTGGCATGGCTTCGGACGCGGCCCCCAGAGCGACATGGAGTGGATCAACGTCTACACCATCCGTGACGGCCGTTTCCTCAAGGTGCAGTACTTCCGGGATCACGCCGAGGCCCTCGAAGCCGCCGGACTGTTCGGAGTAGCTCGACTACCTCCTGCGGGAGGTCTTTCGCGTTGTGGAGGGCGTCGGCGATCGCTTCGGTGAGGATGGCGCTGATCTCGATCCGGCGGTTCGGCTTGTCGTGCCTTGGGGGTTCGGCGGTCGGGGCTGATCGCTAGCGCTGCAGCCCGAGCACACGCTGCGCGTTTCCAGCGAGGAAGAGGTCGCGCGCCTCGCCGTCGAGCTGCAGATCGTCGAGGTGCTCTAGGGCCTGCTGGTGGAAGACCATCGGGTAGTTCGTGCCGAACATGACCTTCTGCCGCCCCGACCGCGACTGCATGTAGGCGACCAGTTCGGGCGGGTAGCGCTTTGCGGTGTAGGCAGACGTGTCGATGTAGACGTTCTCGTGCTTGCGGGCGACCGAGATCATCTCCTGCGTCCATGGGTAGCCGATGGTCACGGCGTGCTGACCACGACGGGTCGCAAGAGCGGCCAGCCGCGCAAGAAGGTCATCCGCGCCGTACTGCGAGGCGACAAGGCCTTCATGGTGATGCTGCGCCCGCCCGCCCTGGCCAAGAAGCGACCGAACGCGGTCGCGGCGTGGGTTCATAACATCCGCGCGGACGCGCGGGTCACGCTGCGCCTGGGACGTCGCACGTTCGCCGGCACGGCGCGCGAGATCACCGACGAGGGCGAGCTCGAGTCCGCGCGCGCGGCGCTATGCGAATCGGTGCACGCGGTCGATTACGGCGAATGCCTGTTGCACCTGAAGGGGATTCCGACGCCCGCGAAGATCCGCGAGATGCACCGCTACTGGTTCGAGACCGGTATCCCGGTTGCGGTCGACCTCCAGATCTAGGGCGCGCGATCTCACGAAGGCGCGCTCTCGCGACCCATGCGGACGGGCCGCTTTGCGGCGACCGGAACTCACTGCTCCCTTGCGCGGAAGCGGCAGCGAGGCACGGCTCGCCAGAGAGCCTCTCCGGACGCCTGAATCACGCAATCCGGCCGCGCGGCTCCGGGAGTGAAACCCCAGGCGAGGAAGGGTTCAAGACATAGTCGGTTGCCGGGCGGCGACCTCCCGGTCATCAGTGCAGGGAGGCTCTCCGCCGAGAGGCCTCCTTTCGTGGGAACGGAGAACCGGTCCGCTGAACGTATCGGGCCTTCCGGCTCCGCAAGCTAGGCGTCCGACGAAGTGGCGTTGTCGCCTGCCAAGCGCAGCATCAGAGCCCGGGACGACGTGGGGCCTGGCCAGTGCTCTCGGATCAAGCCGGTTCCGGCGCCGCGAAGTACGGTCCGCAGCACGACGAGGACGAGGATCGCGTCATCGAGCTGTCCAGCGACGGGGATGAAGTCGGGCACGAGGTCGAACGGCAGCGCCAGGTAGGTAACAAGCGCCGCGAGTAGCAGCTTGCCGGGCCGCGAGACGCGCTCGTCGCCGAGCAGCCGCTTGAACAGGACGAGGCAATCGGGGACGAAGGCGGCGATCGCTCGTGCGTCAGATCGCCGACCGACGACCAGCATGCCGAGCACGAAGAGCAGATACAGCGCCAGCGTGCCGCTGGCGGCGATGAGAAGCCATTCAGGCATGCTGCGAGCATGGACGGGCGCTCAGACGAGGGCAAGGGTCTGCACTCCCGCTCCGCGCTTGTCATCGGCGGCGGCATCGGCGGCCTCTCGGCCGCCCTGCAGCTGCGCCGGCTGGGACTGAGGGTTGTCGTCTTCGAGCAGCGTGAGCAGCTCTCCGAGCTCAATACCGGCCTCTCGCTCTGGGCGTTCGCTATCCGTCGCCTCGATGAACTTGGCCTGGGTGAGCAGCTACCCCAGATCGGCCGGCCCATCGAGCGCGTAGTCCATCGCTCGATTGACGGTCGCCTGCTCGGCGACGTGGCGGTCACGCCGCTCAGTGTGCGAATCGGTGCGCCCAGCTACGAGATCCATCGGTCGAAGCTGCAGCATCTGTTGGCGGATGCGCTCGGGACCGAGGCGATCATCTGTGGTCGTCGCTGCATCGGCGTCGAGCAGGAAGGAGACGAGGTGCGTGCCGAGTTCGAGGACGGCACCAGCGCCACGGGCGATTTGCTGATCGGCGCCGACGGCGTCCACTCGACCGTGCGCGGCACGATCCCGAAGGCCGCCCAGACGCGCCTGCGACGAGCGGAGATCGCAGTCTGGCGGGGGACGGCGGCAGTGACCGAGGAGCAACACCCGACCGGCCTGCATCTTCGCGTGATTGGCCCCGCCGGAGTGTTCGGGGCGGCGCGCATGAGTGACGAGCTAGTCCGCTGGTATGCGGGCGCGCCCTTCCCACCAGAGCCTCCGACGTCGGAGGCCGAGCACAAGCAGAGCGCGCTCGAGACGTTCGCGCGTTGGCCGGCAGAGGTCCGGGACATCCTGCAGCAGACTGAGAGGGCGGACTACCTCTTCAACGACGCTCCGCACGCGCCGCCCCTGCCGGCGTGGGGGCACGGCCGGGTCACGCTCCTGGGTGATGCCGCGCACTCCAGCCTTCCGACCCTTGGGATATCAGCAGGCCTGGCGATCGAGGACGCCGCTGTCTTGGCGGAGTGCCTGCGCTTCGCTCGAGAAGAGACGTCCGGGCTGCGCGAGTACGAGTCGCGGCGACGGCCGATCGGTGCGCGTGTCGTATGGTCTGCACGCCCTTCGGTCGGCTGATGATGGTCCGCCGGCAGCCGGCCTACGCGCTTCGGAACCTCGGGACGCGCATCGCGCCCCAGGGGCTGGCGATCCGGTGGCTCGTCGGCGGGGGGAAGCTGCGCTGAGCCAGGGCTTTGCCCACAGACCTATCGGTGCGGGCGCTCCTCGCATTCGAAGTAATCGACGGCATCTCGCTCAAAGAAGCTCAGAGCGAGACCCCTGTCGAGGCTGCCGGGAGGTCGCTCGCGGGCGCCGACCTTGCCTGAGTCCGGATAGACGACGAGATCAGGACCAACCATCTCGCTGACAATCGCGAAGCGCACCGGTTCGTCGCGGCGGTTGATCAGCTGATGCGCCCCGCCTTCGCCACGTGGGAACGCAACCACCTCGCCCTCCTCCAGCTCGCGCTCCCCCGCACTGGTCCGTAATGTTGGACGGCCGCGGAGGACGAAGAGCAACTCCTCATTCGCGAGGTGGTAGTGGAGGGGAAAGGAAGCCTGACCCGGATCGAGTTGAAAGAGGCTCGCCCCAAGTCGCTCTCCTCCAGCCTGTGCACTAAGTCGAGCCCGCCGCCACCTGAATCCTGGCCGGTCCTGCTCGGCATCGAAATCGGGCTCGAAGAGGTTCGGCATTCTGTTGTCCTCCTTGCCGGTCGGCGAATGTGTGAGCGCTCACCGGTTCCCCGCGACCCCACCGGGTCGCCCTGTTTACGGCTCACAAAAGTGGGGCGTGGGAAGAGTGTGCGACCGCCATTGTGGTCGGGCAACGACAGGTTTAGGCTGATCCATCGGGCGCGCATGGAGATCCGTGGCATGTGGCGAAGCTATGGAGAGGGAGAAGGATGCAACTCGGTGGTGGTAGGCACGTCGGCCGGCTGGTGGCCGTGCTCGGTCTTGTGATCGGGATCGTCACGCTGAGCGCAGGACCGGCCGCGGAGGCAAAGAAGCGGTCGCTACGGAGTGTGCTCGTCGTGAGCAACAATTGGGCGGGCACCGCCGACCTGGTCGATCCGCGCTCGTTCAAGCGGCTCGCGCGGCTGAACGTGATCCCCGATGCGCAGCAGCGGATCGCGGAGATCAACGCCGACCCCGCTCGGCTGGCGATCTTCGACTTCATTCGCGGTCAGATCGGCGAGGGCAATAACCAGTACGTCGACGACGGCTTCGTGTCGCGCGGCGGCCGCTACGTGTACTTCTCCAGGCCGAGCTTCGCGGACGTGGTGGCGATCGACCTCAAGACAAGAAAGATCGCCTGGCGCACGAAGATCGACGGCTACAGAGCCGACCACATGGCGCTTTCGCCGGACGGGCGACGTCTGTTGGTGTCCGCGTCGACCGCGCGCGCGGTCAACGTGATCGACACCAAGGACGGACAGATCGTCGGGGCGATCCCCTCGGGCGACCAGCCCCACGAGAACAACTTCTCCCGCGACGGGCGGCTGATCTTCCACGCCAGCATCGGCACGGTCTACACGGGCACGGACGACCCGTCGCAGGATGCCACCAAGGGCGAGCGGGTCTTCGAGGTCATCGACGCGCGCACGCTGCGAGTGATTCGCCGCATCGACATGGGCGGGGAGCTGGCCAAGTACGGGATCAACGTCAGCGCCGCGGTCCGGCCGATGGCGATCTCGCCGGACGAGCGGTACGTCTACTTTCAGCTCTCGTTCCTGCATGGGTTCGTCGAGTACGACCTCAAGCGCCGCCGGCCGCTGCGAGTCGCTGTGCTGCCGATCCGAAGCCGGGCACAGGGGTTGCCGCGCACGGAGTACCTGCTCGACTCCGCCCATCACGGCCTCGCGTTGAACCGGCAGGGCACCAAGTTCTGCGTGGCTGGGACGATGTCCGACTTCGCGGCGATCGTCGTGCGGCGCACACTCCGGGTCCAGAAGCTGATCAATGTCGGCACTGGAGGCGTGCCCTACTGGTCGACGACCAGCGACGACGGCCGTTACTGCTTCGTGTCGGTCGCGCGTAAGGATCGGGTGTCGGTGATCTCGTTCAGGAGCGGCAAGGAGATCGCTCGCATCCGCGTCGGCCGCCACCCCCAGCGGATGCGCACCGGCCGAGCCCGCGCCGACTTCCTGTGAGGTTGCGCCAGCTCGTCGCCGTCGGCCTCGTTGCCATCGTCGCGCCGGGGCGGGGGCCCAGTAGCCGATGTCTCCATGGGCGGGATCGTGCCCTCCGGGCGCTCCATCGAGCGTCGCGAGATCGCGCGCCGTGGCGTTGTCGTGCAGCCGCGCCGTGAGCTGGTATCGCCGAAGCTAACCGGATGGGCGGAGGCTGGTTAGCCTGTAGCCGTGCCGTCGACGGCCCTCACGTCCGCCGAAATTTCGCTCCCCGGCACGGCCGACGCCGGTCGCGTGCGCGAGCGGATCGCAACGCTGGCCGACACCGTGGACCTGGTCGGCCTGACCGACAATCACGCCGGACAGCCGCGGATGTCACCCCTTGCTGCCGTCGCCCTGGCCAGGGAGCAGGGCGTGGGGACGATCGTCCACGTGTCCTGCCGCGACCGCAACCGCTTGGCACTGCAGTCCCAGGTCGTGGGCGCCGCAGCCCTCGGGTCCGAGGGGGTCCTGTGCATCCACGGTGACCCGGTTGAGGGAATTCCGCGCGTCAGAGACCTCAAGGCCACATCGCTCATTGCGGCCGCCAAGCAGTGGGCCGAGCCGCACCAGCTCGAGGTCGGCGCGGTCGTCAACCCCTTCGCGCCCGATCTTGACCGAGAGCTTGCCCTGCTGGAGCGCAAGCTCGCGGCCGGGGTGGACTTCGTCCAGTCGCAGATGATCTTCGACCTAGGCGCGCTGCGCGCGTTCCTAGAGCGGTCGGCGGAGTTGCTCGCCGGGGTGCGTTTCTACGCGGGGATCGCCCTGTTGCGAAATGAGCGGATGGCCGAACGCGCCCGACGACTGCCGGGCTGCCTGATCCCCGACCGTGCGTACCGACAGATCAGCATGGGCGGCGGTGTGGCGCTGGCGACCGAACTCGCGACGGAGCTCGCCGGCACTCCCGGGGTCGACGCGCTGCACATCTATCCGCTCGGCGCGGAGCCAGCGACCCGCGAGGTCGCCGGCGCCTTTCGAAGTTGCCGCGGCGTTTCAGCGCAACGGTGCTGAGGTCACCCGCGCCGGCTCTCGCTCAGCGCGAGAAGCGCAAGTGAGCTGCAGGCGCCTAGGCCGCCAGCCGGTACCGTTTCATGATCCGAGCGACGCTTGAGAGCTCCTGCGGGAGGTCTTTCGCGTTGTGGAGTGCGTCGGCTATCGCTTCGGTGATGGTGGCGCTGATCTCGACGCGGCTGCTGGGTTTGTCGTAGGTGAGACGATCAGGAATGGCATCGGGTTGAAACGGGCGGCAACGCTCGAGCCCGTGCTACATGGACTGCTTGCGGCCACGGGGACACCGCGATGAGTGCCGGGGTGAAGGCCAGAACACTCGGGCTCCTGGCTGGCGGCGCAGTCCTCGGCGCTGCGCTGTGGTGGCGCAAGAACCCGTCCGCGTGCCCCTACGGACAACGGTTCTGGGTCGAACCGCCGCACCCACTGATCACCCGCAGCCGCCTCCGGCAGGTGCTCGCCCCCCAGCCCGGCGAGCGCGTGCTCGAAGTCGGCCCAGGCACGGGCTACTACACCCTGCCGGTAGCCGAGTCGATCGCCCCGGGCGGGCAGCTCGACGTATTCGACCTCCAGCAGCAGATGCTCGATCACACGATGCGCCGCGCGGGCGAGGCGGGCATCGACAACCTCGTCCCAACACAAGGTGACGCGCGCGAGCTGCCCTACCCCGACGCCACCTTCGACGCCGCCTACCTCACGGCCGTACTAGGCGAGATCCCCGACCAAGACACCGCCCTGTGCCAGCTCACGCGCGTGCTGAAACCCGGCGGGCGACTAGTCGTCGGCGAGCTGTTCGGCGACCCCCACTGGGTCAGCCCCAAACGCCTACGCGAACGCGCCGAACGCGTCGGCCTCAACTTCACTGACCGCTCAGGCACACCATTCGGCTACTTCGCGCGTTTCGAACGCCCCAGACGCTAGGCCACCGCTGCTAGGCATCCGGGCGTCGAAGGACAGCGCGACGCCGAGCTGACCGTCACTCCGCGGCTAAGCACGGACCCCTCGGTCTTCAGCCGGCTCGCGGACGAGCTGGTAGGCGAACGCGCCGAGCGCGCCGCCGACCAGCGGGCCGGCGAGGTACACCCAGAAGTCTGTCCATTCGCCGCTGATGAGCGACGGGCCGAAAGAGCGAGCCGGGTTCATCGACGCGCCGGTCACCGGCCCCCCGAAGATGGCGTCGAGCCCGACGGTGGCGCCGATTGCGATCGCGGCCGCGGCGCCGACGGCGCGGGTGTCGGTGGCCACGGCCATGATCACGAACATCAGGAACGCGGTCAGGACGATCTCGTAGATCAGGGCGCTGCCGACGCTCACGCTCGCCACGGTGGCACCGAGGTCGGCCGGCTGATCGGGCCAGACCGCAAGCAGGAGCAGCGCGGCGACCACGGCGCCGGCGAGCTGGGCGGCGATGTAGGCGATGGCCTCGCGTGGCGGAAAGTGGCGCGTCATCGTGAACGCGACCGTTACCGCCGGGTTGATGTGCGCGCCCGAGAGGTGGCCGGTTGCGTACACCATGACCATGATGATCAGGCCGAAGACGAGGCCTATCCCGACCGTGCCCAGCGCGGCGTCGTAGACCGAGTCGGCGACGATCGCCCCGCACCCGGCGAAGACCAGAGCGAACGTCGCGAGCCCCTCTGCAGCCGCGCGCCGGGCCAGGTCAGGCCTGGGCATCGGGCGCCAGCTCGGCGAAGAGGCGCCTGACGCGCTGCTCGAGGTCGTCGCGGATACGGCGAACCGTCTCGATGTCTTTCCCAGCCGGGTCCTCGAGCTCCCAGTCCTCGTATCGCTTGCCGGGGTAGATCGGGCAAGCGTCGCCGCAGCCCATCGTGATCACCGCGTCGGCGGCGCGCACGAACTCGTCGTTCAGCGGCTTCGGGAACTCCTGCGAGAGGTCTACGCCGACCTCCTCCATCGCCTCGACCGCCGCTGGGTTGATCTCCTCGGAGGGATCGGAGCCGGCGGTGCGAACGTGAACGCGCCCGCCGGCGAGGCGGTTCAGCAACCCCGCCGCCATCTGGCTGCGCCCGGCGTTGTGGACACAGACGAACAGGACCTCGGGCACGTCCTCGGTGATCTTCTCGTCGGCCGCCATCCCTTAGCCGCTCTCGTCTTGATTGCCTTCCGGCGCGCAGCCTATCCATTGAAAGAGAAAGGATGGGAGGAGGAAGGGAAGAGCACCTGCCAGATGTCTGTTCAATAGATATACATGTATTGATGGACTTCGATTTGCAAGGGAAGACGATGATGCAGAAGCTCGAACTGGCGCCGAAGCAGAAGCGACCTAAGGGCGAAGTCTGCTGCGAGCCCGTGGTCTACCCCGACATCGAGCGAGCGCAGGCCGAGCGCATGGCTGAGGTGGCCAAGGCCCTGGGCGACCCGGTGCGGATGCAGCTGGTCGACGTGCTGCGAAAGCACGCTGGCAAGGTCTGCGTTTGCGAGCTGGTCCCGCTCTTCGACCTTTCCCAGCCAACCGTCTCCCACCACCTGAAGAAGCTCCGCGAGGCCGGGATCGTCGGTTCGGAGCGCGACGGGTTATGGGCCTACTACTACGTCAAGCCCGCGGCACTGGAGGAACTGAGCGGATGGCTGATCTAGAGACCGTCGATCAGGAGCGAGCGGAGTCGACCTGTTGCTCCCCCTCGGCCCGGGAGACCTGCTGTGAGCCCGAGGCCAAGGGCGGATGCTGCGGGCCCGCGCACGAGGCCGGAACATGCGGTTGCGGCGCTGGTTCCGTGGCCGTTCCCGACGACGCCGACGAGGTGCGCGAGACCGTGCGAGACCGTTACGCGAAGGCGGCCGCGGCGGCAGCGCACGGGCCAGGCGGCTTGTTGCGGTGACGCAGCGGTGATCACCGACGAGCAGCGCGAGCTGTTCGGCTCGAGCCTCTACGACTTCGACGAACGCGAGGTCCTGCCCGAGACAGCGCAGCTGGCCAGCCTCGGCTGCGGCAACCCGACCGCGGTTGCCGCGCTGAACGAGCGCGAGACCGTGCTCGACCTCGGCTCCGGCGGAGGGATCGACGTTCTGCTCTCGGCCCGGCGAGTCGGTCCCAAGGGCAAGGCCTACGGCCTGGACATGACCGACGAGATGCTCGACCTGGCCCGGCGCAACCAGGCCGACGCCGGCATCGAGAACGTCGAGTTCGTCAAGGGCACGATCGAGGACGTCCCCCTACCTGATGCGTCAGTCGACGTGATCATCTCCAACTGCGTGATCAACCTCAGCACCGACAAGCCAGCCGTCTTCCGCGAGGCCGCCCGCGTGCTGCGGCCCGGCGGCCGCTTCGCCGTCAGCGACGTGATCGCCGACCCAGGCATGGACGAGTCGACCCGCCAGAGCATGCAGGAGTGGACGGGCTGCATCGCAGGCGCCCTGACTCGCGCCGACTACGCGCGCCAGCTGGTCGCCGCCGGCTTCGAGGCCGTCGAGATCCAGGAGACCCATCGCGTCCACGAGCACGCAACCTCGGCCATCATCCGAGCCCAGGTGCCCCTTGACCCAGGCTGAGATCCAGCTCAACGACCCCCAGACCCTCTACCGGCGCTGGGAGGACTCACAATGGAGCCCGTTCACGATCGACCTCGCCCGCGACCGGGCCCAGTGGGGTGAGCTCGACGACAAGGACCGCGGTCTCATCTACTGGGTGCTCGCCTCGCTGATGGTGGCCGAGGAGCGGATCACGACCAAGTTCTCCGGACTGGTCGGCGCCTACGGCAGCGAGGAAGAGGCGACCTTCCTCTCGACCCAGCAGGTCGACGAAGCGCGCCACATGCAGTTCTATGCTCGCTTCCAGGACGAAGTCGTCGCCTCGCCGGCCGAGATAGCCGCGCATATCGAGCGCGCACGGCGCGAGGTCAGCCCCGCCTTTCGCAAGATCTTCGATGAGGCTCTGGTCGAGGCGCACGAGAACCTCATCGCCGCGCCGCAGAACGTCGTCGCCAAAGTCCGGTTCGTGACCATCTACCACCTGATCCTGGAGAGCACCCTCGGTCTGACGACGTTCCACTTCGCGACCGAGTACCTGAAGCGCGAGCGCCTGCTGCCAGGGTTCGTCGAGGGCTACTCAAAGATCCACCACGACGAGACCCGCCACATCGGCTACGGGATCTGGTTCCTACGCGAGGCGGTCCGCGACAGCCCGAGGCCGCCGAGGCCGTACGCGCGACCCTGCGCGACCTGCTCCCGGCGGTCGCCGAGGCACTCGGAGGTGCGGGCGACGGCTCCGGCCCCGACATCGAGCGGCTCGGCGTAAGCACAGACGAGGTCCGAGACTTCGCCCTCAGCGGCTTGACCCGACGACTCGAAATCATCGGCGTGCCGCTCTCGTCACTCTGAGCAAACTGTCGGATCCATGAGGAGTATGCATCTCGAGCACCGGGGGGCTCTAGGCACTCCCGTGCTATTGAGGCCTCGGCTCGGGCAGGAGCCGGCGCACCACGTCTGTCCAGCCCTCCACGATGCGCTCGAGCGGCAGCTCCCGGGCGACCCGCAGGTAGAGGAACGCCCGTGCCGCCAGCATCGCGAGCAGGGCGTCTGCGATGAACTCGGAGTCGGCGTCAGTGTCGGCCTCGCGTGCGAGCAACTCGACGTGGGTGCGATAGAAGCGATAGACGGCGTCCTCGTGAGGCGATGTCGCCTCGGCGGTACGGATCAGATCGCTGTGCTGTTCGAGGTGCTCGGCGAGAGCGGCCACGAAGGCGATCAGCCGCTCGCGTGGTGGCGCACCGGGTCCGAGCGGCGGCTCGCCGCGGATCATCTCCTCCTGAAAGCGCCGCTCGCGTTCGCCGAGCACTGCCCGCGCCAGGCCGGCGCGATCGCCGAAGCGGCGGAACAGTGTGCCCTTTCCGACGCCCGCCTCCGCCGCGATGTCGTCCATCGACACGTTCTGCACTCCGCGCTCGGAGAAGAGCCGCTCGCAGGCGTCGAGGATGCGCGCAGCGTTGCGCGCCGCATCGACACGAGGGGCGGGGAGGGCCTCGAGTACGGGGAGTTCGATCGGCTCACCTTGGGTCGGCATCAGGGGCTGAGCTTGTCAGTGACAAGGGACATTCGCCATTCGAATTGTAGAACCGGACCGTGGTCCGATCTGTCTGCTACGCTTACCCGTCGTAAGTGGACCACGGTCCGATAATTGCCAACGAAAGGCAGAGATGAGCGTTGCAGAGCAAGTGGTGCCGATCGGCACCTGGCAGGCAGACAAGCTGCACTCGTCGGTGCGGATCGAGGTCCAGCACATGGGGGTCTCGACCTTCGGTGCGGGATTCAAGGAGTTCGACGCGAGCCTCGTGTCCGGCCCCGGCGGCGTGGCGTTCGAGGGAAGCGCCCGGGTCGAGAGCTTTGACGTCCAGGACGACCAGCTACGCCCGCACGTGCTGTCGCCGGAGTTTCTGGACGCGGAGCGTCATCCCGAGCTGAGGTTCCGCTCGACTGCCTTCCGCCAGGACGGCGACGAGGTGATCGCGGAGGGAGAGATCACGATCAAGGGGATCACGCGGCCGGTAGAGGCGCGTGGGCATGTGGGCGAGCCGATCGAGGACCCGCTGGGGAACCTGCACACGTCTCTGGCACTCGAGACCGTGATCGACCGGACCGAGTTCGACCTCGGCTGGCAGATGGATTTGCCGAACGGCGGTGCCGTCCTCGCCAACGACGTGAAGCTCCTGGTGCGACCGGGTTGCGTTGTGCTGCAGGGCGTTTGACGGAACCGACAAAGCGTCTGCGCCGGTCGACTACTTTTGGCGGTGTGGAACCACCCCACGACTATGTGCAGGAAACATCCTCTTCGGTGGTGCACCACGTGGACTACATCAACCGCCGCGATGACCACGCGCTCTGCGGGGTCGCGCTCGAGGATCCGGCTCCGCTAGGCCCGACAATCCGTGCAGTCGCGGTTTGCCCTGGCTGTGAGGCGAAGCTAGTGGAGTATCACCTCGAATGGTGGCGCGAGAGAGCCGAGGCGGCTACGGCGGAGCTCGATGAGCTGCGCGACAAATACCGCGAGCTAGCGGCGCGCAGCGGTGACCAACGTCGTCAAGTTGCCGGATCGCAGCCTCCTGCGCAAGTCAGGGGAGATCCGAGCGGCGAGATCTCCGAGAGTGGCGGTGAGGCCGGCGAAGAGCCGGAGGACGGCACGACCGCCGAGCAAAGCGAAACAACGCCGGCATCGCTCCTCGACCAGGCCCGAAAGGAACTTTTGGAGCTTTGCCGGCGATTTGACGAAGCTGTTCCCTTCTGGCGAGTGAAGAACATTATGGACACCTTCAGTGACAAGCTGAATTCCGATGAGAAGGTTCTTCTTGCACATGAGATCGGCGCTGACGGATCTTTAATACGGTGGTGCACGACAGAAATTGAAGGTCTGGGATGGCGCGTGACCAATAACCCTGTGCCGGCGACGCCGAGGAAATGATGGACGCCTGGACTCAAGATCTCTACCAACCGCCGAAGAAGACCAGATGGAGGCTGGGCCGGTCTCGGTCGCACGACGGCAGTTGAGGGAAGTCACGAGCCCGACTGAGACTCACTGCGGCAGTTCTTCACCTGACTGCTCGCGCACGATGAACTCGGCGTACCACTCCGCCCAGTTCTCGTCGTACTGCCCGCCGGCCCGCTCCTCATGCTTTCCATGCGCAACCCCGGCCCGACGAAGTGCGCCCGCAAGTTCGGCGGCGGATGCGAAGGTGGTCTCGGTCTCAATGCGCCCGGGCGCACGCGTCGTCACCTCCTGCAGCAGCCAGCCGTTGCCGTCGGGATCATGGAACGATGCGAAGGAGTGGTAGCTCGCAGGCTCGGCCGCCGGGCCACTGACGCGGAGCCGCCCGAACAGGTAGGGCTCATCCGGGCCGGCGTACTCCCCGGCCGAGTCGTGAAACACCTCGCTGATAGCGACGCCCTTGCCGAGCAGCTCGGCTCGGGCGGCCTGAATGTCGGAGACGATCAGGTAGAGGCCCTGGGCAGAGCCCGGCGGCGCGGCGGTGACGTTTTCGCCGAAGATGATCGAACAGCCGGAGCCGGGCGGCGTGAACTGAATGACGCGCCAGTCATTGGCGCCGTCGAAATCGGCGTCGAGGCGCCAGCCGAGCTGCGCGTAGAACTCCTTGGCACGGTCCACATCCGAGACGGGAATGACGACGATCTCGAGCTTCAGGTCGATGCTGGCCATGGAGGCCCCCTCTTCATGTCTCCAGAATGTGATCACTCCCAGAGGCAAAAGTCGACCCTTTCGCGGTTCGTGAAGCAGTTGTTAGCTCGGGCCACCCCGACGACACGCCGAGAAGTGAGCACCGAGTGTGCTCAGCCGCGCGAGTCAACAAGCCGAGGTGTTCACGGGTCGAGTCCGAAGACCTGCACGGCGGCTGACTTACCGTTCAGCGCTGGGACCCCCGGTCGGTGAGTCCAGCCGGTCGAGCAACGAGGGCGTCAACGCACTGGTCGGTGAGAAGGATCGCGTCAGTGGTGGTCTTGGTGGATAACCGAAGTACGACGTGCCGGGCGGGGTGAGGCTGGTTGGATCTCCAGGCGGTTAAGGGCCTCCGCCACTCGCAGCATCGTTGCGGTTGTCGGCGCCGGGATTGACCTCTCTAAAGACCTGGCCAGGGGCTATCCCAAGGGAGCCCTGCGGCTTCTGTTGCGCGTAGTCACCGACGGTGTCCCTGGGTGGCCAAGTGCTCCCGTCACCACCAGAGCCGGGGTCTTCGGCACCCCCGCCTCCGCCGTCGGCGAAGGCCATGCCGGCCGGGCCAGCTAGCAATAAGGCGCCGGCCGTCACCGCCGCGCCAGCGAGTTTGGCGGTGGTTTTCCGCCGGGTGGAGACTCCCCGATGCGCGCCCATTAGCGGTCGTCCCTTCACGCAACAGCCACTAGCGCCTGGCACCAGCTTGGCGTTGGGCTGAACCAACAATTAACCGGGGACTCCACAGGGACATCCCTGGTTTGCTGAGAATAGCGCACAGCGCGCGCACAAATGCCTGTTCTATGTCGGGAATGCCAGGTAATTGCCCCCGCAACCCGTTGGCCGACATACCTAAATTGACAGCCTCGAAGATGTGCTGTTCAAGGCCGCAGCCTCGCGAGTGCTGCCGCCGGCAGGCAGAAAATACCCAATGATGATGTTGGAGATGCGCGCTAAACGCTGGCACCGCCGGATGCGACTACCTCCCTTTCATCTGGGCAGAAGTCGCCGAGTGGCATACGCAATCGGCAGAGTGGGCGAAACGGCCTTCTCGGCAGATTCCTGGTAGATGGTGCCCCCAGTCGGACTCGAACCGACACTGTGCGGAATTTAAGAACGGACAAGCGCCTTTCGGCGACTAGGCGAAACGGTTCGCCGAGACGCGCATATTGACTGCGAGACAGCGATTTTAAGCGTTGCCCGTACGGCTACGGTACGGGCTCGATTCGCCCTAGAATCGCCCCCGGACGCCGCGTTGACGGCGCGTTGACGCCGCGACGAGACGGGCTCGGCGGCGTTAGCTTAGCTAGGCCCGGCGGGCGCGAGTCACCTACCGGAAGCAGTGCTTGGGTCGAGGCCGAATACCTGTACGGCGGCTGACTTATCTTCGAGGGCGTGAGATCCCCGGTCGGTCAGACCGGGCGGTCGAGAGGCCAGGGCGTCGATGCACTGCTGGGTGATAAGGATCGTGTCGCCGGTTGTTTTGGTGAGCCGTTCAACGCGGGCCGCGACGTTGAAAGTGTCACCGATCAAAGTGAACTCCAGCTTGCTTGCCTCGCCGATCGTGCCCGCGATCACCACACCGGTGTTGATCCGATGCCGATCCGAGGCTCGCCGCTGAATCGCTCGGCGACGAGGCGATGAATCAGTAGTGCGGCAGAGACAGCCGCATCGGCCTGATACGCCAGGTCGTTCGGGGCACCGAAGACGGCCAGCGCACCGTCGCCGAGGAACTTGTTGACATGGCCACCGGCGTCGACAACAGCGGGCACGACGATCTCGAACAGGGCGGCTCTTAGAACGGCAGACGGAACCCGCCTAATACACTGCCGAGGTCCGGCAGCGCAGGCATCGGCGGCGGCAGGAGCACAGGCATCGCTGGCGGCGCCAGTGCCGGCAGCTGCGGCGGCGGTGCCGCAGGCAGTGCCGGCAGCTCCGGCGACGACGGCGCCTGCACCGGCTGAGGAACGGGCGCCGCTGCCGGGATTTCGGGAGGATCGAATGCGGGCATCGGGCTCGGCTTCGGCAATTCGGCAGGAACCGGCGCCTGGACCAGGGGCTCGATTTTCGGCGGCAGCTGCTTCGGGATGAAGTCCGCACGTGGCAACTCGGGCGCCGGGAGTTCGGCGGGTGCCGGTTTCGGAAGCTCCACCGGCGGAGGCACGGGCCTCGGCATGTCGGCGGGCGCGGGATTCGGCAGCTGCGCCGGCTTCCACCACCCTGACGTCAGTGAGGTGGCCGGTGCGGCCGGAGCCGCGTTCTCCAGCGGGGATGCCGGTGCGGTGATCGACGGTGTGTTCGCGGGCTGCGGCGCCGACGGTAGGGCCGGGCCTTGCTTGGCCGTCAGCGGCTGCGCGTTCGGCACGGAACTCGCCGGTGCCGGTGCGGAAGCTATTGGAGCGCCGGTGGAGTCGAACGAACCGGCGTTGACGGGCGGACCACCGACTCCGTAGGGACTGCGCTGATCTATCGGCGGTGTTCCGAAGGGACGGATGTTGGCGGCCTCCTGGGCGCCGTCGTCCATCCCGGTCGGAATCGCGACGATGAAGTTGACACCGGTCTTTAGCGGGTTCGGGAAATAGAGGATGCTCGCCCGGGTCGGCTGGCCCGGGCTGAGCGTCCGGTTGTAGCCGGCCTCCACCAACACCCGCGTCGGCGCATCTACCATCGTCACCAACGGACTCGGCACCCCTGCCTCGGCAAGGGGCATCAGCAGTGGCAGCCTCTGGCTCGGGATCATGTAGTACTCGGTGTCGCCGTATGAGCCTTGGTACACAGCGTTGCCGAGGCCGACGCTCTGATAGTCGCCGTGCAGGTAGTGAATGCCCGCGACGGCATTCGCCGTGGCGAACGGGTTGAGCGGGTTGTTCGGGAAGTCGGACCAGCCGTCGTACTGGCGGGTTATATCAACGGTCTTGAAATCGGTGTCGGTCGGTGTTGCCCCGTCGAAAGTTACTCCGAGAATGGGAATCTCGAGTCCCTCGAAGCGTTGGAGGATGCCGCCGTTGGGTCGGTTCGGGTTGCCAATCAACACAAACGACACCGGCAGCGTCGATCCCGCCGCAGCGAGGTTGACCTTCTGGATGGATGCGATGCGGGCGCTTTGCGAGTAGCCGAAGACGACGATCGACTCGCCGGCCGGTTGCGCATTGATCGCCTGATCGAGGTTGATGACCCCTTGGTCGACCGATTGGTCGAAGGGCATCGTGCCGGACACCGGCATGAACTGCTCGGGTGTGCTGACCGCAGTGGGTGTGCAGGCGTCGGCGCCGCAGAATCCGGTCAGCACGATGTAGTCGTTGTTCGCGTCGTTCGTGTAGCTGTTGATGAACTCCGGACTGTCCTGCGGGGTGGTGAGCGGATGCCCGGTTCCGCCCATGATCAGCGCGGTCGCGGTGAGCGCGACGAGCGCCGTCATCGTCTGCGTGCTTGCCACCAAAACCGTGGCGGCGATCGACAGCACGATGACAGCGAACGATCGGATTAGACGACGCACGCAAGCCCCCAGAGGCATTCATAACAGTTGAACGTCCCCGCGCGCCGGGCCACATCCATGTGGCCTATGTGAATTCTGCGCCGCATTTGGTTTGATCGCAACAATTTGTTGAGATACGCCTTGTTGAGATACGCCGCCCCGCGACGCGTTGGAGTTTTGGATATACGCGGCTCAGCGGGCTATACCTGCAGCACGTGCGCCGCAGTGCCCCCAGTCGGACTCGAACCGACACTGGGCGGATTTTAAGTCCGCTGCCTCTGCCAATTGGGCTATGGGGGCCTCGCCTGATCGTAGAGATAGGCATCCCGTGCCGAACGTGAGCTTGTGATCGAGATCTGGGCCAAAAGTCGCACACAAGCTCAGTTCGGCGGGGCGACCCGTAAAGGTCCGCGCCTACCCGTCAAGAAACCGTTAAGGCCGGTATCGGCATCCCTGAGCTGCGCCGATTCGTCTATCAGGCCGTCGAAATCCGGCGGCCCGTAAACGTTGGAGATGGCATGTCCGTAGTGGTGTTCATCGTGCTGACGGTGGCGATCTTCGCCCTGCTCGGCCTGGTTCAGAAATTGGTCGAGAACCTGTGAGCCAAAACATCGTGGGCCTGGTCCTCGCGGTCCTGTTGGCCTTGTTCCTCTTCGCCGCACTGCTATTCCCCGAGAGGTTCTAGTGAGTACTACGACCGCGGGGATCCTGTTCCTCGCATCACTGATCGTCGCTCTGGCGGCCGTGCACGTGCCGCTCGGCGACTACATGTACCGCGTTTACACGTCCGATAAGGATTCGCGCGGCGAGCGCGTCATCTATCGGCTCATCGGCGCCGACCCGAAAGCCGAGCAGACCTGGGGTGCCTACGCCCGCAGCGTGCTCGCCTTCTCGGCGGTCAGCATCCTGTTCTTGTTCATCTTCCAGCTCGTCCAGGGCAAGCTTCCGTTGCACCTCAACGACCCCGCCACCCAGATGACCCCGGCGCTGGCGTGGAACACCGCCGTCAGCTTCGTGACGAACACCAACTGGCAGGCGTATTCGGGTGAATCCACCCAAGGCCACCTCGTGCAGATGGCCGGCCTCGCCGTACAGAACTTCGTCTCCGCCGCCGTCGGCATGGCCGTCGCCATGGCCTTCATCCGCGGACTTGCCCGCCGAAACACCGGTGAGCTCGGCAACTTCTGGGTCGACCTCGTTCGCGGCACCCTCCGAATCCTGTTGCCGCTCTCCGTCATTGCCGCGATCATCCTGATAGCCGGCGGTGCCATCCAGAACTTCCACCTCCACGACCAGGTGGTCAACACCCTGGCCGGTGGGCAGCAGACCATCCCCGGCGGTCCAGTTGCCAGCCAGGAGGCCATCAAGGAACTCGGCACAAACGGCGGCGGCTTCTTCAACGTGAACTCCGCGCATCCGTTCGAGAACCCGAACGCGTGGACGAACTGGGTCGAGATCTTCCTTTTGACCTGTATCGCGTTCTCGCTGCCCCGCACATTCGGCCGCATGGTCCAGAGCAAGAAGCAGGGCTACGCGATTGTCGCGGTCGATGGGCGTCATCGCCACCTTCAGCGTCAGCCTGCTGATGTTGTTTCAGTTGCAGCACCACGGCACCGTGCCCACCGCAATCGGTTCGGCGATGGAGGGCGTCGAACAGCGCTTCGGCGTCGCCGATTCGGCGGTGTTCGCCGACGCCACCACGCTGACCTCCACCGGCGCGGTCAACTCGTTCCACGACTCCTACACCAGCCTCGGCGGCATGGTCACGCTGTTCAACATGCAGCTCGGCGAGGTCGCGCCTGGCGGTGTCGGTTCCGGCCTCTACGGCATGCTCGTCCTCGCGATCATCACAGTGTTCGTTGCGGGCCTGATGGTCGGCCGCACCCCGGAGTACCTCGGCAAGAAGATCACCCCGCGTGAGATCAAGCTTGCCGCAACGTATTTCCTCATCACACCGCTGATCGTGCTGACCGGCACCGCCGTGGCGATGGCGATGCCCGGCCAGAGGGCCGGCATGCTCAACAGTGGGCCCCACGGCCTATCGGAAGTGCTCTACGCGTTCACCTCCGCGGGCAACAACAACGGCTCGGCCTTCGCCGGCATCACCGTCAACACCGACTGGTACAACACCGCTCTCGGCGTGGCGATGACGCTCGGCCGCTTTCTGCCGATCATCTTCGTGCTGGCACTTGCCGGCGCGCTGGCCAAGCAGGGCAAGACGCCGGAGTCGATCGGCACGCTGCCCACCCACCGCCCGCAGTTCGTCGGCATGGTCGCCGGCGTGACGCTTATCCTGGTCGCCCTGACCTTCCTGCCCATGCTCGCGCTCGGGCCTCTCGCCGAAGGAATCCATTGATGTCTGTTGCCACACTCGATCCCGCTCGGCCCAAAACCAGCAGTCCCAAACGCATCCAGGGCGGCATGCTCGACCCTAAGATCCTGTGGCGGTCGCTGCCCGACGCGTTGCGCAAGCTCAACCCGCGCACGCTGTGGCGCAATCCCGTCATGTTCATCGTCGAGATCGGCGCCGCGTGGAGCACCGTGCTCGCGTTCATCGACCCGTCTTGGTTCGCCTGGCTGATCGTGCTATGGCTATGGCTGACAGTCATTTTCGCCAACCTCGCTGAGGCCGTCGCCGAGGGCCGCGGCAAGGCGCAAGCCGAATCCCTTCGTCGCACCAAGACCGCCACCATGGCACGTCGTCTCTCCGGTTGGACGCCAGGCGCACCGGGCCGTGAGGAAGAAGTCGCCGCGCCGCTGCTGCAGCAGGGCGACGTCGTCGTCGTCGAAGCCGGTCAGACGATTCCTGGCGACGGCGACGTCGTGGAAGGCATTGCGTCGGTGGATGAGTCGGCGATCACCGGCGAATCCGCACCCGTCATCCGGGAATCCGGCGGCGACCGCTCCGCCGTCACCGGTGGGACCACCGTCCTGTCGGACCGCATCGTCGTCAAGGTCACACAGAAGCCCGGCGAGAGCTTCATCGACCGGATGATCGCCCTTGTCGAGGGCGCCAACCGGCAGAAGACACCCAACGAGATCGCGCTCAACATTCTGCTGGCCTCGCTGACGATCATCTTCGTGTTCGCCGTCGCGACCCTGCAGCCACTGGCCATCTACTCCAAGCTGAACAACCCCGGCGTGCCGGACAGCCTGGCGCTCACCGGCAATGGCGTCACCGGCATCGTGATGGTTTCGCTATTGGTATGCCTCATCCCGACCACCATCGGTGCGCTGCTGTCGGCCATCGGCATCGCCGGCATGGATCGGCTCGTGCAGCGCAACGTGCTGGCCATGTCGGGCCGCGCCGTCGAGGCCGCCGGCGACGTCAACACCCTACTGCTGGACAAGACCGGCACCATCACCCTGGGTAACCGGCAGGCCGCGGCATTCGTTCCGCTCACAGGAGTGGCACCCGAAACGCTGGCCGACGCCGCCCAGCTGTCCAGCCTCGCCGACGAGACGCCTGAAGGCCGCTCCATCGTCGTCTTCGCAAAGCAGGAGTATGGGTTGCGCGCCCGTACACCCGGCGAACTGGACAAGGCGCACTGGGTCGAATTCAGCGCCACCACACGGATGTCCGGCGTCGACCTCAACGGTCATCGGCTGCGCAAGGGTGCCGCCAGCTCGGTTTCCGAATGGGTGCGTACCGAAGGCGGCCATGTGCCAGCCGAACTCGGTGACATCGTCGACGGCATCTCCGCGGCCGGCGGCACTCCCTTGGTGGTCGGCCAAGTGGTCGACGGCACAGCATCGGTACTGGGCGTCATCCACCTCAAGGACGTCGTCAAGCAGGGCATGCGCGAACGCTTCGACGAGATGCGCCGGATGGGCATTCGTACGGTGATGATCACCGGCGATAACCCGTTGACCGCCAAGGCTATTGCCGACGAGGCGGGTGTCGACGACTTCCTCGCTGAGGCCACGCCCGAGGACAAGATGGCCCTGATCAAGAAGGAGCAGGCGGGCGGCAAGCTGGTCGCGATGACCGGCGACGGCACCAACGACGCACCGGCGCTGGCGCAGGCCGACGTCGGCGTGGCCATGAACACCGGCACATCGGCGGCCAAAGAGGCCGGCAATATGGTCGACCTCGACTCCGATCCGACCAAGCTCATCGAGATCGTCGAGATCGGCAAGCAACTGCTCATCACGCGCGGCGCGTTGACGACGTTCTCGATCGCCAACGACATCGCGAAGTACTTCGCGATCATCCCTGCGATGTTCGTCGCGCTGTTCCCCGGCCTTGACCTGCTGAACATCATGCGGCTGCACAGCCCGCAGTCGGCCATCCTGTCGGCGGTGATCTTCAACGCGATCATCATCGTCGCGCTGATCCCGTTGTCGCTGCGAGGCGTGCGCTATACACCGAGCAGCGCGTCAAAGCTATTGAGCCGCAACCTGTACGTCTACGGACTCGGCGGCATCATCGCGCCGTTCATCGGCATCAAGCTCATCGACCTGGTCATCCAACTCTTCCCGGGAATGTGAAATGAAATTCTCCAACTTCGTTCGCCAGCACTGGGCCGCGCTGCGGGCCCTGCTCATCCTCACCGTCATCCTCGGCCTCGCCTACCCGGCGTTCATCTGGCTGGTCGCTCAGATCCCCGGGCTGCAGGACAAGGCCAACGGGTCCATCATCGAAGTGGATGGAAAGCCGGTGGGCAGCAGCCTGATTGGGCAGTCGTTCGACGACAGCGACGGTAACGCCCTGCCGCAGTACTTCCAGAGCCGCCCGTCGGCGGCCGGGGACGGCTATGACCCGCTGGCCACCAGTGCGAGCAACCTGGGACCGGAGAGCATCGTCGACGCTCCCGACAAGCCGAGCCTGCTCACCCTGGTCTGCCAGCGCAGCGCGGCGGTCGGCGCACTCGACGCCGTGAGCGGCGCGCGGCCATTCTGCACCGGCGACGGTGTCGGCGCCGTGCTGTCGGTCATCGGTCCTCGTGATGCGAGTGGCAACGTCGTGCACCCGACAAGAGTGGTCAGCGTCAACAAACCATGCGAGTCGACGTCCTCGCCGTTCCTCAACGCCTACGAGGGCGTGCGCGTCGAGTGCGCCAAGGACGGCGAGGACTACAGCATCGG
>CAVWIW010000015.1:0-71704 GCA_963755215.1 uncultured Thermoleophilaceae bacterium
CCGTGTCCGGCGTGGCCGATGCGAGGCTGCCGAGCCGGTACAGGAGCCGCAGCTGCGCCGGCGTCCACTCTCCGCCGGTGTCGGTGTGCCCGGAGACGACCGGGTAGTCGGCGGCACGGGCGAAGTCCAATACCGCGCGCTTGGACCGCTGGCTCAGGTGGTCGGCCTCGATGAGCAACCCCTCCGACCGCATCCGCCGCAGCAGGTGACGCCCGAGGCTCGTGAGGCCGCGCGCGTTGCAACGCCCCTCGCCCTCATCGCCCTCGCCGCAGGGCACGACGCCGAACTCGCGCCCGGTCGCCTGGCTGCTGCATGAAGCCGATCAGCGTCCCGTTGTCGCCGGGCTGCAGGGCCGGGCCGGCGAAGGCGTTGTCGATCCAGTGGGCGATGAACATGCTGCGCACGCCCAGCCGGCGGAGCCGCCGGACGCCGCGGCTCACATCCGCGCGCGTGCAGCGCGGGGCGTCTCGCCGAGCTTGCTGCAGAGCGGGCTGGAGGTCTCCATGCCGATCACCACGGCGAGCTTGCCGCGCCGCATGACTCGCCGGGCCTGCCGCGGGCCGTAGACCAGCCGGAACCAGCCGCGACCGCGGCCTCCGCTCTGCGCGTCCACGTGGTCCTGCAACGCGCGCAGCCGCCGGACCTGTAGCGCCACGGTCGCCGTCTCGTCGCAAGAGTGCGATCGGCGCGGGGCCAGGCGGCAGAGCGGCTCGTCCTCCACCGTCTGGGCCACGGCCAGCCGCAGGCCGGCCCTCCACATGCGCTCGAGCCACCGGTAGTAGGTCTGGTGGTGCGTGTAGGTGTCGTGCACGGGCCAGCCGGTGAACGCCGGCCACCCTGCCGTGTCATGGCTGGCGTCCGGTGTGCCGGTGCGCAGCAGGTTGCCCACGAGATCCGCGCTGCCGTCGGCGCCGTGGTCGCGCTCGTCGCCCCCTAGCGCGCGGCTCACCCCGTAGCGGTCGAAGCTCTTGCCGTGGATCACCCGGCCGCCCGCGCGCAGCTCGGCCGTGATGTGGAGGTGGAGGTCGGCGAAGCCGAAGATCGATCCGTCGCGGTGCGTCCGGCGATGCGGAGGCCCCGAGGCGCCGACGCGAGCCTCCGGAAACGCCCGGCAGCGCCGAGCGGTCGCGAGCGTGTAGCGCCTGGTGAGCGCGGCGCGGGCCCACTCCGCCCGCGGGCCTGGCTCACGCGTGCCGGTCCCCGCCGGGGTCAGCAGCACGCCGCGCCGGTCGTGGAGCAGGTAGGAGCGCAGGCCGGCGGGCTCGAGGAAGAAGGCCGCCGCGGCCCCCCTGCGCCCGGTCCGCGCGTACCCGTCCGCGCCGCTGAGGGACACGTACCCGCCCCCGGCCCCTCCCAGCGCGACGCAGCGGTTGGCC
Organism: uncultured Thermoleophilaceae bacterium; assembly: GCA_963755215.1. Classification (GTDB taxonomy): domain Bacteria; phylum Actinomycetota; class Thermoleophilia; order Solirubrobacterales; family Thermoleophilaceae; genus JAAYBF01. The sequence goes on from CAVWIW010000015.1 coordinate 1,377, forward strand.
AGGCTCGGCGCAGCGCGCGCAGTGGAGGGCGCGGCGCCGGAGAGCGCAATCAGCGCGACCAGGACCGCCATCCGCCGCATGGCGGCAACCTACCGCGCCCGGTGCCGCCGGGGGCCGGGGGCTATGCCGCCGCCGCGACCTTGGCGCCGGCCGGCCGCCGGCGACGGCGCGTGGCCGGCTTGACGATGTCGGCGAGGAACTCGCCCGTGTGTGAGCCGGACTTGGCGGCAACCTGCTCCGGCGTTCCGTGGGCCACGATCAGGCCGCCCTCCTCGCCCCCCTCGGGGCCGAGGTCGATGATGCGGTCGGCCGTCTTGATCACGTCCAGGTTGTGCTCGATGACGACGACGGTGTTCCCCTGCTCGACCAGGCGGTCGAGCATCTCCAGCAGCCGCCTGACGTCGGCGAAGTGCAGGCCGGTGGTGGGCTCGTCGAGGATGTACAGCGTCTTGCCGGTGGCGACCTTGCTGAGCTCGCTGGCCAGCTTCACGCGCTGCGCCTCACCACCTGACAACGTGGTGGCCGGCTGGCCCAGCCGCACATAGTCGAGCCCCACGTCGTGCAGCGCCTGCAGCCGCCGCTTGATCTTGGGCACGTGCTGGAAGAAGTCGAGCGCCTCCTCCACGGTCATGTCGAGCACGTCGGCGATCGTCTTGCCCTTGAAGCGCACCTCGAGGGTCTCGCGGTTGTAGCGCTTGCCGTCGCACTGCTCGCAGGGCACGTAGACGTCGGGCAGGAAGTGCATCTCAATCTTGATCTGGCCGTCGCCACGGCAGACCTCGCAGCGCCCGCCCTTCACGTTGAACGAGAACCGCCCCGGCTTGTAGCCGCGGGCGCGCGCCTCCTGCGTGCGCGAGAAGAGGTCGCGGATCTGGTCGAAGAGCCCGATATAGGTGGCCGGGTTCGAGCGCGGCGTGCGACCGATGGGCGACTGATCGATGTTGATGATCTTGTCGATCTGGTCCAGCCCGCTGATGCGGCGGTGAGCGCCGGGCCGCTGCTTGGCCCGGTGCAGGCGGTTGGCCACGGCCTTGTGCAGCACCTCGTTCACGAGCGTCGACTTGCCCGAGCCCGACACGCCCGTGACGCAGCAGAACACCCCCAGCGGCACCTTGACGTCCACGTCGCGAAGGTTGTGCTGCGACGCGCCCTCGATCTCCAGGTAGCCGGCGGGGCGACGGCGCCGGCGGGGGACCGCGATCGACTCCGTGCCCGACAGGAACCGGCCCGTGAGCGACTCCGGCACCGCCATCACGTCCTCCGGGCGGCCCTCGGCCACCAGCTCCCCGCCGTGCTCACCCGCCCCGGGACCGAGGTCCAGAAGATGGTCGGCCGCCCGCATGGTGCCCTCGTCGTGCTCCACCACGATGACCGTGTTGCCCAGGTCGCGCAGCCGTTCCAGGGTGGAGATCAGGCGCTGGTTGTCGCGCTGATGGAGGCCGATCGAGGGCTCATCGAGGATGTACAGCACGCCCACCAGGCTCGACCCGATCTGAGTTGCCAGCCGGATCCTCTGCGCCTCGCCGCCCGACAGCGTCGCGGCGGCCCGCTCCAGCGACAGGTAACCGACCCCGACGTTGTCGAGAAACCGCAGTCGCTCGTCGATCTCGCGCAGGATCAGGCGCGCTATCTGGCGCTCCGTGTCGGTCAGGTCGAGCGAGCCAAACCACTCGATTGCCCGTCGCGCCGACATGCCGGTGAGCTGATGGATGCCCAGGCCGGCCACCTGCACCGCCAGGCTCTCCGGCCGCAGGCGCGCTCCGTGGCACTCGGGGCACGGTCGCACGGACATGTACTCCTCGATCTTCTCCCGCGACCACTCGGAGTCGGTCTCGCGGTAGCGGCGCTCGAGGTTGTTCACGATGCCCTCGAAGCGCGTCATGTATGACCGCTTGCGGCCGTAGCGGTTGCGGTAGGAGACGTAGATGCGCTCGCCGTTGGTGCCGTGGAGGAAGGTCTGGCGCACCTCCTCCGAGAGGTCCTCCCACGGCGTGTCCATGTCCACCTCCCACTTCTCCGCGATGGCCTGCGTCATCTGCTCGTAGTAGTTGGACGCGCTGGTGGACCACGGCAGGATCGCCCCCTCGCCCAGCGACAGCGACGGGTCCGGAACGATCAGCTCCGGGTCGATCTCCATCTGGGAGCCCAGCCCGGTGCACCGCGGGCAGGCGCCGTGCGGCGAGTTGAACGAGAACATCCGCGGCTCCAGCTCCGGCATCGACGTGCCGCAGTGCAGGCACGCGAACCGTTCGGAGTAGGTGGTGACCCCTCCTGGATCTTCGCCCGGGCCCAGCTGCTCCACGTCGACGATGCCCTCCGCCAGGGCCACCGCGGTCTCGATCGAGTCGGCCAGCCGCTTGCGCAGGTCCGGCCGCATGACCAGCCGGTCGACCACGACCGAGATGTCGTGCTTGAACTTCTTGTCCAGGTCGATGTCCTCCTCGAGCCGGCGCAGCTCGCCGTCGACCTTGACCCGCGCGAAGCCCTCGGCGCGCAGCTCCTCGAACAGCTTCCCGTACTCCCCCTTGCGCCCCCGGATCACGGGCGCCAGCACCATGAACTTCTGGCCGTCCTCGAGCGTCATGACCTGGTCGACGATCTGCTCCGCCGACTGGGCCGCGATCGGCCGGCCGCAGTTGTGGCAGTGCGGGTGGCCGATCCGGGCCCACAGCAGCCGCAGGTAGTCGTAGATCTCGGTGACGGTGCCGACCGTGGAGCGGGGGTTGCGCGAGGTGGTCTTCTGGTCGATCGAGATCGCGGGCGACAGCCCCTCGATGGAGTCCACGTCGGGCTTGTCCATCTGCCCCAGGAACTGGCGCGCATAGGCCGACAGCGACTCGACGTAGCGGCGCTGGCCCTCGGCGTAAATCGTGTCGAAGGCAAGGCTGGACTTGCCGGACCCCGACAGGCCGGTGATGACGATGAGGGCGTTGCGCGGCAGCCTGAGGTGCAGGTCCTTCAGGTTGTGCTCGCGGGCGCCCGAGACGACGAGCTCGTCCTGCTTCACATAAGCGAGTCTACGCGGCGGTCCGGAGCGAACGCGTGTTCGGTTTATGGCCTTTGCGCTGCTTGCGGGGCCGTCGCGAGCGCGGTGGCGCCAGCTTCAGCGCCCGGCGCGCGAGTAGGCCTCGTCCAGCACCGCGCCTGGGTCGTCCAGGTCGAAGTTGGCCTCGAGGTAGCGCGCGGTCTCGTCCCGCGAGGTCCCGCCCAGGGCCATGTTCAGCGCCACCAGGCGTGCCCCCTCCGGTCCGCTGCCCGAGGTCGCGGCAGGCTTGGACGGAGTTGGGGCGGGTTCGGCCGGCGGCTTGACCTCCGTGGCCGGCTCCTCGGCCGGCGGCGGGCTCTCGTCGACGGGCTCGGGGGCAACGGCGTCGGGCTCGTCGGCGGCGGGCTCCTCGGTGGCGTCGGGCTCGTGGGCGGTCGCGCCGCCGGCCTGCAGCGCGGTTGCGATGTCCGACTTCATCGCCTCCAGCTCGGACTCCAGAGCCGAGGCCTTCGCGCGCACGTCCTCCATGGCGGAGGCGATGGCGGCCCGGAGCTCGTCGACGAGCCCGTCGAGGTCGGATTGGCCCGAGTCGGCGCGGCCCCGGAGCGCGGCGGAGGCCTCCTGCACCTTCGCCAGCTCCGCCGCGCAGTCCTCGGCGGCCTGGGCGCGGGTGCGGTCGGCCTCGGCGTGGGCGTCGGCCTCGATGGCGGCTGCGCTGCTCTCGGCGGCCTCGACGATGGACCGCACCTGCGCGGCCGCGGACCCGGCCGCCGTGCCGGCCTGGCGCGCGGAGTCCTGCGAGCGTATGAGCTCCTCGACGGCAGCCGCCACCTCGGCCAGGTGGCGGTCGACCTCCTGGGGGTCGTAGCCGCGCCGCGCCTGGGAGAAGTCCCCGCGCTCGATCGACCTGCGCTCAAGCTCCAATCCATCCTCCTGCGTTCGACCCAGCGGACCGGCTGAGCCTAGACGACGAGGCTACGCCTCGGCCTCGATCTCGTCGAGCTCGCGCCGCAGCGCCTTGATCTCGTCGCGCAGCTTGGCCGCGTACTCGAAGCGCAGGTCGTCGGCAGCGGCCAGCATCTCCTCCTCGAGCTCCACCAGGGTGGTCTCGATCTCCTGCGCCGACATCCCCTCCTCCGCCGCCGAGCGACGCCGGCCCCGTCCGCGCGGGACCTTGGACTCGGTGGCCAGGAAGTCGGCGATGTCGGACACGCCCTTCTTGATCGTCTCGGGGGTGATCCCGTGCTCCTCGTTGTACGCGAGCTGGATCTCGCGCCGGCGGTCTGTCTCGGAGATGGCGGTGCGCATGGCCGCGGTCTCCTTGTCCGCATACATGATCACCTTGCCCCTGATGTTGCGCGCCGCGCGGCCGATCGTCTGGATCAGCGAAGTCTCACCGCGCAGGAAGCCCTCCTTGTCGGCATCGAGGATGGCCACCAGCGAAACCTCGGGCAGGTCGAGGCCCTCCCGGAGCAGGTTCACGCCCACCAGCACGTCGTACTCCCCCAGCCGCAGCTCGCGGATGATCTGGATCCGCTCCAGGGTGTCCACCTCGGAGTGCAGATACCGGACCCGCACCCCGTACTCCATGAGGTAGTCGGTCAGGTCCTCGGACATCTTCTTCGTGAGGGTCGTGACCAGCGTGCGCTCGCCGGCGTCGGTGCGCGCTCGGATCTCGTTCATGAGGTCGTCGATCTGGTTCTTGGTCTCGCGCACGTCGACGTCCGGGTCGATGATCCCCGTGGGCCGCACGATCTGCTCGACCACCTTGTCCGAGTGGGTCCGCTCGTAGTCGCCCGGGGTGGCCGACACGAACACGAGCTGGTTGGTGATCCGCATGAACTCGTCGAACGTCTGCGGCCGGTTGTCCAGCGCGCTGGGCAGCCGGAAGCCGTGGTCCACGAGGGTCTGCTTGCGCGAGCGATCGCCCTCGTACATCCCGCCGATCTGCGGGACGGTCTGGTGGGACTCGTCGATGAAGCAGACGAAGTCGTTCGGGAAGAAGTCGACCAGGCAGTAGGGGCGCTCGCCCGGCTCGCGCCCGTCGAGGATCCGCGAGTAGTTCTCGATCCCGTTGCAGAACCCCAGCTCGCGCAGCATCTCCATGTCGAACTGCGTGCGTTGCCTCAGCCGGTGCGACTCGAGCGGCTTGCCCTCGGCCTCCAGCTCCTTGGTGCGCATCTCCAGCTCGTCGCGGATCTCGCCCACGGCGCGCTCGATGGTCTCGCGGTCGGTCGCGTAGTGCGTGGCGGGCCAGATGGCCGCGTGCTCGAGGTCCTTGATGACCTCGCCTGTGAGCGGGTCGAACTCCTGGAGCGACTCCACCTCGTCCCCGAACATGACGGCGCGATACGCGGTCTCGGCATAGGCCGGGAACACCTCCAGCGTCTCGCCGCGGACGCGGAAGGTGCCGCGCGCAAGCGCGCTGTCGTTGCGCGTGTACTGGATGTCCACCAGCTTGCGCAGAGGTGGCGTCGCGGTCGATCATCTCCCCCGGCTTGAGCATGAGCATCAGGGCGTCGTACTTCTCCGGGGAGCCCAGGCCGAAGATGCACGACACGCTGGCCACCACGATCGTGTCCCGGCGGCCGAACAGTGCGGCCGTGGCTGCGTGGCGGAGGCGCTCGATCTCCTCGTTGATCGAGGAGTCCTTCTCGATGTAGAGGTCCTGCGCGGGGACGTAGGCCTCCGGCTGGTAGTAGTCGTAGTAGGAGACGAAGTACTCGACGGCGTTCTCCGGGAAGAACTCCCGGAACTCGTTGCACAGCTGTGCCGCCAGGGTCTTGTTGTGCGCGATCACGAGCGCCGGCCGCTGCAGCTGCTCGATCGCGAACGCCATCGTGGCGGTCTTGCCCGAGCCGGTCACGCCGAGCAGCGTCTGGAAGCGTTCTCCAGCCTCGACCCCGGCAACCAGCTGGTCGCGGGCGTTGGGCTGATCCGCGACGGCACTGTAGGCGCTGTTGAGCTTGAACGGCGGCAAGGCGATCAACGTTAGCGGCGGGAGGTGTCGGCCAGGACGGCGCGCAGCTGCCGACCTAGCGCGTCGGGCTCCAGCAGGTCTCGCCAGGTGACTCGCAGGGTCTGGTACCCCAAGACCGCCAGCTCGCGATCGCGACTGCGGTCCTCGTGGAAGGCACGCTGCGTGAGGTGCACCGCCGCGCCGTCGACCTCGACGGCCACCCGTCGGTCGGGCCACAGGAAGTCGACCTCGCGGCCACCGATCGAGACGGCCGACCGGGGCCTGGGCAGGCCGGCGGCCGCGCAGGCCTCGAGAAAACGGTTCTCTGCCTCGCTGCGGATGAACGGCCGCGGAGCGTAGGCGGCGAGCACACGATCGAGGCGGTGGCGGCCCGCTCGGCCGGGCACGCGCGCCTGAGCTTCTTTCACAGCGCCGAGGTCGAACAGGCGCTGAACCTCCGCCTCGTGGACGGCGTTCGCCAGGTGCCGCTCGGCCAGAACCTCAGCGAGGTCGACGAGCGTCCGCGCCACCGAGGTCACGGGGATCGCGTCGGCTGTTGCGCGATCGGCGAGATCCAGACGACGGGTGCGATGGACCGTCATCCCGCGACGTGGGCCACCCGAGCGGGGTGTGCTGACCTCGATCGGCCCGCTCCACCTGAGGAGGCGCCACGATGCGGCCGCACTTCTGTGGCTCAGCAGGGCGGCCGATCCACAGGTGAGCACCGCGGCCAGGTCGCGCCCAGCCCGGGAGAGCGCCCGGTGGCCGACGGCGTAGACGCCGCGGTGCAGACGATGAAGACGTCCGGCACCGACACGCCAGCGGACTGCGTCCTCAGAGAGCCCGGACTCGTGAAGCTGCTCCAGAGACACGACCCCGTGCTGGCCGGCCGCCAGTTCAGCGACCCGAGCGTCCCGAAGGTGTGGGCCGACTTTCCGGTGATATGCGCGGGTTTCTGGGCCCACACCCCGATCGTGCCCCCTGCGGCGTTGCGGCGGCGTGACCTGTGTGACGCTTCACCTGCGGCGCTGTGACAGCGCCGCCGGCCGGCCGCCCCTAGAGCCCCAGGTCGTCCGCGTAGTGCTCGCGGTACTCGCCCCGGCGCTCCAGCACTCCGGCCAGGTATTTGCGGGTCTCGGGGAACGGGATGTCGCGCTCGGCGTCGAAGCGCTCGGGGCCGCCGGCCGCGGCGACCCAGCGGCTCACGTTGGTCTCGCCCGCGTTGTAGGCGGCCACGGCCAGCGCCACGTCGCCGTCGTAGCGCCGCAGGAGGTAGCGCAGGTAGTACGCGCCGTAGGAGATGTTCACCTGCGGCGTCGCCAGGTCAGATTGGGTGAAGGCCGTGCCGCCCGAGTCGCGGGCGATGAAGTCGGCGGTGGCGGGCGTGATCTGCATCAGGCCGCGAGCGCCCGCCCGAGAGGTCTGATCCCGGAACTTGGACTCCTCGTAGATGACCGCGGCGATGAGAGCGGGGTCGATGTCCTTGTCCGCGGCCTGCTGGCGGATGACGTCCTCGTGTCGCAGCGGGAGCGTGATCTCCCGCACCGCGTCGCCCAGCGGACCCAGCCCGGTGACCAGGGAGGCAACCGTGGCCCCCAGGACCGCCGCCGCCAGGACCGCCCCGATCAGCGCTCGTCGCCGGGCGCCCGAGCGCCGGGGAGCTCGCGCGGGCTCCGCCCGCGTGCGGGACCGTGCGGAGCGAGAGGCTGCCGGGGCCACGACCTACTTGTGGATGGAAGCGAGCACCATGGACAACTCTGACTTCAACTCGTCGCGCGTGCCGTCGTTGCGGACAATGAAGTCCGCTCGTTGCGATTTCTCCTCCTGGGTCAGCTGGCGGCCGCTGCGCTCCTCGACGGCGGCGTGCCCCCGCTCGCCCGCTCGCGCGGCGCGCAGGGCCTCGTCGGCGACGACTGCGATCGTGTGGTCGAAGACCGGCTCCATGCCGGCCTCGAACAGCAGGGGCACCTCGACCACAGCGATGGGAAGATCCGGCTCGCCGGCCTCGACCTCGGCGCGCCACTGCAGCACCCGCTCACCCACTCGCGGCCACAGGAGGCCCTCCAGCCACTCGCGGTCAGCGGCTGAGTCGAACACCTTGGACGCAACGGCGGACCGGTCCAGCTCGCCGTCGCGAACCACCTCAGGCCCCAGCCGGGCCGTCACCGCCTCACGCAGGTCGCCGGTGGCCAGCAGGTCGTGCACAACGGCATCCGTGGACAGGGTCGCCGCCCCGAGCTCACCCAGCGCCTCCAGCGCCGTCGACTTGCCGGCGCCCAGGCCTCCCGTGAGGCCCACGAAGGAAACCCGCCCGGAGGGCGTCACCGGCTTAGGACTCGTCGGGCTCGGTGTCGCCGGCGGCCTCGGACTCCTCCGAGGCGTCTGGGGCCTGCTGGTCGGCGGCATCCGATTCCGGCGTTTCGGCGGCGGCTTCCTCGCTGGGCGCGTCCTCGGAGTCACCGGCGTCGCCGGCCTCGGGCGCGTCGGACTCCGCCGCCTCGCCCTCTTGCTGGGCGGCCGCGTCGCCGGCGGGCTCGGCAGCTGCCTCCTCCGCGGCCTGGACCGCAGCGCGGAGGTCGCCTGCGCCGCTCACGTCGGGCCCGGCGAAGACGTCGTCGGAGAGGCCGAGGTCGCGGACCTCGCCGAGGTCGTCCCCGGCGCCCGGCGCACGCGCGCCTCCGCCCTCGCGCGGGGGCGGCTCGTTTCCGGCTACCCGCTTGACGCTCAGGGACAGCCGCCGGCGCTCGGAGTCGATCTCGAGGATCTTGACCTTCACGTCGTCGCCGGGCTCCACGACCTCGCGCGGGTTCTCGACGTGGTGGTGTGCGAGCTCGGAGATGTGCACGAGGCCCTCGACGCCGTCCATGATCTCGACGAACGCCCCGAAGGTCACAACCTTGGTGACCTTGCCCTCGAGCTCGTCCCCGAGGCTGTAGGTGTCCACGACCCGCTGCCACGGGTCCTCCTGGGTCTGCTTGAGGCCGAGCGAGATTCGCTGGCGGTCGCGGTCGATGTCGAGGACCTTCACCGGCACGGTGTCACCGATCGACAGGATCTCCGAGGGATGGTTCACGTGGCTCCAGGACAGCTCGGAGATGTGAATCAGGCCGTCGATGCCGTCCAGGTCGACGAAGGCGCCGAAGTCGACGATGTTCGAGATGGCGCCCTCGACCACCTGACCGGGCTGGAGCCGGTCGAGGATCTGCTGGCGCACCTCCTTGCGCTCCTCCTCCAGTACCGCGCGCCGCGACAGCACGACGTTGTTGCGCGAGCGGTTGAGCTCGATGACCTTGCACTCGATCTTCTGTGCCAGGAACTCGTCCAGGTTCTGGACGCGGCGGATGTCCACGAGCGACGCGGGCAGGAAGCCGCGCACGCCGAGGTCGATGATCAGGCCGCCCTTCACGACCTCGATCACGGTGCCCTCGACGGGCTCGCCGGACTCGGCCGCGGCCTCGATGCGCCGCCATGCCTTCTCGAAGCGGGCGCGCTTCTTGGACAGCAGCAGGCGGCCGTCCTGGTCCTCCTTGGTGAGGACGAGGGCATCCACCTCCTCGCCCAGCTCGACCTCGTCCGCGGGGTCGACCGACTTCCGGATCGAGAGCTCGTTGGAGAGGATGACCCCCTCGCTCTTGTACCCGATGTCGACCAGCACCTCGTCCTGGTCGATCCGCACCACGAGCCCGGAGACGACGTCGCCCTCCTCGAACGGGACGAGCGTGGCGTCGTAGTTAGGGACGATCTGGCCGTCGACCTCGAGCAGGAGGCCGTCGGACCCCTCGACCGTCTTCGGGGGCGGTGTGAGCGTCTGGGCTTCGGGCACGGCGACCGCGTAGGGTAGCGGCAAGCCGCCCCCCGGTACCCTGCGACTCCGGATGCCGAAGCGATTGACCAAGCGCGGCGAGGAGCGCACATCCCTCGCCGGCGACTACGACGCGCTCATCTGCGGCGCGAGCTTCGCGGGCCTGGCCGTGGCGCGCGAGCTGGCCGGCGCACTGCGCCGCGACGGGTCCCCCGCGCGCGTGTTGATGATCGACCGCTACGAGGTCGGCGAGCGCCAGACCTCCGCCTGCGGCATTCCCACCGCCTGGCTGGAGGCGATGGGCCTGATGGGCTCGCACCGCCAGACCTTCGCCGAGCTGAGGGTGACCACACCGCATGGGACCTCGCGCTGGCCGCTCCCGTGGACGTTCTCCACGTTCGACTACCGGGAGCTGTGCACCCTGCTGTTCGAGCAATCCGACTGCGAGTTCGAAACCGCCAAGGTCGATGGCCGCACGGGCCACACCGTGCACACCGACCGTGGCGACCTGACGGCGCCGCTGATCGTTGATGCCCTGGGCTGGCGCCGGTTGCTGGCCGGCGACGGCGGGTTCCAGCCCCCCGACGCCCCCCTGTCGCGCGGGCTCGAGGTGCACCCGTGCGGCTCCGGCGGCGACCTGGCCATCTGGATCGACCGTGAGATCGTGCCCGCGGGCTATGGCTGGAGCTTCCCCGCGCGCGAGGAGCTCCGGATCGGCGTGGGGTCCTTCGACCCCCGCTTCCACGTGAAGGACAACACCGTGAAGCTTGCCGAGGACCTGGGCTCGGAGGCGGTGCGCTACCAGGGCAACTGGATCCCCCACAAGCTGCGCCCCGCGACCGCAGAGGAGATCTTCTTCGCCGGTGACTCCGCCGGCCACTGCCTGCCACTCACCGCCGAGGGCATCCGCACCGCCCTGTACTTCGGGCTGGCCTGCGGCCGCGAGCTGCGGGCCGTGCTGGCGGGCGAGCAGAGCCGAGCCGACGCCCTGCGCCGCTACGGCGCCTTCAGCGACTCACACGAGTGGAAGTTTCGCTGGATGCTGCGTGCACAGAGGATCGTGCCGCGGATCTGGCCGCCGCTGCTCAACCGGGTGGTGTCGGCCATGACGCGCAAACGGCTCGTGGACTGGGCCTTCGGCCACTACCTGCGGATCGCGCCGCCCGAGTTCGCCGGCCAGGTGCCGCAGGCACGCGGCGGGCGCAGGGCGCGCGAGCACGCGGCCGCCTGAACCACCGCGGGCGTCAGTCCCGCACGATCAGGAACACGCCCACGGCCAGGAACGCGATGCCCACGATCCTGCCGGCGGTGAGCCCCTTCTCCGGGAGCCCGAGGATCCCGGCGCGGTCGATGGCCACGGACGCCCCCAGCTGGCCGGCGATGGTGGCCGCCGTGACCCCACCGGCGCCGAGCGTGCGCACCGCCACCAGAACCGTGGTCACATAGGCAGCGCCCAGCAGCCCTCCCGTGAGGTAGTACCAGCGCAGGTCGGACGCCTCGCCGAGATCGCCGAATCCGCCCGCCACGAGGGTGATCGACACGAGCACCGCCAGGCCGATCGCAAAAGAGAGCGAAGCCGCGGCGAAGGTGCCGACCGAGCGCCCGAGGGTCGAGTTGATCGGAGCCTGCATCGCCACCAGGCCGCCGGCAGCCACCGTGGCCATCGCGGGAAGCCACTTCTCCATCGCTACTTGGCCTCCAGCCAGTTGCTCGCCGCCGCCACGTCGACCTCCAGCGGCGGATCCATCTCGAACGCGCCCGCCATCTCGCGCCGCACGATCTCGGATGCTGCCTCCACCTCGGCCTCGGGCCCCTCGAACAGGAGCTCGTCGTGGATCTGGAGCACCAGCCTGGTGTCCAGCCCCGCGTCGCGCAGGGATCCCCGGCAGCGCACCATGGCCACCTTGATGATGTCCGCCGCCGTTCCCTGAATCACCATGTTCACTGCCAGCCGCTCGCCCAGCAGGCGGGTCTGGCGCTGGCGCGCGCGGAGCTCGGGGATGCGGCGGATGCGGCCGAACTCGGTGGCCACGAAGCCGTCGTTGGTCGCGCGTGCCACGGTCTCCTCGATGAACCGCTGCACCGCGGGGAAGCGCTCGAGGTAGCGGTCGATGAACTCCTGCGCCTCCTCCTGCGGGATCTGGAGCCGGTCGGCCAGGCCGTAGGCGGACAGGCCGTAGACGATCCCGTAGTTCACCATCTTGGCCTTCGAGCGCGTGCCGGGGTCGGGCTTGCCGCCCAGTATCTGCTCAGCCGTGGCGGTGTGCACGTCCTCACCCCGGCGAAAGATCTCCTTGAGCACGTCCTCACCCGCGATGTGGGCCAGCAGCCGGAGCTCCACCTGCGAGTAGTCGGCCGAGATCAGCCGGTTGCCCTCCTCCGCGATGAAGCACGCCCGGATCTCGCGCCCCCGCTCGGTGCGGATCGGGATGTTCTGCAGGTTGGGGTTGGTGCTGGAGAGGCGGCCGGTGGCCGCGGCGGTCTGGTTGAAGGTGGTGCGCAGGCGACCGTCGGGCCCCAGCAGGTCGGGGAACGCGTCCAGGTAGGTGCTCTTGAGCTTGGTGAGCTCGCGCCAGGTCTCGATCATCGGCACGATCTCGTGCTCCGATCGGATGGCCTGGAGCACCCTGGCGTCGGTCGAGAAGCCGGTCTTGCCGCGGCGCTTCTTCGACAGCCCGAGCCGGTCGAAGAGCACGGCCCCGAGCTGCTGCGGGGACCCGATGGTGAACTCCTCGCCCGCGAGCTCCCAGATCTGTCGCTCCAGCTCTGCGGCCTCGGAGCCGATCCGCGTGGCGATCGTCCTGACCGTGTCCACGTCGAGCCGCACCCCGGCGCGCTCCATCTCCACCAGCACCTCCACAAGCGGCAGCTCGACCTCGTCCATCAGGCGCGTGAGCTCCAGCTCCTCCAGCAGCGCCCGCTGGCGCTCGGCCAGCGACCTGGTGACCACCGCCTGCTCGGCCAGCGCGTCGCCGCCGCGCACGTCCGCGCCGAGCCCGGTCTCCTCCACGAGCTCCGCCAGTGGGTAGCCGCGCCGCGCCGGGTCCACCAGGTACGCCGCCACCACCGTGTCGTGCTCCAGCGGCGGCGTCTGCACGGGCGCCTCGGCCGACACCAGCGCCTTGAAGTCGTGCGCCACCACGGGCCGGTCGCCCCAGCCGCCCAGCAGCTCCTTCATGCCGCCAGGCGCCTCGCCCACCAGCACCTCCTCGCCACCGGCGTAGGCGGCGAAGCGCAGCGGCTGCTCTTCCTCCATGCCCGGCAGCTGGTCCTCGTCCGGCACGGGGCGGTCGGCGGCCAGCGTGGCCAGCGCGCCCTTCAGCTCCCCCAGCGCGGATGCCTGCGCCTTGCGTGCCCGTGCCGCCACGCGCGCGGAGGGCTCGGCCCGCGGGGCGGCTGCGTCCTCGTCTCCGAGCGCCTCCTCCAGGCGGCGCAGCGGGTCGCGCAGCTCGAACTCGCGGAACGTCTCGCGAAGCCGGGAGCGGTCGGGCTCGCGCGCCAGGGCGCCGTCGAGCTCCAGCTCCACGGGCACGTCGCGAATCGAGGTGGCCAGCCGCTTGGACACGCGGGCGTCCTCGGCGTGATTCACCAGGTTCTCCTTGCGCTTGGCCCCCGAGATCTCGTCGACGCTGGCCAGCACGGCCTCGAGGTCGCCGAAGCGCTGGAGCAGTTGCGCGGCGGTCTTGTCACCGATGCCGGGGATCCCCGGGATGTTGTCCGAGGTGTCGCCCTTGAGGCCGTAGAAGTCGGGGATCAGTTCGGGCGGAATGCCGTAGCGGTCCACGACGGCGTCGCGGTCATAGATCTTGGTGTCGGTGATGCCGCGGCCGGTGGCCATCACCCGCACGCCGTCCTCCACCAGCTGGAAGGTGTCGCGGTCGCCCGTGACCACCATCACGTCGAAGCCCTGCTCTCGCGCGCGCCCGGCGAGCGTGGCGATCACGTCGTCGGCCTCGTAGCCCTCGGCCTTCACGTTGGAATAGCCGAAGGCCTCCACGAGCGGCTCCATGTGCGGCCACTGCTCGCGCAGCAGGTCGGGCCGCGAGGCGCGCCCGGCCTTGTACTCGCCGTAGACCTCCTCGCGCCCGGACATGCCGGCGTCCCACGCCACGACCGTGGGCTTCTGGCCGTACTCGGTCATGAGCTTCACGAGCATCGAGGCGAAGCCGAAGATCGCGTTGGTGGGGACGCCACGCGAGGTGGAGATCGTTTCCGGCAGCGCGAAGAAGGCGCGGTAGACCAGGCTGTTGCCGTCGATCAGGAACAGCTCGGGACGGGAATCGTCGGGCACCCTCGCATCCTATGAGGCCGCCCGGTGGCCCTCCTGGCCCTCTATATGATCGGCCGCCCTCCGCCATGGCCACTCCAAGCGCACAGTTCTCGCTGACCCTGAGGGTCGAGCTTCCTCACGAGTCGGGCACGCTCGGGAAGGTCACGGCGGCCATCACCCGCGCGGGCGGGGCGATCGTGGCTGTGGACATGGTCGAGACCCGCGGCCAGAACACGCTGCGCGAGATCACGATCGACTGCGAGAGCCAGGACCACCGCGGGCGCGTGATCAAGGCGGTGCAGGGTGTGCGCGACGCCAAGCTCGTGGAGACCACCGATCGCACGTTCGAGCTGCACCGCGGCGGCAAGATCTACACGGGGCTGGCCGCCCCGGTGAAGACCCGCGACGACCTCTCCATGGCCTACACCCCCGGAGTGGCGCGGATCTGCAGCGCCATCGCCGAGAACCGCCAGAAGGCCTTCAAGTACACGATCAAGGCGAACACGGTGGCCGTGGTCACCGACGGGACCGCCGTGCTGGGGCTGGGCGACATCGGGCCCGAGGCGGCCATGCCCGTGATGGAGGGCAAGGCCATGCTCTTCAAGGAGTTCGCGGACGTGGACGCCTTCCCGATCGCACTCGACACCAAGGATCCCGACCTGATCGTCGAGACCGTGAAGCTCATGGCGCCCACGTTCGGCGGCATCAACCTCGAGGACATCTCCTCGCCGCGCTGCTTCGAGATCGAGCAGCGGCTGATCGAGGAGCTGGACATCCCGGTCTTCCACGACGACCAGCACGGGACCGCGATCGTGGTGCTGGCCGCTCTGATCAATGCCTGCCGGCTGACCGGCCGCAACCTCGAGCAGCTGAGCGTTTCGATGGTCGGCGCGGGAGCCGCGGGCGTGGCGGTGGCGAAGATCCTCATGGAGGGAGGGATCACCGACATCGTGGCCTGCGACCGCTTCGGCGCCATCCACGCCGATCGCCAGGACTACGAGGCCGGATCGATGAACGCGCCCAAGGTGTGGCTGGCGGAGAACACCAACGCCGGCAAGCGCTCGGGCTCGCCCGCCGAGGTCCTGGAGGGCACCGACCTGTTCATCGGGCTGTCCGGCCCCGGGATCATCTCCGCCCGCGACCTGGAGCGCATGAACCCCGAGCCGTTCGTCTTCGCCATGGCCAACCCCAACCCCGAGGTGCGGCCCGAGGAGGCCCAGCCCTACGTGAAGGTCATGGCCACCGGCAGGTCGGACTACCCGAACCAGATCAACAACGTGCTGGCTTTTCCCGGCATCTTCCGCGGCGCCCTCGACGTACGCGCCCCCGCGATCACCGAGGAGATGAAGCTGGCGGCGGCGAAGGGCATCGCCGCCACGGTTGCCGACGACGAGCTCGACGAGGACTACATCATCCCGAGCGTGTTCAACCGCGACGTGAGCCGCCAGGTTGCTCGCGCCGTAGCAGAGGAGGCGGAGCGAGCCGGCGCGTCCAGGGCGCTGGCCGAGACCGCCGAGTTCTCGATCCCGACGTGAGGAGCAACCCGTGAAGGTGACCGTGACCGGAGCGACCGGCACGCTCGGCCGCGAGCTGGTGCGGGCCCTTCAGGACCGAGGCGACGAGGTGACCGTGCTCAGCCGCGACGCCGGCCGCGCGCGCTCCGTCCTCGGCGACGCGGTCAGGGCCGTCGCGTGGCCCGAGCCCAAGCAGGCGCCGGCTCCCGCCGAGGGGCTCGCGGGCCAGGACGCCGTGGTCCACCTCATCGGAGAGCCCGTCGACCAGCGCTGGAGCGATGACGCCAAGCGCGAGATCCGCGACTCGCGAGTCCTGTCCACGCGCAACCTCGTGGCCGCATTGCGCGACCTGGACGACCGCCCTGCGGCGCTCGTGTCGCAGTCGGCCAGCGGCTGGTACGGCCCCCGCGGCGACGAGCGCGTGGACGAGTCCGAGCCGGCCGCCGGCGACTTCCTCGCTCAGGTCTGCGTGGAGTGGGAGGCCGAGGCCCGCGCCGCCGAGGAGCTCGGCATGCGCGTGGCGCTCACGCGCACCGGCGTCGTTCTCTCCGAGTCCGGCGGCGCCCTGGCCAAGATGCTCCCGCCGTTCAAGCTGGGCGTCGGCGGGCCGGTGGCCGGCGGCGACCAGTACATGCCCTGGATACATACCGACGACGTGGTGGGCGCGTGGCTGTTCTGCCTCGATCACCGAGACCGCCAGCGGGCCGCTCAACTTCTCCGCACCGGAGCCCGTGACCAACAAGGAGCTGTCGAAGACCCTGGGCAAGGTGCTCGGGCGGCCGGCCATTGCGCCGGTCCCGGCATTCGCGATCAAGGCCCTCTACGGCGAGATGTCCTCAATCGTGACCACAGGCGTGCGCGCGGTGCCGAAGACGCTGCAGGACCTGGGCTACAGCTTCAAGCGGGCAGACCTGGAAGCCGCACTGCGCTCGGCCACGGGCAAGGGCTGACCACCGGCTCGCCCGCTGCCCGCCCGCCAATCCCGTCCGATCTCTCGCATCAGCGGCGGGTAGACGATGAGGCGCCGAAACGGCATGATCGCGGCCATGTAGGCGGTCCCGAGCGGACCGTTCGGCTTCACGAGAACGGCCATTTGGCCGCGGTAGCCGCCGCTGCCGTCGGACACCCAGCCGATGTGCATCACCCCGTGCACGGTCCGGTTGACGACCTCCGCCGCCCACTCGTCGTCGAGCAGGTAGAGCGAGGTGAAGGGAAGCTTCTCGAAGTCCGGGCCGGGGGCCTCGCGTAGGTCGTCCGGTAACCGGTCCCGGAGCGTCGGCCACCGTGAGCCGCGATCCGGGTCATCCCAACCGAGGAGCTCACCGACCTTCCACCGGATCGCGAACAGCATGCGGGCGGCGCGGGATGGGTTCGTCGACGTCTCGCCCGCAGCAATCTGCTGCACGAGCCGCGGGAGGTCGTCCGGGCCGCCCGGCGTCGGCAGCGCCCAGACGTCTTCCAGCCGGAAGTCGCGCGTGAGCTCATGGATGCGCCAGGGTCGGGAGGTGTGCGCATCCTCGGGCAGCCTCATCGCTGACCTCGGTCGGCGTCGCGGATCGCGCCGTCGATGAGCGGTCCGACCTCCGCTCGCCATGTTTCATCGACCCAGTCGAGCACGGCCAAGGCGAGGGCCTCCATGTCCTTGAACTGGTGATAGAGCGCTCCGCGTGTGTAGCCAACCTCGCTCACTACTCGCTCCAGCTTGAGATTGCCGTAGCCATTTTCGCAGCGTCCTGGCCCAGGCAAGGCCCGGCCCCGCCCGCGAGGCCTCATCCTCCGCCGCGGCTCTCCCTGATGATCCGTGCCGCGTCGGCCACCGGGCCGAGGTGGCCGAGCTTGTCGGGGTTGACTATGGAGCGGATGGAGCGGATGCCGTGGCTCGTGATGTCGAGCGCGACGACGTTGAGCAGCAGCCCGTCGGGAGTCATGTAGCGGGCGCCAGGCTGGCCGTTGACCACTGCGGGCTCCAGTTGCAGGCCCATCCGAGCCGCGACCCCGGCGAACGTGATCAGCGTGCGCGCGATCCGGTCCGCGCCCGTGAGCGGCTTGCGGATCGCCGGCGCCTTGCCGCCGCCGTCGCCATACATGACGACGTCCTCTGTGAGCATCTCGAGCAGCTCGGCGGTGTCGCCCTCGTGGCAGGCGGTGAAGAAGCGCCGGGCCAGCTCGTCGCGCTTCGCGCGGGAGGGCTCGAAGCGCGGGCGCCTCGCCTCGATCTGCTTGCGAGCACGCAGCGCGATCTGGCGGCAGTTGTCGGGCGTGCGGTCGACCATCCCCGCGATCTCGCGGTAGTCGTAGTCGAAGGCCTCGTGCAGCAGGAACACCGCGCGCTCGACCGGATTGAGGCTCTCGAGCAGCACGAGGAACGCCATCGAGACCGAATCGGAGAGCTCGACCTGCTCGGTGACCGCTCGGCCCTCATCGACCAGCGGCTCGGGCAGCCACGGGCCGATGTAGGACTCCCTCTGCGAACTGGCCGCGCGCAGGTGGTCGATTGAAAGCCGGGTCGCGATCGTGGTCAGGAACGCCTGCGGCACTTCGACGTCGGAGCGGTCCTCGCGCGCGTAGCGCGTGAACGTCTCCTGCACGACGTCCTCCGCCTCGGCGACGCTGCCCAGCATCCGGTAGGAGATCGCGAAAAGGCGTTCGCGCTCCGCCTCGAAGAGCTCGGCCACGTCGCTGCGCCACTGCGCCGGCATCGGTTCCACGCCCAGTCTGACGAACGAACCGCCACCCGCGTGACACCCGCGGAGGAGGCCCATGTCACGACGGGCAGGGGTGCCTCGTCTTGGGGGTGAAATGCGAAACAACAGAGGAGAATCGATGAACCGGGACAGGCACAGGATCGTCGTGATCGGGGGCGGCTACGTCGGCACCTTGGCTGCTGTGCGCGCGGCCGGCAGGCTGGGTCGGCGCGGCACGGTCACGCTGATCGACGCGGACGGGACCTTCGTCCAGCGGCTGCGGCTGCACCAGGTGGCCACGGGTCAGCGGGTCGCGGCTCCCGAGCTGGCGAAGCTCTGTGGCAGGCGTGTCGAGCAGGTGCTGGGGCGCGCGGAGTCGATCCAGCTCGCCGAGGGCGACGTCACCGTCCGGGGCGTGGACGGCTCCGGCACGCAGGTGCCCTACGACAGCCTGATCGTCGCGACGGGCTCCACGGTCGATATGGCTGGAACACCCGGAACCGCCGAGCACGCCCACTCGCTCTCTGACTTCGGGTCTTCGCTGCGACTTGCGGGCGCGCTTGAACGCGCCCCCGAGGGCGCCCGCATCGCGGTGGTCGGTGGCGGGCTGACCGGCATCGAGGCCGCGACCGAGCTCGCGGGCGCCAGACCCGACGCGAGGGTTTCGTTGATCTGTCGCGAGCCGTTTGCCGACTGGTTCTCCGTAGCCGGCCGACAGCACCTCGTTGACACCTTCGATCGACTCCGCGTCGAGGTGATGGACGGAGTCGACATCCGGGCCGTCGCGGATGGGGCGCTCGAACCGTCGGAGGGACGAGCGATGCCATTCGACCTGGCCGTCTGGTGCGGAGGGTTCGTTCCGCACTCGCTCGCGGCCGAGAGCGGCCTGGCGGTCGGAGAGCGAGGCGGCGCGCTCGTTGACCGGCGGATGCGGTCGCTCTCTCATCCCGAGGTCCTGGTCGTCGGGGACGCGGCGGAATGCCCGCCTCTGCCCAACGGTGCCGGCGTGCGGATGAGCTGCCAGGCCGGCATGCCGACCGGAGCCCACGCGGCCGACGTCGTGAGCGCTGCCATCAGGGGTCGTGAGGAGAAGGACTTCGACTTCGGCTACATCGCATGGTCGATCAGCCTCGGCCGCCGCGACGGGCTGATCCAGTGGCTCGACCGCGCCGACCGGCCCAAGGACCGGATCACGCGGGGACGGAGAGCCGCACGGGTCAAGGAGTTCGCCACCGCGAGCGCGGTCAAGTCTCCGCGCTGGGAACGCCGGCTCCCAGGCGCCCTCCGCTGGCTTGCCTCGGGTAAGGCGCCTGAGGATCTCCGCGTGCCGGAGCCCGCGCTCGAGGCTCTGACCGGTGTCAGCGGTCGCCGCGGTGGCGCAAACGGCTGATGGACCCGATACCCAGGTCGAAGACCAGCAGCAGGGCCAGCAGGAAGAGCGCGAAGGAGGCCATGACGATAAACGCGATCCTGATCATGTCGAACATCAACTCGGCCTCCGACGTGAGCGCCACGAGCGTGAGGATCACCACGTAGACGCCCGCCAGGAGCATCGTGACGAAGCCGGCGTCCTGCGCCGTCTCGGCCCGCTGGTCCCCGCGGCCGTCGAGCACCCGAGAGGCCACGAACAGGACCAGGTAGAGGATCCCGAGCAGGATGAGGGGGCTGTAGTAGCTGCTGCTCAGGCCCTCCGAGGGAACGTCGAACTGCGCCAGGAGGCTCACGCGTCGTCCTCCGCCTGCCCGGCCCTCAGCTGGGCGACCGTGCGGCCGTCACCGCTGCCGAACGGACCCTGGAGCTTCCAGCGCGAGTCCTTCTTGGCGGGCCATGCCAGCCAGATGATCACCGCCAAGGCGCTCACCAGCAGGCCGGTGACCAGGCCGGGCTTCTCGCCGTAGCCCTTCCGGTTGGATAGGTACTGGGCGATGATCGCCGAGGCCAGCCAGACGTAGACGAGCCAGAGCGCGTTGGAGCCGATGAGGGCGATGACCGTCATGCGCCCAGGTACGCCTTCTGGACCTCGGGGTTGTCGCGCAGCGCGTGGGCCTCGTCGGTGAGCGCGATCTCGCCGGTCTCCAGCACGTAGCCGCGCTTGCTCACGCCGAGCGCGAAGTTGGCGTTCTGCTCGACCAGCAGGATCGTGGTGCCCTGCTCGTTGATCTCGGCGATGGTCTCGTAGATGCGCTCCACGAGGATCGGCGCAATGCCCATGGAGGGCTCGTCGAGCAGCAGCAGCTTGGGGTCGGCCATGAGCGCGCGGCCGATGGCGAGCATCTGCTGCTCGCCGCCGGACATCGTGCCGGCCTTCTGGCGCTCGCGCTCCTCGAGGCGCGGGAACAGGTCGAAGACCCGTTTCATGTCGCCCTCCACCTTCGCGTCGCGCCGCAGGTAGGCGCCAAGCTCGAGGTTCTCGCGCACGGTCATGCGCGAGAAGCACTTGCGGCCCTCGGGCGACTGGGAGATCCCCATGCTCACGATCTCCTGTGGCGGGGTCTCGCCGATCTCGTTGCCGTCGAACTTGATCGATCCCTCCCGCGGCGGCGTCAGGCCCGAGATCGAGCGCAGGGTGGTGGACTTGCCCGCCCCGTTGGAGCCGATGAGGGTCACGATCTCGCCCTCCTCGACCTTCAGCGAAATTCCCTTCAGGGCCTCGATGTTGCCGTAGAAGGTGTGGATCTCCTCGACTTCCAGCAGCGTGCTCATCCCGTGCCCCCCTGCTTGCCGAGGTAGGCCTCCACCACGCGCTCGTTGTCCCTGATCTCCTGCGGTTTGCCCTCGGCGATCTTCTCGCCGTGGTCGAGCACCGTGATGTGCTCGGAGACCCCCATCACGACCTTCATGTCGTGCTCGATAAGCAGGATCGTCAGGTCGCGGTCGTCGCGGAGCTGCTCCATGAACTCGGTCAGGCGCGCCGACTCGTTGGGGTTCATGCCGGCGGTGGGCTCGTCAAGGAGCAGGAGCGAGGGGTCGCTGGCGAGCGCACGGGCGATCTCCACCCGCCGCTGGTCGCCGTAGGAGAGGTTCACCGATATCTGGTCGAACTCAGCCTTGCGCAGGCCCACGTAGTCGAGCATCTCGCGCGCTCGCTCGCGCACGGCGACCTCCTCCCTGCGCACGGCCGGCGTGCGGAGGATCGAGCCGAACAGGCCGCTCTTCATGCGGGCGTGCTGGCCCACCATCACGTTCTCGACCGCGCTCATGGTGGAGAACAGCCGGATGTTCTGGAACGTCCGCGCAACGCCCATCGACGTGATGATGTCCGGCCGCCGCCCGGTGATGTCCCTGCCCTCGAACTCGATCCGGCCGATGCTGGGCTTGTAGAGCCCGGTGAGCATGTTGAAGAACGTGGTCTTGCCGGCCCCGTTGGGCCCGATGATCGAAACGATCGACCTGGGCTTGATCGAGAAGGACACGTCGTCGACGGCCACCAGGCCGCCGAAGATCTTGGACACGTCGCGGGCGCTGAGAAGCGCGCCGTCGGCGGGCTGGTCGTCCACCTGCGCGTCGCCGGGCGCTGCTGCCTCGCTCATGCGCGCGCCTCGTAGATGGATTCCTCGGTGCCCTCGGTGAGCTCGATCTGGCGCCGGCGCTCCGGCAACAGGCCCTCGGGTCTGAGCACCATCATCAGGACGAGGATGAAGCCGAACACCCCGAAGGAAACCTGACTGAAGGTGAAGTCCAGCCCGATGTCCGCCAGGACCGGGCGCACCTCGCCGTCCAGCACGTCCGGGATTACGCGCGTGTTCACGAACGACAGCAGGACCGCGCCGATCACGACCCCCCAGACGCTCCCCAGACCACCGAGGATGACCATCGCCAGGATGATGATCGAGAACCCGAACACGAACTGGTTGGCGTTGACGCTGTTGAGGAAGACGCCAAGGAAGGCACCCGAGATGCCGCCGAACGAAGCGCCCACCGAGTAGGCCATGAGCTTCGTGCGCACCAGCGGCACGCCCATGCTGGCGGCGGCGACCTCGTCCTCGCGCAGGGCGATCCAGGCCCGGCCGAGGCGCGAGTCGCGCAGGCGGAAGTTCACGAACAGGGTGACCAGCACGATCGCGAGAACCGTCCAGTAGTACGGCCGGAGGTTCGTGGCGCTGTCGAACTGCTCAAGGAACGGCAGGTCCAGCTGGTCGATCGGCGAGATCGACTGGCGCCCGTTGGAGAGCTGATAACCGCTGATGGTGACCTCGTCGCCGTTGGCCGCGACGCGGCCGATGATCTCCCCGAATGCGAGCGTCACGACCGCGATGTAGTCGCCCCGTAGCCGCAGCGTCGGCAATCCGATGATCGCGCCCGCGACCGCGCACACGAAGACCGCCCCGATCACGATCAGCAGGAAGTTCAGGTGGATGCCCGGGAGGCTGTTCACGAACTCGCTGACGCCGACGTGAATGCCGTCATCGCCCCCGAATCCCGTGAAGTGATCGGACGCGTACCAGCCCGCGGTGAGCGCGCCGAACGCGTAGAACGCGACGAAGCCGAGGTCGAGCAGGCCGGCAAAGCCGACGACGATGTTCAGCCCCAGCGCCATGACCACGTAGGCCAGCGCCAGGATGCAGTCGTCGACGAATCCGTCCAGGGGAGGCCGGAAGATCGGGAACAGGGCCACCGCCAGCAGCACCACGACCGCGGGCAGCCACTTTGCCCACTCTGCCTGCCGGAGTCGGCGTACCGCGCTCATCCCGCCTCGCGCGTCTCCTCGCCGATGAGCCCCTGGGGCCGGAAGACCATGATGAGCACGAGGTAGGCGAACACCACCGCGGGCGTCCACTCGTTGCCGATCCGGTTGTCCGAGATCTGCTGGATGACGCCGATGATGAGCCCGCCCAGCACCGCCCCGCGCAGGTTGCCGATACCCCCCATGACGGCCGCGGTGAAGGCGATCAGGCCGGCCGTGAAGCCCTGGAAGAACCACACCTGGGTCTGGTAGAGCGCGTAGATCAGGCCCGCGGCGCCCGCCAGGAGCCCTCCGAGCAGGAAGGTCAGGGAGATGGTGGTGTCCACGTTGATCCCCATCAGCCGAGCGGCCTCGGGGTCCTGGGCCGTGGCGCGCATGGCCTTGCCGAGCCGGCTGCGATTCACGAACGCGGTGAGCAGCAGGACCAGCGGGATCGTGACCGCCACGGCCAGCACGTCGGCGCGGGAGATCACGACGCCGCCTATGTCGATGACCGACTTCTGGGCGTCGATCAGGTCGGGGATGCCCTTCTGCGACCCGCCGAGCCACAGGATGCCCACGTTTTGCAGGATGAACGAGACCCCCACCGCCGTGATCAGCGGCGCCAGCTTGGGCGCGCTGCGTAACGGCCGGTAGGCCACGCGTTCGATCATCACGTTGAGCGAGCCGCTGGCCAGCATCGAGATGATCAGGATCACGAACA
Organism: uncultured Thermoleophilaceae bacterium; assembly: GCA_963755215.1. Lineage (GTDB taxonomy): Bacteria > Actinomycetota > Thermoleophilia > Solirubrobacterales > Thermoleophilaceae > JAAYBF01. The sequence goes on from CAVWIW010000015.1 coordinate 24,979, forward strand.
GGCCGATCGCCAGGCCGAACGTGCCGGTCGCGAGGGTGAGCCCGAGCGTGCCGTAGAGGCCGAAGGCGACGAACGAGCCGATCATGAAAACCTCGCCGTGGGCGAAGTTGATGAGCTCGATGATCCCGTAGACGAGCGTGTAGCCGAGCGCTACCAACGCCCAGATGGAGCCGTTGGAGATGCCCGCCACCAGGTTGTTGCCGATCCGCGACAGCCCGTCGCCGGCGGCCACGTCGCTGATGGCGTAATAGAGCGGGAACGCCGCCAGGAGCGCGATCAGCCCGTACTTCGAGATGAACTCCCGGACGGCATCGCCTCCGCGGGGGCGGGCCTGGGAGGCAGCGATTGAGGCTGATTCCAAAGTTGTAGGTGCGTCTGATTCGAACGGCGCGGGGGACGGGCCACGCGGGCCCGTCCCCCTCCCGATCGATGCCTAGGCGGTCATCTAGTTGGTCTGTGCCTTGATGACCTTGTCGAACGTGGGCAGACCGTCCTTGATCGTGTACAGCCCGTAGTCGGTGATCGTCGTGTCACCGTTCGCGTCGATGTCGTAAGTGCCGAGGACGCTCTCGCGGCCCTTGGTCTTTCCGACGAGCTGCTCGGCAATGGCCTTGCGGTCGTTGGCCTTGTCGCCTACCGCCTCGAGCGTGTCGAGCGCGAGCTTCATCGTCTCGTAGCCGTAGATGGCGTACGGGTCAGGTGAGACGCTCCCGTACTCCGCCTCGAAGTCCGCGAAGAACTTCTCGGCCACGGCGTTCTTGCGGCGCTTGAACTCCTCGAGTCCGAGCGTCGCGACTGTGACCTTGGTGCGGCCGGCGATGCTGGCCGGGATGCCACCCTTCTTCGGGTTGGTGAAGGCCTCCTCGGCCACGCCGTCAGGCCCGTACAGCTTGATGTTGGGCTTGGCGGCCGCCACGTCCTTGAACACCTGGACGTAGTTCTCTCCGGTCACACCCGACCCCACGAAGCAGTCGCCCGTGATCTTCGCGGCCTGCGAGCGGTAGTTCGGCGCGTTCTTGTCCGTGCCGTCGTTGCCCGCGACCGTGAGGCCCAGCTCCTTGCCCGCCAGCTCGAGGTTGCGAGCGAGGCCGGCACCGTACGTGGTCTTGTCGTTGAAGATGTTGAAGGACTTGCAGCCGTCCTCCTTCATCGTCGTGACGAGCGCCGCGGCCTGGATGTCGTCGATCGGCACCACGCGCGCGTACGTCTTGGTGCCCGCGGGGTAGTACTTCTCCGGCTCGCCCGGCTCGGAGCCCGGCTTGTCGCTGGTCAGCCCGACATACGTGTTCGAGGGGCTGATCTGCGGGATGCCGGCCTTGTTGAGGATCGGCAGCGACACCTTCGTGCCGCCCGAGTTGAACTCGCCGAGGTAGAAGATCGTCGACTTGTCCTGGACCGCCTTGCGGGCGTTCTGGGCCGTCTGGCCCTCGTCCGCGGTCCCCGGGTTTTGGGCCGTGGAGTCGTCCAGCGACACGTACTTGAGCTTGTACTTGCCGACCTTGCCGCCAGCCTCCTTGAAGGCGAGCTTCTCGCCGTCGATGACAGCCTCGGACTGCTCCTTCGAGGTGCCCTGTAGGGGCAGGCTCGAGTAGATCGTGAGGGTCGTGCCCTCGGCGGTCGAGCCCCCGCCACCGCCATCGTCGTCGTCGTCGTCGCCGCAGGCTGTTACGCCCAGGGCGAGGACTCCGAACAGGCAGCAGAGCGCTGCCATCCACCGTACTCGCAAAACGTTCCCTCCTAGGATGATTGATCCAGCTTGAGCCGCATAGTAGAGGGATACGTCGGACAGGTGCAATGGTCCACCGGTCCAATCCTCCGCCTAACGTCCGGACCCATCGCGCAGGTCGATCAGCGCGATCGGCCGGCCGGCCACATCGCCGGTTTTCAGGACGGTGTACGTGCCTGTCACCCCTCGCCGGCCGCGGGGGGCCAGCGCGGCCCTCACGACGGCGCGGCGGTCGGGGCCGCCGCGGGCCACGGCGCCGAGCACCACCCGCATTGCGTCGTACCCGTAGAGGGATTCTGGGTGCACGGGGTCGCCGCCGTCGCGGGCGAGCGCGCGGGCCACGCCGCGACCCGCGGCGGGCTGCTCGGCGACAGGGAGGACGCCCGTGATGGCGGTTGCGGGCAGCGGCATGCGCGCCTTGACCAGCGACGCCGATGCGATCACGGGCGTGCGCGAGAGCTCCCGGCCCAGCTCAGCGAACAGGCCATCAGCGGCTCGGCCTCTAACGCCCGCCAGCAGGATGGCCTGGGGGGCGCGGGTGCGCAGCTCGCGCACCAGCGCGGCGGTGGCGCCGAGGTCGTCGCGAACAGGTTCGGCGAGAACGGCGGGGCGGCCGGCGCGGCGCAGGCGAAACGCGATGACGCCGGCGAGCTCGCGCTCGGCGATGCCCTCCGTGTACAGCAGCGCCACCCGGCGGAAGCCCCGGCGACTCGCCTGGGCGAGCATCGAGTCGGCGACCACGAGGTCGCTGGGCACCAGCCGCGTGAAGGTCCGCGCGCCGCCGGGGTAGTAGCGCTCGGGGCCCGCGCGGGGGCGGCCCGGCGGGGGCCTCGTGAGGCTGGTCAGCCCGTCGGCCGGTGAGACCTGGAGCAGGCCGGCCCGATTGGTCACCGGCAGGGAGATCGCCGACCCGCCGAGGTCCGCCTCACCAACGTACGCGATGGCGGCCTGGTCGTCGGTGGCGCGCTTGGCGTTCGCCTCGACCGTGCCCGGGTCCCAGTAGTCGTCCCCCGGGCGCGTGGACGAGAGCGAGACCAGGCGGACGCTCCGCCGGCCGGCCTTGCCTCCCGCGTCCGCGAGCGCCCGGCGCGCGCCGGCCAGCGTGGCTCGCCCCGCTGCGCCGGAGATCCCGTGGGTGGGCGCCGCGGCGTAGACCGTCAGCGTGCCCCTGGCGCGGGTGCTCTCGGGCTTCTCGCCGGCGCAGCCGAGCGCGACGGCGCCGGCGCAGAGCACCGTGATGTAGAGAAGCGGCCAGCCGGGCAAGCGCCCGATTCTAGGAAGGCTCGGTCAGTGCTCGCCGGGCGCCGGCGGGCGGCCCTTGAGCACCGCGTCGACATACGGAAGCGCGATCCGCACCCCCGCCGCCATGGCGGTGATCACAGCCGTGAAGATGAAGGCGTCGAACGCCTTGATGCCGAACGCCCACGCGGTCAGCCACACCACCAGTCCGATGGTGAATGTGACCAGGACGATCACGTCCGGCTCCGCGCGGCCCGGCGCACCCTGGTGAGTGCGTTGAAGGCGCCGCGCATCGCGCGGTCGGCGCCGCTGTCCTCGGAGGGCAGCATGCCGATGGCGCGCGCGAAGGCTGCACCGTCGTAGACGGCCGTGTTGCGGCGAATGAGCCCGTCGTCGCCGATCTCGAGGCAGTCGATGCCGCGCAGCTCGACCCGGCGGCCCGTGGGCTCGATGCCCTGGAACGGCGCGCCGGTGAACGTGCCCTCGGACCGCCACCGGACGGCGGCGACCTCGTCGTCCGCGGTTACCCCGATGACGGTGGTCTGCATGTCCGGCATCGCGGCGAAGGTCTCGCTGAAGAGGGAGCGAACCGCCGCCGGGCCGCGGAACACTCCGAGCGGCACGATGTCGTCGACGCCGTCGGCGTGCCAGTGGCGCGCCATAGCGTCGGCATCGCGGTCGGCGACCGCCTGGAAGTAGGACACGGCGGCGTCCCGAACAGCCTTGACGCGCGTGGCCTTACGCCGCCTGGGCGCAGCCTTGGACGGTTCCTTCTTCTGGGCGGTTCTGGTCTCGGTCTTCGGCATCGGCGGCAGGCTACAGCAGGCTCCGGCGGAGCCCTGCTATCAGCTCGGACACGCCATCCGCTCCCCCTTCCGCGGCCGCGCGGACCACTCTGCTGCCCACGATCACGCCGTCGGCCACGTCGGCCACCGCGCTCGCCTGCTCGGGGGTGGAGATCCCGAAGCCGACGCCCACCGGCACCCTCGTCACGGCTCGGACTCGCTGCACGGTTTCGGCCAGCCCCGGGGGCAGCTCGCTCCGCTCGCCGGTGGTGCCCACCAGCGACACGGTGTAGACGAATCCCCGCGCGTCGGCACCGATCGCCGCGAGCCGCTCCGGGGTCGTGGTGGGTGCCACCAGTGGGACCAGGGCCAGGCCCTGCGAGTCACACGCGGCACGCAGCTCGGCGGACTCGTCGTGCGGCAGGTCGGGCACGATCAGGCCGCTCGCGCCTGCCGCCGCAGCGCGAGCTGCGTATTCCTCCAAGCCGGCGGCCAGCACGACGTTCGCGTAGACCATCAGCACGACCGGGACCTCCGCCGCAGCGGCCTCGCAGACGGTCAGCACGTCCCGGGGCGTGATGCCCGCAGCCAGCGCCTCGGTTGCCGCCGCGTGGATCACGGGCCCGTCGGCGAGCGGGTCCGAGAACGGAACGCCGAGCTCGAGCACGTCCGCGCCCGCCGCGGCCGCCGCCAGGCACGCGGCCTTGGACGTCTCGACGTCCGGATGGCCGCCCATCAGATAGGGCATCAGCGCCGCGCGCCCGGGGTGTCCCTCGAACGCCGCGGCGATCCGGTCCGCCGTCCCACTCGCTGGGGGCGCCGGGGGGCGCGTCATCGGCTGAGCACCTCGGCCAGGTCCTTGTCGCCGCGACCCGAAAGCACGAGCACGTCCAGTCCCTTGGAGGGGTTGGCCAGCAGCCACGCGAGGGCGTGGGCGGGCTCGAGCGCGGGGATGATCCCCTCGAGCTCGGCGAGCCGCCGGAAGGCGGCGAGGGCGTCCTCGTCGGGCACCGCCACATAGCGCACCCGGCCCTCGTCACGCAGCCACGCGTGCTCGGGGCCCGAGCCGGGGTAGTCCAGGCCGGCGGAGACGGAGTGAGCCTCCAGAACCTGTCCCTGCTCGTCCTGCAGGACGGCGGAGAGGGCCCCGTGCAGGATTCCGCGCGCGCCGGTGGTCAGCGGAGCCGAGTGGCGTCCGCCCTCGAGCCCCTCGCCGGCTGCCTCCACGCCGATCAGCTCGACCCCCTCGTCGAGCACGAGCGGCACGAAGGCGCCGATGGCGTTGGAGCCGCCCCCCACGCATGCGATCACCCGGTCGGGCAGCCGCCCCTCGGCGGTCTGCACTTGATCGCGCAGCTCGTCCCCGATCACACGTTGGAGGTCGCGCACGAGCGCCGGGTACGGCGCGGGGCCGACCGCCGACCCGATCACGTAGTGGGTGTCGGCCACGCTGGCCACCCAATCGCGGATGGACGCGCTCACCGCCTCCTTGAGCGTGCGTGCACCGGCGTCCACCGCGCGTACCTCCGCGCCCAGCAGGCCCATCCGCTCGACGTTGGGGCGCTGCCGGCGCATGTCCTCGGTGCCCATGTAGACGACGCAGTCGAGCCCCAGCAGCGCGCATGCCGTGGCGGTGGCCACGCCGTGCTGGCCGGCCCCCGTCTCCGCGATCACCCTGCGCTTGCCCATCCGGCGCGCCAGCAGCGCCTGACCGAGCGCGTTGTTGATCTTGTGCGCGCCGGTGTGCAGCAGGTCCTCGCGCTTGAGGTAGACGGTCGAGCCCGCTGCCTCCGACAGCCGGGGTGCGAGGTAGAGCGGCGTTGGGCGGCCCGCGTAGTCGGCCAGCAGCATCTCCAGCTCGGCGCCGAACCCGGGGTCCGCTCGCGCCTCCAGCCAGGCGGCCTCGAGCTCGTCGAGCGCGGGCACCAGCGTCTCGGGCACGAACCTGCCGCCGTAGGGGCCGAACTCGCGCTCGGCGCCCAGCCCCCCGCGCTCCTGGCTCATGCGGGCGCGCGCTCCGCCTCGGCGGCGCCCACCGCCCGGAAGAACTCCTCGAGCTTGCGCCCGTCCTTGCGACCCGGCGCGGCCTCGGTGCCCCCCGCCACGTCCACGGCGAACGGCTGCACGGTCGCGATGGCCTTCCCCACGTTCGCCGGCGTGAGACCGCCCGAGAGCAGCAGCGGGGGGCCGCGATGCGCCCGCGCGAGCTCCCACTCGAACGTGCGACCCGTGCCGCCGGGAACCTCCGGGACGTGCGCGTCCAGCAGGTGGTAGTCGGTGTGGAACGGCTCGAGGGCGCGGATCGAGGAGGCGTTGCGAACCCGCGCTGCCTTGATCACGCGACAGCCCGTTCGCCGGGCGGCCTCCCGGCAGTACGCGGGCCCCTCGTCGCCATGCAGCTGCAGCAGGGTCAGATGGAACCTGTCCGCCGCCTCGGCAACCTCGTCGAGCGTGGCGTTCACGAACACGCCGGTCAGCTCGGCCTGACGCCTGAGCGCGGCACCGATCTGCTCGGCGGCCTCCGGCTGGCACCGCCGGGGGCTGCCGGGCCAGAAGATCATCCCCAGCGCCCACGCGCCGAGCGATGCCGCCCGGCGCGCGTCGTCCAGCTCGGTTATGCCGCAGATCTTGACCTTGGTCACGACCTCATAGGGTCGCAGCTACGCGCTACGGCAGGTCCGGGAACAGCCCGCCGCCGTCGTCCTCCTGCTGGGGGGCGTTTCCGGCCGCGGCGTTCACCGGGCGCTTGGCGAGCTTGACCCGGGCCGTCTTGCGATCGTCCCCGCGGTAGTACTCGACCTCCACGCTCTCGCCCGGCCGGTCGTCGGCGATGGCCGCCGCCACGTCGTCGGGATCGCGGATCTGGCGGCCGTCGACCTTCACGAGCACGTCGCCGCCCACGGTAAGGCCGTCGGCGGTCTGGGTGCGACCGCCGCGGATGCCGGCGTCGTCGGCGGGCCCGTTCCGGACCACTCGCTGGATCAGGGCGCCGCGCTTGACGGGCAGATTCAGGTCCTCCGCGATGTCGGCGGTGAGCGGCGCCATGTCCACGCCGAGGTAGGCGCGCTCGATCTCCTCACCCTCCTTGAGGTCGGGGAGCAGGCGCTTGGCCGTGTTGATCGGAACCGCGAACCCGATCCCCACGGAGCCGCTGGTGCCGCCGGTGGCGATCTGGGAGTTGATCCCTATGACCCTCCCCGCCCGGTCGAGCAGCGGCCCACCCGAGTTGCCCGGGTTGATGGACGCGTCGGTCTGGATCACGTCAGGGATGGAGAAGCCGTTGGGGGCGCGGATCTGACGCTGGAGGGCGGACACGATGCCGGTCGTGACGGTGCGGGAGAAGCCGAACGGGTTGCCGATCGCGATGGCCGCGTCGCCCACCTGGACCTTCGACGAGTCGCCGAGCGGCAGCGGCGTGAGCTTCGCGTCGCCGGGATCGACTTTGAGCACGGCGATGTCGGTCGACGCGTCGCGCCCGGCCACCTTGGCGTCCACGAACTCCTCGTCCTCGCCGAAGCGCACCTGCACGTCGTTCGACCCCTCGACCACGTGGGCGTTGGTGATGATCGTGCCCTCGCGGTCGACCACGAACCCGGATCCGGTGGCGGTGCCGCCCCCGCGCTCCTCGGGCGAGCCGAACGGCGAGTTGGAGCTCACGCCCCGGGCCTGGATGAACACCACGCCTCGCCCCTCGTCCTTGTAGATGTCCGACACGCTGCGGCCGCCGTCGGCGTCGCCGTCCGATGCGGCCACGGGCGCGGTCGGGCCACCCTCGTTCACGACCTGCCGTGTGGTGTCGCCGGTGTCGATCACGTCGGTGGCGATGAGCACGGCACCGAGGACGAGCACCACGAGGCCGCCGAGGACGCCGGCGAGGAAGTTGGAGCGGGAGGGCCGCTGCGAGCTGGGGGTCATGGCCACGTTTCTAGGCGACCAGGCTTAACGACGTATAAGGACGGGCGGAAGGGCCACGAAGCCGCGCAGGCGGGCCCGCAGGCCCCCCGCCGTCGTGAGCTCGCGCCGCAGCGCCCTGCGCTCGGCTGCGGCGGGCGGGTCCGCAGCACCCGCCGCGAACCGGCCGGCGCGAAGCCGCGCCACGTACCCGGCGGACGCGGGCCCTGCCGCGCGCGCGAGCCTGCGCTCGAGCTCCAGCAGGGTCGTGCCGGCGGGCAGCGCCCACCCGAGCCGCGGCAGGGCGCGCTGCAGCTCGCGGAGGTCCGCCTCGGCTCCGGCGCCCGCGCCGCCATCGCGGCGACGACGCCCGGCCATCACCAGTAGCGCCGCGGCGACCAAGGCGGCCAGGATCGCGATCGCGACCCACGGCACGCCGCCGCTGCCCGAGGCGCTGCCGCTGCCTCCGGCGCCGTCCGAGGCGGCGTCTGACCCTGGTGCGGCGTCACCGCCGGAGTTGGCGCCGCCCGGCGCGGGTGCCTCGCTCCCGAGCGCGTCCAGGCCCTGACCCGCGCGCTCGGCCGGCGCGGCCGGCGGGGTGGGGTCGAAGGTCACCCAGCCGAGCTCGGGAAAGGCCACCTCGACCCAGGAATGGGCGTCAAGGTCGCGTACCCGGTACTCGCCGCTGTCGCGGTTGAAGGAGCCCGGCGAGAATCCCGAGACCACACGCGCGGGTATGCCGGACATCCTGAGCATGAGCGCCATCGCACCCGAGAACTGCTGGCAGTAGCCGATCTTGTCCTCGAACAGGAACGCCTCGAGCGGGTACTCCTGGCTCGGCGGCGACTCGTTGTACCGATACCCGCGGCGCAGGTGGTTCTGCACCCGGCGGACGGCCTCGTAGGTGCTGGGCGCGCCCGCGGTCAGGCGCCGCGCAAGGCGGTAGGTCTGGGAGTAGGGCGAGTCCGAGAGCGTCCGGTCGGCCTGCCGAGGCCGGTCGGGGTCGCTCACCAGCGGCACGCTCACAACCGGGCCTTCCACGCTCCCGGCTCCTGCGCCCGGGCCGCTGTTGAGAGCGTCCTCGCCGGGGGAGGGGAGCTCGACCTGCGTGTACTGCACCAGGGAGGACGAGTACGGGCCCGCGTCCGCGCGCAGCTGGCGCGGAGACGGGTCGGGCACGTACGCGCGCACGGTGTAGCTGTCACCGCGCCGCAGCGGCTCGTCGAGCCGGCGCACGGTCCCGTCAGCCGATCCGCTCACTGCCTCCCCGGCGCCCTGCACGAAGTACGGCGTGCCCGCGCCCACCACGAAGTCGGTCTCCAGCGAGCGAACAGTTACGCGGATGCGTTCGTCCCACCGCCCCTCCCGGCGCTCAGGCAGCTCGGCCCCGGGGCTGGTGCGGTCGTTCACGCCCGAGCGCAGCCAGCGCAGGCCGTCGAAGCTGTCCAGCACCTCCGCCTTCCAATAGAGCGGGCGGTCGGCCTCGACGTTGAGCAGCGTGGTGCCCTCCCGAGACCACGTCATGGGCCCATACGAGTGGTTCCAGTCGAAGGTGATGTCCTTGCCGCCGAACCAGTTCCATGACTGATAGTCGATGGCCGCCGTCTCGGCGTCGAGCCGGCCGGCGAGCGGGAGCGACAGCACGCCGATGGCCACCACCACGATGGCCGCCGGCGCGGCGTCGCGGACGCTCACGCGGGGCAGCCACAGCCACGCCGCCACGAGCAGGAAGAGGATCAGGCCACGCACCAGCGGCGCACCCGGATCGTTCTCGGTCACCGGGACTCCGTAAGCGGCCAGGAGCGCCACGAGCGCCAGCGCCAGCAGCGGCCCGCGGCCCCGGCGCACCGGCCAGAACGCCAGTGCCGCCGACAGCACCACCAGCACAGGAGCGCCGAGCAGGATGGCGCGCCGCACCCACTCGTCGTCGCCCGCATACGGCCATTCGACGGTGCGGATGCCGGCCAGGCCCCGGTCGAGGTCGGCGGCCAACTCGCTCCAGGCTCCGGGCAGCAGCTGGCGGGCAGGCAGCCCCATCGCCACCAGGGCCGCCGCGCCGAAAGTCGCCACCGCGGCCAGCGCCGCCAGGTGCACGACCGGGCGAGGCAGGCGGGTGCGGCCGAGCGCCACCAGCGTCGCGCCGAGCGCCGTGGCGATGACCACCACCGCGGCCGTGCCGTTGACCGGCGGGGACTCGACGAGCCCCGAGACCCAGTGCCCTGCGACGAAGGCGGCCAGCGCCAGGAAGGCCGCCAGGCGCAGGGCCTCGGCCGCCAGGCCGGCGGCGCGCGTGCGGTCGCGCATGGCGCCCCACGGAATGCCGGTCGCAGCGGCGCTCACGCCGCCCTCCCGGCCCCGGCCGTCGCGCGCGCCACCCGGCCCAGGCGCCGGCCTGCACAGCCTGCGACCGTGAAGGCCGCGCGGCCGGAGCCCGCGGACGGCGTGACCAGCCATCCGCCGCCGACCGCGGCCCGGGCCAGGTCGCGGGGAGCGTCCGCGCGGGCGCTCACCCACATCACCGCCCCTGCCCGGCGCGCACGCGCCAGCGGCGGCCGCGTGCGCTGGCCCTCCACGAGCGCCAGGCGCGCGTGGGCGGCGGGCCACGCCGCCAGGTCGGGCGCGACGAAGAGCGGCCTGCGCTCACCCGGCAGCAGCAGCGCGCAGCCGCCCCGCCGTGCCAGGTGCAGGCAGAGGGACGCCGCCGCCCTGACCGCCATGTCCAGCGACTCCTCCGATGGCGGCCGCGACGCGTCCAGCACCACCAGGGGCGCCGAGTCGCCGTCTGCCGTGAGCCTGCGTTCGAGCATCTCGCCGCTGCGCGCCACCGCCGGCCAGTGGATGCGCGATGCCGGCGTGCCCTGGCGGTAGGGGCGCAGCCCATCGAGGTCAAGCTCGGCCGCGGAGCCGTCCATCCGCCCGCGCAGCGCCGCGCGGCCCCCGCCGTCGGGGTCCGCGCCGCCACCCGCCGCCCCGCCGGCGCCCGCCGCCACCACGGGCTCGACGCGCGGCAGGATGAGCAGCTCCTGTTGCTCCCCGGTCTGATTCAGGTGGCGCACCGCCAGCCGCAACGGGTCGTGGATCGACAGCCGGCCGGGCTCCAGCACCCGCCGCCCCCTGCGCTCGAAGCGCACGTCGATGCGCACCTTGGCCGGCGAGGCGGCGCCCAGCCGCAATGGCTCGGAGAGCAGTGGGTCGTGCAGCTCGCCCCCGGGCGGGGGCACCAGGCCAGGCTGAAGCTCGAGCCGCAGCGGGTAGGCATGCTCCTCCTCCACCGTGTGCGGGCCGGGAACCCGGCGGATCCCCGCCCCGTGCGCAGCGAGGCCGACCCACAGCGCCGAGCCCAGCGCGAGCAGGCCGATCCCCACCCCGGGGACCAGCAGCGAGGGGGTGTCGAACAGCAACGCCGCGAGCACGAGCGCAACGGCCAGGACGGCCGCGGCGGCCGCCCGCGTCACGGCCTCGGGGCCGCGCCCTGCGCCGTCACAGGGCCGGCACCCTGTCGAGCGCGTCGCGCACGACCGCCAGCCGATTGTCGCCGGCCGCCTCGGGAGCCAGCAGCAACCGATGGGTGAGCACCGCCGGAGCCAGGGCCTGCACGTCGTCGGGAAGCGCGTGGTCGCGGCCCGAGAGGGCGGCCAGCGCCTTGGCGGCGCGAAACAGCATCAGGCCCGCGCGCGGGCTGGCGCCGAGCTCGACCCGCGGGTCGGCGCGCGTGGCGTCGAGGATGGACACGATGTAGCGCCGCAGGGCGTCGCTGCCGTGCACCGTTGCGACGGCGGACTGCGCCGCCAGCACCTCCCCCACCCCGGTCACCGGCTCGAGGTCGAGCACGCGGTCGCGGTCCGAGTGGGCGGCCAGCATGTCCTTCTCTTCCTCGATCGACGGGTAGCCCAGCGCCACGCGCACCATGAAGCGGTCGAGCTGGGCCTCGGGCAGCGGATAGGTGCCCTCGTACTCGATCGGGTTCTGGGTGGCGAGCACGATGAAGGGGCGCGCCAGGTCGTGGGTGTGCTTGTCGACGGTCACGTGGCGCTCCTGCATGCACTCGAGCAGCCCCGACTGCGTCTTCGGCGACGCCCGGTTGATCTCGTCGACGAGGACGATGTTGGCGAACACAGGGCCCGGCCTGAACTCGAACTTGGCCTCGCGCTGGTTGAAGACGTTGGTTCCCACCACGTCGGCCGGCAGAAGGTCGGCCGTGCACTGCACGCGGGAGAACTCGGCGTCGAGCGAGCGGGCCAGGGCCCGTGCCAGCGCCGTCTTGCCCACGCCGGGGTTGTCCTCGATCAGCACGTGGCCCTCGGCCAGCAGGGCAATCAGGACGTCGCGGATCACGTCCGGCGGCGCCTTGACCGCCCCCGCGACGTTGTCCCTCAGGCGACCCGCCAGCTCGGCAACCGCGGCCGGGTCGAGATGAGGCGCCGTTGCCATCGACACGATGGTAGGGGACCTCGGTGGGCGGCCGGGACACCCCGCCGGTGCTGGCGCGCCAGCACCCCTCTCAGCTTGGCTCGGCGTCGTCGCGGCCGGCCAGGAGCCGCACGGCGGCCTCCGGATCGTCGGCTGCCATGACCGTCTCGCCCACCAGGACCGCGTCGACGCCCACGCGCTCGAGCTCCTCGATCTGCTCCCGGAACACGATGCCCGACTCGGACACCACCGTCTTGCCGGCGGGCACGTCGGCCAGCAGGTCGAAGGTCCGGGTGATGTCCACGGTGAAGTCCTCGAGGTCGCGGTTGTTGATCCCGATCACGTCCGCGTCCACCTCCAGCGCCGCCTCGAGCTCGTCCGGGCGCGAGATCTCGACGATGGCGTCCAGGTCGAGCGACCAGGCCCCTGCCAGCAGCTCCGCGAGCTCGGTGGGCTCCAGGGCCCCCACCACCAGCAGCACGGCGTCGGCGCCGGCCGCCTTGGCCTCGTAGAGCATGTAGGTGTCGATCGTGAAGTCCTTGCGCAGGATCGGCAGGTCGGACGCTGCACGCGCTTCGCGCAGGTCGGCCAGCGAGCCGCCGAAGTGGGCCTCCTCGGTGAGGATCGACAGCGCCGCCGCGCCGCCGCGGTCGTAAGCGCCGGCGATCTCCGCGCAACTCGACCCCGACCGGATCTCGCCCGCCGATGGAGAGCGCCGCTTGTGCTCGGCGATCACGGAGGTGCCGGGGCGCGCCAGGGCCTCGGCGAACGGCCGGTCGTCGTTGCGCGCCGCGGCAGCCTCCTCCAGCTCGGCCTGGGAAACCTCGCGCCGGCGCCGCTCGAGCGCGGTGCGCGAGGCGGCGACCAGGCCCTCCAAGCGCTCGTTCACGCCGCCAGCTTTCGTGTAAGCGCCACGAACCTGTCCAGTACCCGCCGAGCGGCGCCCGAATCGATCGACTCCTCTGCCGCCCGGACGCCGGCCTCGATCGTGTCGGCACCGCCACCGAGGTAGATGGCCGCGCCGGCGTTGAGCACGGTCAGGTCGCGCTCGGCTCCCTGCCCCTCTCCTGCGAGTACCCGCCGTGCGATGCCGGCGTTCTTCTCCGGCGTGCCAGCCGCGAGATCGGCAGGGTCGGCGGTGCTGAGCCCCACCGACTCCGGCGTGAGTACCTGGGCCTCGATCGCCCCGCCGCGCAGCTCGATCACGTCGGTGGGCCCGCAGACGTCGAGCTCGTCGAGCCCCCCGGCGCTCGACACCACCAGCGCGTGCTCGCAGCCGAGCTCGCCGAGGGCCGCCGCTATGACGTCCAGGAAGCGCCGGTCCGAGACGCCCACCAGCTGCCGGGTCGCCCCGGCGGGATTTGTCAGCGGGCCCAGGAAGTTGAAGATCGTACGCACCGCGAGCTCCTTGCGGACCGGGACCACATGCCTCATCGCGGGGTGGTGGCTGGGCGCGAACATGAAGCCGAACCCGAGCTCGTCGATGCACCGGGCGACCGCCTCGGCGGGCAGGTCGATGCGCGCGCCCAGAGCCTCGAGCACGTCGGCCGAGCCGGAGCGGCCCGTGGCCGAGCGGTTGCCGTGCTTGGCCACACGGCAGCCGGCGCCGGCTGCCACGAGCGCCGCCGTGGTGGACACGTTGAACGTGGGTCGCCCGCCGCCCGTGCCGGCGGTGTCCACCAGGCCGTCGCCACGCGGCTCGACCGCGACCGCCAGCTCGCGCATCGCGCGGGCCATCCCGGCCAGCTCCCCAACCGTCTCGCCCTTCGAGCGGAACGCGATCAGCAGCCCGGCGGTCTGGGCCTCCGATCCCCGTCCCTCCATCACCTCGTGCATGCAGGCGGCGGACTCCCCGGCCGAGAGCGCTTCGCCGCGGCAGAGCCGGTCGATCGCCTCGGTGAGTATCGGGTTGGGCATCAGCTGGACTGTGCGCGGGCGGGCACGGCGAGGAAGTTGCGCAGTATGTCCATTCCCGGCCCCGTGAGCACGGACTCGGGGTGGAACTGCACGCCCTCCGCAGGGAGCTCGCGGTGGCGGATGGCCATGACCGTGTCCCCGGAGTGCGCCGAGCGCTCGAGCTCGGGCGGCAGGTCGGGGTCCACCACGAGCGAGTGGTAGCGGCCGGCGGTCAACGGCGAGTCCAGGCCGGCGAAGATCGTGCGCCCGTCGTGCTCGACATCGGCGACCTTGCCGTGCACCGGCCGGCCCCGCACCACGCGGCCCCCGAAGGCGGTGGCCAGCGCCTGGTGTCCCAGGCAGACCCCCAGCACCGGCACCCCCGCCTGGGCGAACGCGCGGATGGCCTCCGTGGAGACTCCGGCCTCGGCGGGTGTGCACGGCCCGGGGGACACCAGCACCCGGTCCGCGCCACGTTCGAGCAGCTCGTCCACCCCGGCGGCGTCATTGCGCACCACCTCCGGCTCGGCGCCCAGCTCCCCCACGTACTGCACCAGGTTGAACGTGAACGAGTCGTAGTTGTCGATCACCAGGACACGCATCTCGGCTAGGTCCAGTCCGCCTGGCTGCAGGCAAGCTCGATGGCGCCGAACACGGCCCCTGCCTTGGCCTCGGTCTCGCGTACCTCGTAGCCGGCCTCGGAGTCGGCCACGATGCCGCCGCCGGCCTGCACGTGCACGCGCCCGTCCTTCACCAGCGCCGACCGGATGTAGATGCAGGTGTCCAGGTCACCCGTGTAGGAGAGATATCCGACCGACCCGCCGTAGGGGCCGCGGCGCACCGGCTCGACCTCGTCGATGATCTGCATCGCGCGGATCTTGGGCGCGCCGGAGAGCGTTCCGGCCGGAAGCGACGCTCGCAGGGCGTCCATCGCCGAGACGTCCGCGCGCAGGGTGCCCGACACGGACGAGACGATGTGGAGGACGTGCGAGTAGGTCTCCACGACCATCAGCTCGTCGACGGACACGCTGCCGAACTCGCATACCCTCCCCAGGTCGTTGCGGGCCAGGTCCACGAGCATCACGTGCTCTGCCCGCTCCTTCTCGTCGGCCAGCAGCTCCTCGGCCCGCTCGATGTCGGCCGCAGCCGTCTCGGCACGCGGGCGGGTCCCGGCGATGGGGCGCTGCTCGGCGCGGCCGCCGGAGACCTTGATCAGGGCCTCCGGCGAAGCCCCGGCGATCTCGAAGTCGCCGAAGTCCAGGAAGTACATGTAGGGGCTGGGGTTGATGGCACGCAGGCCGCGATAGATGGAGAAGGCCTCGACCGGCGCGTCCGCGCTCCAGCGCTGGCTGGGCACCACCTGGTAGGCGTCGCCGGCGCGGATGTACTCCTTGCACCGCTCCACGGCCCTGGCATAGCCGTCGACGCCCACGTTGCTCTCGAAGTCGGGCGGCTCCCGGCGCTCGGCGTGCGCGCGGGGTACCGGCGCGGCGAGCCGCTCCCGCACCTCGGCGATGGCGCTGACCGCCTGGTCGTAGGCCCCGTCCACGTCGTCCTCGACGAACACGTTGGCCAGCACGGTGATCTCGTGGCGCAGGTGGTCGAATGCCACCAACACGTCGCTGACCATGAGCGCCATGTCGGGCGTTCCCACGGGATCCGGGTTGCCCGGCCCCACGGTCGGCTCTGCGCTGCGGACGAGGTCGTAGCCGAACAGGCCCACCGCGCCGCCGGCGAACGGCGGCAGGCCGTCGAGCGGCGCGATCCGGTAGCGCTCGAGCTCCTCGGTGACGGCCGCGTACGGGTCGGCGGGCGGGCGTTCCTCCCCAGCCACGGTGAGCGTGCCGTTCTCCATCCGGATCACCGCCCGCGGGCGGTAGCCAAGAAAGGACCAGCGGCCGAAGCGCTGCCCTTGCTCGGCGGACTCCAGGAGGAACGAGGGGCCATCGCCACGCAGCTTGAGGTAGGCCGAGACCGGAGTCTCGGTGTCGGCCACATAGGTGTGGCGAAGCGGCACCAGGGTGTGCTCGCGAGCCAGCTCGCGAGTCTCGTCCAGCGACGGCTGGATCTCCAGGCCATGCGCGCCTGTGGCCAGGGGAGTCACCCGGCGCGCCGGCGGTTGAGCACGTCGAGGGCGGCTGCCAGCCGCAGTCCGCGTGACCTCATCAGGACCGACAGGTGGTACAGGAGGTCGGCGGCCTCCTCGGCCAGCCGCTCGTCGCTCTCGCCGGCGGCGGCGCGCGCGGCCTCGCCGGCCTCCTCGCGGACCTTGTCGCCGATCCGCGGCGCATCCGCCAGCAGCTCCGCGGTGTAGCTCGTGCCGGGGTCGGCCGCGGCCGCCCGCTCGGCGATCGTGCGCTCCAGGGCCGGCAGCGCCTCGGCAGCCTGCGGCGTGAGCTCCCCACGGTGGAAGCAGGTGCGCTCGCCGGTGTGGCACGCCGGGCCCGCCGGGTCGACCAGCGCAAGCAGCGCGTCACCGTCGCAATCCACGCGCAGCGCGCGCACGCGCATCGTGTTGCCGGAGGTCTCGCCCTTGCGCCACAGCTCTGCGCGCGAGCGGCTCCAGAAGTGCATCTCGCCTGTGTCCTGCGTGCGTCGCAGCGCCTCTTCGTTCATGTAGGCCAGCGTCAGGACCTCGCCGGTGGCGGCGTCCTGCATCACGCACGGCACCAGGCCGTGCTCGTCGAAGGTGATCGAGTCCACGCCTCCGATTGTCCCAGCCGCGCCCATCCCGCCGGGTCCTACTCGATCCCGAGCCGGTCGAGCAGCGCGTCGTCGCGGCGCCAGCCCTTGCGCACCCGCACCCGCAGGTCCAGGTGCACGCGGCTGCCCAGCGCCGCCTCGATCTGCGGCCGTGCCGCCGTGCCGATGGCCTTGACCATGCTCCCGCCCGAGCCGATCAGGATGGCCGCCTGGGAGTCGCTTTCCACCCAGGCGTAGGCCTGCAGGACCACCAGGCCGTCGTCGCGCTCGGCCATCTCGGCCAGCTCCACCTCCACGGCGTGGGGCAGCTCGTCCCGCGTGCGTCGCAGCACCTGCTCGCGCACCAGCTCGGCCACCAGCACGCGCTCGGGCTGGTCGCTGCGGTCGGCCGGCTCATAGAGGAAGGGGCCCTCGGGCAGCAGGCCGGCCAGGTGCTCCACCAGCGAGTCGACCCCGGTGCCCGCCCGGGCGCTGACCGGGAACAGCTCCCCGGGCACGTCGAGCTCGGCGGCGGCCGTGAGCGCTGCGGCCGTCGACGGCCGGTCCAGGCGGTCGACCTTGTTCAGCGCCGTGACGGCGGGCACTCCCGCCGACCGGATGGCGCGCGCCACGAAGCGGTCCCCCGGGCCGATGCTCTGCGTGCCGTCGATCATCAGCAGCGCGGCATCGGCGTCGGCGAGCGCGTGCTCGACCCGCAGCTGCATCCGCTCGGTCATCGCGTCCCGGGGGCGCTGGACCCCCGGCAGGTCCACCAGCACCAGCTGCCAGTCCGGCCCGGTTGCGATGCCGCGTACCTCGCGCCGCGTGGTCTGAGGCTTGTCGGACACGATCGCCACCTTCTGCCCCACGATCCTGTTCACCAGCGTCGACTTGCCCGCGTTGGGCCGGCCTGCCAGCGCCACGAAGCCGGCGCGGGTGGCGCTCATCGCAGCCCGTCCATGACGCGGTCCTGGAGGGCCAGCATCTCGCCGTCGTCGGTCTCGTGGTCGTAGCCGCAGAGGTGGAGCACTCCGTGCACCACGGCCTCCACCAGGTCGGTCGTGTGCTCTGGGCAGATGGCCACGTCGCCCAGCTCGCGCGGCCCGGACGCCGGGCCGGCGCCGTCCACGGGAAAGGACAGGACGTCGGTGGACCGGTCGCGGCCGCGGTGGTCGCGGTTGAGCCTCCGGATCTTCTCCGCGCCGACGATCGTCACGGCCACGTGGCCCTCACCGACGCCGGCGGCGGCCAGCGCGGCCTCCGCGGGCGGGCGCAGAAGCGCCGCGTCGCCGCCGATCACCTCCACCTCCACCCCGCCCCCGGGCACGGCCGTGACGGTCAGGCCTGCTTCCGCCTTGCGGCGCGGAGCTCCGGCGCCTGCTGCTCGGCGTGCTCGTTGTAGGCGGCCACGATCCGCTGCACCAGCTTGTGCCGAACCACGTCCTCGCCGCCGAAGCGCACGAACTCGATTCCCTCCACCTCCGCGAGGATGTCGCCGATGACCACCAGGCCGGACCGCTGGTCGCGCGAGAGGTCGACCTGGGTGATGTCGCCGGTGACCACCATCTTCGAGTTGAACCCGAGCCGCGTGAGCACCATCTTCATCTGCTCCGGCGTGGTGTTCTGCGCCTCGTCGACGATGATGAACGCGTCGTTGAGGGTCCGGCCGCGCATGAACGCCAGCGGCGCCACCTCGATCACCCCGCGCTCCAGGTGACCGTTGACCTTCTCCGGCTCGAGCATGTCGTAGAGGGCGTCGAACAGCGGCCGCAGGTAGGGATCGACCTTGGCCATGAGGTCGCCCGGTAGGAACCCCAGCCGCTCTCCGGCCTCGACGGCCGGCCGAGTGAGGACGATGCGGTTGACCTCGCGCCGCGACAGCGCGGCCACGGCCATGGCCACCGCCAGGAACGACTTGCCCGTGCCCGCGGGGCCGATGCCCACCGTGATGGTCTCGCTGCGGATGGCATCCACGTAGCGCTTCTGGTTCACCGTCTTCGGGGCGACCTTGAGCCCGCGATGTCGCCAGACCACGTCCTCGAGGATCCGGCTCGGGCTCTCGTGGCGCTGAAGGGCGCCGCCGATGGCCTCGATCGTGCCCGGCGCCACGTCGTGGCCCTGGCGCACCAGGTCCGTGAGCTCGCGCACCACGGTCTCCCCCGTGGCCACGTCCTCGTCACCGCCGTCGAGCGTGAGGACGTTGCCGCGGAGGTAGACCTCGCAGTCGAGGTGCTCCTCGAGGGTGCGCATGATCAGGTCGCCGGGCCCCGCCAGCTCGGCGGCGACCTCGTTGGAGAGCTCGATCCGCTTGCGCACTACTCCGTCAGGGCCTCCTGCACTGCCGAGCTCACGCGCCGCCCGTCCGCACGGCCCTTCACCTGCGGCATGACCAGCGCCATGACCTTGCCCATCTCCTTGGGTGAGCTGGCGCCCGACGACGCCACGGCGTCGCCGACGATTGCGTGGAGATCCGAATCCGAGAGCTGCTCCGGCAGGTAGGCGCCGATCAACTCGGCCTCCCGCTCCTCGGCCCCGGCGAGGTCGTCTCGTCCTGCGTCGCGGTACGCGGTAGCCGACTCGAGCCGCCGCTTGCGCTCGCGCTGAAGGATCTCGACCTCGTCGGCCGAGCCCTCCTTCTCGGCCTTCTGGAGCTCCGAGACGATCAGGCGCAGCGCGCCTGCGCGCGCACGATCGCCCGCCTTGAGGGCGGTCGTCACGTCCGACTGCACCTGAGCCAGCACTGCCATAACGTCCAAGTGTAGGCCGCATGACACACATCAAAGTCGCCACCTTCGACTGCTACGGCACCCTCGTCGACTGGGAGGGCGGTGCCGCGGCGTTCCTGTACGACGTGGCGCGCCGCAACGGCGACTTCGACCCCGGTCCCGGCAGGCAGCTGCGCGAGCGCTGGGAGGAGATCCAGTTCGAGTGCATCCAGGGCGAGTACCGCGCCTACCGCGACGTGCTCACCGAGTCCCTGCGCACCTGGGTCGCCGAGCGCGGCTACCGCTGGAACACCAAGGACGGCGAGGCCTTCGAGCGGGCGATGCAGACGTGGCAGCCGTTCCCCGACACCATCCCCGCGCTCCAGAGGGCGAAGAACGCCGGGCTGGAGCTCGTGATCCTGTCCAACACCGACCGCCACATCATGGAGCACACGCTGCGCCAGCTCACGCCGCTGACCTTCGACGCGGTGGTGGTGGCCGAGGACGTGCGCGCCTACAAGCCCGACACGCGCAACTTCACCAAGGCGCTGCAGTCATGCGGCGCCAGGCCCGAGGAGATCCTCCATGTGGCGTTCGGGTTCAAGTACGACATCGGGCCGGCCCAGGAGGTCGGGATGTCCACCGCCTGGATCAATCGCCACCGCGAAGATGCGCCGGGCGACGAGCGGCCGGATCACGAGTGGCGCGACCTGTGGGGGCTCGCCGAGTTCGCAGAGGGACAGGCGGGGTCCGGCTAGGCGTCGTCGGGCACGTGCGCCACCACGCGCGCGGGTGCACCGCTGGCGCCCTCGATCCTGAGCGGGAAGCAGCTCACCGTGAAGCCCCTTGGCGGCAGCGCGCCGAGGTTCATCAGCCGCTCCAGCTGGGAGTAGGGCAGATCGGCCTGATGGGCCTCCCAGAACACGCCCGGCTCACCTGAGCTCTTGGCCCGCTCGGCCTGCATGTGCAGCGGTGCGTCCCACCCCCACGCGTCGATGCCCATGACCCGCACTCCCCGATCGAAGAGCCAGTGCGTGGCCTCGGCAGTGACGCCGGGGCCGCGCGCGATGTAGTCCAGCTCCGAGTAGAACCGGTCGCGCCCCGTCCGCACGAGCACGATGTCCAGCGGCCTCAGCTCGTGGCCGATGCGCTCCAGCTCGGCCTCGGCCTCGGCGGCGGTCACGGCGTTGCCGTCCTCCTTGGCCGCCATGTCCAGCACGACGCCGGGGGCGTGGAACCACTCCAGCGGCAGCTCGTCGATGGTGGGCGCGGGCCGGCCCCCGATCTGCGAGTTGTAATGCCAGGGAGCGTCCACGTGGGTGCTGTTGTGGGTGCCGAAGCGGGTGAACTCCTCCGTGGCCCAGCCCTCACCGTCGCGGAGCAGCTCCGGCGTGACCCCCAGCAGTTGCTCGACCTGCGCCGCGCCGGCCTCGTGCCCGGAGTACTCGATGTCCGTTCGCAGCGCGTCGGGCAGGTCCGGCGAGCTCTGGGAAATGGGCGCGGACAGGTCGACCAGCGGCACGGCGGTCATCCTAGACCCGTCCATAGACTCGGCGGATGGAGGACGGAAGCCTCATCCTGATCGCCGGCGTCCTGTTGGCGCTCGGCATCGGTGCCTCCCTCGTGGCCGGGCGGGTCCGCGTGCCCGGCCTTGTCCTGGTCCTGGCACTGGGCATGCTGATCGGCAGCGACGTGCTCGGGCTGATCGACTTCGGCGGCGACGTCGAGGACGTGGAGCTGGCCCAGACGGTGGGGATCATCGCGCTCGGCCTGATCCTTTTCGAGGGTGGGCTGGCCGCCGGCTGGGGCGAGATCCGGCCGGTCCTGGGGGTGAGCCTGTCCCTGGCCACGGTGGGGACGTTGGCCACCGCGGCGATCGTGGGCCTGAGCGCCTCCTGGCTGCTGGACCTGACCACGCTCGAGGGCCTGCTGCTGGGCTCGATCGTGGCGGTGAGCGACAGCGCGGCGATCTTCTCCGTGCTGCGTGGCTCGAGCGTGGAGAAGCGCCTGGCCCGGGCACTGGAGGGCGAGTCCGGCTTCAACGACCCCGTGGCCATCGTGCTGGTGCTCGGGTTCGTCGAGTACATCAACGAGCCGGGCTACGGCGCCTGGGACATGGCCCTGCTGGCGGTGGAGGAACTGGGAATCGGCGCGCTCGTGGGCCTCGCGATCGGGCGACTCGCGGTCGTGGGCTTCCGCGAGGCACAGGTCAGCACCAACGGCCTCTACCCCGTGGCGTCCATCGCGGCCGCCGCGCTGGCCTTCGGCGCCGCGGACGCCCTGCACGGCTCCGGGTTCATGGCCGTCTACCTGGCGGGCCTGACCCTGGGCAGCGCTGCGATTCCGGGTCGGCGCACGATCGAGGACTTCCACGACGGGCTGGCGTGGATCAGCCAGATCGTGATGTTCCTGACCCTGGGGCTGCTCGTGAACCCATCTCAGTTCGGCGACATCGTGGGCGAGGCGCTCCTGATCGCCGCGGTGCTCATGTTCCTGGCCCGTCCCGTGGCCACCCTCCTGGCCACCGCCGGCGCCCGCATGAGCCTGCGCGAGTCGGCGTTGGTCGGCTGGGCGGGGCTGCGCGGCGCCGTACCGGTCGTGCTCGCCACCTTCCCGGTGATCGAGGGCATCGACAACGCGGGGTCGATCTTCAACATCGTCTTCTTCGTCGTCCTGACGTCCACGCTGGTGCAGGGCGCGACGATGGAGCCGTTGGCGCGCGCCCTTGGGCTGACCACCGACGAGCCCGCTCTCTCGCGCCCCCTGCATGAGGTGGGCACCATCCGCCGGCTCGGCGCGGAGGTCCTCGAGTTCCCGGTCGGCGAGTCCGACGCCGCAGCGGGGCTGATGGTGAACCAGCTCGAGCTGCCCCGCGACGCACTGGTCAGCGTGATCGTGCGCGCCGACGAGGCGCTGCTGCCCCGGGGCTCCACCGAAATCGAGGCGGGCGACAGGCTGCACATCCTGGTGCGCGGCCACGTGCGCGGCGGGGTCGAGGAGCTGTTCGACCGCTGGCGGTCGGGCCCGCTCGGGGAGCCCGCGCCAGGCGTGGCGCCGAAGGCGGGTCGCTCGCCGATCTTCCACGTGCGCCCATGGCGTGAGGAGATGGGCGATCCCGGCAGACCGGAGCGGATCGAAGGCGTGGAGGTCCTGCGAGCCCTGCGAACCCGTCGCGAGCAGCCGGGCGCCCTGGTGCTGCTGGCCGACGGCAGGCTGGCGATCACCGGCGAGGGCGTCGTGGCGATCGGCGGCGCCCGGCAGCTGTTCCGCTACTGCCGGGAGCGAATCGGCCGCGCTCAGGCGGGAGCGGCGCGGGCGTGGTGGCAGGAGGTCGCCGGCGTGGTGTCGCAGACGACGGTGCGGTAGGGCGGTCGGCTCTCAACGCCCGAGCAGCAGCGCCGTCCAGCCGCGGTCGCTCAGCCGCCGCCGCTCGGTCACCCCATGGAAGGCCCGAGCCACTTCGTCAGCCTCCTCATCGAGCAGCCCCGACAGGATCAGGGCGCGCGGCAGCGCACGGTCGCGGCTCAGCGCCGCCACGCGCAGAAGCAGCGGCCGCATCAGGTTGGCCACCAGCACCTCGGCGCCCTGCGGCGCCTGCTCGCGCAGGTCCGCGCGCCCGACCTCGGCGAGCTCCACCCCATTGGCGCCCGCGTTGGCGATCGCAGCCTGCACCGCCAACGGGTCCGAGTCGAACGCCGCCACCGGGCCGAAGCCGAGCTTGGCGGCCGCGATCGACAGCACGCCGGAGCCACAGCCCAGGTCGCAGACCGATCCGCGCGCTCCATCGTCCGCCAGCTCCAGGAGCAGCTCGAGGCACAGTCGCGTGGTCGGGTGGGTGCCGGTCCCGAACGCGCGCCCAGGGTCGATGACCACGTCGATGACCCCGGGCTCGGCCGTGGCGGGCTCCCACGGGGGCCGGACCCACATCCGCCCCCCGATCAGCACGGGCCGGTGGAACTGCTTCCAGCGCTCCTCCCAGTCGTCCGGGACCTCCCTGCCGCTCACGACGACGCGCACTCCGCCCACCTCGGCCTGGCCCTCGGCGAGCTCGGGCAGCTCGCCCGGCGCGCCGTAGACGGCGAACTCCACGGTCTCCCCGGCATCGACCTGCTCGACGCCCGACGGCGCAAGCTCGAGGAGCGCAGCCAGCACGGGCTCGGCGGCGCCGGCCGGAGCCCGCACCGCCAGGCGGATCAACGCAGCGCTCGCCGGACCTTGGACAGCAGCGAGTCGCCGGCCCCGTCGCGCAGGTTCTCCTCGGTGACGCTGTCGTGCAGCTCCTCGAGCAGCTCGCGCTGACGCGCGCTGAGGTTGCGCGGCACGACCACGTTGAAGACCACGCGCTGGTCGCCAGAGCGGTTGCGGCCGATCTGCGGCATCCCGCGTCCGCGCAGCGTGACTACGGTCCCGGGCTGAGTGCCGGGCTCCACCTCCAGCTCCTGCTCGCCATCGAGGGTGGCCACGCTCACCGTCGTGCCGAGCGCGGCCGCCGGGGCGGGCACGTCGACCACCGAGATCAGGTCGCTGCCGTCGCGCAGGAAGCGCTCGTCGGGTGTGACGGTGACCAGCACGTAGAGGTCGCCGGGCGGGCCGCCCCGGTCGCCCGCGTGGCCGCGGGCCGCGATCCGCACGCGCTGCTCGTCGGCGATTCCAGCGGGCAGGTTCACGTCGAGCGTGCGCCGCGCGGCCCGCCTGCCCTCGCCGCCGCACTCGGTGCAGGGCGTGCGGGCCACCTTGCCCTCTCCGCCGCAGACGTCGCAGGCGTGGGCGCGGACGAGCTGGCCAAAGGCGGTGCGGGTGGCCGCGCGCAGCTGCCCGCTGCCGCCGCAGCGCTCGCAGGTCTCGATCGGCGTTCCCGGCTCGGCGCGATTGCCGTGACAGCGGGCGCAGGTGTCCACGGCGTCGTAGGCGACCTCGGTGGCGACTCCGGTGGCGGCCTCGGCCAGGGAGATCTCGACCTCCACGCCGATGTCGCCGCCCTGCACGGCGCCGGGCCCGCGGCCGCCCCCGAACGGATCGCCGCCGAAGAACGCCTCGAAGATGTCCGCAAACGACCCGAAGCCGTGAGACTGGGCGGCATAGCCCCGCGAGTCCAGGCCGTCCCACCCGTAGCGGTCGTAGACGGCCTTGCGCTCCGGGTCCGACAGCACCTCGTAGGCCTCGGCGGCCTCCTTGAACTTCTCCTCGGCCTCGGGGTCGTGCGCGTTCACGTCAGGGTGCAGCTCGCGCGCGAGCGCGCGGAATGCTCGCTTCACGTCGCGCTCGCCGGCCCCCCGCTCCACGCCGAGCAGCTCGTAGGCGTCGCGCCTCATTCGTCGTAGACCTCGGCCACGAACCGGCTGAGCTCGGAGGCCGCCTGGCGCACGGCGATGATCGTGCTCGGGTAGTCCATCCGCACCGGCCCCAGCACGCCAACGGCACCGAGGTTGCGCCTGGCCAGGCCGTAGTTGGCGGCCACCATGCTCAGGGACCGCAGCTCGGGGGCCGTGTTCTCACGCCCGATCCGCAGGTAGACGTTGGGTTCCGACAGGGACGCCCGCATGACGGAGAGGATCGCCACGCGGCGCTCGAGCGCGTCCATGAGCTCGGACAGCTGCGGCAGCTCCTGGAACCGGTGCTCGGAGAGCAGGCGCGCGGCACCCTCCACGAACAAGGTGTCGCCCGCGCTGCTCTCCAGCTCGGTGAACGCCGGCATGAGCGTGTGGAGGAACCCGCGCTCGCGCTCGCCCAGCTCGGGCGCGGAGAGCCTGGACTGCAGCATCCGCGAGCCCACGTCCTTGCCGCCCAGCGCCTCGTTGAGGTAGCTGGCCGCCCAGTCCACCAGGCCGGCGTCGAGCGGCTCGTCGTAGGAGATCACCCGCTTGGTCACGCCGCCGGTGGACGTGATGACCACCACCATCGCCACCTGAGGCTGCAGCAGGAGCACCTCGACGCGGTGGATCGTGGCGGTCTCGATCGGCGGGGCGGACACCAGGGCCAGCAGGTTCGTGACCTGCGACAGCTGCTCGGTGGTGGCCCGCATGGCCTCGTCCACCTCGCGGCGCATGGCGCTGAGCTCCAGCGGGCGCCCGGGCGCCGGGAGGTTGCCGGTCTCGAGCAGCTCGTCGACGTAGAAGCGGTAGCCGGAGTCGGTCGGCACCCGCCCAGCGGAGGTGTGGGGGTGCTCCAGCAGGCCCGCCTCCTCCAGGCGCGCGAGCTCGGCCCTCACCGTCGAGGGGCCCCAGGGAACGTCGCCCTGGTCGGCCAGCCACCGCGAGCCCACGGGCGAGTCGAGCAGCTGGTGCCCCTCCACGACCTTGCGGAGGAGGAACCCTTGGCGAGACGAGATCTGCACGTGACCAAGGGTACGAGGCCGCCGGGCGGGCCGGGTCGGCCAGCCGGCGTCCCGGCGTCAGAGCGCCAGCTCGGCCTCTGCGTTCCTGATGATCTGGTTGCCCGACTGCTCGGCCACGGTGTCCACCAGCGCGCGGCCGTCCTGCAGCTCGCGCACGGTCCCCGTGACCACGATCTCCTGCTCGGGCATGCCCATTCCCCGGAACTGGACCGCCAGCCGCCTCAGCGCTCGGGGCTCGCCGCCGGCGGCCGCGCAGTTGGCGCGCGCCACCTGGGCCATCCCGTAGAGGCCGTGGAGGATGTTGCCCGGCAGGCCCACGGCCTTGGCGAACTCGGGATCGATGTGGATCGGGTTGAAGTCCCCCGAGGCGCCCGCGTAGCGGTGTGGCAGGTACTTGTCCGGGGTGACGCGCAGCTCGGGTATCGAGTCGCCCTGGTTCATACGCCCCTCACGATGTTGGTCCAGAGGGCCCGCACGACCTCGTCGCCCTCCTGATTGGTCGAGACCGACTCGAACACGTAGAAGCCCTTGCCGTCCTTCTCATAGATCTCCTTGACCTCGGCCGTGGTCGAGATCGTGTCGCCGGAGCAGACCGGCTCGCCCCAGACGAACTCCTGCCCGCCGTGGACCATCATCTGCAGGTTGATGCCCACCTCGGGGTCGAGGATGGCCGGCCCCATCGCGCCTGCCGAGTAAACGACGGCGAACATGGGCGGCGCCGGCACGTCGCGATAGCCGGCCGCCTGTGCGGCCTCGCGGTCGAAGTACACCGGGCTGTCCTCCCCGACCGCGTACGCGAACTCGCGGATCTTCTCCTTGCCGACCTCGTAGTCGAAGGCGGGATAGGTCTTGCCCTGGGCCTTGGTCTCCACCGGCACGGCGGCGGATTCTATGCGTCGGGCGCGGGAAGGGTCAGGCGACTTCGCGCAGGCCCTGGGCCTCGGCGAGGCTCGCGAGCTTGCGCAGCGCGTGCTCCTCGACCTGGCGGGTGCGCTCGCGCGTGAGGCTGAACATGCGGCCCACCTCGTCGAGCGTGCGAGGGTGCTCGCCGAATAGCCCGTGGCGCAGCTCCACGACCCGGCGCTCGCGGTAGGAGAGGTTCTCCAGCGCCTCGGCCAGGCGCGTGCGGGTCATGGACTCGACCGCGCTGTCGAACGGCGACTCGGCGCGGTCGTCGGGAATCAGGTGACCCAGCTCTGCGGCGTCTTCCTCGCCGCCGCCGACCGGCTTGTCGAGCGAGACCGGCGCGCGGGAGGCGCGCAGCAGGAACTCGGCCTCGTCGGCGTCGACCTCGACGCCGGCTGCCGCCAGGATCTCCTCGATCGAGGGGTCGCGGTCGCCGACCGACTCGAGCTTGCGCTGGGCGCCGTCGAGCTTCTGAAGGGTCTGGTTGATATGGATCGGGATCCGGATCGTGCGCGACTTGTCCGCGATGGCGCGGGAGATCGCCTGGCGGATCCACCAGGTCGCGTAGGTGGAGAACTTGAATCCCTTCCGGTAGTCGAACTTCTCGACCGCGCGCACCAGGCCGATGGAGCCCTCCTGGATGAGGTCCATGAACGGCAGCCCCTGGTTGCGGTAGCGCTTCGCGATCGACACCACCAGGCGCAGGTTGGCCTCGGTCATCCGCTCCTTGGCCTCGAGGTCGCCGCGCTCGATCCGCTTGGCCAGCTCGAGCTCCTCGGTCGCCGTGAGCAGCCGCGTCTTGGCGATTCCGTCGAGGAACAGCTGGAGCGAGTCGATCGTCGGGTCAGGGGCGGTCTGAGTAGCCACGGCGGCGAATCTACGGACGCGACCTAAGGCGGGGCTAAAACTGGTTGAGCAGCGGGATCGCACTGTCAGAGCGAGAAGCCGGCCGCCTAACCGGAATCGTCGCCGCCGATCTCCAGCACCGACAGGAACGCCTCCTGGGGCACCTCGATCCGGCCAACCTGCTTCATCCGCTTCTTGCCGGCCTTCTGCTTCTCCAGCAGCTTGCGCTTGCGGGTCACGTCGCCGCCGTAGCACTTGGCGATCACGTCCTTGCGGATGGGCTTCACCGACTCCCTGGCGATGATCTTGGAGCCGATCGCGGCCTGGATGGCCACCTCGAACTGCTGGCGCGGGATCTGCTTCTGGAGCCGTTCGGTGAGGCCTCGGCCGGCCGCGTACGCCTTGTCCTTGTGCACCACCATCGACAGCGCGTCGACACCGTCGCCCGCCAGCATGATGTCGAGCTTCACGAGGTCCGAGGCGCGCATGCCGGCCAGCTCGTAGTCCAGCGAGGCGTACCCCTTGGTCCTCGACTTGAGCTGGTCGAAGAAGTCGAGCACGATCTCGGCCAGCGGCAGGTCGTACAGCATCTGCACTCGCTGCTCGGACAGGAACGACATTCCGGCGTGGGTGCCGCGGCGCTCCTGGCACAGGTCCATGACCGCGCCGACCGCGTCTTTCGGGCAGAGGATCGTTGCGCGGATGTAGGGCTCGCGGATCTCGGCGATGCGCGCGCGGTCGGGCATGTCCGACGGCGAGTGGACCGCGGCCACGCTGCCGTCGGTGAGCGTGACTTCGTACTCGACCGTGGGCGTGGTGGCCAGCAGGTCCAGGTCGTACTCGCGCTCGAGGCGCTCCCGCACGATGTCCATGTGGAGCAGACCCAGGAAGCCGCAGCGAAAGCCGAAGCCCAGGGCCTGGCTGGTCTCCGGCTCGTATGAGAGCGCGGCATCGTTCAGCGCGAGCTTCTCCAGAGCGTCGCGGAGGTCGGCGAAGCGGTCCGTGTCCACGGGGAACAACCCGCAGAACACCATTGGCTTGACCTCCCTGTAGCCGGGCAGCGGCTCCGTGGCCGGCATCGCGCGGCTGGTGAGGGTGTCGCCGACCCGCAGCAACGACACGTCCTTGATGCCGGTGATCAGGTAGCCGACCTCGCCGGCTCGCAGCGTCGAGACCGGCGTCATGGACGGGCCGAAGAAGCCGATGTCGTCGATGTCGGCCTCCGTGCCGGTCTGCATGGCCACGATGGCGTCGCCCTTGCCGAGCTCGCCGTCCACCACGCGGACGTAGGCCACCACCCCGCGGTACTGGTCGAACTCGGAGTCGAAGATCAGCGCCCGCGGCGACGCGTCGGTGTCCCCGGCCGGCGGCGGCACCCGCTGGACGATTGCCTCGAGCAGCTCGGACACCCCGGCGCCGGTCTTGGCGGACATCCTGATGACCTCGTCCGCGGGCTCGCCGAGCAGCTCCGCGATCTCGCCCGCCACGCGCTCGGGCTCGGCGCCCGGAAGGTCGATCTTGTTCATGGCCGGGATGAGCTCCAGGCCGGCGTCGACCGCGAGGTAGGTGTTGGCCACGGTCTGCGCCTCGACGCCCTGCGCCGCATCCACCACCAGGAGCGCTCCGTCACAGGCCGCCAGCGAGCGCGAGACCTCGTACGTGAAGTCCACGTGGCCGGGCGTGTCGATCAGGTGGAGCCGGTAGGTCGGCCGTCAGCGGCCGTGTACTCCACCCGCACGGCCTGCGCCTTGATCGTGATTCCGCGCTCGCGCTCGAGGTCCATCGAGTCCAGCAGCTGTGGGCGGTGGTCGCGCGGATCCACCGCGCCGGTGGTCTCGAGGATGCGGTCAGCCAGCGTCGACTTGCCGTGGTCGATGTGGGCGATGATCGAGAAGTTGCGGATGTTTCCCGCGGGAGCGGTCACGCCCTGATTATGGACTTGGCGCGGCGCGCATCCGGAGAGCCGCGGCGCTCAGGCGGCCCGGACGGCTCGGAGCAGCACGTCCAGCTGCTCCTGCTTGCGCATGATCATGTGCTCGAGCCGGTGCTCGATGGCCTCCGACGATGCCTCGCGCCCCGTGGGCTCGATCGCGTCCTGGAGCGCCTGCAGGGCCTGCCCCTCGGACTCCGAGCAGCCAATCGATCGCCGCGCGCGGATCCTCG
The DNA here is from genome assembly GCA_963755215.1 of uncultured Thermoleophilaceae bacterium. GTDB lineage: Bacteria > Actinomycetota > Thermoleophilia > Solirubrobacterales > Thermoleophilaceae > JAAYBF01. The sequence continues at coordinate 54,562 of CAVWIW010000015.1, forward strand.
AGGAAGCGCACCTCGGCCACCTCGGTCACCGGGTCGCCGCCAAGCGCAGCGATCTTCTCGACCAGATGGCGAGCGTCGTCGAGCTCGGCGCGCGCGAACGCCGCCAGCTGATTGCTGAGCGCCTGAAACTCGAAGCCGAACAGGGTCCCCGCGGTGAGCGTGTACTGCAAAGCGGAACGGCCCTGCAGCACCAGGGCGGCGTTCAGCGCGTCGATTTGCGCAGAGCGGTCCATCGTCTCTTCGGGCACGGCGGATGGCATACCCACGGTGGGGCATTCTCAAGTGCGGTTGGCCTAATCCGCCCGGTAGGTGTCATTGCGGCCAGGCGCGGGGCGCGTCATCATCGGGCCATGGCCAAGCCCCGCCGCGTCGTCTTCCTCGGGTTCGACGGCGTCCAGTCCCTGGACGTCGTGGGCCCGCTCGAGGTGTTCGCCGTGGCCGAGCGGCTGTTCCCAGGCGCCTACACGACCGAGATCGTGGCGCCGGCCGACGGGCGCTTCACCACCAACAGCGGGATCGCGATAGCTCCGGACAAGGCGATCTCCGGCTGCCGCGGGGCGATCGACACCCTGGTGGCGGCCGGCGGTCGCGGCGTGCACGCGGCGGCGCGGGACGCGGGGCTCGTACGCTGGGTCGCCCGCGCCGCCGGACGCTCCCGCCGGGTCACCTCGGTGTGCACGGGCGCGTTCCTGCTGGCCGCGGCCGGGCTGCTCGACGGCCGCCGCGTGACCACCCACTGGGCTTCGGCGGAGCTGCTGGCCGAGCGCCACCCCTCCCTGGAGGTCGACCCGGACAGAATCTTCGTGCGCGACGGCCCGATCTGGACCTCCGCCGGCGTGACGGCGGGCATGGACATGGCGCTGGCGCTGCTCGACGAGGACCTCGGCCGCCAGGCCGCGCTGGAGGTGGCCCGCTGGCTGGTCGTCTTCGTGCGCCGGCCCGGCGGCCAGTCGCAGTTCAGCGCGCCGCTGGCGGCCCAGTCCGCCGAGCGCGAGCCCCTGCGCGAGGTGCAGGACTGGGTGCGCGCGAACCCGGCGGCAGACTGCTCGGTGGAGGCGCTCGCTGCGCGTGCGTGCATGAGCCCGCGGAACTTCTCGCGAGCGTTCGGGCGCGAGGTGGGGTCAACGCCCGCGGCCTGGGTGGAGGCCACCCGCGTCGACCAGGCGCGCGCGCTGCTGGAGGCCACCTCCGCCGACACATCCGCCGTGGCCGCAGCCTGCGGGTTCGGCTCGGTGGAGACGCTGCGGCGCGCGTTCAGGCGGCGAACGGGCGTCAGCCCAGGCGCCTACCGCGATCGCTTCAGGACCAACCTGGCCGCTGCGGCCTGACCAAGGAGCTCTCCATGGAAGTCGCAATCCCGATCTACGACCGCTTCACCGCGCTCGATGCCGTGGGGCCCTACCAGGTGCTCTCAGGCCTACCCGGCGCGCGCGTGCGCTTCCTGGCTGCCGAGCCCGGCCCGGTGCGCTCGGACAACCGCATGCTGACGCTGGTGGCCGAGGGGCGCTACGAGGACTCGCCGCGACCGCAGGTGCTGGTGGTGCCCGGCGGGATCGGCACCCGCGCGCTGCTGGAGGACGAGCGCCTGGTCGGGTGGATCCGGTCGGTGCACGAGACGTCGAACTGGACGACGTCCGTGTGCACCGGCTCGCTGCTCCTGGCCGCCGCTGGCTTGCTGGACGGGACCGACGCCACTACCCACTGGATGGTGCGCGACCTCCTGGGCGAGCTGGGCGCCACGCCGGTCTCCGACCGGGTGGTCGAGCGTGGCAAGGTGATCACGGCCGCGGGCGTTTCGGCGGGAATCGACATGGCCCTGCGCCTGAGCGAGCTGATCGCAGGCCCCGAGGTGGCTCAGGCGATCCAGCTGGGGATCGAGTACGACCCGCAGCCCCCGTTCGACGCCGGCTCGCCAGAGAAGGCTCCGCCCGAGATCGTGGACCTCGTGCGGGGCGTGATGGACAACATGGAGGCGCCGGCGCGTTAGGCCTGGGAGCCGCCGCCGGGCAGCAACCGCCGGATCTGACGCGCCTCGGGCACGCCGAGCGCCCACACCCCGGCCGCATAGACGGCGAGCCCCACCGCGATGGCCAGGCCGGTGGACGCGATCTGCGCGCCCAGCGAGCGGCCGAGCGCGGCGTCCAGCCCATACCAGCAGCCATACGCCGCGCCCGCCAGCGCCGCGGCGGCCACCAGCATCCGCACGCCCGAGGCAAGGATCCGCGCGCCCTCGACGCCGCCCAGCTCCGTGCGCAGGATCCAGCCCTGGGCCACCGTCATGACCAGCGTGCCGGCGACCGTCCCGATGACGATGCCGGCGATGCCGAACGGCTCGTACAGAGCCAGGGCGACGAGCGCGTTGATCACCAGGTTGGCGCCGGCGAGCGCGGTGGTGGCCCACGCGCGCTGGAGGCTGAAGAAGGTGCGCGAGAACAGCAGGCTCACCCCCTGGAACGGGAGCGACAGCGACCACCAGATGAGGGCGGTGGTCACCAGCTCGGTGGCCTCGCCCCCGAACTCGCCGCGCTGGTAGAGCAGGCGCGTGACCGGCTCCGCGAGCACGGCCATGAGGGCGGCACTGGGGATGAGCAGCAGGCAGATCTGCCGCACGCCGGCGGACATCGTGCGGCGCAGGGCATCTGTGTCGGTACGCGCCGCGAGGCGAGCGAGCGTGGGGAACAGGACGGTGGCGATGGAGATCGAGAACAGGCCCTGTGGCAGTTGATAGATGCGGAAGGCCTTGTCGATGGCGGCCGGCGCCTCCTCGCGCACCAGCGTCCCGAACAGGGAGTTGATCAGCAGCGACAGGTTGATCATCCCCAGCGTCAGGGTCACCGGAAGCATCAGCTTCAGCACCTTGCGGACACGCTCGTTGCGCCAGTCGAGCGTGAGCGTGAACCGCCCCCCGCGGCCCCTCAGCCACGGCAGCGGCAGCAGGAACTGCACCACGGTTCCCGCCAGCACCCCGATCGCGTAGGCGTAGATCTGGTCCTCCTCGGGGAACAGCGGCGTGAGCCCCACGAGCGCAGCGATGATGACCGCGTTCCAGGCCACCGGCGCGAGCGCCGGAACGCTGAAGTGCTCGAAGGAGTTGAGCATCCCGACCACCAGGCCCGACAGCGCCAGCAACACCACGATGGGTGCCAGCAGCTGGGCCAGCGAAACGGTCAGGTCGCGCAGGGCGGGGTCGTCGTCGAAGCCCGGCGCGAACACGGACATGACGGGCTCGGCCAGCAGGACGAACGCGGCGGTGATGGCGCCGAGGACCAGGGCGATCAGGAACAGCAGGCTCGATGCCACCCGGAACGCCTCGCGGCGCTCGCCCTTCTCCAGCAGCTCGGTGAAGACCGGCACGAAGGCCCCCTGGAGGGCCGAGTCGGCGAACAGGGCACGGATCAGGTTGGGCACCTGGAAGGCGATGGTGAAGGCCGACATGGCGCCCGACACCCCGTAGAGGCTGGCCGCCACCACCTCCCGCGCCAGGCCCAGCACGCGCGAAAGGCCGGTGGCGATCGAGAAGAAGGCGGTGCTGCGTGCGAGGCGGCCGCCGCGCTCGCGCGGGGTCTCCGCGATGGGCTCGTCAGGCACGGCCCGCGCTACACTACGCCGCCGCCGCCCGGGATCTGTCCCGTGGCGGCATCTTTGCGCAGATGGCCAACATCGCCTCACAAGAAAAGCGGATCCACCGGGCGGAGCGGGAGCGTGCCGAGAATCGCCGCTACACCTCCGCGGTGAAGACCTACCTGCGGCGCCTCCAGGTGGCAGCGGAGAGCAAGGACGCCGACGCCGCCGAGGCCGAGTTCCGCGCCGTGTGCTCGCAGATCGACCGCGCGGTGCGCAGTGGCGCCTTCCATCGCAACACCGGGGCGCGCAAGAAGGCGCGCGCCGCGCGCATCCGCGCGAGCGTCTAAGCGCCCGCAGCACCGCTGGTAGGGTCGCGCCGCGATGGAGACCCGGCTGCTGATCGGCGGTGAGCTGACTCCCGGCGCGGGGTCGCCGCTGGCCGTGGAGAACCCCGCGACCGAGGAGACGGTGGCCGAGGTGACCGGCGCCTCCGCCGAGCAGGTGGACGCCGCCATCGCCGCCGCACGGGAGGCCGCTGGGCCCTGGGCCTCGACCCCCGCCGTGGAACGCGCCGACCTGCTGCACGAGGTGGCGGCGCGGCTGCGCGGCTCCTCCGACGAGCTGGCCCGCGTGATGACGCTCGAGGGCGGCAAGCCGCTCATCGAGAACGCCGACGAGGTGTCGTGGACGGCCGCGGCGTTCGACTTCTATGCGGAGATCGGCCGCAACTTCGCCGGGCGGGTGATCCCTCCCATCGAGTCCACCCAGCTGGCGCTGGTGGTGAAGGAGCCGGTGGGCGTCGTCGGCGCGATCGTGCCTTGGAACTACCCGCTGCTGCTGCTGGCGTGGAAGCTGGCCCCGGCGCTTGCCGCGGGCAACCCGGTGGTGGCAAAGCCCTCCGAGCTCACGCCCATCTCCACGCTCATGCTGGCCGCCTGCGTGGACCACCTGCCGGCCGGCACCGTCTCGCTGCTGGCCGGCGCGGGCGACGTGGGCGAGCGGATCGTGTCCGACGAGCGGGTGGACTGCGTGGCGTTCACCGGCTCGGTGGAGACCGGCAAGCGGATCGCTGCCAGGTGCGCGGAGCGGGTGGCCCGGATGAACCTCGAGATGGGCGGCAAGGACCCGTTCATCGTGTGCGCGGACGTGGCCCAGGACGTGCACGTGGCGGCCCGCGGCGGCGCTTGGGCCGCCTACCTCAACGCCGGCCAGGTATGCACCTCCGCGGAGCGCTTCTACGTGCAGCGAGAGGTCTATGACGACTTCGTCTCCGCATTCGTCGACCACACCCGGACGCTGCGCGTCGGCGACCCCATGGACTCCGCCACGGACGTGGGCCCGATGGCCTCGGCGCCCCAGCGCGCGAAGGTGGAGGCGCAGGTGGCGGCCGCGGTGGACGCGGGCGCGGAGCTGGTGGTGGGCGGCGACCGCGCCGGGCGGGACGTGGGTCACTTCTTCTCGCCGGCGGTGGTCACCGGCGCGCCCGCGGAAACGGACCTGTTGCGCGAGGAGACCTTCGGGCCGGTGGCGCCGATCGTGCCGGTGGGCTCCCTCGACGAGGCGATCGCGCTGGCCAACGGCACCCGCTTCGGCCTGGGCGCGAACGTCTATACCCGCGACCTGGCCACGGCCGTGCGCTGCATGCGCGAGATCAAGTCCGGGACCGTCTGGATCAACGATCCCCTGACCGACAACGACGCCGGGCCGTTCGGCGGCTTCAAGCAGTCGGGCCTCGGCCGCGAGCTGGGGCAGGAGGGACTCGAGGCCTTCCAGGAGACCAAGCACGTGCACATCGAGACGGAGATAGCTCCGAAGGAGTGGTGGTACCCCTACGGCGCTTGACCGGGGTAGCGGTCAGGCCGCGGCGCGGGCGAGCGCCAGCGTGAACGCCGTGTCCTCGTCGAGGGTGCCGCCGCCGCGCAGCTCTATCTCGAGGTCGGCGAAGCGGCAGATGGCCCGCTCCAGCGTCTCGCGGTCCGCTCGGCGGGCCAGCGCCACCGCCTTCTTGACCCGCCACGGGGGCGCCTTCAGCTCGCCGGCCAGGTCCTTCTCGGCCACACCGGACTCCAGCAGCTCGATAACGCCGTGCACCTCGCGCAGGCGGTTGACCACGGGGTACACCAGCCGACCCGGGCGCTCGTCGGCCGCGCCCAGCTCCTCGGCCAGCGCGAGCGTGGCCTCCACGTCGCCCGCGGTCACGGCGTCAGCCAAGTCGTAGACCTTCGGGACGGTGTCGCCTCCCACCGTGCGCTCGACGTCCTCGACACCAGCCGTGGTCTCGGGGTGCACCGCGATCGCCAGCTTCTCGATCTCCCGCGCCAGCCGCTGCTGGCCGCTGCCCACCGTGGCGATCAGGGCCTTGGCGGACTCCGAGCCGAGCCGCAGGCCCTGAGCGGCGGCCTGGGCGATGACCCACTTCGGCATCTCCCAGGGCTTGGGCGCCTCGTAGACGTGGGCCTCGCCGCCCGCCGCCTCCACGCTCTTCTTGTCAAGGCCCTTCGGGGGCTTGCCGCGCGCGATGAGCACCAGCACCGTGTCCGGCGGGAGCGCCCCGAGGGCGTCCGTGAGCGGCGCCAGCTCGGGCGCCTTCCACGCGCCCACCTCGTCGACCAGCAGGTATCGGGTGCCGGTGGCGAAGCTCAGCGTGGACAGCGCTGCGGACACGTCTCCGGGCGACTGGGTCCGCCCGTCGAATGCCTCGAGGCCGCCGGGGCCCAGCTCCGCCTCGGCCCGCTTGCGCACCCGCGCGCGCCACTCGTCGATGCGAGCGTCGTCGTCGCCGTGGACCAGGTAGACGGGCTTGAGATCGGCCACGGGCGCATCGTATGGGCCGCCACCGACGGCGACGGGCGGCGCAGCTAACGCGCGCGGGTAGCGTCCAGGACCAGCTCGAGGTGCCGGCGCCAGTCCATCGGGCCGTCTGGCGTGAGGTTGCCCATGGTGCTGCAGACGCCGCACATCACGAGGGCGATGTCCTGGGCGACCAGGTCGGCGCGCAGGACCCCGGCCGCCCGGCCCCGGGCGATCAGCTCCTCGGTGGCGTCGAGCAGCTCGGCTCGGGCGCCCTCGGCGTGGCGCCAGACGCCCTGGGAGTGGGAGCGCAGGATCGCGTGCTGCACCGCTGCGTCGCGCGAGCTGTCCTCGGCGTTGCGCCGCAGCGTCCCGGCGAAGGCCTCCCATGGGTCGGGCTCGTGCTCCAGCGCGTCCCGGGCGTGGTCGCGATAGGTCCGGAACTTCTCGGCCACGATCTCGCCCATCAGTGCCTCTTTCGTGGGGAAGTGGCGATAGACGGTGCCCACCCCGACCTGGGCTCGGCGAGCAACAGCCTCCATGTGGGCCTGGACGCCCGTCTCGGCGAACTCGGCCTTCGCGGCGGCGAGGATCCGCTCGCGGTTGCGGCGCGCGTCGGCCCGCTGGGGGCGGTCGGCTACGGGAGGCATGGGGATCCCAGCGGGCATCGACCCGATGGTAACCGGATCGCAACGCAAACGGAACCGCTATTCCGGTATGGTCACCCAATCGGAACTCTGGTTCCGCTTTCGTACGCGCCCCGCCGAAAGGAACCGCCTTCGTGTCCGCCGACCAGACCCCCCGATCGAAGAACCTGGCCCTCGCCCTCCTGGCCACCACCCAGTTCGTGGTCGTGCTGGACGCGGCCATCGTGAACGTGGCCCTGCCCTCGATCGGGCAGGCCCTGGACTTCTCCAGGGACGACCTGTCGTGGGTGGTCAACGCCTACACGCTCGCGTTCGGCGGCTTCCTCCTGCTCGGCGGGCGGCTGGCCGACCTGCTCGGGCGGCGGCGGATCTTCATCGTGGGCCTGATCGTGTTCGGCATCGGCTCGCTGGGCGGCGGCCTGGCGCAGAGCGACCTGCAGCTGATCGCGGCGCGCGGACTGCAGGGGCTTGGGGCGGCCATCATCTCCCCGGCCGCTCTGGCGATCGTGACCACCACCTTCGCCGAGGGCGCCGAGCGCAACAAGGCGCTCGGCGTGTGGGGGGCCGTGGCGGGCGCCGGCGGTGCCGCGGGCGTGCTGCTCGGCGGCGTGCTCACCGAGTACCTGGGCTGGGAGTGGGTGCTGCTCGTGAACGTGCCGATTGCAGCGGTGGCCGCGTTCCTGGCGCCGCGGCTGCTCGAGGAGAGCCGCGACGACAGCGCCACGTCCTTCGACATTCCCGGCGCGGTGACGGTCACGGCCGGCCTGGCGATCCTCGTGTACGCGCTGGTGGACGCCGAGAGCGCCGGCTGGGGCTCCACGCAGACCGTGGGCCTGCTGGCGCTGAGCGTCGCGCTGCTGGCCCTCTTCATCGGCATCGAGTCCCGCACCAAGAGCCCGCTGATGCCGTTCTCGATCTTCCGCGGCGGCACCCTCCGCGGCGCGAACCTCGTGGGGCTGTGCGTGGGCATGTCGCTGTTCTCGATGTTCTTCTTCATCTCGCTGTACCTGCAGGAGGTGCTGGGCTACGAGCCCCTGGACGCCGGGCTGGCCTACCTGCCGCTCAGCGTCCTGATCATCATCAGCGCGGGCGTGGCGTCACAGCTGGTCACGCGCGTGGGCTTCAAGCCCACGCTGATCACGGGCCTGTTGTTCGTGACCGCCGGGCTGCTCTGGTTCTCGCAGGTGTCGCCTGGCGGGAGCTACGTGGGCGACGTGCTGTTCCCGTCCATGCTGGCCGCGATCGGGCTGGGCTTCTCGTTCGTCCCGGTCACGATCGCCGCGGTCACGGGGATCAGCGCCGATGAGGCCGGCCTGGCCTCGGGGCTGATCAACACCTCGCAGCAGGTGGGCGGGGCCCTTGGCCTGGCCATCACCTCGACGGTGGCCATCGGGACGATCAATGACGTGTTTGCCTCGGGCGAGCGCAACCCGGCCGTGGCCAACACGGAGGGCTACCAGGACGCCTTCCTGGCCTGCGCAGGCCTGGCCCTACTGGGAGTGATCCTGGCGATCACGATGATCTCCTCGAAGGACAGCCGGGCCCACGCCGAGGCCGCCCGGTCGGGCGAGGCCGACGCGGTGCCCGCGGCCGGTTAGCAAGAGCTCAACCCGGCCGCTCGGGGTCGACCCGCGCGGCGCCATCCTCCACCACCAGCCGCACGGTGCCGTTGCGGTCGGTCCGCACGACGCGCGCACCCACCGCCCGCAGCGCCGCGAGAGTCGCCGGCGCGGGATGGCCGTACGTGTTGGGGCCCACGGAGATCGCGGCGACGCGGGGCCGCACCCGCGCCAGCACCCCCGGCAGGCCCGGGTCGGAGCTGCCGTGGTGGGGCACCTTGATGGCGTCGACCGGAGGAAGGTCGAGCCCGTCGAGCGTTGGGCTCTCGGCGTCCGCCGACAGCAGGAGGTCCAGCCCTCCGGCGCGCACGAGCGCGGTCACGGCGCGCGGGTTGGGGTCCTCCGGCGGCGGCCCCGGCGGACGCGGAGGCGGCGAGATGATCCGTACGCTCACCCCTCCCGCCCGCAGGTCGAGCGGGGCCTGGGCACGGACCCGCCGCGCGCCCCTGCGGACGGAGTCCTCGACCACGCGCCGGAACGACGGGTCGCGAGCCCCGTCACCGCCGTCCAGGACGAGGTCCACGGGGATTCGCCGAACCACCTCGGCCAGCCCACCGTGGTGGTCGCGCGAGGCATGCGTCAGGACCAGCGCCGACAGCCGCCGGACGCCCGCCCGCCGCAGCGCCCGCGCAACGCTTGCCTCGGGCGGCCCGCCGTCGAAGAGCACGGCCGTGCCGTCGGGGTGCTGGATCAGCGTGGCATCGCCCTGGCCGACGTCGAGGAACGAGACCGTCACCCGGCTCGGGGCCCCGGGGGTGCGCAGCGCCACGCCCATCGCCACGGTGACGAGCACGGCGAGTAGGCCCGCGGCTGCAGCCCGGCGCGCACGCGGCAGCCGCCGCCAGCGGGCCGTCAGCCGCGCGGTGGGGGCCTGCAGGCGCGGGGTCAGGCGCAGCGCCACCACCGCGGCCGCAGCCAGCAGCAGGTAGGCCATGGCCAGCCCGGCGCGTGAGCCCACCGGCAGCGCAAGCGACCCACCGCGCATGTCGGCGAACGCCCTGGCGATCGCGGACAGGGCGCCAAGCGGTGGCTCCAGCGCCCAGCCGATCGGCGCGGAGGCCAGCTCCCCTGCTCGCGCCGGCAGACCACCGGCCCCAGCGAGCTGCCCCGCCGCGGCACGCAGCATCCCCAGCCACATGATCGGCGCCACGAGTGGCAGCGCCGCCACGTTGGCGGGCAGGCCCGCGATCGGCACCGAGTCGAAGTGGTGAGCCACCAGCGGCGCCGTGGCCAGGGTGGCGGCCAGCGTGATCGCCACGCCTTCTGCCACGGCCCGCGGCAGGAACGCGAGCGCAGCGCGCAGCGCCGGCGCGAGCACGAGAATTCCCACGACCGCCACGAATGAGAGCTGCCACCCGGGGTCGGCCGACGCGCGCGGGTCCGCTCCCAAGGTCACCGCCGCGGCTACCAGCAACGCGTAGGCGCGGGAGGAGCGCCGGGCCAGAGCGAGCGCCGCGAGCGACGCCGCGCCCATGACCGCCGCGCGCTGGAGCGACGGCCCCGCGCCCGCGACCGGCACGTAGAGCGCGATGAGAGCGATAGTGACCGCGAAACGGGCCGACGGGGCCAGGCCCGCTACGGCCAGTAGGGGGAGCGCCAGCGCCGCGAGCAGCATCACGTTCTGGCCACTGACCGCGAGCAGGTGACCGAGGCCAGCGGCCCTGAAGTCGGCGAGCACGGCCGGCTCGATGCCCTCGTCCTGGCCGAGCACCATGCCGCGGGCAAGGTCCGCCTCGGCCGCGCTCAGGCCCGCCCCCACGCCGTGCTCGGCCCGCCGGCGCAGCGTGTCGAGGACTCCCGCGGCACCGCCCCGGCGGCGGCCGGTGGCGCGCACGTGGGCGGCCGTCAGCTCGCCGGCGAGCCCCCTGCGGCGAAGGTAGCCCGCGTAGCCGGTGCCGGGGGGCGGCCGCCGGAGCACGCCGGCGAGCCGCACCTCCTGGCCCGGGGCCACACGCGCCAGCAGCGCGCCGGTCGTGCGAGCGTCGTGGCGGGGCACGCGCACGAGCACCCGCGCACCGCGGGCGGGTCCGGTCGTGAGCCGGGCCGTGAACGAGATGCCGAAGGGCGCCGGGCGCGGGCGTTCGAGCAGGTGCGCCGCCGCCGCGACACCCTGCCCCGGCCGCACACGTTCCCGCCCGGAATCGATCTTGGCCAACCGTGCATCACCGGCCCACGCGCCAGCCAGCAGCAGTGCGGCCGCGGCCAGCGCCAACCCTGGCGCCCGCAGCGCGGCGAGGGCCGCGAGCACGCCGGCAGCCACCAACAGCGCCGCCCCCGGCGAGGTGGGCGCCAGCGCCAGCCCGACGGCGAGCGAGCCGATCAGGATGTGCCGCCGGGCGCCGGCCGCCGCGTCAGCGAGAGCGGCCCAAGCGCGCGCGGGTGCCGGGCTCACGGGCGCAGGGCCGCCGAGAGCGCCTGGAAGCGTTTCTCACCGATGCCGTCCACGTCCCGCAGCTGGGCGAGACTGCGAAAGCCGCCGGCGCGCTCGCGGTGCTCGACGATCCGCTGCGCCAGCGTGGGCCCGATCCCGTCCAGCGTGTCGAGCTGCTCGACCGTGGCGGTCGCCAGGCTGATCGTGCCGGCTGCGCCCGCCGCAGCCGCGACTCCGCCGGGAGCCTCCGGCGCGCCGGTCGCCGGGGAGGCGCCGGGCGACGCTCCCCGCCTGGGCACCACCACCTGCTGGCCGTCCTGCAGCGCCGCCGCCAGGTTGACCGCGGTGAGGTCCGCTCGGCGCGACGGGCCACCCGCGCGCTCGAGCGCCGCCGCGACCCTGGTGCCTCGCTCCACGCGCAGCAATCCCGGGCGCCGCACCTCACCGGCAACGTGCACGTAGAGCGTGCCCTGCGTGCGCTCCGATCGTGCAGCCGGCCCGGCCACCCGGACGGCGGGGCCCCGTTCTCGCCCACCGTCGCCGGGCGCGAGCACCCGTGCGGCCATGAGCACGAGCGCGGCTGCCGCCACCGCGCACGCCACGAGCTGCCACTTGTCCCGCTCGGCCACTGCGCGAGGCTAGGCAGGCGTGCGCTCAGGCCGACGCGACGGGCGTTACGAGTCCGCGCCCTCCGTGTGACAAATGACGGGCACCGTCAGCGCACCACGAAACCCGACTCGCCCGCCGGCTGCTCCTCCGCGATCTCGAGCTCCTCCACGCGCGCGGCAGGCGGGCCCTCGCGGCAGAGGGCAACGAGGGCGTCCACGGCTTCGCCCGTCCCTTCAAACACCGCCTCAACCGTCCCGTCCGGGCGATTGCGAACCCAGCCTGCCACACCGTGCTCGGTCGCCTGACTCGCGACCGTGTCGCGGAAGAAGACGCCCTGCACACGGCCCTGCGCGACCACGCGCACCCGCTTCACGGCGCTCCCTCGACCACCCGCGTGACCAGGGCCCCGAAGGCGCCTATGGCAGCTCGGAGGTCGCCCTCGGAGGTGTCCTCGCCCGGCGCATGGCTGACGCCGCCCCTGGACGGAGCGAAGATCATCGCCGCTGGGCACACGCGCGCCAGCTGCGCCGCGTCGTGCAGAGCGCCGCTCACGAGTGTCTCGGCAGTGCTGCCGGCCGCGCCGCACGCGGAGCGCGCGAGATCGATCAGTCCGGGGTCGAACGGCACCGGGGCGATCGACCAGAGCCGATCCGCCTCCACCATGCAGCTCTCCTGTGCGGCCGAGCCCTCCCACAGCTCGCGCGCGTCGTCAAGCATGCTCGCCAGCGCGCCGGCCTCGGCGTGGCGTTGATCGACCAGCAGGTCGGCCCGCCCCGGCACGGCGGTGACGATCCCAGGATCCAAGTCGATCCGGCCCGCCGTGCATACGCCGCCGCGCAGGCGCGCGATCTCCTGCAGGCCCACGGCCGTGCGGGCCGCTGCGACCCCGGCGTCCGCGCGCCGATCCATGGGCGTGGTGCCGGCATGTCCGGCACTGCCTGTGAAGACCACTCGATGCCGCTCGACCCCGGCACAGCCGCTCACCGCGGCGCACGCGCGGCCCTCGGCCTCCAGGATCGGGCCCTGCTCGATGTGCAGCTCCAGGTAGGCCGCCAGGCGATCGCGGCGCGACTGGCCCGCCGCTGTCATCTCCTCCACCGCGATGCCGTGGGCCGCGAGGGTGTCGCGGACGGTCGCTCCGTCCGCGTCCAGGAGCCCCGCCGCGGCCTCGGAGTCCAGCGACCCGGCGAACGCCGAGCTGCCCAGCAGGCTGTGGCCGAAGCGCGCGCCCTCCTCGTCCGCCCAGTCCACCAGCGCGACCGTCCGCGCCGGGCGCCTGGCTCCCAACGATCGCAGGACCTCCACCGCCGCCATCACGCCCAGCGCGCCGTCGAGCCACCCGCCGCGGGGGACAGAGTCCATGTGCGAGCCGACCGCCACCGTGTCCCCGGCCTCGCCGCTCACAGTGGCCCAGAGGTTGCCGGCGGAGTCGACCTCGACCGCCGCGGGCAGCGGCTCCAGCAACTCGCGGAGGTGGTCCCGCGCGGCGGTCCACTCCGGGGTCCAGCACACGCGCCGCGCGCCGCCCGGCCCACCGGTGCGGCGGTCGAGCTCGCGGAGGTCGGCGATGACGCGGTCCGCGTCCACCCTCAGCCCGCCGGGTCGCGGCGCAGGGGCTGCGCGAGGCAGTGCGGCCCGCCGCCGCCCATCGTGAACGGCCACAGGTCCGGGTCGTAGACCTGCAGGCCCAGCGCGCGCAAGCGGTCGTTGAGCGCGCCTGCCGCGGCGGTGGAGATCACCCGATCGCCGCCGAGCGCCATCACGTTTGCGCCCAGCCGCATGGCATCGGCGTACCCGACCGGCAGCAGCTCGAGGCCCTTCGACTTCAACCACTCCACCAGGCCCGGGGGCGCGGCCTCCTCGCAGATGACCGCCAAGCCCGGCGCCGCCATGCACACGATCACGTCGATGTGCACGAAGTGCGGCTCGAACGGCTGCAGGCGCACCTCCCACCCGAGCGCCTCCAGCCACGCGGCCACCTGGCGCGCGGCCGGCTCCTGCGTGCGTTCCTCGCAATGGCCGATGAGCGCGCAGCGAGGCGCGGGCAGCACCAGGTCGCCCCCCTCGAACGCTGCGGCGGTGACCATGTGGTCGATCGCGATGCCGGCGCCCTGATAAAAGGCGATCACCGGCGCGTACTCGCCCCGGCGCCACCACTGGTTCATCTGGGTCACCACCGGCCCGGCCGAGGTCCAGACGCTCGAGTCGCGCGCGAAGACCTGGTAGGCCAGCGCCGGGTCGGGCTCGAGGCGGTGGAGCGCCACGCCGGCGTCCTCGTAGGCGGCGGCCATCTCGCGGTGCGCGGCGGCGGAGTCGGCGGGCGTGAGCGCCCGGCCGCTCGCCAGGGCGGCCTTCGAAATGGCGCTGGTGGGCAGCCAGCGGAAGTGGTCGGGTGGCCCGAGCAGCACGTCGCGCAGGGGCGCGGTCTCGTCCTCTACGCCCCAGCTCACGCCACGACCCGGATCGTTCGCAGCTTGCGGTCGCTGGCGCCGCGCAGGCTGCCCCGTGGTCGATCGCCATCTGGATGTACTCGCAACGTCTCGGCAGTGAGGCGCTCGCCGGGCAGCACGTTGGGAATTCCAGGCGGGTAGGCCGCGAGCGACTCCGCAGCGATCCGCCCCACCGCGTCCTTGACGGCCACGGGCTCCTGGGGGCCCAGGAACGCCTCACGCGGCGACATTGCGAGGTCCCCCCACGGGGCGGTGGCGCGAAGTCCTCGCGCGTGCGGTCGCCGCGGTCGCCGAGGGCGCCCACGACGTCCTCCAAAGCCGCGAGCAGGCGGCGGCCCTGCTCGGCGGCCGGCTCTGCCATCCCGAACACCCCCACGATCACGTTCTCCCCGGCGAGCTCGAGGACCATGTCGTCGCGCTCGCGCAGCAGGCCCGCGAAGTCGTAGCCGCTGACGCCGGTGCCGCGGACGTCGATGGCCAGCCGCAGCGGGTCGTAGCCGTGCACGCCGGGCGCGCCGACCAGCCGTTCGTCGAGCACGTCCAGGCCGTCGACCGCGCGCACGGATGCGCGGATTTCGACCATAGCGGCGATGGTCTCGCCAAGCAGCTCGTGCCCCGCGTTGCCGCGAGCCGGCGGGCGGCGTCGAGCGAGCCGAGCAGCAGCGAGTTGGGGCTCGTGGACTCCACGAGCGTGACCGCGCGATCCACGACGCTGGCTTCCACCCGCCCCGCGGCCGCGTGACCCAGGTGCACAATGGCCGACTGCGTGAGCGAGCCGACGATCTTGTGGGTGCTTGACACCACCATGTCCGCGCCACAGGAGAGCGCGTGGGCCGGGAGCGCCTCGTGAAAGGCGAGATGTGCCCCCCAGGCCTCGTCCACCACCAACGGCACCCCGTGCGAGTGGGCGACCTCCGCGAGGGCTGCCACGTCGGCCACGGCGCCGAAGTAGGTCGGGGAGACCGCCGTGGCACCGACGGCCTCCGGGGTCGCCGCCAGCGCCGCATCGAGCGCCTCGGGCGCCAGGCAATGCGCGATGCCCAGCTCGGGGTCGACCTCGGGAGACACGAACGTGGGCGTAAGGCCCGCGAGGATGCAGCCGTCAACGGTGCTCGAGTGGGCGTTGCGCTGCACCACGACCCGGTCGCCCGCGTGGGCGAGCGCGAGCAGGGCCACGTGGTTGCCCTGAGAGGCGCCGTTGATCAGGAACCAGCTTCGCGCCGCCCCCCATGCCTCCGCCGCCAGGGCCTGCGCCTCCTCGAAGGGCGTGGGCGCCGGGCCGGTGTCGATGCCCCAGGTGAGCGCCGGGATGTCCATGGCCAGCGCGCGCTCGCCGATCGCCTCACGCAGCTCCGGATCGGCCGCCGGGCCGCCCTTGTGGCCGGGCACGTGGATGCGCCCGGGGTCGCGCGCGACGTAGGCGCACAGGGCCTTCAGGTACGGCGCTTCGGCCTGGTCGGACATCGGTGGCGAGTCTACGTGCGCCGGGCTCGGCGCCGGTGGCGCTGGGCTCGGGCGGTCGAGGACTCGTCATCGAGGCGACAGGGAGCACCTCTCTGACGAGTCCTCAACCTCCCTTGGCCGCGAGGGGCGCGTCCTTGCGCGGGCTACTCCTGGCGCGGACGGTCCGGCACGGTCGTCGGCGCCTCGGGGTCGGTAGAGGGTGGGGCGGGGCGGGTGTCGCCATCGTCACCGTCGTCTCGAGATCCTCCGCGGCCTCCGTCCAGGTCCATCGCGAAGGAGATCCGGGCGGTGCTCGCCAGGGCCCCGGCCAGCATCAGGATGGCGCCGCCCAGCGCGAGCCAGATGCCGGTGGCATGGTCTACGTCGACACCCGCCAGAGCGACAATGGGCGGGTCGTTGATCAGCTGCGACGCCACGATCACCACGGCCGCTCCGCCGATCGCAAGGGAGCGGCCGCGAGGGGCGTCGGCGAGAGGTGCGCGGCCGCTGAGTTCACCCGCGAGCTCGAGAACGGCAGCCAGTGCAAGCGCCAACAAGACGAGGTCGAGCGCCTCGAACACGGTGAAGCGACCCGTCACGTCACTCGTACCAGTCGAGCACGAGGCTCACCGCCAGCACGAGGCCGCCCACGGCGCCGAGCACCGGACCGAGCGGGGTGCGCCGACCGCCTGACATGACGGGGACTGGACGAGAACGTCAGCGCGCGACGAAGTTCACGAGCCTGGATGGCACCACGATCGTCTTGACGATCTCCTTGCCGTCCAGCCGCGCCACCAGGCGATCGGAGGACCGCGCCAGCGCCTCCTGCTCCTGGCCGCTTGCGTCGGCCGGCATCTCCATCCGGTCGATCAGCTTGCCGTTGAGCTGCACCACGAGCTCGACGACGTCGGCAGTCAGGAGCGCCGGGTCGGCCTCGGGCCAGGGCTCCTCCCACACGCGCCGCCCCGTGAGTCGCTCGTAGACCTCGCTGCCCAGGTGGGGGGCGAACGGAACACCAGCGACGCGGCCGTGGCGATCGCGAAGCCACGTGTGAAGGGTCGGCGGAGTCGCGCTCGCGCTGGATCTCGTTCACGAGCTCCATCACGGCGGATATCGCCGTGTGGGTGGCGAGTCGCTCGCCCAGGTCGCGCGTGACCTTGTCGATCGCCCAGTGGGCCTTGCGCACGAGCGCGCCGGGCTCGCCGGCCGGCTTGTTCTGGCCGTCCGGCGCCTCCGCGGCCTGGCGCCAGAGCCGCGCCAGGAAGCGGTGCACGCCCTCCACACCGTCGTCGGACCAGTCGGCGCTGTCGATCGGGTGACCGATGAACAGGATGTAGCTGCGCGCCGTTCGGCGCCGTAGCGATCAACCAGCGCGCTGGGGCTCACGACGTTGCCCTTGGACTTGGACATCTTCGTCCCGTCGCGCGTGACCATTCCCTGGGTGAACAGCCGCGCGAACGGCTCCTGGATGCTCACCAACCCCATGTCCGCCAGTGCCTTGCAGAAGAAGCGGGCGTACATCAGGTGCAGGTCGCGTGCTCCACGCCACCGATGTACTGGTCCACCGGCATCCAACGCGCGAGGACGGAGGGATCCCAAGCCGCGGCGTCGTTGCGCGCGTCGCAGTAGCGCAGGAAGTACGACGACGAG
>CAVWIW010000016.1:0-445538 GCA_963755215.1 uncultured Thermoleophilaceae bacterium
CGGCCGTAGTCACGGTCAACTCCTTGCTTCCAGCCGGTCGAGGTCCGCGCGCTCTCCGATGAACTCGGCCACCTGGTCGTGGGCCGCCTCGAGCTTGGCCGCGATCCGGCGCCGGATCAGTGCCTCCAGCTGCGGGTCGTCCAGGCGCTGCACGACCTCCTCGAAGTAGCCCTCCACCAGTACCCGCACGGCCTCGGAACGGGGGATGCCGCGAGCCATCATGTAGAAGATCTGGTCCTCGTCGAGCTCGCCCACGGTTCCGCCGTGGGACGCGGACACGCTGTCGGTCTCGACGATCAGCGACGGGATCGCGTCGCCCTTGGCCTTCTGGGAGAGCAGCATCTGGTGCGTCTGCAGGTAGGTGTGGCTCTCCTGGGCGTTGGGGACGATGTGGATCAGCCCCTCGTACGAGGCGCGCGAGTCGCCGGTGAGGGCGCCCTTCCAGACGGTGTCGCCGGTGGTGTGGCCCTGCTCGTGCCTGTCGGTGGTGAACAGGTCGAGGTGCTCGTTGCGCTCGGTGAAGTAGAGGCCGGTGTGGCGCATGTCCGAGCCCTGCTCGGCGGTCACGATGTCCAGCACCTGCTTCACGAGACGGCCGCCCAGGTGCACGGGCACCCAGCTCACGTGCGCGTCGCGCGCGATCTCCACGCGCTTGGTGGATATGTCGTAGATCTCGTCCGGGCCCCAGTCGTGGAAGTGGGCGAGCTTCACGTTGCTGCCCGGCCGGGCATACAGCTCGAAGCCGCCAGCGTGCAGGGCCTGCCCGCCGATCGCGGAGCCCAGGCAGTACTCGCGAATCGAGCACTCGGCGTGCTCGCCCACGACGGCGAGGGTGCGCGCGTACTGTGCGACGCCGGGCTCGTCGATCACGTACGCGGTTTGGATCGGGCGCTCCAGCTTCACGCCCTTGGGCACGTGGATGAAGGCGCCGCCGGTCCAGAACGCGGCGGTCGCAGCGGCGAACTTCCCGTCCTCGTGGGAGAGCCGGCGCATGTACCACTCGCGCACGAGATCGGAGTGCTCGCGGACGGCGTCCTCGAGCGAGCTCACGATCACGCCCTGCTCGGCGAGCTCGGGCGCCACCTCCACGTGGATCGTCGTGGCGCCGCGCTGGACCACCATGGCGCCCACCTCGTCGTCGCCAAGCGCGTCGGCCAGCACCGCCGGCCGAACGTCGGACGGCTCGTAGTGGCGCGCCTCCAGCGAGTCCAGGTCGAGATCGCGAAGCGAGGTGGTCCAGAAGCCCGAGCGGCGCCAGGTGGGCACCGGCTCGGCCTCGTAGGCCGCCAGCGCCTCAGCGCGACGCTCGTCCAGCCAGCTGGAGATCGTGGCGGCCTGGTCAGGCATTGCCCGCCGCGACCTCCTGCCGCACGAACTCGTAGCCCTTCTCCTCGAGCTCGTCCGCCAGCTCCGGGCCGCCCTCGCGGACGATTCGGCCGTCGAGCATGATGTGCACGTAGTCCGGCTTCACGTACTCGAGGATGCGCGTGTAGTGGGTGATGATGAGCGTGCCCATGGTGGGTCCGCGCAGGGCGTTCACGCCGTCCGAGACGATCCGGAGCGCGTCGATGTCCAGTCCCGAGTCGGTCTCGTCGAGCACGGCGATCTCCGGCTGGAGCATCGCGAGCTGAAGGATCTCGGCGCGCTTCTTCTCCCCGCCCGAGAAGCCCTCGTTGAGGTATCGGCTCACGAACTCGCGGTCGATCCGGAGCATGTCCACGTTCTCGCGCAGGACCTTCCCGAAGTCCTTGACCTTGATCGGCTCCTCGCGGCGGGCGTTCACGGCCAGGCGGAGGAAGTTGGCCACCGACACGCCGGGGATCGTGGCGGGGTACTGGAAAGCCATGAACAGCCCCGCCCGGGCGCGCTCGTCGGGATCGGCCTCGGTCAGGTCCTCGCCGTTGAAGATGATCTGGCCGTCCGTGACCTCGTAGTTGGGGTTGCCCATCACGGTGTTGGCCAGGGTGGACTTGCCGGACCCGTTGGGGCCCATGAGGGCGTGGGTCTCGCCCTTGTCGACCTTCAGGTCCACGCCGTGCAGGATCTCCCGCTCTTCGATGCGGACGTGGAGGTTGCGGATTTCCAGACTCATACGCTCAGGGTCTCCGTCTTCGTTCGGGGGGCGGGCCGCGCCAGGTCGGCCAGCGTCATGTCGGTGAGCGTGCGGACGATCGAGCCCTGCACGCGGGTCCAGAGCAGCTTGGTGGGACAGGGCTCGGCGCCCGGCTCGCCCTCGCGCACGCATACGAGCGCGCCGTCCGAGCCGGCGGTGATGCACTCGATCGGCGCGATGTCGCCCTCGAGCGCTCTCACCACCTCGGCCATCGTGATGGCCTCGGCGTCCCGGGCCAGAGAGTACCCGCCGCGGGCCCCGCGGCGGCTCTCCACCAGCTCGGCCCGCCGCAGCCGAGCGGCCAGGTGCTCCAGGTAGGCCAGTGGCAGGCCCTCGCTCTCGGCGATAGCGGCCAGGGAGATCGGCCCGTTCCCGCTCTCGCGCGCCAGGTGCGCCATCACGCGCACGCCGTACTCGGCTTTCGTTGAGAACATCATCGCGATCGGGCGCCGGCGGCGGGCGCCTCCTTTCGGGAGGGGAGCGAGGGCTCCCGGATAACCTACCTCCCAGGTAGGATAACGACCCTCGGGTGGCGGCTCAGGCGCCCTTCGCCAGCAGCCGCAGGTCGTGCGCCAGCCGCTCGGGGGTGAGCTGGTCGACCGGGAAGCTCACGCGCTGCCGACCGCGCGGGTCCACGAGCACGAGCCGCGCCGTGTGCTCCAGGTCGTCGCGCTGAGGTTGCACCGAGTAGGCGCGCCACAGGCGGGAGAGCTCGCGCCGCGAGCCCAGCACGAAGTCCAGCCTCCCGGTCATCCGCTGCTCGGAGAGGAAGGCGCGGGCGCGCTCCGGGTCGTCGCGCGGAGGGTCGACGGCGATCGCGATCGCCGGCACGTCCTTCCCGAGCTGGTCCAGCGCACCCTTGACCTGCTGGGCTTGCGTCGGACAGGTGTCCTCGCAGGTCGTGTAGAGGAAGGTGACCACCACCGGAGAGCCGCGCAGCGAGCGCATCGTGAGCCGGTCGCCGTCCTGGTCTCGCACCGAGAAGTCCGGGGCGCGCAGGCCCTTGGGCAGCACGGCGCCCTCGAAGCGCTGCGGCCCCGCTGTCGGCTCGTCGGAGTCCCTGCCGGCGGCGGCCACGAGCACCGCGACGAACGCGAAGCCGGCCACCAGCACCAGCGCGATCAGCGCCCTGGGATTCACCGGGCCAAGCGTAGAGCGAGGCCCGTGGGGCCCGACCGCCGGCTACGGCTCCACGAGCCCGCGCCGGATGGCGTAGCGGACGAGCTCCACGCGGTCGCGCATCCCGAGCTTGGCCAGCACGTTGGCGCGATGAGACTCCACGGTCTTCTCGGAGAGCTGCAGGGCTTCCGCGATCTGGCGGTTCGTGTGGGCCTCGGCGATGAGCTTGACCACCTCGAGCTCGCGTGGGGTGAGCGCGTTCTCGGCCCTGACCCGGCCATCTTCGAGCCACTGCTTCATCAGCGCCTGCTGCGTTCGCGAGCCCAGGAAGGTCTGGCCTCTCGCGACGGTGCGGATGGCGTCGATGAGGCTGCCGTCGGCGGCGCGCTTGGACACGTACCCGGCCGCGCCCGCCTCCAGCGCATCGAAGAAGTAGCCGTCCTCCTCGTGCATGGAGAGCATCAGCACGTGCACGCTCTCGGCGTGGGCTCGGATACGGCGCGCGGCGTGAAGCCCGGTCAGCCGGGGCATCGAAACGTCGAGCACGGCCACGTCGGGGCGCTCGGCCAGCGCGCGCTCCACCGCCTCGAGGCCGTCCTCGGCCTCGGCCGCGACCTGCATGTCGGCCTGGCGCTCGATCAGCATGGTCAGGCCGGACCGGACGATGCCGTGGTCGTCTGCCACCAGGACGCGGATCACGGCAGCCTCAGGGTGACCTCGGTGCCCGCGCCCGGTGAGGAGCGCAGGTCCAGCTCTCCGCCCACCAGCCGCGCCCGTTCCGCCATCCCGTCGAGCCCCAGCCTTCCGGTGCCGCGGGCCGCCACCGGGTCGAACCCGAGACCGTCGTCGCGGACGCTGAGCACCGCGCCCTCCGCGCCGGCCTGCAGCGCGACGTCGATGCGATGGGCCTTGGCGTGCCGGCCGGCGTTCGTGAGGGCCTCCTGGGCCACCCGGTAGATGACCGTCTGCTTCTCCTCGTCCAACGCATCGGGGTCGCCGCGGGTGTCCAGGGTGGCCTCCACGCCCGTGCTCTCGCCGAAGCCGCGCAGCTGGGCCTCGATGGCCGGGACCAGCCCGTGGTCGTCCAGGGCGGTGGGGCGCAGCTGGCGCGCCAGGTTCAGCAGCTCATCCATGGCCTGGCTGGCGATGCGCTTGAGCTCGGCCACCTCCGCCGCTCGCTGGGGCGGGAGGTCGTGAGCGAGCGCCTCGAGCCGCAGCAGCACCGCCGTGAGCGCCTGATTGACCTCGTCGTGGAGGTCGCGGGCCACGCGCCGGCGCTCCTCCTCCTGCGCGCGGAGCACCAGCTTGCCCGAGCGCCTGCGCTCCTCGTCCACGCGCTGGAGCAGGCGCTTGAAGGAGTGGGCGAGCCGGTCGATCTCCTCGACCGGGTCGCCGGTGATCTCGAACGTGGCCGGCGCGGCCGGGTCCACCCGTTCGATCCGGTCGATCAGGTGCTCCAGCGGGCCGAAGCGGCGCTGCAGCATCCAGATGTTCACGCAGAAGGTGAGGATGATCACCAGGGCCAGCACCACGAACTCCCAGCGCTGAGCGCCCTCGGTGGGGTCCAGCCCGGACACCAGGCTCACCGACACCACGGTGAGGGTGACCAGCACGACGTTGGCGGCCACCACCTGGCCGATCAGGGAGTCGTCGCGATTTCTGAGCTTGGGCCGCATAATTGGGGTCCAGACCCCATATCGGCAGCGACCGGCATGGGCGACACTCCCGTTAGAGACTTTTTCGGGGCATGGGCCCCGGGTCTTCGGCAGTGAAGGGTTTTTGGGTTTTGGGTACCGGGGCGTCCGTGAGGGCGCCCCGGTCGCGTTCAGGGGTCCGTCGCTATCCTTTCTGAAGCAATGGCGTCTGGCACAGACCTCATCCGAAAGGCCAAGGAGCACGTTCGCGAGGTGGACCCGAAGGAGGTCCACGACCTCCTCGCGGCCCGCAACGGCGAGGTGATCGTGGACGTGCGGGAGCAGCAGGAGTTCGAGGAGTCCCACATCCCGGGCGCCGTGCACGTGCCGCGCGGCCACCTGGAGTCGCGGATCGAGGCCGCGGCCAAGGACAAGGCCGGTCGCGTAGTCCTCTACTGCGCCTCCGGCAACCGGTCGGCGCTGGCCGCCAAGACGCTCCAGGAGGAGCTCGGCTACGCCGACGTCCAGTCCATGACGGGCGGCATCACGCTCTGGAAGGACCGCGGCTACGAGGTCGAGGTGCCGCGCCGCCTGACCGCCGAGCAGCGCGAGCGCTACTCGCGCCACCTGCTGGTCCCCGAGATCGGCCTCGAGGGCCAGCTCAAGCTGCTGGACGCCAAGGTCCTCCTGCTGGGCGCCGGCGGGCTGGGCTCGCCGACCGCCCTGTATCTGGCCGCCGCCGGCGTCGGCACGCTGGGGATCGTCGATGACGACGTGGTGGACCTGTCCAACCTGCAGCGACAGATCGCGCACACCAGCGACCGCATCGGCACCCCCAAGGTCGACTCGGCCGAGC
The DNA here is from genome assembly GCA_963755215.1 of uncultured Thermoleophilaceae bacterium. Classification (GTDB taxonomy): domain Bacteria; phylum Actinomycetota; class Thermoleophilia; order Solirubrobacterales; family Thermoleophilaceae; genus JAAYBF01. The sequence continues at coordinate 5,723 of CAVWIW010000016.1, forward strand.
AGTCGATCCATGGCATCAACCCCGACGTCGAGGTCGTGAAGTACGAGACCCGCCTCGACGCCTCCAACATCATGGAGATCATCGACGGGTACGACGTGATCGTCGACGGGGTGGACAACTTCCCCACCCGCTACCTGCTCAACGACGCGACCGTGCGGCTGCGGATCCCGGTCGTCTCCGCCTCCATCCTCGGCTTCGATGGGCAGCTGTCGGTGTTCGCCCCCTACGAGGGGCCCTGCTATCGCTGCCTCTACCCGACGCCGCCGCCGGCCGAGCTGGCGCCCTCGTGCGGAGCCAATGGCGTCCTGGGGGCGCTGCCCGGGATCATGGGCGTGCTGCAGGCGATCGAGGTCGTGAAGCTCATCACCGGATCCGGCGAGCCCCTGATCGGCCGGCTGCTCCTCTACGAGGCGCTGGGCACGTCGTTCACCGACCTAAAGGTGCGCCGCGACCCCGACTGCCCGATCTGCTCGCGTGACCCGGGCGAGATCTCCGACGAGGAGATGGGCGTCTTCCCGGATTACGAGGCCTTCTGCGCCGCATCTGGCTGACCCGTCGCAGGTAGGCTTCCCGCGTCGTGAGCACGGTCAAGATCCCACCCGTACTGCGCGCCTCCACCGGCGGTGAGAAGGAGGTCTCCGCCGATGGCGGGGACGTGGGCGAGGTGCTGCGCTCGCTGGCCTCGCAGCACCCGGACACCCACGGGCAGCTGTTCGGCGATGACGGCACGCTGAACCGGTACGTGAACGTCTACCTCAACGACGAGGACGTGCGGGTGCTCGACGGCCTCGATACCACCGTGAAGCCATCGGACACGCTGGTGATCCTGCCGGCGATGGCCGGCGGGGCGTAGCACCGCACCGCCACACCCTGGTGGCTCGCGGGGTGCTCTAGACGCCGAGCGCCTGTCGTAGGTTGCTCGCGACCCAGCCCGGTTTGCCAGTGAGATGGCGGTAGGTGAACCTGAGCGGTGGCGGGTAGCCGCCGGCGCGTAGCTCGACGTCGCGCTCGCGGTCCCGTTCGAGGTCGGTCTCCGTGCGGGTGGTGCCAGGCTCATGACGCTCGAGCGCTTTCCGCAAGGCCCGTGCTGTCCTGGAGCGATCGACAGCGCGCCGGAGCACGCTGGGAGTCGCGCGCTTGCGGTAGATCGCCTCGTCGAGGGCGCGTTCCAGGCTTCGGCGAGGCAGCGAGGGGGCGAGGTCCAGCAGGGTGCGGGCCACGATCGTCACCGGGATCCCGTCGCGACTGGTGGTGTCGCTGCGCCTCAGATCGCAACGGTGGATGCTGATGCCCGGGCGGCTACGCCGGCCCGAGCCCGCCGGGACCGAGATGTTCACCGATCGGCCCTGGTCGTTGTCGATCAGTCCCCACAGCATCCCAGCGTCAGCGTGGCTGAGCACGGCGCCGGGCCGCAGGCCAGGACGGCGGCCAGCCACTGGCCTTCGGTGCTCAGGGGCTGGTGTCCGAGGGCATAGACCCCGCGGTGAACCCGGTGTAGCCGACCGTCGGCCACGCGGTGCTCGATCCCGCGGCGGCCGAAGCCGATCTGCCTCAGGTGCTCGACGTCAGAATGCCGTGCTGTCTGCCGGCGATTGCGTAGAGCGCCCGTTCTCGCTCCCTGTTGTCGAGTTTTCCACCCACCTGTGTGGTCCAGGCGACAACAGGCGCGGCTCGCCCCCGCGAGCGCTCCTCCCAGCCACTACACTTTTTGAAGTGCTCGAGCCGCTGCAGAACCGGCCGTGTGGGGGCAGGTACGCCGACATCGTTGCCGCGATCGGCAACACGCCGCTCGTGGAGCTCAGGCGCCTGTCGCCCAAGCCGGGCGTTCGCATCTACGCCAAGCTCGAGTCGTACAACCCCACCGGCTCGGTCAAGGACAGAGTCGCGCGCGCGTTGATCGAGGACGCCGAGGAGCGCGGGGCCATCGCGCCGGGGCAGACGATCCTCGAGCCCACGTCGGGAAACACCGGCATCTCGCTGGCCATGATCTGCTCGCGCAAGGGCTACCCGCTCAAGGTGGTCATGCCCGACAACGTGACCGAGGAGCGCACGCAGTTGCTGCGGATGTACGGCGCCGACATCGTGTACTCGCCGGGCGAGCAGGGGTCAAACGGCGCGGTGGCGATGGCGCTGGAGATGGCCGAGGCCGACGCCTCCTACTACATGCCCTACCAGTACGGGAACCCGGCGAACCCGAACGCGCACTACACGGGAACGTCGGTGGAGATCCTGGAGGAGCTGGACGAGGTCACGGCCTTCGTGGCCGGACTGGGCACCGGTGGCACGTTGATGGGCAACGCGCGCCGCTTCAAGGAGCACGACCCGGACACCCTCGTGGTGGCCGCCGAGCCGCTCCAGGGCGAGCTGGTCCAGGGCCTACGGTCGCTGGACGACGGGTTCATCCCGCCGATCATCGACCTCTCCCTGCTGGACCGGAAGATCTTCGTCTCCAACCGCGACTCGGTGGTTTGGACCAAGCGGCTGCTGGAGGAGGAGGGGCTGTTCGCCGGAGTATCCAGCGGCGCCATCGCCTCCATCGCCGTTCGCGTGGCCGAGGGCCTGGACGAAGGCAACGTGGTGTTCGTGGTCTGCGACGACGGCTGGAAGTACCTGAGCTCGGGGGTCTACACGCGCAGCGTGGACGAGCTCGAGGCCGACGGCACGCTGGACCGCGCCGCCTTCTGGTAGCCGGTCAGCCGCGATCCGGGGCGCCGACGCCCTCGGCCTGCGCGTCCGCGTCCGGCGATGGGTCCTCGTCGCGATCCTCGTCGGCCTCGTCCTCCAGGGCCCGCCAGTCGCGGTCGTCCTCCTCGCCGTCTTCGTCCTCGTCGTCCTCATCGTTCATGCCCTGGAAGGACTCGCGCATCTCCCGCATGCCACGGCCGACCGACCGGGCGACCTCGGGCAGCCGCTTGGGCCCCAGCACGATCAGCGCCAGCATGGCGATGAACACCAGCTCCATGGGCGACGGGGAGAGGAACGCGATCAGCATGCGCTCAGGCTAGCGCGGCACTCGCCGCTACTCCACGACCTCGACCGTGCCGGTCATGAAGCGGTGGAAGTCGCAGAAGTAGGTGAACCGGCCGGGCCGATCGAACCGCACCGCCTTGCTCTGACCCAGGTTCAGGCGGCCGGTGTCGAAGGCGGGCTTGGGCTCGCCCTCGGCGGTGTGCGGCGCCTTGTCCCGGTTCACCCACGTGACCGTGCCGCCGGCCTTGATCTCGATCGGGTCCGGCACGAACTTGAAGCTGGCGATGTTCACCTTGACGGCGCTCTTGGCCGTGCCGCCATCGCTGCCACCGTCGCCGCAGCCAACTGCGAGCAGGACGATGCACGAGCCCAGTGTGACGGCCGCCCGGTGGGCGCCCGTTCGGAAGCGCCTGCATGGCCGCGAGCCGATCATCTGGCCAACCCTTCGTAGCGGGGCCCGCTCCCGGATCAGCCGGGCGCCGGGCGCCCGAGCTCGGCTGCCTTGGGGTTCGCGCTTGTGAGAGGGTCGGGACTCCGCGCTGCCGCGGACGGGAATCTGGCCCCGGACCACTGGAGGTTCCGTTGATGCGTCGCGTCCTCGCCGTTGCCGGTCTGTTCATCTTCGGGCTCGTAGGCTGCGTGGGCAACACCGACCCGGCCAGCCACATCCGCGCTACCGAGGCGCAGCTGAACGCCCACGGGCGCACCAACAACGGCCCGGCGTCCTGGTGGTGGGAGTACGGGACCTCGCAGAGCGCGGTGCAGAACGGCCAGGGGCGCGACACGCAGCACCGCGGGCCGGCGTCGAGCGCCAGTGATGTCCCGTTGCGGGAAAAGGTGACGGGGCTCACTCCGGCCACCACCTATTACTTCCGTGTTTGCGGCCAGGACCAGAGCAGCACGACTGCGGTATGCGGACAGATCCTCAGCTTCAAGACCTCACCGGCGGATTCGCTCGCCTCGCCGGGTTCCCGGGACTCAACTACGCCTACTTCGGGGGGGCCACCAATATCGTGCACTCCGACTGGCGGGCCTATTCCTCGGGCGGTCGCATCTACATCGAGGAGCAGGCGTTCGGGTTCTCGTTCCCCCACATCGGCGGCACCATCCGGCCTGGTCTGGCACTGCCAGACGGCCGTGATCCCCGGTGACCCCTACGACCGGGCCGCGAGCTGCGACCAAGCGAACGAATCGTTCCTGCAGGCCTCGTTCGGCCCCTTCGCCGACCAAGCCGATGCCGCCGATCTCAACCTGCCGACGCTCTTCTTCGGCGAGGGCGGGAAGGACCTGATGGTCGGGGGCAGGAGCCAGAGCGACACGCTCTACGGAGGCGACGGGGACGATCAGCTGGCCGGTAACGGGGGGCGCGACTTCGTCATCGGCAACGCCGGGATCGACACCCTCATCGGAGGCGGCGGGAACGACGACGTGGATGCCCGCGATGGCAGCTTCTTCGACAAGGTCGATTGCGGGACGGGCACGGACACGGCCTACGTCGACTTCGTGTCTGGCATTCCCGACGAGTACAACTACGCCGTCGCCCACGGCTGCGAGACGGTGCTCGGCTCCGCGAGCGCGTCCCGGGAGGCGCGTGCCGAGAACGAGGCCCGGCTGGACGCGATGCGCAAGCGCTAGCGGGGCGGGGCACCCGCAGCGCACGCGTAGTCTCTCAACGGATGAGGATGAGCAGTCCGCAGTGGGAGGAGCTCGTGGCCCACGCGCGCGATGAGGCTCCCAACGAGTGCTGCGGGATCCTCTGGGCGCGGGACGGCGCCGTGGAGGAGGTGGCGCGCGCTGACAACCCGCGGAAGTCGCCCTACGGATACGAGCTCGATGCCCGCAGCCTCCTGCGCGCCAACGAGCTTGACGAGGAGGGCTACGAGGTCGGCGTGTACCACTCGCACCCGCGCAGCCCGGCCGAGCCCTCGCAGACCGACATCAACCTGGCCACGTACCCGCACTGGCTCTACCTGATCGTGTCGCTGGCGGGCGAGCCCGAGGTGCGCGCGTGGCGGATCGCCGACGGCCGCCCCTCCGAGGAGGAGATCGCGGTCGAATGACCACGCCCGGGGCGGAGCCACAGCCACTCGCGTGCCCCTCCTGTGCCCTCCGGTACGGGCTCGACGAGCGGTTCTGCTCGAAGTGCCGCATGCCGCTCGTTTACGTGGGCCGGGAGCCGGTGGAGGTGCCGGTGAGCGACGCTCACGACCGCGCGCGCAAGATCGACCCCCGCTACACCGAGGGTGAGCTGGTGCGCGTGGCCGGCGGACGCAACCAGGCCGAGGCCGAGCTGATTCAGGGAATGCTGATCGAGGAGGGCGTGCCCAGCATCCTGCGTCGCACGGCCGGCTTCGACGTGCCGGACTTCCTGGCCGCCGGCCCCCGCGACGTGCTGGTGCCGAGCGCGGGTGCCGAGGTGGCGCGCGAGGTGCTGCTGGAGGCCGACCTGGCTCCGCCGCCGCCCGTTGCCAGCGGCTCGAGCCGGCCGAGCCACGCCGCGCGGCTGGCGGTCGTGATCGCCGGCGGCGGCGCGCTGACCGCGCTGGTCACCTGGGCCCTGATTCGCCTGGCCGGCTGAGACGGTTGATTTCCGAGGCGCGCTCAAGCCGCCCCGGCGATAAGGTGCGGGCGTGGATTTCGCACCGTCGGACCGCGTCGCCGAGCTGCTCGAGCGGGTGCGCGGGTTCATGGAGGAGCACGTGGATCCCGTCGAGGCCGAGGCCATGCGCGCGCTCGACGAGGAGGTCGGTCCTGGGGTGGCCTATCCCCAGATCATGGTCGAGCTGCGCGAGCGCGCGAAGGCCGAGGGCCTGTGGAACCTGTTCCTGCCCGACGAGGAGCACGGGCCCGGGCTGACCAACTGGGAGTACGGGATGCTCTGCGAGCAGATGGGCCGCTCGGGCGTCGTCGCGCCCATGGCGTTCAATTGCTCGGCGCCGGACACCGGGAACATGGAGATCCTGGCCGAATACGGCACCGCCGAGCACAAGCGGCGCTGGCTCGAGCCGCTGCTCAACGACCACGTGCGCTCGTGCTTCTCGATGACCGAGCCCGAGACCGCCGGCTCGGACCCCACCGGGCTGGCCGCGCGCGCGGAGCTCGACGGCGGCGAGTGGGTCATCAACGGGCACAAGTGGTTCACGTCGGGCTACAACGGGGCCTCGGTGGCGATCGCCATGGTGGTCACAGACCCCGACGCGGCACCGCACCGCCGCGCCAGCATGATCCTGGTGCCCATCGACACGCCGGGCTTCACCGGGGTTCGCCCGGTGCCGGTCATGGGGCACGACGAGGGCCCCGGCCACTGGGAGGTCACCTACGAGGACGTGCGCGTGCCCGAGGACAACCTGCTGGGCGAGCGCGGCGCCGGCTTCTCGATCGCCCAGGCCCGCCTCGGGCCCGGCCGCATCCACCACTGCATGCGCGCCATCGGCTCGGCCGAGCGCGCTTTCGAGCTCATGTGCAGGCGCGCGCACGAGCGCGAGGCCTTCGGGGGCAAGCTGGCGGAGAAGCAGTTCGTCCAGGACTTCATTGCCAAGTCCCGCATGGAGATCGACGCTGCGCGGCTGATGGTCCTGCACGCGGCCTGGAAGATGGACACCGAGGGCAAGCGCGCCGCCCGGCAGGAGATATCGATGATCAAGGTCATAGCCGCGCAGATGCACCAGGAGGTGTGCGACCGCGCGATGCAGGTGCACGGCGCGCTCGGGATGTCCGACGACACGCCGCTGGCGTCGATGTGGCGGCAGGGCCGCTGGCTGCGGATCGCCGACGGGCCCGACGAGGTGCACAAGATGGTGATCGCGCTGCGGGAGCTCAACCGCTTCAAGCCGCGTGAGCCCGTCGAGGCGTAGGGGCGCCGACCAATCGCCGTTGCTCCGCCTACCAGCCCGGCCGACCATGGCCTGACCGACGAGCAGCGCGACTTCGTGGCCGCGATTCGGGACTTCTGCACGCGCGAGCTCACGCCCGACCGGGTCAGCGCGCTCACCGACGGCGGCCGCGACCCCCACAGCGACGAGCTGGCCAAGCGCATGGCGGAGCTGGGCTGGTACGGCCTCGAGATCCCGGAGGCGTACGGCGGCTCCGGCGGCTCGTTCTTCGACGCCGCCCTGTTCCTGGAGGAGACCGCGCGCGGCCAGGTGCCCATCGGCGCCTACGGCGTGACGCTGATCGTGGTCGGCGCGCTCAACCGCTTCGGCACCGAGGAGCAGAAGCGCGACCTGCTCGGCCGCGTGGCCGCGGGTGGCACGCTGGCCATCGCGATGTCCGAGCCCGACGCCGGGTCCGACGTGGCCGCGCTCAAGTGCCGGGCCCGGCGCGACGGCGACGAGTGGGTGCTGTCGGGGTCGAAGATGTGGTGCTCATTCGCCCACAAGGCCAGTCACACGCTCATCGTGTGCCGCACGGGTGAGGGCTCGGAGCGCCACGACGGCCTGTCGATGATCTTCGTGCCCCGCGACGCCGAGGGCTTCACGATGCGGCCGATCGACACGCTCGGCGGCGAGGACACCAACGAGCTACACCTCGATGACGTTCGCGTCCCGGCCGACGCGCTGCTGGGCACGGATGGCGCGGGCTGGGTCCAGCTCATGGCGGGACTCAACAACGAGCGCGTGATCCTGGCCGCGTCGGCGCTCGGGCTGGCGCAGCGAGCCTTCGACGACACGCTGGCCTACGTGAAGGAGCGCAAGCAGTTCGGGCGCCCGGTGGGCTCCTTCCAGGCGCTCCAGCACCGCCTGGCCGACCTGGCCACCGACCTCGTGCAGGCGCGCCTGCTGGTCCGGTGGGTGGCGCGCCTGACCGACGAGGACCCCGCGAGGATGCTCCCTCAGGAGGCGTCGATGGCCAAGCTGGCCGCCACCGAGCTGGCCAAGCGCTGCGCGCTCGAGGCGGTGCAGATGGCCGGTGGCTACGGCTACGCCAAGGAGTACCCGATGGAGCGTCACCTGCGGTCCGCGGTGGTCACCACGATCTACGGCGGCACCTCCGAGATCCAGCGCAACATCGTGGCCAAGACCCTGGGCCTTTAGTGCCCACCAGATGGGTCTTGCCGGGTCGCCCCCGGCGGGTCAAGCTGTGAGGCATGGCCCCGGACACCCGAGTCGAGGCGAGCGCGGCGCCGGCGCGAGCCGGATCCGCCTGGGTCCGAGCGATCCCCGTCGCCGGCTGAGCCCGGCGCCGGGGCGGCCGACGCGGTGCGCGCGATCGCGCGCCTGCTCGACGACAGCCTCGACCTGGACGGCGTCCTGGAGCGGATCTGCGCGGAGGCAGCGGCCCTGATGGGCGCCGAGCGCGCCGTGTTCGTTCGCGGCGGTGGCGAGGAGGGGCTGCTGCTGGAGGCCGCGCACGGCCTGCCGCCCGAGTCGCTCGGGTGCACGTGCAGGCCGGCGACGGGCTGGCCGCCACTGTGGCGCGCACCGACCGGGCCCTGGCCAGCTCCGAGGCGGCGGCCCCCGAGCCAAGCTGTTCGGCGACGTGCGAGTCTGCCTGGCGTGCCCGTCCGCTGGGACGAGCCGGCGCGCGGGGTGCTGGCGCGTGGGCTACACGCGACCCGCGGGCCGAGGCCGATGAGGGCCGCCTGGACCTGCTGGCGCCTTGGGCGAGCTGGCCGGAGCGGCCTGCCGGAACGCCAGCGCACACGCGGGCCTGGCCCACGCCGCCGGACGGACGGGCTGACGGGCTGCCTCAATCACGCGGCCATGCACGAGACGCTGAGACGGGAGATCCAGCGCTGTGAGCGCACCGGGCACCGGCTGTCGCTCGTGCTGGTGGACATGGACGACTTCAAGCGGGTGAACGAGGAGAACGGGCATCTGGTCGGGGACGAGGTGCTGCGGCGGGTCGGGCATGCGCTGCGGCACGCGGTGCGGCCCGTACGACCTCGTGGCTCGCTACGGCGGGGACGAGTTCGCGATGGTCACCATCGAGGCGGACGAGCGCGAGGCGATGGAGGTGGCCTCCCGCGCGCTCGAGGGAGTGGAGGCGTCGCTGAGCGACCTCCGGGACGCGGGCCGCGCGAGCGCGGGCGTGGCGGAGTGGACGCCGGGGCAGGCGTCCACCGAGCTGATCGAGGCCGCCGAACCGCGCTGCTGTTCGCCAAGCAGCGGGGCGAGCGCGGGCGCGCCACGTGGCATCTGCGCTGCCGCGGGCCTTCAGGCCGGGCGCCGACGTAGCGCACGCCGCTCCACCCGCCGCGCCATCCCCGGCCACGGCGCCGGCGCGTGGGACGAGCGCGACCGGGTCAACACCGAGCGCCTGCGCCGGCGCTCGCGTCAGCTGTCGCTGGCCAACCGGGTGGGCAGCCGGCTGGCGGCGATGACCGATCCCGGCTCGATCGTCGACGCCGCGGCCGAGGAGCTGCACCACGCGTTCGGCTACGTCCTGTGCGCCCTGGTCGCGCCTCCGAGCCCGACGGCACGATTACCTGGCCGCGGCCACGGGGGAGGCCCGGCCGTCGCTGGCGGAGGGAGTGGACCCAGCCGCGCGACCGGGGGCTGATCGGCCGCTGCCTGCGTGAGCGCCGGCCGGTGATCGAGGGTGAGCTGGACTCGGACGACGAGCGCAGGTCGGCCGCGGAAACCGGTGAAGGCGCGCTCGGAGCTCGTGGTGCCGGTGTGGGCGGGTGACGACGCTGTGGGGTGCCATCAACATCGCCGACGTGCGTCCGGAAGCCTTCGACGAGGACGATGCCCGGCTCGTTCAGGCGGTCGCCGAGCAGGTGGGGTCCGCGCTGCGCTCCGCGATGCTCTACCTGCAGCTCGACACCGCGTACTGCACACCGTGGAGGCGCTGGCGCGGGCGCTCGAGGCCAAGGACCCTACATTCGGCGAGCCACTCGCAGGCCGTCGTGGAGCGGACGCAGGCGGTGGGCCGCAGGCTCGGGCTAACCGCGGCAGGAGCTGCGGAGTGCTGCGCTTGGCGGCGAGCTTTCACGACATCGGCAAGATCGCGGTGTCGGAGACGATCCTCTCCAAGCGTGGCCCGCTCACGGAGGCCGAGCGGGCACGAGATCACGAGCCACCCATCGAGGGCGAGCGGATCCTGTCGGCGGTGGAGATGCTCGAGCCGGTGATGCCGCTGGTGCGCCACGAGCATGAGCGCTGGGACGGCCGCGGCTACCCGGACGGTCTGGCCGGTGAGGCGATCCCACTGGGCTCTCGCATCATCCTGGCCTGCGAGGCCTACGACGCGATGACCCGCGAGCGCCCCTACCGCCCGGCCATGTCGGACCGCCAGGCTCGCGCCGAGCTGCTTGCGGGGGCCGGGGCCCAGTTCGACGAGCGCGTGGTCTCGGCGCTGCTCCAGGTGCTGGACGTCGAGACGAGCGCCGCTCAGGCCGGACCGAGCGCCGCAAGGTAGTCCGACCAGGCGCGCTCCACCCGCGGCGCGGGAAGGTCGAAGGCACGCTCGATCGCGCGCGCGTCCGCGGCGACAGCCGGAGTCCGGGCGAGCTGCACGCAGGCGTCGACCCCCACCTCGCGCTCCAGCAGCGCGAACAGCGTGCCGCCGAGCACCCAGGCATCGCGGGCCTTCGGCGGGAACCGAGGGCGCCTGCCCTCGCGCAGCCGCCGCGCGATGGCGGCGCGCATGTGCGGGACCTGGCCCGCGAAGAAGGTCGCCGAGCCCTCGCACAGCCAGGCCGCGTCCACGTAGGCGCGTAGCGCGGAGGGGGAGAACGGGGGTGGGAGCGAGGGGTTGGCCGCCCCGACCACCAGGTGGGCGTACTCGTGCCGGGGGGAGCGCACCAGCACCTCTCGCGAGCCGGGCACGGCGGACGCGCGGCGCTCCAGGGCGGCGGGCGCCAGCACGTGTATCTCGTCACGGGCGAACGAAGCCCGCGAAGTAGCGCCGTCCGGCGGGCGCGGAGATCAGCCGCGCCAGCGGAAGCCACGGGGCGGCGAGGTCCAGCTGCCAGCCTGCGCGCGTGCATGATCACCGCGACCTCGCCGGGCGCGGTCCCGAAGAGCCCCTCGAGCTCCACCCGGAAGCGCTCGAGGTCGTCCAGCACCTCGTGCGCGGCCGCGGCGTCGCGCGACTCGTGACGGGCGACGAAGGAGAGGCTGGCGGTCTCGACCCAGGCCACGCGGGCGCGGAGTCAGTGCGGGGCTGCGGCGTGCCGGCGGTGGCTCAGGCCAGCGCCGGGACCGCGGCGTCGGACGCGATCGCCTCGATCTGGCCCTCCACGCGCTCGAACTCCTCGTCGGAGAGCACCGGGGTGCCCTCGAAGGGGAGGTCGCGGTGGAGCTCGATCCAGGACCTGCAGCCCAGGTACTCCGGGCGCACCTTCACGGTTACCGGGCGGGGAATCCTGTACGTGCGGAGCAGGATCACATGCATCGGATGACGCCGCTTCCACTCCAAGCGCTTCTCCGCGTAGTCGGTGGTCCAGATGTAGTACGGCGACAGGGCGTCGACCGCGCGCGGGTCGGTGATCAGGTAGCTGGCCGCCACCTCGGCCCAGGCCCGGATCCGGACCCGGTCGGGCTGGGGGATGCCGCCGTCCTGCAGCAGCGCCCTCGCGGGCGGCTCGCCGTCCGGCCACACGCCCTCCTCCAGGGCGCGCCCCAGCTCGGGCATGTGCGACTCGCGCACGAGGTCGTTGCGCTGATGGTCGAACGTCGGGTACAGGAAGAAGCGGTCGTGCTCGATCTCGAAGTGCTTGTGCTCCTCGCGGATCCCGCCCTTGCGCAGGGTAAGCAGCTGCTCGCCCTCCGCGAGAGCGCGCACGGTCACAGCCCATTCCTTGAAAGCAACTGGCATTGAGAAGGAGAACCTCCGTCCGTGCCTACGACAGGGAGGTGGGCGGCACGGGCCAGGCATTGTTACTGACCAGAAGGGCTATTTCAAGCCGGATTTCGTGCCGTTCGCAACGCGTCGGACAGTGCGGCGCCCGCCGCGGCGCATGCCTCGATGCCGACCTCGAGGGCGCCGGCGAGGAGCATGAAGCTGTGGATCGTGCCCGGATAGGCCAGGTGCCGGACCGTGACGCCTGCCGCCTCCAGCCGCTCCGCGTAGCGGGCGCCGTCGTCGCGCAGCGGGTCATTTCCGGCGGTGACGATCACGGCGGCCGGCAGCCCGGCCAGGCTTTCCGCCAGCAGCGGGGAGGCCGAGGGGTCCAAGCGGTCGCGCCCGGGCGGCAGGTACTGGTCGTACATCCATGCCAATGAGCTGCGGGTGAGCATCCTCCCCTCCGCCAGCTCGCCGAGCGAGGGGGAGGACATGGTCACGTCGGTCACCGGGTAGAGCAGGAGCTGGGCTGCGATCGCCGGCCCGCCGCGATCGCGAGCCCGCAGCGTGGCCACGGCCGCCAGGTTGCCGCCCGAGCTGTCGCCGCCGACCGCGACGGGACCGTCGGCGCCCTGCTCGGCCCACGCGGTGACCGCCAGGGCGTCGTCGGCCCCCGCGGGGTGGGGGTGCTCCGGCGCCAGCCGGTAGTCCACTGCCAGCAGCTCGCAGCCGGCGTCTCGGGCCAGCCGGCGACACAGCGGGTCGTGCGTGTCCAGGTCGCCGCGCACGAAGCCGCCGCCGTGGAAGTACACGAGCAGGCCGTGAAGCTTGCCCGGCGGCCGGTAGCGGCGCGCGGTCAGGTCGCCCTCGGCACCGGGGACGCCCTCGTCCTCCACGCTCGCCATCTCCACCCGCTCGCCTGCCACGGCAAGGGCATCGTGGGCCGCGCGGCGGAACTCCTCCACCGGAACCGAGCCTGGCGGTGGGGGCGGGTTGGCGGCCACCATGTCGAGCAGCGCCCGAGCCTGGTCGTCGAGCGGCGCGGTCATGGGCCCGTGGCCTCGGCCACTGCGGCGAAGTCGCGCTCGCCCAGCCCCCGCCGCTCGGCCTCGGCGTAGAGGGCCTCGGCGGCGCGGGCCAGGGTGGGCTCCACGCCCAGTGCCTCTGACTCGTCGATCAGGTGGCGTACGTCCTTGAGCATGTGCTCGAGCTTGAACAGCGGGTCGTAGTCGGCGCTGAGCATCGGGCCGGACTTGAGCGCGAGCATCGCGGAGTCGCCCGAGCCGGAGGCCGCCACCTGCAGCGCCTTCTCCAGGTCCAGCCCGGCGGCGCGGCCGAGGGCGATGCTCTCCGCCAGCGCGGCCGCGTTGGTCGCGGCCATGGTGTTGTTGATGAGCTTGACCATCGACCCGTGGCCCTGCGGGCCGACGTGCAGCACGAGCTCGCCCATGGCCTCGAGTAGGGCCGCGCGCGGGCGAAGGCCTCGTCGCTGCCGCCGGCCATGATCGTGAGCGTGGCGTCCTCTGCGCGCGTGCGCGAGCCGGTGACCGGGGCGTCCACGAAGGCGATCCCGCGTTCGCCCAGCCGCAGCCCGATCGACCTGCTGGCGGTGGGCGAGATGGTGGACATGTCGATCGCAAGCCCGCCCGGGCCGAGCCCGTCCGCGGCGCCGCCCGGGCCCAGCAGCACGGCTTCGACCTCGGGCACGTCGGGCACCATCGTGATGGCGGTCGCCGGCCGCCCGGGCGGCATCCTCCGGCGAGGCGGCGACGCTCACGCCGGCCTGCTCGGCGGCCAGCTCCTCGGCGCGCTCGGCGGTGCGGTTCCAGGCCACGACCTCGACGCCGGCGGCAGCCAGGTTGCTCGCCATCGGCCGCCCCATGATGCCCAGGCCCAGGAACGCAATCCGCTCAGGCGCCATGTCCTCCACCTCCGGGTGTCTCGATTCGGAGCCGATCGCCGGCCTTCAGGGTGCCGGAAGCCTTCGGCGGCTGCTCGACTCCGTTGAGCAGGTTCCTACCAGGTGAGCCCGGCCTGCCGCCCTGGGCGCCCGGCGGCCCGTGACGGCGGCGCTCTGTGATGAGCGAGAAGCGCATGTCCTCCAGCGCCTGCACCTCGCGCACGACGCCGTCGCCGCCGCTCCGGAGCCCCGCGCCGCCAGATCCGCGGCGCAGCGAAGTACTCGACCGCGCGCAGCGGGAACTCCAGCTCCAGGGCCTCGATGGGCGTGTTCAGCGTGTTGCTCATGGCAACGTGCACGGCGCTCGGCCCATTCGCGTCAGGGCATGCGCCCTGACCGCCGCCGAGCGTCTCGTAGTAGGTGAAGCGGTCGTTGCCCAGCGTCAGGTTGTTCATCGTTCCCTGACCCAGCGCGTGGCCAAACGCCCCGAGCACCAGGTCGGCCACGCGCGAGGAGGTCTCCACGTTGCCGGCTGCGACCGCGGCGGGCGGGCGGGCGTTGAGCAGGCAGCCCTCTGGCGCCCTGACGGTGAGCGGGCGGTGGGCGCCCTCGCACGCCGGCACGTCGGGGTCGGCCAGCACGCGCAGGGCGAAGATGCAAGCCGACAGGGTCACCGCCAGCGGGCAGTTGAGGTTGCCCTCGTGCTGGTCCGCGCTGCCGGTGAAGTCCAGCTCCAGCGACGTCGCCGCTCACCGTGGCCCGCAGGCGCAGCTCCAGGTCCCCGCACTGCGCCTCGAGCACGTCCCGCGCCTCGCGCGCGCCGGCGTCGAGCTCTGCGAAGGCGCGCGCGGGTACGACGCTCGGCGTAGTCGAGCGTCTCGTTGAAGCCCGCGCGCACCGTCGGCAGGCCCATCCGCTCGACCAGGGCGCGCAGCCGCTCGTCGCCGGCGCGGTTGGCGGCGAGCTGGGCGCGCAGGTCCGCCTCGCGCTGGCGCGGGTTGCGCATGCGCTCGGTGAGCCGCTCGAGCAGGTCGCGGTCCAGCCGGCCGCCGGCCACCAGGCGCGTGGGCGGTATCACCACGCCCTCGTCCTCAAGCGTCCGGGAGTCGGCCGGCATGCTGCCCGGCTCGGACGCGCCCACGTCGGCATGGTGCGCGCGGCTGGCGGCGAAGCCCACCAGCGCGGAGTCCGCGAACACCGGCGAGATCGCGGTGATGTCGGGCAGGTGCGTGCCGCCGGCGAATGGGTCGTTGAGGATCCAGGCGTCGCCGGGGGCGTGGTCCTCCTCGAGAATCGACGCCACGGCGCTGGGCATCGCGCCGAGGTGCACCGGGATGTGCTCGGCCTGCATGACCATCCGCCCGCTGGCATCGAACAGGGCGGTGGACGCGTCGCGGCGCTCCTTGACGTTGGCGGAATGCGCGGCGCGCACCAGCACCACGCCCATCTCGTCGCACGCCGCCCGAAGGGCTCCCACCAGCACCTGAAGGGCGATCGGGTCGAGCTCGCTCATCGCTCCAGCACCACCGCCTCGGCGTCGGCGGTCGCGCGCCAGCCCGGCGGGACGACGAGCGTGGCGCCGGGCAGCTCGAAGACCGCGGGCCCGTCTACCTCCGCGGCGCCGGGGCCCAGCACCGGCGTCTCGGAGTGCCAGCTATCGCCGAACCGCACCGGGCGCTCCTGCCGCCGCTCGGCGCGCTCGGCCCCGGCCGGCGGCGGCGGATCGACGCCCGGCAGGGCCGCGGCCACGCGCACCGTCACGAGCTCGAGTTGCGCGTGCTCGGTCCTCGTACCCGTAGCGGCTGCGGTGGGCGCGGGCGAACCGCGCTCGCAGGTCCTCGGGGTCGGGCTCGAGCTCCGCCTCCACCGCCGAGCTCGAAGGCCTGGCCCGCGTAGCGCAGGTCATAGGTGGCGCGCAGCTCGGCGTCGGGGGCGCCCAGGTCGGCGCGGCCGCGCCGCCCAGGCGGGCGAACGACCTCCGCGACGGCGTCGCGCGTGAGGTCGGGGCCGGTCAGCAGCACGCTCTCAACCACGTCGCGCCGCCGCTCGGAGACGGCCAGGCCCAGCGCCGACAGCACGCCGGAGACGGCCGGCACCACCACGCGGCGCATGCCGAGCTCCTCCGCGATCGCGGCGGCGTGCAGCGGCCCCGCGCCGCCGAACGCCACCAGCGCCAGGTCGCGCGGGTCGATGCCGCGCTCCACTGTCACCACCCGCACCGCCTGCGCCATCGCCGCGTCGGCCACGCGCGCGATGCCCACCGCAGCGTCCTCCGGCGAGAGGCCAAGCTCCCCCGCCAGCGCCCCGACCGCCCGCTCGGCGGCGTCGCGGTCGAGCCTCACCCCGCCGGCCAGCGGCGTGTCCTCGTGCAGCCGGCCCAGCAGCAGGTCCGCGTCGGTGACCGTGGGTAGCTCGCCGCCGCGCCCGTAGCACGCCGGTCCGGGGTCGGCGCCCGCGCTGCGGGGCCCCACACGCAGGGCGCCCGCCGGAGTCCGTCCACGCGATGCTGCCGCCGCCCGCGCCGACCGTGTGCACGTCGACCATGGGCAACGCGAGCGACCGGCCGCCGACCTCGCGGCCGCCGGTGACCGCCACGCGGCCCTCCAGCACCAGCGAGACGTCGCACGAGGTGCCGCCCATGTCCAGGCCCACGGCGCCGCCGGCGCCCGTCCGCTTGGCCGCGCGGGCGGCCGCCTCTGCGCCGCCGGCCGGGCCCGAGAGCACCGTCCACGACCCGTGTGCTGCCGCCGTAGAGCCGTCGGCCACGCCGCCGCTGGAGAGCATGACCTCCGGCTCCGGCAGGCCGGCGGCGCTCGTGCGCTCCCTCAGCCGCGCCAGGTAGCGGGCCAGCAGCGGCGACAGCGCGGCATCGACCACGGTGGTGGCCAGGCGCTCGTACTCGCGGAAGACCCCCGCCGTCTCATGCGAGGTCGAGACGTGTGCGCCCGGCAGCGCGGCCTCGATTGCCTCGGCGGCGGCCCGTTCATGCTCGGGGTGGCGGAATGCCCACAGCAGGCAGACCGCGACCGCGCCGACGTCGCCGTCGAGGTCGCGCAGCCGGCGTTCGAGCGCCTCGCGGTCCAGCTCGCGCAGAACCCCGTCGGGCCCGCAGCGCTCGGGCGCCGCGACCCTGAGCTCGGCCGGCACGAGCGGCTCCGGGTGCGCCGCGCAGAGCCGGTAGAGGTCGGGGCGGGCCTGACGGCCGAGCTCCTCCAGGTCGGTGAAGCCCTCGGTGGCCACCAGCGCAGTCCGCTCGGTGCGGCCCTCCAGCAGCGCATTGGTACCCACCGTCATCCCGTGCACCAGGCGCTCGACGTCGCCGGCCTTTACCTGCGCGCTCTCGAGCGCCTGCGACACGGCTGCCATCACGCCCTCGGACTGATCGTCGGGGGTGGTGGGGGCCTTGCCCGTGACCACGCCCTCGCCGGTGAGCAGCACGGCGTCGGTGAAGGTGCCGCCCACGTCCACGCCGAGGACCATGCGCGGACGCTACCCGCGCGGCGCAGCAACGGCCGGGCCGGCCCCGGTGCCCAATCGGAGCCGGCCGACCGAAGTGCTGGGCGTTGGCGCCTAGGCGGCGGTGAGCTTGAGCCCCTCGAGGTCCTCCTCGAGGTGCTTGTGGGACGGGCAGTACTTGCTGGCGGGCAGCGGGACGCGCTGGCAGGAGGTCCCCTTGCGGGTGGTCGCATGGCAGCGGAGGGGGCTGCCGTCGAAGGTCACGCCGTCGCGTGCCTGGGAGTCGACGTAGGCGGCGGCCAGGAGCACGTGGTGCTCGATCACGCGGTACGCGCGCATCTGTGCGTCCATGGGGAAGAGGCAGCGGATGTCGTTGAAGAGCGTCCGGACGGGCCGGGCGAAGTAGTGGCGGTCGGTGGCCAGCCGCTCCATCGCGGCCTCGCACTCGCGCAACAGGCGCTCGCGTCGCTCCGTGACCGCATCGGGCCGGCCGTCGACGACGTCGGTCGAAAGCTCGCGATAGATCGCGCGACTGAATTGGTACATGTGGTGGGCCTCCCTGTCCCCGGGTGGCGTCATGCCATCCCGCTCCCCTGCTTAGGGCGATTAGAGCAACGCCCCGTGAAGTGACAACGAACGCAAAGTTAAGTTCGGGTTAACCCGTGCAAAGGGTTCATCCTCGGCCACGTTTGGGTGACGTCCGGGCGGGTTTTGACCCGGGCCCGCGCGGGCGGTAGCGTCCGGGCATGGCGACCCTTCTCGATCACGCACAGCAGGGCGACGTCGCCACGATCGGCGACGACGCGCAGATCTCGAGCAAGCTCAAGCTCATGGACCCGCAGCAGCTGTACGAGCTGTGGGAGCGCCAACCGTGGTCCGCACACGCGATCGACCTCGAGCAGGACCGCCGCGACTGGGCCGAGATGGACGACGAGGCGCGCGACGAGATCCTGTGGGGGCTGTCGTCGTTCTTCATCGGCGAGGAGCGGGTGACCACGCAGTTCTCGGGGCTGGTCATGGCTTACGACGACGAGGCCGAGGAGTCGTTCCTGGCGACCCAGCAGGTGGACGAGGCGCGCCACATGCAGTTCTTCAACCGCTACTACCGCGAGGTCTTCGCATACGACGGCGACATCGGCGAGCGCCTGGCGCGCGTGCGCGAGCACGTGACTGACGCGTTCGTGAAGCTGTTCGACGAATGCCTCGCGGAGGCCGGCGAGAGGCTCATCGCGAGCCCGCGGGACACGGGGGCCAAGGTCGACTTCGTGACCCAGTACCACATGGTCATCGAGGGCACGCTGGCCCTCACCGGCCAGCACTTCCTGCTCAGGCACTTCGAGGAGGACGTGCAGAAGCTGCCCGGGTTCGTGGAGGGCTTCTCCAAGATCGCGCAGGACGAGCACCGCCATGTGGCCTACGGGACCTGGTACCTCCAGCAGAAGGCCGGCGACCCGGAGCTCCGCGAGCGCATGCAGTCGACGCTCGGCGAGCTGCTCCCGATCGCGGCCGGAGTGCTCGTTCCGCCCGGCTACTCGCTCGGCGACGATTACACCTTCATGGGCTACACCAGCGAGCAGCAGACCGAGTTCGCATTCACCGCGCTCACGCGGCGGCTGAAGGTGATCGGCGTGGGGCTCCCGGTCGCGGCGTAGCGGTTACTGGCCGGCCAGCGGTTGCTGGTCGGGGTCGAAGACCGCGGAGCGCCGGCCCTCCAGACCGCCCGTGACCGTGACCACGCGTCCGCCGTCGGGCGGCACGGCGAGGACGAACGAGTTGAAGCCGTCGAAGCGGACGAACAGGATGCGCCGGCCATCGGGCGCCCACGCCGGCGTCTCCGCGCGCCCGGAGGTCAGCCGCCGCAGCCGCCGAGCGTCCCGCGTCATGCGCAGCAGGACCGGTCCGCGGGACCGCGAGCCGCGCCGGAGCCTGACCTTGCGGATGAAGGCCAGCCGGCTTCCGGTCGGCGACCAGTTGGGCGATGCGCCACCGAGCCTGGTGAGCCGGATGGGCCGCAGCTCGGTCAGCGGTACCAGCGGCGCGGCGAAGGGAACCGCCATCCGGAACAGCTGGCCGCGGCGCACGAACGCCACCTCACCGCGAATCGACCAGGCCGGCTCGGATCCCCCGCGGAAGGTCAGCTGGACCGCCGCGCCGCCCGCGGCGTCGACCACGAACAGCTCGCGCCGGCGACGGGGGACGGCCGAGAAGGCGATCCGGCGGCCGTCCGGGCTCCAGCTCGGGCTGCTCACCTTGGCCAGCGTGGGCAGCGGGATCCGGCGCAGGTCGCCGCCGTCCGGCCGCATGGTCGCGAGCCCCCGCCCCAGGCCGAACGCGATCCGCTCGCCATCCGGCGACCAGACCGGGTCGACCGCGCAGGGGCCGGGAACCGCCGCCTCGCCCTCCCCGCCGCAGGCGGGGCCGAGCGGCCTGAGCGTCTGGTTGCGCCCACGCGCGTCCGCGACCGCCAGGCCCACCGGGTCAACGCCTCCGGTGTCCGCCTGAAAGAACACCAGCCGGCCGTTCTGACCCGGGTACGCCGCGTGCGCGGGCACAGCACAGAGGGCCACCAGGACGAGGGCGATGGCGGGCGCCCTGGCTGTCGCCGGCGCCCTGCTCACTCGCCCGTGCTCAGCAGCCAGTCCATGCGCCGGCGCGCGTACAGGAGCGGCTCGCCGCTGCCGAGCCGGCCGCCGTCGATGTCGGCGATCAGCACCGTGTGGTCGTAGTGCTCGAAGTTCGCGGCGCGGCGACAGCGCAGGTAGGCCAGCACGCCGTCCAGCGCGGGCACGTCGTCGTCCCAGTGCCAGTCGAGCCCGGCGAACTTGTCGTCGCCCTTTCCGGCGAAGGTGCGCGCCAGCGGCTCCTGTCCGGCGTGCAGCAGGTGCAGCCCCAGGCCCTCGCTGTCGCTCAGTGCGGCGTGGCAGCGCGAGCCGTGGTCGATCGACACGAGCACCGAGGGCGGGTTGGCGCTGTAGGAGGCCACCGACGTCACGGCCAGGCCACAGGGAGCGCCGTCGGCGCGGCGGGCCGTGACCACGGCCACCCCCGACGCCAGGGACGCCATGGCCTCGCCGAACAGCGCCTCCGGGGTGGTCATGCCCAGTGCTCCATGCCCACTTCCTCGGAAGCGGACACCACGGCGTGCCGGGCGTCCAGCGCCGGATCGGTGTCGGGGTGGTCGGTGCGCTGATGGGCGCCGCGGCTCTCCTCGCGCGCGGCACAGGAGCGGGCGATCATGCGCGCCAGGGGGAACTCCTCGCGCGCGAGGACGGCCAGCCCCTCGGCGTCGCGGCGCAGCCCGGCGTGGCGCCAGAGCGCGGCGCGGGTGCCGTCGGTGGGCGGGGCGGGCAACGCGGCCCCGGCGGCGCCGGCAACGTCGGCAGGCAGTGGCTCGGCGCCGGCGGCCAGCGCGGCCCGCCGGCCCAGCACGAAGCACTCCGCGAGCGAGTTGGACGCCAGGCGATTGGCCCCGTGCAGGCCGGTGCACGCGCACTCGCCCACCGCGTACAGCGCGCCGATCGAGGCGCGGCCGTCGAGGTCGGTGGCCACGCCGCCCATCGTGTAGTGGGCGGCCGGCGCCACCGGCACCAGGTCGCGCGCCGGGTCGATCCCCACCTCGCCCAGTGCCTCTGCGATGTTGGGGAAGCGGCCGAGGTCCACGGAGCGCATGTCCAAGGACACGGCCGCCGCGCCGCTCGAGCGCAGCTCGGACTCGATCGCCAGGGCCACCTCGTCGCGCGGCGCCAGCTCGTCGACGAACCGCTCCCCGCCGGCCCCCAGCAGGGTGGCGCCCTCGCCGCGCACGGCCTCGGTCACGAGGAACCCGTCCCGCGGGCCGTCGGACACCAGGGCCGTGGGATGGAACTGCACGAAGTCGAGGTCGGCCAGGCCGGCGCCGGCGGCGTGCGCCAGCGCCAGGCCCACGCCGCTCGACCCGCGCGGGTTGGTGGTGCGGGCCCACAGCGCAGCGGCGCCGCCGGTGGCCAGCACGGTGGCCCGCGAGACCACCTCGAGCGCGGCGCCGTCGCGCTCGGCCGACACGCCCAGACACCGCCCGCCGTCGACCAGCAGAGCGGTCACGGTGGTGTGCTCCATCACGTCGATCCGCTCGTGGGTGGCCGCCACGGCCGAGAGCTGGCGGGTGATTCGGCGTCCGGTGGCGGCGCCGCCCGCGTGGACGATCCGGCGCGCCGAGTGCCCGCCCTCCAGCCCCAGGGCCAGCGCGCCGTGGCGATCGGCGTCGAAGCGCACCCCGAGCTCCTGCAGCTCGCCGAACGCGAGCGGGCGAGTCCTCGCACAGCACCTCCACCGCGGTGGGCCTGGCTGCGCCCCGCCCGGCCGTGATGGTGTCGCTGGCATGCAGGGCCGGAGAGTCCTCCTCGGCCAGCGCCGCGGCGATTCCGCCCTGGGCCCAGTAGCTGGCGGACGCGGGTAGCGGCGATCGCGACACGAGCGCCACGCGCGCGCCCTGCTTCGCCGCGACCAGGGCGCAGAAGAGGCCCGCCGCCCCCGCGCCCACCACGGTCACATCGGCCCGGAGCGGTGTGGAGGCGGCGCGACCCACTGAACGGCGGGTACGGTAACGCCATCGGCGCGCCGCTCCTCCTCCGCCACGAGGCTTCGCTTGGCCACGAGACGGGCGCCCACCCCGAGCGAGCGGACCGGATCCGCGGCATCGAGGCGCTGCTGGAGCAGCGCGACTGGCTCGGCTACGAGCGGCATGAGGCGCCGCGAGCCGAGATGGAGCAGCTCCTGCGCGTGCACCCGGAGTCCTACGTCCAGTCGGTCCGCGACCACTGCGAGCGTGGTGCGGCCTTCGACCTGGACACCCCCACCAGCGCGGGCTCCTGGGAGGCCGCGCTGCGCGCCGCGGGCGCGGCGTGCGCGCTGGTCGAGGTGCTGGTCGCGCGCCACGCGCCCACGGGTTTCTGCGCGCTGCGCCCGCCTGGCCACCACGCGGAGCCCGAGCGTGCGATGGGGTTCTGCCTGTTCGCCAACGTGGCCATCGCCGCGCGCCACGCCCTCGACGCCCTCGGCTGCGAGCGCGTACTGGTCCTCGACTGGGACGTGCACCACGGCAACGGCACGCAGGCGATCTTCGACGCTTCCCCCGAGGTCCTGTTCGTGAGCCTCCACCAGTGGCCGTTCTGGCCCGGCTCCGGCGCGCTCGAGGACGCAGGGTCCGGCGCCGGCGAGGGCTTCACGATCAACCTCCCGGTGCCCGCGGGCTCCGGGGAGGAGGAGTGGCTCGGGCTGGTGGAACACGTGGCCATGCCGGCTGCGCGGGCCTTCGCGCCCGACCTGGTGCTGGTGTCGGCGGGCTTCGACGCCCACCGCGACGACCCGCTGGCGGAGTGCCGGCTGGAGACCGAGACCTACGCGCACCTGGCCCGTCACGTGCGCGCGCTGGCCGACGGCCTCGGGGTGCCCTGCGGGGCGGTGCTCGAGGGCGGCTACGACGTCGACGCGCTGGCGGCCTCGGTGGCCGCGACCATGGAGGCGCTGGCCCGTGGGGGAGAGCCCAGGAGCGTGACGCCCGGGCCGCTCGTCCAGGCCCAGGCGGCTCAGGCGGCCCGATTCTGGCCCGGCGTCAGCGCCTGACGGCGAGCGCCTCGCGGACCGCCGCGAGGATGCCCTCGCGCCGGATCCGCGGCGGGAAGGCCTCCAGGATCCGCTCCCTCGCGCGCATGTGAGCGCCGGCGTCGAGGGCCAGCGCCTCCCGGATCCCCGCCGCCACCTCCCCCGCCTCCTGGGAGCCCACCAGCACGCCCGCGTCGCCCACCACCTCGGGCATGGCGGTCACGTCCATGACCACCGGCACGCAGCCCGCCAGCATCGCCTCGGCCACCGCCAGCCCGAAGCCCTCGTGGCGCGACGCCTGCACGTAGACCGCCGCCTCGCGGTAGAGCTCGGTGAGCTCCTCGTCGGAGAGCCACCCGGTGAACTCCACGTTCTCGGTGGCGATCGCCCGCAGCTCCTCGATGGCGTCGTCGTGCCACTTGCCCACGAACACGAACCGCACGTCGGGCAGGGCCGCCGCCGCCTCGACGAACGGCCGGTGGCCCTTCTGCATGAGCGTCGTCTTCACGAGGTGCCCGACGGTGAGCGCCATCCGTTCCCGCTCGCGCGACTTATCGAGCGGTCCG
The DNA here is from genome assembly GCA_963755215.1 of uncultured Thermoleophilaceae bacterium. Classification (GTDB taxonomy): domain Bacteria; phylum Actinomycetota; class Thermoleophilia; order Solirubrobacterales; family Thermoleophilaceae; genus JAAYBF01. Next base: position 28,925 of record CAVWIW010000016.1, read on the forward strand.
AATGGGTCCGGCACCCCGTGGTGGACCACGGTGACCCGCTCGGGCGAGATCGGGGTGTTCGCCGCGATCTCGGTCCGCGAGTACTCCGAGTTGGTCACCAGGCGGGTTGCGCGGCGCATGATCCAGCGGCTGGCCCAGCGCCGCAGGCCCCCCTGCTGGTAGCCGTAGCCGATGTCCGGCATGTTGGCCGTGTCGAAGCCCCCGACGATCTGGACGCTGGGCTTGCGCAGCAGCCAGGCCAGCGTGATCGGCAGGAACGTGTGCCACGAGGCGAACCACCCGAAAACGAGGTCGGCCCGCGCCACCGCCGGCACCACCTTCAGCGGGTTGGGCACCCGCCCGGGTTGGTATAGGTCCTCGACGTCGTACTCGGCGGCGAGGATGGCGCGGTCGATCGCGACGAAGCTCGCCTTGCGGCTGTGCACATAGAGGATGCGCGTCACTGCGAGGCGGCCGCTGCCGCGGTGGGCACGGCGCCCTCGATGAACGCGCGGTGCCATTCGGAGAGCTCCAGCAGGCAGAACAGGATCCGCTTGTGGTCGGCGCGGCCGGAGCGGTGGGCCGCCACGAGGCCGGCCACGGTGGCCCCATCCACCAGCTCGCTCAGGTCGCTCGGCGTCTCGTAGCGCCGCTGGACCTCCTCGCCGAGCGACTCGCGCAGCCAGGTGTCGTAGGGCGTCGAGAAGCCGTGCTTGGGACGGTCCACGATCTCGCGCGGCAGCAGCCTGGCCATCGCCGCGCGGTGCAGGCGCTTGCCGGCGCGGGGGCGGACCCGCTCCCGGGCGGGAACGCGCTCGACGAAGCGCATGAGCTCGAGATCGAGGAACGGCACCCGCTGCTCCAGGCTCGCCGCCATGGACATCTTGTCGGCGCAGATCAGCAGGCCGTCCGGGAGGAACATGCGGGTGTCCAGGTAGAGGGCCTGCTCCACCAGGCCGCGGTCGCCCACGTCGCCGAGCACGTCGCGCGCGAGGGCGGTTCGCTCGGCCGCCGCATCGGCGCCGGCGCTGCCCACGAGGCCGGCGCGTTCGTCCTCGGCGGTGATCTCGACCAGTCGCACGAGCCGCTGCGCGGAGTCGGCGGGCTCCAGCAGCCGGGCGGCGCGCCGGGCGCGCTCGTTGCCCGGCGCCAGCCGAAGGGCCGCGGCTCGCAGCGGACGCGCGAGCGGACCCAGGCGGGCGGCGGGCCCCAGGGCGGCGGCGGCCTGGTGGCGACCGTAGCCGCCGTGGGGCTCGTCGGCCCCCTGCCCGGACAGCACCACCTTCACGTTCCGGGCGGAGAAGCGAGATAGCTGCAGCAGCGCCGGGGCGGAGGGGATCCCGCACGGCTCCTCCAGCCGTCGCACGGAGCGCTCGAGCTCGGGCAGGAAAGCCGTCTGGCCCATGGCGGTGTCGGTGTGCTCAGTGCCGATCGCGCGCGCCGAGGCGCGCGCGTACTCGCGCTCGTCGATCACGTCGCCGTGCCCCGGAAAGCCGATCGTGAAGGTGCGCGGCGGGGCGTCCGAGCGGGCCGCCATCGCGGCCGTGACCGCGGCGGAGTCCACGCCGCCCGAGAGGAAGGCGCCGTACGGAACGTCGGACATCATCTGCCGCTCGACCGCGTCCACGAAGCGCCCGGACAGCTCCTCGGCCAGCTCCCCCGCCGAGCCCGGCCAGCGGCTCGCCCGGTGCCTGGCGGTAGCTGTGGATCCTCGGGGCGCCGTTGGGCTCGGCCACCAAAACGGACGCCGGCGGCAGCTTGGACACGCCTTCGAACATCGTCCGGGGCGCAGGCACGAACCGGCAGGCCAGGAAGTGGTCGAGGGCCAGCCGGTCGACGCGCGCACAGACCAGGCCGGACGCCAGCAGCGCCCCCACCTCCGACGCCAGCGCCACGCGCCGGCCGTCGCTCCACCAGTACACCGGCTTGACCCCGAACGGGTCGCGGGCGGCCACCAGGCGCTTGCGCCGCGCGTCCCAGACGGCGGCCCCGAACATGCCGTTCAGGCGCCCGAAGATGCCCTCGCCGTGCTGCTCGTAGCCGTGGACCACGACCTCGCAGTCGGAGTGGGTGGCGAAGGTGTGGCCGCTGGCCTCCAGCTCGGCACGCAGCTCGCGGTGGTTGTAGATCTCCCCGTTCACGATGGCGGTCACGGACCCGTCCTCGGAGGACAGCGGCTGGTCGCCTCCGTCCACGTCGATGATCGCCAGCCGCACGAACGCCAGCGTCGCGGGCCCGATGGCCCGCACCGCCTCGCCGTCGGGGCCGCGGTGGCGCAGCGCGGCGGTCATCCGCGGGCCGGCATCGGCGGAGGCCGTGCCGGCAGGGTCGAGGATTGCGCCGATGCCGCACATCGCCGCCATCTTCGCGCACCGCGCACAGCGGTCCTGCCCGCCTGCGAGCGCATGGCTTGTGGCGTTCCCGTAGCGGCCTCGTCACCCGCGGGTGTGGAACCGCGTCCCGGCGCTCCGGACGATGGCGCAAAGCAATCGGACGCGGGAGGTGCGGGGTGTACGGATTGGTTGGTCTGGCGCACGCGATGGCCTGGCGAGGGGTTGAGGCGCTGCGCGCCCAGCGCGGTCAGGGCACGGTGGAATACGTGGCGTTGATCCTGTTGGTCGCGCTCGTGATGGCGGGGGTGGTGGCGGCCATGAAGGGGTTCCGTTCGGACGAGGGCAAGGAGCTCGGCGACGTGATCCTCGGCAAGATCAAGGAGGCGGTGCGCAAGGTCCAGTTCTGAGCCTCCAGGGGCAGCGCCGAGCGTGCTGGACGCGCCGCATTGATCGCCCGCCGCCGCAGGCGGATACTGGGCGGGCGATGTCGCAGACGTTCGTCCGAGGCGTGCACGACGCGTTCAAGCGCCAAGATCTCGACGCTCTCGTGGCGCTCCACCACCCTGACTGTGAGATATCGCCGCTCATAGTGAGGGTGGACGGCGGTCATCCCTACCGAGGCCATGCGGGGATCCGAGAGTTCTGGGGAACGGTGCACGGCGCGTTCGAGAACTGGCTGCCCGAACCGGAGGAGGTCCGGGAGTACGGCGACACGCTGATCGTCGGTCTGCACTTTCGGGGTCGTGGCAGGGACAGCGGTGTCCCGGTCGATCGACACGTCTGGCAGGCAGTCAAGCTGCGGGACGAGCGCGCCGTCTGGTGGGCGATCTATCCGACGCGGGCAGAGGCCCTCGAAGCCGCGGGACTGTCGGAGCAGGCGATGTCCCAGGAAAACGTCGAGGTGGTGCGGCGGCTGAATGCCGCATTCAACCGAGGCGACATCGAGGCGGCGCTTGCGTTCTTCGATCCGGCGGCGGTGTGGCACTCCCGTGCGGACGAGCCCGACACGGGCGAGTATCAGGGGCGCGACGCCATTCGGGAGATGGCGCACATGTGGGTCGGGACGTTCGATGACTTCCAACTGGACTTGGACGAGTACGACGTCGCCGGGGACCAGCGCGTCGTCACGTCGGGCTCCGTGTCTGGCCGCGGCCGTGGAAGCGGCGCAGAGGTGCGCGAGACCTACGCGTGGGTGATCCGCTTGCACAGCGGCGCCGTCGTGGAGGTAAGGGAGTACTCGGGCAGGGCCGAGGCCATCGCAGCCGTTGGCCTGTCGGCGTAAGGCCGATCTCGCTCATTCGGCCCAGCGTGACCACGTGCACACACGCCGTCGCGGCAGAGGCAGATGCTCGTCCTCGTCCGATCACCCCGAAGGAGGACAACCATGTCCTACGCGTCACACCCAGCAGCATCCCTAACAAGCCGGATCCGGTCGCATCGGATCATCGCCATCTCCGCTCTGCTCGCGCTCCTCGCCACGGTCGCGGTGGTGTTGGTGCTGGCGATCGGCGGATCGTCGGATGCAGGGAGCGCCGTCTCGCAGCCGCAGGTCGCGGCAAGCGGGCCCAGCGAAACCTCAGTCGCCGCCTCGGTGGGCTCCCGGCCTGCCGTCGGTCCCGATGAGAGCGGGATCGCGTCGTCGATAGGCCCCGGCAAGGATCACGCGCCGGTCGGTCCCGACGAGAGCAGCACGGCGGCATCGCTTGGCGGTCGGTAGTCGAGCGGTATCCGCTCATCGGACCGGGTCGGGCACCTGCCCGGCCCGGTTCCTTCCTACGTCCCAGTCCTTAGGTCGTTGTGCGCGCCGGCGCGGCGGTCGCGGGCGTGCAGCCGTGCGCGGCGGGCCGCTCGCCATGCGAGCATGCCGCCCGTGACGACCGCCCCCAGTGAGCTGCCGGTCGCCGTCTTCGACTCCGGGGTCGGCGGCCTGACCGTCCTGCACGAGTGCCTGGTGTCGCTGCCGCACGAGGACTTCCTGTACCTGGGGGACACGGCGCGCTTCCCCTACGGCAACCGCTCCGCCGACGAGCTGCGGGCATTCTCCCGCGAGCTCGCCGAGATGCTGCTCAGCCACGGGGCCAAGCTGCTGGTCGTGGCGTGCAACTCGGCGACCGCGGCGGCGCTGCCGGCCCTGCGCGAGCATCTGGCCGGCCGCGTCCCGGTGGTTGGCGTGATCACCCCGGAGTCGCGCCGCGCGGCGGCGGTCACGCGCAACGGGAAGGTGGGCCTGATCGCCACCTGCGCGACGGTCGAGAGCGGCGCCTATGACCGGGCCCTGGCGGAGGCGTCCGGCGGCACGGCGCAGCTGGTGCCGGTCGGCTCACCCGACCTCGCCTCCCTGATCCAGGCCGGCGGCGAGGTGGACGAGCACACGGTCGCGGCGGCGGAGCGAGCCTGCGCGCCGCTCCGGGACGCCGGCGTGGACACGGTGATCCTCGGGTGCACCCACTACCCGCTGGTGCGGCCGCTGTTGCAGCGGACGCTCGGGCGCGGGGTCGAGATCGTGACCTCCGGCGAGGCCATCGCCACCGCCGTCGAGGCCGAGCTGGCCGCCGCGGGGCTGGCGGCCCCGGACGAGCGCCGCGGCATCTACCGGTTCATGGCCACGGGCGACCCGGAGGGCTTCCGCCGCGCGGGCGTTCGGTTCCTGCAGCTGCCCATCGCGCGCGTGGCGCACGTTCGGGTCGACGACGCGTCGCCTGGGCTCGCGCGACCCGCGGGAGTCACGGCATGAGGCACGACGGCCGCGCGCCCGGTGACCTGCGCGACGTCCGGATCGAGCCGGGCTTCATGAGCACGGCTTCCGGGTCGGCGCTGATGTCCATGGGCGGCACCCGCGTGATCTGCACCGCGTCCGTGGCCGAGACGGTCCCGCGCTGGATGCAGGGCAAGGGCCGCGGCTGGGTCACCGCCGAGTACGGGATGCTGCCCGCGTCCACGGGCGAGCGCAAGCAGCGCGACGTCTCGAAGGGGCGCCCCGACGGCCGCACCGTCGAGATCCAGCGGTTGATCGGGCGGGCGCTGCGCGGGGTCGTGGATTTCGAGCGCCTGGGCGAGCGCACGGTCTGGATCGACTGCGACGTGCTCGAGGCCGATGGCGGCACCCGTTGCGCTGCGGTCACCGGCGGCTACGTGGCATTGGAGCTCGCCCTCGCCGGTTTGGTGGGCGAGGGCTTGCTGGAGGCGCTGCCGCTCACGGAGTCGGTCGCCGCCGTGTCGTGCGGGGTGGTCGAGGGCCAGGCCGTGGTCGACCTCGACTATCCGGAGGACTCCACCGCCGAGGTGGACATGAACGTGGTGATGACCGGCGATGGCGGCCTGGTGGAGGTGCAGGCCACGGGCGAGCGGACGCCACTGTCGCGCGCCTCGCTGGACGAGCTGCTCGGTCTGGCCGCCGATGGCATCGCGACCCTGCGCGAGGCCCAGCGCGCCGCGGTGGCTCCCCAAACCGCCTGAGGCCGCCCCGGCGATGCGCCTGGTGCTTGCAACCCGAAACGAGCACAAGGTGCGCGAGCTCGGGCCGCTGCTGGCCCCCCACGAGCTGCTGCCACTGCCGGCCGAGGTCGAACTGCCGCCCGAGGACGGGAGCACGTTCGCCGAGAACGCGCTGGTCAAGGCGCGCGCCGCGGCCGCGGCCACGGGGTCGCCCGCGGTGGCCGATGACTCGGGGATCGAGGCGGCGGCGCTCGGCGGAGCGCCTGGCATCCGTTCCGCGCGGTTCGCCGGCGAACACGCGACCGACGAGGAGAACCTGGCCCGGCTCCTGCGCGAGGTGCCCGCCGGCGGCGACACCCGCGTGGCCTACGTGTGCGTAATGGCCTTCGCCGGCCCGGCGGCGGGGGAGCTCGTGGCGGAGGGCCGCTGCCAGGGCCGGCTCACCCACGAGCCACGGGGCGACGGGGGCTTTGGCTACGACCCCGCGTTCGTCCCCGACGAGCCTGGCGACGGGCGCACCATGTCGGAGCTGACCCAGGAGGAGAAGGACTCCATCAGCCACCGCGGCCGCGCGGCGCGTGCGCTCGGGCGGCTGCTGGCCGAGCGGGAAGAGGCGTCGTGATCGGCCCCGCGCGCGCCGTGGGCCCTGCCGCGCAGGCCCCCAGCAAGGTCAAGGCGGCGCGGCTCTCGATCATCTCGAACTCGATCCTGATCGCCCTCAAGGTCGTCGCGGGAGCGGTCACGGGCTCGATCGCGATCCTCACCGAGGCGGCTCACTCGGCGATCGACCTGGTGGCGGCGATCGTGGCCTACTTCGGCGTTCGCAAGGCCGACGAGCCGGCCGACGAGGACCACCCCTGGGGCCACGCGAAGATCGAGAACCTGGCGGCGGCCATCGAGGGGATGCTGATCCTGGTCGGGGCGGGCATCATCATCTTCGAGGGGGTCAGGCGGCTGGTCGACACGCCCGAGGTCGACTCGCTGGGCTTCGGCATCGCGGTGATCGGCTTCTCCGCCGTGGCGAACGTGGTGGTATCGCAGTACCTCTACCGCCAGGCGGCCCTCACCGACTCGCCCGCGCTGGCCGCGGACGCGGCACACCTGCGCACCGACGCGGCCACCTCCACGGGCGTGCTCGTGGCGCTCGTGCTCGTCCAAGTCACGGGCGTGGAGTGGATCGACCCGGCGGTGGCGCTGGTGGTGGCCGCGGCGATCGTGGGCGCGGGCGTGCGGATCCTCTCGCGCACGTCGCGGGTGCTCGTGGACGAGACGCTGCCGGAGTCCGAGCTGGCCGCCGTGCGGGCGGCGATCGAGGAGTACGGGTCCGACGAGGTCACGGGGTTCCACAAGCTCCGCGCCCGGCGCGCGGGCAGCCGCCGCTACATCGACCTGCACGTGCAGTTCGCCGAGGGCACCACGCTGCGGCGCGCGCACGAGGTCACGCACGAGCTTCAGCGCGAGATCCGCGACCGCGTCCGGGGCGCGGACGTGCTGATCCACCTGGAGCCCGAGAGCCACGGCTCGCACCCGCCGCGGGAGGCGGGCCGCTAGTCCCCGACGAGGTTCACGGCGGCCGCCGCGCCCACCGCTAGCAGCACGCCGAAGTACCCGGAGTAGCCGTTGAGCAGCAGCAGCAGCGCGGCCAGCAGGCAGATCCCAACGGTCACGATCCACGAGATTCGGGAGATGGGCACGGCGCTATTGTGACCGCCATGGCAGTCGCCCAGCTCGCACTCGCGACCGCCCTCGCCCGGCGCGCCGCCGCCGGGGCCGCGCGGTGACACCGGCGGGGCCCGCCCCCGCCGTGTTCGCGCACCCCTCGGCCAAGGCCGTGCCGGGCCGCTTGGTCGAGGTGTCGGCCGACGTGCGCGCCGCGGTGCTGCTGGACGGCGCCGGGGGGCTCCTGGCGGCCAGCGTGGCCGAGGCCAAGCCCGCGCGCCGGCTGGCCGAGCTCACACACGAGCTGGTGCTGGCGGCGGACTCCGCCTCCGATGTCCCGGCCGAGCAGATCGAGGCCCAGACGGGCGCCGGGGCCGTGTTCGCAGTCCGAAGCGCACGCCACACGCTGGCCTGCGTGGTCCGGCGCCTGGCCCTGCCCGCTCTGATCCTCTACGACCTCAAGCGCGCGTTGGCCGAGGTCGAGGCAGCGGCGTGAAGGAGCAGCCCAAGGGCGCTGTGGCGCGGGCCACCGCCGTGGCCGAGGGCGTGGCCGCCGCGGTGCGCCGCCGCCAGCGCGACCGCGAGCCGCGGGTGCAGCTCTACGGAGGACCGGGCGACCCGCGGCTGCTGGGGCCCGGAGCCAAGGGTCACGACCGGATCCTGGCCCTGGCCATGGAGATGGTGGAGGTCGTGGACGAGGTGGACGCCGCCGATCGCCCGCGGCGCCGTCCGCGGCGCGAGGAGAACGGCGCGGCGCCAGGCGCCGACGCGGCGGAAGAGAGCGCATGAGCCTGGTGGACCACGAGCTCGCGCAGCGCGTCATCGCAAGGGCGCTCTCCCGCGGCGGCGACCTGGGTGAGCTCTACGCCGAGGATCGGCGCGGCTTCGCGGTCTCGCTCGACGACGGGCGCATCGAGCGGCCGCAGGCCGGCTCGGAGCGCGGCGCCTCCGTACGGGTCGTGCGCGGCGCGGCCAGCTACTTCGGGCACGTGGACGGTCTGCGCGAGGAGGCACTGCTGGCGCTTGCGGGCTCGGTGGCCGAGGCCGTCCGTGGCGATGCGCGCGAGCCCCGGGCACTCGACGCGGCCCAGGCGGCGCCCGGGCACCCCGTGCGCGAGCGTCCGGAGACCGTCGACGCCGAGCGCAAGGCGCGGCTGCTGCGGGCCTGCGACGAACGCGCCCGCGCTGCCGGCCACGAGGTCGCGCAGGTCACGGCCGGGTACGTGGAGGGCCGGAGGATCGTGGAGGTCTACAACTCGGACGGCGTGGCGGCGGCCGACGATCGCACGCGCGTGCGGCTCTCGACGCAGGTGGTGGCCCGCCGCGACGGGCGGGTGGAGACGGGCACCGACACTCGCGGCGGTCACGCGGGCTTCGAGCTCGTGGAGCAGGATCCCGAGGCCGTGGCGGAGTCCGCTGCGCGCAAGGCGCTCACCGCCCTGGAAGCGGTGGACGCGCCCACCGGGCGCCTCCCGGTGGTGGTCGGCAACGGCTTCGGCGGCGTGCTGTTGCACGAGGCCGTCGGTCACGGTCTGGAGGCCGACGCCGTTCAGAAGCGGGCCAGCGTCTACGCCGGGAGGCTCGGCGACGTGCTGGCCGACGGCGGGGTCACGGCGTATGACGACGGGCGCCGCGAGGGGGAGTGGGGCAGCGACGGCATCGATGACGAGGGCACCCCCACGCGCCGGACCACGATCATCGAGGAGGGCCGGCTCACGTCGTTCCTCTACGACCTGATCAGGGCTCGGGTGGACGGCGCCGACTCAACCGGCAACGGCCGCCGCCAGTCCTTCCGACACCTGCCCGTCCCGCGGATGACCAACACCTACTTCGCGCCCGGGGCCGCCACGCCCGAGGACCTGATCGCCGGCGTCGATCGCGGCCTCTACGCTGTCTCGTTCGGCGGCGGCCAAGTGGAGCCCGCCACAGGGGATTTCGTCTTCGGGGTCTCGGAGGGCTACCTGATCGAGGGTGGGAAGGTCACCGCGCCGGTCCGCGGGGCGACGCTCGTGGGCAACGGCGTGGAGGCGCTGCGCGCGATCGACGGCGTGGCCGGCGACCTCGAGATCGCCACCGGCTACTGCGGGAAGGCCGGCCAGCGGGTGGAGGCCGGGGTGGGCCAGCCGCACGTGCGCATCCGCGAGCTCACGGTGGGCGGCACGGCCGCGTGAGCCCACCCGACCTCGCCACGCTCGCCACGACCGCCGTGGAGGCCGCGCAGGCCGCCGGCGCGGACGAGGCCGAGGCCTGGTGCGAGGAGTCCACCAGCCGCCAGATCCGCGTCTACGACGGTGCGGTGGAGAGCCTGAGCGACGCCGGAGGCCGCGGGATCGGGATCCGCGCGTTCGTAGACGGCCGCTCCGGCTATGCCTACGGCACGGATCTCGCCGAGCCCGGGCTGCGGGCGCTGGCCGAGGCCGCCCACGCAGCCGCCGCTGTCGCCGACCCCGACGAGCACGGCGGCCTCCCCGAGGAGAACGGGCAGGCCGACGCAGGGGAGCTCGCCTCGCCGGCCATGGCGGACTGGAACACCGAGCGCAAAGTCGAGCTGACGCTCGAGGTGGAGCGCGCCGCGCGCTCGGCCGAGGGCGTGTCCCAGGTCGAGAACGCCGTGTACTCGGACTCGGAGGGAGTCGCGGCCATCGCCAACTCGCGCGGGTTCAGCGCTTCCTATGCCTCCACGCAGGCGTGGGCCTACGCGTCGGCCTTCGCGGGCGAGGGCGACGACCTCATGACGGGGCTCGGCGTGGGCCTGGGGCGCGATCCAGGGGCGCTCGACCCGGTGGCGATCGGGGTCGAGGCGGCCGACCGGGCCCTCGCGCTGGTGGGCGCGCGCCAGCCGCCGAGCCGCCGCTGCCCGGTAGTGCTGGACGCGTTCGTGGCGGCGTCGTTCGCCGGCTTCATCGGGGCGATGCTGTCGGCCGACGCGGTGCAGCGCGGTCGCTCGCTGTTCGCGGGCCGCGAGGGCGAGGAGGTGGCCGACCCCGCGTTCGCGCTGGTCGATGACGGCGCCCACCCGGACGGCCCGGCCAGCGCGCCCTTCGACGGCGAGGGCTCCGCTACCCGCCGTACCCCCCTGATCGAGGACGGCCGCCTCGCCGGCTACCTCTACGACGCGCGCAGCGCGCGCAAGGACAGCCGCGCGACCACCGGCAATGCCGGCCGCGGGTCCTATCGCTCGCCGCCATCGGTGTCGGCCACCAACCTGCTGGTCGAGGCCGGGGAGGGGACCCTCGAGGCGCTCGTGCGGGAGGCCGGCGACGGCCTGTACGTGACCGACGTCGCGGGACTGCACTCGGGCGTCAATCCCGTTTCGGGCACCTTCTCGGTTGGGGCCTCCGGGCGCCTGATCGAGGGTGGCCGGCTCGGTGCACCCGTGCGCGAGATCACGATCGCCAGCGACCTCGTCGGGATGCTGCGGGCCGTGGCCGCGGTCGGTGCGGAGGCCAGGTGGGTGCCGTTCGGGGGGAGCGTGAAGGCGCCGCCGATGCTCATCTCCCAGATGGCCGTCTCCGGATCCTGACCGCAAATAGCGGCCTGACTGCAGCGAAACCGCTTTCCAGAGCCATTGCGGACCGCGGTCGTCCGGCGTTCGTGGTTATGTTGCGCGCTCTGCTGAGAACCCTTCGAAGGAGGAGAACGTGACGAAGTCGGAGTTCGTCGACCAGGTAGCCAACGAGTCGGGTCTGTCCAAGGGCGACGCCGGCTCCGCCGTCGACGCGGTGCTCGAGGTCATCGAGGGCACGCTCAAGCGCGGCGGCGAGATCAGCTTCACCGGGTTCGGGAAGTTCTCCGTTGCCGACCGTGGCGCCCGCCAGGGTGTGAACCCCCAGACCGGCGAGCGGATTCAGATCGCCGCCAGTCGCGTGCCCCGCTTCAGCGCGGGCTCCGCGCTGAAGAAGGCCGTCAAGGGCGGCTAGCCGGCCGCGCCGGCGCGGCCCTCGGGCCGGCGCCGGCACGGCTCATGGCATCGAACTCCCGCGGTGGCCCGGGCTCACTTCGCGGACCGGCTCGCGGCGCTCGTAGAGGAGCGCCGCAGCCGGGTCGTGCTCGGGCTGGACCCGGACCCCGCAGCGCTCTGGCCCTCGGCGCTCGAAGGCGTGGTGGGCCAGCCGGCCGCGGCCACCGCTGAGGCCGTGGCCCGGCACTGCCGGGCCGCGATCGAGGCGGCCGGGCCGGCTTGCGTCGCGGTCAAGCTCCAGCTCGCCTGCTTCGAGCGCCTCGGCGCGCCCGGGTGGGCGGCCCTCGACAGCGCGCGGGATGCCGCGCGCGAGCTTGGGCTGCTGGTGATCGCCGACGGCAAGCGCGGCGACGTGCCGGTCACCGCCGCCGCCTACGGACAGGCGCTGGTGGGCTCCACGCCCGGGGCGTTCGGCGAGGTCCCCGGCCTGGGAGCCGACGCGTTCACCGCCAACCCGCTGCTGGGCCGCGACTCGGTCGAGCCGCTGCTGGAGGCGGCCGGCGCCGCGGGAGCGGGCTGCTTCCTGCTGGTCAGCACGTCCAACCCGGGTGCGGCGGACCTCCAGGACCTCGATGCCGGCGGCCGGCCGCTCCACGAGTGGGTCGCGACGCTGGTCGATGACGCCGGCCGGGAGCGCGTGGGCGACTGCGGGCTGTCGCTTGCGGGTGCGGTCGTAGGCGCCACCCGCCCCGAGCGGGTGGGGCGGCTGCGCGAGCTCATGCCCCGTGCGATCTTCCTCATGCCGGGTGTCGGAGCCCAGGGCGGCAGCGCGGAGGGCCTCGGCGCCGCCTTCGCGCCGCACCCGGCGGCCGGGCTGGTCACCGCCTCACGCTCAATCGTGAACGCGCACGCGGATCGCGGCGGCGACCCGGCCGCCGCGGCCGCAGCCGCGGCAGAGGAGCTGCGCGCCGCCGCTTGGGCCTAAGCGCTGAGTACTAGGCACTACCTGTCGTACGTCGCGATCGCCCTGAGCGAGAGCGCGGTGAGCACGATCCCCATCCCCGCGATCACCCCGACGCAGGCGGCCAGCTTGTCCGCGTCCCACCCCTCGATCACCAGCGAGCGCAGCCCCTCGATCACATAGCTCACGGGATTGGCGCGCGCCAGCGCCTCCATCACGGGCGTAAGCCGGTCGAACGGCACGAAGTTGGGCGTGAGGAAGAGCAGCGGGAAGAACAGGAGGAAGCTCGTGTTCGTGGCCTGGACGTTGCGCGTGCGCAGAGCCACGAGGATGCCGAAGCCCGCATACCCCACGCCGAACAGGGCGGCGAGCACCACCAGCACGATCGCGCCCAGGATCCCGCTCTCCATGTGGGCGCCGAACGCGAGACCGGCCACCAGCACCACGGTCGACCCCAACAGGCCGCGCACCAAGTCCGCAGCCAGGCGCCCGAGGATGATCGACGAGCGCCGGATCGGGGCGGCGAGCTGCTTGTCGAAGTAGCCGTTCTCGATCTCGGTCACCAGCGCCAGCCCGGAGCTGGCCGTGGCCACGGCGAACATGAGCGACACGGGCAGCTGGAAGGCCACGTAACCCTGCCCGCCCAGGAACGGCGTCGTGTCCGGGAACGTCTCGGACACCTGGCCGATGTTCACGGCAAGGAAGAAGAGCGGGATGAACAGCGCGGGGATGGTGGCCTCGGGGTAGCGCGCTATCTCCCGTACCGCGCGCTTGCTGAGCAGCAGTACCTCGGTCATGCCGCCTGCTCCGCCTCGGAGGCGCCTTCGAGGCGGCGGCCGGTGGCCTGCAGGAACACGTCGTCCAGCGAGGGGCGCGAGACCGCGATGGCACCGACCCGGATCTGCTCGGCCTCGAGGCGGCGGACGATCTCCGCGATCGACCCCGCCCCGTCCTCGACGTAGAGCGCCAGCGCGTCGGCCTCGGCGACCACGCGCTCGAGCCCGGGCAGCTGCGCGATCGCCGCTTCCGTGGCCGCCGCGTCCGCGCCCCCTAGGTCGAGCGTGACCACGTCGTGGCCCATCTCCGCCTTGAGCCGTGCGGGCGTGCCCTCCGCGACGATCTCGCCGGCGTCGATGATGGCCAGGCGTTCACAGAGGGCGTCGGCCTCCTCCATGTATTGGGTTGTGAGGAAGACGGTGGTGCCCGCCTGGTTGATCCGGCGGACCTCCTCCCACACGGTCAGCCGCGACGCCGGGTCCAGGCCGGTGGTCGGCTCGTCCAGAAAGAGGACCTGGGGCTGGTGGACCAGAGCGCTGGCCAGGTCCAGCCGCCGCTGCATGCCCCCCGAGTAGGTCTTGGTGCGCCGGTCCGCTGCGTCGGTGAGCCCAACCAGCTCCAGGAGCTCGACCGTGCGCGACCGCGCGTCCTGGCCGGTGATGCCGTACAGGCCGCACTGGAGCTCGAGCAACTCGCGGCCCGTCTGCACCGGGTCGAGCCCGATCTCCTGCAGTGCGACCCCGATGCGGCGCCTGACCTCGGCGCCATCGCCCTCGACGTCGATGCCCGCCACGGTGGCGCTGCCCGAGGTGAGCGGGAGGAGCGTGCAGAGCATCCGCACGGTGGTGGTCTTGCCGGCGCCGTTGGGGCCAAGGAATCCGAACACCTCGCCCTCGGCAACGGTCAGGTCGATGCCGCGCACGGCCTCGACCTCGCCCTTGAACGTGCGCCTCAGCGAGCGCGCCTCGATGGCCTGGGTGACGGTCACGGCGGGCCAAGCTACAGATGCATCAGGTCAGGTGGCGGCCGCTTTGTTGTGGTCGGCGGCCGCCGGCCCTGCGCAGCGACCGGACAGCTTGGCTCGCGGTCACCGACGGCTTCCGCGAAGGGCATCTCGTGCTCGGGACAGGTGTCAGGCGGTTGCCGAGTGGCGGCGGATCGCCTCCACCATCTGGTCCCAATCCCCCTCGTGGAGCTCGTGCCCGCCGCCGTCGACCGAGACGAGGGTGGCGTTGGGCACGGCATTCGCGAGTGCCTCGCCGTGGGCGTGGGGGAAGAGCGGGTCGGCGGTGCCATGGATCACGAGGAGGGGCGCCTGGAGCTCGCCCAGCGCCGCTGTTCGATCGTCGTCGTCCTCGAGCAGCGCGTGATTCACCAGGCTCGCCGGGTTGATCGTGCGCTGGAGGTCGCGCGTCACGAGCTCCCGGGCGGCGGCCTCGTCGAACGGGCGCTTCGGTCCCGCCAGCGCGCGCGCATCCGCCACGAGGAACTCGGCCACCGCCTGCGTGTCCGACCAGGCGAGGCCTTCGCCCGCCGCCGCGTGCTGCAGGTAGGCGGGATCGGGACCCGGCAGGCCGGGGGCGGGGGCGCCCACCGCGGTCGTGCTCATTGCGGTCACGGTCGCCACCCGGTCAGCGTGCTCGAGGGCCACGAGCTGCGCGATCCCACCGCCCATCGACATTCCCACGAGATGGCCACGGTCGATGTCGTACCCGTCCAACACGGCCACGGCGTCGGCAGTCATGTCCGCGGCCGTATAGGGAGGCTGGCCCGGCTCGTAGCTGGTCGAGCGGCCGGTGTCGCGATTGTCGTAGCGGATCACGAGTCGCCCGGCCGCGGCCAAGCGCTCGCAGAAGCCCTCGGGCCACCAGAGCATCGAGGCCATCTGGCCCATGATCAACAGGACGGGCGGGTCGCCCGGATCACCGAAGGACTCGGTACAGAGCTGCGCGTCGCCGGATGCGATCGTCCGCTCGGATCTGGCCTGCCCCGGCGCGCTCACTGCGGCCGAGGTTATCTCTGCCGCAGCCGGCTTTCGTCGGCCATGCGCCATCTACACCGCGCAGGAGCCCATGCCCCGGGCGTGGAATCTCCGTGCACCGGGCGGCCCCGATCTACCATCCGCCCAGGATCAAGATGCCCAACGGAGCACACCGCAGCCGCGCCCGCCTGCTCGCGCCCATGGCGCTGGCGGCCTGTGCGCTGGCGCTGGTCGCGGTGCTCCTGGGCTCGGACGTCGGCGGCGGTGACTCCGGCGGGGACTCGGACGAGGCATCGCAGACCACGCCCCGGCGCACCACGACCACGCGCACCAGGGAACGGCCGGCTCCCCGCTCCACCTACACGGTGAAGACCGGGGACACGCTGGGCTCGATCGCAGAGTCGACCGAGATCGACGTGGAGACGCTCCAAGAGCTCAATCCGGAGCTGGATCCCCAGGCCCTCGTGTCCGGCCAGAAGATCAAGCTGCGCGAGTGACTGCTCCTGCCCTCGCGGCGGTCGCGCTGATCTGCGCCGTGCTGGCCGTCCCGGCGCCCGCGTCAGGCCTCGAGACGCCCAAGAAGCCCGACCTCTCCGGCGCCGCGGCGGCGATCCTGGTGGACGCCCGCGACGGCACGGTCATCCTCGCCAAGGACCCGGGCGAGCGGCGGCAGATCGCCAGCACGACGAAGCTGATGACCGCCCTGCTGGCCCTCGAGCGCACCCGGCCCGACCAGGTGCTGCAGGCGCCCGACTACCGAGCGCTGCCCGTGGAGTCCAAGATCAACCTGCGTGCCGGAGAGCGCATGCGCGTGGACGACCTGCTCGAGGCGCTGCTGCTGGAGAGCGCCAACGACGCGGCGGCGACCATCGCGCAGGGCGTGTCAGGCAGCCGGCCCCGGTTCGTGGCGGACATGAACGAGCGCGCGCGGGCGCTCCGCCTGGCCGACACGAGCTACGCCAACCCGATTGGGCTGGACGACCCGCTCAACTACTCCAGCGCGCGTGACCTGGCCACGCTCGCCCGCCGCCTGATGCGCGACGCGCGCTTCGCCGCCGTGGTCCGCCGCCCGTCGGCCGTGCTCGAGTCCGGCGCCCGCCGGCGGGTCGTGCGCAACCGCAACGACCTGGTCGGGCGCGTCCCGCGAGTGGACGGGGTCAAGACGGGCCACACGCGTCAGGCCGGTTACATCCTGGTCGGCTCGGCCGCCGGGGCCGGCGGCGCGCGAGTGGTCAGCGTCGTGCTTGGGGAGCCGAGCGAGGCCGCCCGCGATGCGACCTCGAAGGCGCTGCTGGGCTACGGGCTGGCCCAGTTCCGCCGCGTCAGGCCGCTCGACAGCCGCCGCGCGGTGGCCAGGGCGGACATCGCCTATCGCGACGGGAGCGTCCGGCTGGTGCCGGCGCGCGACGTGGGCCTGGTGGCGCGCAGGGACGAGAAGGTGACCACGCGCGTGGACGCCCCGGCCGAGGTCGAGGGCGAGCTGGCAGCGGGCGCGCGGGTGGGCGCCGTGGCAGTGCTCAGGGACGGCGAGGTCGTTCGCCGGGTGGCGCTGGTGACCGCCGCAGGGGTGCCCGGCGCCGGCCCGCTGCGCAGGGTTGTGCACGAACTGGGGACCCCCTTGACCGGGCTCCTGATCGCGGTCATCCTGGTCGGTGTCTCGGCCGGTGCCATCAGCATCGGCTCGAGGCGCCGGGAGAGACAGCTGGCCGCCCGGCGCCAGGCTCGCTCCAAAGCACGGGCGGCGGGAGGCGGAGGCTAGCCTGGTCACGGAATGATCATCACAGTCACCCTTAACGCGGCGATCGACAAGACGCTCGCCGTTCCCAACTTCCGGCTCGGCCGTCGCCACCGAGCCGTCGAGCAGACCTCGATGGCGGGCGGCAAGGGTGTGAACGTGGCGCGCGCGCTCAAGGCGCTCGGCCAGCCTGTGATCGCCACCGGCGTGGCCGGAGGGCCCACCGGCACCCGCATCATCGAGCAGCTCACCGAGGAGGCGATCCTCAACGACTTCGTGCGGATCCGCGAGGAGTCGCGCATGTCCACGGCGGTGGTGGACCCCACGTCGGGGGAGCAGACCGAGATCAACGAGCGCGGCCCCGCGGTCACCGAGCGCGAGCTCGAGCTGTTCGTCGACAAGCTCCTGTACCTGGCTCAGGGTGCGGCGATGTGCGTGTTCTCCGGCAGCCTCCCGCGCGGCGTCGACGCCGATCTCTACGCGCGCCTGGTGGAAGAGCTGCGGCGCATCGGAGTGACCAGCGTCCTCGACTCCGAGGGCGAGCCGCTGCGGCTGGCCACGCGGGCCGGCCCCGACGTGGTCACCCCCAACGAGCTCGAGGCCGAGGAGCTCGTGGGGCATGAGTTCTCCGACGACGACGCCTTGGGCATCGCGGTGCAGGAGATGGTGGACCTGGGGGCCAGGGAGTCGATCATGACCAAGCCCGACGGCTGCATGGCCCTCCTGGGCACCGACACCGATCCGTCGCGGCCTCGGAAGCTCTGCCGTGCCACGCTCGAGCCGCTGGAGCCCGTGTCCTCGGTCGGCTCGGGGGACGCGTTCCTCGCCGGCTACGTGGCCGCTCGCCGCGACGGCCGCCCCGATGTGGAGTGCCTGCGTTTCGGCGTGGCCTGCGGCGCGGAGTCCACCCAGCACTTCGGCGCCGGAGTGCTGGACCCGCGCGAGGCGGCGCGGCTTCAGGCCGATGTTGACATCGAGGTGTCCGGCGCATCGGCAGTCGGCCTCGAACGCTGAGCCGGGCGTCCCGGCGACCCCCGGGTGGGGGCTCAGGGACGCGGTGCTACGGTGTCCGTTCGTCCGCCGCCGAACCTAGGATGCCGCCATGGAAGTTGAGATCGGTCGGGGCAAGAAGGGCCGTCGCGCCTACGGCTTCGACGACATCGCGATAGTCCCCTCGCGCCGCACGCGGGACCCCGACGACATAGACATCTCGTGGGACCTCGGGCTCTACCAGTTCAAGCTGCCCCTGCTCGCCTCGGCCATGGACGGGGTCGTTTCCCCGCGCACGGCGGGCGTCATCGGCAAGCTCGGAGGCCTCGCCGTGCTCAACCTCGAGGGCGTCTACTGCCGCTACGACGACGCCGACGAGCAGCTTGAGCGGATTGCCGGCTTCGACAAGGATCGCGCCACCGCGGAGATGCAGCGCATCTACCAGGAGCCGGTCAAGCCGGAGCTCATCGCCAAGCGCATCCGCGAGATCAAGGAGCAGGGCGTGGTGTGTGCGGCGTCGCTCACGCCTCAGCGCGTGCGTAAGCATTACGAGGTCGCGGTCGAGGCGGGCCTGGACATCCTGGTCATCCAGGGCACCGTCATCTCGGCCGAGCACGTCTCCGCCGACGAGGAGCGCCCGCCGCTCAACCTCAAGGAGTTCATCCGCGAGGTTCCGCTCCCGGTCGTGGTCGGCGGCTGCGCCTCTTACGCCACGGGCCTGCACCTCATGCGCACCGGAGCGAAGGCGGTCCTGGTGGGCGTCGGCCCGGGCGCCGCGTGCACCACCCGCGGCGTGCTGGGTATCGGCGTGCCGCAGGCCACGGCCATCGCCGACGTGGCCGCGGCCCGCTCGCAGCACATGCTCGAGACGGGTGAGTACGTGAAGGTCATCGCCGACGGCGGCATGCGCAACGGCGGCGACATCTCCAAGGCGTTCGCCTGCGGTGCCGACGCCGTGATGATCGGGTCCCCTCTCGCTCGCGCCTACGAAGCACCCGGCCACGGCTTCCACTGGGGCATGGCCACCTTCCACCCCGAGCTGCCGCGCGGGGCGCGCGTGAAGACAACGCAGAACGGGTCGCTGGAGCAGATCCTGCTCGGCCCCGCCCATGAGAACGACGGCACGTTCAACCTCATGGGCAGCCTGCGCACCTCGATGGCCACCTGCGGCTACGAGGACATCCCGTCCTTCCACCGCGCCGAGGTCATGGTCGCGCCCTCCCTGCAGACCGAGGGCAAGCAGCTCCAGCGCGACCAGGCGATCGGAATGGGCGCGCAGTCGGCCGCCAAGGCGGCGCCGGCGTCGGACGGAGTCACGAACGGGTCGTCGCCGGCCACCGAAGCTGCCCTCGTAGAGTGACACCTGCGGCGCGGGTACCGTCGCCTGACGTCGTCCTCGGTCGCTCGCCTGCAGAGCAGGCCACGCTCCCTGCGTCCTCGCCAGGCTCGGTCCCCGCGTCACAGGAGGTCTTGGTTCTGGATTTTGGCGGGCAGTATTCGCAGCTGATCGCGCGACGCGTGCGCGAGTGCGGCGTCTTCAGCGAGCTGCTTCCCCATCACGTCGAGCTGGAGGACATCCGCCGCCGCCAGCCGCGCGGGCTGATCCTGTCCGGCGGCCCGGCGTCCGTGTACGCAGAGGGCGCCCCCGCGATGCCGCCGGAGCTGCTGGAGCTCGGGATCCCGGTGCTGGGCATCTGCTACGGGATGCAGGCCATGGTCCTGCACCTCGGCGGCCGGGTGGAGGGCGCCGAGGTGGGCGAGTTCGGGCGCTCCCGGCTCACCGTCCACGAGCCGGGCCGGCTGCTGGCCGGGCTTCCGCAGGAGCAGAGCTGCTGGATGAGCCATCGCGACACGGTGTTCGAGGCCCCTCCCGGCGCCACGGCGCTGGCTTCCTCCACCGAGTCGCCCGTGGCCGCCTTTGAGGACGTCGAGCGCGGCCTGTACGGCATCCAGTTCCACCCCGAGGTGGCGCACACCCCCTACGGCACGCAGGTGCTCACGCGCTTCCTAGAGGACATCTGCGGGTGCGAGATGTCGTGGGATGCGGCGTCGGTGGCCGAGGAGCAGATCCAGCGGATCCGCGCCCAGGTGGGCGACGGCAAGGTCATATGTGGGCTCTCCGGCGGCGTGGACTCCTCGGTGGCGGCGCTGCTCGTGCACCGCGCGGTAGGGGACCAGCTGACCTGTGTGTTCGTCGATCACGGCCTGATGCGCAAGGGCGAGGGCGAGCAGGTGGTCAGGGCCTTCAGCGAGACCTTCAAGGTGCCGCTCGTGGCCGTGGACGCCGAGGCCCGGTTCCTCGATCGCCTGCAGGGCGTCACCGAGCCCGAGGCCAAGCGCAAGGCGATCGGGGCCGAGTTCATCCGGGTGTTCGAGGAAGAGGCCGCGAAGCTCGGCAACCCGCGCTACCTCGTCCAGGGAACGCTGTACTCGGACGTGATCGAGTCCGGCGGCGGCACCGGCGCCGCCACCATCAAGTCGCACCACAACGTGGGCGGGCTGCCCGAGGACCTCGAGTTCGAGCTGGTCGAGCCGCTGCGCTCGCTGTTCAAGGACGAGGTTCGGCAGGTGGGCATCGAGCTCGGGCTGCCCGAACGGCTGGTGTGGCGCCAGCCGTTTCCCGGTCCCGGCCTGGGCATCAGGATCGTGGGCGGGGAGGTCACCAAGGAGCGGCTCGAGATCCTGCGCGACGCCGACTTCGTGCTGCAGGACGAGATCCGCAGCGCCGGCCTGTACCGCGAGCTGTGGCAGTCGTTCTGCGTCCTCCCGGGCGACCTGCGCACCGTGGGCGTGCAGGGCGACGAGCGCACCTACGGCTACGTGGTGGTCATCCGCGCCGTGACCAGCGACGACGCCATGACCGCGGACTGGGCGCGGCTGCCCTACGACCTGCTGGAGCGGATCGCATCACGGATGATCAACGAGATCCGCCACGTGAACCGCGTCGTGCTGGACGTCACGTCCAAGCCGCCGGGCACGATCGAGTGGGAGTAGGGCCCGCCGAGCTTCACGCCGCTGGACAATAGGAAGATAACTTCCTATTATCAGGTCCATGCCACGGCGCAAGCCCGGAACCCTGCTACCTCTCGAGATCGAGATCCTCGAGGCGGCGCTGGCGATGCGGCGCTCGGGGCAAGCCAGCTTCCACGGGTTCGGCCTGGCCCAGACCATGCGGGAACAGACCGGGTCACGCTCCCTGACGGGCCACGGAACTCTGTACAAGGCCCTGAGCCGGCTCGAGGACTTCGGCCTGCTCAGCTCACGGTGGGAGGACCCGGCAGCGGCCGAGGGGCGACCGCGGCGGCGCCTGTACGAGCTCACCCGTGAGGGCGCCTCGGTGGCCGATCGACCCGCCGCGGGCAACGCGGACCGCGCCACCCGACGTTTGCCACGCGTGGCCTCGGAGCCCGCATGACGCCCGAGCGCGTGGCCGAGTTGGTGGCGCGGTGGGTGCAGTTCTACACGCGGGACCTGCCGGCCAAGATCGCCCGGCGCCGGATCGACGAGTTGGACGCCGACGTCCACGACCACATCGCACACGAGCGGGCCCACGGGACCGGCGACCGGCGTGTCGCCCTGAGCATCCTGTTCCGGATGGTGCGTGGGGTCGGTGCTGACGCGTCATGGCGCGGCCAGCACGTCAAGGCGCTCAGGAGGCAGAGGACCGCACACCGACCCGCCCTTCGCGTCGCGCTCGCGACGGCGTTCATCCTGTCGCTGCCACTGGTGGCGATGCAGATCACCGACGAGGTGGCCTGGGGGCCGGCCGACTTCGCCCTCGCCGGCGCGCTCCTGGGAGGGACCGGTCTCATCCACCAGCTGGCGGCTCGGAGGGCGGGCAACATCGCGTACCGAGCGGCCGTGGGCCTTGCGCTCGGCGCGGCACTCGTTCTGGTGTGGATGGTGGGTGCCGTTGGTGTCATCGGGGAGGACGGCGATCCCGCCGACCTGATGTACGGCGGGGTGCTCGCCATCGGTGCCATCGGTGCCGGCATCGCGCGCTTTCAGCCACAGGGAATGGCTCGCGCCCTCCTCGCCACGGCGCTCGCACAGGCGCTGGTCGCCGTGATCGCACTCCTCGCCGGAAGGCACCAGGCCCCTATCAGCTCCGTCTTCGAGATCGTCGGGCTCAACGGGTTCTTCGTCGCGCTCTTCATCGGGTCGGCCTGGCTCTTTCGGCGCGCTGCGCGCAATGAGCAGCGTCCGCGGCGCCTCCGCCCGGCGGGGCGACGAAGCGCGCCTTAAGGGCGACGTAACACGCCACTGCCATCCTGCGCCCGTGGTTTCACGGCGCCGCCCGCTCGCTCTGCTCCTGCTCACCGTCCTGCTGGGCCTGACGGGGTGCGGGAAGGACGACGACACCGACGCGGCCATGGCGCCGGCTGCCGAGCGCGAGCCGCCGAAGGAGGCGGCTCCCGAGACGGAGGCCACCAAGCCCAGGCCGGCTAAAGCCACGGGCACCGAGATCGTCCTGGGCGACTCGGAGTTCGGGTCGATGCTGTTCGACAGGCGCCGGCAGGCCATCTACATCTTCGAGAACGACCCCAGGGGCAAGAGCGCCTGCTACGGGGAGTGCGCGGTGGCCTGGCCGCCGGTGTACACGGACGGTCAGCCGCGGGCCGGCAAGGGCGTGAGGCAGTCGCTGTTGGGAACGGTCCGCCGGCGCGACGGCAAGCGGCAGGTGAGCTACGCCGGAAAGCCCCTGTACTTCTACGTGAACGAAGGGCCCGGCGAGGTCCGCTGCCACAACGTGGACCTCAACGGCGGGCTGTGGTGGGTCGTGGGCCCGAACGGGCGCCGCCGGCCCTGACCCGACCTTGGCAGCCCTGGCCGCGACGGGGCTTCGGAGCGGTCACAATCCGCTGGTGGCCGACTCGTTCTCGCTGGACACCGACCAGCTCCACCAGCTGGTGCCGCTGGCAGCCGAGCTCGGCATCCGGGCGCTGAGTGCCAGCCCCGAGGCTGTGGAGGTGGCGCTGGACTGGCGCGAGGAGCTGTGCACCGCAGGTGGGGTCCTGCACGGGGGCGCGCTCATGGCCCTGGCCGACACCGCCGGCGCAGTGGTGGCGTTCCTGAACCTGCCCGATGGGGCTCAGGGCACCACGACGATCGAGTCGAAGACGAACCTGCTGGCCGCGGTCCGCGACGGCAGCGTGACTGCCACCGCCACCCCGCTTCACGTCGGTCGCAGCGTAATCGTGGTCGAGACCGAGGCACGCGACCCGACGGGCCGCCTGGTGGCCAAGACCACCCAGACTCAGGCCGTCCTGCGGCCCTGACGGCCTAGCTCGGCCAGAAGTCCGGGATCTTCTCGATCTCGCTCTCGGGGTCGGTCGCGGTGACCGAGGTCATGATCAGCGCCACGTCGGCGTCGGAGTCGTTGTGCACGCTGCGCACGGTCTCTGCGGCGATCCTCACCGCCGTGCCGGGGCCGCATTCGAACACGTCGTCCTCGCATTTGAACGTGAGCGTGCCCGAGACCACGAAGTAGATCTCCTCCTGGGTGCGGTGCCGGTGTCCGTAGCTCCCGCGCCCGCCCGTGTCGGGCGGCATGCGGCGCCAGCTGAAGGCCACCTGCCGGCTGCCCAGCTCGGACTCGAGCATCCGCATCTCGCCCGGGTAGTCCCCCAGCACATCGGGCGCGTCCTCGAGCCTCTTGATCGTGTAGTCGCCGCTCATCTCGTCCCTCCGGAGCCGATCTTCACCACGGCAGGCACCGTCAGGCCCCCGCCGGGCCCTGTAAATGGGGCGGCGAGCTCGTGAAAGGCCTCGCGCACCCGTTCCCGCATCTCTGATGACAGCCCCAATACGGCGGACGGCGCCCTGACGCAGCCGCCGAGCAGGCCCTCCCAGAGCTCGTCCGCGCCGGCGGCCTCCACGGCCAGCTCGAGCGTCCGCACGCCCACATCACTCAGGCCGGCCCCGGACAGCAGCACGGCGAGCTCCGTGTCGGCTGCGAACCGGAACTCGTCCGGCCCGGGCGGCGGGCCCACCCTGCGGTCGCCCCCCGCGGCCGCCACGGCATCGCCCAGTAGGCCGATCAGGCGCGCGCGCTCCGGGCGGTCCCAGACCGCGAAGGCGACCCGGGCGCCCGGCCTTGCCACGCGCGCGGCCTCGGCCGCGGCAACCTCGGGGCGGGGGAGGTGGTTGAGCACGAAGCCGCCGAAGACTGCGTCGAAGTCGTCGTCGGCGAACGGCAGCCGCTCCGCGTCTCCCGCCACGAACTCGATGCCGGGGCACGAGCGGCGCGCCTCGGCGACCATGCCCTCCGCCAGGTCCAGCCCGACCGGCCGCGCGCCCAGCCTGCTGGCAGCGAGCGACAGGTGCCCGGGGCCACAGCCAAGGTCGAGCACACGGTCGTGTGCCTCCACGCCCGCGGCGTCCAGCAGCGCCGCGCAGGCAGCGGCGGTGGCACGCCCCGTCAGGCGGCGGTACGACTCGGCGCGCTCACTCCAGCCATCGGCCTCGAAGCGCTTGAAGGCGGCGGGGTCACCCGCGTTCGCGAGCTCCATCTCAGGGCTCAACGCTAACGCCGGGGGCGGGGCTCCGGAGGGATCGTCAGGACCAACGGTCCCAGGAGCGCAGCGACGGCAGCGGGTCGAAGGGCCGGCCGCCGTCGTACCAGCCCGGCGCGCTCCACATCTCGTAGTGCAGGTGGCAGCCTCGGGCGTTGCCGGTCTCGCCGACCGCGCCGATCCGCTGGCCCGTGTACACGCGGTCGCCGCGACGGAACGGCGTGGGTTGGGCGAGGTGCATGTAGACGTAGTCGACGCGCGTGCCGTCGCCGTCGATGACCAGATAGTTGCCGGCGGCGCTGTGGTAGGCCTTGAACTCCACCCGACCGCCCCGGGCGGCCACCATGCGCGTGCCGCAGCGTGCAAACACGTCATGACCCTGGTGGCTGTGCCCCGATCGCCCGCTGCCGAAGTCGGCGTTGGCGCCACCGAAGTCGTGGCGGCCGCGCACAGGGAACACGTGGTCATAGAGGTCGAAGCTGTCGCGCCGCACGTGGTGGGCGCTGGCGCTGCGCGCGATGGCGCCGGAGGCGCCGGAGGCGGTCAGGCGGAACGAGTAGCGACCGGGCCGCGCGGAGCGGGAGCCCGACCGGCCGTTCCAGGTGATCCGCTGTACGTAGCCGGGCCCGAGGGTGGCCGGCATCCAGCTCTTCACGACCTTGCCGTCGCTGCCGCGCACGAGCTGGACAGCCAGCTCGGTCGCCGCGGTCTCGGTCACGCGGAACGAGAACGTGACCGGGCGCTCCGCGCCAACGAAGGCCTTGGTCGAGCTGGTGCCGGTCTCAAGCCTGGGGGCGCCGCTCTGTCGCGGGCCCGGCACCGGCGTGAGGGTGGGATTGGCCTGCGGCGGGGGCGGGGGGAGGATCACGACAGAGCGCGACTGGGGCGATCGCAGCTTGGCGGACACCCTGGCGGAGACGGGGCCGCTGCCGGCGCCGAGAGGCACCCGCACGTCGATCCGGCGGGAGCTGCCCGGGCGAACCTTGGCCGCGACGTCATCGCCCCGGCCGGCGCCTCCGTGGAAGGTCACGGCTCGGACCCTGGACAGGCGCGCGCCCAGCACGCGAACGGTGCTCCCGGGACGCGCCCGGCCACGCGAGGCGCAGCGCCTGAGGCAATCGACGGAGGTGATGCGCGGCGTCTCCTGGTACTGGGCACCACCGCCCGACCCGGCCTGCGAGCCGCTCGCGAGCACCAGGCCCGGCGCAGCCGCCAGCGCGACGACCGCCAGAACGCGGACCCCGGGCATGCTCCATCTGCGATTCCTCGAGGAAGAGATCCTCGACGGCACTGTGTATGGCCTCTCTTTCGGGAGCCGACGGGGTTAGCTGACGGGCTCGCGCTGAAAGAGCAGCGCTACGGCCGGCGCCCTCGCGGGCCAGGGCCGATTCGCCCCTCCGGAGCGGCTTGCGCGCGCTCCGAATGGTTCCCCCGTTCCCCGGCGGGAGCGGCCCGCGCGGGGATTAGGCAGGCTTGAATTCGCGCGGCAGTATAAACGGGCCTCCGGCCGGGGTTACACGCGAGGCGGGCGCAGGCCCGACCCAACGACCATCTGCCACACTGTCCGGCCGGCCGCGGCTTGACGGCCGCGCTGACGCATGAAGACCTACGTTGCGACACCTCAGGACCGCGAGCGCGAGTGGCTCGTGGTCGACGCTGCCGACAAGACGCTCGGCAGGCTGGCGACCCAGATCGCAGACGTCCTGCGGGGCAAGCGCAAGCCCGAGTACACCCCGCATTGTGACGTCGGTGACTTCGTGATCGTGGTCAACGCCGAGCGGATCTCGGTCACGGGCAAGAAGCGCGAGGAGAAGCTCTACCACCGCCATACGGGCTATCCCGGCGCCCTGCGCACGCGGACGCTCAACGACATGCTGGAGCGGCGGCCCGAGGAGGTCATCCGCAAGGCGGTGAAGGGGATGCTGCCGCGCAACCGGCTGGCTCGCGCCCAGCTGCGCAAGCTCAAGGTCTACGCCGGGCCCGACCATCCCCACGCCGCCCAGCAGCCCAAGCAGATGGAGGTGCGCGCATGATGTTCGCCGACGAGCGCGACGAGTCTCAGGACGAGCAGGCGCCCGAAGAGGCCCAGGAGGACACGCCCACGGCACCCGAGGGGGATGCCGAGGCCGACGAGCCTGCGGCCGCTGAGGAGGCGGCAGCCTCCGAGGAGGCCGAGCCCGCCGCCGACGAGCCACCGGCCGAGGAGCCCGCGGCCGAGGAGCCGGCCGCCGAGGAGCCCGTCCCGAGCGAGGAGCCGCCGGCGGACGAGCCCCCGGCCGAGGAACCCGCTGAGGAGGAGCCCGCGGCGGAGGCCCCTGCCGGCGAGGCCCCCCAGGAACGCCCCAAGCGAGAGCGCAAGAAGAGCGGCGAGAAGGCCGAGCCCGACGTCATCCCCGGCGCCCATCTGGAGCCCGACCTGGTCCTCGAGGAGGAGGGCAGGGCCGGCGCAGGGGTCGGCGAGCAGACTGCCGCCGAGATCCAGGCGGCCGAGGAGGCCCTGGCGGCCGAGGACGGGACGGCCGCGGAGCAGCCCGCCGGAGCTGCGCCGGAGCCAGTGCCCACGACGATCCTCGACCTGGCCGCCGACGCGCGCTACCAGGCCACCGGCAAGCGCAAGAGCGCCGTGGCGCGCGTGATCCTCAAGCCGGGCTCGGGCACCTACACGGTGAACGGCCGCCAGCTCGACGAGTTCTTTCCTCGCGGCACGCTCCAGAGGACCGCGCGCGGGCCGCTGGAGACCGTCGGGCAGCAGGAGCGGATGGACGTGGTGGCCAAGATTCACGGCGGCGGCGTCTCGTCCCAGGCCGGCGCCTTGCGCCACGGCATCGCGCGGGCGCTGGTGGAGGCCGACCCCGCGCTACGGGGAGAGCTAAAGCGCCGCGGCTTCCTCACGCGCGACCCGCGCGTCAAGGAGCGCAAGAAGGCCGGGCTCAAGAAGGCCCGCAAGCGGCCTCAGTTCTCCAAGCGGTAGATGGAAGCACCCTCGGCCCGGTCGCCGGCCGGGCCTGCCGAGAGCGGGGCACCGAGATAGGAGCGCTGTTCGGCACCGACGGGGTGCGCGGCGTGGCCGGCGAGTTCCTCTCGGCCGAGCTGGCGCTGGCGCTGGGCCGCGCCGCGGCGGCCATCGCCCCAGCGGACGCCCCGCAGGTGCTCATCGTGCGCGACACCCGCGAGTCGGGCGAGATGCTCGAGGCGTCGCTGGCTGCCGGGGTGGCGGCCGGCGGCGGGCACGCGCTGCTCGGCGGCGTCCTGCCCACGCCGGGCGCGGCCCTGCTGGTGCGCCGGCACGGGTTCGACCTGGCGGCGGTCGTCTCGGCCTCGCATAACCCCTACCGCGACAACGGGATCAAGTTCTTCGGGCCTGACGGCACCAAGGTGTCCGACGAGCTCGAGGCGCGCATCGAGGCCGCGGTCACCGGGGACGCGGCGCTGCCCGAGCGCGAGATCGGCCGCGTCCGCGAGCTGCACGGCGCCGGCGGCGACTACCTGCGCGAGCTCGAGCTGCGGTTTCGCGACCTCGACCTGTCCGGTCGCCGGATCCTGCTGGACTGCGCGCACGGGGCCACCCACAGCGTGGCGCCGGAGATCTTCCGGCGGCTGGGCGCCGACATCGAGGCGCTGGCCGTGGCGCCGGACGGCCGCAACATCAACGACGGGGTGCGGCTCCACGCACGTGGAGGCGCTGGCGGCCAGGGTCGCCGAAGGTGAGTTCGAGGTGGGGTTTGCCTTCGACGGTGACGGTGACCGCGTGCTGGCCGTGGACCGCAACGGCACGGTCGTGGACGGCGACGAGCTGCTGGCGCTCGCGGCGCTGCACCTGCGCGCCGAGGGGCGGCTGCCCGGCGACGGCGTGGCGGTCACGGTGATGACCAACTACGGCTTCCACACAGCCATGCGCGAGGCCGGGGTGGAGGTGGCCGTGACGGCCGTGGGCGACCGCCAGGTCCTGGCCGAGCTGATGCGGCGCGAGTGGGCGCTGGGCGGCGAGCAGTCGGGGCACATCATCGAGACGGGCTTCGTGCCGTCAGGCGACGGCGTTGCCGCGGCGCTGCTCACGCTCGAGGCGCTCGGCGACCGCGACCTGGCGGATCGCGACGCCATGCGAGAAGCTGCCGCAAGAGCTGGTGAACGTACGTGTCCGCGATCGCGACGCGCTGGAGGAGGCATCGGCGGTGCAGGAGGCGGTGGCCGCGGAGTCGCGCGCGCTGGAGGGCCGCGGGCGCGTGCTGGTGCGCCCATCGGGCACCGAGCAGGTCATCCGCGTGATGGTGGAGGCACCGGACGCGAGCGAGTGCACGGTGATCACGCAGCGTCTCGTGCATGTCGTGGAGCAGGAATTGGGCGCCTGAGCTTTTCCGGGCTACGCTGGCTTCCTCCCATGTGCGGAATCGTCGGATACACCGGGTCGCGCCCCTGCCAGGAGCTCCTGCTGGCCGGCCTCGAGAAGCTGGAGTACCGCGGGTATGACTCGGCGGGCCTCTCGCTGATGCGCGATGGCACCGTGCGCTCGGTGCGCGCGGTCGGGAATCTGTCCCAGCTCCGCGAGCGGATCAACGGCAGCGCCAGCGGGGCGGTCAGCGGCATCGGCCACACTCGCTGGGCCACACACGGTCGCGTGACCGAGGCCAACTGCCATCCCCACGACGACGACTCCGGGCGCGTGCACGTGGTCATGAACGGCATCGTCGAGAACTGGGCGGACCTGAAGGTCACCCTGGAGGCCGACGGCGCGCGTTTCAGCTCGGAGACCGACACCGAGGTCATCGCCCACCTGATCGCGCGCGACTACGACGGCGACATCGTCGAGACCGTGCGCCGCGCCTACGGCAAGCTGCGCGGGCACTACGCGTTCGTGGTGCTGCACGCCGACGAGCCCGACGTGCTGGTGGGCGCGCGCAAGGAGTGCCCGCTGGTGGTGGGCGTGGGCGAGGGCGAGAACTTCATCGCGTCGGCGATCCCGGCCTTCCTCGCGCAGACCCGCAGGGTGCAGCTGGTGGAGAACGACGAGATCGTGGTCGTGACCCCGGAGGGCACCCGCTTCCTGGATTCCTCCGGCGCTCCCGTCGAGCGCGAGGCCCAGGAGGTCGACTGGGACCAGGAGGCTGCGGAGAAGGGCGGCTACGAGACGTTCATGCTCAAGGAGATCCACGAGCAGGCGGACGCCGTGGCGGAGACGGTGGCCGACCGCCTGGCCCACGACACCGTCGAGCTCGAGGGCCTGGGCATCTCCGACGAGGAGCTGCGGAGGCTGCGCCGCGTGGTGATCGTGGCCTGCGGCACCTCGTACCACGCCGGCCTGATCGGCCGCTACGCGATCGAGAAGTGGTCGCGCGTGCCGGTGGAGATGGACGTGGCCTCGGAGTTCCGCTACCGCGACCCCGTGATCGACGCCCGCGACCTGGTCATCGGCATCTCCCAGTCCGGCGAGACCGCCGACACGCTGGCGGCCATGCGCCTGGCGCGCGAGAAGGGCGCGAAGGTGCTGGCGGTCACCAACATCATGGGCAGCCAGGCCACGCGCGACGCCGACGGCGTCCTTTTCACCCGCGCCGGGCTGGAGATCGGCGTGGCGGCCACCAAGACCTTCGTGGCGCAGGTGGCCGCCATGTATCTGTTCGCCCTCAAGCTCGCCAAGGTCCACGACAAGCTCGAGCCCGAGGTGTTCGGCCGGCTCGTGGCCGAGCTCAAGGGCATGCCGCACCGCATCGAGCAGCTGCTGGCGTCGGTCGACGAGCCGGTGCGGGCCATGGCCGAGCATTGGCGTGACGCGGAGTTCTTCCTCTACCTGGGCCGCAACGTGGGCCTGGCCGTGGCGCTCGAGGGGGCGCTCAAGCTCAAGGAGATCTCCTACGTGCCAACCGACGCCTACGCGGCCGGCGAGATGAAGCACGGCCCGATCGCCCTGCTCGACGAGGACACCCCGGTGGTGTGCGTGGCCACCGAATCGCCGGTGCTGGACAAGGTCCTGTCCAACGTCTCCGAGGTGCGGGCCCGCGGCGCGCACGTGCTGGCCGTGGCCACGGAGGGCAACACGGACGTGGCCGGCCAGGCCGAGGAGGTCGTGTACGTGCCGCGCACCGACTGGCTGTTGCAGCCGTTGCTGGCCGTGATCCCGCTGCAGCTGCTGGCCTACCACATCGCCCGCGAGCGCGGCCTGAACGTGGACCAGCCGCGCAACCTCGCCAAGACGGTCACGGTGGAGTGACCGCCGGCCGCGCCGTCACGGTCGGCATGGACCTGCTGGACATCGGCCGCCTGGAGCGGTCGCTGGAGCGCCGTCCGCACCTGGTGCAGCGACTCTTCACCGACGAGGAGCGGGCCTATGCGGCGGACCGGCGCCGTCCCGCGAGCCACCTGGCGGCGCGCTTCTGCGCCAAGGAGGCCGTGGCCAAGGCGCTCGGGCTGGGCGGCTGGAGCTTCCGCGACGTGGAGGTGGTGGCCACCGACGCTGCGCCCGCGCTGCGCCTGCGGGGAGCCGCCGAGGGTCGGGCCCGATCGCTGGGCGTGACCGTGGAAGTGTCGCTCACCCACACCGACACCACCGCGGGCGCGGTGGCCGTAGCGGCGCCGGCATGACTTCGGCCGGGTCGCTGCCCGGCTGGCTCGATCCCCTCTACGAGGCGGCCGAGATGCGCTCCGTGGACGCGTGGGCGATCGAGGAGCAGGGCGTGCCCTCGCTCGACCTGATGGAGCGCGCCGGCCTGGGCCTGGCGCGGGTCACCACCGCGGCCGCGCGCCCGGGGCCGATCCGGATCCTGGTCGGCAAGGGCAACAACGGCGGGGATGGCCTGGTGGCCGCTCGCCTGCTGCGCGGAGAGGGCCGCGAGGTCGACGTGCTGGCCGTGGGTGAGCTGGATGAGCTCTCGGGGGACCCCCGCGCCAACCTCGAGCGCCTGCCCGGGCCCGCCCCGGCGCCGTTCGACCCGCAGGCACTGGTGGGCTCGGGCGTCGTGGTCGACGCGCTGCTGGGCACGGGCGTGACGGGCGCGCCGCGCGAGCCCGCGGCCGGCGCGATCGCCGCACTCAACGAGCAGGACGCGCCGGTGGTGGCGTGCGACGTGCCATCGGGCGTGGACGCCTCCTCGGGCGAGGTGGCGGGAGAGGCGGTGCGCGCGGATGCCACGGCCACCTTCCACGGCTCGAAGGTCGGCCTCCACGTGCTGCCGGGCGCGCTGTGCGCCGGGGCGGTGGAGGTCGTGGAGATCGGGGTGCCGCGCGGCAGCCCGGCGCCAGTGGCCGCCGGGCTGATCTCCGAGCGTGTGCTGGAGCTGTATCCCCACCGCACCCGGCAGGGCTCGAAGTTCACCTCCGGGACGGTGGTGGTGGCCGGCGGCGGCCGCGGTCTGACGGGCGCGCCGGCCATGGCCGCGCTGGCCGCTCAGCGCGCAGGCGCGGGCTACGTGCAGGCGGCGGTACCCGCCTCGGCGGAGCAGGCGCTGTCACTGCGGCTGCTGGAGGCCATGACGCGGGCGCTGCCCGAGAGCGAGGACGGGATGCACGTGCCCGGCGGGGTCGATGACGCGCTGGAGATGGCCGAGCGTGCCGGCGCGGTGGTGCTGGGCCCCGGGCTAGGGCGCTCCGACGGCGCGCGCCGGTTCGCGCGCGAGCTCGCGGAGCGCGTGCAGACGCCGCTGCTGGTGGACGCCGACGCCCTGAACGCCCACGCCGGCGCGCTCGAGTCGCTGGCCCGCCGACCGCCTCCGACGGTGCTCACCCCGCACTCCGGGGAGCTGGGACGCCTCCTGGAGCGGGACTCGGCAGACATCGACTCCGCCCGGCTGGAGAGCGCTCGCGTGGCTGCGGAGCGGAGCGGCGCGGTGGTGGTGCTCAAGGGCGACGACACCATCGTCGCCGCCCCCGAGGGCCCGGTGGCCATCAGCCCCGGCGGCACGCCGGCGCTGGCCACGGCAGGGACCGGCGACGTGCTCTCGGGCCTGATCGGCGCGCTGCTGGCCAAGGGGCTCGGCGCCTTCGAAGCGGCCGCGCTCGGCGTGCTGGCCCACGTGCGGGCCGGCCAGGTGGCCGCGGCCCGCCACGGAGCGGATCACACCGTGGCCGGCGACGTGATCGCCGCGCTGCCCGAGGGCCTGCGCCCGCGCTGACTCCGCGACCGAATATCGTGGTCGGCGTGGCAAGCGTCGTCTCA
The DNA here is from genome assembly GCA_963755215.1 of uncultured Thermoleophilaceae bacterium. Lineage (GTDB taxonomy): Bacteria > Actinomycetota > Thermoleophilia > Solirubrobacterales > Thermoleophilaceae > JAAYBF01. The sequence goes on from CAVWIW010000016.1 coordinate 61,337, forward strand.
GAGATCATGGACACCGACCCGGTCACGGTCACTCCGGACACCGACGTGGAGTCCGTGATCGGCCTGCTGCGCGAGCACGGGCTGCCCGGCGTGGCGGTGGTCAACGACGGCGGCAGGCTGGTGGGCATCGTCACGGAGGCGGACCTGGTGCTGCCCGACGACGACGGCGACCTCCATCTGCCGCACTACGTGAACATCTTCGGCGGGACCGTGTTCATCGAGCCGCTGCGCAAGTTCGAGGATCGGCTGCGCAAGGCCTTCGCCTCGAACGCGAAGGACATGATGACCGAGGACCCGACCACGGTCTCACCGGACACCTCGATCGAGGACGCCGCCCGGCTGGTGCACGACAAGGGCCACAACCGCCTGCCGGTGGTCGAGCACGGCCGGCTGGTGGGCATGGTCACCCGCCTGGACCTGCTCGGCGCCCTCGTCTCCTAGGTCGGGACGGCGGCAATGCAGGAGCGGGCCCGCGCGCGCATCCGCGACGGCGCCATCGAGCGCAACTGCGCGGTCCTGCGCTCGGGGCTGGAGGGCGGCTCGCGGCTGTGCGCCGTGGTGAAGGCCGACGGCTACGGGCACGGCGCGCTGCCGGCCGCACGGGCGGCGGTGGCCGGCGGGGCCGACTGGCTGGCGGTGGCGACAGCAGGCGAGGCCGCGGCGCTGCGGGCCGGCGGGGTGCGCGAACGGATCCTGGTGATGGGGGCGCTCACACGGGACGAGGCGGACATCGCAGTGGCGGCGCAGGCAGACGTGGTGGCGTGGGACGCGGAGTTCCTTCGCGCCCTGGCCGCGCGGGCGACCCCGGCGCCGCTCCGGGTGCACGTGAAGCTCGACAGCGGGATGGGCCGTCTGGGCACCACCGACACGGCTCTGGCCGCCGAGCTGGCGGTGGAGGCGGCGGGCGACGATCGGCTCGAGCTGGCCGGCCTGATGACCCACTTCGCCACAGCGGACGAGCGCGGGGACGACCACTTCGGCCTCCAGCTGGCCCGATTTCGTGACTTCGCAGCCTCGGTGGCGGTGGCTCCGGGCCTGCTGCACGCCGCCAACAGCGCGGCGACGCTGCGTGACCACCAGGCCCACCTCGACATGGTGCGCTGCGGCGTGGCCATCTACGGCCTGGACCCGTTTCAGTCGGACCCGGCCGAGCACGGGCTGGAGCCGGCGCTGGTGCTCGAGAGCTACGTGGCTGCGGTCAAGCGCTTCGAGCCCGGCACCAGCGCGGGCTACGGCCGGCGCTGGCGCGCGAGCAAGCCCACCTGGGTCGCCACGCTGCCGATTGGCTACGGCGACGGCTGGCGCCGCGCGCTGACCAACGACTGCGACGTGCTCGTGGGCGGCTCGCGCCGTCCCCTGGTGGGCAGCGTGAGCATGGACAACGTGACCGTGGACCTGGGCCCCGACACGGACGTGGCGGTGGGCGACGGCGCCGTCTTGATCGGCTCGCAGGGGCAGGAGCGCATCCTCTGCGAGGAGGTGGCCAGGCGGCTCAGGACGATCAACTACGAGGTCACCTGCGGCCTCTCGGCACGGGTGCCGCGCCTGCACGAGCCGTGATCGACGCGCTCGATCGCGCCCCCGGCGTCCGTGCGGTGCGCGCGGCGCTGGCCGACGGCCCGCCGGCGTGGCTGGTGGGCGGCGTGGTGCGGGACGCGCTGCTCGGCCGGCCGCTCACCGACGTGGACGTCGTCGTGGACGGCGACGCCGCTGGCGCGGCCCGCGCGGTGGGCGCCGCCGTTCGCGGCCCGGTGTTCCCGTTGTCCGAGGACTTCGGGGCCTGGCGGGCGCTGGACGGCGAGCGACGCTTCACCTGCGACGTCTCGCCGCTCCAGGGACCGCGGATCGAGGACGACCTGGCTTTGCGGGACTTCACCGTGAACGCGATGGCCGTGCCCGTCGGCGGCGGTGACCTGCTCGACCCTCACAGCGGCCGCCTGGATGCCGGGGCGGGCTTGCTCAGGGTGCTGGGCCCCCACGCGTACGAGCAGGACCCGCTTCGCGCGCTGAGGCTTGTCCGGCTCGCTGCCGAGCTGGGCATGGCGCCGGAGCCCGAGACCGAGCGGCTGACCACGGCCGCCGCGCCCCGGCTGTCCGAGCCATCGCCCGAGCGGGTGTTCGCCGAGCTGCGCCGCCTGGTCGTGGCCGGCGGCGCGCTGAGCGGACTGGAGCTGGCGGCCCGCCTGGGCGTGCTGGCCGCGATCCTGCCCGAGTTGGCCGCGCTCGAGGGCGTGGAGCAGAGCCGCTTTCACCATCTCGACGTGCTCGACCACACGCTCGAGGTCCTGCGCCGCCTGATCGCACTCGAGGACGATCTCGACGGGGTGTTCGGCTCCGATCTGGCGGCGGACGTGCGCGAGGTGTTGGCCGCGCCGTTGGCGGATGACCTGACCCGCGGGCAGGCGCTGCGACTGGGAGCGCTCTTCCACGACGTGGCCAAGCCGGCCACGCGCGGCCAGCGGCCCGACGGCCGCGTGACCTTCATCGGCCATGACGCCGCCGGCGAGGAGATGGTGGGCACGATCTTCCGCCGGCTGCGCACCAGCGAGCGGCTGCGCGCCTACGTCGGCAAGCTCACCCGCGAGCACCTCACGCTCGGCTTCCTGGTGCACCGGCGCCCGCTCGACGCTCGCGGCGTGCACACCTACCTGCGCCGCTGCGAGCCGGTCGAGGTGGAGGTCACAGTGCTCTCGTGCGCGGACAGGCTGGCCACTCGCGGGGCGGGCCAGGAGCCGTGGATCGAGGCGCACCTGGGACTGGCCCGGGACGTGATGGGGCCGGCGCTGCGCTGGCGCGCGGAGGGGCCGCCCCGCCCCCCGGTCAGGGGAGACGACCTGGCCCGAGAGCTCGGGATCGAGCCCGGCCCGGAGGTCGGCGGCCTGCTCGCCGAGCTGGAGGCTGCCACCTACGCCGGCGAGGTCTCCTCGCGCGAGCAGGCGTTGGCTTACGCCCGCCGGGTGCGCCAGAATCGCCAGGAATGATCGTCGACTGCGCCGTGTACGAGGCCGGGGCGCGCCGCGACGGCGAGATGGACTACCGCGACGCCCTGGCGGCCTGCCGTGACGCGGACGCCTTCGTCTGGATCGGCCTCTACGAGCCCAGCCGGGACGAGTTCGACTCCGTGACCCGCGAGTTCGACCTGCACGAGCTGGCGGTCGAGGACGCCATCCACGCCCACCAGCGGCCCAAGCTCGAGGTCTACGGCGACACCGTCTTCGTGGTGCTCAAGACCGCCCGGTACGTCGACAGCAAGGAGGTCGTGGAGTTCGGCGAGATCCTGGCGTTCATAGGCGAGGACTTCATCGTGACCGTCCGTCACGGCCCGGCGACGGAGCTCAAGGGCGTCCGCGACGCCATCGAGACGGATCCGGCGCGACTGCGCCGCGGGCCTGGGGCGGTACTTCACGCGGTCGTCGACCGCGTCGTCGACGACTACGCACCCGCGATCGAAGGGCTCCGCGCCGACATCGAGGAGGTGGAGACGGACGTGTTCTCCGCCACTCGCCGGAGCCCCGCGGAGCGCATCTACAAGCTCAAGCGCGAGGTGCTCGAGTTCCACCGCTCGGCGCAGCCACTGGTGGATCCGGTGAACCGGCTGGCGGCCGGTCGTTACGAGCTGGTCCACCCCGAGGTGCGGGAGTACTTCCGCGACGTGAACGATCACCTGGTGCGGGTGGAGGAGCAGCTCGAGGGCTTCCGGGAGCTGCTCACGAGCGTGCTCGCCGCCAACCTCACCCAGGTCAGCGTGCAGCTCAACGAGGACGTGCGCAAGATCTCGGCCGTGGTGGCCATCATCGCGGTGCCCACGATGATCGCCGGCGTGTACGGCATGAACTTCGAGCACATGCCCGAGCTCACGTGGCGCTACGGCTACCCGCTGGTCGTGGGCGTGATGGTGCTGCTGTGCGCCGGGCTGTACCGCTACTTCAAGCGCGCCGGCTGGCTTTGAAGCAGCGCGGTGCGGCTGGCCGCACCGGTCGAGTGTGACCACCCCCACTGTGCGGCCCCTGGTGGCGGCGCGAGGATGCCGCCATGGACTCGCGCCTCACACTCGAAGCCCTGGAGGTCATGGTGGCCGACAGCCGCCGCGCGGCCGAGGAGGCCGCGGGCGTGCGGTCGGCAAGGCGCCTACGGCGCCGCCGGCCGTCCAGCGACCGCGGGGTCACGCCGCGGGGCGTGCCCCGTTCCCGCCGGCTGCGATCAACCTGAGCAGCAGCCGGGCGCAGTCGGACACCGTGCCGTAGTTCACCCGGTCGGCCGTGTCGGTGGGCCAGTGGTAGTCGGTGGGGATCTTGAACTCGTCGACCGAGCCCAAGGTCACGGTCGGATAGCCGGCGCGCAGGGAGACCAGGCCGTCGGTGGCGTTGCGCAGTCGCAGGTTCGGCCAGATGAAGATCCCGAGCTCCTCGGCGTGGGACTTGACCTCCGCCAGGAAGTCCTTGGGGTACTCGTTCATCCACACCATCCCCTCGCCCTCGAGGGCCAGCAGATGGGGCGAGCCCACGGTGTCCACGCACACGAAGCGCGTGGTGTCCGTCGGGAGGTCGGGGAAGTGGCGGCGCCCGAACGCCTGCATCCCCTCCATGAACGACTCCTCCGACCCGGTCGACAGCAGGATCACCCGCAGCCCCTCCGGAGGTCCCTCCTCGCGCAGGGCCCGTGCCAGGGACAGCAGCACCGCTACACCGGTGAGGTTGTCGTTGGCTCCCGGGACGACCGCCCGCGAGCCGATGTCCGCCATCGCCGCCGTGTAGCCCGCACATAGGAAGATCCCGACGCGGCGCAGTGCCTTGAGCCCGAGCAGGGAGCCGACCGCCACCGCCAGCGGCCCGCCGACCGCGCCCCACATGGTTCCCGGGGTGGTGTCGGCCCCGCCGAGGACCTTCGGGAAGCGGCGCAGAGGGGCCCGTGCCAACTCGGGGTGGAACACCAGGCCCGAGTGGGCGGCGTCGTGGTGGGACACCACCACCAGGGTGCGCTCGGCGTCCTCGGGGCCCAGCTCGGCCACGACATTCGTGGTGGTTCGCGACGGCAGCAGGGTGCGCCGGAACCACTGACGCCCGCCGGTGATGTCGTCGGTCATGGCCGCCGCCGCGAGCAGGCCCCCCGCCACCCCGGCGACCCGTCCCAGGAAGGCGCCGGCCAGGCCCGCGGAGGCGGTGAGGATGCCCACCGGCCACCAGTAGGTGCCGTGCGCGTCCTCTTGCTCCACCCGCACCCGCGCACCGGCGTCGCGGAGCTCGGCCGCGATCAGCTCGGCGGCCTCCGCCTCCCCGGCCGAGGCCGACGGGCGGTCGATTGCGGCCAGGCGCTCGACCCGGTCGCGAAGCTCTCTCTCGTCCAGCAGGGTGGCCACGGCGGCGCTGTAGGGTATCCCGCCGTGCCCGAGGACGACTGCATCTTCTGCAAGATCGTCGCGGGCGAGCTCCCCTCCGAGCGGGTGGACGAGGACGAGCACACCGTCTCGTTCATGGACATCAACCCGTGGACCAGAGGGCACGCGCTGGTCATCCCGCGGCGGCACTCCCGCAACCTGTACGACATCGGCGGCGAGGACCTGGCCCACACGGCGCGGGCGGCCCAACGGCTCGCCGTGCGGGTGCGCGACCGGCTCGGCGCCGACGGCGTGAACCTCCTGATCTCGTGCGAGCCGGCGGCCTGGCAGACGGTGTTCCACTTCCACGTGCACGTGATCCCGCGCTACGCGGACGACCCGCTGCGCCTGCCCGGCGCCCCACTCGAGGTGGGGCCCGACGACCTGGCGGCGGTGGCCGGGGAGCTGCGCGGATGAGCGCCGGCGCGCGCTACGAGCGCGATGACGGGCTCGGGATCGTCACGATCGACCACCCGCCGCTCAACCTCTACGACCACGACCTGATCCTGGCCGTGCGGGCGGCGCTCGGCGAGGCGGCGACCGACTCGCCGCGCGCGCTGATCGTTCGCGCAGAGGGCGACGTGTTCTCGGGCGGTGCCGACGTGAAGGTGTTCCAGGGCCTCTCGGAGGCGCAGGGGCGGGAGTTCGTGGCCGAGCTGCTGTCGCTCGCGCACAGCGTGGAGGAGCTCCCGTTCCCGACGCTTTCCGTCGTGCACGGCCTCTGCCTCACGGCGGGCTTCGAGCTCTCGCTGGCCTGCGACATGATCTGGGCGTCCCAGTCGGCGCAGTTCGGGCTGGTGGAGATCGTGGTGGGCCTGACCCCGCTGATGGGCGGGACCCAGCGACTGGCCGAGCGCGCGGGCCCGGCGCGGGCACGCGAGCTGGTCATGACCGGCGGCCTCTACCCGGCCGCCACGATGGAGTCCTGGAACGTGGTGAACCGGGTGCTGCCGGATGCCGACCTCTCCGAGAAGGCCCTGCGGTTCGGGCATCGCCTGGCGGCCGGGCCCACGGTGGCCAACGCCGCCACCAAGCGGATCATCCGGGCCCAGACCGACGAGGGCACCCGCGGCGCCGACGCCCGCACCGGGGAAATCGCCGCTCCCCTGTTCGAGACCGAGGACCTGCGCGGGGCCGTGGACAAGTTCCTCTCCGACGGGCCCGGCAGGGCCACGTTCGAGGGACGCTGACTGCTAGCGTCCGTCGCGCTGCGCCCGGCGAGGGGGCCGGTGCGCGCGGACAAGAGAGGTGCGTGGCGAGATGCCGACCGGAACGGTCAAGTGGTTCAACGACGAGAAGGGCTTCGGCTTCATCACCCCGGACGAGGGTGACCGCGACCTGTTCGTGCACTACTCCGGGATCGACGGCGATGGCTTCAAGACCCTGCCCGAGAACTCGAAGGTCGAGTACGAGGAGGAAGCCGGCGACAAGGGGCCCAAGGCGGTGAACGTCCGCAAGGTCTAGCGGCGCCCATGTCCAAGGAAGAGAAGATCGAGATGGAGGGCGAGATCCTCGAGGCCCTCCCGAACACCATGTTCAAGGTCAAGCTCGACAACGACCACGAGGTCCTGGGCCATATCTCCGGCAAGATGCGCCGGCACTACATCAGGATCCTGCCGGGCGACCGAGTGAAGATCGAGCTCTCGCCCTATGACCTCGATCGCGGCCGGATCACCTACAGGTACAAGTAGGAGGGGCGTGCGCGCCGACGGCGAAACTTTGCCCAGGCGGCGTGTTCGTAACCCAGATATGAAGCCGAAAGCACTAATCGTTCTGACCGCGCTCTGCGCGCTGGCGCTCCCGCAGGCGGCCTCGGCGCGGGTAATCGAGCTCGGCTCGACGATCCCCACGGCCAAGATCAGCTGCCCCGAGACGTGCACCGCGCTGACGCGCGTGACCGGCTACGTGGGCCGCGGGGTGACCGCGCGCAACCCGTATCTCATCCCGCGCGCCGGCAAGATCGTGGCCTTCACCGTCAAGTTGGGCACCCCGAACGCCGAGCAGACCCAGTTCTTCGAGGATCGCTTCGGCGCCCAGCCGCAGGTCCAGCTCTCCATCCTGCGTCAGGGCACTCGCCGCAGCAAGCGCCGCACTTACCGGCTGCTGGCTCAGAGTCCGGCCGTGCGAGTGAGCAACTACTTCGGGTCCGCGCCGACATTCGTGCTCAGCAAGCCCATCGACGTGGCCGCCAAGAACATCGTCGGGCTCACCGTGCCCACCTGGGCGCCGGTGCTCACCGTGGGCCTGCAGCGCGATACCTGGTGGCGCTCGTCGCGGCGGCGCAACTGCAGCAACGTCGACCAGCAGGCGGCCCAGACCAAGCGGCTCACGGTCAAGGTGTTCGGGTGCAGCTACTTCAGGGAGCGCCCCTACTACACGGCCACCTACGTGCCGGACCCGCGCCCGACCAGGCGCACCAGCCGCTCGAACTGAGTCGCGGGGCGCGCCCGCCGTGGTCCGTCCCCGTGCCTGGCGCGAGACCCCTGTTACCGCCCCCGCCGCCGGGGTAGCATGGCGGTGTGAGCACCGAGGGCTGGATCTTCATGGTCGGCTTCAGGGTGTTCGACGTGGGCCTGCTGGTGCTGTGGCTGGTCTGGTTCTTCCGCCTGCGTGACGATCGCCAGGACCCGCCCGACGACGAGAGCGGCGGTGGAGGTGGCGGCAGCCGCGGCCCCACGGGACCGCGCCGCGGGCCTGGCGGCGGCGGCCTGCGCCTACCGCTGGGCAGAGTCGCGCCCGGCAATCGCGCCCGCGACGGCCACCGCCCGGCTCGGGACCCAGCGCGCCGCCGCCACGCGCCGCCGCTGCCCAACACCCTGCCCGCACGGGTGCGCTCGCCCGGCGCGCCGGCGAGGGTGCCGCGCCGCGCCTGACCTGTTCCGCCGGTCCGCAGCCGGCTAGCCGCAGGCGCCGGGGTTCTGTTCGCAGAACTGTTCGAATCGCTCCGCCGGAGAGCCGGCCGGGGGAGGGGTGTCGTTCTGCGGCGAGTCCTCGGGCTGGGGCTCGGGAGCCGGCTGGCCGCCCGACTCGGGCTGGGCCGGGGCGGTGTCGGTCTCGGTGGTGGCGGTGTCCTGGCGCTCGGTGGTGTCCGGCTCCCGCTCACCGGGGACGGTGAGGGTCGGGGCCTTGACCGGCTCCTCCTCGTCGTCTCCACCGCAGCCGGGGGCGAGCGCCAGCAGCCCGCACGCGAGCGCGATCGTCGCGATCCGCATGGACCTATTCCTCGAGGGCGGGGAGGCGCCGGGCGCAGTGCGGGCAGTCGTTCAGGTCCTTCTGCACGAGCTGCTCGAGCGAGCAGCCGCAGAGCCTGAGGTTCTCCACGGCGTAGGGCAGGTCGCTCGGAGACGGGGCCAGCGGGGTGAGCTTGCCGACGACCTCGAAGGCCTCGCCGCTCTCCTTGTCGACGTAGGTGGCGCCCGGGTCGATCTCGCGTATGACCTCTCGGTCCGAGCGCGCGCGCAGCCGGTATTTCTGCCGGAGACTCACGATGAGGCAATCTACCAACCGCCATGCGCGTCCTGATCCTCCACGGCTACCTGCTGCGCGGCACCGGCAGCAACATCTACAACCTGAGCCTCTGCCGCGCGCTGGCGGCCCTCGGACACGAGGTGCACATGGTGTGCCAGGAGCGCGACGCGGCCTCCCTGGGCCTGCCCGACACGGTTCACGTGCACAACCCCGACATCGGCCGGGTGCTGCCGGTCTACGTGGCCGACGAGTACGCCGACTTCGACGCCGTGCCCTACTCCGACCTCGACGACGAGGCGCTCGAGAGCTACATCGAGGCGAACGTCGCCGCGGTTGAGGCGGTGGTGGAGCGCTACTCGCCGGACGTGGCGCTGGCCAACCACGTGGTGATGAGCCCGGTGATCCTGGCGCGCGCCCTGCACGGCCGGGTGCCGTACGCGGTCAAGGTGCACGGAAGCGCGCTGGAGTACACGGTCCGTCCGCAGCGCGACCGCTTCCTGACCTATGCGGCTGAGGGGCTACGCGGCGCCGCCGCTGTGCTCGTGGGGTCGCTCCACACGGCCGAGAGCCTGTGGGAGGTCATGGACGACCCCGAGCTCCCCGCGCGGACCCGCCTGGGGCCGCCCGGCGTGGACGTGCACGAGTTCCACCCGCGCCCGCCGGCCGAGGCGGCCGAGCGGCTGGACGCGCTGGCCGACCGCCTGGAGTCGGGCGACGCCGCGGCCTGGGGCGGCGAGCCTGGGGCGGCGCAGGCGCTGCGCGAGCTCGATCCCGCACGCGACCGGCTGGTGAGCTACGTGGGCAAGCTGATCGTCTCGAAGGGAGTCGACCTGCTGCTGGCTGCCTGGCCGCTGGTGGTGGCCGAGGTGCCGCAGGCGCGGCTCTGCATCGTCGGGTTCGGGACCTTCCGCGACGGGCTTGGAGCGATGGTCGGGGCCTTGGCGCGCGGTGACCTGGAAGCCCTGCGCGCGATCGCGTCGCAGGGCCGCGCGCTCGAGGGAGGGCCCGCGGGGGAGCTGTCCTACCTGGCGGCCTTCCTCGACGGCCTGTCCGGCCCCGGGCGCGACGCCTACCTGGCCGCTGGGCGGGAGGCCGCGGGACGGATCGTCTTCACGGGCCGCCTGGAGTACTCGGACCTTCCGTGGCTGTTGCCCGCCTGTGAGGCGCAGGTGGTGCCCAGCACGTTCCCGGAGGCATTCGGCATGGTGGCCGCCGAGGCGGCGGCGTGCGGCGAGCTGCCGCTCTCGGCGTCTCACTCCGGGCTGGCCGAAGTCACCGCAAAGGTCGCCGACGCGCTGCCAGAAGACCTCAGGCCGCTGCTGCACTTCCAGCGCGGGCCCGGCGCCGTGGAGGAGATCGCCGCCAAGCTCACACGCTGGCTCACGCTGGCGCCGGAGACCCGCGCCGAGGCGGCGGCGGACCTGGCGGCGGTGGCACATCGCCGGTTCGGTTGGGAGGCGGTTGCCGAGGGCGTGATCACGGCTGCACAGGGCCGGCTCGACGAGCTGCCCGAGCCTGGCGCGTGAGGGCGCGCTTCGCGCTGGCCGAGCGGATATTCTTCCGCGCCGTGAGACGTCCCGCCAAGACCGCCGCGCTGCTTGCGGCCGGCGCGTTGCTGGTGGCCGGCGCCGGCTGCGGCCGCGAGGACTCGCCCGACCTGGCCAACGGCAAGGAGCTCTACGTGGGTAAGGGCACCTGCGGCTCCTGTCACGTCCTGAACCGGGCCGGCACGAAGGGCGTGCAGGGCCCGAACCTGGATGAGGCCTTCGGGCCCGCTCGCAGGGACGGCCTGGGCGAGAAGACCGTCGAGGGCGTGGTGCTGCGCCAGATCGGGGCCCCCCGCAAGAGCAGCAGCATGCCGGCGAACCTGGTTTCCGGCGACGACGCCCGCGACGTGGCCGCCTACGTGGCGCTGGTGGCGGGCCGCGGTGGCAAGGACACGGGCGCTCTGGCGCGCGCGGGCCAGCCCAAGACCTCCAACAAGCCCATCGCGGCCAAGGGCAACGTGCTGACCATCGACGCGGACCCCACCGGCGCCCTGGCGTTCGCCTCCACCCGCGCCACGGGCCCGCCCGGCGCGCTGGACTTTCGGATGGGCAACGAGTCGTCGGTGCAGCACAACATCGCCCTCGAAGGCCCGGGCGGTGACCTCATCGAGGAGGGCAAGGTGGTGGGCCAGGGTGGCACGTCGGAGTTCTCGGCCGACGTGAAGAAGGGCAAGTACGTCTACGTGTGCACCGTGCCCGGCCACGAGGCCGGCGGCATGAAGGGCGAGCTCACTGTCGAGTAGGGCCCGGCGGCCCGTTAGGCGACCAGCTCGGCCAAGCCCTCCGCGATCCCCGGCGAGGCGGCCACCAGCCCGGCCGGCTCCCCCGGGAGCGGGCGCACCTCGGCTCCCGCCTCACGCGCGACGACGCTCCCGGCCGCCCAGTCCCACGGCGCCAGGCCGCGCTCGAAGTAGCCGTCCACGCGGCCGCAGGCGACCGCGCACAGGTCCAGGGCGGCCGCGCCGGCACGGCGGATGTCGCGCAGCCGGGGGAGGGCCGTTACGAGCAGCTGGGCCTGGCGCTCCCGGCGCTCGGCCTGGTAGCCGAAGCCGGTGGCCACCAGCGCGGTCTCCAAGCGGTCGCAGCCGCTGACCTCGATCGGCTCGCCGTTGAGACGGGCGCCTTCGCCCCGGACGGCGCTGAACAGCTCGCCGGCCACCGGGCTGAGCACCACGCCCAGGACTCCGCCGTCCGCGTCCTCGAGCGCGACGCTCACCGCCCACGAGGGCAGCCCATAGAGGTAGTTGGTGGTGCCGTCCAGCGGGTCGACCACCCACCGCCGCCCGCTTGCCGCGTCGCTGCGCGCGCCCTCCTCCGCCAGCAGGCCGTCGTCCGGCCGCTCCTCGGCGAGGATGGCTTCGATCGCAGCCTCCGCATCACGGTCGGCGTCCGAGACCATGTCCGTGCGCGAGGACTTTCGCTCGACTCCGCGGGCGGGGCCTCCGAAGCGCTCGAGCAGCAGCTCGGCGGCCGCGCGGGCGGCCCGCTCGGCCACGGCGAGGTCGCCGGTCGCCGCGGGGCTCAGAGTGCCCGGAGGACGAGGACCACGGCCACCACCACGCCGACGATCACGGCCACCCAGATGAGGAAGCGGAACGCCTCCTGCTCCGAACGCAGGGGGTTGATCAAGCGCCCGCCGGCCGGCTCACAGGATGTAGATCGACGTGTAGACGATGATCCACATCACGTCGACGAAGTGCCAGTAGATGCCCGGCACCTCGACGCCGCGGTGCTCCTTGGCGGTGAAGTGGCCGCGGTACGCGCGGATGGTGGCGAACAGCAGCAGCGTGAGCCCCACGAACACGTGCGCCCCGTGCAGGCCGGTCAGCCCGTAGAAGATCGTGCCCTGGGCGTTGTCCGCGGGGGAGAAGCCGATGTGCACGTACTCGTTCACCTGGATGGCGAGGAACGTGAAGCCCAGCAGGAAGGTCGTCAGCAGGCCGGCCCGCAGGGCGGCGCGGTTCTCGTTGCGCGCCCCCTCCAGCGCCCAGTGCATGGTGAAGCTCGACGAGATCAGGATGGCGGTGTTCACGCCCGCGACCGCCACCGGGAGGTGCTCGCCGCTGGCCGGAAACGGGTTGTCGGCCACCACCCGGATGAAGAAGTAGGCGGTGAAGAACGCCCCGAAGAGCATGATCTCCGAGATGATGAAAAGCAGCATCCCGAGGAACTGCGCCTCGATCCGCGAGGACTGATTGGCCTCGGGCGGGCCGTGGTGGTCGTCGTGTGCTCCCTCGGCGTGGCCGAGCGCGACGGAGGCGGATTCCACTAGGCCTCAGCCTCCTGAAGCTCGCCGTCGCCGTCGGAGACCACGTGGTAGACCGGCTTGTTGGTGGACGAGCGCACGCGGCCGATCAGGTCGCCGCGCAGCCAGCCGGAGCGGGTCTCGGGGAAGGTGGAGATCACGACCTCGTCGACGCCGTAGAACTGGAGCGCCTGCTGGATCGCGGTGTAGGGATCCGGGTGTGTGACCTGGCCCATGGCCTCGAGGCCCTCGTCGCCGAGCACCTTGAGCGTGTGCGCCAGGCGGTCGGTGGCGTCGCCGCCGTCGTCATCCGACTGTGGGCAGACCACGATGAAGCGGCGCCGGCCCTCGGCGGCCAGCTCCTTGAGCTGGCCGATCAGCGCCTGCCCGCCGACGGTCTGATTGGCCACCACCAGGGTCCTGACCGCGTCGTCCTTGTCGGCGTCCAGGTCCACCACCACGTGCTCCACGGGCCTGCGGGCGGCCTGCTGCACGCGCGTGATCAGGTCCTGGCGCAGCCAGCCGGAGCGGGTCTCCGGGTGCGTCGAGACGATGATCTCGTCGTAGTCGCGCTCGCCGAGCGCGTCCATGATCGCCGAGTAGGGATCGGGGTCCATGAGCTCGCCCGTTGCCTCCACGCCCGCCTCCTTGAGCTGGGCGATGGTCATGGCCAGCCGGTTCTCCGCCGCGCCGCGCACCGACTCGTCGTAGATCACGTAGCCGGCGCGGGGCTGATTCTGCGGGCAGATCACGTGCACGGACACCGCGCCCGCGTCGGCGTGGTGCTTGACGGCGTCGATCAGCTGGGTGCCCACCACTGTCTCGTTGGCCACCACGAGGATGTCCTTGGCGTCGCTCATTCGCTGGGAGGCGGCGCCCCGCCGCCGGCGGGGGCGGGGGCCGAGCGGGCCGGTGCCTTGGCGTCGCCGAATACCGCGTGCACCGCGCCCGGGATGCCGTACTCGTAGGGCCCGCCCACGACCGTGGGGATCTCGTCGAAGTTGAACACGGGCGGCGGCGAGGACACCTGCCACTCGATCGAGTGCGCCCGCCAGGGGTTGGCCGCGGCCTTGGGGCCGTTGCGCCAGCTGGTGACCATGTTGTAGAGGAAGATCAGGAACGAGAGGCCGAACAAAAAGCTCGACACCGAGATCAGCGCGTTGAGCGTGCCAAACGACTCCGCGTAGTCGGCCACGCGGCGCGGCATCCCGTCGACGCCCACGAAGTGCATCGGCCCGAACGTGAGGTTGAAGAACACGAATGAGAGCCAGAAGTGCAGCTTGCCCAGCGTCTCGTCGTACATCCGGCCTGTCATCTTCGGGAACCAGTGGTAGATGCCGGCGAAGATCGTGAACACCGACCCGCCGAACAGCACGTAGTGGATGTGGGCCACCACGAAGTAGGTGTCCGACACGTGGATCACCACCGGGATGACGGCGAGCATGATGCCGCTGATCCCGCCCAGGGTGAACATCGTGATGAAGCCGAGGGCGAAGAGCATGGGCGTGGTCATGTGGATGACCCCTCGCCACAGCGTCGCCAGCCAGGAGAAGATCTTGATGCCCGTGGGCACGGCGATGAGCATCGTGGTGATCATCATCGGCACGCGCAGCCAGTTGGCCATGCCCGACACGAACATGTGGTGCGCCCAGACGGTGAAGCCCAGGATCACGATCGCCACCAGTGAGAAGGCCATCATCCGGTAGCCGAACACCGGCTTGCGCGCGTGGGTCGAGATGACCTCGCTGATGATCCCGAACCCGGGCAGCATCATGATGTAGACCGCCGGGTGCGAGTAGAACCAGAAGACGTGCTGGTACATGAGCACGTCGCCGCCGTTGGACGGGTCGAAGAAGTGCGTGCCCAGCGAGCGGTCGAGCAGGATGAAGAACTGCGAGCCGGCGATGAACGGTGTGGCGATGACCACCAGCAGCGAGGTGGTGAAGTTGGCCCACACCAGCAGCGGCATGCGCCAGAAGGTCATGCCCGGCGCCCGCATCGTGATGATGGTCACCAGGAAGTTGAGCGCGGTGGCGATCGACGAGGCCCCGGCGAACTGCACGCCGATGGTGAAGAACTGCTGCCCGAGCGGCGTCTCGGTGGACAGCGGGGCGTAGGCGGTCCAGCCGGTTGCGAACGCGCCTCCCTCCACGAAGAAGCTGGCCAGCATCATCACGCCGGCCGTTGGGAGCATCCAGAACGAGAGCGCGTTCAGCCTCGGGAACGCCATGTCCGGCGCGCCGATCATGAGCGGGATGACGTAGTTCGCGATCCCGGCGAACACCGGGATGATGAACAGGAAGATCATCAGCGAGGCGTGCACCGAGAACAGGCCGTTGTAGGTGTTCGGGTCCACGAACTGCGTGCCCGGCTGGGCCAGCTCGGCACGGATGAGCATGGCCATGAGCCCGCCGAGGATGAAGAAGAAGAAGGTGGTGACGATGTACTGGATGCCGATCACCTTGTGATCGGTGTTCACCCGGAAGTAGTCCTTCCACGAGTGGGCGCCGTGGCTGGAGTGGTCCTCCGGGACGGTTGGCGCGCCCGAGGCCCAGCGGAACCAGTAGTCGAAGCACCCGATCGCGACGATGAAGGCCAGCGGCATGGTGATCAGGGCCACGGTGGCCACGGCGGTCCAGTCGAGGACCGGCTCGTAGCCGTAGAGGGCCCGGACCAGGCACACGAGCCCGATCGAGAAGGCGAAGGCCAGCGGCTGGCTGACCGCCACGCGGTACCAGCCCGGCGCCCAGACGCGGGCCGCCAGCGTCACTTGGCGTCACCTCCTCCTGCCACGCCGAGAAGGTACTCCACGAGCGTGTCGATCTCCGCCGCAGAGAGGTCGTCGCCGAAGGTGTTGGGCATCACGCCCTCCGGGAAGCCCTTGACCACGAACGCGCCGGGACGGGTGATCGCCGTGCGCACGTACTGCTCCGGCGACTGGCCCTCGGACTTGCCCTGCTTGGCCGCCGCCGAAGCCAGCTCGTCCAGCCCGGGGCCGACCGCGGCGTTGGTGCCGGCATCGTCGAGGGTGTGGCACGAGCCGCAGCCCGTGTCCGTGAACAGCTGCTTGCCGGCCGCGGCGGTGTCGCCACCCGCGGCCGCGGCGCCGCCGTCGCTGGCGCTCTGCTTGCGCTCGCCGACCCACGCCTGGTAGGCGCGCGGCTGGATCACCCGCACCGACTGGCGCATGGTCGAGTGGCCGATTCCGCACAGCTCCGCGCAGACCACGTCGTAGTTGCCCAGGCGGCTCGGTGTCAGGCGGATCTTGGTGGTGAGCCCCGGCACGGCATCCGACTTGAGCCTGAACTCGGGGACCCAGAAGTCGTGCAGCACGTCGCGGGTCTTGATCCTGAACTCGACTGGGCGGTCCTTCGGTAGCACCAGCTGGTTGGACTTCACCCGCTCGGCCGGGTAGTCGAAGCTCCATGCGAACTGCTGGCCGGTCACGTTGACCACCAGCGTGTCCGGCTTCTTCGCCTCGATGTCGTCGAGCACGATCCACCCGTACACGGCCAGCGCCGAGACCATGATGAACGGGATCGTGACCCAGATGACCTCCAGCCTGGTGTTGCCGTGGATCGGCTCACCATCGCTCAGGTCGCCCGGCTTGGCACGGAAAGCGAGCACGGAGTAGATGGCCACGGACATGACCAGCACGAAGACCGGGACCGAGGCGATGAGCAGGACGTCGTAAAGCAGGTCGATGTCGTCCGAGGCGGTCGACGCCTGCTCGGGGAACCAGTCGATCGCCAGGGAGATGGCGATCCCAATGATCGTGGCGACGACGCTGACCAGCGCCATGCCGAGGAGTGGTCGTCTACGCAGGAGGCGCACAGCTGCCCCGGGTCAGAGTCACGGCGCGCGAGTCTATGTGACGCAGGCGACGGGCGCGACACGGTTGGCGCGCACGGCGTGGCGCTCGGCGCGGCCGCGCCAGTCAGGCGGCGAGCGGCTCGCGGGCGACGCCGCGATAGCTCGACGGAAGGGCGCCGTGATAGCGCCGGAACGCCTTGGCGAACTGAGCCGGCTGTCGGTATCCGACAGCGGAAGCCACCTGGTTCACAGACCCATGGCCCGCCCGCAGGAGCTCTGCAGCGCGGTTCATGCGCACATGATGGAGGTAGGAGCGGAAGCTGGTGGTCCCGGACTCGGCGAAAGCCCGCTGGAGCTGCCGGCGCGAGGTAGCGACCCGCCTGGCCACGTCGTCCAACGCGAGCTTGGAGGGGTATTCCGCCTCGATGATCGCGGCGGCCTCTTCGAACAGGGCGCGGCGGCGGTGCACCGTGGCTGGGCGCTTCGCAGTCTGGAGCATCTGACTGAGATACGGACTACCGCCCTGATTGGATGTTTTGGGAGTTCCATCTCGATTAAGATTGCGCCGAAAGTCACTTAGCTAGGAGGCTGGATGAGGGTTCGCGACGGGATGAGCAGCGTGGTCCTCACTGTGGGGCCCGGCCACACGCTGAGCCAGGCCGCCCGGGCGATGTCCGAGCGCGGCGTGGGGGCCGCGGTGGTGCTCGACCCCGAGCAGCCCGGGCCCGGGATCCTGACCGAGCGCGACGTGCTCGACTCGCTCGGCGGCGGTCAGGACCCCGGCGCCGAGAAGGTGGCTGACCACCTGTCGGCCAACCTCACCTTCGCCGACCCCGAATGGTCGCTGGAGCGGGCCGCCGAGGCCATGGTCCGGGGCGGCTTCCGCCACCTCGTGGTCATCGACGGCGGCGACCTCGTGGGAATCCTCTCCATGCGCGATATCGTGCGCTGTTGGGTTCAGGACGGCGCCACGTCGGAGATGCCCCGGGAGGTGGCCGGGGGGTAGGAGGGCCGGGCCGAGTTCGCTCTTTCCAGGGGGCGAATCCCACTAACCGTGCGCTTTGGTGGCTATGGACTACCAAAGCGCAGGGTTTGTGCCCGGGGAGCTCTGGCGGCTGGTAGAGCGCCAGCACGGGGTGGTCGCTCGCTCCCAGCTGCTTGAGCTCGGACTGACCGCCCAGAGCATCAAGCAGCGCACGGCGAACGGAAGGCTGCACCGCCTGTGGCGAGGCGTGTACGCCGTCGGTCGGCCCCACGTAGGCAAGAAGGGTCGTTTCACCGCAGCGGTGCTCGCGTGTGGAGACGGCGCTATGCTGGCGCGGAGAAGCGCGGCGGAGTTGTGGGGCCTGCTGTCGTCGCGCACCTCTCTGATCGACGTGTTCGTGCCGCGCCATCTGACACGACGGCGACCGGGCATCCGCGCCATGCCGAGAGTCGTGGATCAGTACCACGTGACTCGGCATTGCGGCATCCCTGTCACGAGCCCTGCTCGCACCCTGCTGGACCTCGCCACCATCATGACCCCCGAGCGCCTCGAACGGGCGATCGACGAGGCCGATCGGCTCGACCTCATCGATCCCGAGCGGCTTCGCGGAGAGCTCGAGGGATTCGCAGGGCTCAGGGGCGTCCCCGCGCTCCGGGCGGCGCTCGACCGCCACACCTACGTCCTCACCCGGTCAGCGCTCGAGCGCCGGTTCCTGCCGATCGCCCGCCGCGCTGGGCTGCCGCGACCGCGGACGCAGGCCCGGCTCAACGGCTTCCTCGTCGACTTCTACTGGCCCACGCTCGGCCTGGTGGTGGAGACCGATGGCCTGCGCTACCACCGGACCGCCGCTCAGCAGTCTCGCGACCTGCGCCGAGACCAGGCCCACCGCGCCGCCGGGCTCCTGCCGCTGCGCTTCAGCCACGCCCAGATCGCGTTCGAACGCCCCTGGGTCGAGCACGTGCTCCGGGACGCGGTAGCTCGACGCGCCTAGTGCTCGTGCTCGAGCGGCAGGTCGGCGATCTCGTCGCGCGTCTGGCCCACCCAGCGCACGATCGCCACCACGGTGATGGCCACGCCAATGCCGCACAGGACCCAGTTGATCACCACGCCGACGAGGGCCAGCGTCAGGCCAGCCGCCACGATGATCGGCAGGTACGAGGGTCCCGGAAGGTGAATCGGCTCGCCGGGCGGCGACACGTGCTCGGGGCTGCGCGGCTCGTCGGCCATCAGTAGACGAAGCCCACGACGAACGACGCGGCGAACACGATCATTATCAGCGCCCCGGCGATCAGCCCGGTGCGCAGGTTGCGGTTGGCCATTCGCCGATCCACCGCGAGCGTTCTACCAGATCGGCGCGGCGGAGAACCCGGGCCGCCACCGCCGCATATGCTGCCCACGTGGCCTCCGACCGCGCTCACGACGTCGTCCTGCTGGGCGCCACCGGCTTCACCGGCGGCCTGACCGCGGAGTACCTGGTGGCGAACTCGCCGCCCGACTCGCGGCTGGCGCTAGCCGGCCGCAACCGCGCCAAGCTCGAGGCCCTGCGCTCGAGGCTGGCCCAGGCCGACCCCGCCCGGGCCGAGCTCCCGCTGCTGCATGCCGACTCCTCCGACGAGGGCTCGCTGCGCGAGCTCGCCGAGTCGGCACGTGTGGTCGTGAGCACCGTGGGCCCGTACATCAGGTACGGCGAGCCGCTGGTGGCCGCCTGCGCCGCGGCGGGCACCGACTACGCCGACCTGACCGGGGAGCCCGAGTTCGTGGACCTCATGTACGTGCGCCACCACGCTCGCGCGGCGGAGACCGGCGCGCGGCTGGTGCACGCGTGCGGGTTCGACTCGATCCCGCATGACCTCGGCGCCCAGTTCACCGTGGAGCAGCTGCCGGAGGACGTGGGCATCGACCTGCGTGGGTTCGTGAGCGCCGGGGGCCGCCCGTCGGCGGGCACGTACCACTCCGCCATCACGGCCTTCTCGCGCGTGCGCGACACCAACCGCGCGGCGGGAGCGCGCAAGCGCGCCGAGCCGCGGCCCGCCGACCGGAGGGTGCGCGGTAGCAAGCAGCCCCCGTATCGCGAGTCCGAGGTGGGCGCCTGGGCCCTGCCCATGCCCACGATCGACCCGCAGGTGATCCTGCGCTCGGCGCGGGCGCTCGAGCGCTACGGCCCCGACTTCACGTACGGCCACTTCGCGGCGGTCAAGCGGCTGCCGGTGGCCATCGGCGCAACCGGAGGCCTGGCGGGCCTGTTCGCGCTCGCCCAGCTCCCGCCCACGCGCAACTGGCTGCTGGGCAGGATGGATTCCGGCGACGGCCCGTCCGCGGAGCAGCGCGCGAAGAGCTGGTTCCGGGTGCGCTTCGTGGGCAAGGGCGGGGGCCGGCGAGTGGTCACCGAGGTCTCCGGGGGAGACCCGGGGTATGGCGAAACCTCGAAGATGCTGGCGGAGTCGGCGCTCTGCCTGGCCCACGACGATCTGCCCGAGACGGCGGGACAGGTGACCACCGCCCAGGCCATGGGCGCGACCCTCACCGGCCGCCTACAGCGGGCGGGGATCTCCTTCGAGACCGTCTCGTCGGGCCCGGGCGCCCAGTGACCTAGCCGCCGGGGTTCGCGATCCGCGCGTGGAGGTGGTTGTCGTGGTTGGGCCACGGCACCACCACGCCCGCCGGCCCCCGAAGCCCGACCCGCGGCCCCACCAGCACCCGCTCCGACCCGGCCGCGACGAACAGGTCCACCAGCTGCTGGGCTCGGCGGCGGTCCACCGCCGCCGGCGTGCGCGGCACCCCGGGACGCCCGTCGCGGCGCGGGTAGTACACGTCCACGTCCAGGCCGTTCTGATGGGTGGAGTGCCCGACGATGCCCCAGCGAATCCCGAAGTCGCCGCCGCGCGGCCGACTCAGGTCGCCCACGAGCATCGGCAGCGCGCCAGGCTCGGCCGCGGCATAGCGGCGGGCCACGCTCAGCACCACGCGGACCAGGTCGTCGGTGCCCCACCGGCGCCAGCCGCGGTTGGGCGATCGCTTGAGCACCGGGTCCCAGGTGGTGAAGTGCCGGCCGCGGTCCGGCAGCCGCACGCCGCGGACGAGCCGTCCGGCCGACGGGATGCCCAGGGCCCGCGACTCGCGAAGGCGCACCCGCTCGGCCGCGGAGCGTCGTGGTATGCGCCGCGGCGCGCGCTCCGGGCGCTCTCGGGGACCCGCCCGGCGCGGGCCCTCCGCCCCGGCGGGGGGCGCCGCGCTGCGGGGCTGTGCCGCCGAAGGGCTCTCCCGCCGGCTCGGCCCGGCCAGGAGCACCGCCGCGGCTACCGCGAGGCCGGCTGCCAGCAGGCACAGGGCGGCCGCGCTGGGAACACGGGTCGCGGGGCGGCGCACGCGCCAGATCCTGGCCCCGATTCCTAACGCCCGGCTCAAGTCCAACCATCCGTCAGGGCCTCGTAACCCGACCGGCTTGCATCCGGCGGCGTAACGCGGACAGAATGGCTCGTGGGCAAGGTGCTGGGTATCGACGTGGGCGGCACGAAGGTGGCCGTGGCGCTGGTGGACGGGAACGAGCCCGTGCACGAGCTCGAGCGGCCCACCGACCTGGCCGACTCCGAGGCGCTGCTGCTGGGCATCGAGCAGGCCGTGGCGGAGGTCACCGGGGCCGCCGGGCCGGCGGAGGCGGCCGGCATCGGCGTGCCGTCACAGGTGGAGTTCGAGACCGGCACCGTGCTGTCCAGCGTGAACATCCCGCTGGAGGGGGTGCCCCTCAGGGAGGAGCTGGGCAGGCGGCTCGGCATCCCGGTATTCGTGGACAACGACGCCAACTGCGCCGCGCTGGCCGAGGCCCAGCTGGTGCCCGACCCGCCCGCCGACCACCTGGTGATGCTCACCCTGGGCACGGGCGTGGGCGGCGGGATCATCATCGACCGCCGGATCGAGCGCGGGTACAGCGGCCTCGGCGCCGAGTTGGGGCACGTGATCCTCGACGGCCGGGAGACGCTGGCCGCATCGGAGCCCGGCTTTCCGCGCCCCGGCTCGTTCGAGCTCAAGTGCAGCGGCACGGGGCTGGAGCTGGCAGCCACCGCTGCGGCCAAGGCCAACCCGGCCGGCGCCCTCGGGCGCCATCTGGCGGAGCACGGCCGCGTGAAGGGGCGCGACGCTGTCGAGATCGCCGAGGCCGGCGACTCCGAGGCGCTCGGGTTGTTCGAGAGCCACGGCCGCTGGCTCGGCCTGGGCATAGCCAGCGTGGTGAACGCCTTCGAGCCCCAGTACGTGGTGATCGGCGGAGGCCTGTCGCGGGCGGCCGACCTGTTCCTGGCCACCGCGATCGAAGAGGCCTCCCGCCACACCCTGCCGGCGCTCTGGGAGCGAGCCGAGGTGAGCCTTGCCAAGGGTGGGGCCGGGGCGGGCGTGGTCGGCGCGGGCCTGCTCGCCATGCAAGAGCTGGAGCTAACCGGAGATACTGCGCCGCGAGGGGCTTGAGCTGACCAGCGAACGAGGAGACAGATGACCACCAGCACGGAGCCGGCGAAGCTCGACAAGCTCTGCATCGACACCATCCGCACGCTGTCGATGGACGGCGTCCAGAAGGCCAACTCGGGCCATCCGGGTGCCCCGATGGCGCTCGCCCCCGTGGCCTACCAGCTCTACGCGCGCACGATGCGCCACAACCCGGCCGACCCGGACTGGTTCGACCGCGACCGCTTTGTGCTGTCGGCCGGGCACGCCTCCATGCTGCTCTACTCGTCGCTCCACCTGGCGGGCTACGGCGTGAGCCTGGACGACCTGAAGAACTTCCGCCAGCTCGGCGGCCCCACCGCCGGCCATCCCGAGTACGAGGCCGACGGCGCTCCCGGCGTGGAGGTCACCACCGGCCCGCTGGGCCAGGGGATCGCCAACGCGGTGGGCCTGGCGCTGGCCGAGCGGATGCTGGCCGCGCGCTTCAACCGTGACGGCCACGAGATCGTGGACCACCACACGTTCACCATCGCCAGCGACGGCGACATGCAGGAGGGCGTGGCCTCCGAGGCCTGCTCCCTGGCGGGCCACCTGGGGCTGGGCAGGCTGATCGCCTTCTACGACGACAACCACATCCAGCTGGCGGGCCCCACGTCGATGGGCTTCAGCGAGAACGTGGGCTTGCGCTACGAGGCCTACGGCTGGCACGTGCAGGATCTGGGCGAGGACATCGAGCTCGGGCGCCTGCAGGAGGCGATCGCCGCCGCCAAGGAGGTCCAGGACAAGCCGTCGTTGATCATCCTGCGCACGCACATCGGCTACGGGTCCCCGAACAAGCAGGACACCCAGAAGGCGCACGGGTCGCCGCTCGGGGAGGACGAGGTGCGCCTGACCAAAGAGGCCTACGGCTGGGACCCCGACGCGCACTTCCTCGTGCCCGACGAGGTGCGGGAGGTGTTCGCCGAGGTGGGCGAGCGGGGCGCCCGCGAGCAGGAGGAGTGGGAGAGCCGCCTGGAGGCCTACCGGTCGGCTCACCCCGAGCAGGCGGACCTGCTCGACCTGGTGATGTCCGGCGGGCTGCCGGCCGGCTGGGACGCGGAGCTGCCGCGCTTCGACCCCGGGGACGACCCGATCGCAACGCGCAAGGCGTCGGAGGCCGTGATCCAGTGGGCAGCAGCCCAGGTGCCCCACCTGGTCAGCGGCTCGGCCGACCTGGAGCCGTCCACCAACACCGAGATCGCCGGCGGGGGCTCGGTCACGCGCGACGACTACTCGGGGCGCAACGTGCACTACGGCGTGCGCGAGCACGCCATGGGCGCGGTGGTGAACGGGCTGAACCTGCACGGCCTGCGCGCCTTCGGCTCCACGTTCTTCAACTTCCTGGACTACATGAAGGGCAGCGTGCGCCTGGCGGCGCTCATGCACCTGCCGGTGATCCAGGTCTACACGCACGACTCGATCGGGCTCGGCGAGGACGGCCCCACGCACCAGCCGATCGAGCAATTGGCGCACCTGCGGGCCACCCCGAACGTCAACGCGGTCCGCCCCGCCGACGCCAACGAGACGGCGCTGGCGTGGCGCTTCGCCCTGAGCCAGACGGACGGTCCCTGTGCGCTGGTGCTGAGCCGCCAGAACCTGCCGATCATCGACCCCGACGCCGTACCCGACGACGCCATCGAGCGCGGCGCCTACGTGCTGCGCGAGGAGGGCAAGGCAGACGGGCCCCGAGCTGGTGCTGATCGGCACCGGGTCGGAGGTATCGGCCTGCCTCGAGGCCGCGGAGGAGTTGGAGGGCGAGGGCATAGCCACGCGCGTGGTGAGCATGCCCTGCTACGACCGCTTCCTCGAGCAGGACGAGGAGTATCGCGACTCCGTGCTGCCGCCGGCCTGTCGCGCGCGCGTATCGTTGGAGGCGGCTGCCACCTTCGGCTGGGAGCGCTGGGTGGGCGCCGACGGCGAGTCGCTCGGCATGCACGGCTTCGGCGCGTCGGCGCCTGCGAAGGACCTCTACGCGCACTTCGGCCTGACCGCCGGGGACGTGGCCGGCGCCGGGCGGCGCGTGGTCGAGCGACTGGGAGCGGCGGCACGGAGCTAGGGCTCCGGAAACGGACTTCGGATGACACAGGAGGCTTGAGATGGCAACTGCGGCACAGGCGAACGAGAGGCTCGCGAAGCTCACGGCGGCCGGGACCAGCGTGTGGCTGGACCAGATCCGGCGTTCGCTGATCGAGTCGGGCGAGCTGCAGCGGCTGGTGGACGAGTATTCGCTGCACGGCGTCACGTCCAATCCGGCGATATTCGAGAAGGCCATCCTCGGCTCCGAGGACTACGACGAGGACATTGAGCAGCTGGCGCGACAGGGCCTCGATGCGACCGCGATCTACCTGAACCTGGCGATCAAGGACGTGCAGATGGCTTGCGACGTCCTGCGCGGCGTCTGGGAGGACACCGACGGCGCGGACGGGTTCGTGTCGCTGGAGGTGGAGCCGGCGCTGGCTCACGACACCGACGCCACGCTCAACCAGGCGCGCGAGCTCTGGAAGGAGGTCGACCGCCCCAACGTGATGATCAAGATCCCCGGCACCGTGGCGGGGCTCTCGGCGATCGAGGACGCCATCGCCGACGGCATCAACGTGAACGTGACGCTGCTGTTCTCGGTGGAGTCATACGAGGCCGTCACCGACTCCTACATCAAGGGCCTCGAGCGCCGGCACGCCGAGGGCGAGAGCCTGGACGTGCACTCGGTGGCCAGCTTCTTCGTCTCACGCGTGGACTCCGAGGTCGACAAGCGTCTGGAGGCCCTCGGGCGCACCGACCTGCAGGGCAAGGCCGCGATCGCCAACGCCCAGGCCGCCTACATGAGCTTCAAGCGCACCTTCCTGGGCGAGCGCTTCGCGGAGTTGCGCGAGGCCGGCGCGCCGGTCCAGCGCCCGCTGTGGGCTTCGACCGGTGTTAAGAACCCCGCCTACCCCGACACCAAATACGTGGACGGCCTGGTGGCCCCCCACACGGTGAACACGATGCCCATGGCCACCCTGCTGGCAGCGGCCGAGAACGCCGAGGTCGCGGGCACCACGGCCGATGCGGACCCGGCGGAGGCTCTCGCCGCCCTGGCCGAGGCCGGCATCGACATGGGCGACGTGACCAAGAAGCTGCTCGAGGACGGCATCGCGGCCTTCGTGACGCCCTTCGACCAGCTGATCGCGGGCGTGGAGTCGAGCAAGGAGGCGGCGGTCACCGGGCGCCCGTCCACCATGGAATCCTCTCTGCCCGACCAGCTCGAGGAGCCCCTGGCCAAGCGCGTCGAGCGCGCCGTCCAGGAGGACGTGGCGCGCAGGGTCTGGAGCAAGGACGAGACGCTGTGGGGCGGCCCCGGGCCCGAGATCGGCGACCGGCTCGGCTGGCTCACGATCGGTGATCGGATGCTCGAGCGGGTGGACGAACTGCAGGACTTCGCCGCCGAGGTCAAGTCCTCCGGCATGACCGACGCCGCTCTGCTGGGCATGGGCGGGTCCAGCCTCGGCCCCGAGGTCATCCGCCGCAGCTTCGGCGATCAGGGCGGGCTCACCCTGCACGTGCTGGACTCCACCGACCCGGGCGCGGTGCTGGAGCTGGAACGCTCGCTGGACCTGTCCAAGACGTTGTTCATCGTTTCCTCGAAGTCCGGTGGCACCGTAGAGACGCTCTCCCACATGCGCCACTTCTACGAGCGCACGGGCGGCGCGGGGGACCAGTTCGTGGCCGTGACCGACCCGGGCTCAGGGCTGGTGGACCTCGCGCGCGAGCGCAACTTCAGGCGCGTGTTCGAGAACGACCCCAACATCGGCGGGCGCTACTCGGTGCTGTCGTACTTCGGCCTGGTGCCCGCCGCGGTGGCGGGGGTCGACGTGCGGGCGCTGCTGGAGTCCTCCCAGGAGGCCGAGCAGAACTGCAACCACTTCGACGCCAGCTCGTCCAACTCCGGCCTCTGGATGGGGATGGCCATGGCGGAGCTGGCGCTCCAGGGCCGCGACAAGCTCACGTTCATCGTCTCAGAGCCGATCGCCAGCTTCGGGCTGTGGGTGGAGCAGCTGATCGCGGAGTCCACCGGCAAGCACGGGCGCGGCGT
The DNA here is from genome assembly GCA_963755215.1 of uncultured Thermoleophilaceae bacterium. Classification (GTDB taxonomy): domain Bacteria; phylum Actinomycetota; class Thermoleophilia; order Solirubrobacterales; family Thermoleophilaceae; genus JAAYBF01. The sequence continues at coordinate 87,311 of CAVWIW010000016.1, forward strand.
CCTGCCGGTGGCGGACGAGCCGGTCGGCGCCCCGGAGGCATACGGCGACGACCGCGTCTTCGTCTACATCCGCAACGAGAAGGAGCCCGACGCCGACACCGACGCCCAGGTCGAGGCGCTGCGAAAGGCCGGCCAGGCGGTGCTCACGCTCACCACCCGCGGCACCCCGGAGGACCTGGGCCGGATCTTCTTCTTCGCCGAGTTCGCCACCGCGGTGGCGGGCTGGGGGCTGGAGATCAACGCCTTCGACCAGCCCAACGTTCAGGAGGCCAAGGACAACACCAACAAGGTGCTCGAGGCCGCCGAGCCGCCGCACGTGGACGATGCCGACGACGAGGCCCTGAAGGCGCTGCTGGGCGGCGCCGGGCCGCCGAGCTACGTGGCGATCATGGGCTACGTGGCTCCGTCGGAGGCCTTCGACGAGGCGGTCGCCGAGCTGCGGGCCACGATCCGCGACGCAACCAAGGCCACGACCACGTTCGGCTACGGGCCGCGGTTCCTGCACTCCACGGGCCAGTTCCACAAGGGCGGGCCTGCCACCGGGGTGTTCCTGCAGCTGGTCCACGACGGCGACGAGGACGTGGACATCCCCGAGGCCGGATACAGCTTCAGGACGCTCAAGAACGCGCAGGCAACGGGCGACGTGCTGACCCTGCGCGACCACGGCCTGCCCGCCGAGCGCGTCCGCCTGGACGGCGACCCGGCCCAGGCCCTGAGGGACCTGACCAAGCGCATCAAGGCAATGCTCTGAGCATTAGGCACTAACCACCAAGCACTGGAGAATCGAATGCAATTGGGCTTCGTTGGCCTAGGCAAGATGGGCGGCAACATGGTCCATCGCATCCACCGCGACTCGGACCACCAGGTGGTGGCCTTCGACTTCGCCGACGAGGCGGTGGAGGAGGCCAAGTCACACGGGGCCGCGGGCGCGGGGTCGCTGGAGGAGCTGGTCTCTCAGCTCGACGCGCCGCGCGCGGTGTGGGTGATGGTGCCGGCCGGCGATCCCACCGATCAGACCGTGGCCAAGCTCGGCGAGCTACTTGAGAGCGGCGACATGATCATCGACGGCGGCAACAGCCGCTGGAGCGACGACAAGCGGCGGGCCGAGGCGCTCCAGCCGAAGGGCATCCACTACGTGGACGTGGGCACCTCCGGCGGCGTCTGGGGCCTCGAGGTGGGCTACTGCATGATGGTCGGCGGCCCCGACGAGGCGGTCGACCGGTTGGCGCCCCTGCTCGACGTGCTCGCGCCTCCCTCAACGGAGGAGCACGGCCCGGGCTGGGGACACTTCGGGCCGACGGGCTCAGGGCACTACGTGAAGATGGTCCACAACGGCGTGGAGTACGGGATCATGCAGGCCTATGCCGAGGGCTTCTCGCTGTTCGACGCCAGCGAGTACGAGCTGGACAACGCGAAGATCGCCCACCTGTGGATGCAGGGCTCGGTGGTGCGCTCGTGGCTATGCGAGCTGGCTGCGCTGGCCTTCGAGCAGGAGGGCAACGACCTGGCGCGGCTGGAGCCCTTCGTGGAGGACTCCGGCGAGGGCCGCTGGACGGTGGAGGACTCCATCGACAAGCGCATCCCCACGCCGGTGATCACCACGTCGCTGTTCGAGCGCTTCTCCTCGCGCGGGCAGAACGCGTTCGCCGCCAAGGTCAACGCCGCCCTGCGCAACCAGTTCGGCGGGCACGCGGTGAAGGCCGCGGACCCGGTGGCGCAGAGCCAGCCGCACGCGGAGTGATGGCGGTCGTCGAGCAGAACCCGCTGGCGGAGGGCCTCGAGCGCCTGCCCGTCCATCCCACGATCCTCACGATCTTCGGCGCCACGGGGGACCTTTCCAAGCGCAAGCTGCTGCCCGCGCTCTACAACCTGGCCCACGAGGGTGCGCTGCCCGAGCGGTTCAACCTGATTGGGTCCTCGCGCGGCGAGCTCTCCGACGAGGACTTTCGCACGCTGGCGCGGGACTCGATCGTGGAGTTCTCGCGTCGTGAGCCCGATGAGAAGGTGCTCACCGCGCTGCTCCAGCACGTGCGCTACGTGTCGGGTGGGTTCGACGACCCCTCGGTCTACGAGCGCCTCGGCGCCGTGGGCAGGGAGTTCGATCGACGAGGCCGGCATCGTGTTCAACCGCGCCTACTACCTGTCCACCTCGCCCTCGTTCTTCTCCGTGATCGTGGGCAAGCTCGGGGAGCACGGGCTCGACCACAACGAGGGCTCCGAGGTGCGCGTGGTCATCGAGAAGCCGATCGGCACCAACCTCGCCGAGGCCCGTGAGCTGAACAAGGCCGTGCTCGACGTGCTCGACGAGGGCCAGGTGTTTCGGATCGACCACTACCTGGGCAAGGAGACGGTCCAGAACATGCTGGCGTTTCGGTTCGCCAACGGCCTGTTCGAGCCGATCTGGAACCGCAACTTCATCGACTACGTGCAGATCACCTCGGCCGAGGACATCGGCATCGGCAGCCGGGCCGGGTACTACGACACCTCGGGCGCGCTCCGCGACCTGGTGCAGAACCACATGCTCCAACTGCTCACGCTCCTGTGCATGGAGCCGCCCGTGTCCTTCTCGGCCGACGAGGTGCGCGACGAGAAGGTGAAGGTCCTGCACGCCATCCACCCCCCCAAGCCCGACCAGGTGAAGGACATGGCGCTAAAGGCGCAGTACGCGGCCGGAGTGGCGGCGGGAGAGCAGGTGCGCGGCTACCTCGAGGAGGACGACGTGCCGGCCGAGTCGCGAACCGAGACCTACGCCGCGCTGCGGCTGGAGGTGGACAACTGGCGCTGGGCGGGCGTGCCGATCTACCTCAGGACGGGCAAGCGCCTGGCGCGCAAGGTCACGGAGATCGCGGTGACGCTCAAGCCGGTGCCGCACCTGGCCTTCCAGCAGGACGGCGCGGTGGGCGTGCAACCCAACCAGATCGTGCTCACGATGCAGCCCAACGAGGGAGCGTCGATCTCGCTGGGCGCCAAGATCCCGGGCACGCGGATGCGCATCCGCCCCGTGAACATGGAGTTTCTCTACGGCACGGCGTTCATGTCCGAGTCGCCCGAGGCCTACGAGCGGCTGATCATGGACGCCATGCGCGGCGACGCCACGCTGTTCACGCGCGACGACGAGGTCGAGGCGCAATGGACCATCATCGACCCGATCCTCGAGGGCTGGGCCGCGGCCACTGGGCCGGTCACGCAGTACGCGGCCGGCTCGGCCGGGCCCGAGGAGGCCGACGCGCTGCTGGAGCCCGGTCACCGCTGGCGAGCGATCTGAGCGGGAGCTCGCGGTGACCGTCAGCGGCAACGTCTGGTCCGCGCAGGACACCACTCCGTCGGAGGTCGAGGGCGCGCTCAGGGAGCTGCTCAAGCAGCGCCACGCCGAGAGTGAGGCCTACGCGCCCGCCCGCGTGCTGAACCTGGTGGTGGTGGCCGACCGCGAGTGGCGGGGCGAGATCCAGAACCGGCTCGACCAGGTGGGCCGCTACCACGCCTCGCGAACGATCCTCTGCTGCGTCGAGCCGGGTCGCCAGCGAATCGACGGCTGGGCCACCATGACGGCGGAGGAGGAGCCCAAGCCCGGGGAGCTGGCGGTGGCCCACGAGCAGGTCGTGCTCGACATCGGCCCCCAGCACCTCGAGCACCTAGACACGATCGTCGACCCGCTGGTAGTCACCGACCTGGCGACGCTGGTGTGGTCGCCGCACGGCCACCCCGAGGCGGTGGACGCGCTGCTGGACCTGGCCCAGATCGTGCTCATCGACTCGGTCAACGAGCCCGATCCGGCCGCCGCGGTCAGGCGCGCGAGACAGCTGGCCGCGCGCGCGTACATCGTGGACCTGGCGTGGCTGCGCTCCACGCCCTGGCGCGAGCGGGTGGCTTCCACCTTCGACCCGGCCCAGTGGCGGCCGGAGCTGGCCAAGATCAGCGCCGTGACCGCGCGTCACCGACCGGACTCGACCGTTGCCGGGCTGCTGTTCTTCGGCTGGCTGGCCAAGCGCCTGGGCTGGGAGTGCGGTGGCATGGTGGCCCAGGCCGGCTCGATGCACGGCTCGGCGCACGCCCGCCGCCAGGACGTGCGGCTGCAGCTGGAGCCCGACCCCACGATGAACGCCCCGGGCCTCGCCGGCATCACCATCGAGACCGCGTCAGGCACCAGCATCGAGCTGGACCGCGGCCCCGGCGGGCTTACGGCGCGCCGGCGGACGCGCGACGGCAGCCTCTCGGAGTGGACGGTCATGGGTGCCTCGCGCGGCGAGGCGGGGATTCTCGGGGAGGGGATCCGCCAAGCGCTGCTGCGCGACAAGAGCTACGGCCCCGCGCTGAGCGCGGCCGAGGCGATGGTGTCGTGACGGCCCGCGGATGAGCGAGCGCCGGACGGAGATCCTGGACGACGTGGCGGGCGCCGCCGCCCAGCGGATGGCGGATGCCGTTCGCGCCGGCGGGCACATCGCGCTGTCGGGCGGCTCGACACCCAGGGCGGCGCATGAGCGCCTCGCGGCGATGGAGCTGGACTGGTCGGGCGTGGAGCTGTGGTTCGGAGACGACCGCGCCGTGGCTCCGGACCACGAGCACTCGAACTACCTCATGGCCAAGGAGAGCCTCCTGGACCACATCCGTGGCGAGCCGCCCACGGTGCACCGGATCGAGGGCGAGCTGGGCTTCGAGGCGGCCGCCCTGGCCTACGAGCAGCGCCTGCGCGCCACCTTCGGCCACGGGCCGCCGCGCCTGGACCTGCTGCTGCTGGGGCTCGGGCCGGACGCGCACACCGCCTCGCTGTTCCCGGGCGGCGGGGCGCTCGCCGAGCGCGGGCGCTGGGCGGTGGGGGTCGAGACGCCGGGAATGGCTCCGCTCGTGTCCCGCGTGACCCTTACGCTCCCGGTCCTGAATGCGGCTCGCGAGGTGATGTTCCTGATCTCTGGAGAGGACAAGGCGGAGGCGGTGGCGCGCGCGTTCGGCGACGCGCCCGGTCCCGATGCCCCGGCCAGCCTCGTGCGGCCCGAGGACGGGGTCCTCACGTTGCTGATGGACCCCGCCGCGGCATCGCGCCTTGGGGCCGTGGGGTGACGAAGTTCAGCGCCGATGGTGCGGTTGGGGCCAGCCCGTTTCCCCCCATCGCGGACTACGGCTTCCTGTCTGACTGCGAGACCACGGCGCTGGTGGCGCCCAGCGGGAACATCGAGTGGATGTGCCTGCCGCGGATGGACTCGGCCAGCGTGTTCGGCGCGGTGCTCGACCGCGACGCGGGCTCCTTCCGGCTGGGCCCCGCCGACGTGGACGTGCCTGCTGCCCGGCGCTACCTGCCTGGCACGATGGTGCTGGAGACCAGCTGGGGCACGCGCGGCGGCTGGATCATCGTCCGCGACGTGCTGCTCATCGGCCCGTGGCACCACGAGAGCGAGCGCTCGACCACCCACCGCCGCTCGCCGACCGACTACGACGCCGACCACGTGCTGCTGCGGCTGGTGCGGTGCGTGAACGGCGAGGTGCAGGTCAACCTGGACTGCGAGCCCGTCTTCGACTACGGGCGCAGGTTCGCCACCTGGGAGTACACGGGCTCGGGCTACCACGAAGCGCTTGCGCAGGCTGAGGGCACGGACGTGCAGCTGCTGCTCACGACGGACATGAACATCGGCGTAGAGGGCCCGCGCGCCACCGCGCGCACGATGATGAAGGAGGGCGACACGCTGTTCGCGGCGCTGTCGTGGTCCGAGCATCGCCCGCCTCAGAGCTACGACGAGGCCTACGAGCGCCTGGTCTGGACTGCGCACCACTGGCAGCACTGGCTCGACCACGGGGAGTTCCCAGACCACCCCTGGCGCACCTTCCTGCAGCGCAGCGCGCTCACCCTCAAGGGGCTCTCCTACGCGCCCACGGGGGCCATGATCGCAGCGCCCACCACGTCCCTCCCGGAGACGCCGGGCGGAGAGCGCAACTGGGACTACCGCTACACCTGGATCCGCGACTCCACCTTCACGCTCTGGGGCCTCTACACGCTGGGCTTCGACTGGGAGGCCAACGACTTCTTCTACTTCGTGGCCGACGTGGCCGAGTCCGAGCAGGGCCAGCTCCAGATCATGTACGGCATCGACGGGGAGGCCGAGCTCAAGGAGGAGGTGCTCACGCACCTGTCCGGCTACGAGAACGCGCGGCCCGTCCGGGTCGGCAACGGCGCCTACAACCAGGACCAGCACGACGTCTGGGGCGCGGTGCTCGACTCGGTGTACCTGCACACCAAGTCTCGCGACCACCTGCCCGAGCGCATCTGGCCGATCATGGTCAAGCAGGTCGAGGACGCGCTGGCCAACTGGAGGGATCCCGACCGCGGCATCTGGGAGGTGCGTGGCGAGCCCAAGCACTTCACCTCCTCGAAGCTCATGTGCTGGGTGGCGCTGGACCGCGGCGCTCGGCTGGCCGAGATCCGCGAGGACGAGGAGCTCACCAAGACCTGGCAGGCGGCCGCCGACGAGATCAGGGACGACATCTGCGCCAACGCGCTCGACGACCGCGGCGTGTTCACGCAGCACTACGACACCGACGCCCTGGACGCATCGGTCCTGCTCATGCCGCTCGTGCGTTTCCTCACGCCCGACGACGAGCGGATCGTGAAGACGGTGCTGGCCATCGCCGACGAGCTCACCGAGGACGGCCTGGTGCTGCGCTACCGCGTGGACGCCACAGACGACGGCCTGAGCGGCGAGGAGGGCACGTTCACCATCTGCTCCTTCTGGCTGGTGTCCGCACTGGCCGAGATCGGCCAGGTGTCCCGCGCGCGCGAGCTGTGCGAGAAGCTGCTGTCCTACGCGAGCTCCCTGCAGCTCTACGCCGAGGAGATCGACCCTCGCTCGGGCCGTCACCTGGGCAACTTCCCGCAGGCCTTCACCCACCTGGCGCTGATCAACGCGGTCATGCACGTGATCCGCGCCGACGAATCGCTGGAGGCCAGTGAGTTCGACCGCGAGCTCAGGCGCACGCGCGCGTCGCGGTAGGCCCCGCGGGTCGCTTCGTGACTGGGCCTTCAGGCTCTCGTCACCCTGGTTGCTGTTCTGTGACCTATGGCCCCCCGCCGAGTGAATGTGGGCCGAGTTTCCGGTCATATGCGCGCGTTTCTCGGCCCACACGCCCTGGTCAGGGGGACGAGGAGTGGCGGCGCGCGGCTCGGCGCCCGGTGCTAGGCCGCTAGGCCGAAGGCTGCCGGCGCCGGCGGCTCGATCCGCTCCTCATGCGCCTCCCACACCGCGACTATCTGCAGCGTGCAACCGCACTCACACAGCAGCATGTCGAGCTCGTCGAGGTGCCCGATGGCCTCCACGACCTCGGCGCAAGCCTCGTCTGAGCACACCAGCTCGACTCCGAACACAGCGAACATGGCCGCGAATGGTGGGAGGGCTGCCGGACGGACCGCGAGCCTGCGCCCGCGCGCCAGGCTCCCCGGCCGCTAATTTCGAGCGCTGCGTGCGGTCTTACCCATGGGTCCGCAAGGCGACCCAACCGATCGATGAAGGGAGAGAGCGCGTGAAATGGACACTCGAGGTGGTCGTGGTCCCCGTCGCGGACGTGGACCGTGCCAAGGCCTTCTACGCAGAGCAGCTCGGATTCGAGGTCGACCATGACACCAGGGTCAGCGAGGGGAACCGGATCGTCCAGCTGACCCCACCCGGGTCCAGCTGCTCGATAGTCATCGGCGAGGGGATCGTGCCGGACATGCATCCTGGCTCGGTCAAGGGTCTGCAGCTGGTCGTTCCCGACCTCGAGGCGGCCCGAGCGGAGCTCGAGCAGCGAGGGGTAGTGGTCGGCGAGATCCAGGTGATGGGCGAGAGTCCGACTCCTCAGCCCGACCCGCTCGACAACGTGGGCTTCTTCTTCTTCGGCGACCCTGACGGCAACGCCTGGGCCGTTCAGCAGATCTCGGCCCGAGGCTGAGCGGCTACAGCCTTGCGTCCGCCACCATGGCTGCGAACAGCAGCGCGAGGTAGGCGAGCGAGTACAGGTACAGCCACAGCGCGGCCCTGCGGTCGGCGCTGCGGTACAGGCGCACGGCCCCGCCGATGAACACGGCGCCGAGGCTCACCGATGCCGCGCAGGTACACGGCGCCGAAGCCGCCCGCGCAGAAGGGCAGCTGAGTCACGGCGTAGAGCAGCAGCGAGTAGAGCAGGATCTGGCGCCGGGTCTCGCGCTCGCCGCGGACCACGGGCAGCATGGGCACCCCGGCGCTCGCGTACTCATCCTTCATCAGCAGCGACAGCGCCCAGAAGTGGGGCGGGGTCCAGTAGAAGACGATCGCGAACAGGTACAGGGCGGTCCAGCTCAGGCTGCCGGTCGTGGCCGCCCAGCCGACCAGCGGCGGCACGGCGCCCGCTGCCCCGCCGATCACGATGTTTTGTGGGGTCGTGCGCTTGAGCCACACGGTGTACACGAGCACGTAGCCCAGGAAGCCCGAGAGCGACAGCACCGCCGCCAGCATGTTCACGCCCACCGCGAGGATCGCGAAGGCCAGGGCGCCCAGGACCAGGCCGTAGGTGAGCGCGGCGGCGGGGGACACCCGGCCCGAGGCCACCGGCCGGTCGGCCGTGCGCTTCATGCCGGCGTCGATGTCGCGGTCGTACCAATGGTTCACAGCGCCGGCACCGCCCGCCGACAGGGAGCCGCCGAGGCAGGTGAGCGGCCACCAGGTCGATCGTGGGGTCGCCGGCCACGTACATCGTGGTGACCGTGGTGAGAAGCAGCAGCGACTGCACCTTCGGCTTGGTCATCTCCACGTAGTCGGAGACGACCTGGCGGGCGCCGGCGGCGCGCAGAGCGCCGGCGGGAGCCCTGGAGGCCTGGGAGCCCATCAGGCGGTGACCGCCTCGGCCCGCGAGCTACTGGGCGCATCGGCCAGGACTCTCACCGGGTAGAGCTGGAACGCCAGGCCCACGACGCTGGCCCACAGCGCGGTGCCCAGCGCCAGGTGCAACACGATCAGAGCCTCGTACTCGTCCAGCCACACGTTCAGTGCGCCGACGAGAACCTGAGCAGCAAGCACGGCCGCCGCCAGCCAGGCGCTGCGCACGATCCCGGGCGTCGGGCGCCGGCGCACCGCCACGACCACCAGCGCGATCACCAGCGCCGAGGCGAGGTACATGAACGCCCGGTGGGTGAGGTGGATGTCCACCAGCCGCGCCTGGCCGAAGGGCATGAAGTCGCCGTTGCAGGTCGGGAACTCCTTGCCGCATGCGTGGTGGGCGCCGTCGCCCGCCTGGTAGTCGGCGCGGCCGTAGTTCTGGGTGCCGGCCATGTAGCCGCCGGCGACGATCGTGCACAGCACGAAGGCCGACGACGCGAGCGCCAGCGGGCGCAGCCAGCGGCCGGTTGCCTCGGCGGGCGGAGCGGGCGCCCGCTCGGCGGGATCGCGCGCGGCGCGCACCACGTAGAGCAGCAGTGCCAGCAGCGCCATCGCCAGGCCGAGGTGCGCGGCCACCAGGCCCTCGTCCAGGTCCTTCTCCACCGTGGCGGCGCCCAGCAGGCCCTGCGCGATCGACCAGCACCGCGGCGGCCACCGATGCGCGCACCAGGCCGGGCTGCGAGCGGTGCCGCCGCCAGGCCAGCACGGCGAGCGCGATCATCATGATCCCCACCACGCCGGCCAGCGCGCGGTGGGTGTACTCGATGATCGAGTTGAGGTCACGCCCGGCAGCACGTCGCCGTTGCAGAAGGGCCAGCCGTTCAGGCCCGAGCCCGCGGGCCCGCAGCCCAGGCCGGAGTCGGACACCCGGACGATGCCGCCGACGATGATCAGCAGGAACGGTCGCGAGGGCGGTGGCGATGGCAAGTCGCCGGAAGCCCGCGGACGGCGCGGCGGTCACGTGCCCGAGGCCACGGGCTGCGCGACCGTGCCGGCCGGGTCGCCGGCCTGCTGCACCTCGCGCCGGATGTCCTTCATCGGCTCGACCGAGCGCACCCGCGGCACCACGTCGAAGTTGTTCTCGGCGGGGGCGAGGTGGTGAACCACTCGAGCGTGTTGCCCTTCCACGGGTCGTTGCCGGCCTTCTTGCCGTGCTTCATCGAGTGGAGCACGTTGATGACCGTGACCAGCACGCCGATGCCCAGCAGGAACGAGCCGATCGTCGAGACCAGGTTGTAGCCGGCCCACCCGGCGCCCTCCGGGTAGTCGTAGATGCGGCGCGGCATGCCCGAGAGGCCCGCCGAGTGCTGGACCAGGAAGGTCAGGTTGAAGCCCACGAACATGGGCCAGAAGGAGAGCTTGCCGATGCGCCTCCGAGAGCATCCTGCCGCTCATCTTGGGGAACCAGTAGTAGAGGCCCGCGAAGATCCCGAACACCGACGCCGCCGAAGAGCACGTAGTGAAGGTGCGCCACCACGAAGTAGGTGTCGTGGAGCTGCCAGTCGACCGGGAACACGGCGAGGATCACGCCCGAGATGCCGCCGACCACGAACAGCGCGGGCAGCGCGGCCGCGAAGTAGAGCGGGGTCTTCATCACGATCGACCCCTTCCACAGCGTCGCGATCCAGTTGAAGATCTTGATCCCGGTGGGCACCGCGATCAGAAACGAGGACAGCATGAAGAACACGAGCACCACCGTGGCGGTGGGCGTGGTGAACATGTGGTGCGCCCACACGAGCATGCCGAGGAAGGCGATGGCCACCGTGGCCGCCGCGATCGCCTTGTAGCCGAAGATCGGCTTGCGGGCGAACACCGGCAGGATCTCCGAGATCATCCCGAAGGCCGGCAGGACCATGATGTAGACCTCGGGGTGGCCGAAGAACCAGAACAGGTGCTGCCACAGCATCGGGTCGCCGCCGCCGGTGGGGTCGAAGAAGGCGGTGCCGAAGTGGCGGTCGGTGAGCAGCATCGTGACCGCCGCCGCCACCGCCGGCAGCGCGGCGATGAGCAGGTAGCTGTAGACCAGGATCGTCCACACGAACAGCGGCATCCGGCCCCAGCCCATGCCCTTCGCGCGCATGTTGTGGATCGTGGCCACGAAGTTGATGGCGCCGACCAGCGACGAGAGGCCCGAGAGGTGGATCAGGAAGATCCACGCGTCCACGCCACCGCTCGGCAGAGTATGCGTCGTCCGAGAGCGGGGCGTAGGAGGTCCAGCCGGCCTGGGGCGGCTCGAAGAAGATCGACGCGTAGAAGGCGATCCCGCCGAACACGAGCAGCCAGAACGAGAGCGCGTTCAGCCGCGGGAACGCCATGTCGCGCGCGCCGATCATGAGCGGCACGAAGTAGTTGCCGAAGCCCGCGAGCACGGGCACGACGAACAGGAAGACCATCGTGGTGCCGTGCATCGAGACCAGGCCGTTGTAGGTCTCGGGGTCGACCAGGGTGCCGTCCGGGGTGGCCAGCTGGAGGCGCATGATCAGCGCCTCGACGCCACCCAGGATGAAGAAGACGAAGGTGGCGAACAGGTACATGATCCCGATCCGCTTGTGATCGGTGGTGGTGAGCCACGCGAGCCAGCCGCGCGGGCGGCTCGCGGTAGCCGCGCATCACGACCTCGGGGCGGGCCAGGGCGGTCACTGCCTCCTCACGCCCCCTGCGCTGGTCGGCGAGGCCCTGCTGCGCGGCACGGATCTGGCGCCTGCTGGCGGCGCAGGAAGGCCGTGTAGCGCTCGGGCGACACGGCCTGCACCTCGGCCGCGCATGTCCGCGTGGTTGGAGCCGCACAGCTCGGCGCACTGGCCCTTGTAGACGCCCTCCTTGGCGATCTTGAACCAGGTCTCGTTGATGTGGCCGGGCATGGCGTCGGCCTTGCCGCCGAGCTTGGGGATCCACCACGAGTGGATCACGTCGGAGGAGGTGATCTTGAGCACGACGGTGGTGTTCGTCGGCACCACCATCTCGTGGTAGTTGAAGCGTCCGCTCCCGGGGTAGTCGTAGCGCCACAGGTACTGCTGGCCGTTCACGCCGATCTCGAGCGCTGCGGCCGCCGCTGCCGGGGCGGCGCCGGCTGGTCGATCGACGCCACCTGCGCCCCGCGCGCCAGGCCGTTGGGCCCGATGCGGGCGGGTTGTTGATGTCGCCGAGGTAGATGAAGGTCACGACCGCGAGTACGACCAGGATCAGCGGCCGCGCCGACCGTCCAGCCGAGCTCGAGCGGGCGTGTTGCCGCGGATCTGAGCCGGCTCGGGGCCGCCGCGGCGGGCGCGGAACTTGACCAGCGACCAGATCAGCGTGCCCTCCACGAGCAGGAAGATCGGGATGGCGACGTAGAGCACGATCTTGTAGAGCGTCTCGATGTCGTCCGCGTTGGGCGAGCCGCCCGACTCGGGCGTGAACACGCCCGCCATCGCGGCCGGCGCGGCCACGAGGAGCGCGACCAGCGCCCACCGCGAGGGCGAGCAGGGCGTGGCGGCTGCGGTGTCCGGCTGCGGGCGCGGGCAAGGCGGCGGCATCATATCCCGCTGCCTTGCCGCGGCTCCTCCGCCTCGCGCGGCTTCAGGCGCCCTTGAACTCCGGATCGCGCTTTTCCACGAACGCGACCACGCCCTCGAGGAAGTCGTCCGTCCGCGCCAGCGCGTGCTGGATCTCGGCCTCGAGGTCGAGCTGGCCGTCGAGATCCGGGTAGATCATGCGGTTCAGCGCGCGCTTTGAGCCGGCGTAGGAGCGGGTGGGTCCGGCGCCAGCCGCTCGACCAGCGCCTCCGCGGCCGGCATCAGCTCATCGTCGGGGTGGACCGCAGTTCACGAGCCCCCACTCGTAGCGCCTGCTGCGGCGGGCACGCGCTCGCCGAGCAGCGCCATCTGGAAGGCGCGCGCCTTGCCGACCGCGGCGGGCACGAACAGCGTCGAGCCGCCGTCCGGCATCAGGCCGATGTTCACGAACGCCAGGCCAAAGAAGGCCGACTCGGCAGCCAGGACGAGGTCGCAGGCCAGCGCCAGCGACAGCCGATGCCCACGGCCGGGCCGTTGACCGCGGCGACCACCGGCTTCTCCAGCCGGCGGATGCCCGCGATGATCGGGTGGTAGACCTCGTGCAGCTCCGCCTCACGTCGGGCTTGCCGTCGTCGGGGCTGGGCTCGAAGCCGGCCTTCAGGTCGGCGCCCGGAGGAGAACCCGCGGCCGGCGCCCGTGACCAGCACGGCGCGCACCGACGGGTCGGCGGCGCGCTCGTTCACGACCTCGCCGAGCTCGCGCCCGAACTCGCCCGTCCACGCGTTCAGCGTCTCGGGCCGGTTGAGCGTGATGCGGCCGACGGCCTCCGGCCTGCTCCCACTTCACGGTCTCGTAGCTCATCGGCTCCTCTCGGTCGGGTCCGACGCCCGGCTCCTGCGCCGGCGCGGTAAACGTATCCTGCGGCCATGCTTCTCGACTCGCTCGAGTGGCTCGGGCACTCGGGCTTTCGCTCCGCGACGGCGGCGCCACCATCTACATCGACCCCTACCGCGTGGCCGACGGCCCCAAGGCCGACCTGATCCTGGTGACCCACGGCCACTACGACCACTTCTCGCCGCAGGACGTGGAGCGCCTCTCCCACCAGGGCACGTGGCTGGTGGCGCCCGCCGCGGTGGCCGAGCGGGCGCGCGGGCGAGTGGCGTCGATCGCTCCCGGGGAGGAGCTCGAGCTGGAGGCGGTGCCCGGCGTGGAGGTGACGGCGGTAGCCGCCTACAACACCTCGAAGCGCGACCGCGAGGGGCGGGTCTTTCACCCGCGCGAGGCGGGCTGGGTGGGGTTCGACGTGAACGTGCGCGGCGAGCGCCTGTACCACTCGGGCGACACCGACGTGATCCCCGAGATGGACGCCGTGGTGGGCGTGGACGTGGCGCTGCTGCCCGTGAGCGGGACCTACGTGATGACCGCCGGCGAGGCCGCCGAGGCGGCACGCCGGATCCAGCCCGGGCGTGGCGGTCCCGATGCACTGGGGCGAGCACATCGGCACGCGCGAGGACGCCGAGGCCTTCGCAGAGAAGGCGCCGGTGGAGGTGCGGATTCTGGAGAAGGTTGGGTAGGAGGCGACCGAGCGCCCTACCTCGCGGCCGGTGCTCGCGTGGCCGCCTCGTAGACGTCGGCCACCCGTTCGGCCAGCGTCGCCCAGGAGAAGTCGCGTCGGGCCGAGACGTAGCCGTTGTCCGCGCGCCCTGCGCGCGGGTGCGGGGTCGTTCACCGCGTAGACCATCGCGGCGGTCAAGGTCGTCAAGGTCATCGGGCTCGACCAGCCAGCCGTTGGGCCGGCCGGCGCTCCACGTTCACGAATGACGGCGGGCCGCCCGCGTTGGCCGCGATCACCGGCACGCCGCAGGCCATGGCCTCCACGAACACCTGCCCGAAGGACTCGCTGGTCGAGGGCATGACCATCACGTCCGAGCATGCGAGGCCCTCGTTGAGCTCGTCGTGCCCGCGCCAGCCGATGAAGAACACGTCCTCGACGCCCTCCTCGACGGCGACCGTGTGCGGGTGCTCGCCCTCCCATTCGCCCGGGAAGCCGCCCCAGATGACCAGCGGCGCGCGCACGCGAGAAGCTCTCGCGCGCACGGGCGTATGCGCGAATCAGCAGCGGTATCCGCTTCACCTCCGTGAACCGGCCGACGAACAGCAGTACCGGCGGCGGGCCGCCCGTCCGCGGGATCGGCGAACCGGGCAGGTCCGCCTCGCGGTAGGCGACGCTGCCGGGCTCCCCGCCCTCGCGCCAGCCGAGCGGCTGCTCCACGAGCCACTCCCGCCAGCGTGACATGCGCTCATCGAAGCTCGGCTCGCTGCGGTCGAAGCGGTTGAGGTGGACGCCGTTGGGTACCCAGGTGACCAGGTCGGGGTCAACGCCCAGCAGCCGGCCTGCCTCCTCGCTGTCGTGGGGCGAGATCACGATGAAGCGCCGGCTGCGCTGTGCCCATCCGCGCATGCGCTCGACCCAATGCGCGGCGTGCTTCCATCCGCGCGTGCCGGGCGGCTCGGCCAGTGCGCGTTCGATCATCTTCAGCTCCGTGCCGTGCAGATGGGTCACGAGCGGCACCTCGGGCAGCGCGCGCGCTGCTGGCGCCGTGGATCGGCGTGAGGTGATGCAGGTGCAGCACGTCGGGCGGTCGCGTAGGCGCGCTCCAGCACCCCCTTCCAGAAGCTCCGCAGACGGTCGCCGAGCTCGCGGGCTGACTGCCGCCAGCAGCCTGTCGGCGGCTCCGGCGCGCGGCTCGTAGGAGGGGTGCATGGGCACGGGCTGGGCCAGGGGGTCTCGCCCCGCGCGTGTGCCTCGGCCGGCGCCGGTAGTCCGCCGCGGTCACCTCCATGCCGCGGTAGAAGGTCTCGGCGTTGGTGCGCTCCCCGGGGGCCCCCAGGGAGCCGCGCCACGAGCGCCGGTCGGACCAGCCGAGCCATCGTGCGAGGGCGCGCGCCGAGGTAGCGGATGACCTGCCGCCGAGCCGCCTCGCGGGTAGAAGATCGTCGGCCATCCCCGACGCGTTGCCTCACGGCGTCGACCCTAGCTCGCCGGCGCGAGCTCCGACGAGGCTACGGCTCCGCCGCCGTCTTGCGGAGCTCGCGCGCCCTTACGAGCCGTGGCCTGGGGCGCCGTGGCGGTGGGGGTCGCGACGCCCTTCTGCGCGCACCGCCTGCGCCTCCGGTGCCTGCGGTCACGGCGCTGAGCTTCCAGGCGCCGGCCGCGCTGGCGCTCGCCACGCCTCGCACCCGGCTTCGCGACGCCGGCATCTATGCGCTGCAGATGTGGGCGTACTACGCCCACTACGACATGCCCGACGACGAGCCCGAGCGCCTGCGCGCTCGCACGCGGGTGGACTACCCCATCGCCGATCGATCGCGTGATCGGTGGCGGGGAGACGCCCACGACGCGGCTCCAGCGGGCGCTCGGGACGCCCGGGCTGGTGCGCCCGCACGATCTGGCGCTGTCCTGGGTGCACTGGAGCTGGTTCCTCGTTCCCCACGGCACGCTGGCGTGGATGTTGTGGCAACACCCGGAGCGTTTCCCGCGCTCGGCGTGCTTCATGGCGGCGCACGTTCGACCTCGGCCTGCGTGGTCTACTGGGCGCTGCCCACCGCGCCGCCCTGGTACGCGGCTCAGGAAGGCCGGATGGAGCCGGTGCGCCGGATCATGGTCGAGTCGGGCGAGCGGTTCTGGAAACGCCTCTGGCGCCCGCTCTACGATGGGCTGGAAGGTAACCCCTTTGCAGCCATGCCCTCACTGCATTTCGGGACATCCGTGATGGCCGCTCGCGTGCTCGCCGACGTGAGCAGGCGGCATGGCGCGCTGGGCTGGGCCTACGCGCTCACGCTCGGCTTCGGCCTGGTGTATCTCGGAGAGCACTACGTCGTGGACCTGGCCGCGGGGCTTGCCTTGGCCGAGGGGGTCCGGCGCGCCGGGCCCCGTGCGCGCCCGCTGCTGGCCGCCGTTGCGCGGTCGGTGCAGCGCCTCGAGCCGAGGACTGCCTGATGGGCCCGGAGGAGCGGCTGCGCGAGCGTCCGGGGCGCGTGGCCGACGAGCCCGAGCCGGCAGACGCCGCGCTCGAGCTGGAAAACGAGAAGCTCGCCGACGAGGAGGAGGATCTCCGCGTTTCGGGGATGCTCTCCGACCGCCGGCAGCTGGTCACGCTGGCGGTCGTGTTCCTCGCCGGAGTGGTGGGCATCTACTTCCTCGCGCCAAAGGTCCTCGGGCTGGACGACGAGATCAAGCGCATCGGCGACGCCGACCTGGTCTGGGTGGTCGTGGCCATCGCCTTCAACATCGCAGCCTTCGCCTCGTACATGGCCCTGTTTCGTGGCGTGCTGGGGGGCACCGAGGACAACGAGGTCAGGCGGCGGCTCGACCGGGCGGCGTCGTACCAGATCACCATGGCCGGGCTCGCGGCCACGCGGATTTTCTCGGCCGGCGGCGCGGGCGGCATCGTGCTCACCTACTGGGCGCTGCGCAAGGCGGGCATGCCGCGGCGACGCTCTGCCTGCCGGATGGTGGCCTTCCTGGTGCTCACCTACTCGGTGTACCTGTTCGCGCTCGTGCTCTTCGGCGTGCTGCTGCGAACCGGCGTGCTGCCGGGCGACAACCCCGTCGGCGGCACAATCGTGCCCGCGGCGATCGGTTTCGGCGCGCTCGTGATCCTCGGCCTGGTGGCGCTCATCCCCGGCGACTTCGAGCGCCGCCTGCGCTCGTATTCGCGCGGATACAGGCGCGTGCGCTTCGCCCAGAAGCTGGCCACCGGCCCGGCCACTCTGGCCACGGGCGTGCGCACCGCCATCGCCTACATGCGCCACCCGGGCCGCGGCGCCCTCGGCGTGTTCGGGGCCGTGGGCTTCTGGGCGGCCAACATCGGCGTGCTGTGGGCCAGCTTCGAGGCGTTCGGCGCGAGCGTCCCGTTCGGGGTGCTCGTCCAGGGGTTCTTCGTCGGGATGGCCGCCAACCTGATCCCGTCGCCGGCGGGCGGAGTCGGATCGGTCGACGCCGGCATGATCGGTGCGTTCGTGCTGTTCGGCGAGCCCACCGGGGTCGTGTTCCCGGCCGTGCTCACCTACCGGGTGATCGCCTTCTGGCTGCCGATCCCGCCCGGCATGGTGGCGTTCTTCCAGCTCCGTCGCACCGTCACGCGGTGGGAGCACGAGCGTCGCGGCGCTACACTTCAGAAAGTAAAGTAAGACGGAGGCGAATTGACCGAAGACCGCCGGATCGAGAACGTGATCATCATCGGCAGTGGCCCAGCGGGCTACACGGCCGCCCTGTACACCTCGCGCGCCGACCTCGAGCCGCTGATGTTCGAGGGCTTCGCCTGGGGCGGGCTGCTCCAGCAGACCACTGACGTCGAGAACTATCCCGGCTACGCCGACGGCGTGATGGGCCCGCAGATGATGCAGGACTTCCGCGACCAGGCCGAGCGGTTCGGCACGCGCTTCGTGACCGACGATGTGACCCGCGTGGAGCTCTCCCGTGACGGCGGCCTGCACCGGGTCTTCGTCGGCGAGGAGGAGCACCTGACCAAGGCGGTGATTTTGGCCATGGGCGCGGAGCCCAAGAAGCTCGGCGTCCCGGGCGAGGACGAGCTCGCCTCGAGGGGCGTGTCCTACTGCGCCACGTGCGACGCCGCCTTCTTCCGCGACAAGCCCACGATCGTGGTCGGCGGCGGCGACACCGCGATGGAGGACGCGACCTTCCTCGCCAAGTTCGCCAAGAACGTGAAGATCGTGCACCGTCGCGACGAGTTCCGCGCCTCGGCGATCATGCTCGACCGCGCCCGCGAGGCGGAGCAACATCGAGCTCGTCACGCCGTACGTGATCGACCGCTTCGAGCCGGACGGCGACGGGTCGCTCGGAAGCGTCGTCCTGGAGAACGCCGAGAGCGGCGAGGAGCAGACCTGGAGATCGACGGCGCGTTCATCGCCATCGGCCACCGGCCGAACTCCCACATCGTCACCGGGCAGGTCGACACCGACGAGAACGGCTACGTGGAGGTGGAGGGGCGCTCGACGCGCACCAACCTCGCGGGCGTGTTCGCCGCCGGTGACCTGGTGGACCACACCTACCGCCAGGCGGTCACCGCCGCCGGCTCGGGCTGCGCGGCGGCCCTGGACGCCGAGGCCTACCTGCGCGACACCCCGCCCGACCCCGAGGCCCACTGGGCCGGCGAGCCAGACGAAGATCGAGGCCGCGGCCGAGCGCGCCGCGCAGTAGCTCGGGTCCGGCGGGCGGCGCCGGGTATAACGCAGGCAGGTGAGCGGCATCTGGACCAACTGGGCGCGCGAGCAGCGCTGCGCCCCACAGCGCATCGAGCGCCCGGCCTCGGAGGCACAGGTGGCCGAGCTCGTCGGAGCGGCCGCTGCGGCCGGCACCTCGGTGCGGGCCGCGGGCAGCGGCCACTCCTTCACCGACTGCGCATGCACCGACGGGCTGATGCTCGACCTGAGCGGCATGGACCGCGTGCTCGACGCCGACACCACCAGCGGCCTCGTGTCGGTGGAGGCCGGCATCACACTGCACGCGCTCGGCAAGCGACTGGCCGAGCAGGGCCTGGCGATGGAGAACCAGGGCGACATCGACAGCCAGACGCTGGCCGGCGCCATCTCCACAGCCACCCACGGCACGGGTGCCCGATACCGCAACATCTCCTCGCAAGTGGCCGCCATGAGGCTCGTGACCGCCACGGGCGAGATCGTGGACCTCGCCGAGGAGGCCGACCCGGAAGCGCTGGCGGCGGCGCGGGTGGGCATCGGATCGCTGGGCGTGGTGGCCTCCGTGACCCTGCGGGCCGTGCCGATCTTCACGATCGAGCGCATCGACGCCCCGCGCCCACTGGCCGACACGCTGGAGCGGCTGGATGAGCTCGCGGACACGCCCGACCACTTCGAGTTCTTCGTGTTCCCCTACTCCGATGTGGCGCTTACCCGCACCAGCACGCGCAGCGACCGCCCGCCCGAGCCCGAGGACCCACGCCGGGCGTGGGTGCGCGAGTCCCTGATCGAGAACAAGGCGCTGGACCTCATGTGCCGGGCCGGGCGCAGGCTTTCCCTCCGCGATCCCCGCGATCAACCGCCGCGTGTCGAGCCTGGTGACCAGTCGGTCAAGGTCGAGCGCAGCCATAACGTCTACGCGACCCGCCGCGACGTGCGCTTCACGGAGATGGAGTACGCGATCCCGCGCGAGCATGGCGCCGAGGCCGTGCGGCGCGTGCTCGGCCTGATCGAACGCCGCCGCCTGCCGATCGGCTTCCCGATCGAGGTCCGCGTGGTCGCGGGCGACGACGCGTACCTCTCGACCGCCCACGCCAGGGACACGTGCTACATCGCGGTGCACCAGTACTCGGGAATGGAGTTCGAGACCTACTTCCGCGCAGTCGAGGCCGATCATGGACTCCTACGGCGGTCGCCCCCACTGGGGCAAGCGCCACTACCAGTCCGAGGCGACCCTCCGGCCGCGCTACCCGGAGTGGGAGCGCTGGCAGGCGGTGCGCGCGCGCCTGGACCCGTCAGGCACGTTCACCAACGACTACTCGCGCCGGGTGCTCGGGCCGGTGGGGGCGGGCGTGTTGAGCTCTTAGGGCCGGGGGTCGCTGGTCGTCGGTCGGCACTACCTGGGGCAGGTGGCCACGCCGCGATCGAGCGTGACCACGCGGCCGTCGCGCGCCGTGACCCGCGCGCGGATGGCCAGCAGGCGCCCGGCCGGCAGCCTCCGGCGCTTGACCGTCACGCGGAACGGCCGCTTGCGTGAGGTGCCCAGGCGCCGGCGCCCGAGCGTGTAGCGCACGGACTCCACGCGCTTGCCGTCGCGCCCGCTCAGCGCCAGCCGGACGTCGCGGGCGACGCAGGTCTGGCTGCGCTCGGCGGTCTCCTTCCGCTTGGGCTTGGGTTGTACCTCGCGCAGCGCCACGCGCACGGACGGGCGCGGCACCTGGCAGGCGCGGCCGGCGCAGCGCTGCAGCAGGCGCAGCCGGCGCGCGAGCACCCGGATTACCCCGGCGTACGAGTCGCTCTCGTCGCGGCTGGTGAGCTCGTACGGGTCCTTGCGCAGGTCGTACAACTCCGTCTCGCCGGTGCTGTCGTGGCGGACGAACAGGAAGCGGTCGTTGCGCAACGCCCGGTATCGCGGCACGCCGTTCACGCCCGCTCCGTTCTCGTGCACGAACTCGCGGCCGAGCTCCAGGGTCTGGTCGCGAAGCACCGACATCAGCGACCGGCCGTCCTGAAGGCGCCTGGGCGTGGCTTGGGCCGCCTCCAGGATGGTGGGCGCTAGGTCCACATTGGCCACCAGCTGGCGCAGGGTCTTGCCGCGCGGCACGCCGGGCCCGCGCATGACCAGCGGCACGTTGGCGGCGGGCCAGTAGGGCAGGACCTTCTCGCCCCGGTAGCGGTGCTCACCGTGGAAGAAGCCGTTGTCGGAGGTGTAGATGAAGAGGGTGTTCTCGAGCTCGCCGCTGCGACGGAGCGCGTCCAGCACGCTGCCCATGGCGTCGTCGACCGACAGCAGCGATTCCAGCTCCTGTTGGTAGTTCTCCTGGATCGCGGCGACGTCGGAGAGCGTCAGGCGGCGGCGGTCGGCCGTGATCTGCGGCTTGTCGAACACGCTGGCCTCGTCGAAGCTCGGCGGCCGCGGCAGCGGGGTGGTGCTGAACGCGTTGCGGTGCCGCGGCGCGGGCGACGGCGTTCCCAGGTCGGGCGGGTCGTCGGGGTCGGCGGGAAGGCCGCTGTGGGGTGCCGGGAAGGTGAGCGAGAGGAAGAACGGCCGGGAGGACGGTGCGGCCCGCTGGATCAGCTGGGTGGCGCGTCGGCCCAGGTAGTCGGTCTGGTGCTCGCCGGGGCTGTCGGGCCCGGGCTTCTCGATGATGCGACCGTTCTCGTTCATCCGCCAGCGCGTGTAGTGGAAGGTGGACGGGTCGAGGGTGGCGTACCAATCGGTCCAGCCCGGTGGGATCTCCGTGATGTCGGGGTTCTGCGTGCCGTAGCCGTTGAGGTAGCGGCCCACGTTCATGGTCCGGTAGCCGGCGTTCTGGAGCCACACGGGCAGCGTGTTGGTGTTGTCCAGACGGGTGTAGCCGCCAAACGGGCCGGCGTTGTGGATGACCCCGTGGTTGTGGGGATACTGACCCGTCAGGTAGGTGGCGCGCGACGGACAGCACAGCGGGTAAACCGCCACCGAGCGCGTGAACTGCGTGCCCTGATCGATCGCTCCGGCGCGCAGCTTGCTCATCACGCGCAGCGACTCCCGCGTCTGGTCGTCGGTCATCACGAACACGATGTTGGGGCGCGCGCCCGCCTGCGCGGTTGCGCCTGCCGGCGCCAGCGCAGCGGCGGCCAGGCCCAGGGCGGTCAGGGCAAGGGCGGCCTTACTGCGCACAGCAGTCATCGAGCGGGGGATGTGCAACCAACACCCATTCAGGTCGGCGGTTGCGGCGCAGGACCTGAGCCCGCGCCGGAATCGGACCCCCGGCTTTTACAGGAAGCAGCAGCTCTCGCCGCGGTAGGTGGGCACCTCGTCCACGATCTCGCCCCCCGCCAGGAGGTGCAGGCTGTCGAAGCGCTCGCAGAGCTCGCCCGCCTTGGCGTGGCGCAAGTAGACGTTCGATCCCACCCCCAGGGAAGCCGCGGCCGGCCCGCTGACGGGGGTCTGCACCTCGCCCGCGCCCTCCATCGGGTCGAGCGTGAGCCCGGGCGGCAGATGGGGCTCGGGCAGGCGGTCTCGCCCGGCCGCACCGGACGCCAGGTAGCCGCCGCCCAGCAGCGTGGCCGTGCGGGCGCTCGGTCGCCGCACGACCGGCAGGGCGAACATCGCGGCCGGTCGCAGGGTGAAGCTCGAGTAGCGGTCGAACAGCGTCGGGGCGAAGAACCCCGAGCCGGCAGTGAGCTCGGTCACGGCGGCCTCGGAGCCCGTGGTGTGCAGGCTGCCGGTGCCGCCGCCGTTGACCAGGCTCAGGGTGGCCACCGCGCTCACGGCCTCGACCACCCGGGCGCGGCGCTCGGCCAGCTCGGCCGCTGACGCGCGCTGCATCCGCCTGATGATCGGGCCCTGCAGGGGCTTCCCGAGCGGCCGGTCGCCGACTCCCGCGATGTGGCCCTCGTAGCCCATCACCCCGAAGAGCTCCAACCGCGGTCGCGCGACGATCGCGCGCGCCAGCGCCTGCGCCTGCGCCGGTGTGCGGATGGGCGAGCGCTTGGGCCCGACCTTGATCCGCCCTCGCGCCAGGTGGAAGCCGGTGTCGAACTCGATGCACACGCGGATCGGGGCGGCCGGCGAGGGCGCGCACGCCTCGATTAGGTCCAGCTGGTCCACCGAGTCGACCATGACCGTGGGCCGCGCATCGCCCTCCAGGGTGCCCAGCTCGGCCAGGGCGGCGCGGTCGGCCGTGGGGTAGGCCAGCAGGAGGTCCTCGAAGCCGTGCCCCGCCAGCCACAGACGTCTCGGGCAGGGTGAACGTCATCAGCCCGCGGAAGCCGGGTCGCGCCAGCATCCGCTCCAGCAGCGCCCGGCTGCGCACTGACTTGCTGGCCACGCGGATCGGCTTGCCGGCGGCGCGGCCGAGCATCTGGGCCGCGTTCGCCCACATGGCGTCCAGGTCCACCAGCGCGAACGGCGCATCCAGCCCGGCGAAGATGCGCTCGAGCTCCGCGTGCCGGCCGGCCTCGGCGGGGATCGGCCGAGTCCCGGCGGTGTCCGTGGCGGCCACGATCCCGATCATCCCACGCCCGGTAGCGTGGCGGCGATGACCGATGCCAGAGCGGCCCCAGGGGTGCCGCCCACGGTGCTGGTGCTCGGGGGGGTGGCGTCGGTGCAGGTCGGGCGCGTCGCTTGCCAAGACGCTCTTCGACGAAGCCGGACCGGGCGGCACGGTGATGCTGCGCATGGTGCTTCAGCGCGCTGGTGCTGGCCGCCATCTGGCGCCCGCCACTGCGGGGGCGGGTACGGCGGGATGGGTGCTCATCGTCGCCTTCGCGGTGGCGCTGGCGGGCATGAACTACGCGTTCTACGAAGCGCTGGACCGGCTGCCGCTCGGGCGTAGCCGTGACGCTGGAGTTCGTCGGGCCACTGGGGGTGGCGGTGGCGGGATCGCGGCGTGCGCTGGACCTGCTGTGGGTCGCGCTCGCCGCGGTCGGGATCCTTCTGCTGGCCGACCTGGGCGGCGATGGTGGGGCCGACGCCCTGGGAGTGATGCTCGCGCTCGCGGCCGGAGGGTTCTGGGCCGCGTACATCCTGATCGCCGCGCGCGTCGGCCAGGCGCTGCCAGGCGGCGCGGGCCTGACCTTGGCGATGGTGCTCGCCAGCGCTCTGCTGCTGCCGGTGGGCGTGGCCGACGCGGGCAGCGCCCTGCTGGAGCCCGAGGTGCTCGCTGTCGGCCTAGGCGTTGCCATGCTCTCCTCTGCCATCCCTTACTCGCTGGAGCTGGAGGCGCTGCGGCGGCTTCCGGCGCATGTGTTCGGCGTGCTCATGAGCCTCGAGCCGGCCATGGCGGCCCTGGCCGGGCTCGTGGTGCTCGGCGAGACGCTGGGCGCGCGCGAGATCGTGGCGATCGGGCTGGTGGTGGCCGCCAGCGCGGGTGCGGCCCGCAGCGCCGTGACGCCTCCGGCGCACGACTGACGGCCTTCGCGCCTATTGGCGCCGCCGTTCGCTCAGCCTTCGAGCGTTCCCCAGGCCTGGATCAGGGTGAAGGTCGTGCCCCATCGGCCCGGCTCGCGCAACTCGCTGTCGGCCGCGCGGCGCAGCGAGGCGAGCTCGTCCTCGCTTAGCGTGTCGAGCAGCCGCGACTCCAGCGCGGCGCTGAATTGAAGCGGCAGACTCAAGTAGGGGTGACCTGGTTTGAGCGCGATCACGTGCGCGTCGATCTCCGGTTCCCGAATACCGACGTCACCGAGCAGTTGGGGAACTCCGCGGCCCGCCTCGCCGCCCAGGGTGGCGAAGATCTCCGACAGCAGTCGGATCAGTTGCTCGGTCGCGGGCGCTGGAGGATTGAAGTGCCACGAGCCCAAGTCCCACTCCTCGAGAACCAGCGAGCCGCCCGGCCTGAGCAACCGCCGGTGCGCGGCCACCTGCTCGGGGCCGCGTCCGAGCGGAGCGATCAGGTAGCGGGCATGGACGAGATCGAAAGATCGCGGCTGCAACTTGCTGTCGAAGAGATCATCGACGACGAGCTCCACGTTCGGGATCCCGTCCGCTGCCAGAAGCGAACGGGCGGCATCGAGCAGGCTTTCGTCTATGTCGGTGCCGACCACCTGGCCCGAGGCGCCGACCCACTCGCCGAGGATCCGAAGCCAGCCCATGGCTCCGCAGCCCACGTCGAGGACGCGTCCGCCGGCCCCGTCGCCGATGTTCGAGAGGAGCCGGCGCCCGCTCGGTTCCCACACTCGTGACTGCAGCTGCAGGCGCTGCAACTCCGAGGGCTGGTCGGCCAGCAAGTACTCGTGATCCGACATAAGTCTCCCCATGACGTAGCGGGCGCGACTATTCCCAGCCCGCTTCGACCGGCGTAGCCGCCGTCGATGATCGTAAACCGATCCGCCCTGCGGGCCTTCGCGTGAGCTACGAGTCGCTCTGGTCGAGCAGCGGCTTCGCGAACCACCGGTCGGCGAAGGGCTCCTCATTGAACGGCGGGACCTCGACGTAGCCCGAAGACCGGTACAGCGCGATCGCCTCCGGCAGCACGTCGCCGGTCTCGAGGTGCGCCTCGATTGATCCGTGCTCAACGGCGAGGCGCTCGAGATGTCCGAGCAGCCGGCGACCGAGCCCCAGACCTCGCGCTGACTCCGCGACCCACATCCGCTTGATGTCGGTCACCTGGTCCGGTTGGTGCTTGACGGCGCCGCAGCCGATGGCCTCGCCACGCAGGTAGGCGAGAACGAACGCTCCCCTCGGCGGCCTCACCTCATGCGGCGCGGCGGTTGCGCCCTTGCTGGGGTCGAAGCCTCGCTGGGGTGCCCGCCGATTGAGCTCTGCCACGTATGCGCGCAGGCACCGCTGCGCATCAGGGCTTTCGGGATCGACCTGGCGCAAGTCGATGAGGGACGTCGCGATGAGCCGTTCCACGGTCCGCATCGCGCTCACGAGCTCGCCGCGCTGCGCGTCGTCGAGCGGCTCGAGGATCGAGGCGGCCAGCTCATCGCTGCGCTCGTCGAGCGTCGCTCGCTCGATGAGTCCCTTCGAGGTGAGGCGCGCGACGCGAACGCGACCGTCGATGGCGCTTGGCGTCACGGTCACGATCCCGTCGCGCTCGAGCGCGCGGAGCATGCGGCTCATCTGTCCGGAGTCCACGCCCAGGCGCGCGCGGAGCATGACGACCTCGCCGCCCTCCGTGCCTACCTCCCAGAGCAGCCGCGACAACGCCAGCGGCCTATCGCTCGAGAGGAACTGGTCGTTCAGGGCGCCGGCGCGCTGGGTGATCGTGCGGTTGAAGCGGCGGACCTGCGCGACAAGCGAGGACATCCTCTGATCTTAGTCAGAGAACTCTTCGACCCTACCGCAGATAGATCGGGTTGGACAGGACCCACGTGCGCAGCTGGCCCCGCACCTGCGCCAGCGCTTCCACGCGGTAGACGCCCGGGCCCTCGGCCGCGTGCACCAGGGCGGGAGCGTCGAGCCGGGCGATCTCCCGGCCGTCGCGCGTGAGCCGAAGGTCCGCGGGCCTCGGGGCGACGGCATGCAGGGTCCAGCCCTGGTCGGCCGCCGCCTCCGAACCCATCTCCACCCGCTCTCCGCCGCGCGCCCGCGCGAAGAAGCGAAAGCCACGCGCCGGCCCGACGGGCGGGGCGGCGATGTAGCAGCGCCCCTCTCGCAGGGCGCCCAGCACCTGGACGCGGTCGTGCTCGAGGTCGCCGGTCAGCGGCTCCTCGGCGAGCACGTGCGTGCGCAGCTGCCTGAAGGTGCGCGCGTAGCCCATGGCCCGGATCACGCGGCCGCCCATGCGGACGCCGAACTGGTGCGCGTCCAGCCCGCCGATGCCCACGACCCGGCGCCGGGAGCCCAGGCGGTCCCACTGCTCCAGGTTCTCGCGCGGCGCCAGGGTCACGTGGCGCTCGGGCCGGGCGATCAGGCCCAGGGCGCCGCGCGCGGTCTCCAGCCGCTGGCCGTTGTCGGCCAGGAAGCTCCACACCTCGATCCCGTCGAGGCACTCCAGGTCCTCCCACTCCATCGACACGCCCAGCGACCGCACACGCCGGAACCGCTGGCTCCCGCGCGAGAACGGATGGGCGGCGATCCCGAACCCGCCCGCGTCGCGTGCCGCCTGGGCGATCTGGGCCGGCGTCCTCCCGCGCCAGTCGATCTCCTCGTCCACGCCGAACACCAGCAGGTGGTTGCGGCCCACGGGGGACACCTCGTGGCCGGCCAGCAGGAGCGTCCGCCCGTACCAGCCCTCCTCGCCCTCGCGGGCCGCGTCGAGCGAGTCGTGATCGGTGAGCAGTACCACGTCCACGCCCGCGCGCTCGCCCGCGCGGGCGATCTCGGCCACCGTCCCGGTGCCGTCCGAGTGCGTGGAATGCAGGTGGATGACACAGGAGATGTCGTGGAGATCGGCCACTCAGCGAGCCTAGTCAGTACCCCCGTCCTCGATTTCGATCGGTCCCGGCGGCGCCTGGACGCGCCTGACGGCGCCCTCGGGAATCGACGATGCTCTGCATCGACTCATCCCGAGTCCACCCTCAGCCACGCCCCAGTCACTCGCGGGACTCGACCGAACTCTCCGACGGGGGTACTAGTAGCGTTGAGAACGTGAGCCATCCGGACAGCTTCGGTGCCCGCGCCAAACTCGCCACAGCCGGCGCCGATCACGAGATCTTCCGGCTCGACGCCCTGCAGCAGCGCTTCGACGTGGCGCGGCTGCCGTACTCGCTCAAGGTGCTGCTGGAGAACCTGCTGCGCAACGAGGACGGCGAGGCCGTCACCGCGGAGTCGATCGAGACTGTGGCCACCTGGGTCGCCTCCGACGAGCCGTCGAGGGAGATCGCCTACACGCCCAGCCGCGTGCTCATGCAGGACTTCACGGGCGTGCCGGCGATCGTGGACCTGGCCGCCATGCGCGACGCGATGGAGGCGCTGGGCGGGGACCCCAAGCTGATCAACCCGCTGGTCCCGGTCGAGCTCGTGATCGACCACTCGATCCAGGTGGACTCCTTCGCGGAGAAGCTGGCTTTCCGCAAGAACGCCGAGCTGGAGTTCGAGCGCAATCGCGAGCGCTACGCATTCCTACGCTGGGGCCAGACCGCCTTCGACGACTTCGCTGTGGTGCCGCCCAACACGGGCATCTGCCACCAGGTGAACCTGGAGTACCTGGCCACCGTGGTCACGGCGCGCGACGGGCAGGCATTCCCCGACACCCTCGTGGGCACCGACTCGCACACCACGATGGTCAACGGCCTGGGGGTGCTTGGCTGGGGCGTGGGGGGGATCGAGGCGGAGGCGGCCATGCTCGGCCAGCCGGTGTCGATGCTGTTGCCCCGCGTGGTGGGCTTCCGGCTGGAGGGCGAGCTGCCCGAGGGGTCGACGGCCACCGACCTTGTGCTCACAGTCACCGAGATGCTGCGCGAGCGCGGCGTGGTGGGCTCGTTCGTGGAGTTCTTCGGGCCCGGCCTGGCCAACCTGCCGCTGGCCGACCGCGCCACGATCGGCAACATGTCGCCCGAGTTCGGGTCCACGTGCGCGATCTTCCCCGTGGACGCCGAAACGCTTCGGTACCTGGAGTTCAGCGGCCGCCCGGCCGAGCGGATCGAGCTGGTGGAGGCCTACACCAAGGAGCAGGGCCTCTTCCACGACGAGGGCTCGGACGAGGCCACCTACTCCGACACGCTCGAGCTCGACCTGTCTACGGTCGAGCCCAGCCTGGCGGGCCCCAAGCGCCCGCAGGACCGGGTTGCGCTCTCCTCGGCGGCCAGCGACTTCCTGGGCGAGCTGGCCGACCAGGCCGAGGGGAAGAACGGCGACCACGGCGGCAACGGTGCCCGGCACACATTTCCCGCCAGCGACCCGCCGTCCTCGATGGCGGGCCAGGACCACGAGGACGACGGCGAGCCCGCGCACGACCACGGCTCGGTGGCGGTGGAGGAGGTCGCCAAGGCCAGCGCCCGCGTGACTCTTAACGGGGAGGAGATGGAGCTCGCCGACGGCGCGGTCGTGATCGCCGCCATCACCAGCTGCACGAACACCTCAAACCCGTCCGTGATGCTCGGCGCCGGCCTGCTTGCCCGCAACGCCGTGCAGCGCGGCCTGCGCCGCAGGCCCTGGGTCAAGACATCGCTGGCGCCCGGGTCGAAGGTGGTCACCAACTACCTCGACCGCTCGGGCCTGACGGCGCCGCTGGAGGAGCTGGGCTTCAACCTCGTGGGCTATGGCTGCACCACGTGCATCGGCAACTCGGGGCCCCTGCCACCCGAGATCTCGGAGGCCATCGAGGCGGAGGACCTGACCGTGTGCTCGGTGCTGTCGGGCAACCGCAACTTCGAGGGCCGCATCCACCCCGAGGTCAAGATGAACTACCTGGCCTCGCCCCCGCTGTGCGTGGCCTACGCGCTGGCCGGTCGCATGGACCTGGACCTGCTGGAGGAGCCGCTGGGCGAGGGCTCGGACGGCCAGCCGGTGTTCCTGCGGGACATCTGGCCCTCGCAGGAGGAGGTGAACGCCCAGATCGAGTCGGCCGTGGAGTCCGACATGTTCCGCAAGAGCTACGGGGAGGTGTTCGAGGGCGACGAGAACTGGAACGGGCTCGAGGTTCCCGAGGGCGACCGCTACGCCTGGGACTCCGAGTCCACCTATGTGAAGCAGCCCCCGTACTTCGAGGACATGCCGGAGGACGCGCGCGACGAGCTCGGCCGCATCGAGGGCGCACGGGCGATCGCGCTGCTCGGCGACAGCGTGACCACGGACCACATCTCGCCCGCGGGCGCCATCCGCAGGGACACGCCGGGCGGTCAGTATCTGCTGGACCACGGCGTCGAGCAGCGCGACTTCAACTCCTACGGCTCACGGCGCGGCAACCACGAGGTGATGATGCGCGGCACGTTCGCCAACGTGCGCCTGCGCAACCAGCTGGCGCCGGGCACGGAGGGCGGCTACACCAGGAAGGACGGCGAGGAGCGGTTCATCTTCGACGCTGCCATGGAGTACCAGGACGCGGGGGTGCCGCTGTGCGTGCTGGCGGGCAAGGAGTACGGCTCGGGCTCGTCGCGGGACTGGGCCGCCAAGGGGCCGCGCCTGCTGGGCATCCGGTTCGTGATCGCCGAGAGCTACGAGCGCATCCACCGCTCCAACCTCGTGGGGATGGGCGTGCTCCCGCTCCAGTTCCCCGACGGCGAGAGCGCCGAGTCACTGGGCCTGACCGGCCTCGAGACCTTCGACCTCGAGCCGCTGGAGGACGGCGCGCGCGAGCTGGCATTGAAGGCCACGCCGGAGGGTGGAGGAGAGCCCATCGACTTCTCCGCGCGCGTGCGGATCGATACTCCCAACGAGTGGCTGTACTACCGCAACGGCGGGATCCTGCACTTCGTGCTCCGCCAGCTGCGGGCGCGCGCCGGCGGCTAGCGGGTCAGAGCGTCAGTCCGGTGCCCAGCGCGGCGGCCCGGCGCAGCAGCGGCGCGGCCCGGTAGCGCTCCTCGCGCCGCTCGGCCCAGATGCCGTCGATGGCCTCCAGGATCGAGTCCAGCCCGATCGCCTGACCCCAGGCCGCCGGCCCACGCGGGTGGTTCAGGCCCATCGTCATGCCGGCGTCCACGTCATCGGCAGACCCCACGCCTTCGCCCACGGCGAACGCGGCCTCGTTGACCAGGCAGGGCACGATCCTGCCGAGCACCAGCCCGGGGGCGTCGGCCACCCACTCGTGCGCCAGTCCGGCGTCGGCGGCGGCCCGCTCCGCGGCCTGGCACGCCGAGTCGGGGGTAGAGGGCAGGCGAGTGAGCTCCACCAGCCGGGCGCTCTCCAGCGGCTCGAGCAGGCTGTAGCCCACCGCCTCCAGCGAGCCCTGTGCGGCCAGGCTGGCCGAGGCGCACGACACCAGCGACACGCCCGCCTCCCGCGCTCGCGCGGCGAAGGAGCCCGCATCGGCCTCGTCGGAGGGCGGCGGGTCCTCGGGGCGGTGCGGACCGTCGCCGTAGGCGTACCAGCCGCGGCCGGCCTTCCTGCCGAGCCGCCCGGCGACCACCATCCGCGCTTGCAGCGGGCTCGGCTTCCAGCGCGGCTCGCCGAACGAGAGCTCCGTGAACGACTGCGCCACCGCGTAGCCCACGTCGATACCCACCAGGTCCATCAACTCGAAGGGCCCCATCCGGAAGCCGCCGCCAAGTCGGCAGATGCGGTCGACCTGCTCGGGGGTGGCGATTCCCTCCTGGACGATCCGCAGCGCCTCGGCCCCGTAGGGGCGCCCGCAGCGGTTGACCAGGAAGCCCGGACCGTCGGCCACCACGATCACGTGGCGGCCCATCGCCTCACCCGCGGCACGAGCGAGCGCCACGGCCCGGTCCGATGACTGGTCGGCGGGAATGACCTCCAGCAGCCGCATCAGCGGCGGGGGGTTGAAGAAGTGCATGCCCACCACGTTCTCGGGGTGCTCGGCGGCCCCGGCCAGCGAGGTCACGGGGATCGAGGAGGTGTTGGTGGCCAGTACGGCCTCGGGCCCGCAGATGTCCGAAAGCTGGCCGAACAGCGAGCGCTTGAGGTCGGGGAGCTCGGGCGCGGCCTCTATCACCAGCTCGCAGCCGGCCAGTCCCGACAGCGCGGGCGCCGTCTCCAGACGCGCTCCCGCAGCGGCGGCGTCGTGAAGCCGGCCCTTCTCCTCCATCTTCGCCAGCCCGCGGGCGATCCCGGCCGGCGCGCGCTCGAGCGCCTCGGCCACCGGGTCGTGCAGCAAGGTCCGCATCCCGGCCGCGCACCCCAGCTGGGCGATGCCCGCGCCCATCGTGCCGGCCCCCACGACGCCGAGCGTGGCGGGCGCGTCGGCCACTTCCTCGGCCGCCACCGGCCTCAGGTCATCGCGTTCACGCCGGTCACGGCGCGACCGATGATCAGCTTCTGGATCTGTGACGTGCCCTCATAGAGGGTCGTGACGCGGGCGTCGCGCAGGTAGCGCTCCACGGGGTAGTCGTCCACGTAGCCCGAGCCGCCGTGCACCTGGATGGCGGTGTTGGCCGAACGGATGGCGGCCTCGGTGCAGAACAGCTTGGCCACCGAGGTCTCCAGCGTGTTCGGCTGCCCGGTGTCCTTGAGCCAGCCGGCCTTCCACAGCAGCGAGCGGCCCGCCTGGGTGTCCACCACCATGTCGGCGATCATCGACTGGACCAGCTGGAACGCCGCGATCGGCCGGCCGAACTGCTCGCGCTCCTTGGCGTAGGACACCGACGCGTCCACGCAGCCCTGGCAGATGCCAACGCACCCGGCCGCCACGCTGAAGCGCCCGGAGTCGAGCGCCGACATGGCCACCTTGAAGCCCTCGCCCACCTCGCCCAGCAGGGCCTCGTCGCCCACCTCGACGCCTTCCAATGCCAGCTCGGCCGTGTCCGAGGCGTTGAGCCCGAGCTTGCCGTGGATCTCCGCCGAGGAGAACCCCGTGGAGTCCGTGGGCACCAGGAACGCGGCCAGCCCGCGGTGTCCCTTGCCGGGGTCGGTCTGGGCGAACACGAGCGCGAAGGCGGCCACGTTGCCCAGCGAGATCCACTGCTTCTGGCCCGTGAGGCGCCAGCCGCCGTCCACCTTCTCGGCACGTGTCTTGAGATTGGCGGCGTCCGAGCCGGTGTCGGGCTCCGTGAGCCCGAAGCAGCCGAGCGCCTGACCGGAGCAGATCCCGGGGATGAACGCCTGCTTCTGGTCCTCGGTGCCCCAGCGGGCGATCGCCGAGCCCACGAGCGATGTGTTCACCGACACCACGGTGCGCGCCGAGCTGTCGGCGCGGCCGATCTCCTCCACGATCAGCCCATACGTGCGGTAGTCGATCCCGCGGCCCCCGTACTCCTCCGGCAGGATCGGGCCGATGAAGCCCATCCCGGCCATCTTGGCCACGAGCTCGGTGTCGAACCGGGCCTGGCGGTCGTTCTCCCGCGCGCGGGGCGCGATCTCGTTGTTGGCGAACTCGCGCGCGGTGTCGCGGACCAAGCGCTGCTCGTCTGTCAGCTCGAAGTCGATCACGCGCCGCGGGGATTGTTCACGATTAGGTGCCGGCGGGCGGCCGGGCCCCGTCTGCGGCGGCGCGTCACGCGCCGGCCGACTCGATCACGACCGCCTGCCCCTGGCCCACGCCGATGCACATCGTCGCCAGGCCGTAGCGGCCACCGCGGCGGCGCAGCTCGAGCGCAAGCGTGCCCAGCAGGCGGGCGCCGGACGCACCGAGGGGGTGACCGATGGCGATCGCACCGCCGTTCACGTTGAGCTTGTCGTGGTCGATGCCGAGCTCGCGGGCGCAGGCAAGCGCCTGCGAGGCGAAGGCCTCGTTGAGCTCAACGAGGTCGATGTCGTCCATCGTGAGCCCGGCGCGCTCCAGGGCCAGGCGCGAGGCGGGGATCGGCCCGACGCCCATGTAGGCGGGCTCGACGCCCGCGGCGCCGCTGGACACGATGCGGGCGATCGGCTCGCGGCCCACCTCGCTGGCGCGCTCTTCGGAAGCGATCACCAGGCAGGCCGCCCCGTCGTTGATCTGCGACGAGTTGCCGGCGGTCACCGAGCCGCCCTCGCGGAACACCGGCCTGAGCCCGGCCAAACGCTCGGCGCTCGTGTCGGCGCGTGGGCCCTCGTCGGCGTGCACGGTCACCGGTTCGCCCTTGGGCTGGGGCGCGCCCACCGTCACGAGCTCCTCGTCGAACACGCCCGCCTCGGCTGCGGCCACAGCGCGCCGGTGTGACTCGAGCGCGAAACCGTCCTGGTCGGCTCGCGACACGTCGTGGCGCTCGGCCACGTTCTCGGCCGTCTGGCCCATCGAGTCGGTCCCGTGCAGCTGCTTCATCACCGGGTTGGGGAAGCGCCAGCCGATCGTGGTGTCCTGCAACTCCAGTCCGCCGCGGGGAAAGCCGCGCTCGGGCTTGAGGCCGACCATGGGCGCGCGGCTCATGGACTCCACGCCGCCGGCCAGCAGCAGGTCGCCCTCCCCGGCGCGGACGGCCCGTGCGGCCAGGGCGGCCGCCTCCAGGCCCGACGCGCAGAGGCGGTTCACGGTCACCCCTGGCACCTCCACCGGGAGGCCGGCCAGCAGCGATCCCATGCGCGCCACGTTGCGGTTGTCCTCGCCGGCCTGGTTGGTGCAGCCCATGATCACGTCGTCGATGCCCGCCGGGTCGATGCCGGTACGGGCCACGGCGGCCTCGATCACGCGCGCCGCCAGGTCGTCGGGCCGCACGTTTGACAGCGCGCCCGCGTAGCGCCCGAACGGGGTTCGGACGGCGTCGATGATCACGGCGGCGGGCACGGCTGGGCATCGTATCCGCGGCCGCGTCGCGGGCCCGGACCTACACTCAGCCGGTGGACGACTTCGGACTGCTCGTGTTTGGTGGGTTGGTCGCCCTGGTCCTGGTCTTCCTCGCGATCGGGAAGTGGTACCCGGGCTCGGGCGCCGAGCAGGTGCACTGGCGGCCGACCCGTTCGGTCGAGCTCGAGGCGCAGCTGGAGATGGATGACCTCGAGCAGATGCTCGAGGCACAGAACGAGCGCCGCCGGGCAAGCGGCCGCGAGGAGATCACCGAGGAGGGCATGCGCGCCGACGTGGAGGCGGCCGAGCGCTGGCGCCGGGAGCAGGCGGAGCGCTATCGCGGCACGCCGCCACCTGCGGACGACGCCTGAGCCGTGGCGCGGGTGCTCATCGTTGGGTGTGGCTGCCGTGGCCAGGCTCTGGCGGGTGCCCTGGTGGCCGACGGCCACGGGGTTCGCGGCACCAGCCGGGACCCGACCCGGCTGCCTGCCATCGAGGAGGCCGGGGGCGAGGGGGTGGTGTGCGATCCCGACCGTCTGGGCACGCTGCTGCCCGCCCTCGAAGGGGTGGGAGTGGTGGTCTGGGAGCTGGCCGGCGCCACCGGGTCCCCCGAGGAGGTCGCGGCTCTCCACGGCCCGCGGCTCCAGTCGCTGCTCGCCAAGCTCGTGGACACGCCCGTGCGCGGATTCGTCTACGAGGGCGCCGGCTCGGTGCCGGACGACGTGCTCGCGAGCGGCGCGGCCGTGGTCAGGGACGCGAGCGAGACCTTCCGGCTGCCGGTGGCCGTGGTGGAGCAGAGCCCGACCGACCACCAGCGTTGGGTGGCGGCGATGTGCGCGGCGGTGGAGGCGGTGCTGGCCGGTCGCGGCTAGAGCGCGCCGGCGAACAGCATGGCCACCGCGATGATGGCCGTGAGCAGTGCCGTCAGCGCCAGCGGCGCCACGAGCGCAACGCCCCCGAGGAAGCCGGGCGCCTCGGCCTGGGCCACCGTGGCGGCCTCGTCTTCGCTCTGAACAACTCGCAACTGTGCCGCCGGCACCGACGGCTTGGCGGTCGGCCGCTCCGCCAGGAAACCGTTCGCCAGCGCGTTCTGGGCCTGCGCCCAGCCGGCTCTCGTGCTCGACGCAGCGCTCGCAGTTGGCCATGTGCACGTCGAGGCGGGCGTGGCCGCGCTCGTCCAGCGCGTCATCGATCCGATCGGAGAGCAGCCGCTCGGCGCGCTCGCACCAGCCGCTGCCCGGCAGGGGCTGGAGGGCGCGTCGCAACTCCTTGCGCGCGCGGGCCAGTACGGCGGCGAGCTCCTCGCCCTCGAGGCCCGACTGTGCTCCCGCCTGCGCGCGGTCGCCGCCCACCAGGGCCACGATCGACAGCGCGGCGACGGCGGGAGCGTCCAGCGCCGGCAGACGGGCGCTTACGTGCCGGGCGGCCTCAGTCGGATCGACCGGGCCCGGCAGGCGCGAGGGAACCGGGCGGAGCATCCGCGCGAGCATACCCCTCCACGCAGAACGCATCGGCGAGCTGCTCGACCATCCCGCGCAAGCGGCTCGGTCCGCGGGTGGCGTCGAGCTGGCGGCGGGCGCCCGTGTGCCGGCCCATCGCGGCCACCGGCTCCAGCTCGGGCTCGCAGGACAGGTCCTGGGCGTGGGGCGCGCAGGCCTCCAGCAGGTTGGTCAGGAGCTCGCGCGCCGGCACGCGTCGCTCGGTGTCAGGATCGATCAGCTCCGCCTCCATACCGTCGCGCGCTGCGAGGAAGCGGTTCTCGTCCAGGGCCTCCTGGTTCGCCACCAGTCGCTCGGACACGAAGCCCTCCTCGACCTCCAGTCGCGCGATGCACTGGATGAGCGCGGCCAGGGCGGCGGTCTCGGCAACCGTCGTCTGGGCGTCGAGGATGCGCACCTCCACGGTGCCGAAGCGCGGCTGCGGACGCACGTCCCACCAGAGGAAGGTCGGCTCGGGGAACGCGTGGCAGCGGATCAGCAGGTCGACCGCCTCGACCCAGTCCGCATAATCGCGGAACGGACGCGGAATCCCCACGCGGGGGAACGCCTGGAACAGCGGCGTCCGAGCCGACCCCAGGCCCGTGTCGCGGCCCTGCCAGAACGGCGAGTTCACCGACAGCGCCAACAAGAGCGGCAGGTGGGCCCGCATCCGGTTGGTCAGCCGGATCCCGTTCTCGGGGTCGCGGACCCCGACGTGCACGTGCAGGGCGAAGGTGGGCTCCCGGCGGGCCAGCTCGCGCATGGAGCCGTAGACGAGCTCGTAGCGCTCACCACTGGAGATCACGGTCTCGTGCCACACGGTGAAGGGGTGGGTGCCGGCGCTGCCCGCGCGCAGCCCCATCATCGACAGCTCGTTCTCGAGCATCCCGCGCAGCCGCAGGAGCTCCCCGGCGATCCCCGCGGGCGTGGCGTGCACGCCGGTGCTCAGCTCGATCGCGGAGCGGTGCGTCTCGGGCGTCACGTGGCCGGACAGATGCTCGGAGAGCGCCGGCAGCACGCGGTCGACCTGCTGCGCCAGCGACCAGTCGTGGGGGTTGAGGAGCATGACCTCCTCCTCCGCGCCGAGGGTGTACTCGTGGCCCTCGTTCCACACCGCCCAGTCGGGGAGCGCGCTCACGCGACCCGCTCCAGCCGGCCCGCGCCGGAGGCATGCTCGGCCGAGGCCTCCACGAGCGACTCGAACAGAGCGGCATGCTCGCGCCGGGCGGTGAGCGTCTCTGCGTGCCACTGCACGCCCACCAGGAACGGGCGCGCCGGCGCCTCGATGCCCTCGATGACCCCGTCGTCGGACCACGCAACGGCGCGCAGGCCGGTGCCGAGCCGGCTTACGGCCTGGTGGTGGAACGAGTTCACCCGCACCCGGCGGCGGCGCATCACGCGGTGCAGCTGGCTGCCCGGCGTGACCTCCACGGAGTGGCTCACGCGCGCCCCCGGCCCGCCCTGGCGGTGCTCAATAGTGGCACCGGGACGGTCCGGCAGATGCTGGTGGAGATGTCCCCCCGCGGGCCACGTTGAGGGCCTGCAGCCCGCGGCAGATGGCCAGCGTGGGCAGGCCTCGCGCGTCGGCTCGCCGCGCCAGCTCCAGCTCGAAGACGTCGAGTTGGGGCTCGGTGGGGCCGAGCTCGGGATGGCGGCGCTCGTCGTACGCGGCGGGGTCCAGATCGGGGCCGCCGGACAGGCAGATCCCGGCGAAGCGGTCGAGGAACTGGTCCACGGCGTCGAGCTCCAGCGGCGGCATGACCACCGGCAGGCCACCGGCGGCCTCGATCGCCTGCAGGTAGGTCAGGCCCAGTGCCATCTCGCGGCGCGGCGGCTCGCCCTGGGGAGTGGGGTCCACCTGAGTCGCCACGCGCACCTCGGACGTCGTTACGCCGATGAGTGGCCTCATGCCAGCACCCAGGTGTCCTTCCCGCCGCCCTGCTGCGAGCTGTTCACCACGAGTTCGCCCTCGCGCAGCGCGAACCGGGTGAGGCCACCCGGCACCACGGTGGCGGCGTCGCCAGCGCCGATCACGTAGGGACGCAGGTCCACGTGGCGCGGCGCCAGGCGGCCGTCGATCACCGTGGGGTGCGTCGAGAGGCTCACCAATTCTTGTGCTACCCAGGAATCGGGTTGCGCCACCACCAGCTGCGCGATTCGCTCCCGCTCCTCGACGGACTCGTGCGGGCAGATGACCACGCCCTGGCCGCCCAGGCCGCTACGCGGCTTGACGACCAGCTCGTCCAGGCGAGTCAGCTGCCGCTCGCGGACCTCGGCGTCGCCCAGGTCGTAGGTCGGCACGGACTCGATCGCGGGCTCCTCGCCGAGGTAGAAGCGCACGAGGTCCTCGACGTAGGCGTGCACGAGCTTGTCGTCGGCCACGCCGCCGCCGAAGGGGTTGACCACCGCCAGCGTGCCGGCGCGCACGGGGCCGAGGAGCGCGTCCGCCACCCAGGTGGGAGAGCCGTCGGCGTCGCGCAGCCCGTCGACGTCGGTGCGGCGGTAGACCACGTCTACGTCCATCTCCTGTCCATTCACCCGCGCGAAGAGACGATCGCCGCGGTGGCTCAGGTCGCCGGGCAGAACCAACGGCAGCTTCAGCCTGCGGGCGATCTGGCGGTGCTCGTACCAGGCGTTGTTGGATGGCCCGTCGGAGAGCAGCACGATCACCGGGTCGTCGACCCCGTCAGGAGCCGCGGCCGCCAGGGCCGCGGCCAGCAGGTCGAAGGCGGGTGACGGATCGCGCAGGCCCTCCGGCCGCTCCCCGGGCAGGTGCGCGGACACGGCCGCCCGCGCGGCCGCCATGTAGGCGATCCCCGAGGGGGTGCGCATGTTGTCCTCAAGCACGCGGAGCGCTCCGTCGTCGCAGCGCACGAGGTCCAGCCCGGCGACCCAGCCGGCCGACGGGGTCTCGAGCCCCTCCATGTCCCGCTCATAGCCCACGGCCGACTCGATCACACGTGCGGGCAGCACGCCCGCGCTCACCGCCTGGCGCGCCCCGTGCGCGTCGGCGACGAAGGCCACCAGGGCCCGCATCCGCTGCGCCAGCCCACGCTCGACCGCCGCCCACTCGGAGGCGCCGATCAGGCGCGGCACCGGGTCCAGGTGGAAGGGGATCTCGCCGAATGTCACTCCCTGCTCCACGAGTGACTCATCGACAGTCGCGGCAATGGCCGCGAGGTCCGCTCGCTCAAGCGTCGCGAGCAGGTGCTCGTAGAGCGGGCGGACGCGACCGTGGGAGTCCCAGGCCTCGTCCAGCGCGCCCGCCGTGATCTTGACCGCCGCGCTCATCCGATGGAGCTTACGTCGGCGCCGGAGCGACGGTCTTTGGACGGGAGTCCAACGTCAGTGGACAGTGTGTCGAAAGCAGGCCGGAACGGGCTCTCCGGTACGGCGCCGGAACCCGCGTGAGGCCTGCTAGAACTGAAGCCGCAAAACAGACCAACTTTTATCTCAATTGGAGTGTGGGAACGGTGGCCGACTACGCCAAGGACGTTCTAGTGGATACGCAGTGGGTGGAGGATCACCTCGGGGATCGTTCCGTCCGCATCGTCGAGGTCGATGAGAACCCGGCCCTCTATGCCGAGGCGCACATCCCGGGTGCGATCGGGTTCGACTGGAAGACCGACCTGCAGGACCAGGTCAAGCGCGACTTCCTCGGCCCGGAGGAGTTCGGCCGGCTGTTCGGCTCGCGAGGGGTGTCCAATGACCACACCGTCGTGCTCTACGGCGACCGCAACAACTGGTTCGCCGCCTACACCTACTGGTACCTCAAGTACTACGGCCACGACGCGGTCAAGCTCGTGAACGGCCCGCGCGAGAAGTGGATCTCCGAGGGCCGCCCGGTCAGCACCGACGTGCCCAGCTACGAGCCGGCCAGCTTCACCGCCCAGACCGGCGACAACTCGATCCGCGCCAAGCGCGACGAGGTACTCGACGCGCTCGAGGCCAAGACCCGCCTGGTCGACGTGCGCTCGCCGCAGGAGTACTCGGGCGAGCTGA
This sequence comes from uncultured Thermoleophilaceae bacterium, assembly GCA_963755215.1. Classification (GTDB taxonomy): domain Bacteria; phylum Actinomycetota; class Thermoleophilia; order Solirubrobacterales; family Thermoleophilaceae; genus JAAYBF01. The sequence goes on from CAVWIW010000016.1 coordinate 126,559, forward strand.
TCGCCATGGCCGGGTACGAGAACGAGGGTGCGCAGCGCGCGGGCCACATTCCCGGCGCGGCGTCCGTGCCCTGGGCGCAGGCCGTGCAGGAGGACGGCACGTTCAAGTCGGCAGACGATCTGCGTGAGCTCTACACCGACAAGGGAGTCCTGGGCGGCAAGGACATCATCGCCTACTGCCGCATCGGCGAGCGCTCCGCGCACACCTGGTTCGTGCTGCACGAGCTGCTCGGCGAGGACGACGTGAAGAACTACGACGGCTCATGGACCGAGTGGGGCAACCTGGTGAACGTTCCCATCGAGAAGGGGAGCTAGCCGAGGCTCAGCGCACGCGGGTGATGGTCGGTAGCGGCCAGCGCTCGTTCAGCACCGACCGCTTGGGCTCGTACAGGCGCAGGGCCAGCGAGAACCGCCCGGCCGGCGCTGGAAGCCAGTTGGCCTCGCGCCCGGCGGGGGCGGTGCGCTGGAGGAGCACGTCGAGCGAGCCGTCGGCGTTGCGCCTCAGCCCCGGGGAGCGGTTGCCGATCGCGTACCGGCGGATGGGGTTCTCAACGAGGAACCGATCGGGCCCGTAGAGGGTGAGCGACCAGAACGCGTTCACCGGCGGGAGCTGCCCGCGCTTGAAACGCAGCACGTAGCGGTTGGCGCCCGAGAGCGGACGGCCGCGGCGATCGGTGCTGGTCAGCGGATAGACCGCCTCCGCGCGGATGTTGGCTCCCAGCGCCCGCTCCGAGATGTCGGCGCGCAGCAGGAACTTGCGGCCAAAGTCGCCGATGCCGCGCTCGGCGAGCTCCCAGCCGTTATTGCGCCTGGCCGATGTCCGCGCCTGGCGCCGGCCGTAGGAGGCCACGAGGCGAGGGCCGGTGCTGACCGCCGCCGCCAGGCCGGCGCGGGTCGCGGCGCTGAGCCTGCGCGCCGAGGTCTTCATGCCGGCCCCGATGCCAAGGCGGCGGAAGCTGCGGATCAGGGCGCGGTCGCGCCGCGGGGGCGGGTTCTCCCGCATGGCCACGCCCATGGCGTCGAAGAACGCGAGGCCCTCCGGCAGCGGATCGGGCTGAAGCGCGGAGCTGGGAAGGAAGATGGCCGGGTTGGGCGCTCCCCCGAGCCGCGCGAGCGGGGTGAGCGTGTAGCCGCGCTGGATCGCGTTCACCGCGGGCAGGTCGGCGGGGCCGTCCACGAGCGTGCGCCCGAGCATCCACACCACCGGAGTGGGCGAGCGGATCGACTTCACGCCGCGTGGCAGGCGCCCGCGCCAACGCGGGGGCACGATCGCGAACCGCCCCGACCGGGTGCCGGTCGTGCGCCGTCCCACGTAGGCGAACGAGTTGGTATAGGCGTCGAGGAACTGCATCGTGTAGTAGCGGCCGCGAAGGTCGGGCACGCCCAGCACGAGCGGGCCGTCCCCGAGCTGGAGCCGGGCGACGGTGTAGACCGTGTCGACGTTGGGCAGGACCACCAGGCGCTGCGCGGGGTTGCTCAGGCGTGTCACGTTGATCGGCCGGTTGGCGGGGAAGATCTCGATCACCCGCTTCTGATTCAGCAGCGGCAATCCGTACACGTACGCGCGAAGCCCTACGTCGAATGCGCGCTTGGCGCGCGCCGAGAACTTGCGCTCATAGCGCTCCGCGTCGGTGCTCGCGCCCGGCGCTGCAATCGCCCCCGGAGTCACGGCAAGCAGGCAGGCCACGGTAAGGCCGATCGCCTGGCATGCCGCACGCCTCACGGGCGCGAGCATATCCCCGCGGCCATTGGCCAGGCCTTAGAGCACCGGCTCCAGCCGCTCCAGTAGCAGCTGCACCATCCGCGCCGTGGCGCCCCACACCAGGTGCCCGTCCACGGTGTAGGTCGGCGTCTTGATCGGCACGCCCTTGCGAATCAGGCGCCGGCTCTCAAAGCCGCGGACGAGCCCGGGCAGCGACAGCTCCAGCACCCGCTCGACCTCCGTGGCCTGCGGCTCCCACGCATAGCCGGCCTCGATCGAGCCGACGAAGGGGAACACGCGGTAGCCGGTCACGAACGTGCCCACGGGCGGCAGCGCGCCCAGGAGCTCCACATCCGAGCGGCGCAGGCCGATCTCCTCCTCGGCCTCGCGCAGCGCCGTTTCCCGCAGGTCCTCGTTTGGGTGATCCTGGCGGCCGCCGGGGAACGAGATCTCGCCGGCGTGGCGGCGCAGGTCCGCGCGGCGCTCGGTGAACACGGCCACGAGCTCGCCATCGCGCTCATAGAGCGGCACGAGCACCGCGGCGTCCGTCTTGCCGGGGGCATCCATGGCCGCGGCGGCCTCGGGCGTGAGCAGCAGCTCCGAGAGCCGGGCGGGGTCGGGCATCGACCTATTATCGGCCCGGTGGACGACCTGGCCCTGTTCGCACACGCACTCGACGGCACGCGCGCGTTCGGACGCCTCGTAGGCCTCTCTCGCGGTTCCGAGGTGCACGAGCTGGAGGGCGTGACCGCCACGCTCGTGCCCCGTTGTCCCGAGCGGTCCGTCGTGAACTCGGTGTCCTACGACGACGCTGACGCCCTGGCGGCCGTGCTGGACGAGCTGGCCGGCATCTACGCTGCCGCCGGCGTGAGCAGGTGGACCGTGTGGGTCCCCCAGCAGGACCGCGGCGCGGCCGAGCTGCTCGAGCGGGCCGGCCACGTGCTGGACGCCGAGCCGGCCGCGATGGGGCTCGACCTGGGCTCCCTGCCGGACCTGCCGGCTGAGCCGCCCGGCTGGGAGCGCGCGGAGGACGCAGCGGCGGTCGGGCCGCTCAACGACGCGGCCTACGGGTACGAGGGGTCCTTCACGCGCGCCCTGGACGGCGTGCCTACCGGCACGCTCGACGTCTGGGTGGCTCACGACGAAGGCCGGCCCGTCACGTGCCTGATGACGCTCGATCGCAACGGCGGTGACCGCCACGTGACGTTGGTGGCCACGGCGCCCGAGGCGCGGGGACGCGGGCTGGCTTCGGCACTGCTGGCCACAGCCCTCGCCGACGCGCGCGAGCAGGGTTTGCAGAGCAGCTCCCTGATCGCCACGCGGATGGGGGCGCCGATGTACGAGCGGCTCGGGTACCGCGCCGTGGGCACCGTTCAGATGTGGGAGCGCCGCGAGGCCGGTTGAGGGCTAGACCAGGGTGACCGACTCGTCGAACATGACCTCGCCCTCCAGCGTGCGGTGCACCGGGCACTTGGCCACGATCTGCATCAGCTTCTCCCGCTGATCCTCCGGCAGCTCCTTCGGCAGCGTCACCTGCATCCGGAACTTGGTGGGCGAGCCGCGCTGCGATGGCTCGTAGTCCACGTCCACCACCACGGCCCCGATGTCCCAGCCCTTGCGGGTGGCATACATCTCCATCGTGATCGCGCTGCACGACGCCAGGCTCGCCGCCAGCAGCTCCTGGGGGCTGGGGCCGGCGTCGGTCCCGCCATGGGCGGACGGCTCATCGGCGGTCACGCGATGCGACCCCACCTCAACATGGTGCTTCAGGGTCCCTCCGGCCCGGCGCGCCACTGCCTTCATCGTCAGCTCCTTCCCTGGAACAGCTCGGGCGAGTCCTCGTCGGCGAAGCGCGCCATGGCGTACACGGCGTCGGAGGCTCGGTTGAGATAGGTCAGCACGGTGTGGTCGGTCAGCTCGCCCGAGTCCTTGAGCACGCTCACCCGCCGCTCGGCACGCCGCAGGACCGCCCGAGCCAGGTCCAGCCTGGCGGACAGCTCGGCGCCGCCCGGGATTACGAACTTCGGCGGCAGCTCCACGCGGTCCATGTAGCGGTCGATGTCCGCCTCCAGCCGGTCGATCATCGCGGTGGTGACCTTCGAGACGCCCTCCTCGAGCCGGCCGGAGGCCTCGGGCGCCGTGGCCAGCTCCGCCCCGGCCACGAACAGCTCGCCCTGGATCCGCAGGATGTCGGCGTAGAGCTCCCCGCCCCTCTCGGCGGCCGCGCGCGCCAGGCCCAGCGCCGACGCCGCCTCGTCGACGGCGCCGTAGGCCTCCGGCCGGTGCGTGGCCTTGCCCACGCGCCCGCCGTACCAGAGGCCAGTGCTGCCGTCGTCGCCCTTTCGCGTGTAGATCTTCATCGCTACTCGAGGACGTTGAACACCAGGCCGGTGGGGATCTTCGGGTAGAAGTAGGTCGACTTGGGCGGCATCGACTCGCCCGTGGCCGCCACCTCGCGAACCTGCTCCACAGGCGTGGCGCGCATGAAGAAGCCGGCGTCGGCGCGCCCGCTCTCAACCGCGTCGCGGGCGTCGTCGAAGCTCTTGGAATAGCCGAGGCCGCGCAGGTGGGAGATGTCGTCCTCGGTCATGCCCAGCGCGCTCTTGAGGACGATCGCCTCCAGCACCGCGGTGTCCAGGCGCCGGTAGGGCTCGGGCTTGCCCTCAAGCGCCGCGTCGGCGATCGCAGCGTCCTTGAGCGTGAGTAGGAACGGCTGCTTGTGAAAGCTGTCCATGTACCCCAGCTGGACGCGGCCGTCGGGCTCGCCGGCCGGCTCGAGCTCGTCGCGGGAAACCTGAGCCACGTCGAAGTCGCGCATGAGCGTCTCGCGGATCGCGTCCTGCTTGGCGCGGTCGTCGGCCAGGCCGGTGAGCAGGCGGTGGGTGGGGAACACGGTGAGCCCGGGGTCCGACAGCGAGCACAGGAGCATCAGCACGTAGCGGTGCTCGCCCTCGCCGCCGATCTCGTCCGCGTACACGCGCGCGGTCTCGTAGCGATGGTGGCCGTCGGCGATGAGCAGCTCCGCGCCCGCCAGGGCCGACTCGAGCGCGGCTACCTGGTCGGCGCCGGCCACCCGCCAGAGCGTGTTGCGCGTGCCCTCGTGGTCGGCAGCCTCGGCGAAGGCCTCGGTGCCCGTCACGACATCGAGGACCGTGCCGGCGGCGTTCTCGGGGTCCGGGAAGAGGCTGAAGATGGGGGAGAGGTTGGCCCGCGTGGCGCGGGTGAGCGCCAGGCGGTCCTCCTTCGGGCCGGGATGGGTGCGCTCATGGGGGCGGATCCGGCCCGGCCCGTAGTCCTCGACACGCACGCGCGCGAAGAAGCCGCGCCGGCGCTGCGGGCTGCCGTTCGGCGCCGCGTAGTCCTGCTGAAGGGCCCAGAAGGCCGGCTCGGACTCGCGCGTGAGGATTCCCTGCTGGCGCCAGGCCTCGAAGGTCTCGCCCGCGTGGGCGTACGGGTCGCCGCCGCTCGGCGCCTCGGGCAGGTCGATCTCGACCACGTTGAAGGGGCTCTGGGCGATCAGGTCGGCACGCAGCTCAGCATCTATCACGTCGTAGGGCGGGGCGATGACCGCCTCAAGCGAGCCCACGGCGGAGGGGTCGTAGCGCAGCGTCCGCAGGGGCTTGCTCTCGGCCATCGCGGCGGCAGGCTACCGACCCGCAGGCGGCGGGAGGTATGGCCTCCACGCGGATGGGCATAATCGGCGTGCAGGATGTCGGGGCCAGGGATGGAACCCGGCCCGTAAGCAACCACGGAAGGACCGCTGTGTCTCGACTCGTTCTCCGCCGGCGTCCGTCGCCCGCGCTCGTGATCTCGCTGATCGCGCTGTTTGTCTCGTTGGGGGGATCGGGCTACGCCGCCCTAACGGTCTCGGGCAAGAACATCCGGAACGAGTCCATCACCGGCAGGGACGTGAAGGCGGGCTCCCTGACCGGCCGGGACGTGAAGGCGAACACCCTGGGTAGCCGTCAGGTCAAGGAGTCCTCGCTCGGCAAGGTGCGCTCGGCCAAGCGCGCCGACTCGGCCCGGACCGCCGACTCCGTGCGCGTGGCCCAGAGCGCCAGCAACGCGGCGGCCCTCGGCGGCGCGCCGGCCGCGGCGTTCGCTCAGCGCCTGTTCGCCGTGGTCAACGGCACTGCGGCCGTCCCTTCGGTGGTGCGGAGCAGCGGCGGCGTGACCGTGGCGCGCATCGGCGCCGACGACAAGGGCGACTACACGGTCCGCTTTCCCCAGGCGGTGTCCACCTGCGCCTATGCGGTGACCACCGGCGGGTCGGGCGCCACCGACCAGCCGGTCCGCTTCTTCACCGACGCCAGCCGGGACGAGAGCAACTCCAACCGCGTCGACGTGAGCGTGCGGGACATCGCCGGCGAGGGCGACCTCGACGGCGACTTCAGCCTGATCGTGATCTGCTGAGGTGGCTTGACCGCCGGCCGCGGGGTCGGTAGACCAGCAGCGTGGCCCGGACCGTTCGCGCAGCCTGCCCGCACGACTGCCCCGACACGTGCGCGATGCTCGTGTCGGTGGACGACGGCGGGCGCGCCACCGAGGTCGCCGGCAACCCCGACCAGCCGGTCACGGCCGGGTTCCTCTGCGGCAAGGTCAGCAACTACCTCGATCGGGTCTACGCGGAGGACCGGCTGCTGCATCCGTTGATTCGCAACGGGTCGAAGGGCGCGGGGGAGTTCAGGCGCGCGACCTGGGACGAGGCGCTGGAACGCGTGGCGGAGGGGCTGGTCGCGGCCATCGACCAGCACGGCGGCGAGGCGATCCTGCCGTACAGCTACAAGGGCACGATGGGGCTGCTCCAGGACGACCTGATGAGCGCACGGGTCATGAACGCGCTGGGCGCCACCGAGCTCGTGCGCACGATCTGCGCGACCGCGGGAATCGCGGGCGTCACGGCCACCCACGGGATCTCGCCCGAGGTCGATCCCGAGCGCTGGCCGGCCGCGCGGTACGTGCTGCTGTGGGGATGGAACCCGATGTCCACCGCGCCCCACCTCTGGAGGCTCCTGCTGGAGGCCAGGCGAAACGGGGCCCGGATGGTGGTCGTGGACCCATTCCGCAGCCGGACGGCACGAGTGGCCGACGAGCACGTGCAGCCGCTGCCCGGCACCGATGCCGCGCTGGCGCTCGGCATGATGCGGGCGGTCGTGGACGCCGGGTTGGCCGACGACGAGTGGTGCCGCGCACACACGACCGGATACGACGCGCTGCTGGAGCGACTGCAGGAGCATCCCGTGGAGCGCTGCGCGGAGGCGTGCGGTGTCGCGGCGGAGACCATCGCGCGCCTGGGCCGCGAGTTCGCCGGGGGCGACCCTGCGCTGCTGCGGCTCGGGGTGGGCGCGCAGCGCCATATGGGCGCGCCGGCGGCCTACCGCACCATCGCCTGCCTGCCGGCGCTCACGGGTGCCTGGCGCCACGAGGGTGGCGGTTGCTCCTACGTGCCCACCGCCACCGCGGCCGCGCTGTCCGCCCACTCGCTCATGCGTGAGGACCTGCGGCCGGGTCCCGTGCGGTCCATCAACATGTCGCAGCTCGGCCGCGCACTCACCAACCCCGAGCTCGACCCGCCGGTCAAGGCGCTCGTGTGCTGGAACGCGAATCCCGCCTCGATAGCGCCGGAGCAGGGCCGGGTCCTCGCGGGAATGCGCCGTGAGGACCTGTTCACCGTCGTGCTGGAGCAGTTCATGACCGACTCTGCTGCGCACGCCGATGTCGTGCTGCCGGCCACGACCCAGCTGGAGCACGAGGATGTCGTGTTCTCGTGGGGCCACCACTGGTTCACGCTCAACGAGCGCGCCATCGACCCGGTGGGCGAGGCCAAGCCGAACACCGAGGCATTCCGGCTGATCGCCGGGCGGATGGGCCTCAGCGACCCCTGCTTCCGCGACGACGACGCGACGCTGATGCGCGATCTGCTCGACTCCGCGCCGAGCAGCATCGACGTGGAGGCGCTCCGTCGCGACGGCTTCGCGAAGGTCGACCTCGGCCAGGGGCCGGCGCCGCATGCTCACGGCGGCTTCGGCACCGTCGACGGCAAGCTCGCGTTCGAGAACGCCGGGTTGGCAGAGGCCGGGTTGGATCCTTTGCCCCACTACGACCCGCCTGTCGAGGTGGCCGACCGCGCGCTGGCCGAGCGGTTCCCGCTGGCCATGATCACGCCAAAGACGCACCTGTTCCTGAATTCGACGTTCGCCAACCAGGAGCGCCAGCACGGGGCCCAGCCGGCGCCGTTCGTGGTCCTCAATCCCGCCGACGCAAGAGCGCGGGGGCTGACCGATGGCACGCGCGCCCGGGTGTTCAACGACCGCGGCTCGTTCGCCTGCCCGGTGGTGGTGTCCGACGACGCGCGAGCGGGGGTGCTCGTGGCACCGATGGGGTGGTGGAACGGCGACTACGACGACGGCGCGAGCGGCCAGGTCACCACCTCGCAGGAGCTCACCGAGCTGGGAGCCGCGCCGATCTTCAACGACAACCGAGTGGAGGTGGAGCGAGCGTAGGCACATCTGCGCCGCGCCTCCTGGGTCTAGACTCGCGCTGTCGGGACGTGGCGCAGTCTGGTAGCGCACCGCCTTTGGGTGGCGGGGGTCCCCGGTTCAAATCCGGGCGTCCCGATTGCAGCTTTGCAGCGACGCACAGCACGATCGGCGAGGGCCGCCGCGCTCCCGCGGCGACTCAGCCAGGCTTCTTCGCGGTCACGCAGCACTGGGTGACCGCGAAGTAGAACTCACCGCGCTCGCCGAGCGCGCGTTGCTCGGCCTCCCAGCGTTGGGCGTCAGCCTCGGTCAGCCCTTCGCGCCCCGGCACGAAGGCGGCGATGAACGGGACCAGGGTGGCGCCGTAGGAGTCCGGTGAGAAGTCGATCGTCACGAACGGGTGGGCCTCCAGCCGAACGTCCTCGAAGCCTGCGGCGCGCAGCCGGGCCGGCAGCGTGCGGGGGAGGGAGCGGTGGGCCAGGTGCTCGTCCCACGCGCGCAGGACGCGCGCTGAGAGCTCAGAGTCCTCCGAGTGCAGCGACAGCGTCTCCCAGTCGATGTCGAACACGACCGCCCGGCCGCCAGGCGCAAGGGCCCGGTGAAGCTCGGCGAGGGCGAGCTCCACCTCGCCGACGTACTCCTGGACCTGCACCGAGATCGCGCCGTCGAACGACGCATCGTCGACCGGCACGGCCGTGGCCTCGCCGGTCAGCAGCTCGACGTTCTGGGCCTGGCCGCAGCGCCCGGCCGCCAGCGCAAGCATCGGTGCGCTGCTGTCCACGCCCACGATCGATCCCGACGGGCCAACGTCCTCGAGCAGCTCGGCGCAGTAGAAGCCCGGCCCGCAGCCCACGTCGAGGATCCGCTCACCGGCTCTCGGCTGCAGCGCCTCGCGCACGATCCGCCGCCGGCGCACGGCGTCCCCGATCAGGTACATCGCCTCGATCTGTTGCGCGGCCTGCTCGTCGAACGCCAACTGGTCAGACACGCCCACCTCCTGTCTCGAGATCGGTCATCAGGACCCTGTCTCACCTCCGTCGCTGCGAGCCGCGATCATTGTCCATGGCCCCCGTAGCTCAGTGGATCAGAGCGAGGGACTTCTAATCCCTAGGCCGCAGGTTCGAATCCTGCCGGGGGCGCTCAGTTTTCGGCTCTAGCAAGGGGGTTCGATCTGCGTATCGAGCGGCCGAGGAGCACCTGGGCAACGGATTGGGCAACACGTGGCCCGTCGGGTAGTCGCAATTTCAGCAGTCGAGTGTGTCCCCGGCCACCCCTTGAGCAGCTCGTATGGGGACCCCGCGGCGTGAGGACTCCCTGCCAGTCGCGCGCTGCCGGCGATGGCGCGGAAAGGGCTGGTGATTGATCCGCCCCGCGTGGGGGCCGATACTGGGCGAGAGAGATGTCGCGGGAGAACGTGGAGAGGATCAAGGCGGGGTTCGCGGCGCACAACCGTGGCGACATCGATGCCTTGGTCGAGGTCTACGACCCGGAGGCGGTGTTCGAGACGCTGCTGCTGGGAACCCACCATGGCAACGAGGCTGTCCGGCTGATCTACGCGGAGAACCAAAAGACCCTGTCCGGCTATGACGTCGTCCCCGTGGAGCTGATTGACGCCGGGGACAAGGTGGTGGCGGTCGCTCAGGCAGTGGGGTCGGGTCCCGCCAGCGAGATCGCCGTGGACGAGCCGTTCGCCTTCGTGTTCACGTTCAAGGGTGAGCGGGTGGTGCGAGAACAGGCCTTCCGAAACAGGGCCGAGGCCCTCGAAGCCCTCGGCTTGTCGGAGTAGGCGATGTCGCAGGAGAACGTGGAGGTCGTGCGCATGGCGCTCCAGGCGTTTGCCGACGGAGGCGTGGATGCGATGGCCGAGTTCTGGGACCCCGACATCGAGTGGCGGGCGGCCGAGGGCGCAATCGATGACGTCGGCGAGATGCACGGGCCGGTCGCCGTGCGTCGGTATATGCAGGACTGGATCGACACCTTCGACGACTTCAGCGTCGTGGTGGAGGAGCTGCGAGACGTCGGGGATGACCGCGTGCTTGCGATTCAGCGAGTGAAGGCGCGGGCGAAGGTCAGCGGCATCGAGATCGACATTCGTTACGCCGGGGTCAGCACCGTCCGCGACGGACAGATTGTGCGGGGGCGGGAATACCTGAGCGTCGAGGACGCCCTCGCAGCTGTGGGGCTGTCGGAGTAGGCGATGTCCCAGGAGAACCTGGAGGTCGTGCGCCAGCCCATCTCCTTGAGAGCGCACCCGCGCCGCAGCCTGGAGGAGCGCCTGGCTTTGCAGTTCCCGCGTGCCTTGATCGTCTTGGTCCGGGCGGTCTTGCGACTGCCTCCGAGCTCGCAGCTGCGCCAGGCGTATCTCCGTCGCGCTGTGCAGCTGGCCTTCGGAGCCTTGAACCGCGACGACGTCGAAGCGGCCGTCGCGACCTACCACCCGGAGGTCGAGCTCGAACTGCCTAAGGAGTTCGTCGGGCTCGGCCTCGACCCGCCCGATCGCGGTCGCGAGGAGCGCGTGAGCTTCGAACGGAAGTGGAACGCCGAATGGGGGCGGCTCCGATACGAGCTCGAGGAGATCATCGACCTCGGCGACCGCTTGCTGGTGATCGGGCGCTTTGAGGCCAGCGGGCCCAGCAGCGGAGCCGGCTTCGACAACGAGTTCGCCGAGATCTTCACGATCTCCGCTGGGCGAGTGATCCGCGAACAGGCGTTCTTCAACAACGCCGAAGCCCTCGCAGCCGCGGGGCTTGAGGGGTAGGCGATGTCGCAGGATGTGGCGGGTCGCCCTAGCCTCGAAGCGTTCAGGCGTGGATACCTGGTCTCGAACGAGCAGTTCAACCGTCACAACTTCGAGAGCGCGTTCATGGCTTCGATGACGAAATCGAGTGGCACACTTCGCTGACGTTCCGGCTCCGGGACCTAGTCGGAGAGTTCCCCGACTGGCGAGTCGAGCCGCAGGAGCTCATCGAGGACGGCGGCGCGATCCTCGTGCGCAACGTCGCCTCTGCGCGCGGTGCGGAAGCGGTGTCGCCGCCATCGATACCGCTGCACGAACGCGAGGTGGGGCCATGAAACAAGAATCCGGTCGCAGATCAGCCGAATGCGGCCTGCCCGGGCGGCGAACGACAGGGCATTGCCGGAAGCCGTCACTTCGACAGCCCGGCGGCTGCGAGGGCATCGGCGTGCTCGAAGTAGCGCTGTTCGCGAATGACCTTCCCCTGTCTGTTGATGGTCGACAGGACGGCCATGCTCTGGGTGACCGCTGCGCCGCTGGCCTCGCCCCGCGCGGTTGCCTCCATCAGCAAGACGAACCGGTCTCCGAGGTCGATCAGCTCTACGGGTTCGTGCCGGATTTCCGCCCAGTCGCCCTGCCATTCCTGCTGGAACTTGCGAAAGCCCTCGTAACCCCGGTAGCTCGCCTGAAACCCAAGCTCACCTTCGCCGCCGTCGCCCCCCAGCTGTTCGAACACCACATCTGGGTGGTATGGCAGCAGCACCGCTTCGTCGTCTCCCCGGTTGAGGGCGTCGAATGCCCTCCCGTACCGAACCCTCGAGCGGAACCCCCCACCACATCGCCTTCATCCGAACGAGGGCGATGCGTCGGCTGGGCCGCGCTGGCCCGGATCGGGGCTGTCAGCGTGCCGGTTGTGCCTCGAGCCAGCGCTCGACCGCCGCGCTCGCTTGGTCCACCGCCACCTCGGGCGTGGCGCCCTGGTGACGCAGGGTTCGCCACACCTCGAGGTCGGTGAGTGCCCTCAGGGACGCGACCGAGGAACTGTCCGGGCGTAGCGAACGTAGCGCCTCGACGATGAGGGCGTCGAGCGTGTTGTCGAGCTCTTCGATCGCCTCGTCCACCACCGGCACATCGCTGCGCTCGCGGCGCCCAGCGGTCATGCCCTCCGCTCCGCGCTCGTAGGCGCCGAAGAACGTCTCGACCAGGCGGCCGATCCGCTCATTCTCCGACGACACGCCGGCGAAGACCTCGGGCGCTCGGTCCTGCGGCGGCAGCTGCAGGCTCTCCATTAGGTGCTGACCACAGCTCCTAACCAGGTCGTCCTGTGTGGGAAACAGCGCCTCCACGGTCTCCACCGGCACACCCGCCTTGTCGGCGACCTCAGGCCACGTCGTGGCCTGGATGCCCTGCTTGCCGTGCAGCTCGAGCGTGCACTCGATGATTCGCTCGCGGGTGGGGTCGACCACGCGGGGCTCACCGGGCGCGTCGCCGCCCGCGGCCTCGAAGCCGCGCCGGAGGGCCTCCTGCCAGAATTCGGAGTTGGGCGATCGCTGCGGGGCGGGCGCTTCCTCGACCGCGTTCTGCCCGCGCGGAGTGAGCTGCCAGAACACCTCGCGGCCGGCCTTGCGCCGAGTAACCAGACCGCTCTCCAGCAGCCGGCGGCCCGTGCGGCTCACCTGGGTCTCGTCCGTCTCGAGGAGGCGGCGCAGCGCTGCGCTTCCCAGCTGCGGCGAGTCCTCCAGGACGGATAGGAAGTCGTGGGCCTGAGATCCGTGCGCCACGGCCGCCTGTGATGGCACGCGCTCGAGTCCCCAGTGCGAGCATGCGATGGCCGCGTCCAGCCACCCGACCAGCCCCTGATCGCCATCGGCCCGGGCGCGGGCATCCCGGAGGGCGTCGAGGGCAGCGGCCAGGGTTGCGTCGTCACGTTCGAGCAGGGCGTCGACCAGGCCGAGTGCCACGGCTTCCTGGCGCGCGGGGTCCGCGTCGAGCCGCGCGATCCGCCGCACCAGGGCCTGTGTCCGGTCTACGGTGGGCGTCGCCATGCCTGCATCCTAGCAACTGTTGTCAACTATCTGTCAAGTGTGAGCGAGGACTACGCCGATCTCTTCTGCGAGCTGTTCGACCGGCTCGACCCTGCTCAGTTCCACGCCGAGGGCGAAGCCTGGATGGCGGATGCGAGGGTCGCGGCGACCGCCACGGATGCCCAGCAGGCGGCCCTCGAAGGCAAGCCCGTTGCGGCGCCCGACGGCCGGCGTGAGACCTTCGCAATCCTGCTCGGCCTCGACGCGGCCCTCGCCCACGCCAACCCGCTGCTCGGCGGAGCCGCCCCTCCCGCCCTCACCGAGTACGCGCTCCGCTACGCGGAGTCAGGTCGCCTCGACTCGGGTGCCCTTCCCGGCGCCCTTCTCCCCCGCTTCGCCCGCCCCGGCCGCCGCGGCCAGCTGCCCGACGACCTGGCCGAGGCCTTCGGCTCTGTGGTGCGCGTCGACCCAGCCGGTTGGGACGCCTGCGATCACACCGCTCTGCCCGCCCGCTCCCGCCTGACCCGGCCGGAGCGCGAGGCGGGCCTTCGCGTGGCCACCGCAGCGATGATCCGCGACCCCGGCGAGCTGAAATGGGAAGTGGAGGAGCGCTCGGGGCTGCGCTTCTACCGGATCCATCCCGCTGATCGGGAGCCTACGTGGACGCGGGTGGAGAAGGTGATCGCCGCGTGGGACGAGCACGACGTGGCGATCGGCATCGCGCCCGAGCTCTGCCTGTCCCGCGCGCTCCTCCAGCGCTGGCAGGTCGCGCTCTCCGAGCGTGTGGGCGCGGGGACCAGCCGGCTGCGCCTGGTCGTGGCGGGCAGCGGCAACGTGGACGGCTCCTCACCGCCTCCGAACGAAGCGGTGCTGCTCGACGCGCGCACGGGCGAGGTGCTCGTCCGTCAGCGCAAGGTGCACCCATTCAACTTCTCGCACGCCGATCTGAAGCTGTGGGGGCTCACCGATTGCCTGACCGCTCCGATCGACGAGGACCTGAGCCGCGGCGAGCGAGTGTGTGTGGTGGAAGTGGGCGGCGCCCGGCTGGCAATCCTGGTGTGCGAGGACTTGGCTCGGTTACACGCGTTCGCACCGGCCCTTCACGCCCATGGGGTGTCGCTGCTCCTGGTGCCGGTCTTCGCTCGGCCGACCAAGGACCGGCGCTGGGAGCGCGCGCGGGCCGAGGTCTACAGCGACGCCATCGGCTCGACCGTCGTGGTCGCCAACAGCCTGGTGATCGCTGAGATCCTGCGCAGCCCCACGCCGGTAGGGACGGCGATCGCCGTCGCGCCCGGTCACGCTGCGGTCGGGCACTCCTCCGAACCAGACGACATAGTGGTATTCGCGCTCGACTGCGACGGCCCCCGCGTGGCGCACGAGCGGGTCAGCGCATCGGCCTAACGCATAGCCGCAACCGCTGACCATGAGACGCAAGCACTCCCGCCTGAGGCGAGCCAACGGCTCGCACCACCCTCTCGCGATGGAGAGAGAAGACGCGGTCGATGCTCAACTCTCGCCATGCCGATGATTCCGCTTCTCCTAGCGGCCCGGGAACCTGGGCGGGCCCTCGCCGCTCGGCGCGGTTACTGCCCGCTTTGCTGGTTGAGCTCCGCGAGCTCGATCTCAAGCGCGAGTGCCTTGGCGATGCTGGTCGTCGCCGCAACGATGCGGGCTGTGCCGACGATCGGCGCGATCGCCGCAAGCACGTCGCGGACCCGCTCGGCGTCGAGACCTACCTCGGCTGCCGCTTCGAGGTTCATCCCGTACGAGACCGGCGGGGCACCGCCGGCGACCAGCGCGGCGAGGCGAACGAGCATGAGCGTTTGCTCATCGAGATTCGTTGCGTCGAGCGAGCTCGCGGTCATGTCCGTGAGCAGGTCGAGGAGCGGGGTCTCACTTGTCGACTGCGCCATGGTGGTTCCTTTCGTTCGTCGTCCTGTTCAGACGAGGTGTACATGCGCTGTCCTAGTCCAGGGTTCGATCTCGCTCGACCGCCAGGACTCGGCCCGGCGCCGCGGCCGCTGCCGGACTCCTCCACCAGCAGCCGTACGCCGTTGACCTCGCGTAGCGGCACGACGAGAGCCTAACTTTTCCAGGGAACGGGCTCCCGTGATCCCGGCCGCGGCCACCTCTTCCCATGAAAGGGGGCGTCTCCGAGGAGCGTCCGTCGCGAGCGCACCGGGACGACATCCAAGCGCGCCAACGCCTGCGCAGACCCGTGCTTGGCTTGGGAAGGCGGGACTCGCCGGCGCCACGCCGGTGCGACCGCTAGTCGTCCCTGCGGGAGCGGGTGTGGTTTTGCCGAGCGCTCGGCCGATCCGGTGTCCACCACCGTCATGGGTCAGATGGTTCCACGCCGGGAACCGTGGGCACACATAGCCCAGCGAGGCTGGCGCGGGCCGCCCACCGCGCCCGCGACAATCACGACCGAAAGGAACTCATGGCCAAAGCCAAGCGAGACAAGAAGCTGTACCGGCGGATGCGGGAGGGTGGATTGCGCAAGAGCGTGGCACGCCAGCTCTCCGAGCTACCGGCACAGGTGCGTGGCGGCAAGCGCGCACCGAAAGGGCTGCGCGGAGCCGTCGCCCGGCTGGAGACGACGGTGTCAGAACTGCGCGGCCACGCCAAGCGCGGCGACCGAAGCGCGTCCGCCCGCAAGGCCGCCAAAACGCGGCGCGCCAAAGCGCAAAGCCGCAGCGCGTCAGCACGAAAGGGAGCGCGCCGCCGGTCGAAGGCCTAAAGCAAGCCGGACCCTCCGGGAACAGGCCCGGCTTACGCGCAACTCCATCTCGTTCTCCGTGAGACTGGGGCTTCGAGCGACCGGTCTCCCCAGCCAACGCGGCGGTAGTGCACGGGCCAACGGCGCGTCGATGAATCTCGGAGCGTCCCCGCGGCCTCCCCTCGGCCACTGATTGACCTCCGCGGCCTCCCGGCCCACCCGGTCAACTCGAAGCGCGGAGGGGCCTCGGACGTTGACGTGGTTCCGGTCCGAAGGTCAGGTCGGGCGGCATCAGCCCGACGCTCCTTCGAGATCCTTGGGAGACGCTGCGCTACGCCGCCGCCGGCGGTCCGAACCAGGTGGTGAGCGCGGCCGGGAGCGCCTCGTCGGAGAGGTCTCCCACCCACGTCACATATCCGTCGGGCCGGATCAACACGGCAGTGGGAGCGGTGACCGCGCCGAGTACCGGAAGCTCCAGCCGGCCATCGTATTTGGCGTCGATCATCTGGACCCGATCCACCCACGGTGTGATGTCGAAGCCGCCGGGTTCACCGAGGTTGAGGAGCACCGGCCGGGCGTCGTGCAGCAGGGTGAAGACCCGCAGCGGGCCGTCGGCGGTGACTAGGTCGAGATCGGGCATGCGCCGACCGAGCAGCGGGTGTCCCTCGCCGAGGTCGTAGTGGATGTCCAGACCGAAGATCATCGCCGCGAAGCGCCTCCGCGACTCGTCCGTCATGAGGAACTCGGCGATGGTGTCGCGCAAGGCCTCCGTGCGCTCGTCCGGGCGGCGGAGCGCGACGTGCGCCATCGTGGTGCGCAGCACGCGGGCAGCGACCGGGTGACGCTCGGCGTGGTAGGTGTCCAGGAGGCTCTCTGGGGATGCCCCGTGCACGACCTGGGCCAGCTTCCAGCCCAGGTTCACCGCATCGCCCACGCCGGTCTGGAGGCCCTGTGCACCATCCGGGGAATGCACGTGTGCGGCGTCGCCGGCGAGTAGGACCCGTCTCTCGCGGTAAGCCGCGGCCTGCCGGGTCATATCGGTGAACCTGGAGATCCACGTGGGACTGTGGACCCCGTAATCGGTCCCGTAGACGGCGATGAGCCTCTCGCTGAGATCGCTCAGCGAGGGTTCGGTCGTGGATCCGACGTGCTCCTCGGTCAGCATGACCCGTACCGGCCCGCTATCCGCGTAGACCACTTCGCCGTCGCGGATCTCGTACTCCGCCCTGCCGAGGGCATGGGTGCCGAGGCCG
Organism: uncultured Thermoleophilaceae bacterium; assembly: GCA_963755215.1. GTDB lineage: Bacteria > Actinomycetota > Thermoleophilia > Solirubrobacterales > Thermoleophilaceae > JAAYBF01. Next base: position 143,469 of record CAVWIW010000016.1, read on the forward strand.
TCCTGGCGGATGCCAAACTCCGGCTCCTCGGCCAGCTCGACCTCGGCGATCAGGGCGCTCGTAGTCGGATCCCACCCGGGGAACTTGATGCCGGCTGCTTTTCGGACCAGACTGCGTCCTCCGTCGCACCCGGCGAGGTATTCCGCCCGTAGCGACGGGCCGTAGGACAGCTCGACGTCGACGCCGGTTTCGTCCTGCGCGAAGCCCGTCACCTCACGTCCGCGATAGATCGTCACCGCCAGCTCGCCGACCCAGCTGGCCAGGATGCGCTCGATGTGGTTCTGCCACAGCCCGAGCGAGTAGGGATGCCGGGTGGGAAAGTCGCTGATGTCCAAGGGGGCCCCGGCGAACTGCCCGACCTGGGCCACCTGTCCCTCCGAGAGGAACCGATCGGCGATTCCGCGCTGATCGAGGACCTCGATCGTGCGTGAGTGCAGACCGCCCGCGCGCGAACCGGGGAGGTCCTGGCCGTCGCGCCGCTCGACGATGGCAACGTCAACGCCCGCCAACGCCAACTCGCCCGCCAGCATCAGCCCGGTCGGACCACCTCCGGCGATCACCACCGCGTGCTCGGTCATCGCCACACTCCCGTCGGATACGTCGAACAAGACACGCGCATTTCGCTCCTCCGTTTCCGTGTGTCCTGGCTTGCGGCGGGCGATTATGCGGCAAGACTCAAGGCCTCATGAAAGCCTTCCGTGCGGTATAAATTGAAACTGGCGAGGAGCTGGTACTCGTCTATTCGCCGTCGTCAGCTGCGGACGGACGACCTCTTGGCGAAGCAGCAGCGCGCAGCCAAGCGCGATACCGCTGGCCCAGGAGATCTCCGACCGCGCAAGCCTCCGCGGCATGCCTCGAAGCCGCGCGGCCGGACTGCGTGATTCATGGGCTCCGGGGGCTTTCCTGGCCGCCTGATTTCCCTGCTCAGCGGGAAATCGGCGCGGGTGTCGGGTCGGTGGCCCGATTCGTCCCTTCGAGCGACGCTCGGCTAGTGCAGGGCTACTTGCTTGCGGCTTAGGCAAGCTTCCGGCTCGCTGCTGCCGTTTCTCGCGCGAAGGAGGACCGCCGTGACTGCCTGGTCAGACGCTTGCGAATACCGGAGGCTCACCCGGGCGACGGGTCGCGACGACTTCGCCGGCTTATTACCGTCGGTGACCATACGACCGACATCGCGCAGCTCGCCGACGACGTACCACGTCGCGCCCGTCGGTACGAGGGGCGGCGAGCGAGGTTCAGGCGGCGGCGATCGGCTCGACCGGCCTCGCCCGCCGTACGGCACCGGGCGGTGACCCCACCACGCGCTTGAACGCGCGCGCGAACGCGGCCTCGGAGCGATAGCCGAAACGGTCCGCGAGTGCGGCGACGGTTGCGCCCTCGTCGCGCAGCGCCGCGGCGGCGAGGTGCATGCGCCAGTGGGTGACGTAGCTCATCGCCGGCTCGCCGACGAGCTGGGTGAACCGTGCGGCGAAGGCCGAGCGCGACATCGGGATCTGGTCGGCGAGCGAGGCGACGGTCCATTGGCGGCCGGGCTCGCGGTGGATGAGCGAGATCGCGCGTCCGATCTGCGGGTCCTGCAGCGCCGCGAGCCAGCCCGACTGCGCCGCGGGGTCGGTCTCCAGCCAGGCGCGCAGCGCCTGCACGACGAGCACGTCGGAAACGCGGGTGATGATGGTCTCGCCGCCGGGGCGCAGGCCCTCCGCCTCGAGCGCCATCAGCCGCAGGGTGGAGCGCAGCCACTCGAGCTGCGTCGGGCTCGTCGCTGGGTCGAAGGTGAGGATGCGCGGTAGCGCGGCGAGCAGCTTGCGCGCGGCCGGGTGGTCGAAGCGCACGGCGCCGCAGACCATGTCGATGCGCTCGCCGCCGCCTCCGTGGCGCAGGATCTCGTAGCGCTCGCCGAGCTGCTCGCGCTCGAGGTCGAAGATGCTGGGCGTCGGCGCGTCGGGCTCACTGAGCAGCAAGTGGCCTTCGCCGTGGGGGACGAGCGCCACCTCGCTTGCGGCCAGGCGCCGCGGCTGGGTCTCTGGCGCCTCGAGCCAGCAGCTTCCGGCGGTGATGACGTGAAACCACAGGTAGCCCTCGAACGGCGGCAGCTCGAGCCCGAACGGGGCGGTGAACTCGGAGCGGCAGTAGAAGGCGCCGCGCAGCTCGAGGAAGTGCAGCGCCTCGCCGAGCGGATCGGCGGCCGAACGCCAAGGGTCGGGATGCGTAGTCACCTAATCAGTATGACAGGGGGTGCGGCCCTATCCTCCAGGTTATCTGGATGAACGAGCAAGGATCATGGACTTTAGGCCATAGCAACTCCCGATCGCCCATCCTATGCTGGATGAACTGCAATGACGCCCAGCTTTAAGGAGGAACGACAAATGATCACCGTGATGGGAGCCACTGGAAACACGGGCCGCAAGATCACTGAGCTGCTGCTCGAGGCCGGCGAGGAGGTGCGCGCGCTCGGTCGCTCGGCGGAAAAGCTCGCGGAGCTCGACGCGCTCGGGGCCGAGACCGTCGTCGGCGATGTCCGCGACGCCGACTACCTGGCAAGCACCTTCGCAGGCGCCGACGCGGTCTACACGCTCACCGCGCTCGACCCGACCCTGCCCGATTACCACGCCGATCAGGACAGGCGCGGCGAGGCGATCGCTTCGGCGATCCGCGAGAGTGGTGTGCGCCACGTGGTCGCGCTGAGCGCGATCGGCGGCGAGCTGGCGAGCGGCAACGGGTTCATCGCCAGCCTGCACCGGCAGGAGCGGCAGCTGCGGGCGCTCGACGGCGTCAACGTCATGATCCTGCGCCCTGGAGCCTTCTTCGAGGGCTTCTACGCGGCGCTGGAGACGATCCGCCACGAGGGCGTGGTCGCCGACTCCGTCGCGCCGGAGGCGAAGGTGCCGATGATCGCCACCGCTGACATCGCCGCGGTCGCCGCCGCAGCGCTGCGGGAGCGCAACTGGAGCGGCACCGTCGTCCGCGAGCTGCTCGGCCCGCGCGACCTCACCTACACCGAGGTCGCGGCGGCGATCGGCGAGGCGATCGGCCAGCCAAACCTGCAGTACGTCCAGCTGCCCGACGAAGAGTTGGTGGCGATCCTCACCGAGACCGCCGGGTTCTCGCCCGACTTCGCCGCCCTGTTCGTCGAGTTCAACCAGGCGCTGAGCGACGGCCAGCTCCAGTCGCTCGACGGTCGCAACGAGAGCAACACCACCCCGACCGAGTTCGACGAGTTCGGGGTTGAGCTGGCATACGCCTACGCCGCGACGGCGTGACGCTATCGACCAGCGGGAGGCCGTCCCGGCGCCGGCCTCCCGCTATGCAGGGAACTTCCAGTTCGGCCAAGAATCCTGCGATGTCGCGTCTCCCCTTCCCGCCAGAGCGGCTCGGACGAGCCACGAGGCCCACTTCCGCTCTCGCGTGAAAACAGAAGCAATCGCTTCGGGGCATCGGATTCGCTGTTGGGCGGCCCGACTCGCGCGGATGTCGAGTCGGCGGCCCGATTCGTCCCTTCGAGCGACGCTCGGATCATGCAGCGGTACCGGTACCGGCTGGCGGCCTGACCCGCCGGTGGTGGCTGTCGCTTCTCGCGTAGCCGACGCGACCTGGCCGGCGCTATCGCTTGGCGCCGGGAGCGATCATCCGTGCGGCCGGCGGTCCCGCTATGGCTTCTCGTTCAGGCCGGGAGTCAGGAGCCACCCGGCGCGCACTCTCGCTTGTCACTAAAGGGGGAGCGCTACCGACGCCCCAGGAGGAAGCGGTAGCGGGGCCTTCGACAGGGCCGAGGATTCGAGGCCCGCCCTCGTCTATGCCCGAAGCCCCCGAAGCGGCTGGCCGATTCCGAGCAGATTGCCCTCGCTGTCGCGGAACCATGCGCCGCGCTCTCCGGTGCCCTTGCTTGGGTAGTTGCCCTCGATGTCAGCGATGCCTTCGACCGTCTGAAGACCGGGGGTGTCGTATTCCTCGAAGACGACCCCGCGCGATCGCAGATCGGTGACCGTCGCTTCGATGTCCTCGACCTCCCATCCCATCTGGGTGTGGTCGCCTGAGGCTGCGCCCGCGGATTCGAACAGCGCGAACTCGCCCGCTGCGCCCACGTACCGGAGGCCGCCCTCTCGTTCCTCGACCGGCTCGAGGCCGAGCTTGTCGGCGTAGAACGCCCTCGCCCGCTCGAGGTCCTGCGCGGGAAGCCGCGTTGCGACTCTGCCTGCCTTTAGCATCGTCATCGCTCTCTTCGCGCCCTCAGCTCACCGCCTTCTTCACGAGCGCGCTGACCTTCTTCTCCTCGGCGGGGGTCAGCTTCTTCAGCGCGAACTCGGTCGGCCACATATTGCCCGCGTCGAGGTTCGCCGCGTCGTTGAAGCCGAGGGTCGCATACCTGGACTTGAACTTCCCCGCGCTCTTGAAGAAGCAGACGACCTTGTCGTCCTCGTTGCGATACGCGGGCATCCCATACCAAGTTCTCGGCACGAGGTCAGGAGCAGTGGCCTTGACGATCTCGTGGACCCGCTTGGCCATCGTGCGATCGGACCCCTTCATCTCGGCAATCTTCGCGAGCAGATCCTTTTCGCCCTCGGCCCTGCTCTTCTCGGCCTTCAGCTCCTTGGCGCGCTCCTTCATCGCGGCCTTTTCCTCGGCCGTGAACCCCTTCGACTGCCTGGTCTTTGTTGCGCTCATCTGTTCCTCCTTTCGGACTGTCGCCCGCTCAGTATCTCGTCTTGCTGAAGGACGGCGTTTTTCGCGCACGCAGTTACGACGGTGAGCCGGACGCTGTCTCTAAAGAAACCGGCGGCCGATCGACTCCCGCAGCCCGGCGGCTTCGAGGGCCTCGGCCTCGGTGGGGACAAAGCACCACCAGATGACCTTTCCGTGGGCCATTCGGCGACCTTGAACACCGATGTCTTCGCGCCGAAGGGGAAGGTCTCGGCCGATCCCCGGAAGGACAGGCACCGCTTCCGCAGCTCGGCCGCGTCAATCATCGGCCGGGCGGCACCTCGTCCGGGAGCCCGAAGCTCGAAAGCAGCTCGGGACCGAGGAAGGTGGTGATCTCGGCGATCCCCTCGCCGTCGAGCGTCAGCACGGAGATGCTGCGGGGCAGGAAGCTCTGCCACTCCTCGTCCCAGCGGTAGTTCCCGAACGCCAGCTGCCCGTTCGCCCGGGCCGGCACGAGGCGCCAGCGGTTTTCGCTCGCCAGCACGTGGCCCTTCAGGAACGCGGCCACCGCCTCGCGCCCCTGGTACCAGGTGGGCAGGGGCGGCATCGTGAACGCGCCGTCGGCGGCGAGCATCTCGACGACGGCGTCGACGTCGGCGCGCTCGAAGGCGTCAACGTAACGGTCGACGATCTCGCGCAGGCCCTGGTCGTCGAGCGAACCGAGCACCGCCTGCTGGCTGCGGTCGGGAAGCCGTTCGTCGACGGCCTTGTGGGCGCGCTGCAGGGCGCTGTCGACACCGGGTGACGACATCTCCAGCGCCGCGGCCGTCTCGCGCGCCGAGAAGCCGAGCACGTCGCGGAGGATGAGCACGGCGCGCTGCCGCGCTGGCAGGTGCTGGAGCGCAGCGATGAAGGCGAGCTCGACGCTCTCGCGCTGCTCGTAACGCGCCTCCGGACCGGCGAGTCCGTCCTCGAGGCCGTGGCGCTCGTCGGGATAGGGCTCGAGCCAGACCGATTCAACCAGGGGTTCGGCCAGGCCGTCGTGGGGGTCGGCGGCGGGCGCGTAGTCGATCGGCAGCACCCGCTTGGGCCGCCGCTCGATCGCTCGCAGGCAAGCGTTGGTCGCGATCGTGTACAGCCACGAGCGCAGCGAGCTTCGCCCCTCGAACTTCGCGAGCCCTCGCCAGGCGTTAAGCAGCGCGTCCTGGAGTGCGTCCTCGGCGTCGGCCACCGAGCCGAGCATCCGGTAGCAGTGGGCGTGCAGAGCGCGGCCGTGGGGCTCAACGAGCCGAGCGAAGGCATCCTCGTCCCCCGCACGGGCGACCTCTAGCACCCGGGCGTCGTTCATGACCTTCTCCGTTTCGGCTGCCAGAAGGCGAGCTCGCCGCCAACGGCGGAGCGGACCACGCTTCGCCATCCGGCCGGGCCCTCCCGGGGCTCCAGGAGAATGGAGGCGCCGAGCCCGCGAGCCCGGTCGGTGGCATCGGCGATTTCATCGACCTCGACGTACGGCAACCAAAGCGGGCCGCGGACAGGGCACTCGACGATCCCGCCCTCGAGTTCGTCGCCAAGGTCGAGGGAGAGGTAGCAGCCGGCTCGGGTCTCGATCCATTCCGGCCGCCAGCCGCAGAGCTCCGCGTAAAGGTCGCGGGCCTGCGGCAGGTCGGCCGTGTGTAGCTCGAGGTGAACGACCGGGTTGGAGCGAAGCGGCGTCATCGTCTGGTCATCACAGTGTGATCAGCTTCCGCCCGCGCTCTCGAACGCCTGGACCGGACCGACGGGGAGGGGCTCGGCCGTCGGACGTCGGCCCGGCAGGGCCAGGGCGACGATCGCACCGAGCGCCGAGAACCCCGCGAGCACGGCGACCGCGGGCGCGAACCCATCGAGGAACGCGTCGGACGAGGCGTAGCTGCCGCCGCCGGCGAACACCGCGGCGGCCACCGCAATCCCGAAGACGCCGCCGAGCTCGCGCATCATGCTGTTGGCGCCGGCGGCCTTGCCGATGTCCTCGAGGGAGAATGAGCCGACCACCGAGTTCTGCGCCGCGGGGATCGCCATCGAGACCCCGACGCCGGCGAGGATCGACGGAAGCAGGAACTCCGAGTAGGTGAGCCCGGAGTCAGCGATCACCGCGATCCAGCCCATCGCCACCGCCTGCAGCGACAGCCCGGCGACCATGAACGGACGCTCGCCGACACGGTCCACAAGGTTGCCGACGACCGGGGCAACGGTGATGAAGGTGACGGTCCAGGGCATCAACCGCAGGCCCGCGTCGAGAGGTCCGTAGCCGAGCGCCGTCTGCAGCATCTGCGCAAAGAAGAACACGGCGCCGAACAGGGAAGCGAGGGTGAAGAAGATCGCCGCGTTGCCCGCCGAGAACGGGCGGGAGCGGAAGAAGCGCATCGGCACCATCGGCTCCGCCGCCCGCAGCTCCCAGGCGACGAACGCCGCCACCAGCACCGCGCCGGCCGCGAGCGCGCCGATGATCTCGAGGCTGTCCCAACCGACGGAGTTCCCGCGCACCAGGCCCCAGACCAGCCCGAAGGCACCCGCGCTGATCAGCGCCAGGCCGCGAATGTCGAGACCGGTGTCGCCGCCGTAGCTCTCCTCGATCTTCCTGAGCACGAGCGGGATCGCGGCCAAGCCAATCGGCACGTTGAGCCAGAAGATCCACGTCCAGTCGATGCCCTCGGCGATCGCGCCACCGACGAGGGGGCCGAGCGCGACCGCGATCCCGGTGACCGCGCTGAACAGGCCGATCGCCGCTCCTCGCCTCTCGGGCGGGAAGGCAGCGGTCAAAAGCGTCAGCCCCAGCGTCAGCACCAGCGCCGCGCCAGCCCCCTGGGCTGCCCGGGCCGCCACGAGGAAGCCGACGCTGGGCGCGAGCGCCGCCGCCGCCGAGGCCGCGGCGAACAGGCCCAGCCCAATCGCGTAAAAGGTCCGGCGGCCGTAGCGATCGCCGAGCGCGGCGGCTGTGATCAGCAACACCGCGAAGCTCAGGTTGTAGGCGTTCACCGTCCACTCCAGATCCTCGATCGAGGCGCCCAGATCGAGTCGGATCGTGCTCAGTGACGTCGACACCACCAGCGTGTCCAGGGCCGCCATCAGAGAGCCGATCGCGGTCAGGGCGACCACCCAGGCGGTCGTCGTCTTCTTGCGTGTCTGAGTGGTTTCCGAGCTCATCTGGCTTCTGCCTTTCCGGTCGTTCGTGGGCGGAACTGACTTATGAACAGAGATCCAGCGAAGGCCGGAAATCCATCGCTCGGCCGCACGAAAGGCCCCGGCGACTACCGGCGTCCTCGCCCCAGGCGCGAACCGAGCCAGGCACGCGCCAGCAGCAGCGCCGCACCCGTCCCGCTCACCCAAGGCAGCAGGACCTCCTCCACCGGCACGCCTCCGACGTGGGCGATCACGAGCCCGAGCTCGTCTGCCCCGCGGCCCGGCCGCGCTCGACCTGCACGGCCATCGCCTCGAAAATCCGCCATCTCACCTAGGAATGTGCGCTTCGGCCCCTTGGCGGCACAGGCGGCGGTGGAAGGCCGCGTCGCAGTGCCGACGTCGCCGTTCTGACCGGTGCAGCGAGCTAACCGTCCAGCTCGGCGGCGAGCGCGGTGACGCGCTGGGCGATGTCGTCGCGCGTGGCGCGGACTACCTCGAGCGGGCGGTTCTTCGGGTCGGGGAGCACGCCTAACAACCAGAACTAACGGCCACGTCTACTAGCTCGGCGTGCTAACGTACAACCAGATGGTTGTAGATGAGCTCACCGAAGCCGAGACCGACCGCGTGTTCCACGCGCTGGCCGACGCGACGCGCCGGGACCTGCTGCGCCGCGCGGCCGACGGCGAGCTGTCGGTGTCGCGCCTGGCCGACGGCTACGACATGAGCTTCGCCGCCGTGCAGAAGCACGTCGCGGTGCTCGGACGCGCCGGGCTCGTCACAAAGGCGCGCCACGGCCGCGAGCAGCTGGTGCGCACCGATCCCGTCGCCGTCGCCCGCGCCCGCCGGGCGTTGGACGCGCTCGAGGCCACATGGCGCGAGCGCGTCGGCCTCTTGGCCGACCTGTTGGACACCCCGAACACCGAAGGAGACCTCCGATGACCGTCACCACCATCGACAAGGACACCGAGGCGCTCACCCTCACCCTCGTCGCCGACTTCGCCGCGCCCGTCGACGCCGTGTGGGAGCTGTGGGCCGATCCGCGCAAGCTCGAGCGCTGGTGGGGGCCGCCGACCTACCCGGCGACGTTCGTGGAGCACGACCTCACCCCCGGGGCGCTGGTCACCTACTTCATGACCAGCCCGGAGGGGGACAAGCACTACGGCTGGTGGCGCATCGGGACGGTCGACGCCCCGCGCGGGCTGACGATGGAGGACGGCTTCGGCGACGCCGACGGCAAGCCGCTGACCGACAAGACCGGACAGCTGCGGATGCGCCTCTTCGAGCACGACGGCGGCACGCGGATGGAGCTGCGCGACCAGTTCCCCTCCCTCGAGCAGATGGAGGAGATGCTGAAGATGGGCATGGAGGAGGGCCTGCGTCAGGCCGTCGGGCAGATGGACGGTCTGCTCTAGTAGACGTGGCCGTTGCAGGTTCGGCCACGGCCCTGGAGGCGATCGATGCTGGCCTGTCCGTTGTGGCTTGGGCCGTTGTCGACGATCCAGAACACGCGGCGCGCGGAGGCGTAGGGGCTCCTGGGTCATGACTCCGGGCCCTCACCCCCGCCTCAGCCGATTCTGAGGCCTCCCGCGATCCCTCCGTGCTGCTCGCGAGTATTCCCGATCTGGCCGGATGCCCTGCACCAGGCCCCGACCGAGCTCAAGCGCCAAGTCTTCGACGCCTTCTGCCTCCAGATCACCTACGACAAGCCTGGCCGCCGCATCGAGATAAGCGCCACGATCAGCGAAGCGATCGCCGACGCCCTCGAGAACGCGAAAGACCTCCCGCAGGAGGTCTCAGGCGTCGCTCAGAGGGACATAGCGGGGGCCCGATTCGTCCCTTCGAGCGACGTTCGGATCTCGCAGCAACACCGGCTGGCGGCCTGACCCGCCGGTGGTGGCTGTCGCTTCTCGCGTCGCCGATGCGACCTGGCCGGCGCTTCGCTTGGCGCTGGGAGCGATCATCCGTGCGGCCGACGGCCCCGCTAGTGCTTATCGTCCACAGCAGCAGCCGGCGTTACGCCTGGGCCGCTACTTGTCACGCCGATGGACGCGCGTCTAGCGGCTCTCGGGCGGCGATGAGGCGCCGCCTCGCCTGCCCCAGCACGCGTGCAGCAGCTCCCTCATGAACCAGACGGTGGGGTCGGCCAGGGCGGTGGCGACCACCTCCATCTCGCCGCGCGCCGACTCGTCCCCACCGCCGAGCTCGTTTATGACCTCCAGGCTCACCGCCAACCATCTCGCCCAGGGTGTCCCGCCGCGCACCACCTCGGTGGTGGCTTGGTGGCGTATGTCCACGAGACCGCAGCGCTCGAACAGTGCCGGCAGCCTCCGCCCAAAGGTCTTGTCGTAACCACGAGATGTGAACCAATCTCCATCTCGCCAGGCACGCCGGTAGCCGTCATAGAGCGGGTGCGCCGGATCGACTGGAGCGGGTGTCCCCCAATCTGCGTCCTCGACCATCAGCCAGCCGCCTGGCCGCAGACACTTCGTCATCTGCCTGATCGCCGCCTCCTGCCTGCCTAGAAGATGGTGCACAAGGAAGCGCGAGCAGACGAGATCGAATGATGCGGGGCCCAGGAGCTCGAGCGACTCCTCGAGAATGTTGTGCCGGAAAGCCTTCAGGTTCGGAAGCTCGAGGCGCTGGAGGTACCGGAGGTCGATGTCCGTAGCGACCACCTGGCCGGCCGGCCCGACCTGCTCGGCCAGCCACACCGCCATCGAGCCTCGCCCCGCGCCGACCTCCAGACAGCGCCAGCCCGGCTCGACCAAGGCACGCCGCTGGCGCGACACCGGGTCGTAGAGCTCCTCCAGAAGGCTCAGCCGCTCATCCTCGGCCGCCTCCCGCCCGACGGCAGCAAGGCGATAGCCGGGCTCGACCTTGGGAGCATCCGCACTTTGAGCCGTGGGCCGCGGCTCCGTCACTCCGCTGAACGTAGCCCCCCGGACCGGGCGGCGCAAGCCCGTCGATACATCCGCCGTGCTGCGGGGGCTGCGCCCCCGACGGTCTCTGTAGGCGCAGGTCCAAGAAGTCACGCGTAGCAGACGCCTAGAGCTGGCACGCAACGTGGGAGCTGATTGGCTCTTCGCCGGCGCAGGCTGGAAGAGCCTCAACGAATCCACTTCGGCCCGATGATGAGCGCCTGGACGCGTTCCTCGATGGAGAAGGGGCATACCTCACCGCTCTATCCGAACCCGCGCGAGCGTTTGGCATGGCGCACGCGGGGCACGACGCCAACACCGGGCTAGTCGCAACTGCGGTTAGTATCCGGACTGTCGGGAGGACGCCGCACGAACCGAGGGAAAGGGCCAACGTGTACGCGACCATCCGACGCTATGAAGGGGTCACCGACCCCGCCGAGGGGATGCGGCGAGTGAGTGAGGAATTCGTCCCTCTCCTCAAGGACATCCAGGGCTTCGTGGCCTTCTACGAGCTCGACGCCGGGAACGGGGTAATGGCTACGGTCAGCATCTTCGAGGACCGAGGCGGGGCGGAAGCTTCCACCGAGAGGGCCGCCGAGTGGGTCCAGGAGAACCTCGCGTCGCTCGCGCCCAACCCGCCGGAGGTGACCGCCGGAGAGGTCGTCGTCTCCGGCTAGCCCGACTCCATCACCGGCGTTTCTTACTCGGCCAATCGGCTTGGGGTCGTACGGGGGCCGCGGATCATGCAGAGGTACCGGTACCGGCTGGCGGCCTAACCGCTGGTAGTGGCCGTCGCTTCCGCGTAGCCGGCACACCTGGCTAGCGTTACCGCTTTACGCCGCGGGAGCGAAAGTGAATGATTCTCGGCGGCGGCGCCAGGCGCCATGGCAACGTCAGGCAGAGCTCGGCGTTTGTCGATCACCGCGCCGCGAACTGATCGATCACGGCTAGATACTCGGCGGGATGCGTCATGTGCGGAACGTGTCCGGCGCCGGGCAGTGTCCTCACCTCTGCGCTGTCCATGGTCTCCGCGAGCCGCGCGATGATCCTCGAGAAGAAGGGCGGACTCTGATCGCCCTGCGTCAAGAGGACCGGGACCGTGATCCTGCTCAGAGCATCGAGGTCGATGTCGGCCCAGGCCGAATCGAGCTGCTCGCCGGCGAAGGTGTCGGCGTTTGCGGCCATGGAGAAGCGCTCCTCCAAGGGCATCATTTCCCACGCGCCGGGGCCGAGCGCGATGGTCTCGACGAAATCCCGGGCGGCGGCCTCGGCTTCGCCACGCGCGATCAGGTCCAGCACGGGGCCGACGGCCTCGCCGACCTGCGCCACCACGGGATCGTCAGCAGCGAGCGACAGCAGCGGGGGCTCGTGCCCACAAAGCGAGCGGAAGAGCTCGGGCCGGCGAGCGGCTAACCCCAGCGCGATCGAGCACCCGAACGAGTTGGCAACCACGTTCGCCGGCGCGAGACCAAGCGTCTCGATCAGGTCCGCAAGGTCATCCTCGTCGTCGCGGCGGACTCCAGGTTCGACGCTGTCCTCGCTGCCCGTGTGACCGCGGCGGTCGTAGCTGACCACGCGCGAACGGCGCGCGAGATCCTCCTCGATGAGCGCCCACACCTGCCTGTCGTCCCAGCTTCCATGAACCAGTACGAGAGGCTCCCCGCCGCCCGACTCCTCCACCAGCAGCCGGACGCCGTTGACCTCGAGTAGCGGCACCGCGACAGTCTAATTCGTTCCGCGCAACCGGCTCAAGCAGCGGTTGCGCAGCCACACATCGCGATCCATTCCGGCGCCAAGGGCGCGCTGCCCTAGAGGTTCGGCGACCCCTCACCGGATATCGCCCCCCCCCGCTCCCTGACGCTGTGAGGCGTCCGCGATTGGTTTCGGCGCCTAGGGGTCACGAACAACTTCCCCATTCGCCGCGGTCGCCCTCGAGCGCCGAAAGGAATCGCCAGCGGGCGTCGGTGTCCGGCTATCGGAGGGCGCCGATAGCAGTCGTCCGATAGCCGGAGGCGCCCGGCCTTTTGCTAGCGGTCACTGCCGAGCGCTGGGGTACCGTCGCCGTATGTCTGGGAGTGGGTCTTCGGGTGGTGAGCGGATCGCTGCGGCGGAGGTCATCGCCGCGCTGTCGCTCGCGACCGATCTCAGCATCGGATTCGACCTCGAGCACGGGCTCCGCAGCACGCTCGTCGCTGTGCGTCTCGCCGAACGGCTGGACGTCGACCGTGAGACCGCGGCCCACAGCTACTACGCGTGCCTGCTGCAACAGGTCGGCTGCACCGCCGACATCCACCTGCGCGCGAAGATCCTCGGCGACACACGCGAAGTCGTGAAGAACCACCTGATGCCCGTGTGGTTCGGTGAGCCACGGGAGGTGGTCGCGGCGCTCGCGCGGTCGGTGGCGCCGGACGCGGCGCCGCCCATCCGCGCGATCCGCATGGCACGCAAGGTTCCGCTGGCGGCGCGCGTGATGCCGCGAGTGGACGTCGCCTGCCGCGAGGTTGCCCAGATGCTGATCGAGAGACTTGGGCTGCCCGCTTCCATCGGCGCGTTGTTCGCCTACGTCGACGAGCGCTGGGACGGGAAGGGCCCGACCAAGGCCAAGGGCGACGGGGTCCCGCTGGCCATGCGGATCGCCCACGTGGCGCGGGACATCGACGTTCAGCGCGTGATCGGCGGAGCGGACCTCGCGGCCGCGGTGGTCGGCGAGCGGGCCGGCAGCGCCCTCGACCCGGTGATCGCCGCCCGCTTCGTGGAGGAGGCCGAGGCCATTCTCGCCATCGACGACCAGGTGCCGGTTTGGAATCAGACCCTCGCGTGCCAGCCGGCCCCGCGGTTCGTCCTCGAGCATGGCGAGATCGATCGGGCCCTCTCTGCGATGGGCGACTTCGCCGACCTCGTGTGTCCGTTCCTTGCCGGCCACTCCGCCGGAGTGGCGAAGCTGGCGAGCCGGGCGGCGGAAGGCTGCGGGTTCGACGAGGGCGAAGTCACGGCGATCCGGCGCGCAGCCCTGGTCCAAGACGTGGGTCGGGTCGCTGTCCCGGTGCCCATCTGGGAGAAGCCGGGGCCGCTCACGACCGGCGAGTGGGAGCGGGTCCGGCTGCACCCGTACTACACCGAGCGGGTCCTCAGCCGCTCCCCTTTCCTCGCTGCCCTCGCGCCGGTCGCGACCGCCCACCACGAGCGGCTCGACGGCTCGGGCTACTACCGCGGTGTGAGAGGGGGTTCGCTCACGCCTGCCGCGCGGCTGCTCGCCGCCGCCGACTCTTACCAGGCGATGACCGAGCCGCGGCCGCACCGCGAAGCGTTCCCACCCGAGCGGGCCGCGGAGGTCCTCAGCGAGGAGGCCCGCGCTGGGCGGCTCGACGCCGACGCGGTCGGTGCGGTGCTCGAGGCGGCGGGGCAGCAGGCGCCACCAATCGAGCGTCCTGCGGGCCTGACCGAGCGCGAGGTCGAGGTCGTGGCGCGGCTGGCGCGCGGTCTGCAGACCAAGGAGGTAGCGCATGCGCTTGGCATCTCGGTCAAGACTGCCGACCGCCACATCCAGAACGCCTATCGAAAGATCGGCGTCTCGACGCGCGCCGCGGTCGCAGTGTTTGCGATGGAGCACGGGCTCACGGCATGGGGAGAACTCCCGATTGGCAGCGGCGCCGGTCGCTCGTAGCGTCCTTCCACCGCACACGATCGGCAGGAGGAGACGATGACCACGAGTCAGGGCGAAGCAACTGCGACCGAAGAGCACGCCGCGCCGCCGGAGGCCTGGGACGCGATCGCCGAGGGCTACGACCGGTATGTGGCTCCACAGGAGACCGATCTGGCGAACGAAACCCTCCGCCTCGTCGGCCTCGAGCCGGGCGAGCGTTTCCTCGACGTCGCGGCGGGGACTGGCGGACTCAGCCTGCCGGCCGCCCGCCTGGGGGCGCGCGTGCTCGCCACCGACTGGTCAGCCGCGATGATCGAGCGCTTCGAGGCACGCGTCCGCGAGGAGGGACTGAGCAAGGCGGAGGGGCGCGTGATGGACTGTCACGGCCTCGATCTCCCGGACGACAGCTTCGACGTCACCGGGTCGCAGCTCGGGGTCATGCTCGTGCCCGACCAGCCACGCGCGCTCCGCGAGATGGTTCGCGTGACGAAGCCCGGCGGCCGCGTGGTCCTGATCGCTTACCGCTCGCCGGCGGAGTTCGAGGCCCTCCAGGTCTTCATCAGTGCGCTGAAGGTCGTCGCTCCCGAGTTCCCCGGCCTACCGGACGATCCGCCGCCGCTCGAGTTCCAGGTGGGCGACCCTGAAGGTTTGCGCCGGCGGCTAACCGATGCGGGACTGAAGGACATCCGCATCGAGCGCACGGCAGAGCGGCCAAGGTTCTCCTCGGGGCAGGAGATGTGGGACTGGATGCTCTACAGCAACCCGATCACGGGGATGGTGGTCGCGGATCTCAATCTCACGGAGAACCAGCAAGCGAGACTGCGCCAGCTCCTCGACGGCATGCTCCGCGAGCGCGCCGGGCGGGACAGGCAAGCAACACTGACGAACGGGGTCAACATCGGTATCGGCACGAAGTGAAAGCCGTGCAGCCGCTCGCCGGCGCGAGGCGCGTGAGATGTAGGGGGCCCTGATCGCGAGGGTCCAACGAAGATAAGGCTTTGCATTTGCGGGCCTTTCAATACCGGCCCCGATTCGTCCCTTCGAGCGACGGTCGGCTACTGCACGCATACCGCCTTGCGGCATGATGACGGCTACCCCTCTGGCGTGACCGAGCGCGCGACCCAGGCGGCGACTGACCAGTCCACCCAATGGAGGGAATGTGACCCCATCGAATGTCGAACTCCTCGCCCAAGGATTCGCGGGCTGGGGCAAGGACAATCCGGCCAACATGCGAGATGTTCTGCATCCCGACTGCGAGGTCGTGGTGCCGGAGTCGATCCCGTACGGAGGCACCTTCCAGGGTCCCGACGCAGTGATTGGCTGGTTCACGCGCGAGCTCTGGCGGTGGTTCGACGAGTTCACCTCAACCCCCGAGTCCTTCGTCGACGGCGGCGACCAGATCGTCGTCCCGGTCCACGTCCAGGCGCGTGCCAAGAACGGCAGGACCATGGACGTGCACAACGTGTGGATCTATGAATTCAGCGAAGGCAAGTTGATCCGCGGGCGGGTGTACGCAGACACGGCCGTCTTGCGCGACACAGTCGAAGGTGTCACACCCTCCTGATCGACGAGTCAGACCACGCCGCGCATTCAGTCGGTCGAGGTCGCGCGGAGCGTTCTCGCGCCCGACGGGGGCTGCGCCTTCAACGACTGCACCGTCGCCTCCGAGGAACGCACCTTTCGCGCACCGCAGCTGAGCCGCAGGACCACGGGGCGCGCCCGACCGAGCGTGATAGACGTGACGCCGTGCAGAGACGCGCTCGTGGAATCGCACTACGCAGACGTGAGCGCGTGCTGCTTCGAAGCCGGCTGGTTCGGCTGGAGGCTTCGAACACGAGGCTTTGCGGTAGAGCTTGTCCACTGCGAGGTAGATGCAGTGAGCACAGCTACTGTCGCGTCGATGAATGGGGACTCGACCCGACCGGTGAGCAGTTCGGTCACGAACTCCTAGCGTTCAAGATCGGGTCGCGCTGGGATCCTTACGAGCCCATCGCGCGCCCCCATTCGCATCAGCGAAGGCAAGCTGACTCGTGTCCTTCCCCGATCCCACCGACGCCCTCGAAGCCGTGGGGCTGTCGGAGTAGGCGGTGTCGCAAAAGAACGTGGAGATCGTGCGGTCGCACCTGCTCGAAGCAGCCGGTGCGAGGAGAGTCGCGGAGCGAGCGTTACTCAGGGCTTGCGCCCGCTTGGTTGCTGCCGGTTAGGTCGTGGAATCCAGCGCGGGACGGCGCGCTTGTACTCGCGGTACTCGGCGCCGAAGCGGCGCTCGAGGCCGGGCTCCTCTTGCAGCACGAAAAACACCCAGTTGATCGCAACGAAGGCCGCACTCCAGATCAGCAGCCCCCGCGAACCGAACACAGCGGCTTCCCCGATCAGAACCAAGAGCACTGCGCCGATCATCGGGTTGCGCACATATCGGTAGGGACCTGTCACGACGAGGCGCCGTGTCGGGTCCCAGGGCGCGAGCGTTCCCTCGCCGATTCGTGCGAAGAGCCTCACAGTCCACAGCCAGAGCGCGAACCCGGCGGCGATCAGCAGCAGTCCGGACAAAAGCGGGAGGGCGGCCACGGATCCGACGAGTCCCCATCCCAACTTCGGATTGTCGCCGCTCGCCAAGATGACAGCGGGCACGGCCACGGTAGCGACTCCCGGCAACAGCGCGATCGCCCGCGCCTGGCGCCAGGCGGTCATGCCGGGACGGTAGCTTCCGTCATCGGACCTCGCCCCCGCCGCGGCCGATTCTGGGCCCTCCGAGGACCCGGGAGAGCCCCTCGCGCGCATCCCCGACCTGGCCGACGCCCTCCACCAAGCCCCAACCGAACTCAAGCGCCAAGTGTTCGACGCCTTCTGCCTCCTGATCACCTACGACAAGCCCGGCCGCCGCATCGAGATCTCCGCCACCATCACCGAGGCGATCGCCGACGCCCTCCACAACGCGAAAGACCTCCCGCAGGAGGTCTCAAGCGTCGCTCAAAGGGACATAGCGGGGGCCCGATTCGTCCCTCCGAGCGACGCACGAATCAAGCAGCGGTATCGGCTCGCTGCGTAATCGCTAGCTGGGAGCCCGGTCGGCTCCGTCGCCGGTGCCGCCCAACGGACCGCTCCAGATCACCCGCGGACTTACCGCCGGCGAACTGCACACCCAGCTGACATCTCCGCAAACCCGCACACATCAATGATGCTGGCGGCCGAAGAGTGGCGACCGACGGCAGTTCGAGGGCTGCGGCAACTAGTCACTTACCGCTCGGAAACACGGAACCGCGGCCGCACTGCTGAGCGCACCCTGCTTTGCGGGTCTCATGCGCTCGCGGGTGGGGCGCCGAAGGTGCGCAGGACGTGCTCGAGGGTGGTGGCGATCAGTTCGTGTGTCGCGTCGCGGGTGGCTTCGCCGCGTAGCCAGCGTCGCGTCGCGGCGCGGTTGAGTCCGGTCCAGCACTCGAGCGCGTAGCGCAGCCGGGGCGTGTCGTGGGCGATGTCGGCGTGGTGGGCGGCGAGGATTGCGACGGCGCGGCGGACGAGGTCGGTGACGACGCGCTTGGCGTCGGGGTCGGCGATGTCCTCGCCGCGCCCGAGTGTGGCGAGCCAGATCGTGCGGTTCGCCTCGGTCCAGTCGAGCCAGCGCGAGACAGTGTCGGCCACGCGCGCGCGGGCGCTGCGGCCGACGGGCGGCGGGAGTTGTTCCTCGCGCACGGCGCCGAGCCGCTCGAGCAGCGCGATGTAGACCTCCTTGCGGCCGCCGAAGTAGTGGTGCACGAGCCCGCGGGTGACGCCGGCGGAGGTCGCGATGTGCTCGATCGAGACCTCGTCGTAGGCGCGCTCGGCGAACAGCGCGTTGGCCGCGTCGAGGATCTGGTCGCGCCGCTGCCCGGGATCGAGGCGGCTGTACTTCGGCGTCGTGTGCATAAGCCGAGTCTAAATGTTGTTGGCGATCCGTCAAGAGCATTGTTAGCGTAGCGTCAACAACGGCCGCCCCTTGCCACGACGCGCCGGGACGCGTTGGGGAATCTGGACCACAACGACCGAAGGAGCAGCATGAGCAAGAAGCAGCAGATCAAGATATGGGGAGTCGTCAGCGCCGCCGTGTTGGGCGTCAGCGCGATCTTCCCGTGGGTGTCCGCACTCGGAACGCAGGTGTCGCTGATGGAGGGCGACGGACCGATCCTGCTCGGCACCGCGGCCGTGGCCATGGTGCTGATCGCAAGGGGCAAGGTCGGGCGGTACCGCCACTCGTACGCGATCCGCGCGTACGCGGCGGTGGCGGCTGCGTTCGGCTTGTTCGAGTCGATCCGAATCTACGTGGAGCTGAAGGACGCCGGCCCGCTGGCGCAGCCCGGGTTCGGCCTGTACCTGGCTGGTCTCGCGGCGCTATCGCTGGCCGCATGGGCGTACGTCAATCACGTCAAGCGCGATCAGCTCGCGCAAGCAGCATGAAGGTGAAGAACACGGAGAGGCCCGGGTACCTGCCGGTGCTAACGCCCGGTGAGCGGGCGGGTAGGCCCGCCAGCGAGCGGATGGTGATTTCGAGCCCGATGAGCTTCGCGGGTTCGGCGCAGCGTCTCTGGAAGATGACCGAGGGCCACGACAAGGACTGGCAGACGGCCGCGATGGCCGCGCTGGCGGTCTCCTGCATCACGATGGCCTGGTCGGTGATCGTGTGCTGGTACGCGATCTTCTGGATCTGGCTGGTGCCGTTCCGGCTCCTGCGCCGGGGTGATCGCAAGGCCAAGGTCAGGGCAGCGCAGCACCGCGAGTTGCTCGAGGCCGCTCGGGAGCAGCGATGAAGCGCATCACGGTGGTGGCGTTGCTAGTGGCTGGCCTGATGGCCGTGCCGGCAGCGGAGGCGAAGACGTACAAATGCTCCGGCAGGACTTACATGGCGATCGACCAGGGAGCGTTCCCTGGAATCCGAGACGCTACGGGCGACCGGCCTCCCGCGTCGGACAGACGGCTACGCGCCGCGCTGTCTGGTGGCGGAGTCGGTCGCGATGCTGATCCAGGTCTACTGGGACCGCCACTATCGGATGCCGAGGCGTGTGTGGACACGCGGCGCTCGGTGGAACGGCGGCACCTGGACCTGCAGCTACCGCTGGTCGCGGCGCTTCGAGTCGCCGTCGAAGTACGCGGTCTGCAAACGCCGTGGGCGCAGGGTGACGATGTACCTCGTCAGCTAGCTGCGTGTGCGTGCGACCGAGACCCTGAGCACCCTCGTTGGTGCCTTTCGGTCGCGGCAGAGGTCACCGGCGCGAAGGTCCCTCGTCCGCTGCCGGTAGCCGCTAGCCACCGCTCGCAGCGGCGCCGCTAGGTCGTCCATGAACGCGGCGTCGCCGATGCCGTGGCCGGTCAAGCTCCGGCCGACGCGTTCACGCCGGACGACGACCACAGCTCGACCGCCGCTCGCAGCGGCAATCCGGTCGCCGCCCGACCGCCGCCTAAATCGCTCTCGCTGGGTTAGATCGCGCCCTGGGGTCAGACCTTGAAGCGAAACGCTCTCCCGAGCAAGGCCAGGGCTTGGAAGACCGCGTTCGGCGGCTTGGTGGTGCGGATCTCGTGCGGGTACTTGCCGAATAGCATGGCTGCGTAGATTGCGGATCGCGGCTCCTTGGGCGGGAGGCGCTTGATCTTGTCCTCGTGGATCAGCCTGTGCATGTCTCGAAAGAAGGCTTCGAACCTCTGCGCGGGCTTATGAATGTTCACGATTCTCGCCGGCTCGTCGCGGGCGTTGCGAACCGAGTGCGGCACTCCTGCTGGCACGGTCGCTGTCTCACCGGCCTGTACCGCGTTCCACTGCCCGTTCATGAAGACCTCGAGCGCCCCCTCGATGACCTCATAACTCTCCTCCGCCGTGGGATGCACGTGAATGGGAGGCCCAGGCATCTGAGGGTCCACCCAATTCGTGGCTTCAAACAGCTCGCCCGCCGTGTCCTCAGTGCTGCGTGTTATTTCCCACCGCATCCCCATCCCGGGATGGAAATCCAGCTGACGCCCCGTACTGGCGGGCGTCGGGCGCGAGGAGGGCGCGGTTTGTTCGTGATCAGCCGTGGCGGGTTCCTTTCGAGACGAAGCGGCTTTACGCTACACGCAGGAACCGCGGACGCCCTCCAGAACGCGAACGACACGATGCGGGACTCGATTTCGGCCCGCTGAGTGCCTGGTCGGCGCCGTATCAGCCGCCGCTGATCAGCAACGAGGAGTGACCGAGTGGGTTAGCGCAGCCCACTCGCTTCGCCGGTCTCGCCGCAGTCGATCTCGACCGCCCGATGGATGCCGTCCGGCAGCTGCGTCGCTGCGTGACCGACAACGGATTCAGAGGCCTGCGGGTCGTGCCGTGGCTATGGGAGGCCCCGCCGACCGACCGGCGCTACTGCCCGTTGTGCGCGGCATGCGTCGAGCTTGGCGTCCCCTTCTTCACCCAGGTCGGGCACACCGGCCCGCTTCGTATCTTCCGCGCTTCATGGAGGCTCGATGCCCGCTTCGGCTACAAAGGGAACCCCCGCGAAACGGCCCTGTCCTTGACGGGAGACCAGTCGCGGCCCTAGGGTCGCTACGTGTTCAGGGCCACGGCCCTCGCCCTCGTACTCGTCGGCCTCGCAGCGGCCGCTCCGGCGCAGGGCGCCTCGATGGTCTTCATCAAGAAGAACAACATCTACATGTCCCGGCTCGACGGCTCGCGCCAAGTGCGCATCACGCGGGATGGAAGCCGTCGCTTTCCGTACTTCTCGCCCAGCATTGCGGACAACGGGACCATCGTCGCGCTTAGGAGCGTCTTCCTGCACTCCTTCCGTCCGAACGGCCGGCGGATAGTGAAGGCTCGACAGTGGGCGATCGACCCATCTCCGTCGCTCTCGACTGAGCCGTTCAACGTGGATCTCTCGCCCAACGGCCGGATCGTCGCGACCCAGAACGCCGTCTACTCGACCTTCTACGACCTTCGCCGATCGCAGATTCGTCCCACCGTGTCCGCGTGGTTCATCGATTTCTTCGACTTCCGGAGGAACCCGCCAAAGGAGATCGGCCAGACGGACAGCTACTACGACTACAACATCCCGGCGTGGATTAGCTCCAAGACCGTTCTCTCCACGAGCTATGGGATCTTCAACGCTCAGGTGTTCACCAACCGGGTTGGCAAGCGGACGCGCGGCGTCGAGTTCTACCGCGACCCGGGCCGCGACCCTCAGACCGGAACCAACTCGTTCGCCCTCGCCGACGCCGAGATGACGCGCGCTCGCGACCGGTTCGCGGTCGTGCGCCGACCGATCCGGGGACCGAGCTTCGCCGACGTCAGTGTCGGCACCATCCAGATCTACCGCACCGGCAATCCTCCGGCCGCCTCCACGCCTCTCTGCACGATCGGCCCCGGTCGCCGGATCAGCCAGGAAGCCGACCCGTCCTGGTCCCCCGACGGCAGGACCCTCCTCTGGTGGGAGAACGGCCGGGGCATCTACTCAACACGCGTGACCTCAGCGTCCGGATGCGGCATCAGGCCCAAGCGGATCGTCCGCGGAGCGCTCTCACCCGACCTCAGCCGAGCGAACGTTCCAAGCCGCTCACGTCGCCGCTGAGGACTGGATCGGCGCAGGCCGCGCGGAGGGCGACCCAGCGCGAAGGCCATCCCAGTTCGGACGCTGGACGCCGTCAAAGAAGGGCGGCGGACGAGGAGCGCATGTCTGAGCGATCTTCGTCAGCGCGCACTCGACCCGCTCCAGCGACTCGGGCAGAGCTTGGTACCTCCTTGGTACCACGGCGCCCAATCAGCGTCGAGTCCTGTGAGCCTGCTCGCCGTAAGTGATCTTGTCGGCGGTCGAGAAACCGATCGGCGCGCCATCCAGTTCCCAGATGACCAGCAGGACAGAGCGATCACGGCGCGGCCGCGCATACTCACCCGTGTACCAGTGCCGCCATCCGTCAGGCGTGGGTAGCCGCGTGGGATCTACTCCAAGCAGCTCCAGCTGCTCCGGCGTGGAACCGTGAAAGTAGTCGATGATGAAGTTCGCCTCATCGAGGGCCATCTCCCTGATCACGAGCGACATGGGACCATGATCCCACCGGACCATGATTCCACCGCTACGGGGAGCGCAGCCGACTCCTGCGCTCTTGCCTTGGACGACGAGGAGGAGCGCAGATCGACCGTGCTCCTTCTCAACCGGGAGGTCGCCGACCGGGAAGCGAATATGTCTCCGTACCTCCCTCGGCCTGGGGTTTCACTCCCGGAGCCGCACGGCCGGATTGCGTGATTCAGGCGTCCGGAGTGGCTCTCTGGGCCACCTGATTTGCCTGCTCAGCGAGAAATCGGCGCGGGTGTCGGGTCGGTGGCCCGGAGGTGACGGATTCAGCCCCAATGACCTCCTGGATGCGTTCTCGCTTCCTGCGCGAGGGGGAAGTGTCACGGGACATGCAGGCGACGCAGGCTGGTTGGAAGATCGGGCTCGTCAATCGCGCACGATGCGGTAGATGTGCCCGGCTGCGACGAGGCGGTCAGCGAGCGCGCTGCCCATCGCGGTCGCGGGTGTGAGTACGCCCGTGGCTTTGGGCAGATCGTCGAACGCGAGGGAGAGCGCGCTCTCGCCGAGCATCACCGCCGTTGCCTTGTAGCCGGGGTCGCCCGGCACGCGGATCTCGCACCGCAGGCGCTTGCCGCTGCTCGTCTCAGCGTGGATGTCGATGTGGAAGAACCCGCGCTCCCGGGCTTCCTCACTCGGCCCCTCACCGGGGTCTGGCAGAACGCGATCGAGGAGCTGGCGGACGCCGGGGGTCGCAAAGCCCGCGAACGCGCCAGCAAGGCCACCGGCGATGCCGGCGGCCTTCGCCCCACCGACGGGGCCGGGGCCCGTGAGCATGAGCTCGCGATAGCGAAACCGGCGACCGTAGGCGTGGCGCTGGAGCGCGTTGCTGCGCCGCACCACGCGCGAGTTGACACTGCCCATCACGAACGGCGCCAGCCAGCCGCCGAGTCGGTCGTCCTGAAGTGGCTTCACCGGGTCGCGCTCGGGACCGAGATCGGGCTCGGCCGGCCGGTCCGGACTCAGCGAATAAGGATCGAGCAGCAGCCGCCGACTCACCGGATCCTTCTTCACGGTGTCGACGGTCGTCCGGAGCGTGTCGATCGTGCCGCCGCTCGCGCTGCCGCGAAGCCGCTTCACCACGAATGACGTTTCCTCTAGCTCGCCATGGCCGTCCCCCTTTGCCGCCTCATGCAGGAGCAGCACTCCGATATCGGACGGGATCGAGTCGAAGCCGCACGTGTGCACGATCCGAGCGCCGCTGGCGCGCGCCGCGGCGTCGACTGCGTCGATCGACCAGCGCATGAACAGGACCTCGCCAGTGAGGTCGGCGTAGTGAGTTCCGGCCGCCGCGCACGCCTCAACGAGCGGCTTGCCGTACTTAGAATACGGGCCGACGGTCGTTGCGACGACGCGGGCGGAACTCGCGAGCGCCGCCACGGCATCGGCATCCTGGCTGTCGGCGACCACGAGTGGCCATTCGATGCCGATCTGGGCGCGTGTCTGCTCGAGCTTTGCCTGCGAG
Source organism: uncultured Thermoleophilaceae bacterium (assembly GCA_963755215.1). Classification (GTDB taxonomy): domain Bacteria; phylum Actinomycetota; class Thermoleophilia; order Solirubrobacterales; family Thermoleophilaceae; genus JAAYBF01. Next base: position 167,346 of record CAVWIW010000016.1, read on the forward strand.
CGGCCGCCGAGCGCTATCCGGGCGTCAGGCGGGGCGTGCTCTGCCAGGTACCTGGCCGTCAGCACACCGGCGAAGCCGGTGGCTCCGTAGACGACAATGTCATGGTCGCGCGTGGAGTCAGTCATCACGCGGACGCTATCGCCCCGATTGATATCTCCAGAACCGGCCAAAATCACCGGATCGCCGCTCGGGCCCAGATCCGCGCGGGTGGTGAGCAGCGGTCCGATTCGTCCCTTCGAGCGACGCTCGGATCAAGCAGGCATACCGCCGTGCGGCCTAGACGCCGGCGGTCGCCCTCAGTACAGGACGTTCGAGAACCAGGCGCCACGAGGCTCCTGGTAGGGGCCGCGCGCCATGATGTTCATCGGCTTGACCGCGCGTAGGCCCTCGCGCAGGGCCCAGCGGTAGAGCTCCCAGCGGATCGGCGCGAGGAACGAAAGAGGCTCTTCGGACTGCGCCGCGACACCGAGCAGGAGCGTTTCCATGTCCTTCTCGGTCTCGGCGACGCCGTGCGCCATCGGCCACATGGTCGGCGTGGTCAGATAGCCGGCCACCTGTCCATCCCGCACCACCACGAATGGCGCGAAGGCCTGCATCGCATCGCGCAGCTCGCCGGTTCGCTCCCAGCCGTGCACGTGCTTGCAGAGTGTCTCGCAGGCGTCGATGTCGCCCGCCTCGGCTGCTTAGGGAAGCTCGCGCCTGCGACGGCTTCTCGCGCGAAGCGACAGCGGGCCGTGGTCCGAGCGCGCGGTCGGCCGAGACTTCGTGGCTGGCACGTGGCCACCACGCGCGCGCGACCCTGCCGGGGGGTCGGCGAAGCGGGTCGCGCCGCGCAATCGTGTCGAGGTGTCGCGGGGTTGCAATCAGCGCGTAACCCCGCCTTAACTCATCCAGGTGTTCGGAGTTGGGTGGTGGGTAGGCATACCCACGCAGGGCAACAGTCCTTCGGGAATAGGAGTCGACTCGTGCCGGGAAGCCGATGTCCTCAATGTGGGGCCAACTACTACTCCGCCGATGCGGCGGTCGCGTGCGTGCCGTGTGAACGCTGCGCTGCCACGCCCATCCTGACCGCTCCGCCCCCACAGCCTGGCGCGCCCAGTTCGATGCGCACCCCTTGGGCAGACTCGATCAGGCGCTCGTGGGCGTCCATCCGACAGCTCCCGCGATTCGACCGACGCCGTATAGACAACCGGGCCGATCATGTCGCTCCGCGGCCGTGGCCCGGACGCAGCAGATGACACGGGTCTAGGAGTTCGCACTCGCGAGGGGTTGCGGGCGCTGCGGCTAAGGATTCGTAGCGCGGAGCCTGGGTACTCAAGGGAGACAGGCGAGTCACCATTTGAGACCTCAGTGTCTCCAGGAGGTAGGAGGGACCGATGACACCCACAGAGACAGCCGTAGCCGAATGGCGCGGCCGCAACGCCGTCGACAGTGACGGCGACAAGATCGGCAAGGTCGACGAGATCTACATGGACACCCAGACCGGCAAGCCCGAGTGGCTGGCGGTGAAGACCGGGCTGTTCGGCTCCAAGGTGAGCTTCGTCCCCATCGCCGAGGCAAGCGAGTCGAGCGGCGACGTCCGGCTGCCCTACGACAAGGAGCAGGTCAAGGAAGCCCCCACCGCCGAGGCCGACGGCGAGCTTTCGCAGAAGGAGGAGGCCGCCCTGTACAGACACTATGGGCTCGACTACTCCGAGGCACATTCGGACTCAGGGCTCCCTGAGGGCAAGGGCAAGCGCCGCAAGGACACCGACCGCGGCACGGTCGGGCGCGACACCAGCGGCCCCACCACTGACGACGCGATGACGCGCTCGGAGGAGGAGCTGCACGTGGCCACCACCAGCCGCGAGAGCGGCCGGGCGCGACTGCGCAAGTACGTAGTCACCGAACAGGTCGAGAAGACCGTGCCGGTCAAGCGGGAGAAGGTCACGCTAGAGCGTGAGCCGATCACCGACGCCAACGTCGGCGACGCCAAGGACGGCCCAGATATCTCCGAGGAGGAGCACGAGGTGACCCTCCACGAGGAGGAGGTCGTGACCGAGAAGCGCACCGTGCCCAAGGAGCGCGTCCGCATGGGCAAGGAAACCGTTACGGAGGACCGGAGCGTGTCGGAGGAGGTCCGCAAGGAGCAGATCGACGCGGACGATGCCGGCACCAAAGGCACACGGAAGAAGTCCGGTAGGTAGAGAGCTCAAGCCGCGAGTGGGGCGTGGTCGCTGGCGCGCCCCACTCGCCGGCCCCAAAACAGGAGAACCGTGGAATGGCACAACTGCGCAACGTTCGTCTTCAGTCGCTTCAGCACGAGGTCGCCAGCGCGGCGCTCACCGGCGTCCCTGCGAAGGAGATCGACGAGCGGGTGATCGACCCCTCTCGGATTACGGATGAGGAGAAGGCCGCGCTGCGCCTCTTCGCGTGGTCGTTTGTGTCCCGTTTCGAGTTGCGCCGAATGGCGCTCGATGAGCTCCACCGACTAGGCCGCGTGCACGACCACGAGCTCCCTCCCGCACCCGCACCTGACCCGGTCCGGGTCGGCAGTACCAGCCCCGGGTAACCGACGGCCAGATGCCGTCCGGCTATGGCTGCCGACTGGTGGGCGCAGGCGTTGCGACGTGGATCTTGCCGGCGTCGGGCGATCATGCACGAGGCGGTGACCGCCGCGCGCAATCAGGCACGTCGGCGTCGGGCGAATCCTGAGACCCACCGACCCGCTCGGCCACCGACCGGTTCGCGACGCGAGCACCTTTCAGCGGGCGCCCGCGCCGGATCGACACCCTCGAGCGAGGTGATCACGTGCGCGAGCCCGAGCACCTCGCAGGCTGCTCTCCACAGCGGCAGCGTGCGCACGGTGACCTCCTGGAGCGCAACCACATCCGGGGCACGTGAGCCCAGGACAGCGGCCTGGTCGGCCAGCAGCGAGGTCCGGCGCGCGACGTTCCACGTGATGATTCGCATCGCTGACCCGACCTACCTTCGACCACGCCGAGCAAACCCGACTGAGCGGGCGCGGGATGGGTATCAGCAGGTTCGCAATCGAAACGGAGGAGGTCCCGGAATGGCTGAAGTGACGGTACTGCAGGAGAAGCTCGGCGAGGTGCTCGGCCTCGCGATGGCTGCGCAGGGGGCAACCGACAAGGTGAGCCAACTCACTGAGGACAAGGAGCTGCGCCGCAAGCTCGACCAGATGGGCGAGGAGGCGGCGGAAACCGAGAAGCGCTGCACAGACTTCGCTGGGACGCTCGACGGCAAGAAGACTGCCGTGCTCGATAAGGCCGGCGAGACCAAGAGCGAGGCCACCGAGATGATGGACACGTATCTCGGAGACGACGCCGACGCGCTGGACGGATTCGAGTTCCTGACGATGGCCGAGGCCGCGGAGGCCGGACACTGGTCGGTGCTGCAGAAGCTCAACGAGAAGGCCGGCGACGGGGACCTGCAGGAGCTAATCGACTGGGCGCTGCCTGTACAGGAACGCCATTTCAGCGACGTCAGGGACGGCTCGCTCAAGCTCGCCGGGCAAGAAGACCCGAACTCCCCATCCTGACCGGCACCGAAGCTCGCCTTGGGCGGAGCGAGTGACACCTGAGATGCGGCTTTCCGACGTGCCGCCGGTCGCCGGTGTCACGCACCGCGAGGTCGACGTGGGCGCGGTCCGGCTTCACGTGGCGGAGGCCGGGAATGGCTCACCGCTGGTGCTGATTCACGGCTGGCCGCAGCACTGGTGGTCGTGGCGACACCTAATTCCACGACTGGCGCGGACCTATCGAGTCATCGCGCCGGATCTGCGGGGATGGGGGTGGTCGTCCGCTCCACCTGGCAACTATGCCAAAGCGACGTTCGTGGCCGACATCATCGCCTTGCTCGACGCCGACGGGCACGGCCGGGTCCGAATCATTGGACACGACTGGGGCGGTTACGTCGGGTTTCTGCTCGCCTTAGATCATCCCGAGCGGGTCGAGCGGCTCGTGGCGCTCGATATCTCACCGCCCTGGCCCGGGAACCCCCAACTTCGGCACGTCGCCCTCCCCTTCTTCGCCTCCTACCAGTTCCTGCTCGCGTCGCCATGGCTCGGTTGGCGCACGATGACCGCCGGCCCGAAGTTCATACGCGGCTTCATCCGCGCCGGCAGCGGTTCCAGCGCCCGATGGGACGAGAAAGAGCTGGACGTCTACGCACACAGACTGCTCGAGCCAGCTCGAGCCCGCGCGAGCTCTGCGTGTTACCGAACCTTCCTCACGCGCGAGGCACCCGCGGCCCTGCACGGCGGCGACCGCTCCACCGAGCTACGCACGCCGACGCTCTTGGCAATGGGGGAGAAGAGCGCGCTCCGCCGCGTGCTCGATCCACAACCCGGACACAATCTCAGGGTCGAGACGATTCCCAGCGCGGGCCACTTCCTTCCCGAGGAGACTCCAGAGCAAGTGCTCGCCCTCGCGGAGCCATTCCTCTCCTCCTGAAGGCCCGGTTCCCCGCGCGAGTGCAAGCTCTGGGCTTCGCGAGAGTGTCACCGACTGGTAGACAACGCCCATGCGCAATCTCGCGGCACTTGTTCATTTGCACGATTCCTCTTCGGCGTCACTTTCACGCGCGGCCAAAGCTCATGGAGCGAGGTTGGGTCGGCAAGCAGGCGCGGCTCCCAGGTGCACAGGTGCTCTCCCGCGCCGTGGGTGCACGCGACCTTGCCCTCGGCCTAGGCGGCCTACAGGCAGTGAGGCGCACTGATGGCGTGGCGCAACCGTGGCTCGCGGCGGCGGGCGATCTGCGTCGTGGCCGGTACGGCGTACCTGCTCGCCGACGAGGCCCACGTGCATCCGATCTACCGCGACCGTCTCCGCGACGCCGGCGCATCCGCGACGTGCCTGACGGGGCTCTTCGACGGGGGGTGGCCGGACGCTCCACACCGCGTACTGGTCAACGAAACTCTCGAAAACTGGAAGGCTGCCGGCTCTCCGCCGCCAGGAGCGCGTCCGGGCGAAGGACACGAGCCACTTCGCGACTGGCCCGAGTCCGCGCATCACGGAACGTAAGGGTCGAGCGGTTGACAGGCATTCGCGGTCCCTCTTACGCTGGCGTCGCTCGCGAGCTAGGTCGCGTCCAACCTCTCAGGGGCAGGCGGAGTTCTTGTTGCCTTCTGCGACGCTAGGCGTTCTCTCTCGCTCCCTGCTGCGACGGACGAAGGAGCTCCTAGATGAGCGACATTTCGGCTTTGGGACTTGGTCTGATGGGGTCTGCGCTCGCCCGATCGCTCGTCAACGGTGGGCACGGCGTCACCGTCTGGAACAGGTCGCCCGCCAGGATGCAGCCGCTCGTCGATGTGGGCGCGGCACCTGTTGCGACCGTCGCGGCGGCGGTCGAGGTCAGCCCGGTCGTGCTCGTCTGCATCGACGACTACCCGTCGACCCGATCGCTGTTCGAGGCTGCGGACGTCGCCGAGAAGCTGTCGGGCCGTGTAGTCGTGCAGCTGAGCACCGGAGCTCCGCAAGAGGCCCGCGAGTTCGAGGCATGGTTCACGTCACAGGGGGCCGACTATCTCGACGGGGCACTCCTGTGCTATCCCGAGGACATCGGCACCCCCAGCGCCACCATCGTGTTCTCGGGGCGGCGGTCGGTATTCGACCACTGTGAGGCTCTGCTCACATCTCTTGGCGAGGACATTCGCTTCGTTGGCGAGAAGGTCGGCTCGGCGGCGGCGCTCGACCTGGCCTGGCTCTCCTCACTCTACGGTGCCTACGCGGGCGCGGCCCACGGCGTCGTGCTCTGCGAATCCGAAGGCGTCGACCTAGACCTCTATGCAGGCGCTGGCGTGAACGATGAAGCCCGTTGGATCATCGAGACCGTGAAGAAGGACGACTTTGGAGATCCCACGGCAACCCTGAGCGTCTGGAACGCCGCGCTCCAGCGGATCAGGGACCACGCACGGGGTGCAGAGATCAACTCCGAGGTGCCGGACTTCGTGGCCAGCATCCTCGATCGGGCGGAGGCCGCCGACCATGGAGCCGAACACATCGCCGCCATGGTCAAAGCGCTGCGCGGAACCCCAAGCTCGTAACGCAAGCCCTCGCAGCTGTGGGGCTGGCGGAGTAGGCACGGCGAGCTCGGTAGAGCTTCGCTAGTGAGTCGCGGCGTGCCGGGCGCGACCCCGGCCACCCCTTCAGGCGCCCGGATGGGGATCCCGCGGCGTGAGGACTCCCTGTCGTGTGCGCGCTGTCAGCGATGGGCGCTGGCTCGCCTGGATTGATCGCCCCCCCCGCCGTGGGCGGATACTGGGCGGGCGATGTCGCAGGAGAACGTGGAGGTCGTGTCGGGTAGCGGATGATGTGTCTGGCGCGAATGGGTTAGGGCGCCTCAGTTCGGGTAGCAGGGGGGTCGGTCAGCGTTTCCGTAGTAGCACGGCACTGGCCCACCCTCGATGCTCGGAAGGCGTCGCACCGTGCGACTGACTCGCTCCGGGCTACCCCAAAGGAGTTTCGCTATGGCAGCAACAGACGTAACCCGTGCCGGTGAGGCACGCGGCAACATCAACAGCGCGTCGCACGACACGCCGTCGTTTGGAGACAGGGCTCGTCGTCTGATGACCGAGACCAAGGCAGCGACCAAGACGACCGAGTTCTTCATGGTCGTGGCCGCGGTCCTCGGCATCCTCGTCTCCGCGCTTGTGATCAAGGGTGGTGACACCGGCGGCACCGATGAATTCATCGCGCGCCAGGCATGGCTGTATGTCGCGATTGTCGTCGGTGCCTACGCGATCGGGCGCGGCTTGGCGAAGTCAGGCAGCCCCGAGCCGTACACCGACGACGACAGCCGCGCCGCCCGCTCCTAGTACGAGCTTGCTCGGCGGGGGTGCGCCCGTCGGGCTCAGCCGCGATGCCTGCCCGTCCTCGTACTGGTGGCGGGTAGGCATAGCGGAGCACGATGGACGGTCCGCCCTCCCACGGGGGGCGGACCGTTGATCGCTCCGGCAAAGGCACGCAACGCAGCGTCAACTAATTGGAGTGACTTTCATGAGTACCAAGCAGAAGCAGAAGATCGTGCAGTACTTGAACGAGGCCCATGGCTCGGAGTCCGCGTTGGTGCGCCAGTTGCAGGCGCAGATCGCGATGACCCCCAAGGGCAGCTACCGCGACGGGCTGGAGTCCCATCTGGATGAGACCCGCTCCCACGCCGAGCGCGTGGAGAACCGCCTGCGTGAGCTGGGGCAAGGCAACAACCCGCTGGAGTTCGGGCTGGGGGTCGTTCAGACCGTCGTCGGTCAGGCGCTGGCGCTGACCAAGACCCCGCTCGACTTGGTGCGGGGAAGTGGCGGTGAGGAGAAGGTGCTCAAAAACGCCAAGGACTCGTGCGCCGCTGAGGCGCAGGAGATCGCGACCTACACTGCGCTCGCGCGGCTCGCGCGGACGGCGGGCGACAGCAAGACCGAGCGGCTCGCCAACTCGGTGTTGAGGGACGAGCAGCGGATGCTTGCCCGAGTGTTGAAGGAGATTCCGCGCCTGACCGACAGGGTGGCGCGGGCGGAGTTCGACGGTGAGGGCTCCTACGACGTGACCGAGACTGGCGCCGCCGACGCGCTCCGTGAGGTGGGCGGCACGGCCAAGCGCACCACCCGCCGCGGCACCAAACAGGCCAAGCGCACCGCCCGCCAGGCCCGCAAGGTACCCGGGGTCGCGCGCGCGGAAGGCACCGCGAAGGGCGCGGTGGCGTCTGAGTCGGATCTGGCGATCTCGGCCTACGATTCGCTCAGCGCGGACGAGGTACAAGAGAAGCTGTCCGAGCTCTCTCAGGTCGACCTCGCCAAGGTGAACGCCTACGAGCGCAAGAACCAGAACCGCTCCACGGTCACCAGCCGAATCGACTCTCTGCAAGCCGACGAGCCGTGGCCCGGCTACGACGAGCTAGGCGTCGACGAAGTCCGCGCCGTGCTCTCCGAGGGCGACGAGACACGCATCAAGGCCGTCCGCAGCTACGAGCGCCAGCACAAAAACCGCGCCGGTGTCCTCCAAACCACCGAACGCGAACTCAGCAACACCTAAGCAACGCACCTCTCAGTAGCCGGAAAGAGGGGGGCCCGATCGGGCCCCCCTCTGCGCTTGATGCCGGACTACATGCGGCGCTGGCTCGGCCGGGTACACCTATATGGCCCTCTAACCTTGAATGGGAGGGATCTGTATGGAGATTCCAAAGCAGAAGCTGCTTGAGCTGCTCCGTAGCCGCGGCGATCAGGACAAGGTCGACCAAGCCAACAAGGAGCTGCCGGATAAAGTCGACCCAGACCGGGACTTGGAACTGTTGTCGAGACTCGGTGTGGAGCCTTCTGAGCTGCTGGGCAAGCTGGACGACGGGTAGAGCCCGGTCAAATCGGGTACCGATCGCGGCGTTGTCGGTCCCATCGGCTCGGTTCAGGATCGCGCCAAGCTCAAGCTCGCAGGCCAGGACGCCACGTCGGTGGGCACGCAGGGCACCTTTGTGAACGCCGACACCGTAACCCCCGCACGGCGGTAACACTCCTCTGCAAGCCAGCCTTCGCGCCGAGGCATCGGCTACCCCAGGTCTGCCTCAAGCGCGGAGTGGTCGCTGAGGTCGGTGTCGCGCCACGCGTGGTGATAGGAGCAGGCCACCGGCGTCAGCTCGGAGGAGGCGAAAAGGTGGTCAAGGCGCCATCCGCCCCCATGGCCCGCCACCCGGCGCCAGGTCCAGCTCGGCTCCTGTCGCTCATAGCCATGCAGGAACCGAAAGGCATCGCGAAACCCGAGCTCCCGCAGCCCGGGCACCACGCCAAGCTCGGCGGCATCCCAGTCGACGCCGCGCTCGGGCCGGAGCCGTCCCTTGGTGTCGCGCGCGAAGGAGACCACACGGCCGTCGGGCAGCTCTCGGCGCGGGATGTTCAGGTCGCCACAGAGGACGCGCGGTACACCAGCCACGCCGGCGAGCCCCGCCCGGATCGCCCGCAGCGTCTCTACCTTCACCCACCCGTTGGCCGCGTTAGGCACGTGCACCGTGTGTACCTCCACGGGCGAGCCATTCGTCATCACCGTGCCGACTAGCGCCGTTTCGGGCCAGGGCACATCGAGGCCAGGGCCTGAGGCGGCCAGAGCGGTTCGCGACGCGAGCAGCACCCCGGTACGCCGCCTTTCAGCAGGCGCCCTCACCGGGTAAACACCCTCGAGCGAGGAGATCACGTGGGCGAGCCCGATCACCTCGCAGGCTGCCCGCCAGAGCGGCAGCGTGCGCGCGGTGACCTCCTGGAGCGCGACCACATCTGGGGTCCGTGAGCCGAGGACGGCGGCCTGGTCGACCAGCAGCGAGGTCCGGCGCGCGACGTTCCACGTAATGATTCGCATCGCTCAACCTGACCTACCTTCGACCACGCCGAGCAAACCGGACTGAGCGGGCGAGGGGTTGGTATCAGGACGTTCCGCGCCAAACGTGAGGAGGTTCCGAATGGCTGAACTGACGGTGCTGGAGGGAGAAGCTCGGCGAGGTGCTCGGGCTGGCCATGGCTGCGAGGCGGGTCGATGGCGCGCCGGGAACCGAGGGCACACATAGCCGAGCGAGGCTGGGCGGGCGGCCTCCGCGCGCGACAACCACGACCGAAAGGAACCTCCAAGCAAAGCGCGACAAGAAGCTCTCGCACGGCGAAGCCTTGCCGACCCCGCGGGCAGTCCGCATCGCCCTCTTTCGGGAATTCGTGCGACTCACGTACAAGGACGTATACGCCTACTTCTTCACGGATCTGGCAAAGCGGATGCGCGCCGTCGTGCACGAGGAGCTTGACGGCGCAGAAGGGCCGATCGTCCTCCTCTCGCACAGCCTCGGAACGATCATCGCGTACGACGTGCTGCGCGAGCGGCGCGAACCGCCGCCCGAGATTCCGCTGCTCCTCACGATCGGCTCGCCACTCGGCGTGCCGTGGGTGCAAGACCTCATCACGCGGCCGCTCGAGGTGCCCGCCGGCGTGCGCGCATGGCGGAACGTCTGCGACGCCCGCGACCTGGCCGCCCTCGACGAAACCCTGCGCCCCGAGTTCTCCCCGCCGGAGCTATGCACGGACTTTCTCGTGCGCAACGACAGCGCCACCCATCACGGAATACGCGAGTACCTGCGCACCGTCCCGGTCCGCGAGCCGGTGCTCAAGCTGATCGGTGCCTGACACCGGCGGCGTGAGCTCGTGAGTCTGCTCGTCGGGCTCGCGCGCGCTGGTCTCCCTCGCCACCGTGGGAGCGCTGCGGCGGTTGCCCAGATGGAATGCTCCCTTCCGGAATGCCCGTCGACAAACAGCCCGATGGTGACCTTGTCCAGCTATTGAGCGATCTGGTGGCGATTGACTCGGTAAACCCGACCCTTGTCGCCGGGGTGCGGGCGAAAGCGCGATCGGCCACTACGTGGCGAAGTGGCTGGAACAAGAGGGACTAGACGTCTCAGTGGAGGAGGTTGCGGCAGGTCGACCGAACGTGACCGCCGTCGCCAGGGGGCGTGGCGGCGGCCGGACCCTGCTGCTCAACGCCCACCTGGACACGGTGGGAGTCGGCGGCATGGAGTCGCCCCACGAGCCGCGGACGGAGAACGGGCGCCTCTATGGCCGCGGCGCCTATGACATGAAGGCGGGGCTGGCGGCAGCCATGAGCGCGGCGGCGACCGTGGGCGACCTTGCTGGCGATCTGATCGTCGCGGCCGTGGCTGACGAGGAGGCAGCTGGAACCGGCACGAAGCTCTAGTGACGTCTGGCCGGCGCCCCGACGCGGCGATCGTCACCGAACCAACCGACCTTGCCGTTGCGATCGCTCACAAGGGGTTTGTGGGGTTCGAGATCGAGGTCATGGGGCGCGCTGCTCACGGCTCACAACCCGAGATCGGCGTGGACGCGATCCTCGGGATGGGCCCGATTCTCGTGGCGCTGCGAGAGCTGGATGAGCGACTTCAGAAAGGGCCCGCCCATCCGCTGCTTGGCACCGAGTCGCTTCACGCTTCCTTGATCGAGGGCGGCCAAGAGTTCTCCACATATCCCGAACGCTGCCTCGTGAACGGCGAGTGGCGCACGCTGCCCGGCGGCTCGGACGTCGAACAGGAACTGCAGACAGTCATAGCGCAGAGCGAAGGCGACGCGACCATGCAAGTGCTGTTCAGCGGCGACGCCTTCGAGTGCAACCCCGAACACGAGATCGTTCGCCTCGTCTCCGAGCACGCAGGAGCCGAGATCGTGGGCATGCCCTACTGGGCCGACTCCGCAACCCTCGCGGGCGCAGGCATTCCGACAGTTCTCTTCGGGCCGCGGGGAGCTGGGGCGCACGCCAGCGTGGAGTGGGTCGATCTCGCCTCGGTCAAACGAACCCGGGACGTGCTCGTGTCAGTGGCGAAGGAGTACTGCGGATGACCCGAGCCATGCGACCCCTCCTGTCTTCACGGGAGGCCTTCCGGTCACCGACCAGGGGCCGGAGTCGAACCTAGTCCTCGCCAGCCGGATCAAGCTGCGACGCAGAGGTAGAGCAGCCGGTTGGGCCGCCTGGACGTCGTAGGTCAACGAAATGGCGCCGACGCTTGGTATGGAACCATGAGCATCTCGCTCTAGTGCTCGCTCGCGTCTTGCACGAGCAGGGCGATCTGGACGCGGTTGTCGACGTCTAGCTTGTCGAGCAGGCGGGAGACGTGGGCCTTGACCGTCGGGACGGAGAGGTGCAGAGCTGCGGCGATCTCGGCGTTGGCGTGGCCGCGGCCGACGGCGAGGGCGACGTCGTGCTCGCGTGGGCTGAGCGTGGCCATGCGGTCGCGGGCGTGGTCGGTGCGGGCGGCGGCGTCGGAGTCGCCGGCGACTAGGGAGATGAGCCGTCGCGTGACCGCGGGGGAGAGCATCCCGTCGCCGGCGTGGACGAGCTCGATCGCGCGGACGATCTCCGCCGGCGGGGTGTCCTTCAGGAGGAAGCCGGCTGCTCCGGCCTGCAGCGCGCGCAGGACGAGCTCGTCGGCGTCGAACGTCGTGAGGACGACGACGGCGGGCGGGTCGGGCTGCGCGGCCAGCAGCCGGGTGGCCGCGATGCCGTCGAGCTGCGGCATGCGGATGTCCATCAGGACCACGTCGGGCCGGTGCAGGTCGACAGCCCCCAGCACCTCGCGGCCGTCCGCGGCCTCGGCGACCACGTCGAGGTTCGCGGCGCCGGCGAGCATGATCCGCAGGCCGGAGCGCACGAGCGCGTCGTCGTCGACGAGCAGGACGCGGATCATCGCGGCAGGCTCGCACGCAGGACGAACGCGCCGTCGGGGTCGACGCCGTGCTCGAGCGTGCCGCCGGCGAGCGAGACGCGCTCGGCGAGCCCGATCAGGCCGGTCCCCGCCCCGGGCAGCGGCGCGGCCGCGGCGACGGCCACCGGCGCGAGACTGCGGACCTCGACCTGCAGGTCGCCGTCGGCCGCGCGGACGGTGAGCGTCACCGCTGCTCTCGGCGCGTGCTTGCGCGCGTTCGTCAGGCCCTCCTGGGCGATCCGGTACGCGGTGCGCCCGACGGCAGCGGGCGGCGCCGCGTCGCCCAGCTCGATCCGGGCGGTGACCCGCATCCCGGCCGCCCGCGACTCCTCGACGAGTGCAGCGAGGTCGGCGAGCGTCGGCTGGGGCGACTGCGTCAGGCTCTCGCCGCCGTCCTCGCGCAGGACGCCGATCACGCCGCGCAGCTCCTCGAGCGCCGTCTTCGCGCTCTCGCGGATCACGCCGGCCGCGTCGGCGACCTCCTCGGCCGGTGCGTCGGGGTGAAACTCGAGCGCGCCGGCGTGGACGGAGAGCAGCGAGAGACGGTGGGCGAGCACGTCGTGCATCTCGCGGGCGATCCGCCGCCGCTCGGCCGCGCGGGCCTCCTCTGCGGCGCGATCGCTCTGCGCGCGCAGCGATCGCACGAGCTCTCGCCGCGCGCGTATGAAGAGTCCCCAGCCGAGGACTACGCCCGTCAGCAGCAGGCAGACCCCCGCGTTGACCCAGTAGTTACCGGCGGGGGGGTAGAGCAGCGGGCTCGCGAAGGCCCACGCGAGCAGGAGCCCGGCGATGACGGCCAGATCACGGCCACGCGCCCGGATCGCGGCGTTGAAGGTGGCGGCGAGGTTCGCGCCGGAGGTCGTGAGGATCACGAGCGAGACCGCCCCGATGCCGATCCCGACGGCGGCTGGATGGGTGCGCCGCCAGTGCAGCGAGACGAGCGCCGCGATCCCCACCACGACGTCCACGACGCGCAGCCAGGGCGGGTGCGTCTGCCAAGTGTTCGCGAGGGTGGCGGCGCTGATCGCGAAGGCAACCAGGTAGATCGTCGCGTCGACGACGCGGTCGCGGCGGCCACGCTCCTCGTCGGGGGCATCGATCACGACGCCGGGCAGCGCGGAGCGCAACCAGCCGGACGGGCCATCGGTAAAGCGCGCTGTCGCCTGGCGTGCCATCGCCCAAGGGAAGGCTAGGCGAGCGCCACGGCCGCGACCCCCTACCTAAGTCGTTGTCTGCCACCGCCGCGGGTCTCGGCGAGCGTAGCCCGCGGACCGTGGCCGGAAACGCGGCCGGCCGCGAGTCTGCAGGCATGATCGAAACCCAACGCACTCACCAAGCAGCTCGGCGGGCGCACCGTCGTCTCGGACGTCACATTTCGCTGCGAGCCGGGCACCGTCACGGGCTTTCTCGGCCCCAACGGCGCCGGCAAGACCACCACGATGCGGATGCTCGTCGGCCTCTCCGAGCCCGACAGCGGCGAGGCCCGGATCCTCGGCGGGCGCTACCGCGACCTGCCGAACCCGGGCCGGCGCGTCGGCATCCTGCTCGACGCTTCGGCGCAGCACGCCGGGCGCCGCGGCCGCGAGGCGCTCGCCGTGTCCGCCCAGACCATGGGCGTGCCGGCGCAGCGCGTCGACGCGCTGCTGGAGCTCGTCGGCCTCGACGAGACGGCGGCCCGGCGGCGTGTCGGCAAGTACTCGCTCGGCATGCGCCAGCGCCTGGGCTTCGCCCACGCACTGCTCGGCGACCCCGAGGTCCTGATCCTCGACGAGCCCGCCAACGGCCTCGATCCGGAAGGCATGCGCTGGATGCGGGGCCTGCTGAGCAACTTCGCCGACCGCGGCGGCACCGTGCTGCTCTCCTCGCACCTGCTGGCCGAGGTCGAGGCCGTCGCCGACCGGATGATGATCATCGGCGGCGGACGGATCCAGGCGCAGGGCACCCGCGCCGAGCTGCTGACCGAGACCAGGACCATCGTCGAGGCAGACGAGCTCGCCGGCCTCGACGCCGCGCTTCACCGCGCCGGCCTGGCGACCCACCCGGCCGACGGCGATCGGCGGCTGGTCGAGGCCGAGCCCGAGGTCGTCGCCCGCGCGGCGATGGCCGACGGCGTCGTACTGCGCCGGCTCGCCCCAGCCGAGGGCGCCGGCCTCGAACGCCTCTTCTTCGAGCTGACCACGTCCGGCGCGAGCACTCCGTCAACGCAGACCGATTCGATCCATCCCGAGCTGGCAGGAGCAACCGCATGAGCACCACCACCCTCGCCGCACCGATCCGCGTGAACACCGCCGGCGTCCACGCGCGCCCCAGCCTCGGCCGCCTCGTCGCGGTCGAGCTGCGCAAGATGGTCGACACCCGGGCCGGCTTCTGGCTGCAGGTCGCCATGGTGGCGCTCACCGTGGTCGTCGTGGTCGTCCGCTTGCTCGTCGGCGATGCGGCGGACCACACGTTCCAGTCCGTCCTCGACGCCGGGCTGCAGCCGGCGGCCATCCTGCTGCCGGTCCTCGGCATCCTGCTCGTCACCTCCGAGTGGTCCCAGCGCACCGGGCTGATCACGTTCGCGCTCGTCCCGGTGCGCTCGCGCGTCCTCGGCGCCAAGCTCATCGCGAGTCTCGTGCCCGCCGTCGCGATGCTGGCGATGTCCGTCGCCGTCGTCGCCGCCGGGGTGCTCGTCTCGTCGCCCGGCGTCGAAGGAACCTGGTCCGACGCCGCGCCGCTGATCGGCCAGTCGGCCGTCTACCTGACGACCGGGATGGTCGTTGGCGTCGCGCTCGGCGCGATCCTGCTCGCCCCCGCGCCCGCCATCGTCCTCCTCTTCGCGCTGCCGACGGCGTGGATGGCGGTCGTCTCGCTGCCCGTGTTCTCCGGCGTCGCCCCGTGGGTGGACAGCGCGGGCGCCCTCGGCCAGATGACCGCGGAGGTCATGAGCGCCACCCAATGGGCGCACGCCGGCACCTCGCTCGCAATCTGGATGGTGCTCCCGCTCCTGATCGGCGCCTGGCGGATCACCCGACGCGAGGTCACCGCCTGAACGCGGGCTAGAGCCGTGCGTAGCCCAAGATCCAGGAGCCAGGAGTCCGGCGGCTCCGCGCGAGGTAACGCCCGACGCGCCCGACGGATCGAGCAGCCCTCGTCGTCGTCCCGCCGAAACTTTGAACCACGGTGGTACGACGGCGCTCCCTTCGCACCGGGCTCAACAAGCCGAAAGGCCCGCGTTCGCGGGCCTTTCGTGAGTAGCGGGCGGGATTCGAACCCGCGACCTTCGGGGCTATGAGCTCGCGTCCGGTTCGCTACCCGCAGTAGCCATCCGTCGTGCTTGAGCCCTCTAGGGGCAGAACGTCGAGGTCTCTCGCCGACGTCGCTTAGAGCCTCGTCGGGCAGCGTAAGGCGACCGGGCGTCGGTGGGCGATGCGCGCCCGCGTAAAGGCGAAGCGGCGGACGGTGTGGCACGGCCGCGGGCGACTGAGCTTGATCGTCCGCCGGTGACCCCCCACGACGCCCCTTGCGTGAGCGACAGCCTTGTCCCAGTTGCTCCAGCGGAGCTTGGTCGCCTTGTCACGGCCAATGGTCAGAGCGGCTGGCCGGCGTCGTCCCTTGCCCCAGCGATTGACGACGAGGCCCGGTGATGTGCCGGCGAGGATCGTCCGCGTGGTGCGCGGACAGCCGATGACTGCGTGGTGTCCCGTGCGACCCATCACTCCCGGTCCTGTGCCTGAGCACTCGGGGTCTGTGCTGACCACGCTTGGCGCGGCGATGCACCGCGAGGCGGGGTTGTCGCCCGGATCGGGGCATCCGTACAGCAGCTGTGCACGCAGCTGGCCGATCGGAAACGCGTAGGTCGGGTCGTCGAGTGTGCCGACCGGGGTGAGCGTCACGGGCTTGTTACGGGCGATGAGCGCTGCGTCGTAGGCATCCCGGTTGTCCCAGCGGCGACACAACTCAGCGCCGACCGCCGGTGAAAAAAGAACCGCGGTCGCGGCGCACGGCGCAACGCCGTTGAGCGGCGAATCCAGCGTGAAGATGTGCTGGATCAGCGCGATGGCATCTGGCGCGCGCGTCTCCCACCAGCCACTTGCGACGGTCCCGCCATAAGAGTGCCCAACGATGACGACTTGCGCCGAGGGCCACGCGGTCGCAATCGACTTCCGATCAATCGGTCGAGGTTGGTAATGGAGGTAGCGGGACGCTGGTAGGTGTCCTGGGCGTCGTACGCGGTAAAGGTGAAGCGGCCGCTCCGGCTGACTTCGGCGCCGGTGTAGCTATAAGGCAGCACGATCGCGCCGGCGTCGGCGAGGCGCGCGACAAGGCAGGCGTTCGTGTTCAGACCGCCCTTGGGTCGGCACGTGGTCGTCTGCGGGCGCTGGCCATTGGCCGTCGCGAGGCCCGCCCACGTTCGGTAGCCATCCTCGATCCCGGGCGGCATGTGCCGCTCGCGGCCGTCCGGGCGTGCGGGGCACCAATTGCGGATCTTGAGCGGCTGACTAGTTCCCGAGTTCGGCTCAGCCGACGAGATCCCGTCCATGACGATCGCCACCAGCGCAGGCTGACCTTCGGCCTCGAGCGGCGACCCGCAGCGCTCCTTTGCCAGCGCTGCGGAAACGGCGGGCGAGCTGATCAACATTGCAAGGCACGCAGACACGCACGCCAGTCCCGCCACAAGCCGACCCATGCCCGCAGTATGACTCCAGGCTGGCGCCACCTACGTCGGCCAGGGAGCCACCGGCCCGAGCTGGTCGCTCGTCGTCGCTCTAATCACCGGTCGAAACGCCTCAAGCTGCTACCGGCAAGCAGATCGTTGGTGCTGGACCTCCCAGATCGAGAAACGGGGCCGGAGCTTGGTACCTCCTTGGTACCACGGCGCCCAACGGAAATCGGGCCCACGAAGCCGAAAGGCCCGCGTTCGCGGGCCTTTCGTGAGTAGCGGGGGCGGGATTCGAACCCGCGACCTTCGGGTTATGAGCCCGACGAGCTACCTGACTGCTCCACCCCGCGTCGCTCGCGTCAATGTAGCAGCGGTTTCAGGCCCGCTCAAGCGCCGAATGAGCCCCGCACGCCCTCGCCCAGCCGGTGGGCGATTTCGCATCCTGGCCGGGGGCTACGGTTCCAGCGCCGATGAGCCATGGAGGGCGCATAGCAGTAGCCGACCTCGGGACCAACTCGACCCGACTGCTGGTGGCCGACCGCGCTGGCGACGGAGGAGTTGAGGAGGTCGATCGCCGCACCAGCGTCACGCGACTCGGTGAGGGCGTCGACGCCTCAGGCAGGCTCGCCCGCGACGCAGTCGAGCGCGTCCTGGCGTGCCTGGACGCCTACCGCGACCTCGCGGAGGAGCACGGCGCCGAGCGCCGCATCGCCGTGGCCACGAGCGCCGTGCGCGACGCCGCCAACGGCGAGCAGCTCCTCGATGAGGTGCGTGAGCGGCACGGGTTCGACATCCGCACGATCAGCGGCGAGGAGGAGGCGCGCCTGACCTTCCTCGGCGCGACGGCGGGGCGCGACCACACGGGCGGCCCGGCGCTCGTGATCGACATAGGCGGTGGGAGCACGGAGTACGTCGTGGGGGTGCCGGGCGCAAGCCCCGACTTTCACGCGTCGACCCGCATGGGCTCCGTCCGCTTCACCGAACGCCACCTGCAGGCCGACCCCCCTTCCCCCGACGACCTCGCGCGGCTCGCGGCCTCGGTCCGCGAGACGGTGCAGGCACAGGTGCCGGACAGCGTGCTGAGCGGCGCCAAGCAGGGAATCGCGGTGGCCGGCACAGCGACGTCTCTTGCCGCGGTCGACCAGGAGCTCGAGCCCTACGACCCGGCCCGCGTCCATGGCTACGAGCTGGAGCTGGGCGCCTGCGAGCGCATGCTGGCCATGCTGGCCGCCCTCCCCCTCCACGCCCGGCGCGACGTTCCGGGGCTCCATCCCGACCGCGCCCCGACGATCCTCGCCGGCGTCTCGATACTGGTGCAATCCATGCGCGTGTTCGGCCTCCCACGGGTCGATACCAGCGAGGCCGACATCCTTCACGGCGCCGCGATCGACGCCCTCTCCGGCAGGTGAGACCGCGGGGGGATCCGGGGTAGACGAACGTTCTTCACCGGCACTTGCGCAGTCCGTTATATTCGGTGGCGCTGGGTACGCAAACGTCGTGCGGTTACACGTCGGCGATGCGTGTGCCCGGTACATAGGTCCGGGCGAAGCCGCATGTATCGGCGCCTCCCGCCGTCTGGACCGCAAGGCCCTTTCAAGGCACGTACCCCTGCCCGTCCTGATGGGGCCGTTTAGGGAATCGCCCGCGCAAGCGGGCGGTTCCTTTTGTGGGGCCGGTTGGCGCTCGCCCGGCGCTCAGGCCAGGTTCGAGCGGCGCGGGTAGGCGATCGAGGGGTCGGTGAGCACGTTCACGAGCGCCGGCCTGCCCGATGCGAACGCCCGCTCTAGCGCGGGCCGCAGCTCGTCGGGCCGCTGCACCAGCTCGCCGTGGCCGCCCAGGGCCTCGACCACCTGGTCGTAGCGGCACTCCGGCTGTAGCTCGGCGGCGACCGAGTAGCCGTAGAGGAACTCCATCGGGTGCTTCTCCAGCCCCCAGATCCCGTTGTTGCCCATGACGGCGACGACCGGCACACCGTGGCGCACGAGCGTGTCGAACTCCATGCCGCCGAAGCCGAAGGCACCGTCGCCCATCAGCAGGCACACCGGGCGGTCCGGGTTGGCCAGCTTGGCCGCCAGGGCATATCCAGGGCCCGAGCCCAGGCATCCGAACGGCCCCGGGTCCATCCAGCACCCCGGCTCATAGGTCTCGATGACCCGGCCGGCGTAGGACACGAAGTCGCCGCCGTCGCCGATCACCACGGCGTTTCGGTCCAGCATGCCGGCCAGCTCGTGGTAGACCCGCAGCGGGTGCAGCGGCGCGCGCTCGTCGGTGAGCTCGTCCTGCTCGCCGGCGCGCTTCTCGGTCTCGGTCTCGCGCAGCGCGGCGACCCACTCGGAGCGGTCGGGGCCGCCCCCGGCGCCGTCTCGAATTGCATCGAGCGTGGCCGGCACGCCGCCGTAGAGCTCCGCGGCGGGCTCGCGCGCGGGGTCGCGGTCGGGGCGCGCCGAGTCGATGACCACGATCTGGGTGTCCTCGCCGAACGACGCGCCGAAGCCCAGCCGGAAGTCCATGGGCACCCCGACCACCAGGGCCACGTCGGCCCGCTTGAGGCCCTGGCCTCGCGCGCGCGAGAATGCGAGCTCGTGGTCGGCGGGCATGCATCCGCGCCCCAACCCGTTCACGAAGACGGGGATCCGGAGCTCCTCGGCCAGCGAGCGCAGGGCATCCTCACCGTGAGCCCAGTAGAGGCCGGTGCCGGCCATGATCACAGGACGCTGGGCGCCGCGAAGCAGCTCGATGGCCCGCTCGGTGCCCGCCGCGGCCGGCAGGGCGCGGTGGTCCAGCGCGTGGACCGGCGCGTCGGCGTCCGCCTCGGACTCCATGAACACGTGGTCGAGCGGGAAGTCGAGGAAGGCGGGCCCGCTGGGCGGGCCCGCGGCGGCGGCGAAGGCCGCGTCCATGGCGGCCGGGATTCCCGCGGTGGAGTCCACCGTGGCCGCCGACCGCGTGAGCGGAGCGGTGAACGGCACGTGGTCGATCTCCTGCAGGGAGCCCTGGCCCCAGCGCATGGCGGGCGCGCGGCCGCCCAGCACCACCATGGGCGAGCCGTTCTGGAGCGCGGAGCCCATGGCGCTCATTCCGTTGGTCACACCCGGGCCGGCCGTGAGCGCACAGGCGCCCGTCTGGCGCGTGGCCTTGGCCCACCCCTCGGCCGCAAAGGCGGCGGACTGCTCATGGCGGGTGTCGACAATGTCGATGCCCTCCTCCCGGCAGCCGTCGAAGATCGAGAAGATGTGGCCCCCGGAGAGGGTGAAGAGCTTGGTGACGCCGTGGGCCTTGAGCCGCTTCGCTACGAGCCTGCCCCCGTGGACCCCCGCCGTCTGCTCGGTCTTCTGTTCGGTAGCCATGGCAGGAACCTATCCCACCGGGCGTGCCGTCCCGCCGCCCGGCGCCGGGCGGCTGTAGGGTCGGCGCATGGCCGAGATGACGAAGGAGATTCGCCTGGCCTCCCGCCCGCAGGGAGCGCCGCGTCGCGAGGACTTCGAGCTGGCCGAGGTGGCGCTGCCCGAGCCCGCCGAGGGCGAGATCCTGGTGCGCAACAGCTACCTGTCGGTTGACCCGTACATGCGCAGCCGGATGCGCGACGTGAAGTCCTACGTGCCGCCGTATGAGGTCGGGAAGGTCATGGACGGCGGGGCGGTCGGACAGGTGATCGGCTCCCGTGGCGGCAAGTTCGAGGAGGGGGCCTGGGTACAGGGCCTCAACGGCTGGCGCGAGCACTACGTGTCAAACGGCGACGGCCTGTTCCCGGTGGACCCGGGTATCGCGCCGGTCTCGACGGCGTTGGGCGTGCTGGGCATGCCTGGCCTGACCGCCTACGCCGGCCTGATGGACATCGGCAAGCCCAAGGAGGGCGAGACCGTGTTCGTGTCGGGAGCCGCGGGTGCGGTGGGCAGCGCCGTGGGTCAGATGGCGCGGCTGCGGGGCTGCCGGGCCGTCGGGAGCGCCGGGTCGGCCGAGAAGGTCGAGTGGCTCACGGGCGAGCTGGGCTTCGACGCCGCCTTCAACTACAAGGAGGTCGATCTGGGAGACGCGCTCGCCGAGCACTGCCCGAAGGGGATCGACATCTACTTCGACAATGTGGGCGGCGACCATCTGGCGGCGGCGCTGGCGCGCATGCGCGTCCATGGGCGCATCCCGGTGTGCGGGGCGATCTCCCAGTACAACGAGGAGGGGCCGCAGCCGGGCCCGGACAATTTCCTCTCGGTCCTGCCCAACCGGCTCACCATCCGCGGCTTCATCGTGCTCGACCACTTCGGCCTGCTGGGCCAGTTCCTGGGCGAGGCGGGCCCCTGGGTGCAGGCCGGCGACCTGCGCTACCGCGAGACCATCGTGGACGGGATCGAGAACATGCCCGGGGCCTTCATGGGCCTGCTCGAGGGCGAGAACATCGGCAAGATGCTCGTGCGCGTCGGGCCCGACCCGGAGTAGGGCTGATCGCTAGCTCGGCGGTGTGGCGGCGGCGCGGCGGGCTGCCGCGCTCTCGATGCTCTCCACGCTGAGCGGAGCGACCTCCACCTGCGGGTCACCTGCGCCCAGCCGCACCGTGATCAGTGCGGCGCCCTTTGACGCGGTGATCGAGCGCGCCTCGGACTCGGCCGGGCCGGCGGCCGCCACGCCGCACTCGGCGAGGAAGCTGCCCACCAGGCCGTCCTCCACTTCGCCCGGGCCGACCTCGAGCAGCTCGGCGCGCGGAGCCACAGCGTCGGGCTCGCGCACAGGCGCGATCACGCAGGCCGCCATGTCGTCGCGCAGCGCCACCGACTCCTGCGCCACGCGAGACAGCACATCGTCAGCGGTGGCGCGCGGGCCACATTCGGCCACGATCTCCGCGAGGCGCGGGCGCCCGAGGATGCCGTCCACGGTGGTGGCTTCGGACAGCCCGTCCGTGTAGAGGCAGGCCACGGCGCCCGCCGCGAGCGGGAGCCGCGTCTGGCGCAGGCCGGTGCGCAGGCCCCAGCCGATCGGGGGCGAGGAACCGGCCACGACCGGTTCGTGCAGCTGGGCGCCGGTCACGATCGGGGCCGGGTGCCCGGCGCTCGCGTAGGTGAGCGTGCCGTCGCCGGGGTCGTGCACGGCGATCACGACCGTGGCGAAGTCGCCGTCGAGCTGGCCGCCCACGGCGCGCTCGGCCACCTGCAGGGCCAGCCGCGGCTCGAGGCCGGCGCCGAGGTAGGCGCGCAGCGTGTAGCGCATGAAGGCCGTGTGGGCCAGAGCCTCGCGGCCGTGGCCCGACACGTCGCCGAGGATGAACGCGGCGCGACCGCCGGGCAGGGTGAGTGCGTCGTAAAAGTCGCCGCCGGCGCCGGGACCGTCGGACGGACGATAGGCAACCGAGGCGCGTACAGCGCCCACCCGCTCGGGAACCGGCGGCAGCAAGGCGGTCTGCAGCAGGCCGACCTCGGCCAACAGCTCCCGGCGCCGCTTGGCAAGCCGGCGGGCCCGCTGAGCGGCCACCAGGTAGCCGATGCCTAGCACCAGGGAGAGCCCGGCGAGCACGGCCAGAGCCGCCATGAGGGCGTCGGGCACCACTTCGTTGATCTCGCGGACGGTGCGGGTAACGGGCCCGTCCTCGCGCGCACTGCCCGGCGCGCGGGCCCCGCCCGAGGACTCGCCCTCACCGGCACCGCCATCACCGCCACCTTCGCCTCCACCGCCATCGGCGCCGGAGCTACCGCCGCCCGCCGGCCCGGCCTGCGCGAGCTGAACGGAACCGGCGACCGCCGCCGCCAGCCTGGTCACGGCGGACGAGTCGCCTCCGTCGATCAGCCGCTGGGGCTGCCGAGCGGCGCCTCGCGGGCTCGGACGGGCCTCCCCGCCCGCGGCGCGCTCACCCGCTGCGCCCTGCAGAGGCGCCAGGTCGGGCAGGATCGAGCGCACGAGCTGGGGGACGATTAGCGTGGGCGTGCCCACGGGCGCGCGAGCGGTGGGCAGCGGCTGGGCGGGCGCGGCGGGCGCCTCGCGGCCTGAGGCGGGTGCACGGGCGGGGGATCGCTGCCCGGATCCCGACGGCGGGTCGCTGCCCTCGGCCGGCTCGACCTCCTCCCGCTCGGGGGCGCGCAGGAAGCCGCGTGGCCCAACAGGGGTATCGCCGGCGTCGGCGCCGTCCGGTGTTGGCACGCCCGCCAGGACCCGGCGCTGCGTGGGCGCGTCCTCACTGCCCAGAGCCGGCGGGGGCCCGGCCGGCTCGGGCTCTTCAACCACGGGCTGCTCGCCCACTTCTGGCTCCTCGGGCAGCGGAAGCTCCTCGGGCGGTGCCGGCCCGTCGGGCGGTCCCTGCTCCTCGGCGGGAGTGGGCTCCGTGGGAGGCGTCTGCGGCTCGCTCTGGGCCGGCGGGTCGCTCAGCTCGACGGAGCGCGCCGGGGCCTCCAGCACGTGCTCGAAATGGGGGTTCGGGAGGTCGTCAGCCGCCTGGGCAGGGGCTGCCATGCACGCTGTCGCGAGCAGTGCCAGGCCGTATCGCCACGATCGGCGCAGGCCAGGACGACGTTGAGTCACCTGGGGTCCCTCGGCAAGAAGTCCCTACCTCCTCGAATTCCATGCCCTCTTCGAGCATAGGGACGAACCGCCTTCGTCGCCAGAAATCCGGCGCTGCTAAGCGGTTGCTGCGCGGCGCTGGGCGAACTCGAAGCTCTCGACGTTGCGCGGCAGGACCTCGACCTGCGGGCCGCGCATGCCGAAGCGCACGTGCATGACCGCGCCTCCGTGCGACTTGCAGAGGGCGGCAACCTCGGCGGCGCAACGGAGCGCCTGCTCGGTCTCCACGCCGCACGCCTCGAGGAAGCTCTCCGCGATGCCGTCCTCGGCCTCCGCGGGGTCGATCTCTATCTGCTCCGAGCGGAAGCCGCCCGCGGTCACGCCGGCGGTGGGCGTGATCATCACGGTGGCCATGTCGTCGGTCACGAGCCGGGCCTCACGCGACACTCGATCGAGCAGTTGCGCCGCGGTCGCATCCCGGCCGAGCTCGCCCACGATGTCGCCCAGCCGCGGCCGCCCAAGGATGCTCTTCTCGGTGCGGGCCTCCGCCAGGCCGTCGGTGTAGAGGCACACCACCGAGCTGGCGGGCAGCGGCAGGGTCGTCTGGCGCAGGCCGGTGCGCATGCCCAGGCCGATGGGAGGCGACGAGGCCGCGAGCACCGGCTCCGGCTGGGTGGCGCCGACGACGATCGGCGCCGGGTGGCCGGCGCAGGCGTAGGTGAGCGAGCCGCTCGACGGGTCGTGCACGGCAAGGACCACGGTGGCGAAGTCGCCGGCCAGGTGCTCGTCGATCACGCTGCCGGCCACCTGGAGCGCGATCCGCGGCTCCAGGCCGGCCTCGAGGTAGGCCCTGAGCGTGTAGCGCATGAAGGCCGTGCGAGCGAGCGCCTGGCGGCCATGCCCCGACACGTCGCCGAGGATGAAGGCCGCGCGGCCGCCGGGCAGCGTGAGGGCGTCATAGAAGTCGCCACCGGCACCGGGGCCGTCGGAAGGGCGATAGGCCACCGAGGTGCGGACCGCGCCAACGGTCGCGGGCACCGGCGGCAGCAAGGCGGTCTGCAGCAAGCCAACTTCCTGAAGCAGGTCCGAGCGCTGGCGAGCCAGTCGCCGGCCGCGCTCGGCCAGCAGCAGGTAGCCACCCCCCAGGGCGGCGGCCAGTACTGCCAGCGCCACCAGCAGCATCTTGACCGTCTCGGGGACCACCTCGACGATGTCGCTCACGGTCCGGCGCACGGAGGAGCGCTCCTCGGCGTCGCCGCCCGATCCCGAGCCGCCCGAGCCGCCACCCGGAGAGCCGCCGCTGCCGTCGCCGCCGTCGGCTGCCGCGGCGGCGCCGACGCCGAGCCCGCCGGCGCCGACGGTGAGCCCGGCGCCTGCCCCGAGAACGCCGCCGAAGACACGCTCGGCGTTCGAGCGCCGGCGCTCGGTTTGCCTGGCGCGGTTGCTCGACCCTCGCCGCGGCTGGCCCGTGCTCACGTTGATCCCGGTGGCCGTGGTGGGAGCCGGAGCGCTCGGCGTGGGGGCCGGCTGAGAGGCGGCCGGCGCAGCCGGAGTGGTGGGCGCTGTAGGTGCGGGCGCAACCGGCGCGGGCTGCTCTGCCGGCGGGGGCTGAGCCGCGGCCGTGTCCTCCTCGTCGTCGCGCGACTTCGAGCCGTCGCGGTTGCGGCGACGACCCGGACGCCGCTTCTCGCCGTTGTCGCGGCCGTTGTTCGCCCGTGGGGCGACCGGGGCAGGAGCGGGCGCCGTGGGTGGCCGCCAGTCGTCGTCGTCCTCGTCATCGTCGGAGCTGCGCTGCTTGGCCTCGCCTTGCCAACCGTCATCGCCGCGGCGCTCCGATCCGCGCTGCTTGCCGCCGTCCCCGGCCTGCGCGTCGCCGATGATCGCCACCGACCCGACCAGGAGGAGCAGCGCAGCGAGAACAGCCAGCGCACGGGCTCTCTCACTCGCGCGCGCGAGGCGAGGTCGCCCTGGACCGGGCAGCGGCAAGCCCGTCGAAATCACACGAATGGTGTCGGCAAGCGGCCTCGGCGGGTGAGCGCCGGGGGGTGCGGCGTAATACGTCCGTCTACGTTATGCCGCTTTGCGTACAGCTCGCGTACGAGACTCGATTAGGCCTCTTTGCAGGCACTTCGAGTGAGAATTATGGAAACGACGCCGGTTCGCATGCAGCGCGGCTCAGGTCTTGTCGCGCGGGCCCGGCCACGATCCGGTGAGACCGCGGAACGCCCGCCGGGCCTGGCGGTCGAACAGCACCCGGGTCGCCGCGAAGACAGACGCCTGGAGCACGGTGGCGAGCAGGATGCGAGTGATCGTCTCGCGCTCCTCCCCCGCCTCGGGCGGCTCCTCATCGTCGATCAGCGACCACACCTGGTCGAACGCCTTGCGCGCGGCGAGCCCGGCCAGCAGCGAGCCGATGATGCTGAAGGGGGCGAAGAGGACCCTGGACACGAACCGAGGTATATCGCCTAGGTCGCCAGTGCGACGACCACGAGCACGATCACGACGATTCCGATCGCCCCGGCCACCAGCCCGGACGGTCGCTGCGTAGCCCAGAACTCAGGCTTGGCGCGGTCGCGCGAGTGCCGGCCCTCGGGCGGCTCGCCCACCCAGTCGTCGTCCTCGTCGTTCCAGCCCGCCATGGACGAAGTATGCCCGGGGTGGGATTCGAACCCACACGTCCCGAAGGACCGGGGCTTTTAAGGCCCCTTATGTCTACCGTTCCATCACCCGGGCGACATCAGTCTAGGTCGGCCCCGCGGTGCTGCAGCTGTCATCCGGGCCGCCGGATAGGGCTTGGAGCGCAACTTTTCCGCTGCTAGCGTGTCCTGACGGCGGGGGACGCGCTCCCCGGGGTCACGCATGGAAGCTTCCGCTCTCCGACATCAGGCCGCGCTGCCGAACCTTGTGGGCCGGTCGCCCCTGCTCCGCCTGCAGAGCGACGAGAAGCTCGTGGCGCTCATCCGCCGTGGCGCCCCGGGCGCGTTCGAAGTGCTCGTTCAGCGCTACCAGACGCGACTGTTGGCCTTCTGCCGCCACATGCTTTCCTCGCAGGAGGACGCCGAGGACGTGCTGCAGGAGGTGTTCGCCGCCTCATTCAACGCGCTGCTGGCCGACGACCGGCCCATCAACCTCCGGCCCTGGCTGTACCGGATCGCGCGCAACCGCTGCCTGAACCACCTGCGCAAGCCGCGCGCCGCGGGCCAGGACTCGATGGACGTGTTCGAGCGCGACAACGGCGCCACCACGGCCGAGACCGTGCACCGGCGCGAGGAGTTCAGGCACATCGTGGCCGACGTCCAGGACCTCCCGGAGACCCAGCGCACCGCGTTGCTCATGCGCGAGATCGACGCGCTCTCCTACGACCAGATCGCCGAGGCCATGGAGACCACCGTGCCGAGCGTGAAGTCGCTGCTCGTGCGCGCCCGGGTTGGCCTGGCCGAGGCGTCCGAGGCGCGGCTGCTCACCTGCGCAGAGGTCCGCCTGGAGCTGGGGCAGGTCGCCGAGGGCCTCACCAAGAGCTCGGCGCCGGTCCGCCGCCACCTGAAGACCTGCGAGCGCTGCCGCACATTCCGCTCGGAGCTACGCAGCACCTCCAAGGCGCTGGCAGCGGTGTTCCCGGTGGGCGCACTCGTGATCGTCAAGAAGCTGGGGCTGGCCAAGCTCGCCTTCGGCAGCGGCGCGGCCGCGGGCTCCGCCGCAGCCGGTGGAGGCAGCGTGGCCGCGGGCGGTGCCGGCCTGGCCGCCGGTGGCGCTGCCACCGCGGCGGGCTCCGCGGCAGCAGGCGGCGCCATCTCCGCCGGCATCGGCGCCGTGACCTCCAAGGCCGCGGCGGGCATGGCCGCGGCGGTGCTGGTAACCGCCGGCGCGGTGGAGGTCAAGCAGGTGACCCGGGACCAGGCCCCGCCCGTGCAGGCCGTGGCCGCCGCCCAGCCCGCCCCGGTGGCCAATCCCGCTCCCGCCGCGCCCGCCCCGCCCGCCCCGCCGAAGAAGGCCAAGGCGGCCAAGGCGCCCGAGGCGGAGAGGCCGGCCACCAAGCCCGTAGCGACGCCCCTCCCCGCAGCGGCGCCCGCCCCGGTGCCCGCTCCCACCCCGCCGGCGCCGGCGCCGGTTCAGGAGGGCGAGTCGGTGGCCACGCTGCCGCCTCGCACCGAGCCGCTCCCCACACCCGTGACCCAGGTGCCACCCGCAGACCCGCTGGCTGCCGAGCCGCCGCCGCCCACCGAGCCGCCGGCCGCTGTGCCGCCGGCCACCACGCCCCAGCCCGCGACGCCGCCGCCTGCCGCGACCACGCCGCGGCCGCCGGCCCAGTCCGCGCCCGCCCCGCTGCCCTAGCCCCGTTGGGCTCGCCCGCCGTGGCGACCATCGAGGACTTCGACCGGCTGGACATCCGCGTGGGCCGGATCACGAGCGTGGAGGACTTCCCGGAGGCGCGCAAGCCGGCCTGGAAGCTGCGCCTGGACTTCGGCCCGGAGATCGGCGAGAAGCGCAGCTCTGCGCAGGTCGCCCACTACTCCCGCGAGGAGCTGGAGGGGCGGCTGGTGCTGGCGGTGGTCAACTTCCCGCCGCGCCAGATCGGCCCGGTGCTCTCAGAGGTCCTGGTGCTCGGCGTGCCCGACGAGCAGGGGCAGGTCACGCTGCTGGGGCCCGACGGCGAGGTGCCGCTGGGCGGGCGGATGTACTGAGCCGGAACCGGCTCAGGCAACGGGCGCCAGCCCGATCACCTTCATTCGCCGCTCGAGTGCCTTCATCGCGAATGCGCGCGTCTCCTCGAGGGTGAAGCCGAAGATCTCCTGTTCCTCCGCCTCGTCGTACCAGGGCGGCCGCAGCACGCCGTCGGCCGCTGGGCCGCACTCCACGAGGGTGCGGCTGATGGCCTCGCGGTAGCGCTCGTCCCTGCGCGCCATGTCGCGCAGGAAGCGCGCGCCGAAGGCCACGTGGCGGTGCTCGTCGCGGGCGACGTTGTTGAAGCCCTCCACGAACCCGGGCAGGGTGCCGATCGACTCGTTGTACTCGATGATGAAGTGCTGCCCGGTGAGCGCCAGCATGCCCTCGATGACCATGTGGTAGAGCGTGATGGCCTCGACCAGCGTCTCCAGGTCCTCTGGCTCGCGGGCCAGGCGGTCGACCCGCCCGGCGAGCATCTCGTCGAACAGCTGCCCGAAGTTCTCGTTCAGGTGCGCGCTGGTCTCCTCGAGGCGGTCCTGGAGGTTGTCCGACTCCAGCACGCCGACCTCCGAGTAGAAGCGATCGAAGAACTGCACGTGGCGGGCCTCGTCGGCGATCTGGGTGCATAGGAACACGCGCATGTCCTCATCCGGCGCCGCCCGCATCATCGGCCCAAGCTCGGCCGCCACTCGCTGCTCGCCGATGAAGAACGAGGACAGGCCGTACATGCGCTGCATGCGCTCCTCCGGCGGGATCCGCTCGTGCCAGTCCACGCGGTCCTGGGTGAAGTCGATGTCCTGCACCGCCCACTGCTGGCGCTCCCACAGTGAATAGAGCTGCCCGTAGGTGAGTAGCTCCACCTCCCCGCGGTCGGCCGACTCCATGACCGCCGGGTCGGTCGTGGCCTGGAAGTCGGCGCGGTCGGTGCGCTCCATCGTGGGCTCGGTCACGGTCTCTCCTCGGTTCGCTCGCCTCCGTGCGCAGGCTACCTGACCGACTGGCTGGCCGGCCAGCCCAAGGGCACTCGGTACATGGGCACCGAGAGAGCGGGCCGGATGGGTAACGGTCGCCCGTCACGCTCGTAACGCTGCATTGGCCTCGCTGGGAAACCGAGAAATGAATGGCCGGAAACCGGCCTATCAGTCACGTTTCCGGCCACTCATCCGCGGCGCACCAAGACGCCCGTCACAAATCCACCCGCCAGGCCACGAACGTGACAGCTCCGCCACAGACTCGCTCCCCGTCGGTGCCAGCCGTGGGGTGACGCCCGCACCGGCGCGCGGTCACAGAGCGAGATCAGGCGGCCCCTACGGGCCCGGCTCGGCCGAGGCCTCGACCGCCACGCGTCCCTGGGGGCCGCGCAGCACCAGCCGGCGCCCGGGCCGCAGGCCGTCGAAGGTGGTCGAGGCGGCGGCGATGTCGCGGTCCACGCGCAGCGATCGCCCGCCTCCGCTGAGCGCGTACTCGCGGCCGTCGGCCGACCGCAGCTCCACGCGAATCGAGATGTATGGCGGCACGAGCACGAGCCGCGGCGAGACGCGCCCCCCGCGGCCGGTGACCGAGGCCAGTGAGCGCGCCGGCTCCTCGTCACCGGCCCCGCCCTGCTGCTCCTCCGGGGCCGGCTCGGCCGGGGCCGGCGCGGCCTGCTCGCTATCGGTTTCGGCCGACTCCGTGTCCCCCGGCGCCGGCGCGATGTCCGTGGCGGTGGTCCTCGACGTGCGGTCCTCGGCCTCGCGCGCCGGCTCGTCCTCGTCGTCGTCGCCGCACCCGCCGGCGAACGCCAGCGCCGCCAGCGCGGCGGCGGCCGCCGGGCGGGTTCGCATCCTCAGGACAGCTCGTCGCGCAGGAACGACACCGTTCGCTGCCACGACCGGTCCGCGTGATCGGCGTGGTAGGTGCCGAGCCGGTCGAGGTCGTTGAAGAATGCGTGGCCGGCGCCCTCGTAGAACTCGAACGTGACGTCCTGGCCCGACGCGTCGGCGATCTCGTCCTGGAGGGCCTTGGCGTCGTCGACTGGCACGAAGTCGTCGGCGGTGCCGAAGTGCCCCAGCACCGGCGAGTCGACCTTCGAGAAGTCGGGCTTGCCGTGGGGCATCACGTAGTAGTAGGAGACGGTGGCGTCGACCTTGGGATTGACCGCCGCGGCCCACACGGCAAGCCCGCCGCCGAGGCAGAACCCAACCGCCCCCACGCCGTCGCCCTGCAAGCCGTCCTGGGCGGCCACGTGGTCCACGGCGCCGCGCATGTCCTTCTCGGCTTGGTCCATCGACATCGCCATCATCTTCTGCTGCGCCTCGTCGGGCTGGTCGGTGGTCTCGCCGCGGAAGAGGTCGGGAGCCAGCGCGAAGAAGCCCTCAGCGGCGAAGCGGTCGCACACGTCGCGGATGTGGGAGTCCAGGCCCCACCACTCCTGAAGCACCACGACCCCCGGCCCGCTCCCCGATTGGGGTGTGGCCAGGTATCCCGGCGCAGTCGATCCGTTGGCCTGGAACTCGATATCGGGCATCTGTTGCCGCTCCTCCCTCGGGGACTCCGTGACGGCGCGAGGATAGCCGGGCGCTGCCGGCCTAAGGGGCCTCGCCGGCCGCGCCGGACTCGAGCTCCCGTGCCAGCTCCCAGCCCACGGCCACGCCCACCAGCATGCCCATGCGCGTCTCCTCGGCCAGCAGGGTCTTCATCGCCGCGATCCGATCGATCTCGTCCTCGCCCGTGGCCGCGCGGCGAACCTGCTCCTCATGGGCCTCACCGAACCAGCCGCCGTCGTGCAGGGCCTCGTTGAGGACCCGCTGCAGCTGTGGAACAACGCGCGCCACCCGCGCCTCCGCCTGACCGAAACGCGCCGGATCGCTCAGGGCCTCGACCGCGCGCTCGAGCTCCTCGTCGGTGAAGGCGCGCTCGGCGGGCGACATCAGCGGCGCGCGAACAGAGGCAGCGCGAAGCCCAGCAGCGCGCCGGCCAGGCAGCCTGTGACGCCGGCCACGGCGCTGGCCTCCGTGGCCGCCAGCGGCATGAGCAGCAGCACGGCGGCGATCACGTATACGCCAAGCAGGTCGCTCTCGCGATCGTCCCCGCGGCGCGCGGCGCGGCGGTCGTCCACGTACCAGGCGGCCAGCAGGCCCAGCGCCGCTCCGTTGGCACCGAGCACCGCGTAGATGGGGAAATCCTCGAACGGCGGCGCGATGTCCGCGGCCACGGCGGCCGCTGCGCCGGCCGCGCCGGCCGCGAGGAACACGAACAGCACGCAGAACCATCCGAAGCGGCGTTCGATCAGCGAACCGAAGATCCCGACCGTCAGGAGGGTCACGAACTGGTACCCGAGGCTGTCGTGCACGAACGGCGTGGTCACGTAGCGCCAGGGGTCGTCGTCGATGCCCACCACCACGCCACCCACGTCGTCGATCCCCAGGGTGTCGGTGGCCAGCACCAGAGTGACCAGCAGCGACGCGACGATGATCACGATTGTCATCACCGGCCGGGTCTCGGGCGCGATGCCCTCGATCTCGTCCACGCGCAGCCGCGAGAGCCGAGGCCGGCGGCGCTGCTTCACTCGCGCCTCGGCGTCCTCGCCGCGGCGGTCCAGCTTGGGCGCCCGCTTGCGCACCCGCTGCCCGCAGTACGGGCACTCCGTCACGTACGGGCTGACCTCGGACCCGCAGTTCTTGCATACGACGAAGAGGCCGGGCTGGCTCACCGCTCTGAGAGTACCTGTCGCGTGGGGGCTGCCTCCTCAGTCAGCTGCCGCGTGCGAGGGGTCGCTCGCGGCCACTATCTCGCCCACCACCTCACGCAGGTCGTGGTTGGCCTCGAACACCACGATCTGGCGCCGGGCGCCGTTGCCATGGTCCAGCAGGTCGTCGATGGCGGCCAGCTCGCCCGCCGAGCCCAGGTCCTCGGCGTGCCCGCGCAGGCGGTCGACGAGCCGGCGCGCCAGCTCGATCGTGCGCACGCGACCGGGCTCGGGCAGGTCCACCAGCTCACCCTCCAGGCCGTGGCGGGCAGCCAGCCACTTGTTCTCGTCGAGCATCTCGTAGGGGTAGCGCGAGAGCTGCTGGCCCGAGTCGTAGTGCTCGGCCAGCTCCTTGACCATGGCCTGCACGAGAGCTGCAAGGGCCAGCGTGTGCTCGAGCCGGGTCTGGGAGTCCATCACCCGGATCTCGACCGTGCCGAACCTGGGGTGGGGCCGGACGTCGTACCAGAGGTAGGTGTAATCGGCGATGACCTTGCAGCCCACCATGAAGTCGATCCGACGCGACCAGTCCTCGAAGTCGTCGTAGCGGGGTGGGATCCCAACCCGCGGGAAGGCGCGGAAGATGGGCGTGCGGCTGGACAGCAGCCCGGTCTGGTCCGCGCGCCAGAACGGCGAGTTGGCCGACAGCGCCAGCAGCAGCGGCAGGTGCACCCGCATGCCGTTGGTCACGTGGATCGCCTTGTCGGGGTCATCCAGCCCCACGTGCACGTGGATCCCGAAGATCAGCTCTTGGCGGGCCACGAACTGGAGCCCGGCGATGAGGTCGCGATAGCGCGGCCGCGACACGATCCGCTGGTCCTCCCACATGGCGAACGGGTGCGTGCCCGCCGCGCCGATCGCCAGCCCGCGGGCCTCCGCCACGGACTGAACCGTGCGCCGCAGCTCACGAAGCTGACGGCCCGCCTGGGCGGCGTCGGTGCAGGGGGTCGTGGCGATCTCGCACACCGACTCCATCAGCTCCGGCTTGACCTCGCCCTCGGCGCCGGTGTCCTGCAGGTCGGCGAGCAGCCCCTCGATCGAGTTGGTCAGGTCGAGGGTCTCCGCGTCCACGATCATCAGCTCCTCCTCGATCCCGAGGGTGTAGCTGGGGCCCGTGAACCGGTGCTCCACGGCGGCATCCTACCCAGGCCCACGCGGTCGTCCCCCCGCTCCGCGCGCCTCCGAAGCCGGTATATCCTGGCCCGAAAGCGAATCGACCAGGAGGCACGGCCAACCAATGAGCCTCGGCTACGACGGCAAGCTCTACATACTCGCGTTCGATCACCGCGGTTCCTTCCAGAAGAAGATGTTCGGGATCGAGGGCGACCCGACGCCCGAGCAGACCGAGACCATCGCCGACGCCAAGCACCTGATCTTCGAGGGCATGGCCAAGGCGGCCGACCGCGGCGTGGACGCGTCAGCGGCCGGCACGCTCGTGGACGAGCAGTTCGGCGGCGACATCCCCTCCCAGGCCAAGGAGCGCGGGCTCAAGCTGGCGATGCCGGTGGAGAAGAGCGGGCAGAACGAGTTCGACTTCCAGTACGACGACGACTTCGGGCAGCACATCCTGGACTTCGACCCCCACTTCTCGAAGGTGCTCGTTCGCTACAACCCCGACGGCGACGCCGAGATGAACGCGCGTCAGAACGAGCGGCTCAAGCGGCTGGCCGACTGGCTCCACGAGAACGACCGCAAGTTCCTCTACGAGCTGCTCGTGCCAGCCGAGGACGACCAGCTCGAGCAGGTGGGCGGCGACACCGACCGCTACGACGCCGAGCTGCGCCCCGAGCTCATGCGCCGTGCAATCGAGGAGATCCAGGCCTACGGCATCGAGGTCGACATCTGGAAGATCGAGGGCGTCGACACGCGGGAGGACTGCGAGATGCTGGCGCGCACCACCCGTCGCGACGGCCGCGATGGGGTGGTTTGCGTGCTGCTGGGTCGCGGCGCCAGCGATGAGAAGGTGGACCATTGGCTGCGCCAGGCGGCGCCAGTCGAGGGCTTCGTGGGCTTCGCGATCGGCCGCTCGATCTGGTGGGACGCGCTCAAGGGATTCCTCGCCGGCGACTTGGAGCGCGAGGCGGCCGCCGAGCAGATCGCCGACAACTACCTGCGCTTCATCGAGGTCTACCGGGACGCCGAGGTGCCCGCCACCGCCTGAGCCGTGGCCTCGCGGCTGGCGCGTACGCGTCCCGCGGGCGCGTACGCACTGGTAGGCTGCCACGCCGATGAGGATGCGTCAGAGCCTCGCTCAGTACGAGGCTGAATTTCGTGAGGAGGCCGCCGACTCCGTCGTCCGCAGGGAGCGCCTGCGGCGTCAGGCCGTGCGCCGATCCCAGGTGCGCCGAGTGGAGCGCGTGGAGAAGGCGGGCACGATGCGCTTCGTGCTCCTCTGCCTCACGATCGTGGCGACCACGGTGATCGTGACGCTGCTGATGTTCCAGGCGCTCGCGATGATCGCCGGCTGAGCGAGCGACCGTCTCAGAGCACTAGGGTCACTGGCCGGCGGGCTCGTCCTTGAGCCGGTCCAGCTCCTTGGCGACGGCCGGGGTGTCGTCGCCGGCCTCCGCGTCGCGCTGGATGTCCACGTAGACCTCCTTGCGGAAGACGGGCACCGACCGCGGCGCGTCGATCCCGATCCTCACCTTCTCGCCCATGACGGCGAGCACCGAGATCTCGATCTCGTCGCCGATCATGATGCTCTGGTTTGACTTGCGCGTGAGGACCAGCACCGAGGGGCCTCCCTCCCTTGGGCGTAGGCGCCACCTAATCAGGTCGGCAGGCGCGAATCAACCTACATGGACGGCGCCGTCGCGGCGCCGCTAGCGGTTGGTAGTGTCCGCGCCTCTTGGCACGCCGCTCGCTCAAACCACAGCTCAATCAGATCCGCACATGGGTCCGCCAGGGCCGCACCGACGCGTGGGTCGCGCACCAGCTGGACGTCTCGGTGAAGGACATCGCGGCGTTCAAACGCGAGCACGAGCTCGAGCCGGGCGAGGCCGCCGCGGGCGAGAGCGACGCCTTCGGCCCTCGCATCGACGAGGACGAGCCCGACCTGCGCGCGGAGGACGAGGCGCTCGTAGCAGCGGCGCTGGAGGCCGAGCAGGCCGACACCGGCGACGCGGCTGACGAGGACTCTGAGTCGAGCGACGCGGGCAGCGATGAGGACGGCGACGGCAACGGAAAGCCGCGGCGGCGCGGAAGGCGAGGCCGGCGCGGTGGCCGTGGACGGTCGCGCGGCGCTCGCAAGCCGCTGGACGGCACCTTCGACCACGGCGAAGAGGGCTACGGGCTGTGGCTCGACCCGGCGGTGCAGGACGACCCCGTGTACGCCGAGCACTGGGCCGGGCACCGCCCCGTGACTGTGGCCATCGAGGCCGATCGGATCGTGATCTCCCGCGCCGGTGAGGACTCCGGCGGCGGGGACGACGACTGACCGTCGTCGCTAGGCAGCGGGGGTGGTCTCCCGCTTGCCGCGGGCGCGCCCGCCGAGGTAGCCGAGCCCGATGCCCAGCACAGTGGTGATGACCACCAGGAGCACCTCCGGCTCGGGCAGGTGCGCCTTTGGCTCGACCCCTCCCACCTCGTGGGCCACGAGGATGAACGTGCCGAACAGCACGCCGCCGGTGAAGCCGCGCAGCGCGCCCTCCTCGCCCCCCACGTGCTCCAGGCCGCCGAAGTACCCCGCCCCGATGGCCAGCACCGAGTAGACGAGGTAGGCCACCTCGTTCACGCCGAGGAGGATCCCGCCGATAACGCCGCCGATGATGGGAACCACCAGCGCCAGCACGGCCTGCGTGCCGCGCGGGTGAGAGGCGAACAGGGGCGGGCTAGCCATCCGAGTCCTTGGCCCGGTGCCGCAACCGGCCGCCGGCGTAGTCGGCGGCCTCACGGGAGTAGCGGCCGAACGCGGCGTCCACGACCGCGCCGGTATCCCCGCCGGCTCGCCCGCGGCCGGCGATCTCCTCGGCCCAGTCCGTTCCCTGCGCGTAGAGCTCGATCAGCTCGCGCAGCTCGAAGCTGGAGCCCAGCCGCCGGCGCAGCTCGTCGCCCACCATGGCCGTCGCACGTTCGAGGTCGAACCGCTCGAGCTCGCTGGAGTCACGGACGCGCCGCTCTCCCTGCTGCCATTGATAGATCGCGTTCTCGAGGGCGTACTGCATCGAGGGCGGAGCCTAAGCCCTCGGGCGCAGAGGTGCTAGCGGCGGCGCGGCGGGTTCTTGATCACGTAGCTGCGCTCGCCCTGACGGACCATGCCAAGGCGGCGGGCCTCCTGCTCCAGCGCGGCCGGATCCCTGAGCGAGCGCACGCGACCCTTCAGGCGAGCGTTCTCGGCATCCAGGCGCCGGAGCTCCTGCTTCTGCGCGCTCGCGGTGCCGGACTGCTCCACCCAGTGCTTGAAGGGCGACAGGTACAGCAGCAGGATCACGCCGAGGGTCACCACCAGGGCGATGCGCCCGACGCGGTCCCAGCGGACGCTGCCTCCGCGGGCGCCTGCCCGGCCCCCATGGGCGGCGGACGCGCGACGGCGAGGGCGAGCGGTTGCGGCGGCGGCCATCGGAGCGGCCTTCCACGCCGGCTCCGGAACTCCTTCAAGCTGATTTCAGCGTCAGCCGCGGAAGACGCTGCGGCCCGGGTACACCGCGCTGTCGCCGAGGGCCTCCTCGATGCGCAGGAGCTGGTTGTACTTGGCCACCCGGTCCGAGCGCGAAGGCGCGCCGGTCTTGATCTGGCCGCAGCCGGTGGCCACTGCCAGGTCGGCGATGGTCACGTCCTCGGTCTCGCCGCTGCGGTGGGACATGACGGCCGTGTAGCCCGCCTCGCGCGCCATGGCGATCGCCTCGAGGGTCTCGGTCAGGGTGCCGATCTGGTTCACCTTGATCAGGATCGAGTTGGCCACCCCGCCGTCGATCCCCCGCTTCAGGCGCTCGGTGTTGGTCACGAACAGGTCGTCGCCCACCAGCTGGACGGTGTTCCCGATCCGGTCGGTGAGCGCCTTCCAGCCGTCCCAGTCCTCCTCGTCCATGCCGTCCTCGATCGAGACGATCGGATAGCGCCCCGCGAGCTCCGCCCACAGGTCGGCCATCTCCGCCGCGGACAGGTCGCGCCCCTCGTGCTCCAACCGGTAGACGCCATCGGAGTGAACCTCGCTGGTGGCGGGGTCGAGGGCGATGGCCACGTCGTCGCCGGGCGTGTAGCCGGCCGCCTCGATGCCGTCCACCAGCACGCCCAGCGCTGCCTCGTTGGACTCAAGGTCCGGCGCGAACCCGCCCTCGTCGCCCACGGCGGTGCTCAGGCCGCGATCGTGCAACGTGCGCTTGAGCGCGTGGAAGACCTCTGCCCCGGTCCGCAGGGCCTCCGCGAAGGTGGGCGCCCCTGCGGGGACCACCATGAACTCCTGGAAGTCGACGGCGTTGTCGGCGTGCGCGCCGCCGTTGAGCACGTTCATCATCGGCACCGGCAGTACGCGCGCACCGGCGCCGCCGAGGTGGCGCCACAGCGGCTCGCCGGCGTCGGCGGCGGCCGCCTTCGCGGCGGCGAGTGACACGCCCAGGATCGCGTTTGCCCCGAGGCGGCCCTTGTTCGGGGTGCCGTCGGCGTCGAGCA
The DNA here is from genome assembly GCA_963755215.1 of uncultured Thermoleophilaceae bacterium. GTDB lineage: Bacteria > Actinomycetota > Thermoleophilia > Solirubrobacterales > Thermoleophilaceae > JAAYBF01. The sequence continues at coordinate 204,689 of CAVWIW010000016.1, forward strand.
TCGCCCGGTCCACGGCCTCCTGGTCGCGCGCATCCAGGCCCTTGACGGCGGCGGCCAGGTCGCCGTTGGCGTTGGCCACCGCATTGGACACGCCCTTGCCGCCCCACGCATTGCCGCCGTCGCGCAGCTCCACGGCCTCGAACTCGCCGGTGGACGCGCCGGACGGCACCGCGGCGCGACCGCAGGCGCCCGAGGCCAGCGTGACCTCGACCTCGACCGTGGGGTTGCCGCGGCTATCCAGGACCTGCCGGGCGTGGACCTGCTCGATGTGGCTCACTGCTGTGCTCGCGCCTCCTGTGCTCGATTGACGTACCTGTCCGCCGCTGCCCGGAGGGCCAGCTCGGGGTCGGCGCCCGCCTCCACCGCGGCCGCCACCGAGGCGAACAGCAGCTCTCCGGCGGCCGTGAAGCGCTCGTCGCGGCCCTGAGCGCCACGGAGGGACAACTCGGCGTCTGCCACCCGCGGGAGCTCGGGAGCCGTCTCCGCCGAGCGCCCGGCGCGGCGCTGGACCTTCTTGGCGAGCAGCGTGGAGGGCAGCGACTCCGGCAGGTCGCCGAAGGCGCCCCCGCCCTCGGTCTCGGACTTGATCCGGTCCCAGTTGCGGAGCACCTCGCCCGCCGACTCCGCCTCGGCGTCGCCGAACACGTGCGGATGCCGGCGGATCAGCTTGTCCGCGCAGCCCTGGGCGACCGCCGTGAGGTCCCCGCGGCCGCGCTCCTCGAGCAGCAGCGAGAGGAACAGCACCTGGAACAGGACGTCCCCCAGCTCGTCACGCAGCTTGTGGTCGTCACCGGCGAGGGCCGCGTCGGCCAGCTCGTAGGCCTCCTCCACGGTGTGCGGCACGATCGAGCGCTCATCCTGCTCGCGATCCCAGGGGCACTCGCGTCGCAGCCGCCTGGTGATCTCGTCGAGGCGACCGAGCGCGCCCGCGGCCTCCTCCCTCAGTGCCGACTCTCCCCTACGGGCTGGTCGGCGCCTGAGGCGTGGGGGCCTGCGGGGTGGCGCCCTGCGGCGCCTGCGGGGTGGCCCCCTGCGGCGCCTGCGGCGTCGCGCCCTGGGGAGCGGCCCCCTGAGGCGTCTGGGGCGTGGCGCCCTGCGGCGCCTGCGGAGTGCCCTGGCCCTGAGGAGCGCCGCCCGACGCGGGTCCCGTGTCGGACGCGTCCTTCGGCGCGTTCTTGCACTCGGCGACCCGGTAGTCGTCGGCGCAGTTGGTTTCGTCCTTGTACTTCTCGCGGAAGTCCTTGACGAACTCGTCGAGCGCCTTCTGCTCACGCTGTGACCGAAGCAGGTTGCGGATGGTCTCCTTGGCCTGCGTCGAGCGTCTGCTGCGAGGCGGCCTTGACGGCCGAGACCTCGAAAACGTAGTAGCCGAACTGGGTCTTCACGGGACCCTGCAGCTGGCCCTCCTTCGCCGCGAACACGGCCGTGTCGAGCGCCTTCTCCTGCTGGCCCTTGGACACGTCGGGGAGCTTGCCGCCCTGACCCTTGGACGCCTCGTCGATGGACAGCTCCTTCGACACGGCCTTGAAGCTCTCGCCGTCCTCGAGCTTGCTCTTGGCCTCGTTGGCCTGGGCCTCGGTCTTGGTGAGGACCACGTTCAGGTCGCGGCGCTCGGGCTGCGCGAAGCGCTTCTTGTTCTTGTCGTAGTACTCCTCGACGTCGCCGTCGCTGATCTTGACCTTGTCCTTGGTGACCTTCTGGGTGAGCTTGGTCTGGAGCTGGTCGAGCTTGACGCGGAAGAGGATGTCCTCCTCTGACATGCCGGAGTCCTTGAGGAACTTGGCGTAGTCCGCCTCCTTGGGGAACGCCTGCTTCTTCTGGTCGTCGAAGGACTTCTTGACCTCGGCGTCGGAGACCTCAACGTCGCGGTCCTCGGCCTCCTGCTGCACCCACTCGGCCTGGATCAGGAACTGCATGACCTCGCCCTTGAGCTGGTCGTACTGCTGGTCGCACTGCTTCTTGAGCGCAGCGTCGGAGGGCTTGGACGATCCCTGCGCCTGCGGCTGCTTCTTGAGCGTGGCGATGCACTTCTCGAAGTCCGGCGGGTCGGGTACCGCGGCGCCGCCCTGCTGCCCGGACGCGGCGTTCATGAGCCAGCGGTCGAACTCGTCCTTGGTGATGGTCGAGTCGCCAACCTTGGCCACGGAGTTGGAAGGCACGTCATTGCCGCAACCGGCGACGACGGCGGCGGTGGCCAGGGCGAGCAGGCGTGATCGAGAAGCGAAAGTTCATTCGGTCATGTCTAGGTGGAGAGTCTCAAGCGCACCTAAGCGCGGGCGATCGGACGAAGCCGGCGCAGGTGCGGGCGCGGCGGTGGCGCATGGTAGCGGAGGCGCGGAACGTCAAGCGGGGTCTGGCTCGCTCACCGCCTCGAGCACCGCCTCGGCGGCGGCGACCACCGCGGCGAAGCGTGCCGCCGGGTCGTCGGGCACACGCACCTTCACCAGGCTGCGCCCCGACTCGTAGACCGCCTCCGGGATGCGCTCGCGCAGCAGCTTGACCCGGCGGGAGTCCAGCTCGATCGGCGCCACCGACAGGCGCCCGCCCGCGAAATCCACGGTCCGCGCGCCCGCGCGGCCGAGCTTGATGCGCGCGTCCTGCATCTTGAGCAGCGCATCGAGCGGCTCGGGCACCGGCCCGAAGCGGTCCTCGAGCTCTTCCCGGAGCACGATCAGGTCGGCGACCTCGCGTGCGCCCGCGACCCGGCGGTGAATCTCGATCTTGGCCGCCTCGTAGGGCACGTAGTCGCCGGGCACGAAGGCCGTGACGGGCAGGTCCACGCGCACCGGCTCGGGCGCCTCCTCGCTGGAGTCGCCGGCCAGCAGCGCCACGGCCTCGTCGAGCATCGACACGTACAGCTCGAAGCCCACGGCCGCCACGTGGCCCGACTGCTCGTCGCCGAGCAGGTTGCCCGCGCCTCGGATCTCCAGGTCGCGCATGGCGATCTTGAAGCCAGAACCCAGCTCCGTGTAGTCCGACAGCGTGGACAGCCGGGCGGCGGCCTCCTCGCTGAGCGCGGCCGCGCTGGGGTAGAGCAGGTAGGCGTAGGCACGCTCGCGAGAGCGCCCGACACGGCCGCGGATCTGGTAGAGCTGCGCCAGGCCCAGGTCGTCCGCACGCTCCACGATCAGCGTGTTGGCGTTGGAGATGTCCAGGCCCGACTCCACGATCGTGGTGCACACGAGCACGTCGGCCTCGGCGCGCAGGAACGAGAGCATCGTCTTCTCCAGCGTCTTCTCATCCATCTGCCCGTGGGCCACGAGCACGCGGGCCTTCGGGGCCATCGCGCGCACCCGCTCCGCCGTCTCGTCGATCGTGTCCACGCGGTTGTGCAGGAAGAACGACTGGCCGCCGCGGGCCAGCTCGCGCTCGATGGCGCGCATGACCAGCTCCTCGTCGTACCCGCCCACGTAGGTCTTCACCGGCCGCCGGCCCTCCGGCGGCGTCTCGATCACGGTGATGTCGCGCAGACCCGCCAAGGACATCTGGAGCGTCCGGGGGATCGGCGTTGCGCTGAGCGAGATCACGTCGACGCGCAGCCGCAGCTGGCGCATGAGCTCCTTCTGCTTGACCCCGAAGCGCTGCTCCTCGTCGACGATGAGCAGTCCCAGGTCCTTCGGGCGCACGTCGCGCGAGAGCAGCCGGTGGGTGCCGATGAGGATGTCCACCTTGCCGTCGCGGAAGTCGTCGAGCGCCTGACGGGTCTGCTTGGCCGAGCGGAAGCGCGACACCATCTCGATCCGGAACGGGTAGTCGCGCAGGCGCTCGCTGAAGGTGCCGAAGTGCTGCTGCGCCAGCACCGTGGTGGGCACCAGGAACATGACCTGCTTGGAGTCGGCGGCAGCCTTGAACGCCGCGCGCAGGGCCACCTCTGTCTTGCCGTAGCCCACGTCGCCGCAGATCAGGCGGTCCATGGGCCGCGCCTCCTCCATGTCCGCCCGCACGGCCTCGATGGCCTCCAGCTGGTCGGGGGTCTCGCGGAAGGGGAACGCCGCCTCGAACTCCAGCTGCCACTCGCCGTCGCGGGGGAAGGCGTGGCCGGCGCGGCGCTTGCGCTCGGCGTAGAGGTTGATGAGCTCGCCGGCAAGCGCCTCGGCCGCCCTGCGTGCCCGCAGCTTCTGCTGCTCCCACTGCTTGCCGCCGAGCTTGGACAGCGGCGGGTCGCCGGCGTCGGCGCCCACGTAGCGGCTGATCTTGTGGAGCTGGTCCGAGGGCACGAACACCCGGTCGCCGTCGCGGAACTCCAGCTCCAGGTAGTCGCGCGTGACGCCGCCGACCGTCTTGGTCTCGAAGCCCGTGAACAGGCCGATGCCGTGGTCCTCGTGCACCACCGGCGAGCCCGCGCGCAGGTCGCTGAAGCTGGCCAGCGCGCCGGCGCCCGTGCGCGGGCGGGCCGGGGACTCGGCGCGCCGCCGGCGCAGCAGCCGGTGCTCGGGCAGGATCGCGAGCTTGAGCTGTGGGGAGAGGAAGCCCTCGCGCAGGCTCGCCGCGGCGAAGGACAGGCCCGGTTCCGATGGCGCGGGCCTGCCGTCCAGAAACGCGGCCTTCACCCGGTCGAGGTTGTACGCCGCACGTTCCGCCTCGCCTCGGCGTCCCCAGGCAACGATCGTGCGGTAGCCCGAGCGCACCAGCTTCTCCAGCTCTGGCTCTGCGTCGCGCAGTGACCGCGCGGCGGTGTTGGCCGCCTGGGCTCGGAAGGAATGCGGCTGGTCCCCGAGATGCTCGACAGCCGCAGGGACGCGCGCTGCTCCAGTGCCGCTTCCAGGCGGTCCGGCGGGAGGTAGAGGTGATGCGCGTCGGCATCGTGGAAGCTGGTGGTCACGTCATCCCAGTAGTCGCGCAGGGCGGGCGCCAGCTCCTCCTCCGCCGCCACCGCCACAAGGCCGTCGGCGGGCAGGAGGTCCAGCAGCTCGCCGAAGCGGTCCACGGGCAGCACGTCGGCCACGTCCGGGCGCTCGGACTCCTCGGTGGCCGAGGCCGCCGCGATCTCGGCGAGCTCGCGGTGCTCGGGCGCCAGCTCCGACGCCGGCTCGATGGCCACCTGCTCGACCTCCTCCAGCGAGCGCTGAGTGAACGTGGAGAAGAACGTGAGGCGCTCGACCTCGACGTCGAAGAGCTCGCAGCGCACCGCACGCTCCTCCGTGGCCGGGTAGATGTCCACGATGTCGCCGCGCAGCGCGAACTGCCCGCGCTCCTCCACCTGGTCGACGCGTTCGTAGCCGCAGGCCACCAGCTGCGCCGCGGTCTCGTCGAGGTCCACGAGGCTGCCCTTCTCGATCGTGAACCCGTGGGGGCGCATCTCGGGGTCGGGCACCTTCTCGGCCAGCGCCACGGCGCCGGCCACCACCACGGCCGCGCCGCGCTCCGGGTCGGGCTCTTCGGTGAGGGCGTCGAGCGCGGCTATCCGCAGCCCGACCAGGTGGGGCGGCGGCGCCAGGTGGGACTCGTACTGGACGCCGCGGGCCGGGTACAGGTGCACCTTCCGCGGTGCCAGGAACTGCTTGATGTCCGCGGCCAGGTCGCGCGCGGCGCGATCGTCGCCGGCAACCACCAGCGCCGGGCGCTCGGGGTCTGCGTCCAGAAGCGACGCCAGCAGGTAGGGCCGCATGCTGGCCGACACGAACGCCCGCTGGGGCTCGGACCGGGCCTGCGCCGGCGAGCGCCTCGACCGCGGGGTCGTGCTGGGCGTATGTGAGGAGCTGGCGCAGGGGCATGTGCACGCGAAGCGGCCGCCCGGGGCTCCCCGCGCGGCTCGAGTTCGATTCTAGGGACGCGGGGTCGGCGGTCCCCGGGGCCTAGCTACTCCGAGCCCGTGACCAACCGCTCGAGCGCTTCGGCGGCGCTCTCCACAAGCGCGTCGACCTCGTCGCGGGGCTCGCCGAAGCGGCCGAGCACGTGGGCGGACACGATCTCCGGGTCCGTTGAGTCCGGACGCCCCACCCCCACGCGCACGCGCCGGAAGTCGGGGCTCCCGAGCGCGCGTTTGAGCGATTTGAGCCCATTGTGGCCGGCCAGCCCGCCTCCCAGACGGACCTCCACGCGCCCGAAGGGCAGGTCGATCTCGTCGTGCACGGCCACCACGCGGTCCAGCTCGACGCCGAGGGCGCCGCGGGCCGGCCCCGCCGAGCGGCCGGAGTCGTTCATGAACGTCTGGGGCAGCAGGACCGCCACCCGTGGGGCCCCGGGGCCGGCGCGGCCATCGGTGTACAGCCCCGCGTAGCGCTTTCTGGGCCGGGACAGCCCCCACCGCTCGATCGCCAGCTCGGCCACCCGGAAGCCCACGTTGTGCCGCGTGCGCGCGTAGCCGTCGCCCGGGTTGCCCAGGCCCACGACCAGCCAATCGACCCTGCCGCCCGAAGGCGCGTCGTCGCCGCCACGGCGGCGACGGAAGAGGCCCATGGGCCTCGCGACCTACTCTTCCGAGCCGGAGTCGCCCTCGGCGGCGGCGGCCTCGTCGCCGCCCTCGCCCTCGGCGCCTTCCTCAGCGCCCTCGGCCTCGATCGGCTCGCCGTCCTCGCCGATCAGCTCGGTCTCCTCCTCGATCTCCGGCTCCTCGACCTGGGTCGGCACCACGACGGTGGCGATGGTGGTCTCCGCGGGGTCGTCCAGGAACTCGACGCCGGCCTCGACCGCGACGGCCTCCAGGGTGAGGGTGTCGCCCATGTCCATGTGCGACACGTTCACCACGATCCGCTCCGGGATGTCGGTGGGAAGGGCCTCGATGTTCAGCTCGCGGGTGACCTGGTCGAGCACGCCGCCCTCCTTGACCCCCGGCGCCTCCTCGACCCCTTCCAGCTCGATTGCAACGGTGGCCTGGATCTTCTCGTCCAGGCGCACCTCCAGGAAGTCCACGTGCACTACCTCGTCGCGGACGGGGTGGTTCTGGCGGTCCTTGAGTATCGCCGGCACCGACTTCTCAGCGCCGATCTTCACGTCGAACAGAGCGGCGCCGTCGGCCAGGAGGTGCCGCAGCTCCCGTGCGCCCACCTTGAGCGACACCGGATCCATGTGCGTGGCGCCGTACAGGACACCGGGCACGAATCCCGACCGGCGAAGGCGGCGGGCCTCGCGCGACCCGCGCTCGGAGCGCTCTTCGACGGCGAGGGACGGACGTTGGGAGGCGGCCATGAGGTCGGCCAGTGTAGCGAGAGGGCGGTGCAGGTTCGGGTCCGCGGACCGGGCTCGCAGCCCCCGGCGAGGTTCTTCGGCGGATCCTGCCAACTGGGTTAGGCTCGTCCTTCCGCGCACCGCCCGGAGAGGGGGCACGAATCGTGAGAGCCAGGCTGCCAGGCGCCCTCGTCACCGCATTGGTGGTCGCGCTCGTTGCCGTTGCTCCCGCGGGAGCCGTGGTCCCGCTGACGAAGTCCCGCCCCTACGAGACTCTGTGCGAGCGCCAGGGCGGCACCTTCGGCGTGGCAATCGACTTCCGCAGCCTCTACTGCGACAAGGAGGGCGGGCTCTTCACCGCCTTCACGCAAGCGCAACTAGACAGGCAGCGAGAGGTGTGCCAGCGACACTACGGAGGGTTCTTCGGAGTGCAGGGCTTCATCCGGCCCGACGGCGTAACGGGCACGGGCACCTTCTGCCACGTCGAGTAGCTGGGGCTCCCAGAGCGCCCCTGGGTCAGAACAGCTGGTTCTCGCCCTGGAAGATCTCGGACACCGAGTCGTCGGTGAAGATCCGCCGCACCGAGTCCGTCAGGATGTCCGCCGAGGTCAGCACGCGGATCATGTCGGGCGCTCCCTCCCGCAGCGGCACCGTGTCGGTGACCACGATGCCCGACAGCGGGGAGGCCGCGAGCGTCTCAAACGCAGAGCCCGAGAACACCCCGTGGGTGGCCACCGCGTAGACCTTCTCGGCGCCCTCGTCCAGCACGGTCTGCGCTGAGGCGCTCAGGGTGCCGCCGGTGTCGATCAGGTCGTCGACGATGACCGCCACCTTGCCCTTCACGTCGCCGATCACGTAGCCGATCTCGGCCACCTGCTGCGCGGGGCGCTCCTTCTCGAGCAGCGCGTAGGGCGCCCCCACCTTCTGGGCGAACTTGCGCACCAGCTTCACCCGGCCGGCGTCCGGCGCGATGATCACCAGGTCGTCGCCCGCCAACTGGTCCTGCACGTAGCGGGTGAGGATCGGCATGGCGGTCATGTGGTCGACCGGCTTGGAGAAGAAGCCCTGGACCTGGCCGGCGTGGAGGTCCATGGTGACCAGCCGGTCGATGCCGGCCGTCTCCAGCAGCTCGGCGATCAGGCGTGCCGAGATCGGCTCGCGCGGCATGGACTTCTTGTCCTGGCGCGAGTACCCGTACCAGGGGTTCACGGCGATGATCCTGTGGGCGGACGCGTGCTTGGCCGCGTGCACCATGACCATGAGCTCCATCAGCGCGTCGTTCACCGTCAGGCCCTGGGGCTCCGAGCCGCACGTGGACTGGACGATGAACAGGTCGGCGCCCCGGATCGAGTCGGCGTAGCGGCAGTACACCTCGCCGTCGGAGAACGTCTTGAGCCCGGCGTCGGTGAGCTCGACGCCCAGGCGCTGGGCGATCTTGGCGCCCAGGTCCAGGCTCGCTCGCCCGGCGGCCACCATCAGGCGCTTGTCGTAGCCCGCGGGGATGAACGAACCGACGGCTGGCGCGGCTTGGGTCTCCACTGTGCTCACTCCGGCGGCCTCTTCCTGCGCTCGGCGTATCCCTCGACGTTGGTCTGCTTGGGGCGGGCGATGCCGAGGGCGCCGTCGGGGACGTCCTCGGTGATCACGGATCCAGCGCCAGTGTACGCCTCGTCCCCCACCGTAACCGGGGCCACGAAGGACGTGTGGACGCTGGTGCGCACGTCCTTACCGATCTTCGTCCGGTGCTTGCGCTGCCCGTCGTAGTTGGCGGTGATGTTCCCGGCCGCGATGTTGCTCCCCTCGCCCACGTCGGCGTCCCCGATGTAGGAGAGATGAGGCACCTTGGCGCCGGCGCCGATCTCGGAGTTCTTGACCTCCACGAAGGTGCCGACCTTGGCCCCGGGGCCGATGTGGGCGTCCGGCCGCAGGTAGGCGAAGGGGCCCACGCTGGCGTCGTCATCGACCCGGGCGCCGAGCATGTAGGCGTGCGGGGCGGTCACGCGGTCGCCCAGGGTCGAGTCGGTCACGGTCGTGTTGGGCCCCAGCTCGCAGTCGGCACCCACGCGCGTGGCGCCCCGGAGCGTGACCCCGGGCCACAGGGTCGTGCCCACGCCGATCTCTACGCCCGCCTCCACGCGCGTGGAGTCCGGGCCGAGGAACGTGACTCCCGCGCGCGCGTGCTCGGCCAGGATCGCGCCGTGGGCCAGGCGCTCCACGTCCATCAGGTCGGCCCGGTCGTTGACGCCAACGGCGCTGCGCGTGTCGGTGGTGCGGTGGCAGGTGACCCGCTTGCCGTCGGCCCGCAGGAGAGGGAACACGCCCGTGAGGTAGCGCTCGCCGCCCTCGGGTGCCACGCGCTCCAGCGCGTCCCACAGGTCGGCGCTCGAGAAGGCGTAGGTGCCGATGTTGATCTCCCGGATGGCCAGTTCGGACTCGGCCACTCCGGACGGGTCCTTGGTCTCCACGATCCGCTCGATCGTGCCGTCGGCTGCTCGCACTACGCGGCCGTAGCCGTCCGGGTCAAGCTCCTCCGTGGTGAGCACCGTGGCCACGGCGCCGTCGCTGGTGTGCTCGGACACCAGGCGGTCGAGGAGCTCCGCGGACAGCAGCGGGTGGTCGCCCGAGAGCACCACCACCGTTCCGGTGTCGCCCGCCGCCTCACGGCCTGCGAGCACGGCCGCGCCGGTGCCCTCGCCATCGCCCTGCTCGGCGGTGAGCACCCCTTCGGGGAGCCGTTCCGCGACGCCCTCCTCGGGGCGGACGACACACACCACCCGCTCGGCTCCGGCCTCGCGGGCAGCGTCGATTACCCACTCGACCATCGGCTTGCCGCAGACGGGGTGGAGGACCTTGGGCAGCTCGGAGTGCATGCGCGTGCCGTGTCCGGCCGCCATGACGAGCACGGAGAAGGGCTCGGGCATGGGATGGGCAGGGTACCGGCACGGACGCGCTGTGACGCGCACGGGCTGCTTCGTGCGGCGAGGAATACAGGCGAGCGGGCGCCTATGCTGGGCCCCCGCCCCGCTGGGGGGTCGTCTAGTTGGCAGGACTCCGGGTTTTGGTCCCGGCAACGGGGGTTCGAATCCCTCCCCCCCAGCCTCGAGCACTACGCCCGCCTAGCGGTCCTTCTCCTCCCGCGGCACGCGCCCGGCGCCCGCGCCGGCCTCGCTCGCGGGGCCGCCCGGGGGGGCAACGCCCAGCACTCGCATGGCCTTGAGCCCGAGGCTCAGGCGCTCGCGGCCGTCCGTGGACCCGACGTCGAGCCCCGACAGCTCGCGCACGCGGTCGAGGCGGTAGCGAATGGTGTGGCGATGCGTGAACAGGCGCTCGGCCGTCTTAGCCACGTTGCCGTCGGCCTCGAGGAAGGACTCGAGCGTGCGGACCAGCTCGGTCTCGTACTGCTCGTCGTAGGCCACGAGCGGCGCCACCGTCTCGTCGTGGAAGCGCTGCAGCTCGGTGGGGTCCTCACTCATGGCGGGCAGCAGCAGCCGGTAGGCGCCCGTCTCCTCGAACGAGAGCCTGCTCACGCCGCGCGCCTCGGCCACGTTGGCGGCCAGCAGCGCCTCGGCTCCCGCGCGGTGCAGGTCCACCGGGTCGGCGGCCGGCCGGCTGAGCGTGACCACCAGGGCGAAACCGCCGAGCGCCGAGCTCCAGCTCCTTGAGCACCGCGTCCGCGGCGCGGGCGCCCGCGGGCCCCTCGTGCCCAGGCACGAGGATCACGAGCTCGCGGTCGGGCCGCGATGGCCGCGGCTCGCCACCGGGCCCGTGCGGCAGCGGGCGGGGCGGCCCCAGCGGCGACGGTCGCAGCCAGCGAGGTGCGCTCCACCGCGCGCGCCCCGCGGCCGGCCACGGCGAGCACACGCGCGCGCCAGTCGCCCTCCTCGGCGTGCAGCGGACGCGCGCGGGCCACGATGACCTCGCCGCCGGCGCTCAGGTCGCAGCCGAGCTCCTCCGCTCGAGCCACGATGTTCTCGCGGTCTGTGACCTTGCGCGACAGCAGCGCCGCCAGGAAATCCGCCACCGCCGCCTCGTTCGCGCGGCTCGGGGCGCCGTGCGCGGTCCAGCTCCTGGGCCATGAGCGTGGCCACCATTCGCACCAGCGCGCTCTCGGGCGGCATGGCGCGGGCGCGCATCCTCATGCTGCCCACCGTCTCGTCGGCCACCCGCAGGTCGATCGCCTCGGTGCCGCCCTCGCCGGCGGTCACGGCTCGCTCGTCCTCTGGCGACAAGCACGCCACCGCCAGAACGCTCGACGCGGCGTCCAGCACTACGATGCTCGCGTCGAGCGCGCCGCCGGCCGCGCGCGCCACCGCGGGCAGGCCGGCACCCGACTCCACCGCGTCGGAGACCGCCTCGAAGGCGCTCAGGAAGGCGCTAGGAGCCGCGGACGACGCGGGTTGCTGGGCCGCGGACACGCGGAAATTGTAGGGCGGCGACGCCTTCTCGCCCAGCGCCACAACCCGTGCAGCCCGCAAGCTGCGCTAGGCGTAGCGGTCGTACGACCACACGATGGCCAGCCCCACCGCCGCGCCCGTGCCCAGCAGCGTGGCGAGGATGAACAGGGTGAGCATCCCCGCGGCCGCCTTCTCCCACAGCCGCCCGTAGGCGGCCACCGCGGGCAGGAGGATGAACGCGATGTACGCGCCTCCGACGATGCCGGCGGCCGCCGCGATGGCGAGCTCCGTTGTGGTCAGATCCGGATTCAAGGCGATGCAGAGGGGCGGCTCTCGGGCGCATTGTGGCGCAAGTGGTGGACCGCGAGCACAACCGCCGCGGCGGTGGCGAGCACGCCCGCCCCCAGCCCCCAGCCGGCCGCCACGTCGGACCAGTAGTGGACGCGCAGGTAGATCCGCGTGAGGCCCACCACGACGGCGATCACCAGCGCGATGGCCACCAGGGCCGCCTGCTTCCCGAGCCCGGTGAGCACCCGCGAGGCCAGCACTGCCACGCCCACCCAGATCGTGGCGTACGCGGCGTGACCGCTGGGGAAGCTGGAGCCCTCGGTGTCCACCAGCGGATCGGCCGGCCGCGGCCGGTCGACTCCCGCCTTGGTCAGCTGGACGCCCAGGTAGATCACCGCGCTCCCAGCCACCAGCGCACCGAGCTCGGCCCAATGCCTGCGGACCGCCAGCAGGATCCCAACGGCAAACAGGAGCGTCGCGACGGTGGGGAAGGACCCGAGGTCGGTGACGGCCTTGGCCACGTCCACGCCGACACCCGTGCGCAGTTCGTCGGCCACGTCCAGCAGCTCGCGGTCGGCGGGCGTCGTGTCGCGACTGCCATCCGACAGCAGCACGGTGTAGAGCACGAACACGTACATGCCCACCCCGGCCACTGCCAACGCGGTCGTGAACTCCAGCCCGAGCCCGCCCGGGGTGAGCCGCTGACCCACGAACCGCAGCCGCGGGCCGGCGAACCGCCCGAGCGGCGCCAGCAGACCGCGCCACAGTGGTCGCAGCAGCGGCTTGCCTTCGATCCAGGCGACCAGGCGGCGCCGGTCCTCCTCGCGGCGCAGCCGCCGGAACAGGTAGACCCCGCCGACCGCGACCGCGACCGTGACCCCGAACGCGAAAGTGGCCCTCCCGGCGATCGAGGCGACGCGGTCGAACGACCGGTAGAAGATGAATCCGAGGACGCTGAAGATGCTGGACCACAGCCCGCAGCCGATCACGCTGAACGGGAGGAAGCGGGAGTAGGCCAACCCCGACGAGCCCGCCACGAACGGCGCCACCGCGCGGACCAGGCCCACGAACCGCCCGACCAGGATGGTCTTGCCCCCGTGCCGCTCGAAGTAGGACTCGACCTGGGCGAGCCGCTCCTCGCTGAGCCTGACCTTCGAGCCGTGACGGAGGATGAAGTCGCGGCCGAGTCGCCGGCCGAGGAAGAAGCTCGTGGTGTCGCCCAGCACGCAGCACGCCCACGTGATGCCGATCAGGACCAGCAGGTTGATCTCGCCCTGCCCCGCGATGACCCCGCCCACGATCACCGTGGTCTCCCCGGGCGCCACCAGGCCCACGAACGCGCCTGTCTCGAGGAAGGCGAGCGTGCCCACGAGCAGGTAGGTCCAGCGCCCGAGCGCGCCGGCCAGGTCGCCGATGACCTCCTTGGCGTCCGGGAGCTTGGGCAGCCCGCCGGTGGCCACAAGCACCACGGCCACTGCGACCACGACCGCCGCGGCGATGAGCTTCCAGTGCCGCCTCACGCGCGCTCCCGCGTGTCCACCGTGCCCACCACGAGCGCGCCAGGCAGCTGGCCGGCCGCGGCCTCGGCCGCGGCGAGCTCCGTGAAGAGTCCGAAGGCGGTGGGGCCCGAGCCGGTGATGCGGGCCGTCAGGGCACCCTGACGCACGCAGAGCCTCGAGGACCCCCTGGAGCGCGGGGCGCAGCGACAGGGCAGCGAGCTCCAGGTCGTTCTCGGCGGCCTCGGCCAGCGCCGCCGCCGGGCCCGCGGACAGCGCGCGCAGCGCGCCGGGATCGAGGTCCACCCGCGCGGGCGGCGCCTGGCCTGCCGCCCTCAACCGGTCGAGCTCGGCATAGACGTCCGATGCCGAGAGGCCACGCTCCTGGGACACGAGCACCAGCGCCAGCTCCGGCAGCCGGAACGGCTCCACGACCTCCCCCACCCCGGACACCAGCGCGTGCCCCGGGCTCACCTGGCTGGGCACGTCGCTGCCGAGCGTGGCGGCCACGGCCCGCAGGCCCGCCTCATCAAGCGGTGCGCCCGCCATTGTGTTGGCGGCGCGGAGCAGCGCGGCCGCGTCGGCGCTGCCACCTCCCAGGCCGGCGGCGACGGGAATCCGCTTCTCGATCTCCACCCGCAGGGGCGGGAGCGCCCCGCCGGGTGTGGCGGCGCGGAACGCCCGCAGCGCCAGGGCCGCGAGGTTCTCGCCCGTCACGCCCGGGCAGACCACCTCGTCGGCGCTCGCCTCCTTCACCCTCACCTCGTCGCACAGGTCGAGGGACGCGAAGATCGAACGCAGGGGGTGCAGGCCGTCCGCGCGGGGCCCGCCCACGTGCAGCAGGAGGTTGGCCTTCGCCGGGGCGCGCTCGTCCGCGCTCATCGCCGGGAGGCAGCGCTGCCCAGGGCCGGCCACGCTGGCGCGAGTCGCGACGCCAGCGCGGTGAAGTCGGGCGGCGCCAGGCGCTCGGCGCGCACGTCGGCGGGGTGCCCGAGCTCGACCAGCGCCTCCCGGGCGAGGTCGCGGATGCCCTCGGGCGCCTCCGCCGCGAGGGCCAGCGACCCGGCCAGGGCTTTGCGGCGGTGCGCGAAGGCGGCGTGGACGAGCGCTGCAACGGGCGCCGGGGCCGCGGGGCCGGCGCGGCGCATCCGCAGCAGCGCGGAGTCCACGTTGGGTGCCGGATGGAAGACGGTGCGCGACACCCGCCGCAACACCGTGACCTCGCAGGCCAGCTGCGCCAACACCGAGGTGGCCCCGAAGGTCTTCGACCCCGGCTCCGCCGCCAGCCGCTCGGCCACCTCGCGCTGCACCATCGCCACCCACAGGGTCACGTCCGCAAGCTCCGCCACGGTGCGCAGGAGCACGGTGGCCGCCACCCCGTAGGGCAGGTTGGCCACCACCTTGTCGGGGGCGGGTCGCAGCCCCGCCAGGTCGAGCGTGACCGCGTCCGCCAGGTGCAGCTGCGAGTTGGGCAGGCCGGCGAGCGCCTCGCGCAGCGGCGGCTCGAGGCCGCGATCCACCTCTACCACGTGCAGGTGCGCCACCCGCGGCGCCAGGTGCTCCGACAGCACGCCGAGGCCGCCACCGACCTCGAGCACCACATCGCCGGGACCGAGCTCCGCCTCGCGGCCGATCACTCCCAGGAGGTTGTCGTCCACCAGGAAGTTCTGCCCGAGCTCGCGGTTGGGTCGCACGTCGAACCGGCGCAGCCGGTTGAGGCTGGCCTGCCGGGGCAGCCCCGTCTCGGCGGGCGCCTTCCTCGCTCTCACCAGCCGAAGACCCTGGCGGAGTTCTCGTGCACGGTGCCGTCGAGCTCGGCGAGCTCCACACCCCGCAGCTCCGCCACGAAGCGAGCGGTCTCCAGCACGTTGGCGGGCTCGTTGGGCGTGCCGCGCACCGGCTGCGGGCTGAGGTAGGGGGAGTCGGTCTCCACGAGCAGGAGCTCCGACGGGACGCGCCGGGCCGCGTCCTGCAGGTCCTCCGCCTTCGGATAGGTCACGTTGCCGGCGAACGAGCACAGGTACCCGCGCTCCACGCACTCGTCCAGCCGGTCGGGGGCCGAGAAGCAGTGCAGGATCACGGTGACGTCGGCCGCGCGCTCGGCCAGCACGGCAAAGGTGTCCTGCTCTGCGGCTCGGGTGTGGATGACCACGGGCAGCGCGAGCCGCGCGGCCAGGTCCAGCTGGGCCTCGAACGCTCGCAGCTGGTCGGCGCGCGGGGCGCGGTCGCGAAAGTAGTCGAGCCCCGTCTCGCCCACCGCACGAACGAGAGGGTCGGCGGCCGCCGCCTCGATCTCGTCGAGGTCGTCGTCGCCGAACCCCTCGCTGTGGTGCGGGTGGCGGCCCACGATGGCCACGACGTCGTCGAACTCGTTGGCTGCGGCCACCGCGCGCCGGATCGACTCGCCGTGCATGCCCACCGTGGCGATCCGCGTGACCCCCACAGCCCGGGCGCGCTCCACGAGGTCCGCATCGGGCGGCTCGCAGGAGTCGAGGTGGCAGTGGGTGTCGACCATCGCCCGGCCGGGCCGGCCGCCTAGGCGGCCGAGGGCTCGGGCGCCTCGACCTTCGGGAAGAGCTGGCCCACCTCGCCGGTCCGGGCGCCACCGGGGTCGGCGCCGAGGCGCGCGCTCTCCAGCGAGCGGTCCGGGCTCCCGAGCGCCTGGAGCAGGCGGTCGGCCGACTCGGGGATCCACGGGTGCAGCAGAACCGCGACCACGCGCAGGCCCTCCGCCGCGCCGTAGAGCACCTGGTCGAGGCGATCCGCCTGCGCGGGGTCTTTCGACAGCTGCCACGGCGCCTGGTCCTGCACGAACCGGTTGAGCGCGCGCACGCGTTGCCAGATCTCGTCCAGGGCGCCGCTGACCTCCACCTGGTCGAGGCTCGCCATGACCGTCTCGGCGAGGCCGTCGAAGGCGCCGGCCAGCTCGGCGGGCACCTCCGAGCGCGGCACCGTCGAGTCGCGGTAGCGGGCGATCATCGCCAGGGTCCGCCCGGCGAGGTTGCCGAGCTCGTTGGCGAGCTCGGTGTTGTATCGGGTCTCGAAGCTCTCGGGCGAGATGGAGCCGTCCTGCCCGAAGCCCACCTCGCGCAGCAGGTAGTAGCGCAGCGCGTCGGTCCCGTAGAGATCCATGACCTTGAACGGGTCGAGCACGTTGCCGAGCGACTTGGACATCTTGTGGTCGTCCATCAGCAGGTACCCGTGGATGAAGACCCTGCGCGGCAGGGGTAGCTCCGCCGCCATGAGGAGCGCGGGCCAGATGACTGCGTGGAACTTGAGGATGTCCTTGCCGATCAGGTGCACGTCGGTGGGCCAGAACCGATCGGTGAGGTCTTCGCCCGCGCGGGCGTAGGAGAGCGCCGAGTAGTAGTTGAGCAGGGCGTCGATCCAGACGTAGATCACCTGCTCCGGGTCCCACGGGACCGGCACTCCCCAGGAGATCCGGGCCCGGCTGAGCGAGAGGTCCTGCAACCCACCCTGGATGAAGGACAGCGCCTCGTTGTAGCGATTGCCGGGCACGACCCAGTCGGGATGCTCCGCGTAGAGCCGCTCGAGCGGCTCCTGGAACGCCGACAGCCGGAAGAACCAGTTGTCCTCCTTCTCGCGCTCGAGCTCTATCAGGTGGATCGGGCAGCGGTTGCCGTCCACGAGCTCGGCGTCAGTCTTGAAGTCGGCGCAGCGGGGGCAGTACCAGCCCTCGTACGTGCCCTCGTACACGTGCCCGTTCTCTTTGATCCGCTCCACGACCTCCGCCACCACCGCGGCGTGCTCGGGGTCGCTCGTGCGGATGAAGAAGTCGTTGGTGGCACCCACGCGGGCGGCGACCTGCTTGAAGCGCTCGGCGTTGCGCTCGGCCAGCTCACGCGGGGGCACTCCCTCCCGCTCGGCCGCCTGCGCGACGGGCTCTCCGTGCTCGTCGGTGCCCGTGAGGAAGAACACGTCCTCGCCGCGCTGGCGCATGTGGCGGGCCAGCACGTCGGCCGCCACCGTGGTGTAGACGTGGCCGAGATGCGGCTCGCCGTTCACGTAGTAGATCGGTGTCGTGACGTAGTAGGGCACGATGGCCGATGCTACCCGCGCGGCTCATCTGCCCGGGAGCGCGCGCAGGAGCGAGCGCGCCCCGCGCGGCCTCGGGCGCCGCGCCGGCCCGCCGCCGAGCGTGCCGCCGGCGCAGGCGCGCGGCCAGGAGCAGACCGAGGCACGCGAGCGCCCAGCCGACGTCGGGGCCGCTCGCCGTGCCGCGGGAGGGCTCGGCCCGCGTGGCCGGCGAGGAAGCACCGGCAGGCGCCGCGGCCCCGGCGGGGCCCGGAGCCGCCTCCGGCGCGCGGCCCTCCAGGCGCTCGGCCTGCCGTGCCCGGGACGCCGCGGGCGCCCCCAGGGGAGCGGTCGACGGCGCGCCCGCGGGCGCCGGGAGGCGCGCCCGCCCGGGCAGGTGCGGGCGCACCCGGCGGCCGGCGGGCAGGCGCACCCGCCGTGGCGACGGCGCGCGGACCGGCACCCGGGCCGGCGCGCGGATGGCGACCGGCGCCGGCGCGGTCCTGACGGGAACGCGGACCGGCACCGCCACGGGCGGCGCCGGCCGGGGCTGACGGACGCGGAACGGCGGCGGGAGGAGGTCGAGCGGGTCGAGGTAGGCGTGGCGCCGGCCCGCCCGGCGGACGCCGAAGTGGAGATGCGGACCCGAGCTGGAGCGCCGCCCGCTGGTCCCGACCCTGCCCAAGACCTCCCCGGCCCGGACCCGCTGCCCACGCGCGACCGCGAGTGAGCCAAGGTGCAGGTAGCTGGCGTCGAAGCGGTCGTCGGCCGTGCGCACCGAGACCGTGAGGCCGGACGAGCCCGCCGTGCCCGCGAAGCGCACGCTGCCCGCGGCCGCGGCCACCACCGACGCCCCGTCCGGGGCCGAGATGTCGATCCCGCGGTGCTGCCCGCGCGCGTAGGGGTCCGCGCCGTTGCGATACGCGCGCACGACCTCGCCCTCGACCGGCCACGTCCAGCCCTCTGCCGCAACCGCAGCCGGCGGGTGGGCCAGCAGGCAGATCAGGAAGGCGGGTAGGAGCATGCGGGCGACCACGCCCGCCAAGCTAGGCCCGGCCGCGGGCTTCCGGCCGTCCGCCGTGGCGAATCGTCACCTGCCGGATGCGATCCGTGGCACTCGGTGCGCGCCCGTTACCGGGTGAGCGCCTCGTAGAGCGCGTTGGCGCTGCCGCCCGTGAGCTCGGCGACCACGCCCGCTGCCGGGCGAGGCTTCGCGCCCGCCTCCACCAAGCGGCGCAGCTGCTCGAGCCCGCGGGGATCCTCCGGGTCGTCCCCGGCCCGCTCCAGAGGCCCGAGCACGAGGACGACCTCGCCCTTCGGCGGCGCTCCCGCGTAGCGCTGGGCAAGCGCCTGCGCGGACCCGCGAACGATCTCCTCGTGGACCTTCGTGAGCTCCCGGCAGACGGCCACCTGGCGGTCCGGCTGGGCCGCGGCCAGGACGGCCAGGGTGGCCGGCACGCGCCGGGGAGACTCGAAGGCGACCACCGTGCCGTCGGACTCGGCGAACAGGCGCTTCAGCTCGCCTCGCTTGCGCGGCAGGAAGCCCGCGAAGCGCCACCGCTCGGCCGGCAGCGCCGACGCCACCAGCGCCGCAATGGCGGCCGACGGCCCCGGCAGGACCTCCACCGGCAGGCCGGCCGCGACGCACTCCCGGACCAGCACGAAGCCCGGGTCCGATACGAGCGGCATGCCCGCGTCGGAGACCAGCGCCACGGTCTGGCCGGCCCGCATGGCCTCGACGAGCTCGGCGGCACGCGCCCGCTCGTTGTGCTCGTGGTAGCTCACGAGCTTGGCCTTCACGCCGTAGCGGTCGAGCAGCGTGCGGGTCCGGCGGGTGTCCTCGCAGGCCACGACGTCGGCGTCGCGCAGGGCGGAGAGCACCCTCAGGGTCACGTCCTCCAGGTTCCCTATCGGCGTCGGGCAGACGACGAGGCTCAAGCGGCTTCCCCGAGCGCCATGATCGCAGCGCCGAGCATCCCGGACTCCTCGCCGAAGTGGGCCGCCACGATGCGGACCGCACCCGCCACCGGCGGTAGCGCGCGCTGGGCGACCACCCGCCGGGCGGGCTCGAGGAGCAGGTCCCCGGCGGCCACCGCGCCGCCGCCGATCACCACTACGTCGGGGTCGAGCGCGTTCACCAACCCGGTGAGGCCGGCGCCGAGCCGCTCGCCGACCCCCGCCAGCACCTCGAGGGCCTGGGGGTCACCCGCGTGGGCGAGCTCGGTCATCAGGGCCCCGGTGATCTCGCCACCGTCGCGCCGGCGGCGCCCGAGGGGGCTGTCGGGCGCCGCAAGGGCCGCGGCCTCGCCGGCGCGCCCCATCGCCCTGCCCGAGGCCAGCACCTCGAGGCACCCCCGGCCCGGGCACTGGCCCGGGCAGTCCTCGCCGTCGTGATCGACCACGATGTGACCGAACTCCCCCGCGAAGCCGCGCGCGCCGCGGTACAGGCGCCCTTCGATGACCAGCCCGCCGCCGATGCCGGTTCCCAGGGCCACCATGAGCGCGTGATCGACGTCCTTGGCAGCGCCGTGGCGGTGCTCGGCAAGCACCGCCAGGTTGGCGTCGTTGTCGACCGTGACGGGGAGGCCGAGGCGCTCGCTCATCAGGTCGCCAAACGGCACGTCGTCGATGGGCAGATGGTTCGACCAGACCGAGGCGCCCGTGTGGGTGGCGACGAGAGACGGCAGGCCAAAGCCCACGGCGTCCACGTCGGGGGCGGCCGCGCGGATCTCCTCGACCGCGTCGACGGCGATGTCGAGCGTCTCCTGACGGTCGGCTCCGCGCCACGTGCGGTGCACGCGGTGGTGGACCACCAGCCCCTCGTCCACCACCCCGCCGAGCAGCTTGGTGCCCCCGGCATCGATCCCGATCACCCTCCGCGGCGCCATGGCCGGACGATAGAGGCTGCGGTCTGACGGCCAGCGCGATCTATATACAGAGAGACGGTGAGCGACCCCCGGCCCGGCGATCGCCCGGAGTACAAGGTCTACCGCTCAGGCCGCAGCGGGTTCCTCCGCGGTGGCGGCGGCCTCGAGCGCCTGCGCGCACTCAAGCGGCCACGCAAGCGCGAGGACGGGCAGCGCCCGCGCGACCCTCGCTCGCCGGGCCGCTTCACGCCCGGGCGGGTGTTCAAGTGGGTCGTGGTGGCCGTGCTCGGCTGGCTGGCGCTGTCGGCGGTCCTGTTCGTGGTCAGCGCCCAGCTCCAGGAGGGCGTCTCGGACGAGGCCGAGGCGGTGCTCTCGGATGACGGGAGCTTCTTCACCGGCGCCACCACGCTCGTGCTTGGCACCGACCAGCGCAAGGGCTCGTCGCTCGACGAGAGCCAGGCGCCGGGGCGCGCGGACACGATCATGGTCATGCACTCGGCGTTCGGCAGCGTGCGCAAGCTCTCGATCCCGCGCGACTCGGCCGCCGACATCCCGGGCCACGGCGTGCAGAAGATCAACGCGGCCTACGCGCTGGGCGGCACCTCGCTCACGGTCAGGACGGTCGAGCAGTTCCTGGGCAACGGCTTGAAGATCAACCACGTGGTGGAGGTCGACTTCGAGGACTTCCCGGCGTTCATCGACTCGATGGGCGGCATCACCGTGAACAACAAGACGCGCATCTGCGCCCCGGAGTTCGACAACTTCTTCCGCGGCTTCCGGCTCTCACAGGGTGAGCACAAGCTGGACGGGCGCCAGGCGCTCGGCTACGCGCGGGTACGAAAGAACCCCTGCGCGCCGGGCGAGAACGACCTCGATCGCGCCGCGCGCCAGCAGGAGGTGCTCTCCGGCATCAAGGGGGCGCTGTTCTCACCCAAGGCCTTCGTGCGCCTGCCGTTGATCAGCTGGCGGGCGCCGCAGGCGCTGCGCACCGATATGAAGGCGCTCGGCCTGATGGGCCTGGCCGTGGACGCCGGCAGCGGCGGCGTGGGAGACACCGACGTGCTCAAGCCCTCCTGCCTGGGCTGCGGTCCGGGCTCCAGTCTGCTGGTCTCCGACGGCGAGAAGCAGGCGGCGGTCGAGCGGCTGCTGGACTAGCTGGAGTCCGAGGACGTCTTGCTGGAGGCCTTGGCGTCCTTGGCCGGCTTGTCGGACCCCTTCTCCTCCTTGGCCGGCTTGGAGTCCGATCCCGAGCCCGAGTCGCTCTTGGACTCCTTGGCGGAGCTGTTCTTCTTGCCGTAGTCGGTGGTGTAGAAGCCCGAGCCCTTGAAGTGCACCGCCACGGGGTGGAAGACGCGCTGCACGGGCGCGCTGCAGATCGTGCACTCCGAGAGGGTGTCGTCGGCCATGCGCTGCATCACCTCGAAGGTGTGGCCCTTGGCGCAGCGGTACTCGTAGATCGGCATGGCGCTCCGAGTATACGAGTGCCAATCGCGGCTAACTTCAGGCGCCGGGCGGCTCAGGCGCGTCTAGATCGCGGAGGATCGAGCGACCTGTGGAGTGCCACACGAGCCAGGCGGCGATGTGTCCTATGGGGCGGAGAATGACCATCGGACGAGAGCGGGACGGTACTCGCTCGGGCATACCCGCTCGGGGCCGAAACCACGCTATTTGCTCGAACTTCGCGGCCTTTGGCGCGTTGACCCGCCTCCGGCCGGCGGCCGCCCCAGCCGCAACGAGGACTAGGGTTGCACCGCGATGAGCGGCGACCCGGCCACCATGGAGAAGATCGTGGCGCTGTGCAAGCGGCGCGGCTTCATCTTCCAATCCTCGGAGATCTACGGCGGCCTGGCCTCCACCTACGACTACGGGCACTACGGGGTGCTGCTGAAGTCGAACGTGAAGGGCGAGTGGTGGCGCGCGGTGCTGCAGGAGCGCGACGACATGCTGGCTCTGGACGCAGCGATCCTCATGCACCCGCGCACCTGGGAGGCGTCGGGCCACCTGGAGGGGTTCACGGACCCGCTGGTCCAATGCCTGGGCAAGTGCAAGAAGCGCTGGCGCGAGGACCACTTGCGGGAGGCGGTCGAGGCCGAGGGCGGCGATCCCACCGCCGAGCTGCGCTGCCCCGAGTGCGGGGGCGAGCTCAGCGAGCCGCGCAACTTCAACCTCATGTTCGAGACCCACATGGGGCCGGTCCAGGATGAGGGCTCGCGGATCTTCCTCCGGCCCGAAACCGCCCAGGGCATATTTGTGGACTTCAAGAACGTCATGCAGTTCGCCCGCAAGCGGCCCCCGTTCGGCGTCGCCCAGGTGGGCAAGTCGTTCCGCAACGAGATCACCCCGGGCAACTTCATCTTCCGCACGCGCGAGTTCGAGCAGATGGAGATCGAGTTCTTCGTCCCGCCCGGCGACGCGTCCGACTGGCATGGCCGCTGGATGGAGGATCGGATGCGGTGGTACACCGACCTGGGCATCCGGCCCGACCACCTCCAGCTGCGCGCGCATGGCGCGGACGAGCTGTCGCACTACTCCAGCGCCACCTCGGACATCGAGTACCTGTTCCCCATGGGCTGGTCCGAGCTCGAGGGGATCGCGAACCGGGGTGACTTCGACCTGACCCAGCACGCCAAGTTCTCGCGCGAGAAGCTGGAGTACGTGGACCCGGGCAGCGGCGAGCGATACGTGCCGCACGTGATCGAGCCATCGGCCGGGGCGGACCGCGCGACCCTGGCGTTCATGGTGGACGCCTATGACGAGGAGCAGGTGGAGGGCCGCGAGCGGGTGGTCCTGCGCCTGCACCCCCGGCTGGCGCCGGTGAAGGTGGCCGTGCTGCCGCTGCTCAACAAGGAGGGCCAGCCCGAGGTGGCGCGCGAGATCTACGAGGACCTGCGCACCCGGATGGGCGCGGAGTTCGACACCGGCGGGTCGATCGGCAAGCGCTACCGGCGTCAGGACGAGATCGGCACCCCGTGGGGGGTCACGGTGGACCACCAGACGATGGAGGACCGCACGGTGACCCTGCGCGACCGCGACTCCCTCGAGCAGTCGCGGCTGCCGATCGCCGACCTCGCCGGCGAGCTGGAGGCGCGCCTGGCAGCGCCCTGGAGCTCTCCCAAGCTGGGCTGAGCTCGATGCAGCCGCTCTTCGAGCACAGGCTCGAGCTGGCCGGCTACCGGACGCGGGCCCTAGAGCTCGAGGGCCACGGGCCGCCGCTCCTGCTCCTGCATGGATACGCCGACAGCGCCGACACGTGGCGCCTGGTGCTCGATCGCCTGGCACGTGCCGAGCGACGCGCGGTGGCGCTGGACATGCCGGGCTTCGGCGCGTGCGACCGGCTGGACGACGCCGAGCCGATCCTCCCCCAACTGGACCGCTTCGCCGACGCTGCCGTGGAGGAGTTCGCGGCCGAGGGGGGCGCCCTGGTGTGCGGCAACTCGCTCGGCGGCTGCGTGGCGATGCGCTTGGCCGAGCGGTCCGACCTGGGCGGCGTGGTCCCGGTGGCACCGGCGGGGCTGGACATGGCCCGCTGGTTCACGGCCGTGGAGCGCGACCCCGTGCTGCGCTCGCTGCTGGCCGCCCCCGTCCCGATCCCCGGCCCGGTGCTGCGGCGCGTGGTGGCAGAGGTCTACCGGCGGCTGGTGTTCCACCGGCCCGCCGATGTGAGCCCGCAGATCGCGGCCACCTTCGCGTCCCACTTCAAGGACCGCGTGACCACCGGGCGCATGATGTCCACTGCGCGCCGCTTGATCGGAGAGCTGCGCGACCCGTACGACCTCGCGGCGGTCTCGTGCCCCGTGATGCTCGTGTGGGGGGCACGGGACGGGATGGTCTTCCAGACCGGGGCCGACCGGGTGGTGGACTCGGTACCCGAGTCGCTGCTCGTGACGATCGACGACTGCGGCCATTGCCCCCAGATCGAGGCGCCGGAGCGGCTGACGGAGCTGCTGCTGGACTTCCCGGCCTCGCTGGCGCGGGCGGCCTAGGTCACTAGAGGCCGGCTAGCTCCTCGAGGATCGCCGGGGCCTCCGTTGCGGCGCGCTCGTCGTTCCAGCGCCATTCGGCACCGGAGAGCATCTCGGTCCGCCCGTCGGCGAGGTGGTCGTGCACCCGCTCCACGATCAGCTCAAGCCCCACGACGCCGGCGGAGGCCTCCAGCTCCTCACGGACCACGCGCGCCTGTCCGTGCGCGGTGAAGGCGAGGCCGCGCGCGAGGATGGAGATGCTGGCCCCGGGGTCAGCGCGCAGCCGGGTGAGCGTCTCGCGGCGGCGCCCGAGGCCGAACGCCAGCCGCCGGCCTTCCAGCCTGACGGCGGTTGAGATCGGGATCGCATGGTGCCCGGCTACGCACAGGAGCGCCGGGGTGCCCTGCTCCCACTGCGGCAGCTCGTCCACGCCAGGAGCCTACGTGCGTGGTTAGGCTCCGGGATGGGGCGTGAACCAATCGAGCCGAAGGAGGTAGAGAGATGTCCGACTCAGTGGTGCACTTCGAGGTGCCGTACGACGACGCGGACCGAGCGCGCGCGTTCTATCGGGACGTGTTCGGCTGGCAGATCCAGTCGATGCCCGAGTTCGACTACGACTTCGTCCAGACCGGCGCGACCGGTGACGACGGGATGCCCTCCGACCGGGGCTACATCGGCGGCGGCATGGCTCAGCGCAGCAAGGACTTCGAGCGCCCGGTGATCACCATCGCCGTGGACGACATGGACGCGGCCCTCGAGAAGGTCAGTGGGGCCGGTGGGAGCCCGGTGGGTGAGCCCATGAAGGTGGGCGAGATGGGGATCGCCGGGTACTTCACGGACCCGGAGGGCAACGTGATGGGCCTGTGGCAGACCGTCGGGGGCGGGTCCTAGCTGGGCGCCCCGAGCAACTGACGCGCCGCACGGCTGCCGAGCTCGAGCGAGCCGGCCCCGTCCCATCCCGGGTCGGAGATCAGCTGCAGACCCAGGCCGTCGCCCAGTGCGAAGAGCACCGAGGCCACCTCGTCGGCGTCGGCGTCCAGGCGAACCACACCCTGGCGCTCCTTCTCGCGCAGCGCCTCGGCGAGGTGTGCCCGCCAACGGCGGTAGAGCTCGGCCATCTCAGCGCGGATCTCGGTGCTGTGGTGGGACGCGCTGAGCATCTCGTACAGCACCGCCTGGGTGCCCGGCTCGCCCTCCACGAAGGCCTCCAGCGAGGCCACCAGGGTGTCCACGATCTCGTCGACCGTCCCGGCCTGGGCGAGCGCCGCCTCGAGCGCGGCGATGCGGGCATCGCAGTCCTGTCGCACCACCTCCACCAGCAGCCGCTCCTTGGAGCCGAAGTAGTAGTGCAGCAGCCCGCGCGAGACGCCGGCCTCGCGCGCGACAACGTCGAAGGTCGAGCCGGCCGCCCCGCGGGTGCCAACGCTGGAGCGCATGGCGGCGACGATCCGGCGCGCCTTCTCGCCATCCAGCTTCCGAGGTGCTGCGAGTGAAGCCTCCATCCCCGCGCCGAGTCTAGCTGGCCGGCCAGCCAGAGGAACTCGGGGCCGATCCGCCGCGGAGCCGGAAAGCGTACCGCGCTGACGGACGGGCGATCAGCGAGCGTGTCGCCGACCTCGGGTCGGGGTTCCCGTACTCACTCCGTCTCTGTGGCTCCGACGTTTCTCCGCGCCTAGAACGAGCGGAGGCGCCCCGAGGGGCGCCTCCGTGAAGACCGGCGGTTGCGAGCCCGGTCAGGCCCCGACCGGCTCCGAAGATGCCGGGGAGCCCGATGCCGGCGTGGGGGTGGTGGTCGAGGTGTACTCGAACTCCTCCTCCGCACCGAACAGCGCGTCGAGCACCTTGGACCGCAGCCCCTCGCTGAGCGCGAGCGCCAAGCCCGGCACCCACGATCGCGACGAGCAGCAGTCGCCCGCGGCGCTTCTTGCGCTTGGGCGGCGCGCGCAGGGTGTCAGCCGCGCTCTTGAGCGAGTCGGCCGCCACCTTGAGGTCCTTCTGGACCTTCTTGTCCTCGAGGGCCTTCGTGGGGCCCTTCCCGTTCATGCGGCCATAGGCCTTACGCGCGGACTCGAAAGCCGTGCGCAGGTCGTCGCGCAGGGCGGCGTCCTCCACCAACCGCTGCACGTATGGGTTGCTACGGGCCGCCTGACCGGCTGCCATTGCTCCGGCTCCCGCCTTCGCGGCCTGCTTTTTCGCTGCCATAGCTCTCCTCAGCTCCGCTTGCCATCCCAGACCTTACCCGGGTTTGGCGCCCGGGACACCGGACCTTGCGGCCACCCGCTCCCGAGATCCCCGTCGACCGGGCTTGGCCGCTCCGCGGCCGCCCCGGGCCTTCACGGGTTGTTCGGGCTCCAGGGCCGCGTCCAGCACGGCGTCCACGTCCTCGACGAAGATCAGCTCCAGCTCCTTGAGAAGGTTTGCCGGGAGGTCCTCGAGGTCGGCCTCGTTGCGGCGCGGGGCGATCACGCGCGTGATTCCAGCCCGCTGGGCCGCCAGCGCCTTCTCCTTGAGCCCACCGATCGGAAGCACCCGGCCCGTGAGCGTGATCTCGCCCGTCATGGCCGTGTCCGCGCGCACGGGCCGCTCGGTCACGAGCGACGACAGGGCGGTGGCCATCGCGATGCCCGCGCTTGGCCCATCCTTGGGAATGGCGCCCGCCGGCACATGCAGGTGCAGGTCGTTCACCCGGAACCAGTTCTCGGGCACGTGCTCGCCCAGCGCGGCGCTGTTGCGCTTCACGTAGGAGAGCGCGGCGGAAGCCGACTCCCGCATGACGTCGCCCAGCTGCCCGGTGACCACCAGCCTCCCGTCGCCCGGGTAGGCCGTGGCCTCCACGAACAGCACGTCTCCGCCCGCGGGCGTCCATGCCAGGCCGGTCGCCACGCCGGGCTCGCCGGTCCGCAGCGCGACCTCCGGCTGGAACCGCCTGCGGCGCAGGAGCTCGGTCACGCCCTTCGGGCGGATGGTGCGCTTGGACCGGCGCGCCCCCTCGGCGAACTCGCGCGCGAGCTTGCGGCACACCGCGCCGATGGCCCGCTCCAGCCCGCGCACGCCCGCCTCGCGCGTGTAGCCCTCGATGATCTCCCGCAGGCCGTCGTCGGTGAACTCGATCTTGGACTTGGTCAAGCCGTTCTGTTCGACCTGTCGCGGCACCAGGTAGCGCTTGGCGATCTCGAGCTTCTCGGCCTCGGTGTAGCCCGAGAGCTCGATCACCTCCATCCGGTCGCGCAGAGGCGCGGGGATCGGCTCGAGCTGGTTGGCGGTGGTGATGAAGAGGACCCGAGAGAGGTCGAACGGGAGGTCCAGGTAGTGATCCCGAAAGGTTCCGTTCTGCTCGGGATCGAGCACCTCGAGCATGGCGCTGGCCGGGTCGCCACGGAAGTCTGCGCCCATCTTGTCGATCTCGTCGATCATCAACACCGGGTTGTTCGAGCCGGCGTCGCGCAGGGCGCGCATGATCGTGCCCGGCATGGCGCCGATGTAGGTGCGCCTGTGGCCGCGGATCTCGGACTCGTCCCGCACGCCACCCACGGAGATGCGCTCGAACTCCCTGCCCATCGCGGCGGCGATGGAGCGTCCGAGCGAAGTCTTGCCCACCCCCGGCGGGCCGACGAAGCAGAGGATGGCGCTGCGGGCGTCGGGCTTGAGCTTGCGGACCGCCAGGAACTCGAGGATCCGGTCCTTCACATCTTCGATGTCGTAGTGGTCGCGGTCGAGCGTCTTGCGCGCGTTCTTGAGGTCGATGTGGTCGTCGGTGCCCTTCGACCACGGCAGCGACACGATCCACTCGATGTAGGAGCGGATCACGCCGTGCTCGGCGGATTGCGGCGGCAGGCGCTCGAAGCGCTGGAGCTCGCGCTCGACCGGCTTCAGAGCGTGCTCGGGCAGCTCCGCCGCCTCGACCTGCGCGCGTAGCTCGGCCGTCTCGGCCTGGGCCTCGTCGACCTCCCCCAGCTCCTCCTGGATCGCCTTGAGCTGCTGGCGCAGGAAGAACTCGCGCTGGCCCTTGTCGATCTCCGATTCGACCTGCGACTGGATCCGCGACCCGATCGAGATCAGCTCGCTCTCCCGGGCCAGCAGCTCCGAGAGCCGGCGCAGGCGCTTGGCCACGTCGAGCTCCTCCAGAAGCTCCTGGCGCTCGTCGGTCTTGATCCGCAGCGCGCCGGCGATCATGTGCGCGAGCTCGGCCGGGTCCTCGAGGTTGGCCACCGCCACCTGCAGCTCCTCGGGCAGGTAGGGGACCGCCTCGATGATCTCCGAGAAGGTGCTCTGCACGTTGCGGTACAGCGCCTCGAGCTCGGGCGACGGGCTCACCTGGTCGGGCAGCTCGGAGACCTTGGCCACCAGGTACGGCTCGCTCTGCAGTGCGTCGCCGATCGAAACGCGCTGGGCGCCGTGCACCAGGATCCGCAGCGTCCCGTCGGGCACCTTGATCATCCGCGCGATCGAGCCCGCCACCCCCACGCTGTAGATCTGGTCGAGACCCGGGTTCTCGACCTCCGGGTCGCGCGAGGCGGCCATCGCGAGCATCCGCTGGCCGCCCAGGACGTCGTTCACCAGGGCCACCGAATGCTCCTGGCCAACGGCCAGCGGCACGAGCGTCTCCGGGAACGGCACCGTCTCCTTCAGCGGCAGGATCGGCAGCGCCTCGGGCAGGGTGGTGCCCACCTCGAGCTCCTGCGGCTCGCCGGCGCTCGCGGGGATCTCGATCTCGGTCACCGGTCGCCGGTTTCCTCTATCGGCACCCGCCGCGGGATCTCCTCACGCACCGCCAGCGGCACCTCCACCACCAGCAGGCCGTCGTCGTAGCTGGCGCGGGCTTCCTCGGCGACCACGTCGGCTCCGAGCTCCACGGTGCGGCGGAAGGGGCCGTGCTGGATCTCGATCTGCTGGTAGAGCCTGTCCTCGGCGGACTCGGCGCGCCGCTCGCCCGCGATGGTCAGCGTACGCCCGCGGATCTCCAGCGCCACGTCCTCGACCCGCACGCCGGCCAGGTCCGCCCTGACCACCGCCCGCGGGGGCGCCCCCGCATAGAAGACGTCCACGGCCGGCGAGAAGCCGCGCCCGCGCAGGCCGGTGCGCTCGAAGACATCGCCGAACAGCTCGTCGATCTCACGCCGCATCCGCTCGAAGTTCGCGAACAGGTCGCGCTCTGGGCTCACGGCCGCAAGCGTACCCGGGGGCCCGTTGCTTCAGACCTCGTAGACGGCGCCCTCGCGTGCGACCTCCACACGCTTGCCGAACGCGCCGGCCCCCTGCTCGCGAGCCCAGGTGTGGTCAAGCTCGTCCGAGATGTGAGTCAGCACGACCCGGCGGGCACCCGCGTCACGCGCGTGCTCGCCCGCCTCCTCAGGCGTCAGGTGACCGCGAACGCCGGTGCGCTCGGGCCGCGGCAGGGTCGCCTCTATGAGCAACAGGTCACAGCCGCGCGCAAACTCCACGAGCTGCTCGTTGGGGCTGGAGTCCGCGCCGTACACCAGCGACCCGTTCCCGGCCTCGACGCGCACGGCGAACGTTCGGATGAAGTGGGGCACCTCCTGGAAGGTGAACCGCAGCGGGCCGACCTCCGGCGAGGAGCTGGGTGCGTACTCCTCGATCGCGAATGCCTTCTCCACCAGGTCCTCGTTGCCGAAGGTGCCCGCCACGCGGCGAAACGCATCCGTGGCGCCGGGCGGCGCGATCAGCCGCGGGCGCGCCGGGCTGTCCGTGCCAGGCCAGGGCGGCACCGGCACCGGCTGCTGCCGCGGCGCGTAGGTCAGCGCATAGGAGTACGGCACCAGGTCGAGGAAGTGATCGGCGTGCAGGTGCGAGAGCACGACGGCGTCCACGTCCACATAGTCCACGCGCTGGCGGAGCTTGCCGAACACCCCGTTGCCGCAGTCCAGGAGCACGGTCGTCTCGCCCTCCTGCAGCAGATAGCCCGAGCACGCGCCGCCGGCGTCCTGCCACGACGGCGACTTGCCCAGGACCGTCAGACGCATCGCCCGACTCTACCCGCGCCGCCGCCCCGGTTGGAGGGCCGGCGGCGAGAGCCACACTCAGTTGGGCTGCGGGAAGGCGTAGGCGGAGCGGGTGCGCTCGGCCCTGAAGACGAACGACAGCTGGCGCTCGGGCGCCAGGTTGCGCTCGGCAGGGCGGTACGTGGTGCAGGGCTCGTCGAGGGCCAGGGCGCACAGCATGTTCTGCCGGAAAAAGCACCCCTCGCAGGTGGCCCGCTTCGACTTGCCCTTTGCCATCGTGTCCTCGCCCCTCCTGTCTCGCGTTTCTTGGTCCGAAGGCGCATGGTGCACGACCGCGTCGGCAACGCAAGGGCGGGTTCCCGCAAAACCCTCGCTTTTCGAGGCGGCCCAAATTGCAGGGTTATCAGAGGAGCGCCCGCTGTTTGCGGGCTCGGTGCTCGGGACGGCGGACCGCGGGCGACTGACCGGCGACCGGACCGCTCTCCTAAGGTCCCGAGGCGTGGAGCTCGTGACCGGCGCGACCGGATACATCGGCGGCAGGCTGGTCGAGCGCCTCCTGGACGAGGGTCGGCCCGTGCGGGCGCTGGCTCGGCAGCCGGAGCGACTGCCGACCCGCCCCGACGTGGAGGTCGCCGCAGGCGACGTGGTGAGCGGCGAGGGCGTGGCCGCCGCCCTGGACGGGTGCTCGGCCGCCTACTACCTGGTGCATTCCATGGAGGCGGCCGGGCCCGACTCGCCCGACCTGGCCGACTTCGCGGCGCGCGACCGGCTGGCGGCCGAGAACTTCGCCCACGCTGCGGCGGAGGCCGGGGTCGGGCGCGTGGTCTACCTGGGCGGGATCGTCCCGCCCACCGGCCCCGCGTCGCCCCACCTGGCCTCCAGGCTCGAGGTGGAGGAGATACTCCTCGAGCATGGGCCCCCGGCCACGGCGCTGCGGGCGTCGATCGTGATCGGCTCCCGCTCGGCCTCCTTCCGGATCCTGGTGCGGCTCGTCGAGCGTCTGCGCCTGCTGCCGCTGCCGGCGTGGCGCGGCAATCGCACCCAGCCGATCGCCGAGCGCGACGCGATCGAGTACCTGGCCCGGGCGCCCCTGGTGGAGCAGGCGGCCGGGCGCTCGCTGGACATCGCCGGGCAAGAGCCCATGACCTACGGCGAGATCGTGGAGCGGATCGCCGACGCGATGGGCGTCGGCCGGATGCCGCTGGGATTGGGCTTCTCCCTGACCTCGCCCGCCAGCGCGGTGGTCAGCGCGGTGACCGATCAGCCGCTGGAGCTCGTACGCCCATTGATGCAGAGCCTCGAGGACGACCTGCTGCCACGCGACCCGGAAGCGGCGCCGGACCTGTTCGGTCTCCGCCTGCTCCCCTTCGATCGCGCGGTCGAACGCGCTCTGGCGGATTGGGAGCGGACCGAGGAGCTGGCCGCGCGATGAAGGTCGCGCGCCAGATCGACATAGCCGCCGACCCGCAGGCGATCTACGACGTGGTCATGGACCCCAGGCGGCTGGCCGACTGGGTCACGATCCACCAAGGCCTCGAGGGAAGCCCTGCGGCGAAGCTGCGCAAGGGCTCGAAGCTCACACAGCGCCTGAAGCTCGCCGGGCAGCAGTTCAAGGTGCACTGGACCGTGGTGGAGAACGAGACGTGCCGCCGAGTCGTGTGGGAGGGGCGTGGGCCCGTGCGCTCCAAGGCGACCGTGACCTACGAGTTCGAGCCCAACGGCCGGGGCACCAGATTCTCCTACGCCAACGAATACAAGCTGCCGGGCGGGCCGCTGGGCACCATGGCTGGGCCGGCGGTGCGGCGTGTAACCGGTGGCGAGCTGGACCGTTCCCTGATACGCCTCAAGAAACTCGTTGAGTAGTCACTGAAACTCTGTAGCCTCTCGAATAACCAATATTCGTGAGGTGAGCAAATGACGGATTTCTTGGATGAGAAGCGCAAGGAGATCGACTCACGCCTGCGTGAGTTGAAGCCGCTGGTCGACGAGTACGAGCGGCTCCAGAAGGCGGCTGCGGCACTCGCCGGCGTGGGTGGCACCGAGCGCGCCGGGCGCCGGCGCAGCGCGCCCAGCAGCAACGGCCGGCGCCGGCGCTCGGGCTCCGGCCGTCGCGGCCGCCCGCGCGGCAGCGGCAAGCGGGCGCTCCAGGCACAGGAGCTGGTGAATGCAAAGCCCGGCATCACCATCCCCGAGTTGGCGGACTCGATGGGGATACAGGCCAACTACCTGTATCGGGTAATGCCAACCCTCCAAAAGGATGGAAAGGTCAAAAAGCGCGGGAAGGGGTGGCACCCGGCCTGACGGGCGCCATCTCCCACAAGCAGCTAGACCAGCCCGAGGTCCTTCACCGCGTCGCGCTCCTCCGCGAGCTCGGAGTTGGTGGCATTCACCCTCTCGCGCGAGAAGTCGGACAGCTCGAGCCCCTCGACGATCGACCACTCACCGCCCGAGCAGGTACACGGGAATGACGAGATGAGGCCCTCCTCGACGCCGTAGGGGTTGCCAGCCGTGGGCACCGCCATGGACACGTAGTCGCCCTCCGGCGAGCCCAGCACCCAGTCGCGCACGTGGTCGATGGCGGCGTTGGCCGCCGACGCCGCGCTGGACGCGCCGCGCGCCTCGATGATGGCGGCCCCGCGCTTGCCCACGGTGGGGATGAAGTCGGACTCGAGCCAGTCCTGGTCCTGCCCCACGGCCTGCCATGCGTCGCCGCCCGCAACCTGCGCGTTGAAGACGTCGGGGTACATGGTCGGCGAGTGGTTGCCCCAAACGGCGAGCTTGGCCACGTCGCCGACGGCCGCGCCGGCCTTCTTGGCCAGCTGGCTGCGGGCCCGGTTCTGGTCGAGCCGCGTCATTGCGGTGAACCGCTCGGAGGGAACACCGTCGGCGTTGGACATGGCGATCAGCGCATTGGTGTTGGCCGGGTTGCCCACCACCAGCACCTTCACGTCATCCGCCGCCGCGGCCGCGATGGCCTGGCCCTGCGGCTTGAAGATCCCGCCGTTGGCCTCGAGGAGGTCGGCGCGCTCCATGCCCTTGCTCCGGGGCCGCGCGCCCACCAGCAGGCACGCCGACGCGCCGTCGAACGCCTTGGCGGGATCATCGTGGATGTCGATGCCGGCCAGCAGCGGGAACGCGCAGTCATCCAGCTCCATGGCCGTGCCCTCGGCCGCCTTCACGGCGTCGGGGATCTCCAGAAGGCTCAGCTGGACCGGCGTGTCCTCGCCCAGCAGCTGGCCGCTCGCGATCCGGAACAGCAGGGCGTAACCGATCTGGCCGGCCGCGCCGGTGACCGCCACTCGTACGGGTGTGCTCACGTGCTCATCTCCTTCTGAAGGTTCTCGTCGATCGAGGTGAGGAATTCCTGCGTGGTCTGGAACGGCTGGTCCTTGCCCACCAGCAGCGCGAGGTCCTTGGTCATCTTCCCGCTCTCCACCGTCTCGACACACACCCGCTCCAGGGTCTCCGCGAAGCGCGTGACCTCGGGGGTGCCGTCCAGGCGCCCGCGGGCCGCCAGCGCGCGCGTCCAGGCGAAGATCGACGCGATCGGGTTGGTGGAGGTGGGCTTGCCCTCCTGATGCTGGCGGAAGTGGCGGGTCACGGTGCCGTGGGCGGCCTCGGCCTCCACCGTCTTGCCGTCGGGCGTCATGAGCACGCTTGTCATCAGGCCGAGCGAGCCGAACCCCTGAGCCACAGTGTCCGACTGCACGTCGCCGTCGTAGTTCTTGCAGGCCCACACGTAACCGCCCTCCCACTTCAGCGCGGCGGCCACCATGTCGTCGATCAGGCGATGCTCGTAGGTCAGGCCGGCAGCCTCGAAGTCGGCCTTGAATTCCTGCTCGTAGACCTCGGCGAACAGGTCCTTGAAGCGCCCGTCGTAGCGCTTCATGATCGTGTTCTTTGTGGACATGTAGACCGGGTAGGAGCGGTCCAGCCCGTAGCGCAGGGACGCGCGAGCGAAGTCGCGGATGGACTCGTCCAGGTTGTACATCGCCATGGCCACGCCGCCGCCGGGGAAGTCGAACACGTCGATCTCCACCGGGTCCGTGCCGTCCTTGGGCGTGAAGGTGAGCGTGAGCTTGCCCTCGCCCGGGATCACCAGGTCCTCAGCGCGGTACTGGTCGCCGAACGCGTGGCGGCCGATGATGATGGGCTTGGTCCAGCCCGGAACCAGCCGCGGCACGTTGGAGATCACGATCGGCTCGCGGAAGATCACGCCGCCGAGGATGTTCCGGATGGTGCCGTTGGGGGAGCGATACATCTCCTTCAGGCCGAACTCCTCCACCCGCGCCTCGTCGGGGGTGATGGTGGCGCACTTGACTCCCACGCCGTGCTCCTTGATCGCGTTGGCCGCGTCCACCGTGATCTGGTCGCCCGTGGCGTCGCGGCTCTCGATGCCCAGATCGAAGTAGCGCAGGTCCACGTCCAGGTAGGGCAGGATCAGCCCGTCCTTGATGAACGCCCAGATGATGCGCGTCATCTCGTCGCCGTCGAGCTCCACCACGGGGTTCTGGACCTTGATCTTCGCCACTGCCTGAGGCTCCTTCGCTTCGCGGGCGTCGGCAGCGTAGTGCCCTGGCAAGATGAGGGGGTGTTCGGTGGCGGCTCGATCCAGCTGGCCAGGGTCTGGGGCATCCGCATCGGCGTGGAGCCGAGTTGGTTCTTGATCCTGTTCCTGATCATCTGGTCGCTCACCGGCGAATACGGCGACCTGTTTCCCGGCGACGACACCAAGGCGTTCGCGCTGGCGGTGACCTCGGCGCTGCTGTTCTTCCTGTCGGTGGTCCTGCACGAGCTCGGGCACGCGCTCGTGGCGCTGCGCAGCGGCATCGGGATCGCGGGAATCGACCTGTGGCTGTTCGGCGGCGTGGCCAAGATGGAGCGCGACACCCGCACGGCGGGCGAGGAGTTCCGCGTGGCGGTGGCGGGCCCGCTGGTCACGCTGCTGATCGCCCTCGTATGCCTGGGTGCCGGGGCGCTGCTCTCGGGGGCAGACCGGGCGCTGGACTCCGCCCGGCTGGACGCGGTCTCCGGGGACGAGGCGCTGTCGGTACTCGGATGGCTGGCGTTCGTGAACCTGGCGCTGCTGGTGTTCAACCTGATTCCCGGCTTCCCCCTGGACGGCGGCCGGATCGCACGCGCCATCGCCTGGTGGCGCACCGGCGATCGCGCCCGGGCCACCCGCTTCGCCGCACGGCTGGGGCGGATCGTGTCGGTGCTGATGATCGGGTTCGGCGTGTTCCTGCTGCTCACGGGGGCGATCGTGAGTGGCATCTGGCTGGCCTTCATCGGCTTCTTCCTCGGGCAGGCCGCGCGGTCGGCCGAGGTGCAGACCGACCTGACGAGCCGGATCGAGGGGCTGCTGGTGCAGGACGTGATGGACGCCGAGCCGGTGGCCGTGCCGGGCTCGCTGGCGCTGGAGCGGGTACTGGACGAGTACTTCTTCCGTTACGGCTATGCCTGGTTTCCCGTGACCGAGGAGGACGGCCGCCTGGCGGGGCTGGTCACCCAGCCCGCGGTCGAGGCGGTGCCGGAGGCCGCGCGGGCCGGACGCACCGTGGCGTCCGTGATGGCGGCCGACCCCGATGGAGCATCCAGCGCCTGGCGGGTGGGCGTGGACGAGCCGCTGGAGTCGCTGCTGGGGCGCGAGGGGCTGCAGCGCCTGGGGGCGATGATGGCCGTGGACCCGGAGGGGCGGCTGCGTGGCGTGGTGACCGTGGACCAGGTGCGTCGCGCGCTGCGCCCGGCCTGAGGGATCCCGGCCCGCAGGCGCCAACAACTGCGCCGCCACGCGCGCCGCCTCGTACAAGATCGCGAAGGACGTGGGATAGGATCGCCCGCGCTCCACCAAGCCATGCCCCAGCACGACGTCCTCGTCATCGGAGCCGGACTCGCCGGCCAGCGCGCTGCCCTCGCCGCGGCGGAAGCCGGTGCCTCGGTGGGGATCATCTCCAAGGTACACCCCGTCCGCTCGCACTCCAACGCGGCGGCGGGCGGCATCAATGCCGCACTCAATCCGGAGGACTCGTGGGAGTCGCACGCGTTCGACACCGTCAAGGGGTCGGACTACCTGGGCGACCAGGACGCCATCGAGATCATGTGCCGCGAGGCTCCCAACGAGGTGCTCCACCTCGAGCATCTGGGGGTGACCTTCCACCGCGACGAGGAGGGCAAGCTCGGCACCCGGGCCTTCGGCGGCGCGTCGGCCGCCCGCACCTACTACGTGGCGGACATCACCGGACAGGCGCTGCTGCACGTGCTCTACGAGCAGCTGATGAAGCACGACGAGGTGGAGCGCTTCGAGGAATGGTTCACGACCGCGCTCGTGCGCGACGACAACGGCCGGATTGCCGGGGCGGTCACGCGCAACATCCGCGACGGCTCCCTCGAGGTCTTCACGGCGAAGGCCGTGATCCTCGCGACCGGGGGCAACGGCCAGATCTTCAACCCCACGACCAACGCGCTCATCTGCACCGGGGACGGGATCGCCATGGCCTACCGCGCCGGGGCTCCACTGATGGACATGGAGATGGTCCAGTACCACCCGACCACACTGGCCGGGATCGGCCTGCTCATCACCGAGGGCGCCCGCGGCGAGGGCGCGCACCTCTACAACGCCCAGGGCGAGCGATTCATGGAGAAGTACGCCCCTAACAAGATGGAGCTGGCTTCACGAGATGTGGTCTCGCGCGCCGAGCAGACCGAGATCGACGAGGGGCGGGGCTTCCCCGACGGCACCGTCGCGCTGGACATCACCAAGGTGCCCCGCGCGCGCATCCTGCAGGCCCTGCGCGAGATCGTGAACGTGGGGCGCGACTTCGCCGGCGTGGACATCACCCGCGAGCCCATTCACATCAAGCCCGGCAACCACTACATCATGGGCGGTGTGAGGACGGACATCGACGGGCAGACCGAGGTCCCGGGCCTCTACGCCGCCGGCGAGTGCGCCTGTGTGTCGGTCCACGGCGGCAACCGCCTGGGCGCCAACTCGCTGCTGGACACACTGATCTTCGGGCGCCGGTCCGGCGAGCACGCCGCTCGCACCGCGAGGGCCATGGCCATGCCCACGCCTGCCGGCGAGGAGCTGGCGCGCGAGCGCGACCACATTGCCGACATCGTGGCACGCGACCGGACGGGGCGGCGCCTGTCGGAGCTCAAGGCCGAGCTGGGGGCCGAGATGGACGGCAAGGTGTCGGTGTTCCGCGACGAGGACCGCCTGCGCCAGGCGCTCGAGACCGTGAAGCGCCTCCAGGAGGAGGTCAAGACCGTGGCCGTGGACGACAAGGGCTCGGTGTTCAACCAGGACGTGCTGGGTGCGCTGGAGCTCCAGTTCATGCTCGACAACGCGGAATGCATCGTGATGGGCGCGCTGGAGCGCAAGGAGAGCCGCGGCGCCCAGTACCGCACCGACTTCCCCGAGCGCAACGACGATGATTGGCTCAAGCACATCAACCTGACCGCCAACGGGGACGAGCCCGAGGTGAGCTACTCCGAGGTCACAATGACCCAGTGGGAGCCCGAGGAGCGCAAGTACTGACGTGAGCGACTACACGCTGAAGATCCGCCGCTACGACCCCGAGTCCGGTGAGGCTGCGCAGTGGCGGGACTACGCGGTCGAGGTCGCCCCGGAGCGATCCGTGCTCGACGGGATCCTCTACGCCAAGGATCACGAGGACGCCTCGATCGGCATCCGCTGCTCGTGCCGCGCGGCCATCTGCGGCTCCTGCGGCGTGCGCATCAATGGCAAGACGGCGCTGGCGTGCAACACGCGGATCTCCGACGCCGCGGCCATCGCCGGCGAGGGCCGGCCGATCGTGGTGGAGCCCATGGGCAACATGCCCGTGCTGAAGGACCTGATCGTGGACATGGACGCCGTGCACTGGAAGAAGGTCCAGCGCGTGGTGCCATGGCTGCTGCCCGAGGGCGACCCGCCCGACCGCGAGTACATCGTGCCGGCCGAAGCCATGATCGACGTTACGCAGTCCATGGCCTGCATCCAGTGCGGCGTCTGCGTCGGCGCCTGTCTGTCGCTCGAGGTGGACCCGGAGTTCGTCGGTCCCGCCGCGCTGGCCAAGGCGTACCGGTTCGTCGGCGACCCGCGCGACGGGCAGACCGAGGAGCGCCTGCGCGACCTGGCCGAGGATCCGCACGGGCTGTACGACTGCACCCACTGCTTCGCCTGCGTGGAGGTCTGCCCGAAGGACGTTGCGCCCATGGACCAGATCATGCGCCTGCGCCGCCGAGCCACCGGCGACCACGGGATCAAGGACGCCAACAACGGCTACGGGCACGAGAAGGCGTTCGTGGACATCATCGAGCGCTGGGGCACCCTCCACGAGGCGCAGCTGCTGCCGCGCTCGTTCGGCGACGGCTCGCTGGTGAAGGGTCAGCTCAGTCCCAGCGGCGCCAAGCAGATGCTGGAGAACCTGCCCACCGCGGTGCAGGGACTGAGGTCCGGCAAGGTCACTCCGCGCAAGGCGCTGCTGCATCCCAAGCTGCCGGATCAGAACCAGGTCAAGCGGATCTATAAGGAGATCGAGACCGCCGACGAGCGGATCGAGCTCAACCTGTACATCGTGGGTGAGAACAGCGAGGAAGAGGAGGGCGCCATGGCCGAGGGGAGCCAGGAGGCCTAGTGACCGATCTGACGCTTGCCT
This sequence comes from uncultured Thermoleophilaceae bacterium, assembly GCA_963755215.1. Taxonomy (GTDB): domain Bacteria; phylum Actinomycetota; class Thermoleophilia; order Solirubrobacterales; family Thermoleophilaceae; genus JAAYBF01. The sequence continues at coordinate 243,455 of CAVWIW010000016.1, forward strand.
ACTGGCCCGGCTGCGTGTCGCGGGGATTCGCGCCCGAGCTGCATGGCTCCATGGACCTCGTGGCGCCCAAGCTCGGGATCGAGCTCAGGGCCCTTGACCGCGCAAACTGCTGCGGCGCGGGCGTCATCGCCGAGCACAACCAGGAGCTGGCTGACACGCTCAACGCACGCACCTTCGCCATGGCTCAGGCCATGGACGGCGCCGCCGGCATGATGAACATCTGCTCGACCTGCCAGGGCGCGCAGTCGGAGTGCCAGGAGCGCCTGGACGCCGACGGCGAGTACCGCGAGCAGATCAACACCCACCTCAAGGAGGAGGGGCTGACCTACCGCCGCGACGCCGACTGGTGGAACAAGAACTTCCTCTGGCTGCTGGTGGAAGAGATCGGGCTCGAGACCGTGGCCGAGAAGGTGGTCCGGCCGCTCGAGGGCCTTCGCATCGCTCCCTTCTACGGCTGCTACATCGTCCGGCCGAGCAAGCGGCTGGGCTTCGACGAGCATCCCGAGCGCGATCGCTATCTGGACCAGCTGATCGAGGTGCTCGGGGCCGAGCCGGTGGCCTACGCCGGCAGCCACAAGTGCTGCGGCTTCCCGGTGATCACGATGAACCGCAAGACCTCCCTGCGCCAGGCCGGGCGCCACCTGGCCGACGCGGTCGACGCCGGAGCGGACTGCCTGGTGACCCCCTGCCCGCTGTGCCACCTCAACCTGGACATGCAGCAGCCGGAGGCGGCCAAGTACGTGGAGCGCGACCTGGACGTGCCGGTCCTGCACCTGCCACAGATGGTGGGCCTGGCGCTGGGCCTGGAGCCCAAGGAGCTGGGGATGAACAAGCACGTGGTCAAGACGGGCGAAGTGCAGCGCAAGGTCGCCGAGCTCGCCGCCGCCTAGTCTCACTACCCCGCTTCGGGGACATCTGGGCACCTCCAATCCGCGATCCAGTGCAACACCGATTGGGTTTCCCGCTGGTTATTTGAGTCGCACGGGGTCGGGGTCGATATCCGCCCCGTGCGCAGCTTGCATGGACTCAGCGCTGCAGTGATCATCGGGCTGGTAACGGCGACCGTGGCAACTGCCGCATTCGCGGCCCACGACGCCGATCGCGACGCGAGCGGGGAGAGGACGGACGAGGCGTCGCGTGCCAGGGCCGACCTCGCCGGCCAGCTGCGGCTCTCGCTCGACGGCCTCTCGAGCGTCGGCGGCCTGTTCAGGTCCTCGCGCGCAGTCACCAAAGGCGAGTTCGAGACCTTCTCGAGCGGCTTGCTCACGGATTCTCCCCTGACCGGCACTCTGCTCGCCGACGCGGCCGTCCCCGGACCGGGCGGCGCCGCCTACCCGATCACCGCGGAGCGCTGGCGCGCCGGCTACAGCAGGGCGCAGGAGCTCGACCTGGCGGGCAATCGAGAGTGGGCGCGCGCGCTGAGTGCGGCGGTGGCCCAGGAGCGGCCTCGCGCAACGCCGCCGACGAGCCTCCCGGTTTCGGGCGCGCGGGGATTCCTGGTCTTCCAGCCGGTGGAGGGCTCGCGCCGCGGTCCAGGGGCCTCGGGTACGCAGGTGGCCGTGGGCGCCTACGACGGCCGCACCCTGGGCGATTCGCTGCGCCGGGCCCGCAAGCGGGGCACTCGGTTGCGCATCAGGGACCGCGACCAGCGGATCTACGGGCCGGCCGGCGACCTCGGGGACGCGATCACGCAACGGGTGAGCTCCGCGGGCCGCACCCTGACACTCGAGGTCGCCACGCCCGTGCGAGCGTCGTTCGCCCTGCCGGCCACCATCCTGGGTGGCGGGATGCTGCTCACGGGGCTCGCGTCCCTGTTGTTGCTGGGCTACGGGCGTCGCGAGCAGTACGCAGCGGAGGTGGGCGAGCGCCTGCTGGCCGAGCGCGAGCAGGCCCAGGGTGCCCTGCAGGAGGCCGAGGAGCGGTTCGCCCGCGCCTTCAGCGACGCCGCCGCCGGCATGGCGATCGTGGGCCTGGACGGCCGGCTGCTGGCTGTGAACGCCGCGCTGTGCCGCGGGGCGGGACTCACCGAGGAGGAGCTCCTGTCCACGCGCTGGGACGACCTGGCCCACCCCGACGAGCTGCCCGAGCACCGCGACCGCCTGCAGGCGCTGAACAAGGACGGAATCGGGGTGTACACCGCGGAGCGGCGCTACCTGCACCCGGACGGCCGGACCCGATGGCTTCGCGAGACCGCATCGCTGGTGCGCGACTCGTCCGGCGCGCCGCAGTACCTGATCGCCCAGGTGGTGGACGTGACCGAGAGCAAGGACACCGCCGAGGCCCTGCGCGCCAGCGAGCAGCGCTATCGCACGCTGGTGAACAACCTGCCCCAGACCTCCGTGGTGACCTACGACCGCGACCTCCGCTTGACGCTCGCGGCCGGCCCCGCGCTGATGGAGTCCGGGATGGAGTCGCGCCAGGTGGAGGGCCACTCGCTGGCCGAGCTGAGCGCCGCCGTTGATTTCGAGCGGCTGGAGCCGATCTTCCGCGCGGCCTTCGACGGCGAGCGCAACTCGCTGGAGTACGTCGACGCGAGCGGGCGCGGGCTCTGGCTGCGCACCCTGCCGCTGCGGGACGGAAGCGGGGAGGTCACCGGCGCCATGGCGGTGTCCCTGGACGTGACTGACCGCCTTCGCGCCGGGGAGGCGCAGCGCAGCGCGGAGGCGCGCTTCCTGCGCGCGTTCCAGGACTCCGGGGTTGGGATGGCGCTCTACGGGATCGAGCACGGCGAGGAGAAGCTGCTCGATGCCAACGACGCGCTCTGCGAGCTCACCGGCTACGCGCGCGAAGAGCTCGTCCAGCGGGGCCTGGGGTCCCTCAACCATCCGGACGACGCCCCCGCCGCCGAGGCCGCCGTGCGCCGGCTGATGGACGGCGAGGAAAACACCGTGCAGACCGAGCAGCGCGTGGTGGACCGAGAGGGGCGCCCGGTCTGGGTGCTCCTTAACACGTCGCTGGTCCGCGACGACGCCGGCTCGCCGACGCATCGGATCGTTCAGCTCCAGGACGTGTCTGAGCACAAGCGCTTCGAGCGCCAGCTGCAGCATCTGGCCGACCACGACGCCCTAACGGGGCTGTTCAACCGGCGGCGCTTCGAGGAGGAGCTCAACCGCGAGCTGGCCACGGCAGCCCGGTACGGCCGCGGCGGCGCGGTGCTGGCCATCGACCTGGACCACTTCAAGTTCGTGAACGACTCACTCGGGCACTCCGCCGGCGACGAGCTGATCACCCTCGTGGGCGGGCTGCTCACGGAGCGCCTCCGCGAGAGCGACGTCGTAGCGCGGCTGAGCGGCGACGAGTTCGCCATCCTGCTGCCGCAGGCCGACAAGGCGCGCGCGCTGGCGGTGGCCGACGAGCTGCTGGAGACCGATCCGGCTCGGTGCTGTGGTGTCCGGCGGGCCCGTCCCCACCGCGACGACCGCGAGCGTTGGCATCGCCCTGTTCGGAGACGACGCCGAGGACGTGAACGCCGAGGAGCTGCTGGCCGAGGCCGACATGGCGATGTACGAAGCCAAGGAGGGCGGTCGCGACCGCCGCGCGGTGTACGCCGCGGCCGGCCGCCAGGCGCGCATCGCCGCCAGGCGCACCTGGGTCGACCGGATCGGCAGCGCGCTGGCCGAGGATCGCTTCACGCTCGAGGGCCAGCGGATCATGAGCCTCACGGGCGACCCGAGGCCGCGCTACGAGCTGCTGCTGAGGATGGTCGGCGAGGACGGCGACCTGATCCCGCCCGGAGCCTTCCTGGATGCGGCCGAGCGGTTCGACCTGATCGGCGACATCGACCGCTGGGTGCTCCGCCGCGCGACGGATCTGCTCGCCGAGTTCGAGGCCGCCGGCACCAAGGCCTCACTGGAGGTGAACCTGTCGGCCACGTCGGTCAGCGATGCCGAGCTCGCCGGCGTGGTCGCCGCGGAGCTGGCCCGGACGGGAGTGGACCCCTCAGGGCTGGTGCTGGAGACGACCGAGAACGCCGCGATCGTGAACGTGGAGCGCGCGCGGCGCTTCGCCGCGCAGGTCAAGGCGCTCGGGTGCGAGTTCGCCCTGGACGACTTCGGCGCGGGGTTCGCGTCGTTCTACTTCCTCAAGCACCTGGACTTCGACTACCTGAAGATCGACGGGGAGTTCATCCACAACCTCACCGAGGACCCGACCAACCGGCTGCTGGTGCGCGCGCTGGTGGAAATCGCTCGCGGCTTGGGCAAGCGCACCATCGCCGAGTACGTCGGGGACGACGAGACCCTCGAGCTGCTGCGCCGCCTCGGCGCTGACTACGTGCAGGGCTTCCACGTCGGCCGCCCGGGACCGATCGACACGCGCAAGACCACCCGGAGCGGGGCCGCCGCTCACTGAACGGCGGCCCCGTCCGGGTGCGAGCCCTCCCTTACCGGACCTCGAGGGTCTGTGACATCGACGTGGGATGCACCAGGCACGTAAGCCGGTAGGTGCCCTTCACCTTGGGCGTGACCGTGTAGGTGCCCCGCCTCCGGCCGTTGTAGTGCGAGGAGAACCCGCGCGGCCCGTTCGCCACGGTGACCGAGTGACCCTTGTTGCCACTGAAGCGCCACGTGATCGGAAGGCCCGCCTTGGCCGTGATCTTGGCCGGCCGGAACCAGTCGTCGCCGACCGCCATGGGGTTGCCGTCCCAGGCTGTGAACACTCCGCTCGGCTTCCTCAGCTGGGGCACCACCAGCTCGTGGTTGGGCGTGCGATCGAACCTCTTCGGGCGATTGAGCTCCGTGATGTCCTTGGGCATCTTCCCGCACCGCTTCACGGAGTCGTCCTTGACCACGTAGGCCGCGAAGAACCCCATTGCCGCCACGTGCAGGTTCTCGTTGTCGTGAACGGCGACGCGTTGCATTACCTCGCCCTTCACGAATGGGATGCCCTTGACCGTGCCGTACGAGCCGGTGGCTATCGGCCCAGGCTCGTGCAGGATCGGTCGGATCGTGTTGTACACGTGGTTGGACTTGCCGTGATACACGGGCGCCTTGACCAGCCGTCGCCCGCAGGTGCGGCTGGACAGCGTGTGGTACTTGCCGCCGCCGTGCTGGTGATTCGAGAGCATCAGGATGCGGCCGTTGAACGGCGCCGTCCAGTCGCTCTTGTCGACGAAGTTGGAGCCCTTCTTGCCGCCGCCCGGAACGTCATAGGCCATGCCGTTGCCCAGCTGGCTGCACTTGCCGATCGTGATCGGCGTGATGGACTTCCGCTTCTCCGTCGTGTAGTGGACCTTCGTGCGGACGTAGAAGCTCTTCGCGCGCTTGTAGTGGTTCATCACCATCGCGGTGAGCCGCCAGCCGGGAGCCTCTCCCTCGGCGTTGCGGTTGTTGATCCCGTAGCGGTCGCGGAAGGACTTGGACGACGGCTTCAGGACGCGCCCGAAGGGATGCTCCTCGCCGCGGCCGCCGATGAAGCCGGCTCCTGACCAGCAGCTGCCCGGCAGCTCGTCGACACGCCCGTTGGCGAAGTAGAGGAAGTGGTGCACCATCATCTTCGCGATGGGCAGCGGCTTGGCCTTGGGGTTCTTGCTGTCCACCAGGGCCTGCTCCTTCCAGGCGGTGATGTAGCCCGGCTTGGCGGGCGCCTCCCGCCCGTCCGGCTTGAGGGAGACGGTGTGCGAGTCGTGCACGTAGGGCTGCGAAGTGATCTTCGGGGAGTAGAGCGTGAGGACTTCCTCCTTGGCGCTCGCGGCCGGTGCGAAAGCGACCAGCGCGACCAGCGCCATGGCAACGGTGGTGGCCACGGTCCTACGCATCAATGTTCCTTCTCCCTCTCCGAGTATCTGCAGACTGGCTGCAACATACGCCCCCGGACGGCCGGTGGTCAAGCCACAGCCGCATCCGGGCACGAGAAAGCCGGCCAGTGGCTGGCCGGCTCTCGTGGTCAGACGTACCCCAGTCCGTCCGGATGAAGAAGTCGGGGAGCGCCCCACTCCCCTGACAAAAGCCCCTTCGCAGGACTTCGCCGATCGGATCACTCTTCGATTGGCCTCCCCCCAATCTCACCCCTACACTGGCTCGATGGCCGCCGCCGTAACCGTCGCGCTCGCGAAATTCGAAGATCTCGTTGCGCTCGGGCTAACCCAGCTCGTGACCCAGGACGAGAACCTGCGCCTGGTGGCGGACGGCGTGCCGCCAGGCTCGATGGCGGCCACGATCGAGGCCAGCGGGCCGGCCGTGGCGGTGCTCAACTTCGGGTCGCTCTCGAGCCCGGCACAGGTCTTCCAGCTACACCAGTCGTTTCCGGACACCCGGCTGGTAGTGCTGGCCAACCGCCCCACCGCCGCCGAGTGCAATCAGATGCTGTCCTTTGGGGCCACGGCCTGCCTGGCGAAGGACACGCAGGGCCGCGACGTGGTCAACGCGATCCACCTGGCTTCGCGGGGTATGCACGTGTTGCCGCGCTCGGCCGCCTCGGGTGGCGTGAACGCCCTGGGCCTGAAGGGGTCTGAGCTGCTGACCCCGCGCGAAGCGGACGTGCTCGAGCTGCTTCAGGGCGGAGCCACCAACGCCCAGATAGCCCAGGCGCTGGCGATCGGCCTGGAGACGGTGCGAACGCACGCGCGCAACATCTACCGCAAGCTCGGGATCTCCTCACGCCGCGACCTCGCCCGGATCACGGCGCCCGAGACGGTGCTGGCCGGGGCGACGCCCGGCGCCAACGGCGCGTAGGCTCGGGCTAGGCGTCCGAGCGGGCCGGCTCGCGGCCCAGCAGCCCGCGCACGTTGAGCAGCTCCGCGATCTGGACCGCGTTGGTGGCGGCCCCCTTGCGTAGGTTGTTGCCCACCACCCAGAGGTTCAGCGCGCGCTCGTGCGAGGGGTCGCGGCGGATGCGCCCCACGAGCACCAGGTCCTGACCGGCGGCGTCGATGGCGAGCGGGTAGAGCCCGTTGGCCGGGTCGTCGATGACCTGGAGGCCGGGCCCGCCGCCAAGCAGCTCCCGGCAGTCCTCAGGCGTCAGCGGGTCGCGCGTCTGGACGTTGACCGACTGGGAGTGGCCGGTGTAGACCGGCACGCGCGCGCACGTGGCCGAGATGCCCAGCTCGGTGCCGAGGATCTTTCGCGTCTCCCCCATCATCTTGCGCTCCTCGGTGGTGTAGTCGTCGCCGTCCTTGAACGTCTCCACCTGCGGCAGCACGTTGAAGGCGATCTGATGCGGGTAGACGGCGGGCGGGGGCAAGGGCTGGGCCTCGACCACTGCGAGCGTCTGGTCGTGCAGCTCCTCCACGGCGCGCTGGCCGGTGCCGGACACCGACTGGTAGGTGGACACCACCAGCCGCTCGATCCCAACGGCGTCGAGGATGGGCTTGAGCGCCACGACCATCTGCATCGTCGAGCAGTTGGGGTTGGCCACGATCCCGCGGTGGACCGTCAGGGCGTCGGCATTGACCTCTGACACCACCAGCGGCACGTCGTCCTTCATCCGCCAGAACGAGGAGTTGTCGACCACCACCGCGCCGGCGGCCGCGAAGCGCGGCGCCCACTGCTCGCTGACACCCGAGCCGGCTGAGAACAGCGCCACGTCGAATCCCTCGATGGCCTCGTCGGTGAGGGCACGGGCCTCCAGGGTCTGGTCGCCCCAGTCGATCTTGCGGCCCGCGGAGCGCTCGGATGCGAACGGGACGACCTCGTCGGCGGGGAACGAGCGCTCCCGCATGACGCCGAGGATGGTGGAGCCGACCGCCCCGGTCGCGCCGACTACGGCGGCGCGCATGGCTAGGAGACCACCGGGCGGTGGTCGCCCTGGACGTCCTCGTGCCTGACGGCGTCCGCGCCCAGCTCGAACGCGGTGTGGAGGCCGCGCACCGCGTCCTCCACCTGCTCCTCGCGGATCACGCACGAGATCTTGATCGGGGAGGTGGAGATCATCTCGATGTTCACGCCGGCGTCGCCGAGCACGCTGAACGTCTTGGCGGCCACGCCGGGGTGGGACTTCATCCCGGCGCCAACCACCGAGACCTTGCCCATCCGCTCGTCGCTTGCCACGTCACCGATGCCGAGCTCCTCGGCGAGAGGCACCAGCGCCTCGCGGGCGCTCAGCACGTCCGAGCGCGGGACCGTGAACGACATGTCCGCGCTGCGGCCGTCCGTCTCGGGCTCGTTCTGGATGATCATGTCCACGTTCACGTTGGCGTCGGCCAACGCGGTGAGCACGCGACCGGCCACACCCGGCCGGTCGGGCACGGACTTGAGGGTGATGCGCGCCTCGTCGGTCGAGTGCGTCACGGCTGTAACCAGGGGGCGTTCCATGGTGGTGTGCTCGTCCACGACGAAGGTACCGGGTCCATCGTCGAAGCTCGATCGGCAGTGGATCGGGATCCCGTGGTTGCGCGCGTACTCCACGGAGCGCAGCTGCAGCACGCCGGCGCCGGAGGCCGCCATCTCGAGCATCTCTTCGAACGAGACGACGGCGAGCTTGCGCGCCTCGGGCACGATCCTGGGGTCCGCGCTGAACACGCCCGCCACGTCCGTGTAGATCTCGCACACGTCCGCCCCCAGGGCGGCAGCCAGGGCAACCGCGGTGGTGTCCGAACCGCCCCGGCCCAGCGTCGTGACGTCGGAGGAGGTCGACACGCCCTGGAATCCGGCCACCAGCACGATCTTCCGCTCCTCCAGCGCCGTCCGGATCCGGTCCGCGCGGACATCGAGGATCCGGGCCTTGGTGTGCGAGGTGTCGGTCACGATCCCGGCCTGCGAGCCCGTGAGCGAGATCGCCTCGTGGCCGAGGTCGTTGATGACCATGGCGGCCAGCGCGCAGGAGATCCGCTCGCCGGTGGACAGCAGCATGTCCATCTCGCGCGGGTGCGGGCGCGCGGAGACCTCGTGCGCCATCTCCAGCAGCTCGTCGGTGGTCTTGCCGCGCGCCGAGAGCACCGCCACCACGCGGTTGCCGTCCTCGGCGGCCTGCACGATCCGGCCGGCTGCGCGCTTGATGCGGCCGGCGTCGGCCACCGAGGTGCCACCGAACTTCATGACGACCGTCTGGGCGCTTGCTGGGGCCACGTCCGGCATGGCCGCGCAGGTTAGAGGTTGGGATGGTGGGCGCCGGTGGGGCGACTAGCGTGTGGCGCACCTTGGGCGAGCGGTTCGCAGATCCGCGCTTCCGGCGGATCCCCGCCCTGGCCGCGCTGGTGTTCGTCGCCCTGGTGTCGGCGGTGGCCGGGGCCGCCGTGGGCAGCGGATCGGGAGACGATGCCGATGAGCCCGCGGTGCCCGAGGCCGGCCGGCAGACAGTGGCCGACCGCCGCACCTCATTCATCACCCGGATCGTGCCCCCGGCGCCGGAGGGGCGCGGCCAGAGCGGCGGCAGCCGGGGCGCGGGACGGCGAGGTAGCAGCGCCCTGGCCGGGCTCTCGCTGGAGCGCAAGGTGGCGCAGGTCTTCCTGCTGGGCTTCTCGGGCCAGGACGCCAACAGCCCGGTGTTCGCGGAGCTGCGCCGTCGCGACCTCGGCGGGGTGGTGCTCACGGCCGCCAACTTCGTGGATGCCACCCAGCTGGCGGCGCTGGCAGGCGAGGTGGCCGTGGTGGCGCGCGAGGCGGGGCACGTGCCGCCGCTCGTGATGGCGGCACAGGAGGGCGGCGAGTTCAACGCCTTCTCCGGGTTGCCGCCCGCCACCACCGCGGCCGACCTGCCCGACGCCCGGACGGCGGCAGCAGAGGCCGACGCGGCCGGCCAGGCGCTGCGCCCGCTCGGGATCACCGGGCTGCTGGGGCCGGTGGTCGACGTGGGGCTGGCCGACGGCGAGGCCATCGGTCCGCGCGCGTTCGCCGACGAGCCGCGGCTGGTTGCCGGCTACGCGCGGGCGGTGGTGGGCTCCTATCGCCGGGCCCGGCTGTTCGCGGCCGTCAAGCACTTTCCCGGGCTGGGATCGGCGTCGCAGTCCACCGACGACGCCCCGGCCAGCGTGGGGCTGTCCCTCGACGAGCTGTGGTCACGCGACCTGGTCCCCTTCCGCGCCGCGATCGCCGCGGGCGCCCCGGGCGTGGTCGTCGGCCACGGCCTATACGCGATCGACGACTTCGTAACGCCGGCGTCGCTCTCCCCCAGGGTCATGACGGGCCTGTTGCGCCGGCGGGCGCGGTTCAGGGGAGTAGCCATCGCCGACGACCTCGCCGACCCGCCCGTCACCGCGCTCGGCTCCACGCCCGACGCCGCCGTCACGGCGTTGCGCTCGGGCGCGGACTTGCTCTACATCTCGGGTCCCGCGGCCGAGCAGCAGGCCGCGTACGTGGCGGTGCTGCGGGCGGTGCAGCGCGGCGACGTGCCGCGGCGGCGGCTGGACCAGGCGGTGCGCCGGGTGCTGGCGGCTAAGAGGGACTACGGGCTGGTCGAATAGGTCGCTGGTCGCCGGTCGCCCGTCGCCGGTCGTCGGTCGCCGGTGCTCGGGCACCGCGAGGTCGGACCCAACCACCCGGCCGACGATTGGTGCTTTCGACCCGCATAGCGGACACAAAGCCCCAATCCTCGGCCCCGCCCCCGGACCGCGACCCAGACCGCCCCCTCGCTGCCCGCCGTGGGGCGACGCCCGAACGGGCCGGGCGGTCACAGTGCCAGAGAGAACCGCAACGACCGGCGACCGCGACCAGCACCGACCTACAACGTCCGCCGCCCCCGCAGCGCCGACCCGAGCGTGACCTCGTCTGCGTACTCCAGGTCGGCTCCCACCGGCAGCCCGCTGGCCAGGCGGGTCACCGTGACGTCGGGCGCGCGATCGCGCAGAGCGTCGGCCAGGTACAGGGCGGTGGCCTCGCCGGTGGTGGTGGCGTTGGTGGCCACCACCACCTCGCGAACGCCGTTGCTGGCGGCACGCTCGAGCAGCTCGCCGATGTGCAGGTCCTCGGGGTCCACGCCGTCGATCGGGGACAGCGCTCCGCCCAGCACGTGGTAGCGGCCCGAGAACTCGTTGGTGCGCTCAATCGGGATCACGTCGCTGGGCTCCTCGACCACGCAGATCACGTGCGCGTCGCGGCGCTCGTCCTGACAGATGCGGCAGGTGGCCTCGGTGGCGAGGTTGAAGCAGATCTCACAGCGGCGGACGGTGGCCTTGACCTCGCGGATGGCGTCGGCGAGCGCCAGCGCCTCCTCGTCGGACACGCGCAGCAGGTGGAACGCCAGCCGCTGAGCGGTGCGCTGTCCGATCCCGGGCAGGCGTCCGAGCTCGGTGACGAGGCGGTTTACGGGCGGGGCGAACAGGGTGTGGAGAGTAGCTTCGGGCACGGCGGCTCAACGCCCGCGGGGCCCGAGCCCGTGCGGTCGGCTACTAGAGGCCCGGCAGCCCGAGCCCGCCCAGGTCGCCGAGCCCTCCGGTGACCGCGCCCATCTTCGATGCCGCCATCTCCTGCGCCGATCGCAGGGCCTCGTTGGTGGCGGCCAGGACCATGTCCTGGAGCAGCTCCACGTCCTCCGGGTCCACGGCCTCCGGGTCGATGCGCAGCTCCAGGACCTCCAGCTCGCCGCTGACCTTCACGGTCACCATGCCGCCGCCCGCGCTGGCCTCGACGGTGGCCTGCTTGAGCTCCTCCTGCGCCTTGGCCATCTCGGCCTGCATCTGCTGCACCTGGCGCATCATCTGGTTCATGTTCGGTTGCTTTGGCACCGCTATCGGTCCTCTGCCTCGGGTTCCTCGTCCTCGAATACCTCGGCCGCGCCGAAGTCGCGCTTCAGGCGCTCGAGCAGCTCCTCCTCGCCGAGTGAGCGCGGCGCGCGCGACTGGCCGCGGTCGCTGAGCTCGAACGCCACCGCCAGCGCCCGCCCGGTGAGTGTGCGCACGGCGCCCAGCACGAGCTCGCGGTTCGCCTCCGCCTTCTTCTTCAGGAAGGCGGCGTCGCCCGGGAAGGCCACGGTGAGGCGGTCACCGTCGAGCGCAGCGGGCACCGCCTGCGACACGAGCGCGCCCACCATGGCGTTCTGCTCTCGCACGGCGTCCGCCACCGCGCCCCACAGCTCGGCCACGCGCTCGAGGTCGATGGCCCCCGTGGCCACCACCTCCGGCTCGGGCTCCGCCTCGGCCTCCGGGTCGGCCGCAACGGCCACGGCCGCGGCGGCTACAGCGCGGCCACCGGCGACCACACCGCCCACCGCGGCACCCACCGCGCGCGGCTCGTCCGCCGAGGCGGCCTCTGCCCGCGGCGGGTCGGGCGTGGAAGCGGCCCGCTCCGAAGGAGCCTCCGGGGCGACCTCGCCGGACACGGGCGGCGCGGGAGCCGCCGCGGCCCCGCCGTCGAGCCGCGCCTCCAGCTGGTCGATGCGAAACAGGAGCGCGCCGAGCGACTGGTCGGCCTGGGGCTGGGTGCCCTTGAGCAGCGCCACCTCGAGCTGCAGGCGCGGCTCGGAGCCCTCCTTGGTGGCAGCAAGTGCCGCGGCCAGGAGGTCGATGGCGCGCAGCAGCTCACCCTGCGAGAGCCGCTCGGCCTGGGAGGCCAGCCGATCGGTGTGCTCGGCCGTGACCGCAAACGAGTCGGGCACCTCGCCGAGCGTCTGGACCACCAGCAGGTGCCGCATGTGGCCGGCCAGGTCCCGCACGAACTGCTCGTAGTCGCGGCCCGAGTCGGAAAGGGCCTGCACCGTGAGCAGCGCGGACTTCGGGTCCTTGTCCACGAGCGCCTCGGTGGCGTCGAGGATCAGGCCCGCGTCGGCCACACCGAGCGTGGCCAGGACGTCCTCGGTCGCGATCTCCTGGCCTCCGTAGGTCACGAGCTGCTCGAGCGTTCCGAGGGCGTCCCGGAAGCTGCCGCCGGCCTTGCGGGCGATCATGCCCACGGCCGGGTCGGGGATGGTGATGTCCTCTTGGTCGGCGACCCGCTTCAGGACGCCGGCAATGTGCTCGAGGGAGGGGCGCTGGAAGTCGAAGCGGTGGCAGCGGTCGACGATCGTGGCCGGCACCTTGTGGGCCTCTGTCGTGGCCAGCACGAACACCACGTGCCGGGGCGGCTCCTCGAGGGTCTTGAGGAACGCGTTCCACGCGGCCGTGGACAGCATGTGCGCCTCGTCGAGGATGTAGACGCGCCGGGCCCCGCCCATCGGAGTGAGCGCCACGTTCTCCCTGAGCTCGCGGATGTCGTCGACCGAGTTGTTCGAGGCCGCGTCCATCTCCACCACGTCGAGCGACGTGCCGGCCATGATCGCCTGGCAGGCCGGGTCGTCGGGGGAGAAGTCAGTGCGCGGGCCGCCGTCGGCGTTGAGCGCGCAGGCCAGCAGCTTGGCCATGCTCGTCTTGCCGGTGCCGCGCGAGCCCACGAACAGGTAGGCGTGGTGGACCTTGCCGAGCTCGATCGCGTTGCGCAGGGTGCGCACCACGCTCTCCTGGCCAACCACCTCGTCGAAGGTCCTCGGGCGGTGGCGGCGGTACAGCGAGAGCATCGGGCGACCCATGCTAGCCGCGGTCGCGGTCGGGGCTCAGGCCCCCGCGCCGACCGCCGCGCGCGCGTCCGCGAGGTCGTCGAAGAACTGGCCGCGAACGATCTGACCGTCGCGGGTCCATATGCCGATCGCGAAGTCCAGCCGCCCCTCGACCCCGCTCGCGCGCCCGCGCGTGACCCACTGGCACGCCCCCGCGATGGCCTCCTCGTCGCCCGGGAACAGCTCGACGATCGCGAGCTCCACGTCCTCCCAGACGGCGCGGAAGTCGCCCACGAACGTGCGCATGGCCTCCAGCCCCTCGTAACGCCCCGTCTCCGGCCAGCTCTCGCTGCTGAGAAAGACGATCTCCGGGGCGAACAGGGCCAGATAGGGCTCGATCTCGCCGCTGTTCCAAACCTCGACCATACGCCGCACGACCTGTTCTGGATCCCTTTTGGCCATGGTCGAAGAGCGGACCGTGCACCCGTCGTCGAAACTGGTCTTCGGGCGTGCCCGCCGCCACTTGGCTCCGGCCAGGCTGGTCCGCGGCGCATGAGCGGGTCCGCTTAAGGCTGCTTCCTTCCGGACCTGACCTGGTTCGCGATCGCTCACCGCGCGGGACCCGGCCATCGACGCCTCGAGACGGCGTACTGACCCCGAAGGCCTCGTCCCTCGGACGGGGATTCGGCCCCGCTAGAGCGGATTGCGGGTGCAGGGCACCGCTACCTCCCCGCCTAGCACGGTCCGCCGGCGATGTTAGCCGCTGGTGGCGTCCCGGCGCCGCGGCCGGACGTCAGGAGCCCTTCTTCTCGCCGGCCTTGAGCTCGCGCGCTGGTTACCCTCGAGGAAAGCCTTGAGCTTGAGCACGAAGATCGGCCCGAGCAGGCGCAAGTCCTCCAAGCCCAGTCCTGAGGGCGCGTGCTCGGCGAAGAAGGCCCGCTGCTGCTTGGAGAACAGCTTGGCAAGGGTCAGCTTGCCCGCTGCCGCCTTCATCACTTTGCCGGTCCCGACCGTGCCCTTCATCGATCCGGAGCAGACGAAGCCCCCCGGCATCGCGTCGACCTCCACCACGAAGTCGGGCTTCGCGCGCAGCTTGGGCGGGAGCTCGCCGGGGACCACGGGCCGCAGCTTCACGACCGAGTCCTCACCCTTCTTCTGACTTCGGCGCGCGCGGACGACCACCCCGGCGCGGTTGAGGGCGAGGTCCGGCGTGTCGAAGAAGAACACCTGCCGAAGCTGGCCCTCCAGCGGGTCCAGCCCCAGTGCGGCGACCGCCGAGCGCTGGCTGACGTCGGGCACCGTGAGCTTGAGCTCGACGCTGTCGGCATCCCGAAGGAGCGACATCAGCTCGGGCAACTGCTCGTCGGAGATCGTCGGCCGGTCGCTGGTGGTAGGTGCCATCGTCGCAATCATCGGGCGCGCGGACGTGTGCGCATCACCCCGCCAGGGTGATTCCGTGGTCCTGGGTTCTCGCGTGCCGGCTGCAAGGACCGGGCCGCTGACGCGTTCCCGCTGTAGGCTCGTCCGCGTTGACTCCCGCGGATTCGCTACCGGGCCGTAGGTGAGATACCTGGCGTCGGACGCCAGCCGACCGGCACACGCAAGGCGAGCCGCATCCCGCCCTGAGCGCGAGTTCAAGGTCGCCGCGGTTGCGGCCGCCGGTCTGGCAGCCACGGTGGCCGCCATGTTCTTCGCCGTCACGGGGCTGCCGGCGGAAAACGTAGGGCTCGTGGCGCTCGGCAGGGCACTGCTCGTGGCGGCACCGATTGCGGCGGGCGCCTACGCGTGGTACCGGCGACCGGGCGAGCGCTTCGGCCTGCTGCTCATCGCCGCGGGCTTCGCCGCCTTCCTGACGACGCCCGCGGAGTCAAGCAACGAAATCCTCTACAGCATCGGGCGGATTGCCGCCTGGGGCATCGAGCCGTGTCTGATCTACCTCATTCTCGCCTTTCCGTCCGGGCAGCTCGAGACCCGCATGGACCGGACCCTGGTGGCCGCCGGCGCGCTGCTGGTGGCCACGCTCTACCTCCCGACGGCCCTCCTCGTCGAGCAGTTCCCGGTCCCAAACCCGTTCACGAGCTGCAGCGGCGGCTGCCCCGACAACGCCTTCCTAATTCTGGGCTCCGAGCCGGCGTGGGTGGACGCCGTCGTGATCCCGCTCCGCGAGGTGCTCACGATCACGCTGTTCGCCGGTGTGACCGCTCGACTCACCCAGCGCGTCCGGGAGGCCACCCCGATCATGCGCCGCAGCCTCAACCCGGTCCTGGTCGTCGCCCTGCTGCGCTGGGGCCTGCTCGTGGTGGCTGTCGGAGGGCGGCGGGTGAGCCCTGACTCGCAGGTCGTGGAGGTGTTCACTGTGATGATCGGACTGGCTGTGCCGGCCATGGCCGTCGCGTTCTTGATCGGCCTCGTCAAGGTGGCGCTTCTTCGTGGGTGATCAGCTGCAGGGGCTCGCGCTCGGACTGCAAGGAAACATGAGCACGGACAGCCTCAGGACGGCGCTCGCCAAGGCGTTTGGCGACCCCGGGCTCACCGTCGTCTACTGGGTCGAGGACAGCGGCGGCTGGGTGGACGCTCGCGGTCGTACCGCCCAGCTCCCCGCCCCGGGCTCGGATCGCTGCGCGACGGAGGTCAGCTCCGAGGGCCGGCGAATCGCCGCAATCGTCCACGACGCGGCCCTGGAGCGGCATCAGGACTTCATCACCGTCGCGGTCTCCTACGCGCAGATGGCACTCGAGAACCAACGCCTGTCGGCCAAGCTCGAGGCGTCCATCACCGAGCTGCGCGACTCCCGCGCCCGGTTCGTGGCCATGGCCGACCGTGAGCGCAAGGGGATCGAGCGCGACCTTCACGACGGCGCCCAGCAGCGGCTCGTGGCCCTCCGCATCAGGCTCGCGCTGGCCGAGGAGCTGGTTCGGGAAGACCCCGCGCGCGGGGTGGAGCGTCTGCACGCGCTGGGCGACGAGGTAACCGAGGTGCTCGAGGAGATCAGGGCCCTGGCTCACGGCGTGTACCCGTCGCTCCTGGTCGACCAGGGCCTGACCGCGGCGCTCCGTGCCGCAGCGCTGCGCGCTCCAATCCCAACGGAGGTCGTTCCGGATGGCGTGGGTCGCCATGCGCCCGAGCTCGAGAGCGCCGTCTACTTCTGCTGCCTGGAGGGCCTCCAGAATGCGCTGAAGCACGCCGACGGGGCCACGAGCGTGGTCATCTCGCTGGAGCAGGGCGAGCGCCTCCGTTTCGAGGTCCGCGACGACGGGGCCGGCTTCAATGGCGATACGCGGTTCGGAGCCGGCCTTACGAACATGCGCGACAGGCTTGCCGCCGTGGACGGAGAGCTCAGGGTCAGCTCGACGCCGGGGAACGGGACCCTGGTCTCGGGCACGATTCCGCTGGCCTAGCCTCCGGGGCCGAGGATCTTTGCCGGCACAGGCCCCCCCTGCTGGAAGACCGGCGTCCCGCCCCCGCCGGTCAGCGCGCGGGCCCCTGCTCGGTCTCGGCGAGGAACAGCAACGTGGCCTTCACCCGCTTGCTCACGTCGTCGGCGTGGGCGAGCCCGAGCTTCATGAAGATGGAGTTGATGTGCTTCTCGACGGCGCGCTTGGTAAGTACGAGCGACTCGGCGATCGCGGAGTTGCTCTTGCCCTGCGCGATCTGAGCCAGGACCTCACGCTCGCGGGGCGCGAGCTCCGATAGCGGCGAGCGCTCGGCGCGGGCTCTCGCGGCCACCAAGACCTCCACGATCTTGGGGTCGATGACCGAGCCGCCGCGAGCGACGGCATCGACGGCGGACACGAGGTCCCCGCGATTGTGTACTCGCTCCTTGAGCAGGTAGCCACGCCGGTCCGAGCCCGACTCGAGCAGGCTGAAGACGTACGTCGGCTCGGAGTACTGGCTCAGTACCACGACGCCGATGTGTGGATCGCTCTCCCGCAGTCGGGCCGCGACGCGGATACCCTCGTCCGTCCTGGATGGAGGCATTCGGATGTCGGTCAGGACGACGTCGGGCTCGTGGCGCTCCACCGCGTCGAGCAGCGAATCGACATCGCCGCAGGCGGCGACCACCTCGATGCCGGGCGAGGAGGACAGCAGCTGTTGGAGCCCCTCGCGAACGATCAGACTGTCCTCGGCGAGGATCACTCGGATCGGCACGGCTCAGACCCTAACCCGGTGGATCCTCAGGACGCCGAGCCGTGAGCCGACCACAGGGCCCGCAGCATCCCCGAGCCGAAATCCTGCTTTCGCACCATCGCGACCGCGCCCGACGCACCGGCGGCAGGGGGCAGGCTCGAGGGCTCCTCGATCGAGATCAGCACCACCACCACATCGGGGTGCCCTTCCTTGATCCGGCGGGCGGTCTCGATGCCATTCATGCCCGGCATGCGAACGTCGAGAAGCACGAGCTCGGGTCCGTGATCGTCCACCGCGCGCAGCGCCTCCTCGCCTGAGGAGACCTCGGCGACGCTGGTGAAGCCGGGAGTGGCCTCGATCACCTCGCGGGCGGCGGAGAGGAAGACCTGCTGGTCGTCCACGGTCACGACGGTCACGGCCGTGGGCTGCTGAGACGAACCCCTCACGCGCAGCTCCTGTAGGTCAGCCCACACCCGTTGAATGCAGGTGGGCGCTCAAGCGCCAAGCATCCTCGCCGCCATCGCCCGCGGCAATGGCGCGCGCCGGTGTGGCCGAGGGGCAGCACGCACCCCCGTGGACCTACTGGGACGCTTCATTGCGCCACCCACAAGGGCCGAGGAGCATTGCCTCACTGTCCGCGCCGGCGGAGACACTGGCTCGGCCGGCCGAAAGAGAGGGTCTTCATGAACGACACGGGCGAAGGCGGCGGGTTGGCTGATGTTCGCCGGCATCATGGTCCTGATTGCGGGCACCTTGAACTGCATCTGGGGGTTCGCCGCGATCGACAATGCGAACTTCTTCGTTGAGGATGAGCGCTACATCCTCAGCGACCTCAACACCATGGGCTGGATCATCCTGGTCGTCGGAGTGATTCAAATCATCGCGGCGTTCTCGATCTGGGCCGGGGGCGAGTTCGGTCGCTGGATCGGGATCTTCGGGGCCAGCCTGTCCGCGATTGGAGCGCTTCTTTCCATGCCGGGCTTCCCGCTCTGGTCGGTGTGCCTGTTCTTCCTCAACGTGTTGATCATCTACGCGCTGGTCGCGTACGGTGGACACCAGTCGCGGTCCACGTGAGCAGGTGCGAGACACGCGCCTGAGCTACGGCCTGCGCCCGGTCGCCGGGGTCTTCGCGCTTGGAAGCCGCCTTGGGCGGAGCGCGTCGTCGGCCGCTCTCGACCTTGTCGGGTCCACCGCCGTGGCCGGCGTGGACGCCGTCCTCGGCTGGAGGTACACCGACGAGGCGATCCGGCGTGTCCTCGCCAGTCCACTGGCCGAACGAACCGTCGACCGCGCGCTGAGCGGCCCCCTCGTCGAGGCGGTCGCCCGGGACGTTGCCCGCCACGCGGTGATGGAGCGAGTCGTCGAAGAGCTGCTTGCCGGGGATGCCCTGGAGCACCTCCTGGATCGCGCCGAGGCGGCCGACGTGCCGGGACGCGTGATCGACCGCCTGCTCGCCGATGGCGCTCCCGAGCAGATCGCCGATCGCCTGCTGGGCGGGCCGGAGTTGGAGCGCGTCGTGGCCGGCGCCCTGGAGAGCCCCGGCATGGACCGCCTCGTGCATGGAGTGGTCGAGAGCCCCGGAATGGAACGGCTCGTGGGGCGCACGATCGAGAGCCGGCTGCTTGACACGATCGTGGAGCGGCTTCTGGAGAGCGACGAGCTCTGGCTGCTGGTCGACCGGATCGCGCGCAGCCCGTCCGTCACCGATGCGATCGCTCAGCAGAGCGCTGGGTTCGCGGATCAGATGGCGGGAGAAGTGCGCATCAGCTCGCAGCGAGCGGACGCCGGCCTGGAGCGAATAGCGTTGCGGCTCCTGCGACGAAACCGGCCACCGCCCGGCGCCGGCGGGGGTGAACCGGATGGGCCTGAGTGAGACCCGACACGCCACCGCGCTACGCCGGGCTCGTCACGCGCGTGATCGCGTTCGCCGTGGACGCAGCGATCGTGAACGGGACGGGGTTGGGAGTCGGCGTCGTCGTAGGGCTGGGTCTCTCCGTCCTGGACACGCCCGAGAAGGTCGACCATGTGCTGCTGGCGATCGGCGGCGCGGTGTTCGTGGCTTGGACGGCGGGCTATTTCGCAGTCTTCTGGTCGACCACCGGCCAGACGCCTGGCATGCGCGTCATGCGGATCAGGGTTCGACAGTGCAACTTCGAGAAGCCCCTGCGCCCGGGGTGGGCGCTTGTACGGTTCGTCGGTCTCTTCCTGGCCGCGCTTCCGCTACTCCTGGGCTTCCTGCCGATCCTGTTGAACGACCGGCGCCGCGGCCTACAGGACTATCTCGCCCGGAGCGTGGTCGTCCACGCTGCGACGAGCGAGGCTCAGGTCAGGTCGTCCTCGACGTCGTAGCCGAGCGCAAGCGCCAGACCCGGGGCCGCCGCCACGGCGCGGGCGAGCCCCGCGGCCGGCGCGACTGCGGACAGTGCTCCGAGGATGTCCTCCTCGGTCGCCCCCGCGGCGTACGCGCGCTCGACGGCGCAGCGGTAGGAGGTCGTGGACGCACCAAGCGATATGAGCGCGCCGAGGCGCACGAGTGCGTGGGTCCGTTCGTCGAGTGCCGGCCACATGTCCCCGTTCTCGACGGCCAGGGCTTCCACAACGCCGTCGTCATTGAGCGCGGCTCTCCGCAGTAGTCGCTCCAGCGGATCCGCCAATACTCGCTCCACAAGAACGACCGTAACCGCGGCAGACGACCTCGCGCATCGCCCCGATCGGATGATTCTGCGAGCGCGGCGCGTCAGCCGCTCGCCGGCGTGTCGAGCAGGCCCGTCTCCCGGGCGCGGAGGACCGCCTCGGCCCGAGAGCCCGCGTCGAGCTTGCGGTACACCGCTCGCGCGTGGGTCTTGATCGTGTTCGGGGAGACGCACAGCCCCGTCGCGATCTCCGGGAAGGAGAGGTGGCTCGGCAGGAACTGCAGCACGCGCAGCTCGGCGGTGGTCAGGACCCAGCCTCCCGCGACGCCCGTGGCCGAGGCGGCGCTGGCCTGGGCTCGCGCCTGCTCGATCCACTGGCCCAGGACGGGTGAGTCGGGCACCCGGCGCTGGAAGTACGCCGCTTCTGCCAGGAGCGCCCGCGCCATCGGCACGTCACTCAGCCGAAGCGCCGCGCGGGCAAGTGCCTGCCGGACCTCGGCCTCGTACCAAGGGATGAAGTCGGTGAGCCGAGCCAGCAGTTGCTGTGCCCGGCGAACGTCCCGGCCCGCGTCCTCGACGCGCCCGCGAGCGGCCCGCACGGCCGCCGAGACCGCGAACACCAACGCTTGGGTCGGGTAGTCCGCCAGGCCAAAGCGTTCGACCTGCGCCAGCGCACGGCCGGCGGTTTCCTCGGCGTGCCCGAGGTGGTCGTCATCGAGTGCAACCAGAGCCAGCTGGGCGAGACAGAGCGTATGGATCGAGGGCGCGGCGGCGGCACCTCTGCTGGCACCCTCCTCCAGAGCATCGAGGGCGCGATCGCGCTCGCCGGTCAGCTGGTAGGCAACACCCTCGAACAGGCAGCAGAGGGCCCGCAGGGGGCTGTCCGCGGGCTCGAGCTGGTACGCACGGGCGGCGTCGGCGCGCATGGTGGGCACTCCGTCCTTGCCGATGGCAGCGAGCATGACCCGCAGGCCTGCCTCGAGGCGGGGGGAGCGTTCGTGGGGAGGTGCCTGGCTCAGGCCGCGGGCCGCGGCCCAAGTCCAGTGCCTCAGCTGGTTCCCATCGCCGGTCGTGAGGGCGGCGGTGGCCGCCACGAGCGCGAGCGCGGGCTCGCCGGCGATCTCGTCCGGAGTGAAGCTGTCCAGCCAGCCTTGGATGCTCGCGTTCTGGCCGCGAGCCGCGTAGAGGGCGGCGTTGTGCCACATCAGCTCACCGGCGCAGGCGGTGTCGCGGGCGGCGATCGCGTGGTGGATCGCCCGCCCGGGGTCGTCATGGTCGGCGTACCACCGGCTCGCCCGCCGGTTCAGGTCGCGCTTCCGACTCAGGCTCATGCCGCCTCAGTTCCGCCCTGAGCGTTCTTGCCAGCAGAGGGTGGTAGCGGTACCACTCGTCGTGGCGATCCAGCGGCACGAGCAGCAGGTTGGAGCGCGCGAGGCTCGCGAGCGTCGCTCCGGAGCCATGTCGCTCGAGCATGGCATCGCAGAGCGGCCCGGACAGCTTGTCGACCAGCGAGGTACGCATCAGGAACTCCAGCTCGCCGGGAGATGCCTGTGACAGGAGCTCATCGCGCAGGTAATCGGCGATGAGGCGATCGTCTCCCGTCCACCGGTTTACGGCCTTGTCCGCATTCGGCTCGTCCCGGAGGGCGAGCGCAGCCAGATAGAGAGCGGCGGGCCACCCCTCCGTTCGCTCTAAGAGGATGTCCACCTGGCCCGGCTGGAGATCGAGGCCGGCTCTGGTGAGCAGCAATGCCGCCTCCTTGCGGGCCATGGCCAGGTCGGGCGAGCGGAGCTCCAGCACCCTTCGGTGGGCGCGAAGGCGGCCCACAGGGAGGCGTGGCTCGGCGCGCGACGCGATCGCCAGCTGCGATCCCGCCGGCAGGTGATCCACGAGCGCCATCAACGCCCGCAGAGCCGGACCGTCGCTAACAGCGTCTGCATCGTCGAGGACCAGCACGGTCGGGCGCTTTCTCTGGGCAACCGCGCGACACAGGCGCGGGACCACGACCCTCGTGTAGTCGGGATCGGGTGCCGAGAGCGCGGCAAGGACATCCTCGGGAATCGGCTCGACCTCATCGAGAGCGCGGACGATCAGGGCGATCAGCGGCCCCAGCCGGCCCTGCCCATGGTCCGGGGCTACCCAGGCGAAGGGGCGCGCGTCGCGTTCCGCCCATTCGGAGAGCATCGTGGTCTTGCCGAAGCCGGCGGGAGCAACGGCCAGCACCAATGGCACGTTCGTTGGCTCGAGCAGGCGACCGATCAGGTGTGCACGCGGAACAAGAACGTGTCGCGGGGCAGCGAGACGCCGCGGCCGGAATGCAGGCGCCGCCTCGAGCGTGACAACTGTCTCACCGCCCCGGACCTGGGCCGCGGTGGTTGCGATCGTCACCGGCATGAGGCTGAACGGTCCCCGATGCACCGTCCCCCGGCTAGTGCATCCACCTGCGTATCCATGGGGAGGAACGCACCACCCCCTCCCGGGGGGCGGACCTCAGATCGGCGAGGGCACCGCCGCAGACCGAAGCCTAGGTCGGTGGCTCGGGCAGACGCCGCCCCTGGAACGGTCCCCTCTCGCCTGGACGCAGGTTCGCCACGATCAGCGCCACCACCGTGACGAGATAGACCTGCCCGATCAGCGACTCCGTTACCGCGAGCATCCTCCCGACATCGCTCACGGGCGCGAGGTCGCCGTAGCCGACCGTCGACAGCGTGATGTAGCTGAAGTAGAGGAAGTCGGAGCGCGTTGGGTCCGGATCGTTGGCGAAGAAGGGCCCGCTCTCCAGCACGGAGACCGCCGTGTCAAAGAAGGAGAAGATCATCCCGATCAACAGGTAGATGGCGAGTACGCCCGAGAGGGCACGAATGGTCACCTCGCCCTCGGAGCGGATGGCCCGCAGCAGGCCGCTGGCGATGACCGCCGGCGTGAACGCCAGCAGAAGCCCGTTCACCAGGGCTGCGCTCGCCTTTGGCACGTCGCCCCTCACCACCACGACCACGATCGACACGACCGCGAGGACGATCGCGGCTACGACGGCCGCGCGCACCACAAGGTGCTCGGCGCGCGCCGCCCGTACAGACATCCACAGGATCGCGGCGCCGAGGATGATGGTCACCACGTGCGACCAGTCGGCGTCGGGCGCCGCCACCTGGACCGAAGCGGAGACGAGCACGAGCAGCAACACCACTCCGAAGTCGCGGCGGGGGGGTACCTGGTCCACCTTCCCTCTTTCGACCACCCGGCGGTCCAACCCTCTGCGATGGGGGTCAACCGTCGAACACAGGGCAGCTGAACGTGTTGCCGGAGGACGCGGTCCGCGTGCTCGCGGTGGACGACCAGTCAGCCTTCCTGCAGGCGGCGCGCGAGGTAGTGGAGGCCACGCCGGGGTTCTGCTGGGCGGGCCAGGCAAGGTCCGCGCGCGAGGCGGTGCGGGCTGTGGAAGACGTGCGCCCCGACCTGGTGGTCATCGACGTGCGGATGCCCGGGATCGACGGCTTCGAGACGGCTCGGCTGATCACCGGTATGCACCAGGACGTGGTCGCGGTGCTGGTTACCGCTGACGAGTTCAGGGACGGCTCCGCCGCAGAGCGGTCGGGTGCCGAGGCGCTGGTTCGCAAGCAGGATTTCGGTCCCGGCTTGCTCCGCGGCCTCTGGCCCGCGCCGCGCCGGAAGACCCCCGTCGTGCAACCGCGCTAACGGCCCGCCGCTCGAGCGGCGGCCTGCAGGTGGTCCGCGAGGTCCGCCAGCGAACCGGCTTCGACGAATTCGCTGGCCAGCGGCCTTCCGCCTGTCCGCGCCACCGCATCCTCCAGCGACCGCGCCCACGCGTGCTCCACGAGCATCGCAATCAGCGCGTGGCCCGGCTTCAGCCCGGCGCCGAGCTCGCGGAGCGTCTGCGCCGGCAGGCCGCTGCTCTCGCCGAGAGCCGCCTCGGTTGCCCGACGCCGTTTGGCCGGGTCGAGCCGGAAGTCCAGCAGCGGCGCGACTATGCCGCCGGCGCGGCTGCCACGGAGATCGACCGCGATGAGCTCGGCGGTATCGGCGTCGCTAGCCAAGAAGAGGGCCTCCAGGATCCGCAGCGCGCCACCCCCCTCGACCCGCTCCAGCATTCCGACGAGCCGACCCTCGAAGTTGGCGCCGGGCCCGAATCCGTAGACCAGCAGTTGCGCATGCGGAAGCGGCAACGAACGGTCACCCACCTAGCTGCCTTCCGACGGGGCGGATGGCGCCGGCTGCGCCGGCAGGACACTTCGCTCGCCAGGCATGAGAACTCGCACCTCGACTTGTGGGGCGAGCTGGGCGGCCGCCTGCGCGAAGGCACGCGGGGGCGCCAGCGAGTCGGCGCCGCGCTGCGCGCCCACCGCCGCAAGCGTGCCCCAGTGAATCGGGATGGCGATGCGCGGCTGGATGAGAGCGGCCGCGCGGGCCGCGCCCTCCGGGTCGAGGTGCCCTGGGGGTAGCCGTGGTCCCCAGCCCCATACGGGGAGCGCGGCCACGTCGACGCGACCGGCCAGCGCGCCCATCTCCGGGAACAGGTCCGTGTCGCCGGCGAAGTAGACGCTCACCGGCCCCTCGAGGAGAAAGCCCAGGGCGGCCACGGGCCGCCCGACGGGGTACCGGCGTCCGTCGTGACGGGCCGGCACGGCCTCGATGGACACACCTACCACGGAGAGCTGATCGCCAGCCTCGACCTCGATCACTTCCGATGCTCCCCCACGGCGAGCCATTCGGGCGCAGCCGCGCGGGACGATCACCGGGCAACGGCGCGCAACCTGTCGCAGCGACGGAGGATCGAGGTGGTCGTGATGAGCGTGCGAGATCAACACGGCGTCGAGCGAAGCCAGGTCCTCCAGACGCGGCATGGGCGCGCGCCGGCGAATGTGGCCGATGCCCGGCCCCAGCACCGGGTCCGTCAGGACGCGCGCATCCCCCAGCTCCAGGAGCAGGGTCGAGTGGCCGATGTAGGAGAGCGCGTCGCCCACCGGCGCTCACCTCCGGGGCACGGCCTCCGTTGCCGCGGAGCTAGACGCCGGCTCGTCGGTCCGCTGACGAAGCTCGGCGCCGCCCTGCAGCCGCCGGCGCCACCCCGACAGCACCCCGTGCACAGCGGCGGCCCCGACGATGGGCTCGTCGGGGACCGGCAGCGACTCGGGATGCAGGATGAACGCCTCGGTCTGGGGACCACCCAGGCCGCCGTGGAAGCAGATCAGCTCCTCAAACGCGCAGCCCTCGTCGCGCTCGGGGTCGTAGAAGCTTCCGACCATGATGTCCGCCACGTGGGCGAACCCGTCGGTGCGTAGGAGGTGGGTCGCGGCGGTGGGCGAGAAGGGGGCCAACGGATCCTTGCCCTCGACCCGCCCGGTGGCCAAAAAGCGAGTGCCGTCGGGCCCCAGAACGACCGGCCCGTGGTGCGCGGAGCTCACCAGCAGCCAGCCGATCTGGGGGTGTTCGCGAAGGGCCGGGACCAGTGACGGGTGGCGCGCCTCGATCTCTTCAAGCGTCAGCCGGCGCTTCTCCTCCATGAGATAGACGAGACCGAGGTTGCCGGAGCCCAGCACGACGACCTGGCGATCCGAGACGTCGTTCTTGTCGCGCTTCTTCGTCTCGGTGCCCGTGGCCTCCTTCACCGCATGCCCGACCATGGCGGTCTGCTCGTCGCCGCCGGCGAACCCGGCAACCTCGGTTCCCGCGAGCGATCGCTCCACCAGCTCGTCGAGCCCATAGCCGTTGCGCTGTTTGAAGGTGGCGCCTTGCGTCTGCCCGTGGTCGGAGAGCACCACGATCTCGTAGGGCCGGGGCGCGTAGCGGCGCGCTCCTTCAATGCGCCCCAACTGCTGGTCGAGCTTGCGCAGCGCCTCGAGCGTGTCGGCTCGTTCGAGGCCGGAGTGGTGCGCCACCTCGTCGTAACTGGAGAAGGTGGCGTAGACGGCGGGACGCCCGCGCATCATGTCCGTGAGGACGCCGAACACGATGGCGTTACGGACGATCACGCAAAGCGCCGCGCGCAAGAACGGGTAGTAGCCCCCGCGGTGACCACGGGGACGCACGTCGCGACGAGCGGCCCGCGCGGCTGCGGTGATTTCCAGGATCACCTCCCAGAAGAACAGGACGAGCGCCTGGGTCACGTTCACGCCGTCGGCCAGGAAGGCCCGATAGCCGGGGTTGGCTCCTTTCTCCGCCTCGATGCGGCTGACCGTCAGGATTGTCTCGTCGGCGTCGCCGGAGAGGAGATTGCCGCGGCTGGCGCCTCCGTCGACGAGTAAGCCGATCCCGGTCGAGTGGCGGCGCTCGATCTCGGCGCAGTGCTCCGGTGAGGAGCAGACCATCATGGTTCCCGTCTCTTTCTCCACCCACCTGAAGGCGGGGATGTCCTCGTTGGACCCAAGCAGAATTCCCGCCTGGCTGGCCCCGGTCTGTGACGACAGGTCGGTCTCCCATCCGGCCAGGCGGTAGCCGTCCTCCTCCATCCAGCGGGCCATCACGGGCGCGCTGCCGTCGCGCATCGCGCGCCTCAGCACCGGGAGCGCCAGCCCGTCAATCTCGAGATAGATGATCCCGGGGGTGTCCGTGGGCGCGACGGCCCCCTGCCGCCGGGCCACACGCCGCACGATTCGGAGCGTGTTCTCGTCGTCGTCGTTGGTCCCCACGATGATCTGGAGCACCGTCGAGGCAGCCGACATGACCAGCGCGGCCAGCAGGGCGACCCCGAACGAGTCGACCTGCCCGAACTCCCGTACTAGATCATCGGCGAGCACCAGCGCAAGCGCGTCGACCAGCAGGACGAGGACGAACCCGATGCCGAGCGTCCACGGCAATCGCAAGGCCGCCACGATCGGAGGGAGGACGGCATTGAAGACCGCGATGATCGCCGCCACTGCGAAGGCGGCGCCGGCGCCCGTGAGGTCGAAGCCCGGCACAAGAGCTGCCGCCACGTACACCGAAATGGCGGACACGATCCACGACACCACCAATCGCACGACGCTGAACCGCGGTCGCGCCGGCTGCCAGCCCACGGACTGACCGTACATCGGGGCCGAAGCTCCGCTGTGCACACGGGCATCCTCGAACATTCGACGGCGCCGCGCGTCATCCAGAACGGGTGATGACATTCGCCATGGGCGCGGCCCTGGACATCGACCCGCTCGCGGTGCTGGTGGTCACCATCGGCGCAAGGGCGTCCTCAGCTCGCCAGGATGCGCGCCTTCTCGCCCTCGAATTCCTGCTCGGTCAGCACCCCCTGCTGCTTCAGGGCGGCCAGCTCCTTGAGCTTCTCGACGCGAGACGGACCCGCGGCGGGCGCGGCAGGCGGCGGCTCCGCGTACTGCTCTTGCTGGTAGGCGCCGGCATCGTCGGCGGCCCAGCGCCGGCCCTGCCGCCGGCTGACGCGATTCGACACGGCGGTGGCGGTTCCGGCGACCGCGGCGGTGCGAACCACTCCGCGTAGCAATCCTGGCATGGTGTCCTTTCGGTCAGGACGCCGCTTCGGCGGCGTCCAGGTTGTCCATCAGCTCCTGGACCGTGATGCGCTGGTTCGCTATGACCTCCCCGCCGTTGCGACGCACAGCGGCGGCGAAAGGCGCGGCCCAGCGGTTCTCGTAGACGATCATGACGGCCGCACTTCCGGGGTCGATCGCCTCAGCTGCTGCGGCCACGTCTTCCTCTCCCAGCAGGCCGGACGAAGCGCCCTCGAAGATCTTCAGGTCCCCGATGCGGTCCTTCTCGAGATCTTTTGCCTCAAATCCGGAAAACGTCCCGTCTTCATTCTCCACCACGAACAGGACATCGAGCACGCGGATGATTCCGCGGTCAACCAGGTCCAACAACAGCGGCGCGGCCTCGCCCGTCATCGGCGCGTCGGCCGGATAGCCAATGACGATGATGTCGATCGGGCCCAGCTCTACCTCATTCGCTTCCATCCGTACCTCCGTTCGTCAGCGGCTACTTCGCCAAACGTTGTGATCTTATGCGCGCGGCCACATCCGCTCACATCCTGTCAGGGTGAGAGAGGGCTTCGCCGAGCCGGCGCCATCAGGGACTGCGGGACGGCGGCTCACCCGGCCCTAGGCGAGCGCCTTGGCCTTGATCGCCGCGAACTCCTCGGGCGTAATCGTGCCCTGGTCCAGAAGCTGGTTGGCCTTGTCGATTTCCGCTGCGGCACCGCCGCTCCCGGCTACGGACCGCACGTACTCGTCGACCTGAGCCTGCTGTCCTCGAGCAGCCTCTCGCCTACGTTCAGCCATCCCCTCGTCGTTGGCGATCATGTAGATCAACACGCCAAGGAACGGCAGGACGATCACGAACACGGTCCAAGCGGCCTTCCCCCAGCCAGACAGATCGCGCCGCCCGAACACGTCGGCCAGGATCTGGAACACCGTCCAAATCCAGATCACCCACGCGAAGAAGATGATCATCGTCCAGAGGATGTCGAGGAAGGGGTAGTCGGCTGCAATCACCAAGTCGTCTGCTCCTATCGAAAGTGAACCGGCGGCTCCGCCGCCCCGAGATCGCGGACCCTACGGCCCCGCGGGTGACACCGCCTCGCCCGCATCGGGTGAGGAACGACGTAGGGTCGCCGCGTCAGCGCCGACCTACTCCCAGCCGGCCACGTCCGCCCCGCCCTCGTAGCTGATGCGCGAGCCGAAGCGCACCAGCGCCGGGTGCGAAGCGATCTTGCCCGCGGCCAATGCCTCGCCCAGGCCGAAGGCCGTGGCCCGGTCGACGAGGCCCGGCGGCACAAACGAAAACACGCCTGCCACGTGGGCGAGATCGGCCACGGAGTTCATCCGCATCAGGACCAGGTTGTCGCATTGCGAGAGCACGTTCTCGTGGATTTTCTGTGGTCGCTGGGTGACCACGATCAGGTAGAGCCCGAACTTGCGACCCTCACCAGCGATCCGGATGGCGTCCGCGGTAGCCAGAGCGGTGAGCGGATCGCCCGCCTCGGCGGGGCACACGTTTTGCGCCTCGTCGATGACGATGACCACCGGCTCGCGTCGCCCCCGTTCGCGCCATAGACGCTCCAGAACGGCGCCCGCGGTGAGAGTCTGCTCCTCGCGGGTGCCAAGCGAGCCCAGATCAACGACTAGGCATCGCGGGCCAGCCGGGCTGACGAGCTCGTCCAGCAGAGATTCGCCCTCCGGTCCGGGCCAGATGCCGAACCGATCGATCCCAAGGTTGCGCGCACGCAGCTTTAGGTCCTCCGCTGGCGACTTGGCGAGATCGTCGAAACTGCGAATCGACTCGTCGTCGACCAGATCCAGGAGCTCTCCGTACTCCGCACGGTCGGCGAGTGGGTCGAGGCGCAGTAGGCCGGCCTGGTGGGCGGGGCTCAAGTCGCGGAGGCGGACCACCGGGAATAGATCTTGCCCGAGCCCGATTGGCCGCACACGAAGGTGTGGCGACCGAAGCCACCGCCATCGAGCCGAAACGGCACGCCGTGGGCGAGCGAGCTCCCCCACCTCGAGCTGCGCGCGATCGGGACGCGCACCCTCGAGCCAGGCGCCCACCTCGTCCGCGGTGGCGCGACGTACGGACGCGTCATGGAACGGACGCGCATCGCCGTCGAGAATGACGCCATCGCCGCCTCCAGCGCGGAGGCGAACCTGCCCGGGCATGCCCGGCACAGTGGCGTCCTGGTGGCGGAGCTCGAGCGATAACAGCTGGCCCAAGCGGGTGGAGCCGTCCCCCTCGATGGCGACATAGCCCCCCGGCTCGAGCTCCAGCCCATGCAGCGATACCTGGAACTCAAAGCGCCGGCCGTCCACGGATGTCGCGAGCGGCAGGAGGTGCGCCTCGAGCGCCTCGCGCATCCCGCGGTACTCCTCCAGTGACGCGCGCAGGTCGGTCACACGGCGATCCTATGCCGCTGTCTGGGTCCCACGTGCGCTGGCCGGGTTAGGGTCCTTCGTGAGCCGTGCTCAGCGCGATCAAAGCCCACCTAGGGTCACGACAGGTTTCGCGCGTCATCTACGGCGCGATCATCGGTTTGGCGCTGATCGTCGCGTTGGAGGAGCATCCTGCGTCCCCGGGAGTCGTCGTCGCGACACTGCTCGGGACCGCCGTGGCCGTCGGCCTCGCGGAGCTGTACAGCGACATTTTGGGCACCGAGACCCGCACTCGCCGGCACGTCCGCGGCGCCGACCTGCCCGACATGGTGTACGACGGGGCTGCCGTCGCGTTCGGGATCTCCTCCCCCGTCGTCTTCTTCCTCCTCGCGGAGGCCCATGTCATCGAGCAGGACACGGCCTTCACGATCGCAACTTGGTCCGGCTTGGGCCTGATCGGCTTCTACGGCTTCTGCGCCGCCCGCCTGGCCGGCGAGGGCCTCTTAGCTTCGGCGCTGCGGGCACTCGCCGTCGCGCTCATAGGAGCCTTCCTCATCGTGCTCAAGGCGCTGGTGCACTGACCGCTTCTTCCGTGCGTGTACGTCCTGCACGGCATCCTCTGTGCCATGCGAGAGCCGAGGCGCGACGCCTAGCGGGAGCTACGTTGACAACGCGTTGGCCTTCAACCGGTCGAACTCGGCCTGGTCGATCGTGCCGTTCTCGAGCAACTTGCGGGCCGTTTCGATCTCGCCAGCCGGGCCCTTCGAGCCAGCGGCCTCGCGTACGCGCTCGTCAAAGGCGTCCTGGGCCAGCGCCATGTTCTTCGCGCTGCGCTCGGCCATGCCGGTGTGGTTGGTGATCAGGTAGAGCAGCACGCCGAGATACGGGAGGACGATGACCGCGACGATCCACAGGGCCTTGGTCACGCCTCCGGCGTCGCGGCGACGGAAGATGTCGGCGAAGCACTGAATAGCGAGCGAAATCCACAGCACGAAGGCCATGAAGATGAGCATCGACCAGAGCACGTCCAGAAACGGGTAGTCGGCGGCCAGCGGAGCGATCATCCAGTCACGTCCTTCGTTAGAGGGCCGCCGATCCTACCCGTCTCGCCGAGCATCTCGACAAGCGCGGACCGACAGGGTCAGCGCGGTGGCCTGGTGGAAGCGCGCTGGAAGCGACACCCAGCAGCAGATCGCACCCATGAGGTCGCCGCTGGGTCGCTCAGAGACCGTTTGGACCGGGCGGGAACTCCTGCGCCGTTTGGCGGCGCAGCACTTCGATGCCGAGCACGGCCAGCACGGCGAGCAGCACGATCACGAGGACTTGGCCGAGGTTGTTAAGCCCGGGCATGACGGTCAGCCAGAGCAGAAACAGCACGGCGGCGACGAAGTACACCGCAGCCGGCTGGTCGCGCAGGTACGGCGCGACGCCGCGGCGCGCGGCGACTGCGTAGCGGCCCGGCCCTGCCAGCAGGCCCGCGCCGACGAACGCCAGTCCGATGACCAGGACGAACAGCGCCCGCTCTCGCAACGTTCCGGAGATGATCTCCCAGACGGATTGGACGGCCGGTTGGACCGTCTCGGAGCCCGCGACCGAGTCCACGACCGCGCCGCCGAGCAGGCGTAACGTCAGCAGGACGAGCAGCGTCGCGGCGAGGATCCCGCATCCGGCCCCGATCAACGCTTGTCGGCGCCATCCCTGCGCCAGGTAGATGGCGCCCAGGTACAGCAAGAGCACCAGCAGCGGGAGCACGATGCCGAGGTTGCGAAGCGCCCCGACGAGGGTCTGAACTCCGTTGAGTTGGTCGGACTTCATCACGACGAGCTCGCCAGGGTTCTGCAGCGCCGGGCGTTCGAGTACGCCGGTGATCCGGGTCTGGGTCGAGGCGAGCGCGGCGTCCAACCCATCGACGTCTGCCTGTTGGGGATCCTTGAGCACGGTGGCGGTGCGATCCTCAACAGCGGTCAGCCGACCGTCGAGGGCGGATAGCCGACCGTCGAGCTTGGCCAGCCGGCCCTGGAGCTGCGCCGGGGCTTTGGCCTGTGCGCTCTCGATCTTCTTGTCGAGGCTCGCGATAGTCCCCTGCAGCTGCACGATGTCCGTCTGGAGCGTCTGGAGATTCCGTTCCAGCTCCGGGCTCAGGGTGCCGCCCTTCACCTCGGCGAGACCCGCACGCACCGACTTGATTCGGGTCTGAGCCGTGGTCAGGCGCTGCTTGAGGCCCTGCGACAGATCCCGAATGACGCCCTGGATCGTGGCGATGGTCGCTGGGTCTACCCCTAGGCGAGTGGCCAGGTCGGCTACGACTTCCCCGTACTGGAGCGTCACAGCGCCGCCAGTGGTCGAAACGTACTCTCCCTCGTCCTCGATTAAACGCACGAACCCTCCGTGCGACCTGCGGATCGAATTGGAGACCAGGTTCTGGACCCGAGGCGAGGCGAGCGCCTTCTCCGAGACATTGAGAGCGAGTTGCCTGGTTGCCGCCGCGACGGGCGCGGACAGCGCCTTGGCGCTGCTCGGCAGCTTCGCCTCGATCTGGCCTTGCACATCGACGCTCGCGTACACCTGATCGACCAGGTAGATGCTGAGCGCGTCCTGAACATCCTCGTCGCTCAGAATCTCGTCGCTGGTGTTCACAACCTCGTCCGTGTCCAGCACCGCGCGCTGAACCCAGTTCGCAGTGACCGACAAGACCAACAGCAACGACGCGACCGCAATCATCGACCACACCAGCACCCGACGACGCCGCTTGGGCTCCGGACCCTGCGCTCCTCCTGGCGCCGGACCCCCGGAGGTCCCGGATGCGGACGCCGGGGCGCCCTCGGGCGGGGGGGTGTCAGCCTGATCGGGCACTACTGGAGGACCGGCAGCAGGGGTGTCGCCATGGACGAAGCCTCACGCACGGTCGCCGCCGGGCACAACCATGCAGGCAAGCAAGCAGACGGGGTGCGCACACCCGTACGTGCGGGCACCGCTGACCGTTCCGGCTCGCCGCGGGGGCGCCCTCGGCGGGATCGCGCGGGTCGGTTCAGTCGGGGGTGGTCAGCAAATCGACTGCGACGGTCATCGCGAGAGCTTCGCTCAGCCCAAAGCCGCCGCTTCGACGGAGGTCGAGGGCACAACGTCGCGTAGGCGCATCATGCGGAACGAGCTGAACAGCCCGAGAAGACCCGCGAGGATCGGCAGGAGCAGCGCCACCTGAAGGGCGAGGTTTGTCGAGTCGGTGTTGATGCTGAGGATCTCTTCCTGGACGGCCGGGGGCTCTTCGGTGAGCAGTTCGTCGAGTTGCGTGTTACTCACGACCTGTGCGTCGTCCTCCAACGTCTGCGCGATCTGCTGCTGCTGAGAGGAGGGGACCACGGAGCTCGCGTTCGTCATGTTGGTGAATGCGAGGGAGAGCGTCGCGAGCAGGACGCCGCCGGCCACGGCCAGCCCGAACGACAGACCGAATGACCCCGATGCCGAGTTCACCCCGGCCGCCTCGCTTATCCGCTCTTCATCGATCGGCGCGAGCGTGTAGTTGTTGAGCTGCGACACGAGGAGGCCGAGCCCCGCCCCCGCGATGGCCAGCGGGATGAGGAGGTACCAGCCGGAGTCCGCCTCGGGCACGATCGGGATGATCAGCGCCAGTCCCAGCGTGCTCAGCGCGAACCCGGTCCGGATGATCTTGGCCGGGCGGTGGTTGCCGGACTTCCGTCCAGCGAGGATCGCGACGGTGAACATGGTCAGTGAGAGTGGGGCGAGCGATAGGCCGGTCTCCAGGGCGTCGTACTCCAGCTTGATCTGCAGGAAGATCGGCAGCGCGATCATCGCTCCGCCGAGCGTGATGTTCTGGAGCATCTGCGCGGTGATCCCGATCCTGAAGTGCGGAAGTCGGAACAGGTCCGGATCGAGCACCGTCACTTTGCCGTCGCGGTGGCGACGCGCGAGCCAGCGAGCGAGCGCCCACAGCGCGACCGCCCCGATCGTGATCATCAGCACGACGTAGTCGCCGCCCTCCTGCCACACGAGGATGCCCAGTACCACGCCGCCCATCCCCAGCACGGAGAGGGCTGCGCCAACAGTGTCGACCTGCCGCGCTCCCGTGTACGGGATGTCCTTGACGAGGCCGATCTGCAACAGCACGACCGCGATCACGACGGCTTCCAGCAAGAAGCCGACGCGCCAGGACAGGTAGGTAGTGACGAAGCCTCCGAGGAGCGGCCCTACCGCGGCCGCGATCGCGGCCGCTGCTCCGATAAGAGCATAGGTTTTTTTCTGTGCCGCTCCCTCGAAGTTGCCATGGACGAGGGACTGCATGGCAGGTAGCAGGAGCGAGGCCCCGAGGCCGCCGATGATCGCCCAAAAAACGATGATCGCCGCCAGATTCTGCGCGAGGGTCATCGCCACCGCCCCGGTCGCATACGCCAACAGACCCCCCACGTACGCCCTCTTGCGCCCGAAGAGGTCGCCGAGCTTGCTACTGATAAGGATGAACGCAGCGGAAACCAGGGCCTCAAGCGCGATAGCGCCCTGGACAGCGCTCACTGTCGTGTCCAGATCCCTGACTACTGCCGAGATCGACACGTTCATCAGCGACGTGTCGACGACGAGCACGAACATGGCCGCTGCCAGCAGAAGCGACAGCCGCGTGTTCCCCGAATCCTTCGGTTGAAGGCTTGAGGTCGGTCCCCCGGTCACCAGCTGTCATCCAACCGGCAGCGCGTGAGCGCACACACCCCTACACATGTGGCGCAGTCGACCCGCCGGGAACCGACGTCGCGTTTGGGCGAGGGCCGACGACGAGCATCGCTCGCGCTTGCGCCGCGAGCGACCGCTCGCTCGTCACGTTCGGCGTGGGTCATCTCGAGCTGTAGTCATCGAACTCTGTGCGGGCGACCTGCGACTGCTGTGCCTTGCGGTCGGTGATGTGCGCGCCCTGCGCGATCGCGAGAAGCACAATTCCAGCCCGCCTTACCCTAGCCGGAGATGTCCGACCCTGGCCTCGGCGCCATCGCGCTCCGCGAAGCCGCGCTCGGCGTCGCCGCACCGAGCGCACGAGCGGTCCCCGGCGCCGTCACAGGCTCTGGCGGGTCGACATCTCGGGGTTGGCGGGAAGAAAGATGGCGGCGACGAGGCCGACGAGGGCGAGGACTGCGAGCACGATCATCGCGAGCACGTACGAGTCGTTGCCCGAGGCGAGGTCTGAGACGAGGATCGTGCCGGCGATCGCGGTGCCGAAGGACGAGCCGAGGTTGGACACGCTGCGCGACAAGCCCGATATCTCACCCTGGCGGTCTTCGGGAAACGCGGACTGCACGAGATTGACCGACGGGGTCAGCATCACTCCCAACCCCAGGCCGATCAGGAGAAGCCCCGGCGCGAAGGCGATGACCTTCGACGAGGACCCGACCAACGCCAGCAGGGCTCCGATTCCGGCCACGGTGACGACGAATCCTGCCGCTATCAGGGTCTTCTGGCTGCGCCTCTTGGCCAGCCGTTCCGCGGCCAACGACGCCGCGAGGATGCCTACCGTCGCCGACGTGAAGATGACGCCCGTCTCGATGGCGTTGTACCCGCGAACGGTCTGGAGGAAGACGGCGACGACGAACGACGTCCCCATGAGAAGCAGCCACTGGATGTTCTGTGTGACAAGGCCGAGATTGGACAGGCGGTTCCTGAACAGCCCCGTGGACAGCAGGGGTTCCCTGCCCGCTCGCTCTCGAGCGCGGATGTGGAGGAAGAACCAGAGCAGGAA
This sequence comes from uncultured Thermoleophilaceae bacterium, assembly GCA_963755215.1. Taxonomy (GTDB): domain Bacteria; phylum Actinomycetota; class Thermoleophilia; order Solirubrobacterales; family Thermoleophilaceae; genus JAAYBF01. Next base: position 279,112 of record CAVWIW010000016.1, read on the forward strand.
GCCGGCTCCGACAGCCAGCGAAACCGCCATCAAGGCGGGCTCGTTGTCGGCCTGCAGGATCCCAAACACGACGAAGAACATGCCGACTGCCGACAGAATCGCTCCAACGGTGTCGAACGGACGTGTCGGATCCGCCGGTAGGGGATCTTCTATTCGACGGCTCAGGAAGATGATGGCCGCGACGACCGCGGCCTGGAAGACGAACGCCGCCCGCCAACTGATTCCGGTCGTGATGAGACCGCCGATCAGTGGTCCTGCCGCGGCGCCGAGGCCCCCCATGCCGCTGACGATCCCGAAGGCCTTGGCGCGCGATGTGAGATCGGTGAACGCCATCGTCGTGAGGATGTAGACGGGCGGGATCAACAGCGCCGTGCCGATCCCCTCGAGGACGGAGTTGCCGAGGATCAGCACGCCGAGTCCCGGCGAGAGCGCGCTTACCAGGGCGCCGAGTCCGTACAGCAGGAGGCCGGCGGTGAAGCAGCGCTTGCGTCCCCAGCGGTCGCTCAACTTGCTGGCGGGGATCATGAAGATGGCCATGATCAGCAAGAACAGCGTGATCGCGGTCTGGACACCCGTGACGGTCGTGTCCAGGTCCTCGCTGATGTCGTTGATCATCACGTTCATGTTCGAGCCCGCGAAGCTGCAGATGAACTGGGCGAGAGCGAGCGGAGCCAGGAATCTGCGTCGAGAGGCCGCCGAGGCGGTCGGCGCGGGATCGTCAGTCATCGGCCGCCTGCGCGTCGGAGATGGCGCGCGCGGCGAGAATCAGGGTGAGGTGGCTGAACGCCTGGGGGAAGTTGCCCACCTGTCGCCCGTGCGCGACGTCGTACTCCTCGGCGAGGAGGCCGAGATCGTTGGTCAGCCCGACGAGCCGCTCGAACAGCCTGCGTGCCTCATCCACGCGGCCGTTCATCGCGAGCGCGGTGACCAGCCAGAACGAGCAGGCCAAGAACTGACCCTCGTCACCCGCCAACCCGTCGTCGGTCTCCGCCGTCGAGTAGCGGGAGACGAAGCCGTCCCGGCCGAGCTCCCGCCAGACCGCGTCGATCGTCCCGGTGACGCGCTCGTCCGTGCCCGGTAGGAAGCCCACCATCGGGATGTTCAGGACGCTGGCGTCGAGCTCGCTGGATCCGTAGTACTGGGTGAAGGTGCGGCGGTCGCGGTCATATCCGCGCTGGCAGACCTCGGCGTGGATCTCGTCGCGGACCTGCTTCCAGTGCTCGACGGGTGCCTCAAGGTCGAACCTCTTGGCCAGTCGCACGGCGCGGTCGAACACGACCCAGGCCATCACCTTGGAGTACGTGTAGTGCCGCTGCGGGCCGCGCGCCTCCCAGATCCCGTCGTCGGGCTGGCGCCAGATCGTCTCCACGTGCTCGATGATGGCCCGCCACCGCGGCCACCTGCGCGGTTCGATCCTGCCGAGCAGCTCGGTGCCGATGAACATGACCCCGGCAACTTCGCCGTAGACGTCGAGCTGGAACTGCTCGGACGCCGCGTTTCCGACGCGGACTGGCCTGGACCCCTCGTAACCTGGGAGCTCTGGGAGCTCGAACTCGGTCAGGCGTCGCTCACCGCCGACCCCGTACATGATCTGAATCGTCGTCGGGTCGCCGGTGCCGACGCGCAGCATGAAATCGCGGAAGGCCAACGCCTCGTCGGTGTAGCCGGCGGCAAGCAGCGCTTCCAGCGCAAGCACCGAGTCGCGCAGCCAGCAGTAGCGATAGTCCCAGTTGCGCTCGCCGCCGATCTCCTCGGGCAGCGAGGTCGTCGGCGCCGCGATTATCGCTCCCGTCGTCTCCGACGTCATCGCCTTGAGCGCTATTAGCGAGGTCAGGACCTCGTCCCGATACGCGCCCTGATAGCCGCAGCGGCCGCTCCACTCGCGCCACCACGCCTCCGTGCGCGCAAGAGCGGAGTCGGCGTCCTCGACCGGCGGACCCTCCTCGTAGGAAAGATGCCAGGTCAGGGTCAGCCGCTCGCGCGCGCCCTCGACCGCGACGAACTTGGCGATCACCCCTCCGTCCTCTACCTCCAGCGGCAGCGGCGTGCTGAGCCGAAACGCATCAGGACCCGCGGTGGCGATCGCACCATCCGACGCTAGCTCGATCCACGGTTTGATCGACCCGTAATCCGGACGCAGCGAAAGCTCCATCCGCATCGGAACACGACCTCGCAGCCCCTCTACGATCCGCATCACGCGCGGAGGCCCTTGTGCTCGGCGGGGCATGAAATCAATCAACCGGACCGCGCCCTCCGACGTTTCCAAGTCGGTCTCGAGCACCAGCGTTCCAGGCCGGTAGCGCCGAGACATCGCCCGAACCTGACCGGCGGGCGCGACGAGCCAGCGCCCATGCCGATCATCCCCTAGCAAGGCCGAAAAGCACGAGGCGGAATCGAACCGAGGGAGGCACAGCCAGTCCACCGAGCCGGTACGCCCAACGAGAGCGGCGGCCTCCAGATCGCCAATCAAGCCATAGTCCTCAAGCAGCATCAGGTACCCGCCTTATCAAATCGACGCTCGCGTCCGCCCGTGTCGATGTCGTGGCCGGCGAACCTAGCCCGCCGCGGGCGAGCTCGCATCACCCGCACTGGGTGATGTGCGAACGTTGTCCGGTGCCGGCGGCGTTACTCCGATGCCGGGAGGCCTTCTGTCGTGAGGGGGTCGGCCGAAACGATTCGATCTGCTCGCGCGCGTCGCCTCGGCGAATCGTCTGGGCCGAGCCGGTCGGCGGGCCCGAGTGTCGCGGTCCCGCGCCTTGCTGCCTTCTGCCGCTTCCATGACGCTTCTGCCCGAGAGATACTGCGCAGGCGATGTCGCGGGAGAGTGTGGAGATCGTCTCGGCATTGACGGCAGCGAACCTCGGCAGGTCCACGTATCGCGAGGAGACGCAGGCTTGGACCGACTGCTTCGCCAGTGAAGCCCTCGCAGTCGTGGGGCTGTCGGGGTAGGTGATGTCGCAGGAGCAGATCGTTCGCAAGCCGCTCCGAGTGGGTGTGGGGTCGCGCCGGGCGCTCGACCAGCGGCTCTTCCTCCGTTTCCCTCGGCTGTTCGATTCGATCGTCCGGCTGGTGGGCCGCCTGCCACCCGCCTCGCGACTTCGGCAAGCCGCCGTGTGGCGGGGCACCCGACTGGCGATGGAGGCGTTTAACCGCGGCGACATTGACGCCGCAGTCGGGCCTGGCCATCCCGACTTCGAGATGCACCCACCGCGCGAGCTTGTCGAGGTGGGGTTCTTCGATTCTTGCTATCGCGGCGCGGCAGGCTTTCGCGACTACATGGCGACTTGGTCCGAGGTATTCGGTTTCCGCGTCGAGCCGGTCGAACTGATCGACCTTGGCGACCGCGTCGTGTTGCTCGCAGACCTCCCGGTTCGCGCTCAGGCCAGCGGCGTCCCGTTCACGGGAAAGATCGCGACCGTCTCCGACATGAGGGACGGCAAGGCAACCCGCGTGCACACCTACCTCCACCACGCCGAAGCCCTCAAAGCCGCCGGGCTGTCGGAGTAGGCCATGTCGCAGGAGAACGTGGCGGTCGTATGCCGTTTGTACGAGCTGTGGAACCGAGGCGACCTCAACGCAGCGGTTGAGATGCTCGACAAGGATGTTGTCTGGAAGGGCTATGTCCATGTCCCGGACTCCCGGCCTCGGCACGGGGTGGTTGAGGTCCAGCAGTGGGCAGACGAGTTCGCTGAGGCATGGGGCGAAATCCAGGTCCAGATCGAGCGAGTCGAGGATGATTGGCGACGACCTGGTGCTCGCCCTCGTGCGAATGACGGGTCGTGGCCGCGGCAGTGGCGCTGCGGTCGAAAGCGGAGTTGACGGGCACGTCTGGACCGTTCGCGACGGCAAGGTGGTAGCAGTCCGCATGTGGCAGGGGGTTCGGGAGGCCCTCGAAGCCGTGGGGCTGTCGGAGTAGGCGATGTCGCAGCAGAACGTGGATCTGATCGCCGAGCGCCTGAACGCGTTTCAGGCGGCTCTGCGCATCACCGACCAGGTCGGGCCGGACTTCGTGTGGGACATGAGCACGGTCGAGGGCTGGCCCGACACGCGGGAGTACTTCGGGCCGGAAGGCTTCGACGCGTTCTTCGCCAAATGGACCGAGGCCTATGACGAATTCGAGCAACGCTCGGAGGCCGTGATCGACGCAGGCGACGCGGAGGTGGTCTCCGTTGTTCGCCAGCGCGGCCGCCCGAAGGGAAGCCAGTCCTGGGTCGACCTTCGATTCGGGATCGTATGGACGGTCAGCGAGGGAGACGTCAAGCGAGCAAAGGTGTTCAGAACTGCAGAGGAGGCCCTCGAAGCCGCGGGGCTGTCGGAGTAGGCGATGTCGCGGGAGACGTGGAGATCGTTTGTCGCCTTTATGAGGTGTTCAAAGGGGCGCTACCAGACACCGGCGGCCAGGAAGCCGAGGACATCGACGCCGACGTTGCCGGCCTCTGAGCCCGGCATGCTCGAGCGACACCGTGATACGCGATACTGCATGGTGATGCCGAACTGGTGGAAGAACGCTCCGTGGGCCGACCGCGAGCGGCCGGGCGTTCAGATGTTCTGGGTCAGCGCGCTCGGGATGGCCGTGGTGGTCATCGCAGGCTTGCTGGGACTGCTCTAACCGGTCACGGCAGGTCCGAAGCCGATCCCCACCGGCATCACGCCGACGGCGAGGAGGCGCCCCCGGTGGTAGCTGGCTGAGGTCGCTAGCCATCCTTGAACGCGGCAAAGCCGGCATGAGTAATGGACTTTGCAAACTCACCCCTCTCGCTCGGGCGCGCTCGATCGCAGCGGCGAACGCCCCGAACTTCGAGCCCGGCTCACGCCGCCCACGAGCCAACCATCGACTCACAGTCCGCGCCGACACCCCAGCCTCGAACGCCGCATCCGCCAGGACGAGGCCGGCCCCCACGGCGACAGCAACCGCGTGGGAGCAGGCGTCGAAGGTGTCCTGTTGGCGCGCTGTCATGGCTGGCGCGCGCGGCGAGGTAGCGCGGGGTGTCCGGCGCTTGAGGCGCAGTGATTGCTTGGCCCCCGCCTACCGCGGATACTGGGCGGACGATGTCGCGTGAGGACCCCGCCGATCTGCGCAGCCTGTATGAGGCCGCATTTCGGGCGATCAACGCTGGAGACCTGGACGCGTTCCTGGCGCTGGTCTCCGAGGACGTGGAGTTCACCTCGATGGTCGCCGAGGCTGAAGGAACCACCTTCCGGGGCCACAGCGGAATGCGTACTTGGTGGGAGACGATTCGCGGTGCCTTCGACGACGTGCACTGGGAACTGCTGCATTTCTCTGGTCTGACGATCGCGGCGTCGCCCACTTCCGAATGAGCGGAACCTTGAGTGGTGTCCACGTTGACCAAACCATGTGGCAGGCCATCCAGCTTCGAGACGGGCGAGCAACGTGGTGGGCCAACTTTCGCACCGAGAATGAAGCCCTCGAAGCCGTGGGGCTGGCGGAGTAGGCGGTCGTGGGCGGACGTTGTCGGTGATGTACGCGCTCGGTGAGCGCCGGCGGAGGTGATGGCGCAGATGGGCCACACCACGCCCGGGCTCGCGCTGCGCGTGTACGCCCAAGCGATGCGGCTCGAGGACGGCGAGCGGGAGCGGCTCCGGGCGGTCGTCGACGGCGTCGAATTGGCAGATATCGGCAGACGAGCGGCCGACGAGGCGCAGCGAAGCGTCGGGCAGGAGGAGGCGAGGAGGGGCGAATCCCGCTCTGTGAGCGGGGGGACGGGGCATGGGCGCGGGTGGTTTCGAACCACCGACCTCTCGCGTGTGAAGCGAGCGCTCTCCCACTGAGCTACGCGCCCTCGAGCCGCATCGTAGTGCGGCTCGAGCCGACCCGCGTGGTGCCGGAGGGTCCGTGGAAACCTGGTGGAAACCTCGTGAGCGGCGGGATCCTGCCCAACTGGCACCATGGGCCTACGCCCGCCACCCTCGAGGACGCCATCGGTGCGCTGTGCGCGGCCGAGCGCGACAAGGGTGCCCGGGCCCTAGCGCGTCACTCCGGGAATTCGTCGCTGCGGGTCAGCAGTGCGTAGAGCACCAGGAAGTCAAGCGCGAGGACCGCCATCCCCCACAAGGGGAAGATGAAGATGACGAACACGGTCAGCATCGCGCTCAGCGACGCGCCAGCCACACCGAGCCAGAGCCCCCACTCGTTGCGGCTGAGGATGAGCACACCGGTGAACAGCTGCAGCAGCCCGACGATCAGCCACAACCAGCCCCACGCCGTGAGGTCGATCCCGTAGAGGACCTCATTGACCTGCGCGGCGACCGTGTCGTCGTCGGTCAGCGCGGCAATCCCGCTCAGGGCGTTATACGCGCCCGCGATCAGCACCGTCACGCCCGCGAAGGTGATCCAACCGGAGCGTCTTGGGCGCTCCACCGACATACGGCTTGTACGTTCCTCGGCCATCTAGGGGCTCCTTCCGCACCGCTAATGCGGTCGCCAGCGAGTCGTTGATCTAACTGCGAGTCACAAGACTTTCGACACCGAGAGCCGCCAATCCTGCGTGGCGTCCACGAGGGCTCTGCCTGGTGGTGTCGCGGGCAAGGAAATCATCCTGTCCGCGCAACGCCCGGTCGCCTCAACGACTAACCGTGATGGTGCCGGATTGCTCCTTGCCGTGGATCGTGCAGTAGTAGGGGAGCTTGCCGCGGGAGGCGGGCTTCAATGCGTAACCGCCCTTGGAGTCCAGGGTCCCTGAGTCGAACTTGACGGTGCTGTCGCTAGCGGACGTGACCGTGTGGGCAACGGACCCGTTGTTGCGCCACTTGATCGACTGGCCGACTTGGATCGTGACCTCACTGGGCTTGTAGAAGTTATCCCCGATCGACACGCTCACAACGGCGGGCACGGTCTCCGCCTGGCTGGCCGTCTCCTCCTGCTGGGTTTCCGTCTGCGTGCTCGCGCCTGAGTCCTCGTCGTCGTCGTCTCCGCACCCCGCGATCGGCAACGCCGCGATTGCGAGACACGCCGTGATCGCCATCGGTCGCCTCATCCTGACCCCTTCGGTTGTGGTGGCGGCGGGCGCTATCGTCTCAGACTTCGCCGTGGGGCTGCTCAGGAACAGGGACGAGGTTGCGGGGACGCGGTATCAGATGCGCGAGAAGGTGTTCGCGATCGGGGGCGATTTCTGGATCCAGACCGACGGCGGGGAACGTGCGTTCAAGTGGACGGCAAAGCGCTGCGCTGAGGATCGCGTCGTCGTCTCTGAGCCGGTCTCGGATCTCCCCGGCGCCTGGCGCGAGGCGCCGGAATCCACCGCGCTGATCATTCAGCGTGGGCCCGACGAGCAAAAGCCGTTCCGCCCGCGGCCACCCGCGGACGCCAGCGCTGCGGCACCGCGATCAGGACCCCTCGCTACCCACTGACGATCCATGCGAGTTCGGCGCTCGGCGAGTCCGTTCGTGCCTCCTGAGGGCGACCGCAGGGGCCGTCGGCGCGTCGTGATCGTCGGCGCCGGCTTCGGCGGGCTCGCCGCCGCCAACGGGCTGGTCCACGCGGACGTCGACGTGACGCTCGTGGACCGGAGGAACCACCACCTCTTTCAGCCGCTGCTCTACCAGGCGGCGCTGGGCGGGCTCTCGGAGAGCGACTGCGCGTCGCCGATCCGCCCCAGCCTCGAGCGTGCGGCGAACACGCGCTTCGTCGTGGCCGAGGTCACCGACGTGGATGCCGGGCGCCGCCAGGTCGTGCTCGACCGCGGCGAGCGCCTCGACTACGACAGCCTGATCGTGGCCTGCGGCGCGCAGACCTCTTACTTCGGCCACGACGAGTGGAAGGAGGTTTCGTGTGGCCTAAAGACGCTCTCTGACGTGGTCGACTTGCGCAACCGCTTCTTCGCGGCCTTCGAAGAGGCCGAGCGCGCCGAGGACGAGGCCACGCGAGCAGCGTGGCTCACCTTCGTGGTAATCGGCGGCGGGCCCACCGGTGTGGAGGTGGCCGGTCAGCTGGCCATAACCGCGCAAGTGATGAAGCACGGCTTCCAGCAGGTCGACCCGGCGCAGGCGCGGGTGATCCTTATCGACGCGGGCGACCGCCTGGTGGCCGCGTTCAGCCCCAAGCTTTCGGGCAAGGTCAGCGACGGGCTGTCGGATCTCGGCGTGACCGTCCGCGAGCGGGCACGGGCGACAACACTCGACCCCCGCGGAGTGACGATCCGGGTCGGCGGCACCGACGAGCGCATCGACTCCCGGACGGTGATCTGGGCGGCCGGCGTGCACGCGGCCCCGCTCACCGAAGCGCTCGCGCATGCCACCGGGGCGAGCACCGACCGCGGAGGGCGCATCCAGGTGACCTCCGAGTTGACAGTGCCGGGGCACCCGGAGATCTCGGTCATTGGTGACGTAGCGAACCTGGATGGACCGGGCGGCAAGCCGCTACCCGGGCTCGCCACGGTGGCGATCCAGCAGGCCCACCACGTGGCGAAGGGGATCAACGGGGGCGGGACCGGCGCCGCGACGCCCTTCAAGTACGTCGATAAGGGTGCGCTCGCGGTCGTCGGCCGAAACAGGGCGATATGTGAGATCAGGGGCCTCAAGCTCTGGGGGCCGCCGGCCTTCCTCACCTATCTCGCCGTGCACCTCTATTACCTCGGAGGCCCCAGAGGGCGGCGCGTAGAGGTGTTGATCAAGTGGATCGGAGCGCGCTTCGGGCAGCGCCAGAGCGCCCTGATCGAGGGCGAGCTCGCCAGCGTCGAGCGGGCCTCCCCCTCCGCACACCCCACTCCGTGACCCGAGCCCCCTCCGGGGAACAGGTCGAGATCGCCAACGCCGGCCAGCGCACTCAAGCGGAACCCCCGCCGCGATACCCCTCGGCGTAGCGAGCGAAGAAGTCGGCCTCCGCGATCGTCGCCTTCTCGAACTCGTCGACGATAACCCGCTCGTTGGGTCCATGGATGTTGGCGAAGCCGTCGGCCGTGCCCACGAGGAGCGCCTCCGCGTCGGGCAGCGCGTCCGCAAGGGCACTGACAATCGGGATCGAGCCGCCGCTGCCGGCCAGCAGCACCTCCGCACCGTAGGCCGCGGCCCAGGCGGCGCGCGCCGCCGCGAAGGCCGGCCCGCCGCTCTCCGCCGCGAATCCGTCGCCGGTAGCCCCGCCCTGCACTTCGATCTCGATGCCGAACGGCTTCGCGGCGCGAAGATGCCGAATCACGGCGGCCTGCGCCTCCGTGGCGTCCTGCTGGGGGTGCACTCGGACGTTGAGCACGGCCCGGGCGTACGCCGAGACCGCGTTCACCGCCGCGTCGACGGAGGGAACGTCGATCCCGATGACCGTTACCGCCGGGCCGGACCACACGCGCGAGCCGAGCCTCCCCGTGCCGATCAGCGGCATCCCGTCCAGCACCGTACCCAGCTCGCGGAACTGCTCCTCGGCCTGCTCGGGCCCTTCCCACTCGTTGCGACGGAGACCGGCGACCGCCACGTCGCCATGCTCGTCGTGAAGCGAGGCGATCGCGTGCAGCACGGCGAGCAGGGCGTCGGGCGCAGCTCCCCCGTACTGGCCGCTGTGCTTCCCGGACTCAAGCGTGCGAGCTTCGAGCGTCACGTTACCCGTGCCGCGCAGCGCCGTCGTGAGCGTCGGCACCCCCGGGCTCAGGCTGCCCATGTCGCCGATCACGATGGCATCGGCACGAAAACGATCCGAGTCGGACTTGGGGTAACCCGGGAGCGCGCCGCTGCCGGTCTCCTCCTGTCCTTCGATCAGCAGCTTGATGCCGACCGGGGGTCTGCCCTCCCAGGCCCGCAGTGCTCCCACGTGCATCAGGATGTTCGACTTCGTATCGGCGCTCCCGCGGCCGAAGATCGCGCCGTCGCGCTCTGTGGCCTCGAACGGTGGTGAGTCCCAAAGCGACTCGTCACCCGCCCCGACCACGTCGTAGTGCGAATAGAGAAGCACGGTGGGCGCGCCCTCAGGTGCGGGGATCTCGCCCGTGACTATCGGCGCGGTGTCGGGCAGCTCGAGCGGAAGGACATTCTCGACGCCCGCCTCACGGAAAAGCTCCGCCACCGCGTCGTACGCCTCGAGCAGCGGGACGTGGGTCGACTCCGGGTAGCCGACGACCGACAGGGAGGGGATGGCCACCAGCCGCGCGAGGTCGCGCTTCAGCTGGGGCATGAGTTCCTCGACGCGAGCGCCGCTCATACCGGAGGCGTGCTGTCCCTTGGTGGTGCCGTCACCTTGGGTCGAGGACCGTACCCCAAGACTGGGATGCGCGCCAGGGCGCTGTTCGCGCCAGTCCGACGAGGGCACGCGCAGGACATCAAAGGAGGTTTCAGCCCCTCGCCCACCCTTGGAGTGGATATGCAGCGCTTCCAAGGGGGCTGCCTAGAAGATCACCTGCTTGGGGTGATGGACGACGCTAGCCGGCGAGCTAGGTTCGTGGTCGGGCGTCGTCCTACTGAGGGAGAAACAATCGTGGACTCGTGGGTGTGGATCTTGATCGGCGTGGCCTACCTGACGCTGTTCTTCTGGCTTGGCCTCGCGACGCTTCGGAACGGTCACGGGTGGTTGTTCTTCTTTGGCATCTTCTTTCCGATCCTCTGGATCTTCGGCGCTTTTGCCAAGCCGACCGAGGCGCGGTGACAGCGGCCGTGTGGTGCCTGAACCGCGGCGCTGCCTTCCACCGTCCCTGCTTAGGCGGTCCCTATCCGGGCGACAGCGCATCCGACTCGGCAGCTAGCGTCCTTTTCGTGGCCGCAACTGTCGGGCCGGCGCGTACGATCCGGACAAGCGGCCGAATCTACCGAAGGAGGTACTGATGCGAGGTGCGGGCCGAATTGTGTTCGCAGGAACGCTGCTGTTGATCGCGGGCTTCCTCAACATCATCTATGGAATCGGCGCGTTGGACAGCGCGAACATCTACGCGAACGACACGAGGTACATCTTCACCAACCTCAACACACTGGGCTGGGTCCTGATCATCCTCGGCGTGATTCAGCTCACCGGAGGCTTCTCGCTGATGGCAGGCAATACCTACGGCCGGGTGCTCGGCATCGTCGGTGGCACCCTCGGCGCGATTGGGGCGCTGCTGTCGATTGGCGGCGCCTACCCGTGGTGGTCGCTGGCCATCTTCGCCCTGTGCGTATACGTCGTCCACGGCATCATCGTCTACGGCGAGGATGAGAGGGCGCCAAGAACCTGAGCTGACCGTGGTCGCGGCGAGTGGGCACGAGAGCTCACTCGCCGCCGGCTCACCAGCGGACCGTGATCGAGCGGCTCACTGCTCCTCATCCAGCGGGCGCATCCCCGAGCACATGACGCGGAGCCAGTCGATCCTGTCGCCGCTGCTTCCCACGTAGGCCTGCTGCTCGACTACGAACCGGCCGTCCGGGTTGTTCACGGTCACGCGGTATCCGACGCGTTCGCGGTCGGCGACCGCGCCCGTCTCCAGGGCGTCGAGTGACTCGATCTCGTCCTTGGGCTCGAACCATCCCCCGAGCAGGTGCTCCAGCACCGCGTCGGGACCGCCCCCCTCCCAGAAGCGGTTGGGAGTCATGCCGCGGAAGTCGACCTCCGGGTGCAGCAGCGCCCGAAGCGCCTCCGCGTCCTTCCTCGCGAGCGCCGTGGCAAACCGGGCACCGAGGGTCGCCTGACCAAACATGTCCCGATCGTCCTACGCCGAGCCCGCCGGGTCAATGCCGCACGCCCGGCCTTCCCGGCGCATCCGGCGTCGCTCGTCCGAACCGGCCCGCCAGCAGCCTCACGCGCTCCGCGAACTCCGGGGGCTCCAGCACCGTGAAGTCCACGCCGATCTCGGCCACGTAAACCGCCAGGCCGCCGAGCCAGTCCGAGCCGGTGAGCAGGAGGCAGGTCTCGTCGTCCACCTCCTCGAGCGTGCCCACCGAGAGCGGGACTCGGCTGGCCACCTCGGACAACGGCGCGTGGAGGAGCACCCGCGCCTGGAACCGGTCGCGGGCGGCGGAGACCGACTTCGAGACGTAGTCGGCCAGGTCGTCTGAGGGCGGGGTGCGCTGGATGAAGCGCCCGGCAGAGGTCACCTCGGCCTCGATGCGGTCCACCCGGAAGGTGCGCCAGTCCGTGCGCCCGCAGTCCCACGCCACGAGGTACCAGCGCCGTCCGGTGCTCACGAGGCTCAGCGGCTCCACCTCGCGCCGGCTCTCCTCACCGCGCGCGTCGCGATAGGCGAGCCGCAGCCGCTCCGAGTCGCGGCAGGCGCCGGCGAGCACGGCCAGGACGCCGACATCCACCTGCGGCCCCCAACCCGGGTAGGTCACGGTGGCCGATCCGACCGCGCCGACCCGGCGCCGGACCTTCGCCGGCAGCACCTGCTCGAGCTTGGCCAGCGCGCGGACCGAGGTCTCCTCGATGCCAGCGACGCCGGCGCTGGCCGCGGTGCGCAGGCCGACCACCACGGCCACCGCCTCGCCCTCGTCGAGCAGCAGCGGCGGCAGCGACGCGCCGGCGGCGAGCCGGTACCCGCCGGTCACCCCCCGCCTGGCCTCCACCGGGTACCCCAGGCTGCGCAGCCGCTCGATGTCGCGGCGCACTGTGCGCGGCCCCACCGCCAGCCGGTCCGCGAGCTCGGCCCCGCGCCAGTCGCGGCGCGTCTGAAGCAGAGACAGCAGCTCGAGCAGCCTGGCGGAGGTCCCCAGCATCGTCACCAATCATCTCTCAAATTTAGGACCGCTCTTGGCCGCTAAGAGTCCTACGATCGCCCTCCCCGATCGAAAGGACCACGATGGACTTCAAGCTGGAGCTCGTGACCGTCCCGGTGACCGACGTCGACCGCGCGAAGGACTTCTATATTCGCGCGGGGTTCAACGCCGATCACGACCACCGAGTCAACGAGAAGCTGCGTTTCGTTCAGCTCACGCCGGAGGGCTCGGCGTGCTCGATCGCCCTGGGCGAGGGCCTCACCTCGGCGGAGCCGGGGTCCGTCAAGGGACTGCAGATGGTGGTCTCCGACATCGAGGGCGCGCGCAAGGCCCTGGTCGACGGCGGGATCGAGGTGAGTGACGTCGATCACCAGGCCTGGGGCGACTTCGTGTACTTCACTGATCCCGACGGCAACGCGTGGGCTGTACAGGCAATCCCGGACAGGGGCTGAACGGAGCGCTAGCGCTGCTCGGCGTTCAGCCGACGCGCCAGGTCCACCACGCCCGAGCGCTCGTAGAAGTCCACCGCCACTATGTTCGGAACGAGCCGCCGGCTGCGCCGGCACCGCGCCAGGCGCTCACGCAGCACGTCGCCCCCCACGCGCGCGTTGCGCCGCGGGGATGGCGGGAAGCTCGTGTCCCAGTGGTTCACCAGGAACAGGGGGCCGTCGGGGGTCCCGCGAAAGCGGCGGCAGCTCTCGTCCGGGCGCGTGGCGCCGATGGGCGTGTCCTGCGCGAACGAGAACCCTGGGAGGTACCAGTCGCGCGAACCTCCGTCCTCCTCGGTCAGCACCACCAGGCGCGTGCCCTTGGAGATCAGTTCGCCGAGCGTGGGCAGCGGCTCGTCGCGCTCGAGTCGCGCGGCCTGCTCCAGCAGTCCCGCGTCTGCCATCGCCCGCTCGATCCGGGCCACCGGCACGTAGGGCTCCACGAACAGGATCACCACCTCCCCGGGATTCGCGTCGAGGAACGACGCGAACTCCTGGAGCTGCTCGCCCAGCGGCTCCGAGCCGAGCTCGCAGAGGGTGTGGCAGAGGTAGAGGCGGGGGTCGCCCTCCGGTCGCTCCGCACCGACTCGCCCGGCCAGCCGGTCCGCCGTGGCCACCGCTGTGGGACCTAGCTCCTGCACGACCTTGTTGCGGGCCGAGCCCTCGGCGTCGAGGGCTGTACGCACCAGGTCCCTGTTGGCGTCAGGCACGCCCCAGTGGATGTCGATGAGGAAGGCCCGGATTCCGTCGCGCAGCTGGCGGTCGATCGGGAAGCGGTGGTTGGCGAAGAACCAGCCCGGCCGGTTGGCGACGGCATAGGAGTTGTGGGTGGCCGGGAAGACGACCTCGTTCAGGCGCCGATCGCACAGCGCGCCGGAGCCGTTGCAGGATCCGGAGTAGCTCGCCTCCCCGGCAGGCGCGCTGCCCGGTGCGGGGAGCACGAGCACCACGGCGGCTGCCGCGACGGCCACGACCGCCATCACCGTGCCCGCGAGCAGCCTCGGGGAGAGCGGCTCGCGCTGCTCCCCGACCCGGCTGCTCTGCGCCCGGCCGGAGAGCTCCGCCGCGCCGAACAGCACGAGGCCCACACCGGCGATCACCAGGAGGCTGCGCCAGACCAGGTACGGCTGGAATACGAGGATGACGCCCAGCGCGATCAGGAAGGCGGAGCGGGCCACCCGACCTGCAGCGCCCGAGGGCGGCCCGGCACAGCGCCGCAGCGATGCCAAGGCCGCCGCCACGCGCTCTCGAGCCGGCGCGCCCCAAGCCAGCGCCACGACCACCGCCCCTCCCAGCGCGGCGATCAGCGCAGCCGAGCGCAGGTCGCCGAACAGCGCGGCCCAGACCGCCCCCACGGCCTGCCGCTCTCCCTCGTCGTCGAGGTCGGCGGCGTGCGAGGCGTGCGAGGCCACGAACGTTCCTAGCCCCGCCACCAGCACGGCCACGGCCAGGCCGGCCGCGGCCAGCGCACTGCCCAACTGCACCAGGGCTTGCCGCACACCGCCCGCCAGCGCCGCACAGGCGGCCGCCGACAGCAGCGCCGCCGCCAGGAGCGGCCACCACCAGCCGGCCACGTCCTGCAGTAGGCGCGCTGTGCGGAGCTCGAAGTCGCGCCGGTCGAGCGCAGCCACGCGCAGCTCGAGGTCGGGCGGCAGGGCGCGGGCGACCGCCGGGGACACGCTGCGCAGCGACTCGACAAGCGGCCGCGCTCCGCGCGGCAGCGTGAGCACGAAGTCAGACTCGCCTTTTACCAGGGCGCGATGGCGGAGCTCTAAGGCGCGGGTGAGCAGGCGGCGAAACGGCGGCGTGTCCACCACCGCGGTGATCGCCGAGATCAGGAGCGGGCGGGCGGCGAGGAGGTCGGACGTCGCGGCCCCGGCAAGGCCGTTGACCATCCGGGTGGCCAGCAGCCGGCGCGCCTCCTCGTCGTCCAGCGCCGAGGTGGCACGTGCGGCGAGCACCCGGTCGTCCGCGAGCTCGGAGCGCACGTAGCCCGTGATCGCAGCCGCCGCCAGAAGCGCGGCCGTGATGGCCACGAGCGCGGCGCTAGCGCGGCCGCGAGTCCTCGGAGGCCGCGCCGTCATCCGCGCCGACTCTAGCGGCCGCCCGTGACCTCGAGGCCGCCTCGGCGTTCACCCAAATGGGGCTATTCTGTGTCCCGCGGAGGCGCCGGTCCTGGTCCAGCAGACGAAAGGAACGTATGGAGGCAGCAGGAGCACGTGACGACGTGGGGCTCGATCGAGACGCCGTGAAGGAGGGCGGCCAAGACGTGGGCAAGCTGTGGTGGCTGTGGCTCGTGGCCGGGATCGCCTGGGTGATCATCGCCGTCTCGATCCTGCAGTTCGACGAGGCATCGATGACCACGGTGGGCGTGCTCATCGGGATCATGTTCCTGCTATCCGGCTTCCAGCAGTTGTTCTTGGCAGGCCTGGCAGGCGGTGCGGCGCGGGTCATCCTGATCGTGTTCGGCGTGCTGTTCCTGATCGCCGGGGTCTTGACCCTGATCAGCCCGGAGGACACCTTCGCCGGCATCGCCGACATGCTTGGGTTCCTGTTCCTCCTGGTCGGCGTGTTCTGGATCATCGAGGCATTCACCGAGCGCGAAGGCAACGAGGTCTGGTGGCTCGGGCTGATCTCGGGCGTGCTGATGATCATCCTTGCCTTCTGGACCGGCGGGCAGTTCTTCATCGAGAAGCAGTACGTGCTGCTCGTGTTCGCAGGCATCTGGGCGCTCATGCACGGGGTTACCGACATCGTCCGCGCATTCCAGATCCGCAGGCTGGGCCGGATGCTGGCCTAGGGGGCGCCCGCCGGCCTCGGGTAGCGCTGACCCGCTACCTAGACTCGGGCGCGCATGGCGCGGATCGGGATCCTCACGGGCGGCGGCGATTGCCCGGGGCTGAACGCCGTGATCCGCGCCGTGGTCAGGCGCGGCGGGGACGACATGCAGGTGGTGGGCTTCCGCAACGGCTGGGCGGGTGTGATGGACGGCGACGCGTTCGACCTGACGCTGGAGAACACCCGCGGCCTCCTGCACCGCGGCGGCACCATCCTCGGCACCTCGCGCACCAACCCCTTCCGCGAGGACGACGGGCCCGGCCGGATCGCAGCGACGCTCCGGGACCGGGGCCTCGACGCGCTGATCGCCATCGGCGGCGAGGACACGCTCGGCGTCGCTCGGCGCCTGGGAGGCGGCGAGCACCGCATCGACGTGGTGGGCGTGCCCAAGACGATCGACAACGACCTGGCCGGCACGGACTTCACGTTCGGCTTCCACACCGCGGTGCAGATCGCCACCGACGCGATCGACCGCCTCCACACCACCGCGGAGTCGCACAACCGGGTGATGGTGGTCGAGGTGATGGGGCGCCACACCGGCTGGATCGCCACCTACAGCGGCATGGCCGGCGGGGCCGACGCCATCCTCGTGCCGGAGCGCCCGTACGACGTGGACGAGGTGTGCGGGCGGATCGAGCGCCGCCACGCAGCCGGGCGCACTTTCTCGATCGTGGTCGTGGCCGAGGGCGCCACGGCGAAGGGCGGCGCGGAGGTGCGCGCCGGCGAGAGCGAGGACGCCTTCGGACACGCCCGGCTGGGCGGCATCGGGCTGGACCTGGAGCGGGCCATCGAGAAGCGCACCGGGTTCGAGTCGCGCATGACGATCCTCGGGCACGTCCAGCGCGGCGGCACCCCGACCGCGTGGGACCGGGTCCTGGCCACCCGCTTCGGCGTGGCGGCGGCCGATGCGGTGGCGGACGGCGCCTTCGGGCAGATGGTGGCGCTGCGCGGCACCGAGATCGCGCTGGTCCCCCTGGACGAGGCCGTGCAGGAGCCCAAGCTGCTGGATCCATCCCTCTACGAGACCGCGGAGGTGTTCTTCGGTTGAGCTCCGACCGCCTGCCACGCACGAAGATCGTCGCGACGATCGGGCCCGCGAGCGACGACGCCGAGGTGCTGGCCCGGATGGTCGAGGCGGGCATGAGCGTCGCCCGGCTGAACTTCGCCCATGGCACGCGCGAGGAGAAGGCTGCCACCGCCGAGCGGATTCGCGCCGCGGCGGGCCGGGCCGGCCGCGAGGTGGCGATCCTGCAGGACCTGCCCGGCCCCAAGCTGAGGATCGGCGGGCTGCGCGACGGGATGGCCGAGCTCAAGCCCGGCGAGCGGCTGACGCTCGTGTGCGGCTCCACCGAGGAGGGCGACGCGCGGCGCATGACGATCGCCTGGGCCAAGCTCGCCGAGGAGGTGGAGCCCGGCGACGTGATCTACCTGGCCGACGGGTCGGTGCGGCTGCGCGTCGCGCACGTCGGCGACGACGGCCGGCTGGAGACCGAGGTGGAGCTGGGCGGCACGGTCACGTCACGCCAGGGGGTGAACGTGCCCGGCGCCCTCTACGCGCTGCCGACGATGCCGGAGGAGGACCTGGAGCTGCTCAAGTTCGGCGAGTCGATCGGCGTGGACATGGTGGCGCTGAGCTTCGTGCGCCGCGAGGAGGATGTGACCCAGGTGCGCGAGCACACCGAGCTGCCGCTGATCGCCAAGATCGAGAAGCCGCAGGCGGTCGATGACGCCGAGGCGATCATCCACGCAGCCGACTGCGTGATGGTCGCGCGCGGGGACCTCGGGATCGAGCTGCGGATCGAGGACGTGCCGTTGGTCCAGAAGCGGATCATCGCCCTGGCCGGCGCCCTGGCGCGGCCCTCGATCACCGCGACTCAGATGCTGGAGTCCATGGTGACCTCCAGCCGGCCGACCCGGGCCGAGGTCACCGACGTGGCCAACGCCATCCTGGACGGCACCGGCGCGCTGATGCTCTCCCAGGAGACGGCCATCGGCGCGCACCCGGTTGAGACGGTGGCGATGATGGCCGCCATCGCGTCCCGCACCGAGACGGCGCTGCCCTACGAGCGCTGGAACGAGAGCCGGGTGCGGCGGCTCGGCCGCAGGGACCAGGACCCGTCCTACACGATCGCCTACAGCGCCACCGCGTCCGCGCGCCAGCTCGACCTGGCGGCCCTGGTGGTGCCCACCATTTCCGGGCGATCGGCCCGCCTGGTGGCTGCCCACCGGCCCCAGGTGCCGATCCTGGCACTCTCGCCCGAGCCGCGCACGGTCAGGCAGTGCGCGCTCATGTGGGGCGTGCGCGCGGCTCAGATCGATCGCCACGAGGTCACCGAGGAGCTCATCGCCGACGCCGTCCGGCGCGTGGTGGAGCTTGGCTGGGTGGCCCCCGGCGAGCGCATCGGCGTGACCGCCGGGCTGCCGAGCGGTAGGCCGAACACCACGAGCCTGCTGCAGGTCCAGAAGGCCTGAGCCGCCCGGCTCGCATTGCGGGCCCGCAACCGGGGTACGCTCTCCCCATGGCGGTCGCGCGGAGCGGCGAGACGCAGGCTCATCCAGTCGATTCCGCGCGCTCGCTGGCCGCGCTCGCCGGCGAGCTGGCACCGGTCACCGAGCGCGAGCGGCGGCTGCCTGCCGAGCTGGTGGACGCGCTGTCAGCGGCCGGCATGTTCTCCCTCCTGATCCCCCGCTCGCTGGGCGGCGGCGAGGTCGAGCCCCAGGTGCTGGTGGACTGCGTGCATGAGCTGGCGCGCGGCGATGCCGCAGCCGCGTGGTGTGTGTCCGTGGCCACCACCAGTGGAATCCTGGCCGCCTACCTGCCCGAGGATCAGGCCCGCACGGTGTACTCGCACCCGGCGCGCTGCTGGGGCGGGGTGTTCGCACCCAAGGGGCGTGCCGTCCTGCAGGGCGAGCAGCTGCGGGTCAGCGGGCGGTGGCCGTTCACCAGCGGCATCGACCATTGCGACTGGCTCATGGGCGGCTGCGTCGTGGAGGAGGACGGCGAGCCGCGAACGCTGCCCAGCGGCCGGCCCGACGTGCGGCTGGTGCTGTTCCCGGCCGCCGCGGTGGAGCGAATCGACACCTGGGACACCGCGGGGCTGCGCGGCACCGGGAGCCACGACATGGTCGTGGACGACCTGCTGGTGCCGGCCGCGCGGTCGGCCTCGGTGCTGGCCGACGCCCCGCGCGAGCCGGGCATCTTGTACGCGTTCCCGATGTTCGGCCTGCTGGCGCTGGCCATCGCCGCCGTGGGCCTGGGCTCCGCGCGCGGCGCGATCGACGACCTGCAGGAGCTGGCGGGCGGCAAGGTACCGGCCATGGGATCGCGCACACTGGCCGCGCGCCCCGACACCCAGGTCCGGGTGGCGCGCGCCGAGGCGCGGCTGCGTGCGGCCCGCGCGCTGGTCGCGGAGGCGGTGGGACAGGCGTGGCAGCGCACTGAGGTCGTGGGGAGCGTGTCGATCGAGGACCGCGCGGCACTGCGGGTGGCCGCCACCCATGCGATGGGCGAGTCGGCGGCCGTCGTGGACGAGATGTACGCGCTGGCCGGTGGCAGCGCGATCTACGGCTCGAGCTCGCTGGGCCGCAGGTTCCGCGACATCCACGTGGCCACGCAGCACATGCTCGTCGGGCCCTCCACGTGGGAGCTGGCCGGCCGCGTGATGCTGGGCGTGCCGGCCGACACCGACCAGCTCTAGGCCGCGCCCGCTCCCTTAGCGGCCCGCACGGCCTCCGCGTAGCGGTCCAGCGCGCGCTCCACCTTCTCGGGCGCGGCCGAGGGCAGGTACCAGACGCAGCGGTGCACGCCGGCGCTCTCGTAACGCTCGATCCCCGCGGGATCCTGCGGGGCCAGCTGGAGGGTCACGCCGATGTCGCGCCCGGCCTCGTCCCGACCGCGGCGGATCATCTTCTCGATCCGCGCGATGAACCTGTCCTCGTCGCCGAAGCGGTTGGGGAACCACTCGTCCGCGAACGCGATCACGCGGTCGCCCACGGTGCGCCCGTTGCCGCCCAGCAACACCGGCGGATGCGGGTCCTGCGCCGGCTTGGGCCAGGCCCAGGTCGGATCGAAGTCCACGTGGCGGCCGTGGTACTCCGCCTCGTCCTCCGTCCAGATCGCCTTCATCGCCTCGACCCGCTCACGCAGCATCCCGAAGCGCTTGGAGGGGTCGGTGCCGTGATCGCGCATCTCCTCGAGGTTCCATCCCGCGCCCACGCCAAACAGGAACCGCCCGCCGCTCAGGTGATCCACGCTGGCCACTTCCTTGGCCGTGGTGATGGGGTCGCGCTGGGTCAGCAGGCAGATCCCGGTGCCGACCTTGAGCCGCTCGGTGGCGGCGGCAGCGGCGGTGCAGGCCACGAAGGGGTCGTACAGGCGCCGGTACTCCTCCGGCAGCTCGCCGCCCGCCGGGTAAGGCGTCTCGCGCGAAGACGGGATGTGGGTGTGCTCGGGAAAGAAGAACGACTCGAACCCGCGCTCCTCCGCCATCCGGGCCACCGTGGCCGGGTCCGGCGTGAGGTCGGTGCAGAAGAGCGCCAGGCCGAACTTCACGCGGGCATCCTCGCAGGCAGGCACACTGATGCGCGTGCGCGTGCTCGCAATCGTGCAGCAGGACGACGCCGGCCCTGGGGTCTTCGCCGAGGCGATCCGTGATCGCGGCGCCGACCTGGACGTGTGGCGCGCGGCCGAGGAGCCCACCCCCGGGCCATCGCGCCACGAGGCCGTGATCGCGCTCGGCGGCGCCATGAACGCCCACGACGAGGAGCGGATGCCGTGGCTGGGTGCGCAGAAGGAGGTGCTGAAGCGGCTCGTGGCCGACGGCGTGCCGGTGCTGGGCGTGTGCCTGGGCGCGCAGCTGCTGGCGGAGGCCGCCGGGGGCACGGTGCGGCCGGCAAGCCGGCCGGAGATCGGATGGCACGAGGTGCGCCTGGAGCCCGGTGCCGGCGACGACGCCCTCACCGGCCCGTTGCCTGCCTCCTTCTGCGGCTTTCAGTGGCACTCCTACGAGGCCGTGCCTCCCCCCGGGTCGGTGGCGCTTGCCCGCAGCGACGGCTGCCTGCAGGCATTCCGGCTGAACGGGACTCCCGCGTGGGGGCTTCAGTTCCACGCCGAGGTGGACCCGGACGCTCTGGACGGGTGGATCCGCGGCTACCGCAGCGACCCCGACGCCGTGCGCCTGGGCTTGGACCCAGACGCGCTGAGGGCCGAGACGGCGCCCCGGATCGAGCAGTGGAACCAGCTCGGGCGCGACTTGTGCGGGCGGTTCCTGGACGCCGCCGCCGGCGCGGCTATTCGGGCGTGAGGTAGGCGCCCGACAGGCCGCCGTCCACCAGGAAGGTGGTGGCGTTCACGTAGCTGGACTCGTCACTGGCCAGGAAGAGGGCGGCGCCGGCGATCTCGCTGGCGTGGGCGAACCGGCCGGGCGGCAGGTGCACCAGGCGGCGCGCCGCCTTGGCGGGGTCGCTGGCGAACAGTTCCTGGAGCAGCGGCGTGTCCACCGGCCCCGGGCAGAGCGCGTTCACGCGCACCCCGCGGCGCGCAAACTCCACGCCCATCTCGCGTGACATGGCCAGAACGGCGCCCTTCGACGCGGTGTAGGAGATCTGCGACTCCGCCGCACCCATGACGGCCACGAATGAGGCCGTGTTGATGACCGACCCGCCGCCAGCCTCCAGCAGGTGCGGGATGCCGTGCTTGCAGCACAGGAACACGCTGCGCACGTTTACGTCCTGCACCCGCTGCCAGGACTCGAGCGACGTGTCGAGCACGCTGGTGTCGTCGGCGGGGTTGATGCCGGCGTTGTTGAGGAGCACGTCCACGCGGCCGAAAGCCTCGCGCGTGCGCGTGTACATGTCGGCGACCTGGTCCTCCTGGGTCACGTCGGCCTCCAGCGCCAGCTCGCCGACGGCCCCAGCCACCACGTCGACGCCCACCACGTGCGCGCCCTCCTTGCCGAACAGGTGCGCGGTCTCAGCACCGATGCCGCTGGCCGCGCCCGTGACCACGCAGACCTTGCCCTCCAGCCTGCCGGGCACCGCTAGCCGTCCTCCGTGGCGAGGTACACGTTCTTCACGTCGGTGTAGGCGTCGAGCGCGTGTGGGCCGAGCTCGCGGCCCACGCCCGACTGCTTGAAGCCGCCGAAGGGCGTGCTCACCCGCACCGAGGTGTTCGAGTTCACCGACAGAACCCCCGTGTCCACGGCGCGGGCCACGCGCATGGCCTTCGCGCCGTCCCGGGTCCACACCGAGCCGCTGAGCCCGTAGATGGTGTCGTTGGCCAGGCGCACGGCATCAGCCTCGTCGTGGAAGGGGATCACGCACACCACCGGGCCGAAGATCTCCTCCACCGCCGGCCGGTCGCCGTTGGACACCGGAGCGAGCACCGTGGGCGGGAACCAGAAGCCGGGGCCGTCCGGAGCATCGCCGCGCGCGGCCACCGGGGCGTCATCGGGCACGTAGGAGGCCACGCTGTCCCGCTGGCCGGCGGAGATCAGCGGCCCCATCTGCGTGGCGTCGTCGAGCGGGTCCCCCACGCGCAGCTCGGTCACGTGGTCACCGAGCAGGCCCACGAAGTCATCCATTGCGCTGCGCTCCACCAGGATCCGCGAACGCGCGCAGCAGTCCTGCCCGCTGTTGGCGAACACGGCCATTGGGGCCGCCGCGGCCGCGCGCTCCAGGTCGGCGTCGGCGAACACGACGTTGGCCGACTTGCCACCGAGCTCCAGCGTCACGCGCTTGATGGTGTCGGCGGCGCCGCGGGCGATCGTGCGGCCCACCTCGGTGGAGCCGGTGAAGGCGATCTTGGCCACGTCGGGGTGCTCCACGAGCCTCTGGCCGCACACGCTTCCCGGTCCCGCCACCACGTTCAGCACACCCTCCGGGAGGCCGGCCTCCAGCGCGATCCGCTCCAGCTCCAGTGCGGTCAGCGGTGTGAGCTCGGCGGGCTTGAGCACGATCGTGTTGCCGGCCGCCAGGGCGGGGGCCACCTTCCAGGAGGCGATCACCAGCGGGAAGTTCCAGGGCACGATCAGGCCCACGACGCCCAGCGGCTCGCGGAAGGTCATGTCCACCCCGCCGGCCACCGGGATCGTGTCGCCCAGCAGCCGCTCGGGGGCGCCGGCGTAGTAGCGGAAGGTCTCCACCACCATGCCCATCTCGTCGCGTGCGTCGCCGATTGGCTTGCCTGCGTTGCGGGCCTCGAGCACGGCCAGGCCCTCCGTCTCCGCCTCGAGCGCATCCGCCAGGCGCCGCAGGGCGGCCGCGCGCTCGGGTGGGTCGATTGCCCTCCAGCCGGGGAACGCCGCACGCGCCGCCGCCACGGCCGCGTCCACCTGCTCGGCCCCCGCGCGCGGCACCTCGGCCATGACCTCCTCGGTGGCCGGCTCCAGCACCTGGATCATCACGCTCGCGCCTCGGATCGCGCCGCGCCCACCAACGAGCGGATCACCCGGCTCTTCATGTCCTCCTCGGGATGCCAGAGCACGCCCAGGGCGAACGCCGGGCCGTCGAGCTCGATGGCCTCCACCACCTCGTCGGGGACGGCCCAGCCGGTGGGCGTCACGCCGTCACCCAGCTCCGCGGGTCCCTGGTGGTGATGCGACTTGACCGCCACCCGCTCGGCCTCGACCGCCCGGGCGGCCAGCGACCCCGGCTCCAGCCGCACCTCGTGGTCGCCGTAGGTGCCGGGGGTGTGGCGGTGGTCGGTGTGCCCAACGACGTCGGGCAGGTGCTGCTCGAGTGTGCCGCCCGCGGCCACGTTGAGCATCTGCATCCCACGGCAGATCCCCAGCACGGGCATGTCACGCTCCAGCGCCCGGTGCACCAGGCCCAGCTCGAAGCGGTCGCGCTCGGGCCACGTGCCCTTGGTCTCGGGGTGCGGGAGGGCGCCGTAGGAGGCGGGGTCCACGTCGGAGCCGCCGGCCAGCATCAGCCCGTCGATGCGGTCCAGCAGCTCGTCGGGAGCCTCGGCCGCGGCGTCGTCGGGTGGCAGGAGCAACGCGATCGCGCCGGCCGCCTGCACCGCGGTGGCGTAGGACCGGGGCGCCATGGTGACCGTCTCCTCCCAGGCCCCCCACCTGACCCGCTCGACGGCCGAGCAGATGCCGATGGCGACGCCCATCAGAGCCTTTCGAATCCCCTGAATTTCTCCCAGTCCGTCACGGCGGTCTTGAACGCGGCCAGCTCCACGTCGGCGTGGTTCAGGTAGTGGTCCACCACCTCCCGGCCGAAGGCGTCGCGGGCCACCGCGCTGCCGGCGAACAGCGCTCGGGCGTCCATGAGGTTGTCGGGCACGCGAGGGGCGTCGCTGGCGTAGGCGTTGCCCTCGAGCGCCGGCTCCAGCTCCAGCTCGTTCTCGATGCCGTGCAGCCCGGCGGCGATCATCGCAGACAGGGCCAGGTACGGGTTCACGTCGGCGCCGGGCAGGCGGTTCTCGATGCGAAGGGAGGGACCGTGGCCCACCGAGCGCAGCGCACAGGTGCGGTTGTCCTCCCCCCAGGCAACCGACGTGGGCGCGAACGACCCCTCCGCGAAGCGCTTGTAGGAGTTCACCTGCGGGGCGAAGAAGAGCGTGAGCTCGCGCATGCAGGCGATCTGGCCGGCCACGAAGCGCTCGAACAGCGGCCGATCCTGGCCGAAGGCGTTCTTTCCGTCCTCGAGCGCGAGTGAGCAGTGGATGTGGCAGCTGTTGCCCTCGGCCTCGTCCCACTTGGCGATGAACGTGATGGCCATGCCCTCCTGCGCGGCGATCTCCTTGACCCCGTTCTTGTAGATCACGTGGTCGTCGGCGGTCCGCAGCGCGGGGCCGTAGTGAAAGTTGATCTCGTGCTGGCCGAGGTTGCACTCGCCTTTGGAGTTCTCGACCGCCATGCCCGCGCCGGCCATCTCGTTGCGGATCCGGCGGATCAGCGGCTCCACGCGAGCGGTGCCGAGCATGGAGTAGTCGACGTTGTAGAGGTTGGCGGGCTCCAGGTCTCGGTATCCCTTGCGCCAGGCCTCCTCGTAGGAGTCCTTGAAGACGATGAACTCGAGCTCTGTGCCGGCGAACGCGGTCAACCCCCGTTCGGCCAGCCGGTCGAGCTGGCGGCGCAGGATCTGTCGCGGCGAGGCAACCACCTCGCGACCGTCCTCCCAGCCCAGGTCTGCCATCACCAGCGCGGTGGCGGGATGCCACGGGATCGGCCGCAGCGTGTCCATGTCGGGCTTCATCTCGAAGTCCCCGTATCCGCGCTCCCACGAGGACATCTCGTAGCCCTCAACGGTCTCCATGTCCACGTCGACCGCCAGCAGGTAGTTGCACGCCTCCGCGCCGTGGGGGACAACGTGGTCGAGGAAGTGGGTCGCCGTCAGGCGCTTGCCCTGGAGGCGGCCCTCCATGTCGGCGATGGTGAGCAGCACAGTGTCGACCGTGCCATCGGCGACCGCGTTCTTCAGCTCATCGAGCTTCACGCCCGGGAAGTTACGCGCCCGGCTGGTGCGGCGGGTAGGCCGATCCGCCCGAGGCGGGCTCGAGCCCGGCCTCCTCCAGGTCGATCTGGCGGACGGTGCCCGTGAACCACTTGTTGGCGCTCACGATCCACCAGATGCCCACCACCGCGAATACGGTGAGCACGGTGATCGGCGCGTAGTTGACCGCCTTCCAGTCGAAGTCGTCCGCGAACGGCACCGCGGCCGGCACGAACGGCAGGCAGAAGATGACCGTGATCAAACCGGTCCACAACACCGCGAAGGGGTTCATCCACTTGTACTTGCGCCCGTTGGTCCACGGGCCGGGCTCGAACGCGTCCCCCATCCGCCAGCGCAGGAAGATCGGGATCACGTAGGCGATGTAGAGCCCGATCACGGTGATCGAGACCACCGCGAAGAAGGCGTAGGGGAAGGCGCCGTCGCCCTCCAGCGCCGGCACCGTGACCAGCAGCGCGAGGGTGGCCATGAGCAGCACGGCGTTCACCGGCACGCCCTTGGCGTTGACCTTCGACAGGGCGGCTGCGCCCGGCAGGCCGCGGTCGCGCGAGAAGGCGAAGCACATGCGCGACGCGCTGGTCAGGCAGGCCACGCCGCAGAACAGCTGCCCGATCGTGGAGATGAACACCACCGCCTTGGTGGCGCTCAGGGTGAGCGCCGAGTCGAACACCGCGAGCGACCCGCCGCCGCCGTCGTTGACTGCGGCGGAGTCCGAGGCAGCGAAGGTGATGGCCAGCAGCACGATCCAGCCGATGAGCGCGGAGTAGAAGATCGACGTCCACACGCCCTTGGCCGCGCTCTTGGCCGCGCCCCGGGTCTCCTCGGAGATATGCGCAGAGGCGTCGAACCCCGTGATCGTGTACTGGGTGAGCAGGAATCCGAGCGGCAGCACGTAGAACCAGTACATGCCGCCCAGCGGGTTGTCGGCGCTGAAGCCGGAGTTGTTTATGCGCTCCGTGAACACGAAGTCGGCGCTGGCGTGCTTGTCGGGCACCAGCACCAGGATTCCGACGATCACGGCCACGCCGAGCACGTGCCAGCCCACCGAGATGTTGTTCACGAGCGCCAGCAGGTGGGTGTTGAAGATGTTGAGCGTCACGCCGAGCAGCAGGATCAGTGCGAACAGCACGAACGTCTCCCCGAGGATGTGCTGGTCGTCGGCGAAGTTGATGATGAAGTCGACCTCGAAGTAGCCGAGCAGCGCGTTGAGGAACGTGGCGCAGGCGTAGTCCACCGAAGCCACCACGCCGACCAGGCCTACGAAGTTGAACCAGCCCGTGAACCAGCCCCAGACCGGCCCGCCGAGCTTGGAGGCCCACCAGTAGATGCCGCCGGCCGTCGGGTACTTGGACACCAGCTCGGACATGCAGAAGCCGATGATCAGGATCGGGATCGAGATCAGCGGCCAGCCCCACGAGATCGCCACTGGGCCGCCGTTGTTCCACGCCTGGCCGTACGTCGTGAAACAGCCGGCCAGCACCGAGATGATCGTGAACGAGATGGCGAAGTTCGAGAATCCGCTCCAGGCTCGCTTCAGGTCCTGCTTGTAGCCCATCTCCGCAAGCAGGCGCTCGTCCTCGTTCTGGATCTGCCGACTGGCCTCGCTCAACGCTCTCTCCTTCTCCACGGCCGGCTCGAGTCCCGTCCAAAGGTTTGCTTTACCGACCTATGATGGGGCGACCATAAGCCCGTCCCCGGACGCGTGTCAAACGAACAGCTGCTCGTGATCGACCTCTCCTCAACGCTCGCTCGCCTCTCGGCGGTGCTGGGGCCCCCCGACGGGGAGCCGGAGGCACTCGACGGCGGCATCACCAACCGGAACTTCCGGGTGTCGTTCGGCGGCGCGCCTCACGTGATCCGCGTGCCTGGCAAGGACACCGACCTGCTCGGCATCGACCGTCGCGCCGAGTGGGCGGCGGCGTGCGCGGCCGCGCGCGCCGGGGTAGGCCCCCCGGTGCGGGCGATGCTTGACGACCCACCCGTGCTCGTGACCCTCTTCGTAGAGGGGCACCCGGTCACGAGCGCCGACCTGGCCGGCCCCGAGCTGCTTCCGGCGGTGGCGCGCGCCCTTCGCACGATGCATGACAGCGGAGAGCAGCTGCCCTCGCGCTTCTCGGCGTTCGAGGTGGTTCAGGCCTACGCCGAGACGGCCACCGAACGCGGTGCGCCGCTGCCCGACGGCTACCCGGCGGCGCTCAAGCGCGCGCGCCATGTCCAGAAGGCGATGCGCGGCCCCGCGCACGACCCCGTGCCCTGCCACAACGACCTGCTGGCGGGCAATGTGATCGTCGACGGGGTGCGGCTGCACATCGTGGACTGGGAGTACGCGGGCATGGGCGACCGCTACTTCGACCTGGGCAACCTGGCGGTGAACAACGCGCTGGACGACGACGCCCAGGCACGCCTGCTCGAGGCGTATCTCGGCGAGCCCCCCAGCGCCTCACAGCTGGCGTCGCTGCAGCTCATGCGCTTCATGTCGGACTTCCGCGAGGCCATGTGGGGCGTGCGTGCAGAGCGCCGTCTCCGAGCTCGACTTCGACTTCGACGACTACGCGCGCGACGCACTTCGCGCGGCTCGAGCGCACCGGCGAGCACCCAGACTTCTCCCGGTGGCTCAAGAAGGCCCGTGGCGCTCGCGCGTGAGCTGCCGTCAGCCGCCCGCTGCGTGATCGTGGGCGGTGGCGTTGGCGGGACGTCCATCGCCTACCACCTGGCCGAGCTCGGCATGAAGGACGTGGTGCTGCTGGAGCGCAGCCAGCTCACCTCCGGCTCCACCTTCCACTCCGCCGGCCTGGTCGGACAGCTGCGCGGCTCGGTGTCCCTGACCAAGATGATGATGTACTCGGTCGAGCTCTACCGGCGACTGGCCGGCGAGTCGGACTTCGACCCGGGCTGGACCGAGTGCGGGGGCATCCGGCTGGCCTCGAGCGAAGCCCGGCTGGAGGAGCTTCGCCGTCAGGCCGGGTGGGCCAAGACGTTCGGCCTGCCGATGGAGATGATCTCCGCCGCCGAGGCGCAGGAGATGTTCCCTCTGATGTCCACGGACGGCGTGCTGGGCGGGGCCTACATCCCCACGGACGGCTACCTCGACCCCTCGCAACTGACCTACGCATTGGCCGATGGCGCTCGCCGCGGCGGGGTTCAGGTGTTCACCAATGCACGCGTGATCGGCATTGACGTGAAGGCTGGCCGGGTCGCGGGAGTGCGGACCGAGCGCGGCCCCATCGAGGCCGAGGTCGTGGTGAATGCGGGCGGCATGTTCGCCGCCGAGATCGGCCGCATGGCCGACGTGCGGGTGCCGGTGGTACCGATGTCGCACGAGTACCTGGTCACCCAGCCATTCCGCGAGCGCGACCCCGCCAACCCCCTCCCCACGTTGCGCGACCCCGACCTGCTGATCTATTTCCGCGAGGAGGGCGGCGGGCTGGTCATGGGCGGCTACGAGCGCCCCAGCGCGCCGGCGTTCCTGCCCTTCGGCGACCGCGGCCTGGACGCGATCCCGCCCGACTTCAACGGCCGCCTGCTCGAGGAGGACTGGGACCGCCTCGAGGAGATCGTGCACAACAGCCGCCGGCGGGTGCCGGTGATGGACGAGATCACGGTGACCAAGCTCATCAACGGGCCCGAGGGCTTCACGCCGGACAACGAGTTCTGTCTCGGGGAGACCGAGGTGGGCGGCCTGTTCGTGGCGGCCGGCTTCTGCGCCCACGGCCTGGCCGGGGCCGGCGGGATCGGCAAGGTCATGGCCGAGTGGATCGCCGAGGGCGAGCCGGCCATCGACCTATGGGGGATGGACGTGCGCCGCTTCGGCGCCCACTACCGCGCGCCCGGGTACACGATGAAGCGGGTCCGCGAGACATATGAGACCTACTACGACATCCGCTACCCCAACCACGAGCGCCAGGCCGGGCGCCCGCTGCGGGTGTCCAGCGCCAACGCCTGGCACCGCGAGCACGGCGCGGCGCTGGGTGAGAAGTCGGGCTGGGAGCGGGTGAACTGGTACGAGTCGAACGCCGGCCAGGGGGACGACGGATTGCGCCCGCGGGGCTGGGCCGGCCGCCACTGGTCGCCCGCCATCGGCGCCGAGCACCGGGCGGCGCGCGAGTCGGTGGCCCTGTTCGACGAGTCGTCGTTCTCCAAGCTCGAGGTCGCCGGCCCCGGGGCCGCCGATCTGCTGGAGCGCCTGTGCGACAACCGGGTGGCGCGCGAAGTGGGCAAGATCACCTACACGCAGATGCTCAACCGGCGCGGGGGCATCGAGTGCGACTTCACCGTGGCGCGCCTGGGCGAGCAGCGGTTCTCGATCGTCACGGGCACCGCGTTCGGCAACCACGATCGCGAGTGGATTCGCCGCCACCTGCCCGACCAGGGCGTGGAGCTCCGCGACGTGACGTCGGCTTGGTCCTGCTTCGGGATCTGGGGGCCCCGCGCGCGCGAGGTGCTCGTGCCGCTCACCCCCCAGGGCCTCTCCAGCAAGGCCTTCCCCTACATGTCGGTGCGCGAGACCACGGTGGGCGACGTGCCGGTCAGGATGCTGCGCGTGACCTATGTCGGCGAGCTGGGCTGGGAGATCTACTGCCCGAGCGAGTACGGCCTGGGCCTGTGGCGCACGCTGTGGGAGGCGGGCGAGCCGCACGGGATCGTGGCCGGCGGCTACCGCGCGATCGACTCCCTGCGGCTGGAGAAGGGGTACCGGGTGTGGGGTGCCGACATCACCCCCGACGAGACCCCGTACGAGTCGGGCCTGGGCTTCTGCGTGAAGCTCGACAAGGAGTTCATCGGCCGCGACCGCCTCGCGCGCGCAAAGGAGGAGGGGCCGCGCACGCGCCTGACGTGCCTAGTGCTGGAGGACCCGCGTTCCGTGGCGCTTGGGAACGAGCCCGTGCGGGTAGGAGAAGAAATCGTCGGCCGGGTGACCAGCGGCGGCTTCGGCTACACCGTCGAGCGCTCGATCGCCTACGCGCACCTGCCGCCCGAGCTTGCCGACCCCGGCACCGAGGTGGCGGTCGAGATCTTCGGCGAGTGGGTCGGTGGCGAGGTCGCGCCCGAGCCGCTGTTCGACCCCGAGGGCGAACGGGTGCGGGCCTGAGCCTGGGTGGCGAGCTCCCGCTCGGAGCGCGGATCGACTGGCAGCCGGTCGAGCCGCCGGCTCCTCGCGAGCTTCGGGGAGCGCGCGTCTGCCTCCGCCCCGTGGATCCGGCGGCCGACGCCGCCCCGCTGTTCGCGGTCTCGCACCCGCCCGAGGGCGACCCCGCCATCTGGACCTACCTGCCCTACGGGCCGTTCGAGGGCGCCGCGGACCTGGCAGACATGCTCGCCGGCGCCGCGAGCTCCACCGACCCGCTCTTCTTCACCATCGCCGCGCTCCCGGGCGGGCGGCCGGTGGGCGTGGCCTCGTACCTGCGGGTGACACCGCAGGAAGGCACCATCGAGATCGGCCACATCTGGTTCGGCTCGCCGCTCCAGCGCACGCCAGCCGCCACGGAGGCCATCTACCTGCTTGCGCGCCACGCCTTCGAGGACCTCGGCTATCGCCGCCTGGAGTGGAAGTGCGACGCCCTGAACGCCGGCTCGCGCGCGGCCGCGGAGCGGTTCGGGTTCACCTTCGAGGGCATCTTCCGCAACCACATGGTGGTCAAGGGCCGCAACCGCGACACCGCGTGGTTCGCCATCACCGACTTGGAATGGCCGGCGGTCGGCCGGGGCTTCCAGGCCTGGCTCGCGCCCGAGAACTTCGACTCCGGCGGGGAGCAGCAGCGGCGGCTCGGGGACCTGATCGCCGGGGAGCGGACCTAGGCCGGCGCCAGCGCGCCCGGCCCGGTGCGCGCCCGGCCCGGCTCGCGACCGGTGGGCGGCGAGCCCTCGCGCCCACTGCGGTCGAGCCGGTGCAGGCCCCACGCCAGCAGCGCCAGCAGGCCCAGCGCCATGAGCAGCACGGCCCCGTAGCCGATCGCGGTCATGCCTGGCGCGGCGTCCTTCTGCTCGCGCTGGAGGATCTCGTGGTCGGGCACGAAGTCGCGTGTGAAGCTCGCGGTCGCGGGCAACTCGCGCGCCGGGATCGCCCTGTCCTCGGGCAGGTAGACCGGCAGCGCCGTGAGCGAGGCACCCGAGTGCAGCCTCACGAGCGCCTTCCACTCGCCGTGCACCGGCACCGGCTCGGTGGTCCGGTAGCGGCCGGGGCCCACGCGCTCGAGCCGGTCCACCACCAGGCCGCCGCCCTGCCAGGCGGTCATGGTCAGCCAGTGCGCGTCCTCGGCCGCGCCGGCCGGGCTGAGCGTGACCTCGGCGGCCACCTCGCGCTCCGCGCCGCCGCGCAGCTCGGTGAGCGTGACCTGGCCGCGCAGGCCCTCGTCCGCCGGCTTGAGCAAGGCCGAGCCCAGCAGCGCGAACACGGCGACTGCCGACGCCACGGCGGCAGCGCGCATGGCCCGCGGTCGCGGGCGCGGCTGGACGGCCAGGTGCGAGCCGATCCACGCGCCCAGCACTCCGGCCGCGACGGCGGTGGCCAGGCTCAGCAGCGCGGCCTCCGGGAGCAGGCTCGACGGCCACGGGATCGGCATCCATACGTGCGACCAGCCCCATTCCGCGGCCAGGCCGACGGTGCCGATGCCCACGCCCGACCACAGCCCGAACGCCAGCGGGCGGCGCTCGGCCACCAGCGCGAGGGCCACGCCCTCCACCACCAGCGCCTCCACCACGTACAGGGGGAAGTGCGGCGTGGCCTCGCCCAGCACTGGGCCGACCGCCAGCGCCAGCCCGCCCCGCAGGGCGAGGAAGAAGCCCACCGCGCCCAGCGCGGTGCCGCGGCCGGCCCAGAGCCGGACCGCGACCAGCCCCACGCCGGCGGCCAGCATGATCAGCATCGGCTGGAGCACGAAGCGGAACTGGGGCACGCCGAAGTCGAACTCGCCCTGGAATGTCGACAGGCCCATCAGCAGGCCGCCGGCCAGCGACACCGCGCGCACTCGCATCATCCAGCCCACCTCGCGGCGGGTGGCGCCGGTAGCGCGGTTGGCGCGCAGTCCTTCCACAAGCAGCACCGCGATGCCCACCAGCGTCATGGACGCGCCGCCGATGAGCATCAGGTGCGTGGGGCCCCAGAGCGTCACGTCCTGCCCGAACAGGCGGTGCCACAGGTCGTCGAGGGGGAAGCCCAGCAGCGCGAATGCGCCGCACGCGCAGATGAGCACGCCGCCGAGCGGCGCCTCCCAGCCCGGCGCGAGCCGGATCGCGGAGGGACCCGGGCTGCGCTCGGGCAGCACCATGGCGATCACTCCCGCCGAGAAGATGCCGAACAGGCCCGCGAGGATGAAGTAGTGGGCGGGGTTGGCCAGCGGCCCGTCGTCGCGCCCGACGTCGATGTGCAGCGAGATGTCCCAGTACATGCCGAACACGGCCGACAGCAGCGACACGCTGGCGATCGCCGAGGGCAGCGCGGCCCAGCCGGGAAGGCCGGACTGGCGATGGGCGAAGGCGGCGGCGTTGGCCAGGATCTTGGTGCCGCCTTTGCGGTGGCCCGTGCCCAGCCGCAGCAACGCGAAGGTGAGCAGCGTTGCCGCGGTGGTGGCGATGGCGATCTCGCCCAGCGCCGCGCCGCCGGCGGGCTCCTCGCCCTGCGCGTAGGCCGGGGCGGCCGTGGCCGCCAGGGCTCCCAGTGCCGCGAGCAGGCCCTTCGCTGCGCTCTTCACCGCGTGCCTCCCTGGTCGGGGCGATCGCGCCGGTACCCGACGCGGTTGACTCCGATGTAAGTTACATGAAATGAGGTTACATTGCATTCGGTACTGTCCGGCGCCGTGGCGGAGGACGAGAATCAGCTGACGATCGAGCAGCTCGCGCACGAGACGGGCATGACGGTGCGCAACATCCGCAACCACCAGTCGCGCGGCCTCCTGCCCCCGCCCCAGGTCCGCGCGCGCATCGGCTACTACGGGCAGAGCCACGTCGACCGGCTGCGCCTCGTGCGGGAGATGCAGGCGGAGGGCTTCAACCTGGCCGCGATCCAGCGCCTGCTGGGGGGGTCCGAGGGCGCCGCCGACAGGCTGCTGGGCTTCAAGCGCGTGGTGACCACTCCCTTCGAGACCGAGTCGCCGGAGATCCTGACCCTGGACGAGCTGGCCGAGCGCTTCGGCCCCGTGGACCCGAAGCTGCTGGAGAAGGCGCGCTCGCTCGAGCTGCTCGTGCCGGTCGGCGACGGACGCTACGAGGCGCCGAGCCCGGCACTGCTGCGGGCCGCCGAGGAGGTCATGCAGCGAGGCATCCCGCTGCCCGCGGCGCTGTCGATGATCGGCCACGTGAAGCGCAACTGCCACGCGGTGTCGCGCGCGTTCGTGAAGCTGTTCATGGAGGAGCTGTGGCTGCCGTTCGAGCGCGAGGGACAGCCCCAGGAGCGCTGGGCGGAGGTGCTGGAGTCCATCGAGCGCCTGCGCTCGCTGGCGTCGGAGGCGCTGCTGGCCACCTTCCACCAGACGATGACCGCCGAGGTGGAGGACGCGTTCGGCAAGGCGCTCGCGCGGCAGGTCAAGCGCAAGCGCTGAGCCCGCGGCGTTCAGCGGGGCGCCGCGACGCGCTCGCCGGGCGGGAGCAGGCCGGCCAGGATGTGCTCCGTGCCCTCGATGTGGTCGCGCATCAGGCGCACCGCCGCGGCCGGCGTCGCCCTTCTGCAGCAACCCCACCAGCCGCCGGTGCTGCGCATTGGAGTTGGTGAGCACCTGCTCCGGGTGGGCGATCAGGGCGATCAGCGCGCTCATCTGCCCCTGCACCTCGGTCATCGTGGTGACCAGCCGCGGCGAGTGGGCCGCCTCGGCCACGCCGATGTGAAAGCGGATGTCGGCGCGGCGGTAATCGGCGAAGTCCCTGGCCGTGGCCATCCGCTCCACGTGCGCGCCGAGCCGAGCCAGATCCCGCTCGCGCGCGCGCTCGCACGCCAGGATCACGGCCCCCGCCTCGACAGCAACGCGCTGGTCGAGCACCTCCCATGCCTCGGCACCGAGCGGCTCGCCGGGGGCTTCCTCGGCCAGGGGCGGGTGGTCGGTCACGAAGGTCCCGCCACCGCGTCCACGCCGGGAGGTCAGGTGGCCGCTCTGGACGAGGGTGGTCAGCGCCTGCCGCAAGGTGGAGCGGGAGATCTGGAGCTGGTCGGCCAGGTCACGCTCGGCCGGCAGGCGCGAGCCGGGCGCCAGCAGCCCGACGCGGATCGCGGTCCCCAGGCGCTCGACGGTCTCCTCGAATGTGGTCGGCGGCTGCACCGGATCGAACACGGCCTCGGTGGCCGCGGTGCGCTCCATCGCCCAAAGGTACCCCGTGCAGTCCTTTCGGGTGTCGGGCTGAGGGACCGGGCCACCAACTAGCATCGACCCCGATGGACCTGCGCCGGGAGAACGTGACGCTCGAGACGGACCGCCACCGCATCGAGGGCAGCCTGACGCTGCCGACCGAGGGCTATCGCAGCCGCCTGTCCGACTACGTGAATCGCCGTGACGTGGGGTTCTTCACGATCCAGGACGCCACGCTGCGACCGCACGACGGTGGCGAGGAGCAGGTCGTGCCGGTGCTCATGGTGGCCAGCCGCCACGTGCGGCTGATCGTGCCGGCCGCCGGCTGAGCTAGCCGCCGTTGGAGGCTGGCGCGTAGGTGCGACTGGGCTGGCCGCGCAGCGCCGTGGGCGCGGGCAGCGGTGTGCCCTTGGCCGTGGCGCCGCCCACCACCGGCAGGACCAGGCTCGATGCCCGCGAGCCGCCGAGTGCGATGGTGTTCCGGGCGTTGCCCCGATCCACGGTTGAGAACTCCCACCTTGGGCGGTCGCCGCCGGTGGCCGTGACCGTCACGCGGATGCGCGAGCCCGCGCGGAACGCGTGGGCCACCGGGAAGATCGGCACGCGCACGAGCGCGTAACGGCCCCGCGGCAGGCGCGCGGCGTCCTGCTCCAGGTGGGTGGGGTACGGATCGAGCGCGGTGGACCGCTTGCGGCTGAGCTTGCGATGCGACGCGCGCAGCCACCCGTTCTGGACGTAGGTCTCCTTACCGTCCGGTCGCACCTCGGTGAGGGTGACCTGCAGGTCGGTGTCGCGGGCGGACGAGCGCAGGTACAGGTCCAGGCTCCCGGGACCTGCGATGACGGTGTCTCTCGCAAGCGGGGCGCCGGTGAAGCCCACGCCCTTGTTCGCTGCCAGCGGCGCCCAGTTGTAGGGCGGCTGAGCCTTCCAGGCGTCGTCCTCCCCGTCCCCCGGCAGCGTCTTCAGCGGCCTGGCCTTGGGATCCGCGGTGTACGCGGCCGTGCTCGACCCGGCGGGCTTGGACCCCAGCGCCCCCTGAGGCCCGAGGTAGTAGCGCGCGGCGCGCGTGGAGGGCGGCGGCCAGGACGAGAAGCTGAGCTCCCAGGCCGAGCCGATCGAGCCCGGGCCCTGGGGGATGGCGCCGTTGTCCATGAGCAGCCGCAGGCGCGGGTCGCGGCGGAACACGGCCTTGGCGGCCGGGACGCTCGTGTAGTTGGCAAACCGCGACTGCTGCACGGGCTTTGCCCCGGCGTCGGCCAGGAAGTCGTAGAGCTGGCCGCTCAGCGCCAGGACCGACTGCGGGACCCGCGGGATCTCATTGGCCACGTAGAGCTTGAGGAACTCGACCCAGCGCGTGATGGCGTCTGGCCCGAGGGAGTCCGCGTGCACGCCGTTCTGCAGCGTGATCCACACGTTGCGGTTCTTGCTCAGGTACTTGATGGCCTCAGGGAAGTGGCCGCTCGTCTGCTCGTCCTGGAACTGGCCGACGAGGAACGTGGGGACCTTGTTGCGCTTGAGCCACGGGCCCGGTGCGCGCTGCTTGAACAGCGACGGCGTGCGGTACGGGTTGGCCCGCTGGAGCGCCAGCGCGTCCTGGGTCTGCAGCCTGAGCTTCTGGTTGCGGCGGCACCCCTTGTCGCCTGCCTTCACGAGCAATTTCGCGTAGGGCTGGCCGCCCGCGGGCGCGGGCTTGGCCTCGTTCATCCGGTCCGTTATCCACGACCTGGCGAAGCCAGAGTTGAAGATCCCGCCCGGGAAGCCGGTGCCCTGGTAGATGTCGTCGGTGACCGACATCGGGGAGATGGCGGCCAGGTGCGGCGGCGAGGTCCCGGAAGCGAACAGCTGGGTGATCCCGGAGAACGAGATGCCCACCATCCCGACCTTGCCGCCCTTGGCCCAGCTCTGGGCGGCGACCGTCTCGATCGCGTCGTAGTTGTCGTACGTGGTTGGGTAGTCGAAGAGGTCGAAGGCACCGCCCGAGCAGCCCGAGCCGCGCATCTGCACGCTGACCACCGCGAAGTCCAGCAGCGGAGCTATCAGCGAGCCCACGGCGGTGCCCGAAGCCGGTGCCAGCGGGTCGGCCGGCGCGCCGCGCGTCAGCTGGCCCACTACCGACTCGAACAGGTCGTTGGGCGCGGCGATCTGGTAGCCGGAGTGCTCGATCACCGTGGGGAACGGCCCGTCGCTCAGGTTCTTGCCCCCGGGCAGGCGCACGGTCATGGCCAGCTCCACGCCGTCGCGCATCTTCACGTAGTTGATGCCCTCCTTGAGCTTCTTGCGCCTGAAGAAGGAGCGAGGCGGGTTGTCGCCGGGGCGCCGCACGCGGAACTTGCTCGTGCCCAGCACCCTGCCGCCCGCGCGGCGCCGGACGGTGTAGCCGGGGCCGGGCTTGAGCTCGCGGAAGATCTTGCTGCCGAAGCGATCCGCCCGGCCGCGCCGGACGATCCGCCCCTTCGAGTTCACCAGTAGCAGGCGCTGCCCGCGCTTGGCCCCGAGCACGTACGCCTGGTTGATGCTGCCGCGCGCCTTGAAGCTCGCGCGGTCGGTGATGTCAGGCGCGGTGGCCGCGCCGGCCGTCGGGGCGATCGCTCCCAGCCCGGCGCCGAGCGCAATGACCGCAGCGGTGACCGCCTTGGCACGACCTCGCGGCCGACGCTGCTCTTGCTTGCTGGGCGACAAGACTCGCGCACGCTACCCGAACCCCGCGCGCGCGTGCGTCAGCTACTCCTGCATCACCGACAGGATGTTGCCGGCGGGGTCCTTGAACCAGGCGATGTCCGGTCCCGCCCCCCGCGCGACGCCCTTCTCGTCCTGGTCGAAGCCCTCGTAGCGCTCGAAGGTCACGCCGCGGCTGCCGAGCTCGTCCACGGCGGCGTCCACGTCGTCGACCGAGAAGTTGAGGATGGTGTAGTTGGCGGGCTGGAGGTCCGGCTTCGCGTACACCAGCGTGCCGCGGTCTCCGGCCAGGTCCAGCTGCATCAGGCCGTTCTCCTCGTCCAGGACGGAAGTCCGCAGTCCCAGCGTCTGGCCGTAGAACTCCTGCGCCTTCTTGAAGTCGTCGACGGCGAAGCCGCTGTAGGCCTTGGTGTCAGCGAGCATCTTGGGCTCCTCTCGTTGGTTTTCTGTCAATGCAGACCCCCGTGGAGACCATGACTCATCGGTCGGGGGGCGGGCCCTCCAGCCGGTCCGGCAGCCCGAAGCGCGTGAACACCGCCTCCCTCATGGCCGGGTCCTCCGGATACTCGGGCCAACGCCGGTAGGCCGCGCGGTCCGGCAGCTCGGCGGTGCGGACGATGAACGAGGTGATCTCCTTGATCCTGTCTCCTTCGAAGGCCAGCACGTTCAGCGCGAAGGGGCGGTAGTCGCCACGCTCGGGGTCCCAGGCGTAGGCGCCAGCCGCCGGCTGGCCATTGGCCCTGGCGGGCGCGTGGCGCCAGTGCCAGTCGCCGGACAGGGGGCCCATGTTCAGGAAGTCGAGCATGCGGTCGCCTCCGTACCAGGTGGAGGCCGGGGGCATCGACCAGGCCGCGTCGTGGGCCAGCAGCGCCATGACGGCGTCCACGTCGTTGTTCTGCATGGCCTCCATGTAACTCTCGACTGTGGCGCGGAGCTCGTCGTCGCCCAGCGCGCGGAGGGTGGCCTGCTGGGTCTGCGCGGGCACCCGCTCCTCGACCGCAGTGCGCGCGCGCTGCAGCGCGCTGTTCACCGACGCCACGCTGGTCTCCAGCGAGTCGGCCACCTCCTGCGCCGCGAAGCCGAGCACCTCGCGCAGGATCAGCACCGCGCGCTGGTTGGCCGGCAGGTGCTGCAGGGCGGCGATGAACGCCAGCTCCACGCCCTCGCGGCGCTCGTAGCGGGCCTCGGGCGCCGCCGGGCCGTCCTCCACGCCCAGCAGCTCGTCGGGGTAGGGCTCGATCCAGACCGACTCCACCAGCGGCTCGCCTGGGCCGTCGTCCGGGTCGGCAGCGGGGCCGTGCGCGGGCGGAAGTATGCGCTTGGGCCGGCGGGCGATGGCGTCGAGGCAGGTGTTCGTGGCGATCCTGTAGAGCCACGAGCGCAACGAGCTGCGGCCGGCGAAGCGGGGCAGCCCGCGCCACGCGCGCAGCATCGCCTCCTGAAGCGCGTCCTCGGCGTCGTGAACCGAGCCAAGCATCCGGTAGCAGTGGGCGTGGAGCTCGCCGCGGTGGGGCTCGACCAGGCTTCCGTACGCCCCCTCGTCACCCTCGCGGGCTGCCTTCAGCAGCTCCTGCTCGCGGGCCGGGCTGATCGGGGCGGGAGCCACGTGTCGGAGGTTAGACCCAGCTTGCCGGTGCGGCCGAGCGCGGTGCGGCCCGGGGGGTGCGACTATCGATTTGCAAGTGACTATTCTGGTGCAGACGCGCATGCCCGGCGAGCAACCAGTCCCAGAGGCCGCGTCTCCCGACGCCGACGCACTCGATGCGTACTCGCGCTCGGTGGTCTCGGTAGCAGAGTCCGTGGGGCCGTCGGTCGCGAACCTGGCCGTGCAGCGCCGCACACGCCGCGGGCGGGTGGCCACCGGGGCGGGCAGCGGCTTCGCGCTCACCCACGACGGCTTCATGCTCACGTGCGCCCACGTGGTGGCTCCGCCATCGACGGGCGGACGGGCGCGGTTCGCCGACGGCCGCGAGCTCGAGTTCGAGCTCATCGGCCGCGACGCCCTCTCGGACCTGGCGATCCTGCGCACGGCCGGCGGCGACCTCACGCCCGCCGAGCTCGGTGACGCCGATCGCCTCCGCGTAGGGCAGCTGGTGGTTGCGCTGGGCAACCCAAACGGGTTCGAGGGGTCGGTCACGGCGGGCGTGGTCTCGGCGACCGGGCGGGCGCTGCCGGCCAGGTCGCGCCGCGGGCTGCGGGTCATCGACAACGTGGTGCAGACCGATGCGGCGCTCAACCCGGGCAACTCCGGCGGCGCGCTGGCCGACGGGCGTGGCCGGGTGGTGGGCGTGAACACCGCCGTGGCCGGAATCGGGCTCGGCCTCGCCGTGCCGATCAACGCCGCGACCCGGAAGATCGTGGGCGCGCTGATGACGAGCGGCCGGGTGCGCAGGGCATACCTGGGACTGGCCGGCGGGCCGCGACCGCTGCCGCCGCGCGCCCGCAGGGCGACGGGCCGGGAGCGCGGCGTGGAGGTCATCGAGACCGTGCAGAACGGGCCGGCGGAGGCCGGCGGCGTAAGGCCCGGCGACATCGTCTTCGAGCTGGACGGCAAGCGAGTCGAGGACGCCTCCGACCTGCAGCGGCTGATGGTCGAGGAGCTCATCGGCAGGCCCGCAGCCACCCGCGTGTGGCGCGACGGCGCCGAGGTCGCGCTGGAGCTCGTGCCCGTGGAGCTGGACGGGGGCTGAGCTCGGGCTACCTCTGCCTACTCGGGCAGTCCGGCTGCCTCGAGGGCTTCTTCCTTGTTCCGGAAGGCCTGCTCTCGTATCACCCGCTCCCCCTTGAACGTGAACACGAAGGCGAACGGCTCGTCCACGGCGATTTCGCTGGCGGGACCGGCCCCCACCGCCTGAGCGACCGCCACCACCTTGTCCCCGGCGTCGATCAGCTCCACGGGCACGACGTCGTAGCCGGACAAGGTCTTCTGATTCTCCTCATGGATCAGCCGTACGGCCTCGTTGCCGTGGTGGGTGCCTAGGAGCAGGGTCTCGAACACCGCCTCCGGGTCGTATACCTCCACCAAGGCATCGACGTCGCCACGGTTGTGGGCCGCGAACCCCGCCTTGATCCACTCCACGTTCTCCTGCGACATCGCCTTGCGCAGTATCGCGCTTGAGCGAGCCCACCGCCGGGATTCGCACGTCAAGCGAGGACGGAGAGGGTGGGATTCGAACCCACGAGACAGGTTAACCCCGCCCACGCGATTTCCAGTCGCGCTCCTTAAGCCACTCGGACACCTCTCCCGGGTGCGAGCAAGGGTACTTGTCCGAGCAGCGCCCGAACGGCCTCGGCCACGCCGCGCGGCTCGTCCCGGAGCTGGCGCCACGTGACTCGCACGACCCGGTAGCCGGCCACCGCCAGCCTCCGGTCTCGGGCGCGGTCCTCCTCGAACGCCCGCCGCGTGGCGTGCGTCTCGCGGCCGTCGAGCTCGACGATGAGACCCTCGACCGGCCAGAGGCAGTCGACCTCGAGCGAGGTGCCCGCTGCCTCCACCCGCGCGTTGACCCTCGGCCGCGACAGGCCCGCCTCCCGACATAGGTCGAGGAAGCGGGCCTCGAGCTCGCTGCGGGTGGGCTCGGGGTCGCCGATCTCGTCAAGAAGCGCCCGGAGCATCGCGCTGCCGCGCGTCTGGCCGGCACGGGCAAGGGCGGCCTTGGCCTCGCTGAGGTCGAAGAGCCGCAGCTGCTCGGCGCGGTCTATCGCGCGCTCGAGGCCGCGCCGGTCGAGCATCGTCGCCAGGTCCACCAGCGTCCGGGCCACGGTGGTGCAGGGAATGCCGTCGTGCACGGTCATGTCCTCCGCGTGAGTCCGGACCCGTCATGAGCGACCACCCCGCGCCGTTGCCGACCGGCTCGCCGAGGCGTCGTCACGTGAACCGTGCGACCCCCGCTCGGGCGAAGAGCCCAGTGCGCGGCAACCGACGTGTGTGACAGACGAGACCCCGGCCCGCACGCGAGCACGACAGACATGTAGTGGCCGGCGCCGGTGATCAGTGGGTGGCCGACGGCATAGACGCCTTGGTGCAGCCGATGAAGCTTCCCTCGAGCCGCGCGACGGCGAACAGCGTCGTCGGTGAGACCCGCCGCACGGAGCTGGGAAAGAGCGACCACACCGTGCTGGCGCCGGGCGAGACACGCGATTCGGGCGTCCACCCAATCAAAGGCCCGAAACGGGTCTATGTGTCCGGTTGCCGACCTTTCATCCCCCACCCGCCCATCGTGAACACCCCCGACGCACGCCTGGGCGCGCGCGCGTGACAGAAGACCTACGAGAGCGCTACAGGCCCAGTCCGCGGACGCCCCGCTCGCCCCAGCCTAGGTGGTGCGCGACCTCGTGGCGCAGGGTCTGCTCGACCTGGGCCCGCAGGAGCTCGGGGTCGTAGCCGAAGTCGCGCTCAAGGGTGTCCTGGTAGATCACGATCCGGTCGGGGTAGGAGTCGCGGGCCACGGTGTCGCCGAAGTAGTGACCGTACGCCCTGTGCTCGCGGCCGCGGTGGGACACCACCACCGGCGTGTCCTCCAGCAGCGCGCGAAACTCCTCGGGCAGGCCGTCGATGGCAGCGACCACCAGCTCGTCGAACTCGGTCGGCGGGACCTCCGGGGGCGCGCGGCGAGCCAGGGCCTCGCTGCGCACGGTGATGCGCTCGACCTCGTCCTCGCTCGGGCCCTCGTCGCCGGTGAGCATCACGGTGAACCACGCCGTGACGAGCACCAGCGCGGCTGCGCCCACCAACAGCGTGATCAGGTCCTCGGCGCCGGACAGGGACGGCGGGTTGACCAGGAAGAGGATCGCTCCGACGGTGAACGCGGCGATCGCGGCTGCCCGCAGGGGCGCCCGCATGGCGTCTCTCACGCCACTCTGCGAACGCCCATCGCCACCTTCGTCGGCCATAACGAGAAAGCGTAGAGTGCCCGCCGTGCGGTCCAAGGACGCCGAGCTCACGCCGGAGCTCCACGACTACATCGTCGAACGCGCGGGCGGCCGCGACGACCTGCTGCGCCAGGTGGAGGCCGAGACGTCCGAGCTCGGCGGCGTGGCGATCATGCAGACCAGCGCCGAGCAGGCGGCGCTGCTGGAGATGCTCGCCCGAGTGTCGGGCGCGCGGCGCGCGATCGAGGTGGGCACGTTCACCGGCTATGGCGCCATCCGGATCGCGCGGGGGCTGGGTCCCGAAGGAACCCTGCTGTGCTGCGAGATCGATGAGCACTGGGCCGAGGTGGCGCGCGCGAACATCGAGCGGGCGGGCCTCGCGGACCGCGTGGAGGTGCGCCTGGGGCCGGCACTCGAGACGCTGCGTGACCTGCCGTCCGACGCGAGCTTCGACCTGGCCTACCTGGACGCCGACAAGGTGGGCTACCCCGACTACTACGAGGAGCTGGTCCCCCGGCTGGCGCCCGGCGGCCTCCTGGCCATCGACAACGTGCTCATGAGCGGCCGCGTGACCAACCCGGACCCCGACGACGAGGGCACAAATGCGATGGCGCGCCTGAACGACGCGATTCCCGCCGACGACCGCGTGGACTCGGTGATGCTCGGCATGGCCGACGGGCTCACACTGGTCCGCAGGCGGTAGCCGCATGGCGGCCACCGCGGACCTCCCGGCGGCTCGCCGCGTCCGAATCCTGGCGGCGGGCGGGACCATCGCCATGACCGGCACGGGGAACGGCCCCGGCACCCCGGGCGCCACCCCGGAGCTCGACGGCGACGCCCTGATCGCAGCCGTGCCGGGGCTGTCGGAGCGCCAGGGCCTGGACGCGCAGACCGTCGTGAACGTGCCGAGTGCGCACCTGACCCTGGAGCAACAGCTGCTCATCTGCCGCGAGGCGCGCGACGCAGCGCGCCGAGGGATCGGCGTGGTGGTCACTCACGGCACCGACACGCTCGAGGAGACGGCCATGCTTTGCGACGTCCTCCACGACGCCGAGGCGCCGATCGTGTTCACCGGTGCCATCCGTCCGGCGTCGGCACCAGGCGCCGACGGGCCGGCCAACCTGGGCGACGCCGTGAGCGTGGCGGCCAGCGAGGCGGCCACCGGCACCGGAGTGCTGGTGTGCTTCGGCGGCGAGATCCACCACGCGCGCTGCGCGCGCAAGACGGACACAACGTCGCTCGTGGCCTTCTCCTCACCCCAGAGCGGGCCACTCGGCCGCGTGACCGAGGGCCACCCCACGATCTGGTCGCGTGTCCCGCGCAACCAGCCGCTGGACCCGCCGCACCTGGACCGGCGCGTGGTGGTGGTGCCCACCGGCGCCGGCGATGACGGCTCGCTGGCGCGCGCCGCGCTGGCCACCGAGCCCGACGGTGCGGTGATTGGCACCCTGGGCGCCGGCCACCTCGGCCCCCCGCTGCTGGAGGAGTGGGCGCGGGCGGCC
Source organism: uncultured Thermoleophilaceae bacterium (assembly GCA_963755215.1). Classification (GTDB taxonomy): domain Bacteria; phylum Actinomycetota; class Thermoleophilia; order Solirubrobacterales; family Thermoleophilaceae; genus JAAYBF01. The sequence continues at coordinate 322,837 of CAVWIW010000016.1, forward strand.
GAGAGCATCCCCGTGGTGGCCTACTGCCGCCCCGAGCGCGGCGTGATCCTCAACGCCACCTACGGCTACCGCGGCTCCGAGCGCGACCTGCGCGAGACGGGGATCATCCCCGCCGGCTTCCTATCCCCGCAGGCGGCGCGGATGAAGCTGCTGGCCTGCCTGTCGGCGGGCCTGACCATCGACGAGGTGCGCTGGGCCTTCCGCCAGGACGACGGCTGACCCCGGCCGAGCTCTAGTCCTCGTTCAGTGGCCCGGTGCCGTGCGGGCCGGGCGCCTCGGAGTGCTCATCGGTGTCTCCCAGCGGCGTGTCGCCCTCGCCGCTGGCCTCCTCAGGGACGCTCTCCGACAGCTCGCCGGCCTCCTCACCCTCGGCGGTCTCCGTGCCCTCTTCCGGATGGTCGTGCTCGTTTCTCTCCATGCAGACGGGCTACCCGGAAGGCCGCGCCCCGAATCAGCGGCCGTCAGCAACCAGGCTGGTACCCCGGGTCCGCGGGGCCGGCGCGCCCGAGCGCGTGGCGCGTGAGCTCGATCGCCGTGCGGTTGAAGATGATGCCTACGTGCTCGCTCAGGTTGGCAGGGCACTTGTCCTGGATCGTGATGTTCGTGGTGTTGGCTCCGGACAGGAACGACGAGGTGTACGGCGTGACCACCTGGTCGTAGCGGGTGGCCACCACCGTGTAGGAGGTGCTGCCGGGAGTCTCGTCGCCGGCGTTCAGGTTGGTGATGAAGCTGGAGCCGCGCGACTGCTGGGCGCACGCCGGGCACAAACCGCCAACCAGGAACTCGGTGGCTCCCGGGAAGAAGCCGGCAAGCGTGAACAGCCCGTTGAACGTGGTGCCGTGGTTGGACGGAACCAGGCCCACGAGGTCGTCCACGCGACCACCCAGGTACTTGATGAAGTAGCGCGGCATCATGCCGCCCTGCGAGTGCCCGACCACCGAGACTTTGCTCGCGCCGGTAGCCGCCAGCACGCGGTCCACGAAGGAGTCCAGCTGGCGGGCCGAGGTCGGTATCGACCCCGTGCCGTAGATGCCGGCCAGCGGCGCCAGGCCGTATCCGCCGTAGTCGAGTGAGAAGACGCAGTAGCCGTTGGCCTTCAGCGAGGCGGAGATCGCCGACATGGTCGTCTGGTTGCCGAAGGTGCCGTGCACCAGCACCACGGGGTAGGGATGCGCGCTCGACGGCCGGCAGTTGAAGTCGTTCGATCCCGGAGGCGACGGCGCCGCGGCGGCGCTGGCGCTCGAGGCCAACACGAAGGCCAGGGTCAACACGCACAGCCGCTTGATCACAGCACTCTCCCTTTCACCGGCCCAAGAACCCAGGCGCTTTTCCTACCACCACGTGCGGGGTTGCGTCAACATGCGCGGCATGGCCTCGACCGCCGCCGACCTGCGCAGCCGCCGCGAAGCGGTGGTCCGCGAGCACATGGAGTCGGAGAACTGCCACGAGTTCGACGTGACCATGCAGACCTTCGACCATCCGCGCTACGAGATCATCCCCACGGGCGAGGTCTATGACGGCGCCGAGGAGGTGGCCGCCTACTTCCGCACGAGCCGCGAGGCGTTCCCCGACCAGCGCAACGAGAACGCCGTGCTTCACCACGCCGACGACGCAGTGATCGTGGAGTTCGACCTACTCGGAACTCACCGTGGAGAGCTGCGCGGCATCCCCCCGACGGGCAAGAGCTTCCGCTGTCGGATGGTCGCTCTGTTCCTGTTCGAGCCCGACGGCGACGGCATCGTGTGCGAGCGGATCTACTTCGACCAGGCCACCATCGCGCAGCAGCTGCTGGGCGACGATACAGCGGCTGACTAGACGGGCCGTTTCTAGGTCCGGCGATCGGGAAGTCGCCGCGGAGACCCGATCGAAGGGAGCCAGATGTCACACGAACTGCAGGGCAAGACGATCGCGATCCTGGCAGCCGACGGAGTGGAGCAGGTTGAGCTTGAGCGCCCGCGTGCCGCGGTGGAAGAAGCCGGTGCCGAAACGCAGCTGCTGTCGCTGGAGCCCGGCGAGATCCAGGCCATGAATCACGACATCGACAAGGGCGACACGTTCCGCGTGGACCGAGCGGTGTCGGAGGCCTCGGCCGGGGACTACGACGGGCTGATCCTTCCCGGCGGCGTGCTCAACCCGGACAACCTGCGTCAGGACGAGAACGCAGTGCGGTTCGTTCAGGACGTATTCCGGGCCGGCACTCCGGTCGGCGTGATCTGCCACGGGCCGTGGACGCTCGTGGAGGCGGACCTGGTGCGAGGGCGGACGATCACGTCGTACCCAAGCATCAGGACCGATCTGCGCAACGCGGGCGCCGATGTGGTCGACGAAGAGGTCGTGGTGGACCAGGGGCTCGTGTCCAGCCGCAGCCCGGATGACCTGGACGCGTTCTGCGCGAAGATCGTGGAGGAGTTCGCCGAGGGCGAGCACCAGGTCCACGACGAGGGCGCCACGGCGCGCACTGCCTGAGGCCCGGGCGGCGTTTCAGCCGCAGCCGCGCACCGACACCGTGCCGCGCCTGACGCGGAACCGCAGCGCGAGTCTGGAGGTGCGCGAGTTGTAGCCCCATGCGCTGCGGGCGAGCGGCCTGCCGTTCAGCTCGACGCGGCACGGCCGCAGCGGGCGCTCGAGCGTGGACAGCGTGGCCTGCAGGTCGTAGCGCCGCGTCCGGGAGCCGAGCACGGTGAGCGACCAGCCGTCTGCGCCCTCGCGCGAGAGCAGGCGCTCGCCGCGCATGAAGCGCGCGGAGCTGCGGCCGCGCGGGAAGGCCAGCAGCTGCATCCGGTCCCGACGGTCGGACAGCTTCACTACGCCCGCGCCCGAGCCATAGCCGGCCAGGGTGTCGACGTCGGGGGACAGCAGCGGGAGGACGGTGCCCGCGCGCGCCAGCAGCGGGAGCTCGTTCAGCGGGGCGGGGAGGCGCACCGCGCGGCCGCCGCGGAGCTGGCGCGCCCTTCGCAGCTTGAGCCCGCCGCCGCGCGCGTCGTAGCGGGCCGAGCGCCATAGGTCCACCCACCGCCCGCGCGGCAGGTAGACCGAGCGAGTGCGGGCGCCCGGCTCGACCACCGGGGCCACCAGCAGGTCGGGGCCGAACAGGAACTGGTCGTCCCGGCGCGCAGCGCGCCGCTGCCCTGGATGCACCAGCGCGTGGTGGCGCATGATCGGCAGGCCGGTGGCGCGGTAGGTGGCGTCGGCGGCCACGAGGTACGGGTAGAGCTGAGTGCGCAGCTTCGCGTAGCGGCGCCAGTGCGGGAGCTGGTCGTCGTCCCAGATCTGCGGGCGCGGCTTGCGGGGAATCGCGATCCCGTTGGCCTGCGTGCGCATCACACCCGAGACGGCGCCGAACTGCACCCATCGCTTGAGCAGCTCGGGCGAGAGGCTCTTGGTCCCGAAGGCGAAGAAGCCGCCGATGTCCGACCCCCAGGTGCTGATTCCCGAGAGGCCCATGGTCACGCCGTTCATGACCGCGGACTCGAGCCCGTCGAAGCCCCAGTCGACCGTCGGGTCGCCGCCCCAGACGATCTGCGCGCACGGCGCCACGCCCGTGAAGCCGGAGCGGATGAATCTGCCCAGCGGCCGCCGCGTCCGGCGCGCGAACGCCTGGGCCGCGCAGTGGTACTGCACTGGGTAGAGGTTGTGCATCGAGGTACCCGGGCGCCCGCCGGCAGAGCGCGAGTCCAGCGGCGTGTACTCGCCGAAGTCCTCCATCCACCCGTCGAAGCCGTCCTGAACGGCCTCGCCGAGCAGGCCCCCGAACAGCCGCCGGCCGGCCGCGGTGGAGAAGTCGAACTGGGCGACGTTGAACGAGTCGCCCGTGCTGTAGCGATAGAGATACGGAGTCCCGAGGGCGTTCTTCGTGAGCGCGTTCTGCGCGACCGCCTGTCCGTACGGCGGCTGGTACCCGGTGCAGATCATCGGGTTGAAGTAGGTGGTGACCGCCAGGCCCGCGTCGTGGAGGCTCCTCGTGCGCTCGCGCTCCTGAGGCCTGCGACCCTGCTGATCGCCGCAGGGCAGGTAGTGCAGGTAGGTCTGCGCCACCGACAGCGGCGCGTCGGCGCGTCGCAGCTTCGCCACCTGCGCCGACTCGTCGCCCGAGGGCTGGAACCATGGCCCGAAGTACCACGGCGCCTCGGGCGCGGGCTGCCTGCCGGTCGCGGAGGTGAAGCGCCGCAGCGCGGCTGCCGGCGTGGGCCCGGCGAACACCCGCAGCGAGAGCGCCGACGGCGCGGGCGCACCCGCGCCCTGCGCCTGGCCGGGCGGAGCGGCGCGAACCTCAACGCTCCAGGCGCCCGCGGCCTCGGTGCCCAGCCGGAAGTAGCTCGTCTCGGTGTTGTCCACCAGCACGCCATAGCCGCGGGAGGAGAGCAACCACGGAACCGGGAAGTAGGTTGCGTCGTCGCGGCGCTGGAAGCCCCAGGGCGGCACCACCGCCCCGGCGATGGCACGGTCCTCCTCCGGATAGGCACCCTCGCCCACGTAGTTCTCCACGACCTTGCCCCGCTGGTTCACCGCGTTCGATCGCTCGCCGAAGCCCAGGAACCGCTCGCCCCGGCGCGCTCCGAAGGCCACGCCGAGGGCGGTGACCCCGGCCCGGGAGCCCTCCACCTCGGCTCGCAGGCGGATGACGCCCTGCCCTTCGCGCGTCAGGCGCACCGCCAGGCGGCGGCCGGCCGGGTCGTTGGTGGCCAGCACGGCGACAGCGCCGGCCCGGCCGCTGCGGCGCAGGGACAGCGCGCGCGTGGCGTGGCGCCACACGCCGCCGGCCTCGAAGCCCAGCGATCCCGTGGGCCCGGGCCCCGTGCCGCGCTCCTGCGCGAGCACCGACCGGCCCTTCGCGTCGGTGAACCGCAGATCCCAGGGAGAGGACCCGACACCCGCGCGCAGGGCGCCCGCGTCCACCCTGGTCTGGGCCGTCACCGGGGCGGCCAGGGCAAGCGACGCGAGCACGGCGGCGGCCACGAGTAGCCGTGTGCGGCGAAGCAGCAATGCGGTGCGCACAGCCGCACCATCGCGCCTGCGCGCGGCGGGGGCAACCCGCAACCGTGCACTCAATCCAGAAGCCGCGCCGTCACCCCCCGCACCGTGTCGCGCCCGTGGGCCTGCGAGGGCTGCGCGTCGGTGAGGACCGCCACGGCCAGCCTTCGGTCTCCGCGCCGCAGCAGGGCTGCCTGATGCACGAGTTGGCCGCGGCCGGTGGTCCGCCACCCGCCCTTGAAGTGCGCGGTCCACCCTTTGGCAGCGGCCGGCACCCCCCAGCGCTGGTCAGGCACGACGCCTGCCAGCAGCGCCAGGGCCACGCGCCGGTGACTCGGCGAGACGACGCGATCCAGGCGCGCGAACAGTCGTGCCATGTCGGCTGCCGTGACCTGCGCGTTGCCCCAGTAGCCGGCCACTGAGAAGCGCCGCATGCCCACTGCTTTCGCCACCTCGAGCAGGCCCTGGTCGCCGACGCGGCCGTAGATCGAGTCGGCGGCGTCGTTGTCGCTGGTGGTGACCATCGACCTCAAGAGTCCCTGCGTGCCCGCGTCCAGGGCAAGGGACGCGCGATCGAGCCGCCGCAGCTCGGCGGCCAGCAGCATCGCCTTCACCACGCTGGCCGAGACGTACGCACGCGACCCATCGTGGGCGCGCAGGCGGCCGTCGGTGTCCACGACGGCTATCGAGACTTGACCTCCACGCGCGCGCGCGAAGCGCCACGCCTCGCGCAGTCCGTCGGCGGTGGGCACCGTTACCCGTGGCTCCGGCACCCTGCCCTCCAGCCCGTCGGCAGCCGGGGAAGCCAGGGTCGGGCCGTTGTGCTCCCCGCTGTCATCGTCGCCGGAGCCGGCAAGGGCGAGCGAGCCCACCGTCGCTGCGACCAGCGCGCCCGCCAGCGCCAGGCCGGCCCGGCGGCGCCGCGCCGGCACGCGTCCGCGCCGTGCGGCCAGCCGGCGCCGTTCGCGGGAGCGCTGCCGGCTCTCGTACCAGCGCCGGCGCAGGTGTTCGTCCTTGTGGTCGACGCCGCCTCCCATCGCACCCGCGAAGCTAGCCGGTGCGCGCTTGCGTCGATGCTAACCCCAGGTGAAGCGGATCTGGCCGCTCCCGCGCCGCCGGGGAGCTAGCCTGAACCGCATGTGTCGCAACATTCGAACTCTCTACAACTTCGAGCCCCCCGCCACCGAGGAGGAGATCAGCGCAGCCGCCCTTCAGTACGTGCGCAAGATCAGCGGCTTCTCCAAGCCCTCCCAGGCCAACGCCGAGGCCTTCGATCGGGCCGTGGCAGCCGTGACCGAAGTCTCCTCGCAGCTGCTCAGCGAGCTGGTCACCGCCGCGCCAGCCAAGGATCGCGAGGTCGAGGCGGCAAAGGCGCGGGCCCGCAGCGCCGCCCGCTACGCGGCCTGAGCGGGCGAACGAGTTTCGCGGTCAGGCCGCCTCGTCCGGCACGCCGAAACGGGCGACGTTGCGGTCGTAGTTCAGCCGCAGCAACTCGATCACGTCCCGCACGTCGTCATCGCTCTCGATCCGCCGCGCGCCCCAGGCGACCTTGTCCGGGAACGCCGGATGCGGGCCGATGCGGCCCCGCTGCTTGAGCTCGACCGCTACCTCCTTGGGAAAGCCGAAGTGGGCGGAGTGGTCGCCGTGCAGGTGGCCGATCTCGCGGCGGCCGAGCCTGAACGAGAACTCTCCGCGCGATCCGGGGCCGGCCTCGATCCCGGGCCAGCCGGAGACCTCCTCCGTGATCCGCTCGCTTGCCGTCGTAGCGCTCATGCCTGCTCCTGGTTCTCGGGGTCAGCGCTTCGGATCACATTGTGCAACTTCAAGCACACTTGAAGTCAAGGCCCGGCCTTGCCCTCCCCGATTGAGGCCCGTCCCGCAGCGCTCGCCTGATCTCTCCTCGCGCGCACGCGCGTGGCGGCGGCCGCCAGGCCCGGCGGTAGACGGCCATCGGTCGAGAGCCAGGAGCCGGCCAGGATCAGCAGCAGGCCGGCCACCGCCCCGGCGCCGACGCTCTCGCCGAGGATCGCCACACCCAGCGCCACCGCGACCACGGGCGCTACGTAGGTGATGACCAGCGCGCGGCCCGGCCCCACCTCGGCCACCAGCGACGCGTAGACCACGAACGCGGCGGCCGTGCAGAACAGGCCCAGGACCAGCAGGGAAGCCAGCGCCTCGCTGGACGGGGTGTCAGCCGGGGGCGCGATGGCTGCCGCGGGGGTCAGAAGCAGCGCCGCGATGGCCAGGCTCACGCCCATCGTGGCGCGCGGATCGAGATCGGCAAGCTTGGACTTGAGGATCATCGGGCCCGCCGCGTAGCCCAACGCCGCGATCAGTATGGCGGCCGTGCCGATGAGCTCGTCGGCCTCGCCCGCCACGTCGACACCCACGAGGATGATCACGCCACCCAGGCCGATGAACAGGCCCAGCAGGCGCGTGCCGCCCACGCGCTCCTCCGCGTCGAAGCGCAGCGCCAGCATCGCCACGAACAGCGGCGCGGCGGCGATCAGGATCGCCGCCAGCGACGACGACACGTGCTGCTCCCCAGCCGCGATCAGCGGGAACGGGATCACGATCTCGATGACGGCGAACAGCGCGAGCCAGCGCCAGCGCCCGCGCACCGAGTCGAGCACCCCGGCGCGCCAGGCAAGCGCGAGCAGCACGGCGGCGCCCAGCACCACGCGCACCCATGCGAGGAAGGCCGGCGGCACGCCGTCGTCCACAGCGACCTTGATGAACAGGTAGGGAACACCCCAGAGGGTCGACACGGCCGCGAAGGCGGCCCAGGCACGCGGACTCATTCGAACGGGTATATCAACGCCCCCCTTGACTTAAAGCATGGTTGAAGGTCTAGCGTGGTCGGCATGCACACGATCACGCCACCAATCGACGTCGAAGGCCTCCACGCATCAGAGCCGGAGTCACTGCCGTTCGCCCGGTCAATGCACGTCCGCGCCTTCCTGCTGGAGCGCGAGCGGGACAACATCCTGATCTACACCAACGGCGCCGTCGCACAGGGCGAGCACGGCGGAGCGGCGCGCCAGTACCTGAATCACTGGCACGAGGCGATGTTCGCTCCCGACCGGGTCGTCGCGCCCGTCTTCATTCACGAGGACGACCGGGCCGAGGCGGCGGAGCGCCTTCCGGTGCGAGCCACCTTCTCGAAGCGCCACCGGCTGGACGACGACTTCGAGGTCATCCCGATCCCGGGCCACACTGCTGGTGCCACCGCCTACCTCTGGGACAACGGCGAGCACCGCTTCCTGTTCACCGGCGACTCCGTGTACCTGACCGACGGTGAATGGATGGCAGCCGTGCTGGACTCCAGCGACCGCGTCGCCTACGTGGAGAGCCTGGACCTGATGAGCGAGCTGGAGTTCGACGTGCTCGTCCCGTGGGCGGCCTCGGCCAACGGGCCCGTACATGGACCCGGTCGACCCGGCCGAGGCGCGCCGGCGCCTGGTCGCAATCCGGGATCGTGTGCGCGAGGGCGCGAGCCGGTAGCTTCATTGCGGTCCTGAGCACCGAGTTCCTCCTGACGACGCTGGTCGTGGTCGCCACGCCGGGCACGGGCGTTCTCTACACGGTGGCCGCCGGCCTCTCGCGTGGCTCGCGGGCGAGCGTGGTGGCGGCGGTGGGCTGCACACTCGGCACCGTGCCGCACATGCTCGCCGCGATCACGGGGCTAGCGGCCCTGCTACACACGAGCGCCACGGCGTTCCAGGTGCTCAAGTACCTGGGCGTGGCCTTCCTGCTGTTCATGGCGTGGACCACGTTGCGCGATCGGGAGGCGCTGACGGTGGAGGAAACGGCTCCGCGCTCGGATCTGAGGGTCATCGTCTCGGGGGTGCTGATCAACCTCCTCAACCCCAAGCTCACGATCTTCTTCTTCGCGTTCCTGCCGCAGTTCGTCCAGACGGGCGAGGCCGGGGCCACGCTGCAGATGGTTCAGCTGAGCGCGGTGTTCATGGCGGCCACCTTCGCCGTGTTCGCGGTCTACGGGATCTTCGCGGCGGGCATCCGCAACCAGGTAATCGCGCGCCCCGCGGTGCTCACCTGGATCCGGCGCGTGTTCGGCGGTGCCTTCGTGGCGCTGGCCGGCCGGCTCGCGCTCGCCGACCGCTGAGCGGAGTTAGCGGCGCGCCCAGTCGCGCGAGCGTTCCAGTGCCCGTCGCCAGTCCGCGACCAGCTCGTGGCGCTGGTCGTCCGGCATCTGCGGCTCGAAGCGCCGGGCCTCGGACCACATGCCGCGCACTTCCTCCGCTGTCCAGGTCCCGGCGGCGATGCCGGCCAGGTAGGCGGCGCCAAGCGCGGTGGTCTCGGTGATCTCGGGCACCACGACAGGCACGCCGAGCATGTCGGCCTGGAACTGCATCAGCCAGCTGTTGGCCGTCGCGCCGCCGTCGGCGCGCAACTCCTCGAGCTCGATGCCGAGCGCCGTGTTCTGGGCCCGGACCGCGTCGACCGTCTGGTAGGCGATGGCCTCGAGGGTCGCGCGAGCCAGGTGCGCCCGGCCGGAGCCGCGGGTGAGGCCCACGATCGTGCCGCGCGCGTAGGGGTCCCAGTGCGGTGAGCCCAGGCCGGTGAGCGCCGGCACGAAGTAGACGCCCTCGTTGGAGTCGAGCGACGCGGCCAGCGCCTCCGTCTCGGACGCATCAGCGATCACCCCCAGGCCGTCGCGCAGCCACTGCACACCGGCTCCGGTCACGAACATGCTGGACTCCAGCGCGTACTCCAGCCGGTCCCCGAGCTTCCACGCGATCGTGGTGATCAGGCCCTGCTCAAGCGGCGGCGAGCCGGTGCCGGCGTTCTGGAGCAGGAAGTTGCCGGTGCCGTAGGTGTTCTTGCCCAGGCCCGGCTCGTGGCAGGCCTGCCCGAACAGCGCGGCCTGCTGGTCGCCTGCCATGCCGCAGACCGGCACGCTGCCGCCAAACACGCTGGTCCGGCCGTACTCCTGCGCGTTGCCTACCGGCTCGGGCAGCGCGCCGATGGGCACGTCGAGCAGGTCGCACAGCTCGCCATCCCAAACGCCGTCGCGGATGTTGAACAAGAGCGTGCGCGACGCGTTGGACACGTCTGTCACGTGCTCGCCCGTGAGCTTGTAGGCCAGCCACGAGTCGATGGTGCCGAGCAGGGCGTGCCTGTCGACACCCCCCTCATCCAGCAGCCAGCGGTACTTGGTGCCCGAGAAGTAGGCGTCCAGCACGAGCCCGGTGCGCTCGCGGAAAAGCGCCTCGTGGCCCGCCTCGCGCAGCTGGTCGCACAAGCCCGCAGTGCGCCGGTCCTGCCACACGATCGCGCGGTGCAGTGGCTCTCCGCTGTCGCGGTCCCACGCCACGGCGGTCTCGCGCTGGTTGGTGATGCCGATGCCGTCCAGGTCCTCGCCCTTCACGCCGGCGTCGTTCAGAGCCTCGCTCGCAACCCGCTCGGTGACATGCCAGATCTCGCCCGCGTCATGCTCCACCCACCCGGGCCTGGGGAAGTGCTGCTGGAACTCGGAGTAGGCGCGCCCCGTCTGTCTGCCATCGCCGTCGAAGACGATGCAGGTGGTGCCCGTGGTGCCCTGGTCGATGGCGAGGATCAACGCCGGGTGAGCCTAGTGCGCCACGGCTGCGATCTCCTCGAGCAGGTACGCCGACTCGTCGACCGGCGGGAGGGCGCGCATTGCATCTTCTATGCGCGCGGCCCCGCGCCGATGAGTCGCGTCGCTCAACATCGAGCCGACGGCGTCGGCGAGCGCACTCATGCGCTCGGCGCCGGGCAGATCGAGGACCTTACGGGCGCTCAGGTCATCCGCGATCGTGATGCCGGCGCCACTCCGGGCAACGGCCTCACCGTTGGCCCATTGATCGCTGCTGAAGAGCGGGAGGACCACGAGCGGCGTGCCGTGGGCCAGCGCGCCTAGCGTGCTCCCGAAGCCGCCGTGGCAGACGATCACGTCTGCGGCTCGTGCCGCGTCGTCATGTGTGACCCAGGTTTCCACGTGCGCGTTGGACGGAACCTCGCCCAGCTCGTCGATCTCGCGCTCGGCGTCGCCGACCGTGACCAGCAGCCGCACCGGCAGCGCCGCGAGCGCGTCGATCGCCGATCGATAGAGCGCCGGGTAGTAGGGCAGATGCTGGCCGGCGGCAACCGAGCCGAATGTGAGGTAGACGAGCGGATCCCGGTTGCCCGGCCACCAGTCCGGAAGCTCGCCGGCGCCGGCACCCACCTCGAAGCGGAAGCGACTCGTCCGCGCCGGCTCGGCGATCACCGGATCCTCCAGCTCCTTCGGCATCGTCGTCAGATACGGCGCAGCCGCGAGCCGTTCGCCACCCGGGTCGGATGGCAAGCCCAGCTCCGTGCGAGCGCTCTCGACCCCTCGGGCGCCCAGCTCGATCGCCAGCTGTTCCATCTCCGCCAAGCCGAGACCCACCCGGGCGAGAGGGATCCCGTACAGCTCGGCCACGAGCGCCGAGCCGAACTCCCAGCTCTCTCGCACGATCACATCAGGACGCCGGCTCTCGACGATTCCGCGCAGTGCCGGCAGCTCGGCGCGGAGATCGAGCCCCGCGAAGAACTCGCTGATCATCACGCCGTTGGCGGTGTCGATGTCCAGGTCTGCGAACTGCTCCATCAGGGGCATCCACTCGTCGCGGGAGGGCTCGTCTACCGGCGCGAACGGAAGGCCGGCACGCTCGATGTTGGCCGCGAACTGGCGCTGCCCGGAAACGAGCACATCGTGTCCGGCGCGAAGGCAGGCGTGCGCGAAGGGAGCCAGCGGCCCGACGTGGCCGGAGCTTCCGCGGGTGGTGAAGAGGACGCGCATGGGTGGTCAGCGCGCCGCCCTCCTACCGCTCGCCCGAGGTCAGCCCCGCTCGGGAAAGCCCTCGTCGAAGCTCGGGAGGCCGTCGTCGGGGATCGGCTCCCAGGCCGCGGCGTACGCGACGTACTGGCGGCCCTGCGGGCGGATGCCGGGATCCCCGTCGATCACGCCCAGGCGTACAAGGGAGATCTCGTCGCTCCCGGGCGCTCGGCCGAAGAGCGCCGAGCCGCAGGCGCTGCAGAAGACCTTGGCGAACCCGCCCGGCGGTTCCCAGCTGGCAAGCAGCTCCTCGCCGGCGACCAGGCGCAGCGAGCCGGGCGCGATGACCGCCGTGGCCGATGAGGCACCCCCCGTGCGCCGCTGGCAGCGGGTGCAGTGGCAGTAGCCGGCAGCCTTGAGCGGGGCGTCTATCTCGAACTGCACGCCGCCACAGCCGCAGTGGCCGGTGAGCTCTGGAGCAGAGGACATGGCCGGACCCTACCTCGACTCCATCAGGGCGAGGAGCTTCGTCGTGCTGCTCCAACTGCGGATGGTCATGTCCTGGTACTCGGGCCGAGCAACGATCTTGGACAGCCGGCTGCCAGAGGCCTTCGAGGCGAGCCGAGAGAAGTACACAACGCCCTTTCCCGCCCAGGCGCTGTCGACGCCCTCCCTGATCTCGAACAGGCCAAACGCCTTCTTCACCGTCAGCGGCTTGCGCAGGAAGATCACGTCGCACCTGTGGGAATCCGAGCCGAAGCCCCGCGGGGCCCCCTCGACCACCCCCCGCAGCTGGGGCTCCGTCAGGAGCACCACCTTCAGCGTCGTTGCGAAGCGCTTGCTAAGCGCCGACTCGATCTCAGCCGCCAGCTGCTCGCGCTTCTGCCTCGGAGCCCGGAACAGCACGTTCCCGCTCTGGATGAAGGTCGCGACGTCGGCGAAACCCATGCTCCTCGAAGGCCTCGCGCAGGTCCGCCATCTTGATCAGGTTCTTGCCGCCGACGTTGATGCCGCGCAGCAGGGCGAGATGATGGACCTGGGCGGCCATCCGTGCTTGATCTTGTACTACGGCGCGGAGCGCCATTCGGCGCGCCACTCCGGTGGCTCCCAGCCCTCGGTCACGTAGATCGACTCTCGGGCGATCCTCTCCTCCCTGAACTCGAGAATGCTGACCCCGAAGTTCCCAGGGCCCCCGTCGTAGCTGATCGAGAGCTCGACGACCCAGAGATCCGCTCTGCCCCTGATCTCTCGAAACTCAACTTTGGTGGAGGCCGGATAGTTGCTTCTCCACTCGCGGAGATTCTCGACGCCGACGAAGCGCTCGCCTGACTGTGGGAACTCCAGAACAGCATCCTCGTGGTACATCTCGTGGCTGCGCTCGGGGTCGCCACTCATGAAGTGCTGCTCGAGCATCGCCCTGACCGTCGCCGCGTCCATGGCAGCAATACCTTGCCCGATTCGCGGCTGAGGCGCCCGAGTACCCTCAGTCGATGGCACTCCCGGCGTCCGTGGTCCTCTCCCCATCGCAGCTGGAGACGCTGTCTGCGGTCGGCGAGGAGCGCACCGCGGCGGTGGGCGAAGTCGCTGTTCCGGGTGGGCGACCAGCGCTATCCGTTCATCGCCATCCTCGAGGGCGAGGCGGCCATCCAGGACGCGGCCGGGCACGAGATCGTGCGCCACGGAGCCAATGGGTTCCTCGGCGAGATGAACCTGCTCTCGGGGCAGACGGTATTCCTGAACGCGGTGGTCACAGAGCCACTGCGGTACATCGCCGTCGACCGCGACGCGCTGCGTCCGGCTGCTGGCCGAGGACGGGCCGCTGTCGGACCTGGTGCTGTCCGCCTTTATGGCTCGCCGGGAGGCGCTTCAGGAGCGCCAGGGGGTGGGCCTCGAGATCATCGGCCCGCGGTCGTCGGAGGCCACCCGTCGGATGGTCGACTTCGCGCGCCGCAGCCGCCTGCCCCTGACGTGGCGCGACCCCGAGCACGGTGAGGACCCAGAGGCGGCGAAGCTGATCGCAAAGCTCCCGCCCGAGCAGCTCCCACTCGTCCGCCTTCCCGGTGGTCCCGACCTGCGTAACCCCTCCAACGGCGACGTGTCGCGGGCCATCGGCGTCGGCTTGGAGCTGGACCCGCGCGAGGAGGTCGACCTGGTGGTCGTGGGCGCCGGGCCCGCGGGCCTGGGCGCCGCCGTCTACGGCGCGTCCGAAGGCCTCGCCACGCTGGTGGTCGAGGCGGCGGCGCTCGGCGGCCAGGCGGGCACTTCGCGCCGCATAGAGAACTACCTCGGCTTCCCCGCCGGCATCAGCGGTACGCAGCTGACCAGCCGCGCCATCACCCAGGCCCGCAAGTTCGGCGCCCGCACCGCGACCCCATACCGGGCGCTGGCGCTGGAGCCCGGCGAGGACCGCCACATCGTGCACCTGGAGGGCGAGCACACGGTCTCCGCCCGCGCCGTGGTGCTGGCAACCGGCGCCCAGTACCGCCGCCTTCCCGTCGACGACCTGGCCGACTACGAGGGCATCAGCGTGTTCTACGCCGCGGGGCCGCCCGAGGCGCAGCGCTGCGGCGCCGCGCGAGTTGCGGTGGTGGGCGGTGGCAACTCGGCGGCTCAGGCCGCGGTGTGGCTGGCCCGCGGCGGCGCGCTAGTGAGCCTGCTCCACCGCCGCGCCGATCTGCGCGAGACCATGTCCGACTATCTGCTGATCGAGCTCGAGCGCTACGGCGTGAGCGTCCGCGACAGCAGCGAGATCGCAGCCCTCCACGGCCACGACGGCGAGCTGGAGGCGGTCACCCTCACCGACGGCGAACGGCTGCCGTTCGCGTTCCTGTTCCTCTTTCTGGGAGCAGAGCCGTGTACCGACTGGCTCGGCGACACCGTGGCGCGCGACGACCGGGGCTTCGTGCTCACCGGCCCCGACGCCGGCGCAACCGCGCTGCTGGAGACCAGCGTCACGGGTGTCTACGCCGCCGGCGATGTGCGCTCCGGCTCCGTCAAGCGCTGCGCAACCGCCGTGGGCGAGGGCGCGATGGTCGTCCAGTTCGTGCACGGCAGGCTGGCGGACCCGGTCGCGGCCGGGCGGCAGTGACTGCCTACTCGTGCTTCAGCCCCGCGGCCGCTAGGGCTTCGGTGTGGTCGAGGAAGTCGCTGTGGCGAACCACCTTGCCGTCCTTCAGCGTCATCACGGCCGCGTAGGTCTGAGCGAGCGACACGCCGCTCGACTGGGCGCGCATCGGCATGTCCGCGAGGACCACCAGCTGGTCGCCCATGTCGATCAACTCTGTGGGCTCCAAGCGCACGTCACTTCCCCAGACCTCATACGTGGTTTCGATGTACTTGCGGTAGCCGGCGGGGCCGTGATAGCAGGGTTCCGCGAGCCCCGCCTCGACGAACTCGCGGTACGGGTAGTACTCCAGGTCCGACCGGTAGGCGATTGCAACCGCGTCCAGGTCCCGGCGGTTGAAGGCCTCCAGCGCGAGCCGCATCCCCCGCCGCAGCGCCGCTTGGCGCAAACGCGACCTCGGCGACAACCTGCCGATGAGGCGGAAGCCTGCGGCGGTCAGACGAGGAAAGCGCAGCGAAAGCTGCTCATCGAAGGTGCGCCTTGACTCTTGCCCCACCCGCAGCGGCATGCGCACGACCTCCACAAGCTCACGCGGGCATCACGTACGCGTCGGCGAGTGCCCGCACTTCGGCGTAGACCCGGTCCTCGCGAAGCGCATCGATCACCGGCTTGCGGATGCTGTCGAGCGCCCAGCGCTGTTGAGCTTCCGTCGACGACGCCTTGCCGTGGAGGTCGATCGCATAGGTGGTGAAGTCCCTGACGAGCCACTCGAAGATCAGGTCGACGATGTCGGGGTGCGTGTCGGCTAGCTCCGCCTGCTCGAGGATCAGCTGCGCGTAGGGCAGCAGGGTGAAGAGCTCGGCAAGCGACAGCTGGAAGTCGAGGTCCTCGCCGATCTGCTCAGGCGTCAACGGCGCCACCTCGAGGAGCGCGATCGAGCGCTTCGGCCTGTTCGCGGAACACAGCGACGTTGGGGACCTCGGCGAACCGATCGAATACCGGGCGCCAGTCCGGAAACTTGATCTTGCCTAGCCCACGGGTCGGTCCCTGAGCGAAGAGGAATGCGTCGTCGGCAGCGTCGTAGCGAGCCGGTGCGGGTTCCAGGGCTTCGTTCCCGAACAGGTAGTTGGGCAGGAACTTGAGGACCAGTGCCAGGTTGACGTGGACCGTCCCCTCGAGCTTCGGCAGTCCGCCGATGATGTTCTTCGCCGCCTCGAAGTACGAGTCACGCTCGAATCCCTTGGCGGAGATCACCTCGCCCAAGAGGCTGACGATCCGCTCCCCCTCCGTCGTCACGCGCATCTTGTTGATCGGCGTGTAGAGGAGGTAGCGGCGGTCCTCCAGGCTTGCGCTGCGAACGTAGTCGACCGCGCGCGCCGAGTAGAGCTTGGTCGCGAGCAGTCGCGCATAGGCTTCCGTGAGGATCCTCTGGATCTGCGGGAACTCGGTAACGCGCTTGCCGAAGAGAACCCGGTTCTCGGCCTGGGTGGCCGTCTCGTAGAAGCAGTGCTCGCTCATGCCGATCGCGCAGAAGCCGAGATTGAACTTGCCGACGTTGATCGTGTTGAGGGCGGCCTCGAACGCGGCGGGACCGCGGTGCATGATGTCCTCGGGCGCGACGGGGTAGTCCTCGAGGTCGAAGGCGCTGACGTACATCTGAGCGTGGACTACGTTCTTGCGCACCTGGTAGGCGGGGTGGTGGCTGTCGACCGCGAAGAAGACGTAGCCGTCGGGCCCCTCGACGTCGGCGCGTCGCCCGAAGACCGAGACCATCCCGGCGACGTTGCCGTTGCCGATGTAGTACTTGCCGCCGTTGGCGCGGAACCCCTCGCCGTCGGGCGTGAGGATCATGTCGGTCTCGTAGATGTCGGCGCCGTGCTCGCGCTCGGAGAGGCCGAACGCGAACACGGCTCCACTGTCGAGGAGCCGGGCGGCACGCTGACGGGCCGCGGGGTTGTCGGACTGCCAGATCGGCCCGAGCCCGAGAATCGTGACCTGCCACGCGTACCAGTAGGGCAGCCCGTAGAAGCCGAGGATCTCGTTGAAGACCGCGTTGCGCCGCGTGTCCCAGCGCTTGTCGGCGTCGCCGCCCGCGTCCCGCGCCGGAGTGAGCAAGGTTGCGAAGGCGCGCTCGCGCTTGAGGAACTCGATGAAGTCCCCGTACCACTCGTCGCCGCGCGTCTCGGCCATGACCGCAACCTTGCCCTTGGCCTCGAACCAGTCGATCGTCGCGCGGAACAGTCGCCGCGTGGCATCGTCGAACTCTGCAGCGTCGTAGGTCGCCGGATTGAGCAGGCGGCCCGTGGCCGTTGAGGTTGCCGTGGTCATGCGGTGCAGCCTGCCAGAGTCACGGGGGCCGGGGGCCGCGGTCGAGCGGGGCCTGGATGTAGGTCCGAGGTCACGGCCCTCTAGCTAGCGAAGGGGAGGGATTCGAACCCTCGAACGAGCGAAAGCCCGTTAACGTTTTCGAGACTCTTACGTGACGGTCTGAGACCTCATCGCGCGGGAACTCAAGCTGAGATGGCCGGCGGCGGTTCCACGAACGCCACGCCGGCGGTCGCCCTCAGTACAGGACGTTCGAGAACCAGGCGCCACGAGGCTCCTGGTAGGGGCCGCGCGCCATGATGTTCATCGGCTTCACCGCGCGCAGGCCCTCGCGCAGGGCCCAGCGGTAGAGCTCCCAGCGGATCGGCGCGAGGAACGAAAGAGGCTCCTCGGACTGCGCCGCGACACCGAGCAGGAGCGTTTCCATGTCCTCCTCGGTCTCGGCGACGCCGTGCGCCATCGGCCACATGGTCGCCGTGGTCAGATAGCCGGCCACCTGTCCATCCCGCACCACCACGAACGGCGCGAAGGCCTGCATCGCATCGCGCAGCTCGCCGGTTCGCTCCCAGCCGTGCACGTGCTTGCAGAGTGTCTCGCAGGCGTCGATGTCGCCCGCCTCGAGCCTCCGGACCTCGACGCCGTCGACCGGTCCGCTGCGCGGCTTGCCGCTCATGATCACCACGGGCTCAGTGACGTTGAACCCGAGCGACTGGTAGAGGCAGAGCGAGCGCATGTGGAAGCTGTCCTGTAGGAGGCGAACGCCGCCAGGTGCGTCCTTGCCGCGCTCGATCACCGCTTCCATGAGCCGCCGCCCGACGCCGGAGTTCTGAGCCTCTGGATCGACCGAGATCGGCCCGACGCCGGCGATCGGCCCGCGCTGGTCGAGATAATTCGAGCCAAGGATCTTCCCGTCACGCTCAGCGAGCACGCCCCACACGTTCGGGTGCTGGACCCAGCCGCCGATCACCATCGCGGCGAACTCGACAGTTGGGAAGTCGCGCGGGAAGCGGTGGTGCTCGTCGAGCTGCCCGAACGCCTCGTAGCAGATGCGCGCGCACTCCTGCACATCGTCGTCCCCGGGCTCCCGCAGCGTGATCTCCGACGCCCCTGCCGTGGTCGCGGCCTGGCGCATTCCTGCCTCCTCGCTCGTCGTACCTCGATGGCAGGCTCAGTCTATGAGCGGTCGCGCGGCGAGGCATCCTGGCGCGGCCGATCGCGCTTGTGCTTTCGCGTGAAAGCGGAAGCCCCGGCTCGGCAGCGCCATAGCTCCTCGCGCGATTGGCGCGCGATCGTGAGACCTCCCTGCATACGCCGTAATCGCGCCGCCGGCGATGGCACCCGCCCGACAGGCGCAAGATACCTACCAGTTCATAGCTGGCGATTTGCAGGGTATTAGCCCCATAAGCGGCCCTTCTGGGTCCTTATTCGAACCCTGAGGTCCAGGAACAGCTCAGCCGGCTCAGCGCGATCGCGGCTTCTGCGCGGGACTGAGCTTGGCGCTCTTGTCACCTTTGAGAGGGGGACTACGCGGTTGTGGCGGTCTCCGCTGGCACGACCTCGAGGAACTTCGCCGTGTCCGCGAACTGCCGGAACCGCTCGATCCTGCTGTCCCTGACATCCCAGACGTGCACGACCGACAGGTCCAGCGCCTTGCCGGTGGCTTTTCCGGTGCCCGTGTAACGGGTGACCGCCACCACCGTGTCCCCCGACGCAATGAACTCCTCCGGCGTAACCGCGAAGTCTTGGATGTCCTCGGTGATCGGGCCAAAGACATTCTGGGCCACCGCCTCTCCCCCGCGGTAGACGCCGCCGTACGGCATGCCCTCGGCCTCGCACCACTCGATGCCGTCGGCCATTGCCCCGAGCACGGCTGGTACGTCGCCCCTCCCGAAGGCCTCGTAGACGCCCCTGACTACCTCGACGCTCTGCCCGGCCATCAGCCCTCCTTCGATCGTCGGCAAGCCTGCGGCGAACCTACCACGGCGGAATCGTTCTCCCCTTCTGCATTGGTGAGCAGTGCGTAGGTATCGGGCGTGGTCAATCGGAACGGCGCTGTCCCGATGCGGAAGTCGCGGTCGATCCCGACTGGCTCGAGATGCTCGGCCGGAGCTGGCGAAGGAGGAAGCGTCGAGCCGCAGGTCGAGATCGGCGCGAAGCAGAAAACGAGCAGCCGCCCATGCGGCCTAGAACGCCGCGCTGGCCGATGACTCTGAGGCTCCTCGCGCGATTGGCGTGCGATCGTGAGACCTCCCTGCATACGCCGTTACCACGCCCCGGCGAAAAGGCCCGGCCGACGGGCGCAAGATACCCACCACCTCAAACTCGGCGATATGCAGGGTATTTGCCCTCCCAGCGGAGGGGGAGGGATTCGAACCCTCGAACGAGCGAAAGCCCGTTAACGGTTTTCGAGACTCCTACCCCTACGGTCTGAGACTTCATTGCCCGGGAAGTCAAGCTGGGATGGCCGCTTTCGCTTTGCGCCGGAGGGATTAGCCGGCACGGACGCCGCGCAGCTTCTGCTTCTGGTCCGCGGCGCGTGCCTGCCAGGAGCCGCAGGGCAGGCCTGCATCTGTCCCACGGCGACAGCTGGCAGTATCCCGGTAGGGGTCTTCAGCGAGACGTTCGCCGAGTCCGCGCGTGGCGAGTCTTGGTGTCTGTCCTGGCTGGGTGATTCTCGCCTTCTCGTGGCACCAGATTGGGATGAACGCCCGCCATCAGGCCCTGGGACTCGGCAACGCGCTGCAGCAGCGCGATGAGCTGCGAGCGCTGTGGCGCGTCGAGGGCGGTCAGCAGCTCGGCCTCGTCCTCGTCTGCCACGCGCTGGAGCTCGGCCAGCAGCTCGCGGCCCGCGGGGGTCAGGTAGAGCGTGTACGCGCGCCGGTCGGCGGGGTCCCGGCGCCGCTCGGCAAGCCCGCGATGTTCGAGGTCGTCGACGAGCGCGACCACGGCGCTGC
Organism: uncultured Thermoleophilaceae bacterium; assembly: GCA_963755215.1. GTDB lineage: Bacteria > Actinomycetota > Thermoleophilia > Solirubrobacterales > Thermoleophilaceae > JAAYBF01. The sequence goes on from CAVWIW010000016.1 coordinate 342,935, forward strand.
GGTGTATCCCCAGCGCGCTGCTGAGAGCCTGCTGGGACTGGCCCTCGTTCACGGCGAGGTGGCTGAGCATCCCGAAGTGCCGCGGGTGAAGGTCGAGCGGGGCGAGCCGCTCGGCGAACCGCCGATGCCTATGGGTGCCCAGCTGCACCAGGAGGAAGCCGGCACGGCTGCTGAGCCCCCGCGCCGGGGCTGCCTGCGCGTTGGTGTGGTCTCGGGACACCCTGCCGATGGTATCGCGCACCTAGAACTGTTTGTGCTATAAACCGTTTAGTCATCAGCCTACTTGGAGAGAAGGGAGCGGATGGCGACGATGAGCTTTCGCTACATCGCCGACGACGTCGACGCCGCGGTCGGCTTCTACGTCGAGCAGCTCGGCTTCGAGATCGAGATGCAGCCCGGACCCGGCTTCGCGATTCTCTCGCGGGGCGACCTGCGGCTGCTGCTCAATCGGCCCGGTGCCGGCGGCGCGGGCCAACCGATGCCCGACGGCCGGGTGCCCGAGCCCGGGGGCTGGAATCGCATCCAGATCGAGGTCTCAGACCTCGAGCGCGAGGTCGAGGCGTTGCGCGCGGCCGGGGCCAGCTTCCGTAGCGACATCGTCACGGGGCGGGGCGGCAGCCAGATCCTGGTGGAGGACCCCTCGGGGAATCCAATCGAGCTCTTCCAGCCCGCCGGCGCCTGAGCACTGGTCATTTCGAATCCGGACACTGAAAGAAGCTCAAACGATGCCACCCGGGCCGAACCTCACCACCCATGTCCTGCTGCGCGGCGAGGAGACCGGCGGCCAGGTGTCCGTGACCGAGATCGTGGTCCCGCCGCATAGCGCCGGCCCGCCGCTGCACACGCACAACTTCGACGAGGCCTTCTACATGCTTGAGGGCGAGCTGATCTTCCAAGTCGACGCCGCCCTTGTCACCAAGGGCGCGGGCGAGCTCTCCTTCGCCGCGCGCAACATAGCCCACACGCTGGCCAATCACAGCGACGCAGCAGCGCGCTACGTGCTCGTCTGCACGCCTGCGGGCTTCGAGCGCCACTGGGCGCGCATCGCCGCGGAGGCGGCCGGGGTCGACCCGCCGGGGTGGGCGCTGCAGCCGATCCCCGAGGTCACGGTCGTTGGCCCGCAGATCGCGGCGCAGGCGTGAGGCTCGCGGCCGCTCGATGCAGGAGGCGGTGAAGGTGGCGAGCCCCGACTTCTACGCCGCTGCCTTCGCGTGGAAGCGCGCCGATGCCGGGCAGCTATCGCTGGCGCGTAGCAGCAACGAGCAGCCAAACCAATCCGATCGAGACCGCAGCGCTTGCCCGATCACACCTGAGGCTCCTCGCGCGATTGGCGCGCGATCGTGAGACCTCCCTGCATACGCCGAAATGCGCCGCCGGCGATGGCACCCGCCCGACAGGCGCAAGATACCTACCAGTTCATAGCTGGCGATTTGCAGGGTATTAGCCCATAAAGCGGAGGGGGTGGGATTCGAACCCACGGTGGACGAAACCGCCCACAACGGTTTTCGAGACCAGAGATTTTGGCGCGCAGTTCTGCGCGTGAGCGGGGGTGTTTGCTCGAGATTGGGCGGGTTGCGCGATCGTGTTGCGATCGCGAACTTCTCGGACTTTCGAGACACTCCTAAGCGCGCGGCTAGAAGGGCTCCTCGGAACTTGGTCTGCGTTGGCAGGGCGGTCGCAACCGTGAACGCCGGTTCTGCGGCAGGCTCCGCCATGACCTCGATGAAGGTTGTACTTGGGCAGGTTTCCGCCGTCGCGCGAGCGTAGCCAGGTGACCACCTCCTCTGCGTCCTCCTTGGCGTGACGCAGGTCGCTGACTCCCGGGTACCGCTCGATGCCGATAACGGCCGCGTAGTGATGGTCGTTCCACTCGTCGTTCACGGTCCGCCCTCGATCAAAACCTTCAGGCTGGCCCGGACCTTCTCGTCGTCGTCGAAGTCGCCGTGGCTGAGGGCGCCTGCGCTGAAACCTGGCGCACCGTCGGCCGGCGACCACACCGCCAGGGAGTCCTTGCGAATCCACTCGCGGACCGCGCGCACCTCCGGAGGGTCATCGTCGCGCACCCGGTCGAAGCAACGTGCGAGCCCGACCAGCGGCTTCCCGGGCTCGCTCTTGCCGTCGGGGCCGGTCTCGAGCAAGCCGGACACGAAGTAGAGAAGGGACCTCGGATAGACCACCGGCAAGAGACCGTCCTTGCGCTCCGCGTCATCGGTCATTGTGAACATGCGGAACTGGCACCACAGATCCCGGCGGCCCTCGACCACCGGTGAAAAGTCGGTGAACGTGCACGCCGGCGCGAGGAACGCCACGGCATGGAAGCGGAAGTCTGCCGGGAGCGGCCCATCGGGGTCGCTGCGCATGCGCTCAACGTGCCCCAAGAGGTTATTGATGAACACGGCCCCGGTGCTGTGGCCGACGAGCGTGATCTCGGGCCTCGCGCCCCCGCGTAGCGAGCCGCCCAGAAAGGCGCATGAACGTTGCACCGCCGCGCGCCGGCGTTGCCTCGACAAACGTGTCCGTCGTCTCCTGCTTCATGGCCGTCCATATGCGTCCCCCGGCGTTCGCCGCGTAGAACTCCCGCAGGATCTCCTCCACTACGGTGGGGTAGACGCCGTGGTCGCGACCCGCGCGAAAGCGGCGGAAGACATTGCGGACGACGCTGACGGCGTGCTTCGCCAGAACGGCGGCCGTGACGAGTCTCCCTCGCCGGGTCGAGCGGCACCTTGCTGGACCTCATCGACGATATGCGGGGACATGAGCGTCGTCTCGGCGGCCCGGCCGGTAGTGGCGCCCTTCGCTCCCTCACGGTCAGCGGCGGGAAGCGCCGACTCGGCGATCGCCCGACCGACTGCCCGAAGCTGCGGATCGGAGCGCATGCGTTGCTCGATGAGCCTCTCGTCGGCCGGCGTGAGGTCGGCGACGTCGGTGGGCACCGCGAACTCGGCGTATGGTTCCTCATCGCGCTGGCGGCGTGCCAGTTCCTTGGCCACCGCGTGCTCCTCCGGAACTCGAATCCCGCCCTTAGCCGCCTCCGCGCCGAGGACGTTGCCGATCACGAACTTGAGCACGAGCTTTGTAAGTGCCTTGAAGGCGTCCTCGCTGGCGATCTCGCGAAGTTTGCCGCGGAGGACCTCCAACAACCCGCTCCGCCACACGAAAAAGACGGGATAGGCGCCGGCATCGCGGTAGACCGGGAGCAAGTCGGCGGCGACGGCACGCCCGCGCTTCTCGGACACGAGGCCGCCGTGGAAGTGCAGCACGACCGGTCGCTCGCGGCGGCGGCGACGACGATCTCGTTGACCATCTCAACCGTCATGTCTCGCAGCACACCGTCGGCCTCGGTGAGGACCATGTGGCGTGCGAGAGTGCCAAGGTGATCGTTCATGGCAAACCGATCAGACTTCAGTCAGACGCTCGGTCAATGGACCGGCAAAGTTTCCCATGCCCGCCGATGCGTGGGAAATCTCTTGGGCGTTCCTCCGCGATCGGGAAATAGAGCAGCCGAGAGGCGCCTGTTTGGGCCCAATTCGTTTGTCCTGAGTGCCGAGGACAGCTGACGAAACCAACCAGATCGATCACGCTTGAGTGCATGGCCTGCGGTCGTGAATATGAGGATTGGTGGCAGCCCTCGCTGAATCCTCGACCTCGAAGACTCCGATGACGACTATGCCGAGCAGGCCAGCAGTGCAACGGGTCCAGCCTGCGGCCTTCGCGTGGAGCTGGGATCGCTTGTCGTTAAGGACGGGATTTAGTGCTGGGCCGGGTCGCAGGTGTAGGCCTCGGAAGGAGCGGCTTGCCGGGCGCCTCTGCCAGCAGATCTAGGAGTCACCAGGTAGTTCGGTAGTGCCGGCCCCCGACCTCTAGAAGTGCATGGCACTCAACGATGCCGAGTCATCCGAGGTCCACCCCTCGCTGGCTCGCCTCGCGCTCGCCGGCCTTCATGTTCTCGACAGTGGTGTCCGACGCGACCACCTCGGCACCCGCTTCGGCGGCGCGGATCGCGACGTTGCCACTTCCAGCGGCGACGTCGAGCACCCGCTGGCCCGCGCCGATTCCGCAGGCCTCGACGAGGTCGCGGCCGACTGTGGGTCCAACTCGGTCGCGAAGCGGTTGTAGTCGCCCAGCGCCCACATGGCTCGAACCGCCACCCGGACCTCGCTAGGCAATCCCTGCCCCGCTCGCCTGCTGGCCGGCCATCCCGACCTCCTTCGTCGTCACACGTCCCTAGACGTCCGCACATGCACGGGTCGTACCGTCACGCCCGATCTCTTGCCGGCGCCCGGGCAACTCTTGCGGCGTCCTCCGTTGCTTCGCTAGGGGGTTGTGCGCGCGAAGAACTGAACGCTGAACGACGAGTCGATCACGCCGCTGTTGTCCGGTCTGCGCATGAAGATGCGTACCTTGATCTGATTCTCGCTGGCCGTGCCGGCGGCGTCGAAGACGCTCCCGGTCGAGAATCCATTGCGTCCCGTGACCTGCCAGGTCAGGTCGTTCACCGCATCGACGTTCGTGAACCTGCCCGTTGCGGTGTTCGCGAGGAAAGTGACGTCGTAGATCCCGGTCCCTACCCGCTCCGCGGTCACGCCGGCCTGGTCTGTGCTCGTCTGCTGACCTCCGTAGTTGAGCACATTCGCGGACCCGTTCGTATTCCTCGCCTGGATCGTGGCGAAGCCCTTTGCAAGCGCCACCTCTGGCGCGAAGTCGGTGCTACCGAGGTCGTTGTCCCTTATGTCGTTGCTGCCGACTTCGTCGTTTCTGATGTCGTTGCTGCCGACTTCGCCGTTTCTGATGTCGCCGCTCCGGACGTCATTGTTCTTGATGTCTCGGCTGGCGACCTGGCCGTTGCGAATGTCTTTGCTGCGGATCGAGTTGTTGACGATCTGCTTGCTTCCCACGCGGAGCGCGGCGTAGGAGCTACCGCCGAGCGCCACGAACAGCGCCAGCATCGCAACGACGTTGGCGAACGTGAGACGAGATCGCACCGCGGCGAACATGTAACACCTTCCGTCGGGGCCAGACCTGCGCAATCCTAAACCCGGTGATGGTGCGAAGGCGTCAGCAGAAATCAAGCTTGGGCGCTTAGAGCAGTGCGGCGAGCCATCCTGGCGCGGCCGATCGCCCTTGTGCTTTCGCGTGAAAGCGGAATCCCTGGCTCGGCAGCGCCATGGTGCTGCTTCCCCATGAGAGCAACACTGTCGCCGGCCACGCAGGCGCAAGAGCGGCCGCTATCGCTACCGGCGGACGTACGATCGCTCCCGGCACGAAGCAGAAACGAGCCGCCCAATGCGAGAAAACCCTTGTTCGCCGGTCACACTCTAGGCTCCCCGCGCGATTGGCGCGCGATCGTGAGACCTCCCTGCATACGCCGTTATCGCGCCGCCGGCAATGCCACCGCTCCGACAGGCGCACGATGGCCTACCAGCGAAAAGCTGCCGATACGCAGGGCATTTGCCCTACAAGCGGAGGGGGAGGGATTCGAACCCTCGAACGAGCGAAAGCCCGTTAACGGTTTTCGAGACCTTCAGTGCATGACACTCAACAATGCCGGGTCACAGCCCCAGCCGCGCAGGACCGCCCTCACTTATCGCTCTGCGCCGGGAGCGTTCACCGGGAGCAGCGCAGGAAGCGATGTCAGATACCGCCTTCACCCGACTGATTGGTGGGCCTTACCGCCGCTTGCGCGCCAGGACCAGCAGGTATTGGAAGCGGAGCTCGGTAGGCCCTCGGACGGACCGGCGTTCGCTCGTTCGACGAAGTCGAGGAACTCGCGCTCGAGGGTTGCGCTTCGCTCCGGGTCGTCCTCGACGCTCGCGAAGGCAGCGATCACCGGTCCGAAGGTCTGCCTGTAGAACTCGCCGTACTCGACCGGCGGGCCGGGCACCGTCTCGACCAGCTCCCGTTCGCTCGCTTCGAGCGAGGACACCCGGTCCCCGAACAGCTCCCGTACGTGCGCCTCGTCTCCCCACAGGAGCGGCGACGGCGCATCAGGGGGCGGTGGCGGAAGGTAGGGCGCGAGCACGCCGAAGAAGTCGGCCGCAAGGCCGTCAGGGGTGAAGTTGGCCATCCCGATCGTGCCGTCGGGTCGACAGACCCGGAGCAACTCGTCGGCCACGGCCTGCTGGTCGGGCGCGAACATCGCCCCGGCCGACGAGGTGACGACGTCGAACTCCGCGTCCCCGAACGGCAGCGCCTGGGCGTCACCCTCGACCCACTCGAGCTCCACTCCTCGCTCGCTCGCCTCGCGCTCGCCGGCCTTCATGTTCTCGACCGTGATGTCTGACGCGACCACCTCGGCACCGCTTCGGCGGCGCGAATCGCGACGTTGCCACTTCCAGCGGCGACGTCGAGCACGCGTTGGCCGGCGCCGATTCCGCAGGCCTCGACGAGATCGAGGCCGAGCTGTGAGTCCAGCTCGGTCGCGAAGCGGTTGTAGTCCCCCAGCGCCCACATGGCGCGCACAGCCGCCCGAACCTCGCCAGGCAATCCCCTGCTCCGCCCGTCTGATGGTCAGCCATCCCGACCTCCTCTCGTGGCACGCCCGGAGACTCCGCATCTGCACGGGTCGTACCGTCACGCCGATCCGCTCGCGCCGGGCTAACTCTTGCGGCGTCCTCCGTTGCTTCGGCGCCTCGAGATGCGGCGTCCGCTCGAGCGATCATCAACGCCACCTACGCTCGCGCGTCGACCGAGCGGAAGCTCATCGCACCTCGGCGCGGGACGCCTCCCTTCACGCGGCACGAGCAGCGATCTCAGCTTCGATCCTGCCCCAGCCTTGAATTAGGGTGTAGGTCGTGCCCCATCTGCCCGGCTCGGCCAACTCGGTCTCGGCTTCGCTGCGTAGCGAGGCGAGCTCGTCCTCACTCAATGTCTTGAGCAGCCGCGATTCAAGTGCGATGCTGAACTGAAGCGGCAGATGCAGATAGGGGTGGCCTGGTTTGAGCGCCATGACGTGTCCGTCGATCTCTGGCTCCTCAACACCGATTTCGCGGAGCAGTTCAGGAAGTGCACGGCTCGCCTCGCCGCCCAGGCCGGCGAAGATGTCGGAGAGCAATCGGATCAGTCGCTCAGCCGCGGGGGCGGGGGGATTGAAGTGCCACTAGCCGAGGCCCCCCCTCCAGAACCAAAGCGCCCCCCGGCGTGACCAACCGCCGGTGCGAGGCCGCCTGTTCGGAGCCGCGTCCGATCGGCGCGATCAGGTAGCGCGCATGGACGAGATCGAACGAATGCTGCTCCAGCTTGCTGTCGAACAAATCATCGATGACGAGCTCTACGTTGGGGATTCCTTCGGCCTCCAGGAATGAACGAGCGGCGCTGAGCAGGCTCTCGTCTATGTCGGTGCCTACGACCTGGCCGGAGGGGCCGACCCACTTGCTCAGGGAAGCCAGCCAAGGCTCCGCAGCCGACATCCAGGGCGCGCCCGCCCGAACCGCCGCCGATCTTCGATAGGAGCTGCTGCCCAGTGGGCTCCCACACCTGTGATTGCAACTGAAGGCGGTCCAACTCCGAGGGTTGGCTGGCCAGTAGGTAGTCCTCCCGCGACATCACCCGCAGTATCGACCGTCCTGCGTGCCGGGGGCGCCCCTAGCTATTGCTTCCGGCGCCCGCCATTATCGAGTTCGGCGCGAAGCAGAAACGAGCAGCCGCCCTCATGCGGCCGAGAACGCCGCGCTGGCGCGACGACGGCCTGAGTCTAGCCGCGCGATTGGCGCGCGATCGTGAGACCTCCCTGCATACGCCGTTATCGCGCCCTTGGCAAACGCACCGGCCCGGCAGGCGCGGGATACATACCAGCGCATAGCTGGCGATGTGCAGGGGTATCCGCCTACAAGCGGAGCACGGTGGGCGAAACCGCCCACAACGGTTTTCGAGACTCTTACGTGACGGTCTGAGACCTCATCGCGCGGAACTCAAGCGGAGATGGCCGCTTCTGCTTTGCGCGAGAAGCGCTAGCCGCCACGGGTCAGACGAGGAGGCGCCGCTTCCCCATGGGAGCGGTAGCGAACTCCGTGCTTCACGCGGAGAGGCGTACCTTGTTCGACATGAGCCGGCCCCGCAGTCGGTGGCAGCGCTTATAGGGCCCGATGAACGCTCGGAAGAGGGCTTCGCGGTGACCAGCGTCTCGCTGGCCGTCGGCGTGGGGCTTATCTGTGCGCTGCTGTCCGCGCTCGGGACGAATCTCGCCTTTCTGTTCAAGCACAGGGGGGCGGTCGAAGCGCCCGATGTCGTCATGCGCCATCCACTGCGCAGCGCGATCGATCTTTTGCTCCAAGTGGTGGAGCATCGGCTGGGCGGTGGCGGCGGTGGCGTTCGCGCTGCACGTGGCTGCGCTCACGCTTGCCCCGATCTCGCTCGGCCAGGCCGTGCTGGCCGGCGGCCTCGTCTTCCTGGCGGTGCTCGCGGAGCGCTTCTTCGGCTTCGAGCTGGGCCGTCGCCAGTGGACCGGCATCGGCCTCGTGGCGGTCTCGCTCAGCTTGCTGACGCTGACGGGCGGGGGCGAAGGAGAAGCCCAGTCCGGCTACTCCCTCGCGGGGATGATCATCTTCGAGTCGATCGTGTCTGCGTCGGCCTGCTTCTCGTCGTCTCCCACCTGATCGAGCGCATCCCGGCGCAGCGCGGCGTGCTGCTCGGGATTGCCGCCGGGCTCGGGTTCGGGATCTCAGACGTAGCGATCAAGGCGCTCTCGGGAGACCTCGACAGCGGCCCGGTCGGCCTCCTCAGCCCGTGGAGCGTGGTCATCGTCACGGCAGCGGTCTTCTGCTTCTACGCCTCCGCTCGCAGCCTCCAGATCGGCGACGGCGTCGCGGTGATCGCCGTGACCTCGGTCGCGGCAAACCTGTCCACGATCCTCGCCGGGCTGGCGGTGTTCGGGGACCGGCTCGGCAACGACCCTCGTGGTAGGCGTGCGCATCGCGGCGTTCGCGCTCATCCTCGTAGGGGCGGCGCTGATCCCAGCGCCGTGCGCGCCGGCGAGGCGCTCGAGGAGTCAGCCGTGGAGCCGGGGACCCCAACCCCGAGTCCCGCCCTGAGCCGAACTTCCGAAGCCGAACGAGGCCCGCGGGCCACCGCCCACCAGCAGTAATCAAATCGCCGCCTCCTGGGGGCCCGGCCCCGCGACGCAGCGGGCGCAGACAGGCCGTCGGGACGCCAGGAGGGTGACGCCGCCCCTTTGCGTCTGCGTGGTGCAGCGCTTCCGCGCGCGGAGCGTTAGCCGTCACCCAGACAGTCGGGAGTGTCGCTTCCGTCGATGAAAGCGAAAGCGCCACACGCGCGACAGCGCTTGAACTCGTGCGGCTCCACGAGCGGAAGGAGCAGCGCCCCCAAATCTGGGGGCGCTCTGTCGCGACATTTGGAGGCCTGCTAGGCGCCGGCCGCGGCAGTCTCCGGGAGGCCCATCGCGCGCTCGCTGTCGACCTCGAAGTACGTGTTCTCGCTCACGCCGGCGGTAGCCGGGTCGAGGTAGTCGCGGAGCGTGTGGATCGACCCCGTCTCCCACAGGCAAGTGGCTACCGACCTGTCCTGAGATGGGAAGAACTGCTGCCCCTGGACACCAGGCGGCCCGCTTCCAGCAACCTGCTCGGCGTCCATTGAGAAGAACTTGTCCGGATCGATGATCCGGTGCTGCACGACGACGTGCATGGCCAGCACCTCCGCTGATTAGTTGCTGCGACTCTACGCCTGTGGTCTCGGGGGATGCAAGTTGTCTCCAACCTGGCTGCGCGTGCCTCCGTCCCGGGCCGCCGAGTGACGCCCAGAACGCCTCGCCGCCGCCACCAGCATCGGCCCGCACACCGCCAAGAGTGCCCCTTCCCCACGCGAGCGACACTCTCGCCGGCCACGCAGGCGGAAGGGCGGCCGCTATCGCTACTGGCGGACGCACGATCGCTCCCGGCGCGAAGCAGAAACGAGCCGCCCAATGCGAGTAAACGCCGTGTTGGCCGGTCACACTCTGAGGCTCCTCGCGCGATTGGCGCGCGATCGTGAGACCTCCCTGCATACGCCGTAACCACGCCGCCGGCGATGGTACCCGCCCGACAGGCGCGAGATACCTACCAGGTCATAGCTGGCGATTTGCAGGGTATTAGCCCCATAAAGCGGAGGGGGTGGGATTCGAACCCACGGTGGACGAAACCGCCCACAACGGTTTTCGAGACTCTTACGTGACGGTCTGAGACTTCATCGCGCGGGAACTCAAGCTGAGATGGCCGCTTCTGTTTTGCGCCGGACCGATAGCGCGCGGCTCTGGCGCCGGCGCACCTGCTCCTCGTCCAAAGCAGAGGCAAGCCGCGTGATCTTGAAGGTGCCGCTTTCATTGGCAAGCAACACTCTGGTCCGGCCGCCACCGCGTTATTGCTTGGCGCCGGATCCGATAGCGCGGGGCGCCAAGACCGATCGCGGCAAGCCGGCGAGATTGACTACTGGCCGAGCAGCGCCGCCCTGACCCGCTCGGGTGCCTCCAGCGGTGGCCAGTGGCCGACGTTGTCGAGCGCGAGGAAGGGGGCATCGGATATGCGCTCTCGGATCCGTTGCGCCATGTGTGCCCCCGACACCGGGTCGAGCATGCCCCACACGAAAGCGACCGGCACGTCCGTGGTCTCCAACGCGGTGACCCAGCGCTCGCCGTGGAGCTTGCGGTCGGTGATGTAGCAAATGAGGCGGTGGGCGATCAGCTGACCGTCGTCGCGGCTCATCGCCTGCCAGATGTCGGCGCTGTCGGAAGCCGCGTCGAATCCCTCGGCGAATGTCGGCTCCAGGGCCTTGACGAACAGCTCCTCCGTGAGCGCGGCGCTGACCTGCGGTCCCTGCTCGGGATCCAGCAGCGCCGTCTGCACCGGCTCGGGGCGGTGAAGCTCGGGGTAGAGGCCGCCGTTGAGTAAGTGCACCGCCACGAGGTCGGTGCTGAGGGTGCCCTCGGCGCGCCGGGCAAGCAATTCCTGCGTCACCGAGACCGCGTAGTCGTGAGCGACGACGACAGTGGAGTTGACCCCCTCTCGCTCCCACAGCGCTTCGACGAGGTCGGCCTGCTCGTGCAGCGTGTAGTCGTGCTCGGCCGGCTTGTCCGACGCGCCGAACCCGAGGAAGTCGGGGAGCAGGAGCGCGTGACGCTCAGCCAACCGCGGCGCAACCCTCGCCCAGTCGTGCGAGGAACTCGGGAAGCCGTGCAACATCGTCACAGCGGACCCGGCGCCCATCCGCCGCAAGAAGATCTCGCGCTCTACGCCGGCGAGTGGAAGTCGCACCCACTCGCCCTCGGACCACCACTGCTCGACGCCGCCCACAGCGACGAGTATCGCCTACTCCCGCAGCCCGGCGGCTGCGAGGGCATCGGCGTGGTCTAAAAGCGCTAGCCGCCGCACGGTCCAGGCGAGAGTGTCGCTTGCCCCATGGGAGCGACACTCTCGCCGGCCACGCAGGCGCAAGAGCTGCCGCTATCGCTACTGGCGGACGCACGATCGCTCCCGGCGCGAAGCAGAAACGAGCCGCCCAATTCGAGAAAACGCCGTGTTGGCCGGTCACACTCTGAGGCTCCTCGCGCGATTGGCGCGCGATCGTGAGACCTCCCTGCATACGCCGTTATCGCGCCGCCGGCAATGGCACCCGCCGACAGGCGCAAGATGCCTACCAGCTCAAAGCTGGCGATGTGCAGGGTATTTGCCCTACAAGCGGAGGGGGTGGGATTCGAACCCACGGTGGACGAAACCGCCCACAACGGTTTTCGAGACCGCCCCGTTCAACCACTCCGGCACCCCTCCTGAAGGTGCGTCCCGGGGACGCGCCCGCGGAGGCTAGCGGAGGCCTCGCGGCGAACGGGGCCGCGGACGGTCAGCCCTCACGCGCCCACGCCTCACTGACGGCACGGCCCGTCTCCAGGTCGTCGACCACCAGGATCAGCTGATGGTCGTGGTCGCTGTACTGCACCTCGATGTTCACGCCGGCATCGGCCATCCGGCGCGCGATCTGCCCGAGCTGGCCGGGGACTTCCTGCTCGAGCCGCTGGACGAGCGACGTCGTTCTCGGCCACCACCTCGATGCCGGCCGCCTCCAGCGCGGCCCGCGCCGCGTCCGGGTCGTGGAAGAGGAAGTGGGCGATCCCCCGGCCGTCGACGACGAACACGCCGCCGCCCTCGACGCTCACGCCGGCGCGGCCGAGGGCCTCGCCCATCTCCGCCAGCGCACCGGGGCGGTCCTCGAGCGCTATGGCGAGGTCCTTCACTCTCTGCCCTCGGCGTGCTCGATGACCGGATCGACCGTGATCCGGGTGGTCAGGCTGTTCGAGATGTAGCAGCCCTCGTGCGCCTTCTGCACCATCCGCTCGACCTTCGCCCGGTCCGTGCCCGCGCCCACGACGATCCGCGGCCGTAGAGCGATCTCGGTGATCCGCATGGGCGTCTCGTCCTCGGGCATCACGGCCTCGGCGTCGTCCTCGTAGGCCAGCACGTCGACCCGGGAGCGCGCGGCGATGGCCAGGAACATCAGCAGTTGGCACGAGCTGGCGGAAGCCACCAGCAGCTGCTCGGGGTTCGACAGGGCGGGGTCGCCCAGGAACGCCGGGTCGCTGCTGAGCACCAGCTCGCCGTCGCCGGGCGGCAGCCCGACGCGGTGGGTGCGGTCGTATTCCTCGTAGCCCGCGCCGGTGGAGCCCGACCACCGCAGCCGCGAGGTGTATCTGTGGGTCGCCGCCATCAGCGCCGCTCCGCGAAGAAGGCCCTTAGGAGCCCGGACGACTCCTCGGCCAGCAGCCCGCCGGCGACCTCGGGCCGGTGGTTCAGGCGCGGCTCGGCGAGCACGTCGAGCACGCTTCCCGCCGCGCCGGCCTTCGGGTCGGGCGCGCCCCAGACCACGCGCGGCACCCGGGCGAGCACGATCGCGCCCGCGCACATGGCGCACGGCTCCAGCGTCACGTACAGCACAGCGCCGTCGAGCCGCCAGGTGCCGAGGGCGACCGCGGCCTCGCGCAGCGCAAGCACCTCGGCGTGGGCGGTCGGATCGCCGCGCAGCTCGCGCTCGTTGGGGGCGGCGGCCACCACCTCTCCCCCGGCCGCGAGCACGCAGCCCACCGGCACGTCGTCGTGCTCGAGCGCGCGCTCGGCCTCGCGCAGCGCCAGCCGCATGAAGTACTCGTCCCGCGGGAAGAAGGTCCCGGCCATCCGCGCGTCAGCCCCCGGCCACCAGTCGCCGCCCCGCGTAGCGCTCCGCAGCCCGCGCCCCGCGCAGCAGCCCGACGCGCCCGGCCAGTCGCATACCGGTCGGCCGCGACCGAGAACGCGCTCGGCCGCCCGCGCCCCAGCCGACCGTCCTCGATCAGCGCGAGGTACCACTCGACCGTATCCCGGAGGGTGGTGTCGAGCGCGCGGCTGCGGTAGCCCGAGCACGCGCCTCGCCTTGGCCGACGAGTAGCGCCAGTTCTGCTCCATCAACAGGAACCCCTCGGACGAGATGGGCGTGGGCAGGCGCAGCAGCTCGGCGCGCTGGGCCGGCCCGGACAGGCCGACCGGCAGGACCGCCACCGGATGGCGCACTCCCGAGATATCCGCCACGCGCTCGATGAGCTCTGAGCCAGGAGATCTCGTGACCACCCAGCACGTAGCGCTCGCCGGGCTATCCCCGCTCGGCGGCGCGCACGTGGCCGCGTGCCACGTCGCGCACGTCGACGATGTCGGTGCTGCTGTCGATGACGGCCGGGAGCCGCCCGCGGAGGTAGTTGCCGATGGTGCGGGTCGAGGTCTCGCCCGGCTGGGAGCGGTCGACGGGGACGCCGAGGACATACGAGGGGTTCACGACCACGACCTCGACTCCAAGCCGTACGCCGGCGGCCAGCGCCTCGAACTCGCCCTCGTGCTTGGAGTCGACGTAGGTCAGGCCGAGGCCCCCGCCGCGGTAGGGGTCGTCCTCGGTGCCGAGCTCCGCCCGGGCGGCGCCGGGCCGATGCCGGCCACGCTCGAGGTGACCACCACGCGCCCCACGCCCTCCGCCGCCGCGGCCTCGACCGCGATCCGCGGCGCCAGCGCGTTGACCTGCCACACGCGCTCCGGGGATTGGAGGCCACCGCCCCGGCGGAGTGGAAGAGGAGCTCGCACCCGCGCACGGCGCGGCGCATCGCGGCCCGGTCGAGCACGTCCGCCTTGACGGGCTCGGGCTGGAGGGCGGCGAGCCGCTCGAGCCGCCGCTCGTCGCGGAAGGTGACCCGGACCTCGTGGTCGCCTCGATCAGCTCGCGGACGATGTGGCCGCCGACGAACCCCGTCCCGCCGGTGACGCAAACCTTCATGGGTGAACCGACTCTGCCGATCCAGTCGTAACAACTTAGTCGGCGTCCGGGTGTTGGAGCGTTCGTACACTTGGACGCGGACCGTAGACCAATGAATAGGACCCTCTCCTCCGGCGGTGGTAGCCGCCCTGGCGCTCGTCGCCGCGGCACCCGCCGCGGCGCGGCCACGTACGTGCCCGGCGAGGTGATCGTCCGCTACAAGGACGGCACCGCCGCGAGGGTTCAGTGACGAGTGTGGAGGACCGGGCCGGCATCTCCGGCGGCGCGGTGGTGTCCAGGCGGCTCGGAGCAGTCCGGCCATCGGAGACGGCGACACGGTCGCCAGACCGTGCGCGAGCTGCGCAGCGACCCGAACGTGGCCTACGCGGTGCCGAACTACATCGCGCGCGCGAGCACGCCTTCTCCCGAACGACCCCGGCTTCCTATGCAATGGAACCTGGGCGGCCCGACGAGCATCAACATGCCCGACGCCTGGGAGTACGCGCGGGCGCGCGGCGCGCCGGGTGGCCGGGGCGCGGTGGTGGCGGTGCTCGACACCGGCGTTGCGTACGAGCGCTTCGGCCGCTTCCGCCGCGCACCCGACCTCAACCGCTTCGCCCGCGGCTACGACTTCGTCGAGGAACGACCGGCACCCCAACGACCTGAACGGCCACGGGACGCACGTCGCGGGCACGATCGCCGCAGAGCACCAACAACGGGATCGGGGCGGCGGGCATCGCCTACCGGGCGAAGATCATGCCCGATCCGAGTGCTGGACGCCGTGGGCGAGGGAGACACCATCGCGATCTCGCGCGGGATCCGGTTCGCGGCGAAGCGCAGGGTCGCGGTGATCAACCTCAGCATCGAGTTCGACGCGGCGGTGCGCTGCCGCGCAGATCCCCGACATCGTCTCGGCGCTGCGCTACGCCCGCGCCAAGGGACGTGCTCGTGGTGGCGGCCGCGGGCAACCAGGCCGACGGGCCGGTGGCGTACCCGCGCGCGCGCACGGTCGTGCTCGGCGTGGCCGCCAGCACCATCCGCGGCTGCCAGGCCGAGTACTCCAACAGCGGCGTGCACGTGGACATGACGGCACCCGGCGGCGGCGCCGACGCGGCGAACGCGGACAACACCTACGACGCGCGCGTGTGCCGGCCCGACCTGCGGGGGCCGTTCATCTTCCAGCAGACGTTCACCTCGAGCGGCGCAAGGATTCGGCCTTCCGCGTGGCTTCGAGGGCACCTCCATGGCCGCTCCCCACGTCTCCGGCGTGGCAGCGCTGGTGATCGCCAGCAAGCGCCTGGGCCGCCGGCCAAGCCCGCTGGCGCTCGAGCGCCACCTGGAGAACACCGCACGCGACCCGGCCCGGTCGGGTTCGACCCGCGCTACGGGCACGGGATGCTCGACGCGCTGGACGCCCTCCGGTAGCTCCCGGCGCCGCGCGGCGCCGGGTCAGGAGGTGCGGATGATCATCACCGAGCATGGTGCGTGGTGGGACACCTTGTTCGGCACGGAGCCCAGCAGGAAACGCTTGGCGCCGGTCATGCCTTTGTTGCCGACGACGATCAGGTCGGCGCCCTTCTCCTCGGCCACGTCGAGGATCGCGTCGGCCGGGTCGCCCTCGCGCGCCAGCGTCTCCACCTCCATGCCCGCGTCCTTCAGAGCGCCCGCGCTGGCTCGTTCAGCGTGTCCTCCACGTCCTCGCGCGGGTTGATCATCCACTGCAGGTCCTCGGGAACCTGCTCGCGCTCGTCACGCAGCCGGCCTTCGGGAACGGGCTCGTACGCGCTCACGAGATAGACCTTGGCGCCGAGGCTGCGGGCCAGCTCGGTCGCCTGGCGAACGGCCTCGGAGGCGGTATTCGAGCCATCCGTGCCTACCACGATCGAACCGAACACAGCCTCTCCTTCCGCGGCGCCGCCGAGTGCGGCGCATCATAGACCGGTGCCCGCCGGCCGGCGGGGTTGGCCGGCGGTCCAACTGGAATAGCATGGGCGCGGAAGTATGGACTCGCCACCATCAAGTGCCTCGCCGTGGATGACCATCCGGCGGTGCGGCAAGGACTCGCCCTGCTGCTGGCCGGCGCGCCCGACATCGACCTGGTCGGACACCGTGCCCTCCGGCGAGGCGGCCATGGATGCGGTCAGGCGCCACGCCCCGGAGGTGGTGATCGTGGACGTGCGGCTGCCGGGGATCGACGGGATCTCCACCGTCAAGCGTCTGGCGTCGGACGCGCCGGATGCGGGCACCGTCATGTTCTCCGCCTACGGCGACAAGCGGCTGCTCTCGGACGCGATTTCGGCGGGCGCGCGCGGCTACGTGATGAAGGGCTCACCGCCGGATGACCTGCTGCGGGCCATCCGGACGGTGCGATGAGGGCGACGCCTTCGTGGACCCCTCGCTGTCGCCGGCGCTGCTGATGACCCAGGGCGTGACCGACGCGCCGCTGTCCGAGCGCGAGCGAGAGATCCTGCAGCTGCTGGCCGAGGGCCTGCACACCGAGGAGGTGGCCAACCGGATCGGGCTCTCGCCCGAGACGGTGAAGTCGGACACCAAGCGCGCGATCACCAAGCTCGAGGCCGACGGCCGCGTGCACGCGGTGGCCATCGCCCTCCGTCAGGCGCTGATCGAGTAGGCGGCGTCAGCGTAGGGGTCGCGCTCGCGCGGCTCTCTGTCGCCCGCGTTCATCGTCATCGCCAGACCGGCGACGAAGCCCACCACGCCCGCGATGATCAGGATCAGCCCGACGGTCTGCAGGTCCACGCCCGAGATGCTGTCCTCGACTGCGTACCGCAGGATGGCCCCGACGGCGGCCAGGAATATCGACGCTCCTATGGTCACAATGCCTCCCTGTGCCCCGTTTCTGGATCTATATGCAGATCGTGATCGTGATCTGCGTCATCGCCTCTATCGTCATCGCGGCGATCAAACTCTAGGGCCGTCTGCCTCGACCGCGCTCGGGCGGCGATGCCGAGAGGCGGTAACTCCACCGCACTCCAAGGTCGTCTCGCGCTCGGCGTTCTCCATCGGCTTGACCCACAGCTCCTCCACGAGGATCGTGATCATCGAGAGGATCGGCACCGCCACGATCAGGCCCACGAACCCGAACAGCTGGCCGACCACGACCACCCCCACGGCGATCACGGCCGGGTGCAGCTTCACGGTGCGGGACATGACCAGCGGGATGGTCACGTTGCCCTCGAACTGCTGCACGAGCGTGTAGACGACGAGCACCGCCAGCGCCTTGCCCGGCGAGTCGGTGAGCGCGAACAGCACGGGCGGCAGGCCGCTGGCGATGGCGCCGAAGTAGGGCACCACGGAGAACAGCGCCGTGAGCACCGCGAAGAAGATCGCGAAATCCAGCCCGATGATCGTGAGCCCGATGTACAGCAGGACCCCCGACACGAGCATGTCCACGGCCACGCCCGCGCATCCAGCCGATCCAGGAGTCGCGCAGGCGGTGCATGATCACGTCGGCCTGTCCCCGGCGGGCGGGCGGCACGAGCCGGCGCAGTCCCCGCACCAGCGGGTCGGGATTGATGGCGATGTAGTAGGCGGTGATCAGCACGAGGATCAGCGCGCCGAGCACGCCTGCCACGCTGAGCCCGATCGACGTGATCGGCCCGATCAGACGAGCGGGCTCGTCCGTGTAGCGCTCGGCGAACTCCTGCACCCGGTCGGCCACCTCGCCCGGCTTGGCCCCGGTGGCGTCGTCGATCTGCTCGCGGAGGTCGTCGACGATGGACGGCACGTCCTCCACGAAGTCGTTGGTCTGGTCGATGAACGGCGGCACGATCAGCGCGATCACGCCGGCGATCAGCACCAGCCCACCCAGCAGCCCGGCCAGCGCCCCGATCGGCCGCGGGACGCTGTAGCGCGACTCGAGACGGTCCGCGACCGACGCCAGGGCGATGGCGATGATCACGGTGATGAGCACCGCCAAGAGGAGCGTCAGCAGCTTGTCGAAAAGAGGCCCACCAGCAGCAGCCCCGCGGCCAGGAGGACCGCGCGATAGGCGACCGCCGTGTTGTCGTGCTCGCGTGACATCTCCCCGCTCAACTATCCCCGCTTACCCAGATGGGGGCCAAAAGTTTCGACCAGCTGCGGGCTTAGGGTCTGGACCGTGACCAACCAGGAGGCTCATCGCAGGGCGCGCGAGCAGGGTCCCTCGCGGTGGCTCTACGCCCTGGTTCGCGCCGTGGTCGGGAGCTTCTTCCGGGTCTGGTTCCGGCTGAGCATCAGCGGTGCCGAGCACATCCCCGCCACCGGCCCCGCGGTGATCACCCCCAACCACAAGAGCTTCTGGGACTCGTTCTTCATCGGCGCGGCCACGCCGCGTCACCTGCGCTTCATGGGCAAGAGCGAGCTGTTCGAGGGGTGGAAGGGGCCGCTGCTGGTCAAGCTCGGTGCGTTTCCCGTGCGGCGCGGCCAGTCGGACGCGGACGCGCTGGCGACGTCGCGCGCCATCCTGGCCGCCGGTGGGCTGCTGTCGCTGTTCCCCGAGGGCACGCGCGTGCGCGAGCCGGACGCCCTCGGCGAGCCCCGCCGCGGGGCCACCCGCCTGGCGATCGAGGCCCGGGCGCCCCTCGTGCCCGCTGCCATCAGCGGCACCGACCACCTGTGGCTCGGCCCGATCCCCAAGCCCAAGAAGGTGTCGGTGGCCTTCGGCGCGCCGATCGGGGTCGAGGAGCTGGAGGCCACGCCCGAGGCCGCCGCTGCACTGCTGGAGGGCGAGCTGTGGCCGGAGGTCGAGAGCCAGTTTCGCGGCCTGCTCTCGCGCCCGGGAGCGATCGCGGCGGGGCTGGCCGCGCTCGGCCTGGGCGGCGCGGCGGCGGTTGCGCGTCAGCGGCGCGGCCGCAAGAAGGGGCCGCTGGCGCGGCGTGGGGCTGGGCTCGCGCGGGCGGCGCAAACGCCGGCGCAGGCGGTTCGGCCGTTAGCCCGAGGCTGCATGCGAAAGCGGAGCATGTGTCGCAAAACGCATGCAGCCTCCGGTTTCTAGCCGGCGAACAGCGTCAGGTCGGGCTCGCGGTCGCCGCGCAGCACGCCCGCGTCGACCTCCACGCAGTCGATCCCGCGCGACTCCGCCAGCACGCGCGCCTGCGGCTTGACCCGCTCGGCGGCGAGCACGCCGCGGCAGGAGGCGAAGCCCGGCTCGAGCGCCAGCCGCTCGAGGTAGCGCGTGAGCTGCTCGACGGCGTCGATCGTGGCCACGCGCTTGATCTCCACCGCCACCCAGCCGTCGTCGGCGTCGCGGCACATGAGGTCCACGGGCCCGATGTCGGTGGGCCACTCGCGGCGCACGAGCCGAAACCCCTCGCCGCAGCGCTCCGGCGCATCGGCCAGCAGCTCCTGCAGCTCGCGCTCCACGCCCTCCTTCTCCAGCGCGGCGGCCTCACCCATGTCGTGGGTCACGTCGGAGAGCACCTCCTCCACGCGGATCTCGAGCCGGTCCTCGCTCGCACCGGCGCGCTTGCGGACCACGATCAGCCCGGGCTCCTCCTCGATGACGGTGGGCGGCGTCATCCAGTTCTGGGGCTTGAAGCCGCCGGTGTCGGCGTGGACCATCACGGAGCCGTCGGACTTGAGCATGAGCAGCCGCAGCGCCTCGGGCAGCACGGCGGTCAGGCGGCCGGTGTAGCGGACCTCGCAGCGGGCGACGATCAAGCGCACGAGCCGAGGCTAGGTCCGGCACCGGACGCCGGGTCGAGCGCGAGTACTGGATCTCCGCGCGGGCGGTCCCGTGCCGTGGGCCGTAACCTCGGAGGACAATGAGAAGAGCGGACAAGAAGAAGCTGACCAAGCCTG
Source organism: uncultured Thermoleophilaceae bacterium (assembly GCA_963755215.1). Lineage (GTDB taxonomy): Bacteria > Actinomycetota > Thermoleophilia > Solirubrobacterales > Thermoleophilaceae > JAAYBF01. The sequence goes on from CAVWIW010000016.1 coordinate 362,981, forward strand.
GGGGCTACACGATCATCTGCACCCACCACGGGGACATGTCCCAGTCGATCAGGGTGGTGCGCTGATGCCCGCCGCCGTCCTGACCGAGCGGCGGGGGCAGGTCCTCGTCATCACGCTCAACCGCCCCGAGGCCCGCAACGCGGTGAACGCCGAGCTGGCCCAGGGCGTGGCGGCCGCGCTCGACGAGCTGGACGGAGAGCGCGAGCTCAGTGTCGGCGTGCTGACCGGTGCGGGCAAGGGCTTCTGCGCCGGCATGGACCTGAAGGCGTTCGTGCAGGGCGAGAGCCCGCACGTGGACGGGCGGGGGTTCGCCGGGATCGCTCAGCAGCCCCCGCGCAAGCCGCTGATAGCCGCGATCGAGGGCTTCGCCGTGGCGGGCGGGCTGGAGGTGGCTCTGGCCTGCGATCTGATCGTGGCCGCGAAGGGGGCCAAGCTGGGAATCCCCGAGGTCAAGCGGAGCCTGGTGGCGGCGGCCGGGGCGCTGCTGCGGCTGCCGCGCCGGATCCCCTACCACGCGGCCATGGAGCTGGCGCTCACGGGCGACCCCATTTCGGCCGAGCGCGGCGCCGAGCTGGGGCTGGTGAACCGGGTGACCGAGGCGGGCGGCGCCCTGGACGGCGCCCTGGAGCTGGCCGACGCGGTTGCGCGCAACGCGCCGCTTGGCGCTCGAGGCGTCCAAGCGGATCCTCATCGAGTCGCCCGGGTGGTCCCAGGACGAGGCCTGGCAGCGCCAGGGCGAGATCTCCGGGCCGGTGTTCGTCTCCGAGGACGCGCGCGAGGGCGCCACCGCCTTCGCGGAGAAGCGCGACCCGGTGTGGAAGGGGCAAGTAGGTCACGTGAGTGAGGACTCCCTGCGCGGACAGCTACTGATCGCGGCGCCGCAGCTGAGCGACTACTTCCGGCGCACGGTGGTGCTGGTGGTGGAGCACACCGACGAGGGCGCCATGGGCGTGGTGCTCAACCGTCCCACCGAGACCGCGGTGGCCGAGGCCGTGCCGGCACTGGCGGAGCTGGCCGAGCCCGACGACGTGATCCACGCGGGCGGCCCCGTGGCGCCCGACGCCGTGATCGCGCTGGGCGACTTCGAGGAGCCCGACCAGGCCGGCACTCCGGTCGCGGGGTCGCTCGGCCTGGTCGACCCCGAGCGGCGGACCCCGCGCTGCGGCGGCTGCGCGTGTTCGCCGGCTATGCCGGGTGGGCGCCGGGCCAGCTCGACAGGAGCTGGAGGCCAGGAGGCATGGATCGTCGGCCCGGTGGGCGACGACGATCCCTTCACCGACGACGACCTCTGGCCCGACGCGCTCCAGCGCAAGGGCGGCGCCTACGCGCTGCTGGCCACGATGCCGGTGGACCCGTCGCTGAACTGACAGCAGCGTTCGGCGTGCCTCAGCGCTCAGTGAGCGTGAGCAATTCGCCCTACCCGAGCGCGGCCGGCCCAAGTCGTTTCGCTGGACCTCGGTCGGGTAGCAGTCCGCCACTCGACCGGATTGGAGCGACATGGCAGTCAAAGCCCGAGCCGCCAAGGGCGGCTGGAGGTTCGGAAAGCGCCGAGTCAAGCGCACACCCGTGGGCACCGCGGTGCTGTACGGCCAGGCACTTGTCGGCAACAAGGAGGCTCGCGACGAGCTCCGGGACGCCGCGACCGCCGCCCGGAAGGCCTACCGCCGCGGATCGGACAAGGAGGCAGGAAGAGCCGCGCAGTCACTCACTCGCGCCCTCCAGATCGCCGAGCGCAAGCGAGAGAAGCCGAGAAGCGTCAAGGGCCCCGCGATCGCCATCGCCGCGGCGGCGACCGCGGGAGTGGCTGTTGCTGCGAAGAAGAAGGCTGACTCCACGCCGGAGAGTCAGAGCGCGAGCGTCGGTGCCGCCTAGGGGCCGATCACCTCACCCGGGCCTTCGGCGACTGGTTAAGCGGCCGACCGCGTACCAGCCTGCTGCGATGACGATTACGACCAAGACGATGAGGCCCAGGATCAGGGCGATCCCGATGCCGCCGTCGGGGTTGTCCCCTCGACCTACCGCGAGGGGCATTAGCGCGAAATAGGGATCCAGCACGACGCGTCCTAGCTCCCGGCCTTGCCGCCCTTGCGGCCCGCCGCTTGCTTCTGCGCGCGATTGCCACCGCTCCCACTGCCGGTGCTCTTGCTGCTCCGACTGGTGCCGCCGCTGCCCGACTTCTTCCCGCCTTTCTTCGAAGCGTCGGGCGTGTTGGCGATCGCCGCGGCCCGCCCTTTGCTCATGCCCTTCTTGCGAAGCCCTTCGTACTGTTTGTCGTTCTTGACGCTCGGACCGTGATCTTTTGCCATGGCTGCTCCTCTCTCTGGCTTACCGGCGACCGACGAGATCACCGTGGGATAGCACCACCGGGAATCTGCTTGGGGAAGGCCGAGGGGACCGGTCCGCGAAAGCGGCCCGATCCCCTGTGCCTGCCTCCAACAGAGACAGCCCCCGACTTCCCGGAACCTCCCCGTCGAAACGTCGTGCGTTAGCCGGCGCGGGTCCCGGGTAACGAACAGGTACTCCCGCTTGCAGTCTCGGGAGCTGCAGTCCCCTCGCAGCGCCCCGGCCCCCCGGGGCGCTGCCTCTTTTCGACCGGGCAGGCTCCGTCAGCTTGGGGGCATCAGGCCCACGGGGCAGGCGACGCCCGTGCCGCCCAGTCCGCAGTACCCGTTGGGGTTCTTGGCCAGGTATTGCTGGTGGTAGTCCTCCGCGTAGAAGAACTCACCCGCCGGCTCGATCTCCGTGGTGACCTCGGCGCCGTGACCGGAAGCCTTGAGCGCTTCTGCGTAGGCCGACCGGGAGGCCTCGGCAGCCTCGCGCTGCGCGTCATCGGTGGTGTAGATGCCCGATCGATACTGGGTGCCGACGTCGTTGCCCTGGCGCATGCCCTGCGTGGGGTCATGCCCCTCCCAGAACGCCTTGAGGATCTCCTCGAGGGAGACCTGATCGGGGTGGAAGACCACGAGCACCACCTCGTTGTGGCCCGTGCGACCCGAGCACACCTCCTCATAGGTGGGATTCGGCGTGAGGCCGGCCCCGTAGCCCACCGCGGTGGTGTACACGCCGGGCAGGGTCCAGAACGCGCGCTCGGCGCCCCAGAAGCAGCCCATCCCCACCACGAGGCGCTCGGTGTCATCGGGGAAGGGTGGCGCCATCGGTGTGTCCAATACGGCGTGGCGACCGGGTCCACGATCGGAGTGTCCCGCCCGGGCAGGGCATCGGCGGGCGCGGGCATCGTGGTCTTGTGGCGGGTCAGGAACTCGAGCATTTGGCCTCCTCCGTGGCTTCTCCCGCCAGGTTAGCGGCGCTCGTTTCACTCTCGGGCCGAGCGGGTAGCCCGGCCGGCGTGTTCACTCATCTCCAGCGCGTGCGCCCGAGCGACTGACGTGCCGCGGCTCAGGCGCGTCGACTGCTCAACTCCCGGGATCGCGCGCAGGCGACGGGGGCTGGGCTTCGAGTACCTCGACGAGGACGGTCGCCGCGTGAAGGACACGGCGGTGATCCAGCGGATCCGAGAGCTGGCCATCCCGCCGGCGTGGGAGGACGTGTGGATCTGCCCCTACCCCATGGGCCACATCCAGGCGACGGACAGGACGCCGCCGGTCGCAAGCAGTACCGCTACCACGATCTCTGGCGCGAGCGCGAGGACCGTAAGAAGTTCGACGAGATGGTCGAGTTCGCCGGTGCGCTGCCGAAGCTTCGCCGGCGTGTGGCCAAGGATCTGAGGCGCGAGGGCGTCCCCCGCGAGCGGGTCCTCGGTTGCGCGGTCCGGATGCTCGACGTCGGTTTCTTCCGCATCGGCTCCGAGGGCTACGCGGAGGAGAACGAGAGCTACGGGCTCGCGACGATTCGCAAGAACCACGTGACGATCGTCGACGGTGGGCTGCGCTTCGACTACGCGGCGAAGGGCGGCAAGCAACGCGTTCAGCGCCTGTTCGACCCTGACGTCGTGGAGGTGGTGACCTCGCTCAAGCGACGGCGCGGAGGCGAGCACGAGCTTCTGGCCTACAAGGCCGGGCACCGCTGGACAGACGTCAAATCGACGGACGTGAACGAGTACGTGAAGAAGGCCGCCGGCGGCGACTACAGCGCCAAGGACTTCCGCACCTGGCACGCCACGGTGCTCGCGGCCGTGGGCCTGGCTGTCTCCGGCGAGGCGGCTTCTGGGTCCAGAGCGGCGCGCAAGCGCGCCGTCAAGCGCGCGATCGAGGACGTGGCCTACCACCTGGGGAACACCCCGACGGTCGCGCGCGCCTCTTACATAGACCCGCGCGTGTTCGACCGCTTCGACGGCGGGCTCACGATCGGCGGCGTGATCGAGAGCGTGGGCGACCAAACATCGGAGGGGCCGCTGGCGCACCGGCCGATCGAGGAGGCCGTGCTCGACCTCATCGCCAAGGACACGGACTCGGAAGCTTTGGAGCGCGTGGCCTAAGCCGGATCGGCGGCGCTGACCGCCCCGTCTTCGACGGTCTGTGCGAGCTTGTCGACCGCGCGTCGGAGGAGGCGCGAAACGTGCATCTGGGACACGCCGATGCGCTCCGCGATCTCCGATTGCGTGAGGTCCTCGAGCAACCGCAACCGGACGATCTCCTGCTCGCGGGCGGACAGCTCGCGAAATGCAGGTCCCACCGCCTCGCCGAGCTCAACCAGCTCGTAGTGGGCGTCCTCGGAGCCGATCGTGTCGCCCAGGACCCGCGCACCGTCCTCCCCGCCCGCCTGTGGGGCGTCGAGCGCCATCGGCGAGTATGCGCTGCCCGCGTCGAGCGCCTCGGAGACCTCCTCCACCGAGAGTCCGAGGTGCTTGGCGATGTCGGATGCCGACGGCGAACGGCCGAGCTGGCCCGACAGGTGGTCCGTGGCCTCGTTGACCTTGAGCATGCGCTCCTGAACGGAGCGAGTCACGTGGATGCCCCAGCCCTTGTCGCGGAAATGACGCTTGAGCTCGCCGAGGATGTTCGGGATGGCGTACCGGATGAATGGACCGAGCTCCAGGTCGTAGCGGTCCACGGCCTTGATCAGTCCGAAGTAGGCGACCTGCTCCAGGTCTTCCCGCGACTCGCCGGTATGCCGATACCGGCCCGCCAGGCGCTTTGCGACGGGCATGAAGCGCAGAATGACCTCGTCCCGCGCCCGCAGGTCGCCATCGGCGTAAGCGCGCAGCAGGTCCTGCTCAGATAAGGCGGAGGCTGCAACGGGTGAGGCAATCGCGTGCATCTGACTCCTCGTGTGTCTGGTTGAGGAGATCCAGAGCGGCCAGCCTCTCGGTGGTCGCGTCCCTCCTGGATGGGCGGGCCTCAGAGACGACGGCCAGGCCGTGGTCTCTGCTGCCTAGAGAGCCGAACGATAGCCAAGAATTCGAGCCGCGCCCACCACCCGCCTGACCGTTGGCGCGATCTAACTCGCCCGCTCGTCCTGCATCCGCTTGCGCAGCGGTAGGGCGTACCAGAGCAACGCGAACGTGCCGCCCACAACGGCGGCGCATGCGACGGCCGTGGCCGGCTCGAAGACGACGTCCACGATCAGCCCGATGGCGGCGGTCATGGACAGCGCCAGGAAGGCCAGGCCCGCGATCGTGAGGCGATTGCCGCCGACCACGATCCACTCCTTCTCCTGCATCCTGAACGTGATGCGGTGCTGAGCCGTGGGAGCGATGAGCAGCGCCGACGCCAACCCGGCGCACATGAGCGAGATCAGGTAGAGGCGCTCTTGGCCCGAGCTGAGCCCGGTGAAGCGGCTGTTGAACGGCGCGACAAGCAGGAACGCGAACAGCACCTGCACCCCGGGCAGGGCCACTCGCAACTCGCCGAGCAGCTCCTCCAGGTTGCGATCGAGACGCTCGCTCTCGCTCTCGTCACGCCCGGACTGCCGGCTCACGGCTAGAGGGTCTCCGGGCCCTTCGGGTCCGGCTGGGGAACGACCGGCGGGTCGACCTCAGGGCTCTCGGGCGGTGAGGGGTCAGGGGTCTCCGGGCCGGGGGGAGCGGGCTCCGGAGGATCGACGGGGGAGTCCGGGATCTCGGGCCCGACGGGCTCGGGGTCCGGTCCGACGGGCGGCTGCGGCTCAGTTATCTCCAGGGTGGGCATCTCGTCCGGCTACCCCCTTGGCCGGGCACGAAACGCGGCCGTTTGTCTCGCGCGGCCCGTGGGTAGGCCGCCGTGATGCCCGTGACCGCGATCCTCGATGTGGACGGAACCCTGGTCGACACCAACTATCACCACACGCTGGCGTGGTATCGGGCATTTCGCGAGCAGGACATCACCCTGCCCCTTTGGCAAATCCACCGCCATATCGGGATGGGGGGCGACCAATTGGTGGGGGCACTCGCGGGAGATGACGTCGAGCAGAAGCTCGGAGACGAGGTGCGCGCGACCGAGAAGGACCGATACGGGGAGTTGATCGACGAGGTGCGGCCGCTTCCCGGGGCGCGCGAGCTAATCCGACGCCTGAAGGAGGAAGGCAACGCCGTGGTGCTCGCGAGCTCGGCCAAAGAGGACGAGGTGGAGCATTACCTCGAGCTCCTCGACGCTCGCGGGCTGGCCGATGGCTGGACCAGCTCCGCCGACGTGGAGGCCACCAAGCCCGAGCCCGACCTGGTCCATTCCGCGCTCGGGCGCGGCGACCGGCACGGACGATGCGGTACTGGTCGGCGACTCCGTCTTCGACTGCGAGGCGGCGGAACGCGCCGGCGTGCCCACGATCGGGGTGCTTACAGGTGGATTCTCAGAACAGGAGCTGCGCGAGGCGGGTGCGAAGTCGTGTTCGAGTCGCCCGCGACGATGCTGGAGAACATCAACAGTACGTCGCTGTCCAGTCGCACGCCCCCCGCGCCTGAGTTTGCCGCTCGCCGCGAGGGGTAGCTGGCAGGCATGGAGCGAGACATCGAAGAGTCCGATCAGCTCCCAGAGGAGGCCCCGGCCGAGCAGGTCGAGGACGACTCACCGGGAGACGCGCGCGAGGAGGCCAAGACAGTGCCGGGGCTGCCGGCGAAGAGGCCGGTCAGTCAACGGGTTCGCGCGAGAACGCCGGCTAAGGCGTAACTCAGTCAGGTGAGGCCTGCGCGTCCTCGCCGGCCGCGCCTGCTTCGTCGGCCTCGCCATAGTCGGCTGAGCGACCGGTCGGACTCGGCCTCCGGTGGAAAGCATCCCGGGCCGGGTTGCCGCCGCGATCCTCATGAGAGGCGTTGCGCTCAAGCTGCTCCTCGGCAAGCTCGAATCCCTCGGACTCACCCTCGCCGCCCTCGCTGAGGGGTCGCGTGGCCGGATCCGCATTCGGATCGGGGTCCGGGCCGCCTACCTCGGAGGCCTCCGCCGCAGCGGCCGCCTCCTGCTCGTCCACCAGCGGGTCGGTCAGATCTTCGTCGTTGCGCATTCGGGCTCCAATTCACTTGAGGGGGTCGTGACCCCAGTTCTTCAACGAGTACGCCCAGTCACGCCGAAATCGCGCTTGACCTGTTCCGCCTCGTCGGACCCCGGATCGATCGGCTTGAGCTTGCGCAGCCATGGGGCGTCGGTGTCCAGATGGCGCGGCATCTAAACGCTGCCTCGATTCTTGGCGCCGTCCAGACCGACCAGGTTTTCGGCAGCGCGGATAGCGGTAGGCACAGGCGATGACCCTCCGCCGTGTGATCCCATGAGCACCATCGCTCCTCGCTTTCCGGGGCCAAGCCTCGAGGATGTGCTCAGCGAGATCGCGGCCGGCGCCGACGAACGTGACAGCAGTCCAGCGTTCCCCAGCGACCCCTTCGATGCGCTGGAGGCCTCGGGCGTGTTGGCCATGACGGCGCCAGGCGCTGCAAGCTCGCGAGAGCTTCCGGTTTCCGAGGAGTGGAAGGTCGTCCGGCGCGTGGCAGGCGCAGACGCCAGCGTGGGCCGCCTGCTCGACGGGCACTTCAACGCCGTGGAGCGAATTGCGGTCGCGCTCCCCGAACCGCTTCGCTCGCAAGAGCTCGACGCGCTCCGAGCATGCAAACGCAGGCTTGGGGTGTGGGGGGCTGACCCGGCTCCCGGGGAGGGCGACGCCGCGCGTCTGACCGCAGAGGGCAACGCCGAGGGAGTGAAGGTGTTCTGCTCAGGTGCCGGCGGGCTCGACCGTGCGCTCGTGCTCTTGCGAGGTGATCACCCCGGCCCTCCCTTACTGGCGTACGTGGACCTCTGGGACGGCGTCGAGGTCGACACCAGCTGGTACCGGGGTGCCGGGATGCGCGCCTCGGAGAGTCACCGCGTTCACTTCAAGGGCGCAAGCGTGCTGGCCGTGCTCGGCGAGCCGGGAGAGCTAGCGCGTGAGCCGTGGTTCGGCCGCGACGCCATTCGAACGGCAGCCTGTTGGGCCGGTGCCGCCGACTCAGCGTTGGAAGCGATGCTCGAGGCGGCGAGCGCGCGCGCGGATGAGGATCTGGTCGCGCTCTCAGTCGGCCGGGCGATCACCGCGCGCGGCACGATGGACGCTTGGTTCGAACGCGCGGCCTCGACCGCCGATGGGGGGCCGGAGGCGCCCTTGGGCGACCTGTCCGTGGCCCTGCGCGAGGCCGTGGCGGGCGCGTGTCGCACGATTCTCAGGGAGGCCGAGCGCGCCCTGGGCTCGCGCGTCTTCGCGTCGGGTGGGGCGCTCGACCGCGCCAGGCGAGACCTGGGGATCTTCCTGCTGCAGCATCGACTCGACCCGCTGCTGGCCCGCCTGGGTCGTAGAGCACTCGCGCCGTGAGCGCGGCCACGCGGCTCGGGCGCGGTTACTTCGACGAGGTCTATAGGGCCAGTCGCGATCCATGGGGCTTCGAGACCAGCGCGTACGAGCGAGAGAAGTACGCGGACACGCTGGCCGCGCTCGAAGGACGACGCTACGCCCATGGACTAGAGGTGGGCTGCTCGATCGGAGTGCTCACCGTGGGGCTTGCGGACAGGTGCGAGCGGTTGCTCGCGGTCGACGTGTCCGAGCGTGCGGTGGCCGAAGCGCGGCACCGGCTACGGGGACGCACCGGAGTGCGGGTGGAGCGGCGCAGCCTGCCAGAGGACATGCCGGACGAGACCTTCGACCTGATCGTCTGTTCCGAGGTCCTTTACTACCTGAGCCGCGAGCTCCTGGTCGACGCGTTGACGACGATGGAGAACCACCTCAGGCCTGGCGGCAGCTTGGTCGCCGTGCACTGGCGGCCTCGGACGAGGACCTATCCGCTGCAGGGCGAGCAGGTGCATGCGCTCCTGCGCGAGCACTTCGGCCGTGAACCGAACGTCTGCCGTGCGAACGATCGGTACCTCCTCGACCGGTTCGATCTGACCCCGTGAGGCAGCCTGACCCGATCGTGATCGTGGGCGCCGGGCCCGCGGGCCTCTCGGCGGCGCGCGCATACCGCGACGCAGGAGGGGCCGCACCGGTGATCATGCTCGGCGCCGAGATGCACCGGCCCTACAGCCGGCCTGCCGTTGACCAAGGAGTACCTGCGTTCGGAGCACGGGCGAGCGGAGCTGTTCCTGGAAGAGCCCGCGTTCTATGCCGAGAACGAGATCGACCTGCGTACGGACTGCGAGGCCACCCGGCTCGATCCCGGCGGCACCATCAGGACGGCGAACGGTGAGGAGCTGTCCTTCTCGGCGTGCGTGCTGGCCACCGGCTCCGAGCCCACCCGCCTCCCGATTCCGGGCGGCAACCATGAGGAGCTGCTCACGCTGCGAGAGCTCGAGGACTCCGAGTTTCTGCAAGTGCGCGCGATATCCGGCGCGACTGTGAGCGTCGTTGGGTCGGGGTTCATCGGATGCGAGGCGGCGGCGTCACTCGCAACACGAGGGGCCCAGGTCACGTTGGTCAGCGACGAGGTGCTGCCACAGGGCACGCGCCTGGGCCGACAGGTGGGCGAGACCCTGGCGGAGTGGCTTCGAGAGGCCGGCGTTCGAATGCTGATGGGACGCGCGGTGGAGAGATTCGAGGACGGCGGGCGCCGGGTTGTGACCTCGGATGGCGATGTCGCCGGCGACATGACCATCGTGGCCGCCGGAGCCCGGCCGCGCACCGGCTTGGCGAAGGACGCTGGGCTTGCGATCGAGAAGGGCCGGGTACGGACGGACTCCTCCCTGCGCACAGGTGCCGCGGGGGTGTTCGCCGCCGGCGACGTGGCGCTGGCACTGAACTCGGCGGCCGGCCGCCGGCTCGTGGTAGAGCACTGGGGCGAAGCGCTCGCTCAGGGCGAGGTGGCGGGCAAGGTGGCCGCGGGCGCGCAGGCCCGGTGGCAGCACGCCCCTGGCTTCTGGTCCACGGTGGGCGAGCACACGATCAAGTACGTCGCCTGGGGCGACGGTCACGACACGGTCCGCGTCGACCGTGGCGACGATGGCTCGTTCGCCGCCTGGTACGGGCAGCGAGGCGTGGTCGTGGGTGTTCTCACGCACGAGCGCGACGACGACTATGAGCGCGGCCGGGAACTCGTGGAAGCCGGCGGGCAGCTGCCATGAGAGGTCTGCCGCCTCCAGACCCCGGCTTGGAAGCATGCGTCGTAGTTCCCGCTCGCGACGAGGAAGTTCGTGTGGCAGCTTGTCTCGAGGCGCTTGCAGCACAGGAGGGCTTGGCCCCCTCGACCTGGGAGGTACTGCTGGTGCTCGACGAGTGCAGCGACAACACGTCCGAGGTCGCGCTCGAGGTGGCCGGCCGCCACCCTGCCCTGGCTCTGCACTTGCTCCCCGGTCCCGGCCTGGGCTCGGGTGCCGCCCGGGCAACTGGAATGGACGCCGCATGCGCCCGCCTTCTCTCAGTCAGCAGGCCCACGGCGCTCATCGCGTCCACCGACGCCGACAGCTGGGTGGCAGCGGACTGGCTCGCTCGTCAGCTCGACTTGGCGCGAACGGGCGCACGGGCCATCGGTGGTCGGATCCAGCTGTGCCCGATCGAGAGCGCCACGCTGCCCGCGGAGGTGCTGGCGAGCCACGCCGAGCGCTCGCAAACGCGCTTTCGCCGCGTGCTCTCCGAATGCTCGCATCCCGACGCGGTGAACGATCATTGGCAGTTCAGCGGAGCCTCGATGTCGGTCACAGCCGAGACCTACGCGAAGGTCGGCGGACTCGCCGACTACCACCACTCCGAGGACGAGCAGCTCGAGCGCGCGCTCACCGCGCACGCGATCCCCATCCACCGTCATCTGGACGTCCGGGTTACCACCTCGGCTAGGTTCGACGGTCGCGCGATGAACGGCCTCGCCGACGTCCTGCGAAACCTCTCTCGACGCTAGATCGCGGTCGCCCCCACGGCCGTGTGCGGCGGCCGCTCCATGTACTCGACCCGCTCCGGGATCAAGGCGCGCTCGAGCGGGAGCAAGAGCTCACCCTCCGCCGGCACGTTCAATCGTCCCTCGCGCTCCAGACGCACCGTGACGGCGCTGAGCACCGCCGCTGCCATCGGCGCCAACTCGCGCAGATCACGGTGTCGGTTCTGCCGCACGTCGAGATCGACTTGCGCCAGGCCACCCAAGCCGACTGCCCGCCAGGCGTCGATGAGCATCCCGATCTCGACGCCGTATCCGGTAGCGAAGGGCAGCTTCTCGAGCAGGCTGCGGCGCGCTGCGAATTCGCCGGCGAGCGGCTGCAGGAATCCTGCGAGCTCGGGGTAGAAGGCGTTGAGCAGCGGTCGGGCCATGAGCTCGCTGACGCGACCGCCACCATCTGACATGCGTCGATCGGCGACCTTGAACGGACGCCGGTAGAAGGCCTTGGCCAACTGCGCCTCCCCCGACTCAACGGCACCCGCCAGCCCGCATGCGAAGTGGGCCCCGAGGTCCTCGGAATCGGCGTCGAGAAAGCAGATGATCTCTCCGTGCAGCACCGAGAGAGAGCGCCACAGGGCGTCGCCCTTGCCGGCAACCGGGCCGAACTCCGGCCGCAGCGACGATTGGTCGTAGACCTCGGCCCCGAGCTCCGCGGCGATGTGGGCCGTTCCGTCGGTCGAGTCGTCGACCACGACCAGCTGATCGATGAGCCCTTCCTCGAGCAGCGGCATCAGGACGGCGACGTTGCGGCCGATCGTGTCCGCCTCGTTGCGGGCCGGTAGGCACACGGAGACACTGGCCTCCCGTGCTCGAAGGAGCTCGATCGGATAGCGGGAGTGATGGAAGGTGTGGCTCTGACGCCACCACAGCGCCTCGCCGAAGCCAGCGCCCGCTGCGTGGTCGTCCCGCTCAGCCACGATCAGGCTCGGCCATTGGGTTGGAAGATCACCTTGAACGCACCGTCCCGCTTCTTCTGGAATGTCTCGTAGGCCTGCGGCGCGTCCTCGAGCGGCAGCTTGTGGGTGGCGAACCCCTCGGTGCCCAGCGGGTCCTCGTCGCCCTCGAGCAGCGGCATGATCTCGGGGATCCAGCGCTTCACGTGGGCCTGACCCATGCGTAGTTGGATGCCCTTGTCGAACAGCTGCATCATGGGCAGCGGATCGATGGCCCCGCCGTAGACGCCGGAAACCGACACCGTGCCGCCTCGCCGGACGGCCTCGAAACAGGCGAGCAGGGCGCTGAGGCGGTCCACGCCCGCCTTCTGGATCAGGGGCTGGGCCACGGCGTCCGGCAGGAATCCGGCAGCACGCTGCGCGAACTCGCCAAAGGGAGCCCCATGAGCCTCCATGCCCACCGCGTCGATGGCGGAGTCGGTGCCGCGCCCCTCGGTGAGCTCCCTGACCCGCTCGGCGATGGCGCCGGTGTCCCCCGGGCCATCGGAGACGTCGAGCGTCTCGATCCCATTGGCCTGCGCCAACGCGAGCCGCTCGCGAACCAGGTCGATGCCGATTACGCGCGCTCCCTTGTGGCGGGCTATCCGGGCGGCCATCTGGCCGATCGGCCCCAGGCCGAAGATAGCCACGGACCCGCCCTCGGGGATCGCGGCGTACTCCACCGCCTGCCACGAGGTCGGCAGGACGTCGGAGAGGTAGAGAAAGCGTTCGTCGGGCGGCCCCTCGGGGACCTTGATGGGGCCAAACTGGGCCTGCGGGACGCGCAGGAATTCGGCCTGGCCGCCCGGCACCTGCCCGTAGAGCTTCGTGTAGCCGAAGAGCGACGCGCCGGTGTTGGTGTCGCGATTCTGCGTGGTCTCGCACTGCGCGAAGAGCTGCTCGTTGCACATCCAGCAGTGCCCGCACGAGATGTTGAACGGGATGACCACCCGGTCGCCCGGCGCGATGTGCTCGACCTCCGAGCCCACCTCCTCCACCACGCCCATCGGCTCGTGACCCAGCACGTCACCCGGGTCCAAGAACGCCCCGAGCACCTTGTACAGGTGAAGGTCGGAGCCACACAGGCCGGTGGAGGTGATGCGAACGATCGCGTCAGTGGGCACCTCGATCGTGGGATCGGGCACGGTGGTGACCTGCACGTTCTCGACTCCCTGCCATGTGAGCGCTCGCATCGAGTCCTCTCTCTAGGGGTTGAAGGCGCGACTCACGACGGCGTCGAAGAGCCGGTCGGGCACGAAGGGACGCAGCCGACTCGCGATGACCGCGGAGAGCCCGACCACCACGCGCGCGGACGCCCTGTCGGCGGTCAGTGCCTCCTCGATCGCCTTGGCGACCTGATCGGGGTCGCCGCCCTGCTGGTCGGCGGACTTCAGCTTGCCCGCGAACTCATCGAGCCGGGCCGTGTAGATGTGGCGCCGGTCGCGCTGCTTGAGCTCGGGGATCCGGTCGCGGGCCTTGTCCCAGATCGGTGTGGAGAAGGGGCCGGGCTCGATCAGGGTCACCTGCATGCCCTCGGGACGTAGCTCTTCGCGCAGCACCTCGGCGATGGCCTCCATCCCGAACTTCGACGCGTGGTAGGCGCCCGCAAAGGGGAATGCCAGCCGCCCTCCCACCGATCCCACCATCACGATCCGCGGGCTGTTCGACCTCCGCAGCAGCGGCAGCATCGCGCGCGTGACCGAGACGTGTCCGACCAGGTTGGCGTCCAGCTGAGCCCGCAGCTCGTCATCGGTCAGCAGCTCGAGCGGTCCGGAGATGCCCTCGCCCGCGTTGTTCACAAGGCCATCCAGAGAGCCGGCGAGGGACTCGACCTCCGATGCCACGCGGATGACGGAGTCGGCGTCGGTCACGTCCATGACAAGCGGCACGACCGCCGCGCCGCCTGCCGCACGGAGGTCATGCGCATCCTGCTCCGAGCGAACGGTCGCGAACACCGTCATGCCCGCGCGTGCGCATCGAAGAGCGGTGGCGCGCCCAATGCCGCTGGAGGTGCCGCTGATCAGGACGCTCTTCACGCGCGGCCGGATACCCGGACCCCGAAGGCCTAAGCCCTAGGGCTGCGCAGCGCAGCGATGCTGCCGCGCCAATCCGGCCCGCGCCGTCCCCCCCGGTGACGGCGCGGGCCTCGGGTGTCTAGGCCCCGGTCGAGATGGCCTCGACCAGGTCGCCCACCCGGCTCTCGTCGATCGACCGTGCAAGGTCGGCCTGGCTGATGATGCCCACGAGCTCGTGGCCATCGATCACCGGCAGCCGGCGGACCTTGTGCTCGGTCATCGTGCGCAGCGTTTCGTCGAGCGAGTCATCCGCCCCGATAGTCACGGGCTTGCCCTCGCCCAGTTCCCCGGCGCGCGTCGAGGACGGATCGAGGCCCTCAGCCAAGACCTTGGTCACGATGTCCCGGTCGGTGAGCATGCCCTTGAGCCGATCGTCCTCGCCACAGATCGGCATGGCGCCCACGTTCAGCTCGCGGAGCTTCTTGGCAGCGTCCGTGATCGAGTCGTTCTCCCCGATGCACTCGCAGTCGGGCGACATCACGTCTCGCGCTGTGCTGGCCACTGGCTCTCCTTTCGTCGGCGGTGTGGCCGCTCGGATATCCGGAGCTGGCCGTTGTAATCCTCAACCCGCTGTGACCTCGCCGGTTGGTGTGACTTGAGACGGGTATGCGCTGCCGGCGGACTGACGCCATGGCTGCTCACCCCTTCAAACTCCCGCAGGACGACGCATGCGAATAGTCGTGACCGGCGCCACCGGAAACGTCGGCACGAGCGTGCTGGAGGCTCTTGGACGCGACGAGAGAGTTGATTCGGTTCTAGCTCTGTCGCGACGCCGCCTCGGACTGCGCTACCCCAAGGTCGTCTGGTCCCACGCCGACGTCGCGCGGGACGACCTGGCCCAGGTGATGCGGGGCGCCGATGTCGTCATCCACCTGGCATGGCTGATTCAGCCGGGACGAGACGAGGCGACGACTCGAGCCACGAACGTGGATGGCAGCCGACGGGTCTTCGAGGCCGTGGCGCGCGCCGAAGTTCCGGCGCTTATATACGCGTCGTCCGTGGGTGCGTACTCGCCCGGCCCGAAGGATCGTGCCGTCGACGAAAACTGGCCGACAGGGGGCATCGACTCGTCGTTCTACTCGCGGCACAAAGCGGAGGTGGAGCGGATCTTGGATCGGCTGGAGCGCGAGAATCCCCGCCTGCGGTGTGCACGCCTGCGACCCGGCCTGATCTTCAAGCGCGAGGCGGCGACCGAGATCCGGCGCCTGTTTGCGGGACCTTTCCTGCCGAACTTCCTGATGCGTCCGCGGTTCCTGCCGGTGGTGCCCGACATCCCGGGGCTCGTCTTCCAGGCCGTGCACTCGCTCGACGTGGGGGACGCCTATCTCCGCGCCTCGACATCCGAGAGTGCGAGCGGTGCGTTCAACATCGCGGCCGAGCCCGTGCTCACGGCCGATGAAATTGCGCGTGCGCTACAGCGCCCGAACCGTTGCGGTGCCCGCCGGTCTGGCCCGCTCGCTGGCCGCCACCACCTTCCGCCTGCGCCTCCAGCCCACAGAGCCGGGATGGCTCGATATGGCGCTGAAGGTGCCGGTGATGAACACGGACCGCGCGAGGCAAGAGCTCGGATGGAGGCCGCAGCGGGGCGCGACTGCCACGCTGCTCGAGCTCCTGGAGGGCATGGGCGAAGGCGCGGGGCAGGACTCCCCTCCTCTGGACCCGTCTACAAGCGGCCCACTCCGCATACGCGAGCTGCTCACAGGGCTCGGCGGGCGTTCCACCTAGGTCCGCTGGTCGGTCCAGCTCGCCCATACAATGCGAAGCGCACCTAGATGAGGGACGAGGCGAGCGCGGAGGCGCTATTCAAGCGGCACCTGGAAGGCGACTCCGCGGCCCGGCAACAGCTCGTCGAGATGTACCTGCCGCTGGCGTACCGCCTGGCCTCCCGGTACCGCAACTCGGGCGAGCCGCTCGACGACCTGCAGCAGGTGGCGTCGCTCGGCCTGCTCAATTCGATCGACCGCTACGACCCCGCCGCCGGCCCGTTCGTGCGCTACGCGGTGCCCAACATCCTCGGAGAGCTCAAGCGTTACTTCCGCGACAAGTCCTGGGGTGTGCACGTGCCGCGCTCGCTGCAGGAGCGCACGCTCAAGGTCACGCGAGCGATCGACGAGCTCTCGTCTGAGCTCGGCCGCTCGCCCACGCCGGGGGACGTGGCCGAGGCCACCGGCTATGACCTCGACGACGTGATCGAGGCCATGGATGTCTCAAGCGCCTACTCGCCCACCCCACTGGACGCGCCCATGGGTGGGGCGGGCGACGATCCGCGCACCCTGGCCGACTCGCTCGGGGGTGAGGACCAGCGCTTCGAGCTGGTGGAGCTTGGCAACAGCGTCGCCCCAGCTTTCCGGATGCTCCCCGAGCGCGAGCAGGTCATCATCAAGCTGCGCTTCGCCGAGGACCTGACCCAGGCTCAGATAGCCGAGCGCGTCGGCGTGTCGCAGATGCATGTCTCGCGGCTGCTGCGCAGGGCGCTGGACAAGCTCAGCTCGGTCGCCGACCGCTGAGGGCGCCCCGCTCAGGTGTCCAGCTCGAGCTCTCGCAGGAAGCCCTCGAACAGCCGCCGGTGACCCTCCTCGTCGCGCAGGATCGCGATGACCATGTCCTGGGTCACCGGATCGCGGCCCTCGCAGTACTCGATGATGGCGTTGTAGTGGACGATCGCGCCGGTCTCGGCCTCGATCACGCCGCGCACCACGTGCAGCACGTCGGTCTGGGTCCCGGGTGGCTGCAGGTAGGACTGCTCGGCGGTGAAGTCGAGTGATCCCGGCACCACGCCGTAGAGCTCCTTGATGCGCTTGCCGAACTCCTGCGCGTGTCCGAGCTCCTCCTGGATGTCCTCCTCCAGGTGCTCGGAGATCTCACGCGCGATCACGCCGTCCGGGTTGATCGTGTTGGCGATGTAGCTCATGACCGTCTCGAGCTCCATCCAGTACGCCTTGCGCAGCATCTCCACGATCTGCTCGCGGTCCTCGCGCATGTCGTCGCCGAGGATTCCCTCACTGGCTTTAGTTGCCATGTCTCCTCCTGTTCGGTTGGGTCCCCCACGAGGGATAACACACCCCGTGCAGGGGCAAACATCAGTCGCCCTGCTCGAGCGCCAAACCGCGGTCGGCCCACGTGCCCACACCGCCCTCCACGACGTGGATACGTCGCGAGCCCCCCGGAGCTGAAGCAGGCTGGCCGCGAGCGCGCGCGCGCTGGCCGGACGAGCAGATCACGGCCACCGGGCGATCGGGGTCGATCGTCTCCCCGGCAGAGCGGATGTCGTGATAGGGCACGTGCACCGATCCCGGAACGTGTCCCGCGCGCCATTCCGAGGCCTCGCGCACGTCGAGCACCTGCAGTCCAGGATCGGCCTCGATCCGCCGGGGGACATCCGTGACCGACAGGCGATCCGTGCGCTCGACCGGACGGCGCTCCTCACGCCAGCTGGTCATTCCGCCGTGCAGGAAGCCACCGATCCGGCGCAATCCCACGGCGGCCGCCAGCTCGACCGCGCGACGGGCGTCGTCGTCGTCGCGGCCCACGAGCACGATCTCCTCGTCGGCGCCGGCCACCCAGGCCAGCTTGGAGCCGAAACCGGCGCGCAGCATCGTTATGCACACGGACCCCGGTACATGCGCGTCGTCGAACTGCAGGTCGGTGCGCACGTCCACCACCAGCGCGCCCTCGGCGCGCTTCTGCTCGACCTGCCGTGGCGCCAGCGGATGGCTCTCGACCCCCTCGCGCAGGAGCGGGCCGCGGTTGATCTCCACGATCCGCTGGAAGTTGGGCGGCTGCGGGCCGAGGTCCTCCAGCAGGCGAGCCGCGAACCGGCGGCCGTCGGTCTCGGCCAGGATGGGGGTGTTGGCCCGTTCGAAGCCGACCGTGGACGAGGCCTTCATGTCCATGCCAGAGCCTCCGCACAGCGACCCGCCGAGGTGCCCCGGCCACACCTCCACCTCCGCGGGCAGGCTCAGCAGCCGGTCCCGCAGCGACTCGAAGATGCCCGCGGCCCCCTCATCGACCTCCACGGCCAGGTCGGGCCGGGCGACGCCGCCCACGAACAGGGTGTCCCCCGTGAGCACCGCCCACGGCTGCTCCGACCGCGTGGTGTCGGTCAGGGCGAACGCCGTGTGCTCGGGGCGATGCCCAGGCGTGTGCATGGCTGAGACCCTCACCTTGCCGAGCTCCAGCTCCCAGCCGTCCTCGAACGGCTCATGCGCGTACTCGGCGCTCGCCAGGCGGTGGATGTGGATCGAGGCACCGGTGGCCGCGGCCAACCGTCCGTGGCCCGAAACATGATCGGCGTGATTGTGGGTCTCCAGCACGTGCTCGATCGAGGCGCCGAGATAGCGGGCCGACTCCAGGTACTCGTCGATCTCGAGCCTGGGGTCCACCACGGCCGCCACCCCTGCCGCCGCATCGCCAACCAGGTACGACGCGCACCCAAGGTCGTCGTGGATGAGCTGGCGGAAGATCACTGTGCGCGGAGCATCCCACCGTCGACGGCTTGTGTCACAGCGATCACGGGTACCCGCTAGAGGTGGCCGATGGGGTGGATACCGAGGACGAGGTTCCTGGCGGGCCGATCGGGCTCAGGAGAAGCTCTTGGGCCGATGCGCTCAAGCGCACCGTGAGCGAGTTCCGGGAGGACGAGCTGATGGACCGCGCGGCCGCCCTGACCTACTACGCGGTGCTGGCGCTGTTCCCGGCGCTGATTGCCCTGGTCTCGATCGTCGGGCTCTTCGGGGACCCCGAGAGCACCACCGACGCGCTGCTGGACATCGTCGACGACCTCGGCCCCGATTCGGCAGTGGACACCTTCAGGGGGCCGATCGAGGACGTGACCTCCAATCGCAGCGCGGCCGGGGTGCTGTTCGTCGTGGGCCTGGCCGGCGCGCTGTACAGCGCGTCGAGCTACGTCGGCGCCTTCACCCGCGCCTCGAACGTGATCTACGAGGTGGAGGAGGGCCGGCCGTTCTGGAAGCTGCGCCCCTATCAGCTGGCCGTGACGCTGGTGATGGTGATGCTCCTAGCCGTGGTGCTGCTGGCGCTCGTGGCCAGCGGGCCCGTGGCGGAGTCGATCGGCCAGGAGATCGGCTTCAGCGATTCCATCGTGAGCGCATACGACCTGGCCAAGTGGCCCGTGCTGATCCTCTTCGTGCTGCTCATGCTGGGCGTCCTCTATTACTCGGCTCCCAACGTGCGCCCAACCGGCTTCCGGTGGATCACCCCGGGCAGCCTGGTGGCGGTGACCCTCTGGGCCCTGGCATCGGCCGGCTTCGCCGCTGTACGTGACCAACTTCGGCTCCTACGACAAGACCTACGGGACGCTGGGCGGGGTCATCTCGTTCCTCGTGTGGCTGTGGATCACCAACATCGCGGTCCTGTTCGGCGCCGAGCTGAACGCCGAGCTCGAGCGCTCGCGCGAGCTGGAGGCGGGCGTGGAGGGTGCGGCGGAGGAGATCCAGCTCCCCCCGCGCGCCGAGCCCGAGTGACTGATCGGATCGCGTAGTTCCGCCGTACCTCTCACGGCTGCGGTATAACCGGCGGCGCGAATCATCGAGACTCCTCCCCCCTCACGTGAAGCTCTACGACGTAGAAGTCAGCGACGAGTCGTACGGTTCGCTCGCCTCCCTGAGCGGGGAGATCGACATGTCCACAGTGGACGCGATCCAGCAGAAGCTGGAGGCGGGCGTCAATGGGCGGTCCGGGTTGCTGGCGCTGGACCTTCGCCGCGTCGACTTCCTCGACTCGAGCGGCCTGCGGATGGTGATCCAGCTGGACCGCGCGCAGCGCGAAGCCGGCGGCCGCCTGGTGGTCGTACAGGGACCGCGGCGGGTGGCCCGGGTGTTCGAGATCACCAGGATGGACAAGGAGCTGGAGATCGTGGACGACCCGGCCGAGATCTCCGCGCCCTGACGCTGGTCGGCTAGCGGCGGCCCTCGATCCTGACGACCAGGCGCTCGACGCCGTCGCCGGGCTCGGTGCGCACGCCGTCGGACAGCCGCTCCACCACCGAGCCCACGGCCGGGATCTCGGTGCTCGCCACTACCTGATCGGCGCCTCCCACCTCGAGCGGGCCCACCCAGAGTTCGAACGCGTAGCCGGAGCGATCCACGGTGATCTCGATCTCGTCGCCAACCAGGTGCCTGAGGGCATGCCGTGCGACCAGCTCGGTGACCAACAGGGCCTCAACCATCCGGTCACTCGGCAGGTCCGCCTGCGCAGCCACCACGGCCACCAATCGGCGGAGTATGCGCTCGGCGGGATCGATCCCGGGCGCGGCGCCGTCCACGGTCTCGAGCTCGCTGCGGCCCATCGCGAAGTCCATCTTCACCTCGGTGCCGTCGCCTCCCACGACCTCGAACCGGCTAGCGATGCTCTCGATCATCGACAGGCCGAAGCCCCGGTCTCGCTCGGGCGACACGTCCGGCGGAATGCCCACGCCGGTGTCGGCCACCACCACGCGCAGCTCGTTACCGCGCGGGATCAGGTCCACGGCCACATCGCCCTCTGCACCGCTCACGTACGCGTGCTCCACCGCGTTCGCCATGGCCTCAGTCACGGCCAGCTCGGCGTCCTCGAGCGCCTCGCGCTCGGCATCGACCGTCTCTCCGAGGGACCGGAGCACCTGCCGTACGACCGGCAGGCTGTTCTCCTCGGCGGGCACCCGCAGTGCCGTGTCGGGCGTGGCGATCCCGATCCTGATCTCGATCACGGGCGCCTGACCGGCCCAGTGCTCAGGCTTGGAGGAGAGAAATGTGGGACTGCCGTGGCGCGCACCGTTCACCAGTTCGATCTACCCGAGGCCCGAACGGTCAAACGAATACGCAACGGCCGATCGGACGACGGACGTGAAGGGCAGATCCTAGGCCGACCCGCGGCGGAGGCTAGGGTGCCACGAATGCCGTGGTGGCGCGACGCCGTGATCTACCAGATCTACCCGCGCTCCTTTCAGGACTCCGACGGCGACGGCGTGGGCGACCTGGCCGGGATCGAGCGGCGCCTCGACCACGTGGCCGAGCTGGGCGCGGCGGCCGTCTGGCTGTCGCCGATCTACCCGTCGCCGCTGGCCGACTTTGGCTACGACGTGAGCGACTACCGGTCCGTCGACCCCGTCTACGGCGACCTCGAGGCCTTCGACCAGCTGGTCGAGGCGGTCCATGAGCGCGGCCTGCGGCTGCTGATGGACCTGGTGCCGTGCCACACCTCGATCGAGCACCGGTGGTTCACCGAGCACCCCGATTGGTACATCTGGGCCGACGGCCGCGACGGCGGGCCGCCCAACAACTGGGTCGCCGCCTTCGGCGGCTCGGCGTGGACGCGCGACGAGCGCAGCGGGCGCTGGTACCTGCACTCGTTCTACCCCGAGCAGCCAGACCTGGACTGGCGCAACCCGGAGGTGGTGCGGGCCATGCAGGACGTGATCCGGTTCTGGCTCGCGCGCGGTGTCGACGGCTTCCGCATCGACGCCATCGACCGGCTGGTCAAGGACGCGGAGCTGCGTGACGATCCGCCGGCATCGGCGCCGTTCGCGCTGCCCCTGCCCGACGAGTACGCCCAGCTCGAGCATCTCTACAGCGCCAACAGCCCGGACATAGACGCGGCGTTGGCAGCCCTCCGCGAGGCCGCGGGCGATGCCCTGCTCGTGGGAGAGGTCTACCTGCCCGCCGCCGACACCGCTCCCTACCTCGACCACTTCGACGGCGTGTTCGCGTTTGAGTTGTTCCACTCGCCCTGGGAGGCCGGGGCGCTGCGGGCCGCGATCGAGGCGTGCGCGGCGTTGGCCGACGAAACGGGGGTCGAGGGACCCGCCTGGGTGCTCTCCAACCACGACTTCCCGCGGCTGCCCGCGCGCGCGGGAGAGGAGAACGTGCGTGCCGCGGCCGTGCTGCTGTTGACCCTGCCGGGCCTGGCCTTCCTCTACCAGGGCGAGGAGATCGGCCAGGCCGACGGGCCCGGTGGCGAGCGCGTGTACGACCGCGCCGGCCGTGACTCCCATCGCCACCCGATGCAGTGGGAGCCCGACCCGGTCACCGCCGGCTTCACCTCGGGGGTCCCGTGGCTGCCGCCCGTGGACCCCCAGCGACGGAGCGTAAGCGCGCAGGCGGGCCGGCCGGACAGCGTGCTCGAGCTATGCCGCGCGCTGATCGCGCTGCGCCGGGACCTGAACGGGGCGATGGAAATGGTGCCCGCCTCGCCGGGAGTGGTGGCCTACACGCGCGGGCGCCACCTCGTGGCCGTGAACACCACGGCCGCGCCACAGCGGCTGCCGGCGATCGGCGAGCTCGTGCTCGAGTCCGCCGAGGGCGCCGTCGGGAACGGAGCGCTGGCTCCCAACGCGGCGATCGTGTCGCTCGCGCGCGCGTGAGGGCGCCCACTGGTTTGACGCCGTGCTCCCAGGGGGTAGGTAGCGTCGTGCAGGTTTCTGCAAGACCGTGAGGAGAGTTCTTGAGACCTAGTTGGGCTGCTGCGGTGGCCGCGCTTACGGTGGCAATCGCCGTCGGATGCGGCTTCTCCGATGAGCAGGGCGGAGGCGGCGCCCGAACGCTCAACTGGTATGTCTTCAACGAGCCGGGTGGCGCCAACGAGCAGGCCATCGCCGCCTGCAACAAGGAGGCCGACGGCCGATACCGGATCCAGTACCAGCGCCTGCCGACCGACGCGAACCAGCAGCGCGAGCTGATCGTGCGACGCCTGGCCGCCGAGGACGAGACGGTGGACCTGGTGGGCATGGACGTGATCTGGACTGCCGAGTTCGCGGAGGCCGGCTGGATCCTCCCGTGGGAGGGCGCGCGTCGCGGCCAGGCCACCGACGACAAGCTCGAGGGGCCGCGCAAGACGGTGGAGTACCAGGACAAAGTCTGGGCCATCCCCTTCACGACCAACTCGCAGCTGCTCTTCTACCGCAAAGACAGGGTCCCCAAGCCGCCCGCGGACTTCACCTGGGACGAGATGATCGAGCAGGCCGCGAAGGACGGGCGCTCGATCGAGGTACAGGCGGCGCAGTACGAGGGCTACACCGTTTGGATCAGCGCGCTGATCGCCGGCGCCGGCGGCCAGGTGGTGGACCAGGACGGCAACGTGAAGGTCGACGAGTCGGCCGGCCGCGCCGCCGAGGTCATCAAGGCCGTGGCCGAGCGCGCGCAGCCGCCGGGAATGTCCAACAACAAGGAGGACCAGGCGCGGATCGGCTTCGAGTCCGAGCGCTCGGACTATCAAGTCAACTACTCGTTCATCTATCCGAGCGCCGCGGAGAACGTGGGCGAGGAGTTCCAGAAGAACATCGGCTGGGCGCGCTACCCGCGCACCGACAAGGACAAGCCCAGCCGTCCGCCGCTCGGCGGCATCAACATCGGCGTGGGCGCCTACACGAAGAACCGCGAGTTGGCGTTCGAGGCGGCCCGCTGCCTGGCCCGGCCGAGCAACCAGGTCACGGCCTCGGAGCTCGGCGGCCTGCCGCCAACGACCGAGTCCGCGTATGACGATCCCAAGGTCGATAAGGCCCTGCCCTTCGCCGACCTGCTGCGGACCTCGATCGAGGAGGGCGCCCCGCGGCCCGTGAACCCCGCCTACAGCGACATCTCCCTGGCGATCCAGAAGACCTACCACCCGCCCAACCGCGTGGAGCCGGACTCGATCGTGGACAAGCTCCAGGACCGGATGGACAAGGCGGCCGAGGGGAAGGTGTTCTAGGTGTCATCCCAGGCAGGCGTCGCGGCGCCCGCGGCCGGCACGGGCGAGGGCAAGAAGAAGAAGGTCAGCGACCGCGCGCGCTCCGAGCGCCGTCTGGCATGGATGCTGTGCGCCCCGGCCATCATCGCGATGCTGATCGTGACCGGCTATCCGATCGGCTACGCCGTCTACCTCTCCCTCCAGCGCTTCGACCTGCGCTTCCCCGACGACAAGGAGTTCGTTGGCCTGTCCAACTACGGGGACGTGCTCACGTCTTCCACGTGGTGGTCGGACGTGGCCGTGACGCTGATCATCACCGTCCTCTCGGTGGCCATCGAGCTGGTGCTGGGCATGGCCATCGCCCTCGTGATGCACCGAGCGATCTTCGGTCGCGGCCCCGTGCGCGCCGCCATCCTGGTGCCGTACGGGATCGTGACCGTGGTCGCCGCGTTCGCGTGGCGCTATGCCTTCGACCCCAGTAGCGGCTTCCTGCAGTCCACCTTCCTGCTGGGCGACGACGCTGCGCCCCTGACCGAGCGCACCGGCTCGCTGATCGTGATCATCCTGACCGAGGTCTGGAAGACCACACCGTTCATGGCGCTGCTGCTGCTGGCCGGCCTGGCCCTGGTGCCCGACGAGCTGCACGAGGCGGCCAAGGTCGACGGTGCCAGCACCGTGCAGCGCTTCTTCCGGATCACCCTGCCGCTGATGCGGCCGGCGATCCTGGTGGCGCTGCTCTTCCGCACGCTCGACGCATTCCGATTGTTCGATTCGGCGTTCATCCTCACCGGCGGTGCCAATGGCACCGAGACGGTGTCGATCCTGGGCTACAACGTCTTGATCAACCGCGTGAACCTGGGCCTGGGCTCGGCGATCTCGGTGCTCATCTTCATCTGCGTGATCGTGATCGCGGTGTTCTTCGTGAAGGTCCTCGGCACGAGCACCGCCCAGCAGCGAGGGGAGGCGACCTGAGATGACACACACGCCCCGTGAGCGGGTCTTCTGGTCGATCGCGATCCTGGTCGTGATCCTGTACGCCCTCACTCCGGTGGCGTGGATCACCGCGCTGTCGTTCAAGAAGCCCGACCAGGTGGCCGACGGCAAGTTCTTCTCGGGCTTCTCCACTGAGAACTACGAGACGATCTTCAAGGAGGACACGTTCAACGCCGCGCTTGTGAACTCGATCGGCATCGCGGCGATCGCAACGCTTATCTCGATCGTGCTCGCCGCAATGGCGGCCTACGCGCTGGCACGGCTGGACTTCGCCGGCAAGGCCGTGATCCTGTCCGGCGCCCTGGCGGTGGCCATGTTCCCACCGGTGTCCATCGTGGGCTCCCTGTTCGACATGTGGCGCTCGATAGGGCTCTATGACACCTGGCTGGGGCTGATCATCCCGTACATGACGTTCACGCTGCCGCTGGCCATCTACACGCTGTCGGCGTTCTTCCGGGAGATCCCGTGGGAGCTGGAGCAGGCCGCCCAGGTCGACGGGGCCACGCCGTTCCAGGCGTTCCGGAAGGTGATCGTGCCGCTGGCCGCGCCCGGCGTGTTCACCGCGGCCATCCTGGTCTTCATCTTCGCCTGGAACGACTTCATCTTCGCCAACACGCTCACGTCGACCGACGACGCGCGCACCGTGCCCGCGGCGCTGGCCTTCTTCACGGGCGGATCGCGCTTCACAGAGCCGATCGGGGCCATCTCGGCCGCAGCCGTAGTGGTCACGATCCCCATCGTCATCATGGTCCTGATCTTCCAGCGCCGCATCGTCGCCGGTCTCACGGCGGGCGCCGTCAAGGGATAAGCCAAGGAGGCAACCGCTATGGCCGACATCGTCCTCGACAAAGTCACGAAGCGCTACCCGGACGGCTATGAGGCCGTGCGGGACATGGACCTGACGATCGAGGACGGCGAGTTCGTGATCCTCGTGGGCCCATCGGGCTGCGGCAAGTCGACGGCCCTGCGGATGATCGCCGGGCTTGGAAGACATCTCCGACGGCGAGCTCAAGATCGGCGGCGAGGTCGTGAACGAGAAGGCGCCGAAGGACCGCGATATCGCGATGGTGTTCCAGAACTACGCGCTCTACCCGCACATGAGCGTGCGCGAGAACATGGCCTTCGCGCTGAAGCTGGCGAAGGTCGACAAGGCGGAGATCGACAAGAAGGTCGAGGAGGCGGCCGAGGTGCTGGACCTCAAGGCCCACCTGGACCGCAAGCCGGCGAACCTTTCCGGAGGCCAGCGCCAGCGCGTGGCCATGGGCCGGGCGATCGTGCGCGATCCGCGCGCCTTCCTGATGGACGAGCCGCTGTCCAACCTCGACGCCAAGCTGCGCGTGCAGATGCGCACCGAGGTGTCGCGCATCCAACAGCGCCTGGGCACGACCACGGTGTACGTCACGCACGACCAGACGGAGGCCATGACGCTTGGCGACCGCGTTGCGGTGATGCGCGCCGGCGTGCTGCAGCAGGTGGGTTCGCCGATGGAGCTGTACAACGAGCCCAGGAACCTGTTCGTAGCCGGCTTCATCGGCTCACCGGCGATGAACTTCATGCCGGGCACGGTGGAGGGCGACACGCTCAAGCTGCCGATCGTGGACGTCCGGCTGCCCGACGAGCTCCGTGGCAAGACCAGCGGGGAGGTGATTGCCGGCATCCGCCCTGAGGACTTCGAGGACGCGAGCCTGGTGGGCGACGCCCGCGATCGCGGCAACACGTTCACGGCCAAGATCGACGTGCTCGAGTCGATGGGCTCGGAGCTGTACGCGCACTTCTCGGTCGAGAGCGACCAGACCATCGAGTCGGACGAGCTGCGCGAGCTGGCCGAGGACTCCGGCGCCGGCGAGGTTCCGGGCGGCGGCGAAGAGGGGGCCATCGTCGCGCGGCTGGAGGCGGCGTCCAAGGCGGCGGAAGGCAGCGACCTCGAGCTGTGGGTGGACGCGACGAAGGTGAAGCTGTTCGACCCGAAGGACGGCAGGAACCTGGCTCTGGCGGAAACGCAGGAACAGCCGCAGCCGAACTAAACCGAGACAGGAGAGCCGCATGCCCTACATCGAAGGCTTCGTCGCCGCAGTGCCCACCGCCAATCGCGAGACGTACACCCAGCATGCCAGCGAGGCGGCGGAGTACTTCAGGAAGCTCGGCGCAACCAAGGTCGTCGAGTGCTGGGGCGACGACGTGCCCAGGGGCGAGGTGACCGACTTCTACAAGGCCGCCCAGGCCAAGGACGACGAGACGGTCATCTTCAGCTGGGTCGAGTACCCCGACAAGGCCACCCGCGACGCCGCCAACAAGGCGATGGGCGAGGACCCGGAGATGGCCAACATGGAAATGCCCTTCGACGGCAAGCGGATGTTCTGGGGCGGGTTCGAGCAGATCGTGGACGGCTGACGGTGCCGTAACGCGGGCCTGGCGCAGGGGTCAGCGCAGATCCTTGCGCAGCTTCCGAATCTGCGTGTCCTCCCACGACGGGTGCTCGATCTGCTCGCGCACGCGCTCCAGCACCTCCTCGTCCCACTCGTGAGTGGCGAGCAGCATGTAGCGCAGGCTGACCGCCGCGTTGTAGGCGTCGGTCTCCTCGGCCTTGGTGGCCACGCCGGCCTCGCGCAGCATCTCGACGACCGGCTGGTAGTCCTCTGAGAACCACGCGCGCGCGACCTGCTCGCGGTCCATGAGCTCGCCCCGCGCCTGCATCGCCCGCATTCCCCAGGCCTCCACGCCCTCGGCCAGGAACGCGTAGCCGCGCGGATCCTTGAGGCGGATGCGCCCCCGGGCGTCCTGGGGCAGCGGCACGCGCTCGTGGAATAGCCGCTCGTGGCTCTTGAGCGGCAGGTCGGCCAGCGTGATCTTGCGGTCGGCGCCAACGCGGGTGAGCACGTCGGTCACGTAGGCGTCGATCTGATCGCGCCCCTGTGCGCGAGCGACAGAGACCCGGTGGTGGCCGTCCTTTACGAAGTGCAGCTCGCCGATGCGGTAGACGTCGATCGGCGGCATCGACTCGCCTCGGCGCTGAGCTGCGGCGACCCGCTCCCAGCGCTTGCGCACGCTGCCTGACGTGGGCCGAAAGCTGCGATCGAACTCGCGCCCGCGGTCCACCGTGCCCACGATCGTGTCCAGCCCGACCGCCTTGAGGCCAAGGTACTTCTCGCCCCTGCGACCGAGCGCCTCCACGACCTCCTCGAACGGGAGGATCACGTTCACGTCGCCCGGCTGGCCGCGCAGGCGATCCGACAGCCGTGAGAGCGCGCGCCGCCGCCGCGCGCGGCTGAAGTCGAACTGGGCGTCGGTGCCCGGGAAGCCGGTGTCGGCCATCGCTCGAGGGTACTCCACGCCCCGCGCGCCAATGCGGGTTTGGCGACCCCGAGCAGGGGCATCGGTGGAGGACATGTCCTCAGACTCAGACCTCAGTGCCGTGGTGCTCAACTGCACGCTCAAGCCCTCGCCCGCCCAGTCCAACACCGAGGCGCTCGCAGGCGTGGTGATGGACGCCCTGGAGGGCAACGGCGTGACCACCGAGATCGTGCGCGTCGTGGACCACGACGTGCGCCCCGGCGTCTCGTCCGACGAGGGAGACGGCGACGAATGGCCCGTCATCCGAGAGCGGATCGTGAACGCCGAGATCCTGGTGATGGCAACGCCCACGTGGCTCGGAAAGCCCTCGAGCGTCGCGCAGCGAGCCATGGAGCGAATGGATGCGATGCTCAGCGAAACCGACGACGACGATCGGCCGATTGCCTACAACCGGGTCGCCGGCGTGGTGGTCACCGGAAACGAGGACGGCGCCCACCACGTGATCTCCGAGGTGGCAGGCGGTCTGATCGACATCGGCTTCACGGTCCCGGGCCAGGCCTGGACGTACTGGAACAGGGGCCCCGGGCCGGGCGACGAGTACCTGGAGAGCGACGCGGGCAAGGACTGGTCGCACAAGACCGGCCGCGCCGCCGCGTCGAACCTTGTCGCGGTCGCCCGGGCGCTGCAGGCGGCGCCGATGCCTCCTCCCCCGGACTGACCCGCCTGCCCCATTTCGGTTTGCCGCCCGGGTCATTGGGTCATCACCCACGCACCGATGACCGAGCCGGCCCCGCAGGATCGCGACACCGCGGACGCGCACTGCCCGCACTGCGGGCTGGTAGTCCAACGTCAGGGCGGATCGTCCTGGCCGCCCGAGCCGACTCGCTGCCCGCATTGCCGCCTGCTGATCGCTTCCGGCCGGGCCCTCTCCGACCCATCGAG
Source organism: uncultured Thermoleophilaceae bacterium (assembly GCA_963755215.1). Lineage (GTDB taxonomy): Bacteria > Actinomycetota > Thermoleophilia > Solirubrobacterales > Thermoleophilaceae > JAAYBF01. The sequence continues at coordinate 392,122 of CAVWIW010000016.1, forward strand.
CAATACCGGGACCAAGGGCACGGCCGCGAGCGTCTTCAGCCGGCGGGCGAAGCGAGAGGAGCTGCAGGCCGCCGCGTCGCCGGAGGAGGTCCTGGCCGCCATCCGGGCCACGGCCGAGCAACTGGGCCAGCGTCCCGAGCGGCTGATGATGCTCGATTACCAGCAGCGGAGCCTGGTCGATAGCCGACTACCCCCGCTCCGGGACGTGTTCGCCGCCTTCGGCAGCTGGAAGCGGGCGCGGCGCGAGGCGGGGAGTTAGCCGATCCACCGGCGGGGGTAATAGCGCTGGCAGAGCTCAAGCGACAGAAAGAGAGACAACGATGAGCATCATCGACAAGATCACAGGCAAGGCGAAGCAGGCCGCGGGCGACGTGGCCGACGACCCCTCCCTGCGCCGCCAGGGCCAGAAGGAGGAGTCCAAGGGCGAGGCCAAGGAGCGCCAGGCGAAGGCCGAGCGTCGCGCCGACGAGGAGGCCGATCGCGTGGATGACCTGGAGCGCCGCACCTGATCCATGCAGCCGGCCTGACCGGACGGCGCGCGCTGATTACCGGCGCGTCGTCCGGCATCGGCCGCGCCGCTGCTGCGCCGGGTCAGGAGGACGTGTGCGCAGTCACGTCGGGCTCATCGAGGCGGGAACCGGCGTCACCGCCCTGAGGCACGAGGCTGAAAACGATGAAGAGCACGGTCGGCTCGAACACGATCTGACCGTGGCAGGCACTCACCTCGCGGTTCAATAGCGCTCCCACCTCAGACTTGTAGGCGTCCGCCGTGAGGTCCAATAGCCGCAGCCGGGCCTGCCTGATCAGGTTGTGCTGGTCGCCCTCCGCCAGCGTGCGCTCGACGGTGGTGAGCGGCTCCCTCGCGATGCAGAACACGTAGTCGTCAGCGAGGAAGGTGTCTGAGCTGGTCGGGCCCTTGCCGTGATGCTCGCGCAGCAGGCGCACCACTGCGTTGGAGATCGCGGCCCGGGTGGCGCCGCTGCCGGCCCTGGACGGCCCCGCTTCCGCTCCGGAACGCGGTGACGAGGGAAGGCTGTCCGCGTCTCCCGCCTCCCCCGGGCCCAGGGCCGCGGGGTCGTCCACCCCACCTTCGCCAGACGGGACCCCGCCATCGGGCTCCAGCACGAAGAACTCGAAGGCCACGTCGGGGTCGAAGACCACCTGGCTGTGGTAGGCCACCACCCGCCGGCCGGCGAGCTGTTCGACTGCCTTCACGAGGGCACGAGTCATCAGGTCCTCGAAGGTCAACCTCACGGTGCGGATCAACTCGATGTCGCCCTCCTGCTTGAGCGTGCGTTCGGCGGTGGTGAGCACGTCCTCGAGGACCACGAAGACGTAGTCGCCAAAGATGTAGGTCTTGGCGCGCTCCGCGCCCCTGCCGTAGAACTCGCCCATCATTCGAGTGATCGCGTTCGTGATCCCGGCACGCAGGCGACCGCCCGTCAGTGCGCCCTGATCGCTCACGGCGGAAACCTATCGCGCGCTGATTGGCTAGCGGCATTGCTGGGTACCCCGGGGGGCTGACCCGACCCACGGAGGATGGATGTCCGATATCGGAGCACGAGACGCCAAGGTGATCCAGTACCTGAACGAGGCCTACGGCAAGGAGAAGGAACTGGAGCTGGCGCTCCAGGCACACCTGCAGATGACCACCCGCGCGCCCTACAAGAAGCGACAGCGTGAGCACCTCAAGGAGACGAAGGCGCACGCCCGTGCGCTGTCTAAGCGCATTAAGCAGTTGGGCGGAAAGGCGCAGGCTGCGCCAGTGCCCACTGCCACACCTGACGCCGTGGCGGAGGCGGCCACCGCGGTGCAGGAGGCGGCATCCAAGGGACTCGCTGCCGCCAAGGGCCCGCTTCATGCCATCCGAGGCACGGGCGAAAGCGAGAAGATGCTCAAGAACGCCAAGACCGAGTACTTCAACGAGTTCGAGGAGATCGCGACCTACACAGCGATCGAGGCCCTCGCGGAGGCGGTCAACGATCGCGAGACCGCCAAGCTGGCGCGCGGCATCAGGCGTGAGGAGGAGCGGATGGCCAAGTTCCTCGAACGCCAGATTCCCACCCTCGCCAAGGCAGTCGCCAGGGAAGAGGTCCCGGCCGACCAGCGCCGCGCGGCCTGACCGCCCGACGGCCGAAGTAAAGCCCGCGCCGTGGGTCGGCGGCGCGGGCCGGGGTGTTTCGGTGCCACCGCAAGCTGGTGTTGCGTATGAGCAACCTGGGTAAGGGCATGGCGATGAAGCAACGAGGAGAGAGGTAGTCATGCCCCAGACCAAGAGCAAGACGGCGACCGCCGCTAAGAGCAAGCCACGCTCAGGCGCATCGTCACGGCAGCGCAAGGCCGGAGCAGCCAGCCGCGCGAATGGCGCACGAGCAGCGACGACCAAGAAGCAGGGATCGGGCACTCGGTCCCCCAGCCGCAACGGGGGCCCCGCCAGCAGTGGGCGCGCGAAGAGCTCGCGTCCGGCCTCGTCCGCTGCCAAGCGCCGGCCCAGCGCGTCGAAGGCACGCTCGGGTCGGTCTGGATCGGCTTCGTCCGGCCGCTCCCAACAGTCCGCCGTCGCCAAGGGTGCCGCGAACATCCGCGATACGGCCAAGTCCGGCGCCGGCTCGGCCAAGGACGCGGTTGGTACGGCCGCGACCAAGGCGAAAATCCCCGCTCTGGCGGTCGGCGCGGCTGCTGCCGGGCTGGCCGGAGGCGTGGCCCTCGGTCAGCGGCTGCTGCCTCAGCGCAAGGTGCTGGGCGTACCCGTGCCGCGCCGCAGCCGGATGCAGAAGGCGGGCAAGCAGCTCGCCAAGGCCGCCGGCGAGGTGGGCAGCGCGGGGCGAAACGTGGGCGAGCTGACGGCCGAGGTGCGGCGCATGCGCGAGCAGGTGGAGGAAGGCAACGGCCGTTCGCCGGTCGAGGTCCTGTTGTCCGGGCTCACCCGGCGGCGCGATTCGTAGAAGCCAGGTCTAGGCCGCAGACTGGCCGGGTATGCATGGGGTATGACCGAAGAACGACAGAGCGGCGAGGCCACAGAGCAGCAGCGCGACTCGACAGGCCCGCCGGATGGCAAGACCCATGAGGCCACTACCCCGCCCGGACAGGGCGATCGAGACGAGGACGCGGTCACGCGCGGCGAGGACAACCTCGAGCAGGCGGGCGGCGGCCACTGACCGCTGTGAAGTGCTAGGGCGCCAGGCGCTCCACGACCCAGCCCCCCTCCGCCGCCCTGAACCGGAGGCGGTCGTGTAGGCGGTCGGGGCGCCCCTGCCAGAACTCGACGGTCACCGGCGCGATCCGCAGCCCTCCCCACCACTCCGGGCGCTGCGGATGGTCTCCGACCTGCCGAGCGAGCTCCGCGTGGCGGCGCTCCAGGGCGCCGCGTGACTCGATCAGATCCGATTGCGGGCTGGCGAGGGCCGCCAGCCGCGAGCCCAGCGGTCGCGAGGTGAAGTAATCGTCGGCCTCCGGGTCGCTGACCCGCTCGACTGTGCCGGCCACCACCACCTGGCGCTGCATCGCATGCCAGGGGAACACCGCCGAAGCACGCGGGTTCTCGGCCAGCTCCGTCCCTTTGCGCGAGCGCAGGTTGGTGAAGAAGGCCAGGCCGCGCTCGTCGAGCGCCTTCAGGAGGACGGTGCGAGCGCTCGGCGCTCCGGTCGAGTCCGCCGTGGCCAGCACCATCGCGTTCGGCTCCGGCAGCCCGGCCTCGATCGCGTCGTCCATCCACGCGCGCATCTGGTCCAGCCAGGTGGCGGCTAGGCCCTCCTCATCGAGGCGGCCGACGTCGTAATCGCGACGCATCGGCCCCAGCGCAGGTGCGCCGCTGGCCCGCTCGGGACCGTCGGGAGCTGCCATCGCCGCGACACTAGCGCCGCGGGCCATGAAGGCCATGTGGCGCTCGCTGGTCCGTAGTGCCCGCGCGGTTGGCATGGGACTGCCGGACCCGGCTTAGAGGGGCCGAGCGCCGTTGACCTCGCGGATGCGATGCGCCAACTCGGCCACCTGCTCGTCCTCCACGCCAGCGGTGTCGAAACCGGCAGCCTCGAGCTCCTCGCGCACCGCAGACACGGTGTTCGCGAACTCGAGCTCGTGCGTGAGCTTCTGCAGCGCGGCGCTGACGAGCGCGTCGTCCAGCGCGGTCTCGCCCTCGTGCATCGACTTGAGCAGCCACTGGTGCAAAGAGTTGGCCTGCTCGAGGTCCAGCTCCAGCCGGAGGGTCGCTGCCTTTGTGACCGGCTCCGGGGTGAACGCGGGCACCGGGCTGGTGTCTGTGAGCTCGGTCATCGGGAATCCCTTCGACACAAAGGCCAGCGGGGATTAGCGGGCGGGCGCCCACGCCCGATCAGCGGTCCACCCTGGCGCTAGAAGATCACGTAGCTGCTACGACCGGCGACAGCAGGCAGTGTCACCCCGCGCCGGGACACCACGGCGCGGCCGGCCCGGCGTCCCTGGCCGCAGCGGGTGCCTCGTGCCACACGGGCACCTCGCGCGAACGCCAGCGAGAGCCGGACGCGCGCGGCCCCGTCGCTGGCGATCGAGACCTTCAGGCAGCGGTCGCCGCGCAGGCGCGCCCGGCGACCGTCGACGCGCAGCGATCGCACGTTCTCGAGCCGCAGCGCCAGGGCGTTGACCTTGCGGCGGCGTGGCAGCCGAGCCCATTCGGTCCCCTCGATCGCCGTCGGGAGGGGATTGCCCTGGAGGGGCAGGCTCACCTTGCGGGGGACCGGCGCACCGACGCCGAAGGCCCTGCTGCGGGCGCTGACCTCGCCCCTGGCTGGGTCCGTGCGCGGATCGCCCGAGCGGTCGCGCACGCGCAGGCGCGAGACCCAGTAGGCGTGGTCGTGCACCAGCCCGAGCGCGCGACGGTCGGCGTCGGGCATGAACGCGTAGTCCACGCGCGGCGGATCCCGCTTCACGCGCGCACGCGCGAGGAAGTCGCGTGCGGCCGCCCACTCGTCGATGGCGGCGAGGGTCAGGTGGGCGACCGCGTAGCTCCACAGCTGGCTGCGGAGGCCCAGCGCGTCGAAGCGCGCCTGCTGGGCGCGAAGCCCCGCGTAGGGGACCGACTCGTCGGCGGTCCCCGCCCAGTTCAGGAAGGGCACCCAGCGGGCGTTCTCCAGCACCAGGTTCGAGTTGGTGGACTGGCCCTCGGTGGGCGGGTTGGGCGGGACCCAGGCGCGGCGCCCGGGTGGGCCCACGGTGGTGAACGCGCGGCCGAACAGGTCGGGCCATTGGGTGCCCAGCTTGAACGTCCCGTAGCCGCCCATCGAGTATCCACTGAGCGCGACGCTGCGCGGGTTCAGCGAGAACCGGCGCGCCACGTCCGACCACACCTCGAAGAAGTCCACCTCGGCCTCGTCGGTGTACCAGCCGTCCGGACCACGGGCGAGCGGAGTCACATAGAAGCTGCCCCGCTCCGCACCGAGCTGCTGGGGTTGCTTCGGGGACAGCGAGCCCCACTGCGTGTAGTTGGCGCCCGCCGAGTGCAGGCCGAAGGTCAGGGGCCTGGACCGGCCGCGGCGATAGCCGGGGGGCACATACAGGAGATACGGCTGCAGCCTGCCGCCGAACTGCGGGAACGTGTCCCTCACTCCCTCTGGCACCCGCAGCCGCGAGGGCAGGATGCGCGCCTGCTTCTTGCCGGGCGCGTGCACGGATCCATCGCGGCGGGCCGCCAGCCGTGCGAAGTCCACGTCGGCCCGGAACGACCCGCTGGTCCCAGCCGCGAGGGCGGCGGACTGGCCGGTCTCGAACCAGACCGCCTGGCCGCGTGCCTGCGGCTCGTCGAACCGGAAGGCAAGATTGAAGATGGCCGGTGCCGGCCGCGCGGTCGTGCCCGAGGCCGGGGTTTCGGCGGTGGGCGCCATCGCCGCGGGCACTGCCACGAAGCCGCTGCCGTTCCACAGGCCGGCGCCCGCGACGTATCGCCAGGTGGCGCGCCCCGGGTCCATCACCGAGCGCGGCACCCGGATCGTCATCTGATTGCGCCCGCGGTCCATGCGCACGGCCCCCGCCGGCAGCGTCGTTCGCGCGCCACCGGCACCCGAGACCTCGCCCCCGGTTCCCCAGGCCAGGATGAAGCGGTCGATGCCGGGAGAGCTGATGCCGGCGCCGCGGGGCCATGGCACCGGCTGGCCGCCGCTGCGATCGGTGTCGATCCCGACGGCCACCGCCGCCGCGTCGTCATCCAGCACCGTGTTCAGTGTCACGCGGTAGACCACCGCGTTGCGGGTGGGTTTGATCCGCAGCTCCACCAGATCGGCGGCGTTGTTTCCGTAACGGGCGCCCGTGGGGTACAGGACGTCGCCGGACGTGCGCGAGCTGCCTCCCGACCCTGGAGGTGAGGAGTTGCCCGGCTTCACGTCGCCGCCGTGATCGTCGTAGAGGTAGTCCTGGTAGAGGTACTCGCCGTCGCGGTAGGCGTCGGTGGCCGACACCAGGAGTGGGGCGGCGGAGAAGGGCGCCCGCACGCTCAACTCGGGCACCCGCGGCTGCGGCGCGTAGAGCAGCGGCGGGCCGGGGCGCGCCCCACTCGCAACGGTGGGCAGCGACGCGGCCGCCGCGGGGACAGGCACGCAGGCCACTGCCAGGCATGCGACTACCAGGCGACGGACACGGGACACGCGCGCGACCGTAACCGATGCGCCACCGGACGCGCGCCGGAGACCGCCGCGCGCGGCGTTACCGACCCCTAACCCGATCCTGACGTCCGCCTGTCCTGCTGATGACCCGCCCTCCCCGATTCTGGACGGCGATGGCAATCGACCTAGGGAGGCAGGCATGAAACGGGCACTCACGGGTGTGATGACGGTGGCGCTGGTGGCGCTGCTGTCGGCGGTCGTGTACGCGGCGGTGGCACCGTCCGGGGACGACTCGAGCTCGGCGGGCGGCGCGACCACCATCGACGAGGTCACGGCCCCTGACGGGACCACCACCTCGGACGACGACGGCGCGAGGACCACCGAGGACCGCACGACCGAGGACCGGACCACGGAGGACCGCACCACGACCACCGACGACGACGGCGTGCGGACCACCGAGGACCGCACGACCACCACGACGACGGCGTGCGGACCACCGAGGACATCTCCGGCCCGTGCGACGAGGCCGAGCACGCCAACGACCCCCGTTGCACCGGCGCCGGGCGCATTCGCGGAGACGATGACCGCCGCCATGGCAACTCTGGCCGTGGCTCGGATGACGACCACTCCGGGCGGGGCAGGGGCGGCGATGACGACCGCGACGACGACTCGTCCGGCCGTGGACGCGGCGGCGACGACCTCGACCGCTCGGACGACTCCGGCGGCGGCGACGACTCCGGACGCGGCAGGGGACGCGGCCGCGGGCGGGGCGGCGACGACGACTGACCCCGTCAACTCGGCAGGCTCTCCGGGCAGCCACGTGCTGCCCGGGGCGCTCGCCGGCCCTAGCATTGGAGCGATGGCGGGAGGCAGGCGCACCGTTCTGATGGTGGAAGACGAGCGGTCGATCACCGACCCGCTCAGCGAAGCCCTCGAACGCGAGGGCTTCGACACGAGCGTTGCGGGCACGGTCGCGGCGGCGCTCGAGTCGGCGCGGACGGCCGAGCCCGACCTGGTGCTTCTGGACGTGACCCTGCCCGACGGATCCGGCTACGACGTGTGCCGGGAGCTGCGCCGCGACTCCGAGGTGCCGATCATCATGCTCACCGCCCGCGGCGAGGAGACCGACCGCGTGGTGGGCCTGGAGCTCGGGGCCGACGACTACATCGTCAAGCCCTTCAGCGCGCGCGAGGTGGTGGCCCGCATCCGGGCGGTGCTGCGCCGCGCCGGGGCGCCTGGCCAACCGGCCGGTCAGGGTGCGCTGGAGGTCGGCGAGCTGCGACTGGACGCCGCACGCCGGAGCGTGGTCCTGGGCGGCGAGGAGTTGGACCTCACCCGGCGTGAGTTCGAGCTGCTGGAGCTGCTCATGCGCGAGGCGGGCTCGGTGGTCCCGCGCGAGCGGCTGATCGACGAAGTCTGGGACGTGAACTGGTTCGGGTCGACCAAGACGCTCGACGTGCACGTGTCCAGCCTGCGGCGCAAGCTCGGTGACGACTCGGCCGCGCCGCGCTTCATCCACACGATCCGGGGCGTGGGCTTCCGGATGGCCGGGCCCGACGAGGCCGGCGAGCCGCGGTGAGCCTGCGGGCCCGCCTGCTCCTCTCCTTCGCCTACATCCTGGTGCTGGTGATCCTTGCGCTGGAGGTCCCCCTGGGCCTGAACCTCTCGCGGCGCGTGGACGCCGAGGTCAAGAGCGAGGCGCAGGGCCAGGCGCAGTTGCTGGCCGCGGGGGCGGCGGACCGGCTGGGCGACCGCGCGCAGCTCGGCACCCTGGCGCGCGGGGCAGCGCGCGACCTGGGCGGGAGAGTGATCGTGGTGGATCGGCGCGGCGTCCTCCTGGCCGACTCCGCCGGGCGGCGCGCCGGGTCCGCTTCCTATGCCAGCCGTCCCGAGGTGTCCGATGCGCTCCGAGGAGAGCCCGCTCAGGGCACTCGCCGCAGCGACTCGCTGGACCAGGATCTGCTGTTCACCGCGGTACCGGTCCTGCGCGAGGGGCGGCCGCGTGGAGCGGTGCGGGTGACCCAGAGCGTCGACGCGGTGCAGTCCGAGATCCGTGGAGACGTGATCGCGCTCGCGGCCGTGGGCGTGGCCGCTCTGCTGCTGGGCCTGGGGGTGGCCTGGCTGCTGGCGGACTCGCTGGCGCGACCGCTGCGCGCGCTGGCTCGAACGGTGCGGCGCGTCGCCGGCGGCGACCTTGACGCGCGTGCCGAGGTGGAGGGGCCGCGCGAGCAGCGCGAGGTGGCCGCCTCCTTCAACGACATGGCCGACCGGCTGTCGGCGGCGCTGCGCGCACAGCACGACTTCGTGGCCAACGCATCGCACCAGCTGCGCACCCCCCTGACCGGCCTGCGCCTGCGGCTCGAAGCGGCGGCCATGAAGTCCGCCGACCCGGCTGTCAGGCGCGACCTCGAGGCCGCCGAGCGCGAGACCGAACGCCTGGCGCGACTGGTGAGCGAGCTCATGGCCCTGGCCCGCGAGCCCGATGCGGCGACTGCCGAGTCGCTCGACCTCTCTCGCGTGGCCGCGGCCGCCGGGGAGCGCTGGGAGGGCCCGGCCGAGGCCGCGGGCCACCGGCTGGAGGTGGAGCCGGACGCGCATGGCGCAAGCGCCCGGGCAGCGCGCGGGGATCTCGACGCGATGCTGGACAACCTGATCGAGAACGCGCTCAACTACTCGCCCACGGGCACGGCTGTGACCCTCTCCTGCGGCGCGGCCGGCGACCGCGCGTTCGTTGCGGTGGCCGACGAGGGCCCGGGGATCGCCCCGGCTGACAGGCCGCGGGTGTTCGAGCGCTTCTACCGTGGCGAGGGAAGCCGGAATGCCCCCGGGACCGGGTTGGGGCTGGCGGTGGTGGAGGCGCTGGCCGAGCGCTGGGGTGGCGAGGTCCGCCTCGAGGAGCGCGAGGGCGGCGGCACCCGGGCGGAGGTCCGCCTGCCCCGGGCCGGCGCTGACGCCACCTTGCCCGATCCTGAGCCGGCGCTTGAGAAGGCCTTACCCGAGCGCTCCTAGGATCGACGTCGTCATGGACCTGAAGCGAGCAATCCGCAACGCCGCCCTCGCCCTGCTGGGACTGGTGGCGGCCGTGGCCATCGGTCTGGTGGCCAACAGCGTGTCCGGCGACAGCGTGGGCCTGTCCGCCCAGCCGCTGAGCGCCGGCGATTCGCTGGCGCCCCAGACGGAGCCGGCCGACACCACCGCCGCGGGGAGGCGCAGGCGCGCGGCCAGGCGCGCGGCCAGGCGGGAGCGGGAGCGTCGAGACAGGACCACCGAGGCGCCCGCACAATCACCCGCCGTTCCCGCTCCGGCGTCGCCGACGGCCGGAGGCAGGCCGAGCACGAGCGATGGCGATTCGGACAGCTCCGGCTCCGGCTCAGGCGGGTCTGACGACTCCGACTCCAGCGGATCGGGCGGCGGCGATGACTCCGGTCGCGGCAGAGGGCGCGGCCGGGGCCGCGGCGGCGACTCTGACGACGACTAGCGTCTCTCAGCGGCGGCGCCCGTACCGCGCGATCAGCTTGCGGTAGGCCTCGAAGCCGGGCTTGCGGCTGTAGTCGTCGCGCAGGAGCCCGAAGTAGGACTGGAAGTTTGGCCCGGCGCTGTTGTTGTCGCGCAGCCCGAACCAGCGCAGGTCGGTGATGTTGTAGGTGCCCCGGTAGCGGTGGGCCGTCTTCACGATCGCCTCCACGGCCCGCCGCTGCTCGGCCTCGGTGCGGCCGGGCCCGGTGGGCCAGCCGGTCTCCTCGATCCGCAGCGGCACGTCGCGCCCGAACCCGCCCTTGCGCATGAAGCACTCGCGCATCTGGGCCAGGCCCTCCAGGTAGGCGTCGGCCAGGTGCCGGACCACCTGGCGGCCCGGCACGAAGGTGCCCGGGTAGATGTCCAGCCCGATCCAATCGGTGTGGCGGCGCAGGCGCTTGCCGCCGCGGCGGCGGAGCGCGCTCCAGAAGTTGGCGTCGCCGGGATCGCCGAAGCGCCACGCGTAGTTGAAGCCGATCTCCTGGTGGCTGTAGCCGAGCCGCCTGGAGGTGCGCTTGGCCTCGATCACTCCGCGGATCAGTGCGCCCACGGCATCGCGGTAGGCGCCGTCGGAGGTGTTCGGGCTGACCGCGATGTTCACCTCGTTGGTGATCTGCAGGCCGGTCACCCGCCTGTTGGGCCCGAACTCGCGCACGACCCGGCGCACGAAGGAAAGCCACTTGGAGACGTTGCCGTCGTCCGCAGGTCGCGGGTGGTACCGGACCTGCAGCTCCACCTCCAGCCCGAGCCGGGTGAAGCGGCGGGCCAGCGCCTTGAAGCGAGCGATGCCGCGCGCCCCGTCGGCCGAGAACAGCCGGTTCAGGCGCACCGCGAAGAAGCGCTTGCCCCGCAGCCGCTTGAGCGCGGCGTCGCGCTTGGCCGGCTGCTCCGGCGTGACCGGCACGGTCTGTCCGGCGCCGGTCTCGCCCGCCAGCCGCGGCCCGATGCCGAAGCGGATCGGGCGGCCGCCGCGCGGCCGATCGTTCGCGTAGCTCTGAGTACAGAGCGGGTCGGGCGTGCGTGCCGCCGGAGTGCGCGACGGCGGGATCGTGCCGGCCTGGTCCCATGGAGCGGCTGCGGCGCCGGCCGGCGCGAGCAGTGCCGCGAGCGCGAGGGCGGCTGTGAATGCTGGCTTGACGGCGCGCATGCAGGCGCACAAACGTCTCACAACCGCGCCGACGCGGGTTGTACCTGGGGCGCGCGGCTCGCCAAAGCTTGCCCGATGGGCGAGGATCCCCGGGAGTGAGGTTCGTTCCAGGCGGCATTGCACGGCAGGCGGCGACGCTGGGCACCACGGCACAGAACGTGCTGGAGGTGGCGCGCTTCGGCGGCCTGGAGACTGGCGAGGAGCCGGCCGAGTACGAGCTGGCGGCACGTGGGCGGATCTTCCGGCTGCGCCACTACTTCCCCGGCGCCGCTCACGGCAAGGCGGGGCCGCCGATCGTCCTGGTGCCTCCGCTGATGCTCAGCGCCGAGGTGTGGGACGTGTCCCCGTCGGCCAGTGCGGTCCGCGACCTGCACACACTGGGCATCGACCCCTGGGTGATCGACTTCGGGGCGCCGGAGCAGGAGGAGGGCGGGCTCGAGCGCACCCTGGCCGACCACGTGCTGGCGGTGGGCGACGCCGTGGACCACGTGCGCGAGGCCACCGGCCACGACGTGCACCTCGGCGGTTACTCCCAGGGCGGGATGTTCTGCTACCAGGCCGCCGCCTACCGACGCAGCGAGGGGCTGGCCAGCGTGATCACCTTCGGCAGCCCGGTGAACCTGCGCGACGCCCTGCCGCTCGGCATCCCGGAGGAGGTGGCGGTGCGCGGCGTGGGCTTCATCGTCGACCAGGTGCTGCGCGGGCAGGCGGTGCCGGGCTGGGCCACCCGCGCGGGCTTCCGCCTGCTGGACCCCGTGAAGTCGCTGCGCGCGCAGCTCGAGTTCCTTCTCCAGCTCTCGGACCGCGAAGCCCTGCTGCCGCGCGAGAGCCAGCGGCGATTCCTGATGGGCGAGGGCTGGGTCGCGTGGCCGGGTCCGGCGCTGGCCGAGTTCATGCGCCAGTTCGTGATCCACAACCGGATGCTCACCGGCGGGTTCACGATCGAGGACCGGCTCGTGACGCTGGCCGACATCGAGTCGCCGATCCTGTGCTTCGTCGGGGAGGTCGACGAGATCGCGCCGCCCGGGTCGGTGCGGCCCATCCGTCACGCGGCCCCCCGCGCGGACATCTTCGAGATCGCGCTGCCAGCCGGCCACTTCGGGCTGGTGGTGGGCGGGAAGGCCACCCGCTCCACATGGCCGGTGGTGGCCGCCTGGGCAAAGCGGCTATCCAGCGGGCGGGGCCCGTTGCCCGATGGCGTGGTGCCCATGGCCGACCTGGACGAGCCCGACACCGCGGGGCCGCCGCGGCGCCTGGGCTACGGCGCCGAGCTGCTGGCGGGCGTGGGGACCGCCGCGGCGCGCGGCGTGGTGTCGTCGCTGGCGCGCTCCACCCGCACGGCCCAGCAGCTGGCCAAGGAGGCCACGGTGCAGCTGCCGCGGCTGGCGCGCATCGCGCCCGGCGCGGACGACGCCCGGCTGTCGCTGGCGCTCGTGCTCGACGAGCAGGCCAAGCGGGCTCCCGGCGACGTGTGCTTCCTGTTCGAGGACCGGGCCTTCGACAACGCCGGAGTGAAGAGCAGGGTCGACGCCGTGGTGCGCGGCCTGCTCGAGGCCGGCGTCCGCAAGGGTCAGCACGTGGGCGTCCTGATGGCCACCCGGCCCAGCGCGCTGGCGGTGATCGCCGCACTCAACCGCCTTGGGGCTGTGGCCGTGATGCTGCGTCCCGGCGGGGATACGGCAGCGGAGATCGAGCTGGGCGAGGCGAGCCTGGTGGTCGCCGACCCCGCGCATGCCGAGCAGGTGCCCGACGGCGTGCCGCTTCAGCGATTCCTCCTGCGCGAGGCAGGCGACGCCGGGCGCGACGGAGCGGCCGGGACGCTGGAGCTCGACGAGCGCGAGGGCTGGAGCCCGCCCGGCTGGTACCGGCCCAACCCGGGGCGCGCCCGCGACCTGGCGTTCGTGTTCTTCGCGGGCGACCGCGAGAAGCCGCGGGCCAACCGGATCACCAACGGCCGCTGGGGGCTGTCGGCCTTCGGCGCGGCGTCGTCCGCGCGACTGTCCGACGAGGACACGGTCTACAACGTGAACGCGCTCCACCACCCCTCCGGGCTGCTCACCAGCGTCGGCGGTGCGATCGCCGGCGGGGCGCGGTTGGCCATGGCTCGCAGCCTGGACCCAGAGACGTTCTGGGATGAGGCGCGCCGCTACGGCGTGACGGTGGTCTCGTACACCTGGGCCCAGCTCCGGGAGCTGGTGGAGGCCCCGCCCAACCCGGGCGAGCGCCACCATCCCGTGCGGCTGTTCATGGGCTCCGGCATGCCCTTCGGGCTGTGGGAGCGCGTGACCGAGCGGTTCGCCCCCGCCGGAGTGCTCGAGTTCTGGGCCATGACCGAGGGCGAGGCCATCCTCGTGAACGTGAGCGGCGCCAAGCGCGGGTCGCTCGGCCGGCCGCTGCCGGGCAGCGCCGAGATGCGAATCGCCCGCTACGACCCAGACGCCGGCGGTCCGGCGCAGGACGAGGATGGCTTCGCCATCCCGTGCGAGGACGGCGAGCCGGGGCTGCTCCTGGCACGCGTCGGCGCGCGCACGTCGGCCACCGCCTCGGCGCTGCGTGACGTGTTCGAGCGCGACGACGCCTGGGTCTCCAGCGACAGCATCTGCATGCGCGACGAGGATGGCGACCACTGGCTGCTGGGCTCCACCGACACGCTCATCCGAACCGACGCGGGCGCGATCGCGCCGCTGCCGATCGTGCGCGCGCTGGAGGCGCTGCCCGCAGTGGACCTGGCGGTGGCGTTCGGCAGGCCGGTGGGCGATGACGGCACCGAGTTGGCGGTGGCGGCCGTGTGGCTGCGGGACGGCCAGGCACTGTCCGCCACCGACGTGTCCGGCGCGCTTGGCCACCTGCCGGCGGAGGAGCGGCCGCGGGTCGTTCGCGTTGTCGACGAGATCCCGTTGACCGCTTGGCACCGCCCGCTGGCCGGCCCGCTGCGCGAGGAGCAGCTCAAGCCCGCAACCAAGCGCCTGCCTGCCTGGCACCGCACCGAGGGCGGGCGCTACCGGTCGCTCACCGATGCTGCTCTTGGCCGGGTGCTCACTCGCGGGCGCGGTGCCTCGGCGCGGCGCCGACGCGCGATCGCCGCCGGCGGCTGACGCACCGCACTCACCGACTCCGATAGACCGAGCGCACGAGGGCTCTGAGCGTCGGCATTCACCTGCAGCCGAGCAGTTGGCGGATGCGGCCGACCTCCACGACGATCCCGTCCGCCTGCGCCGGCGTGAGCCGCCTGCCCCGGAGCGCGCGAGCGTGGTTAGCGAGGGCGCCCAGGCTCCCGCACGCAGCCGCATCCTTCGCGCGGTCGAGCGCGGCGAGAGCCGCGCGGACCTTGGAGGTGAGGCCGTTCTCGGTGCCCCGTGGAAGGCCGAAGCCCTCGATCCGCTGCGCGAGCGCGACGAGCTCGTCCCGGACGCTGCCGGGCCCGAGGTCGGCGGCGAACACGTCGCGCAGCCCGTTGCCGTCCGCGGCGACGAGGTCCGAGGCGCCTGAGACGTAGGCCACGGTGCGGCCGTCGCCGCTGATCGCCGGGTCGAAGCTCGACCCGTTCGGCTCCCCACCGGCGGCATCGAGGCTCACGCGCGTGGTGGTGTTCGTCAGCAGGTCCCGAACGAACACGTTGCCGTCGAGCGGCGTGTTGTCGCCGGCATCCTGGTTCGTGGGATCCGAGTCGAAAGCCACGTAGCGCCCGTCGCCGCTCAGTGACGGAGTGGAGAAGCTGAAGCTGGCGGGCTCGCCGGTCTCGACATTTGCCTTGACCGTGCTCCCGGTCGCGAGATCGCGAACGAGGAGGTCACCGCCGCGAATGAACCCGAACTGGGCGTTCACATAGGCCACGCGACGGCCGTCGGAGCTGATCGAGGGGGAGAGCACGACCGCGACCTCGGGCGCGTCGCTGACGAGCGTGGTCACGCCCGCCACGACGTCCCGAACGAAGACATCGTGGTCGAAGAAGGGGGGCTCGTTGTCGCCCTGGACCAACGGGAACGCCGAGTCGAAAACGACGTACCGGCCGTCCGCGCTCAAGACGTCGGGAGAGTCCGAGTACAGTCCCCCGCCGAAGTCCGCGAAGCCGCTGTCGCCGCCCCCGACGGCCACGTTCGCCCTCACAGTGGTACCGGCGTCGAGATCACGCACGAACACGTCCGGTTGATCGTTCTCATCTCCCGGGACCAGGTTCGACGCGTCCGACTCGAATGCGACATGGCGGCCGTCCCCGCTGATCGAAACCCCGCTGACCCCGCCGTTTGCCGGGCCGCCGCCGGGCGCGACGTCGACCAGGGCGGTCGCGCCCGCGACCACGTCGCGCACGAATACGTGGCTCGGCCCCTGGCCCCCGTCCTGCGACTGGTAGGCGACGTAGCGACCGTCGTCGCTGACCGACGGCTGTCCGGCGCCGGGATGATCGGGATTGACGAGCGTGGTCGTCCCGGCAGCCCTGTCGCGAAGGAAGATGTCGCCATCGGCCGGGTCTCCGCCGGCGATGTCGGAGGCGCCTGAGGCGAAGGCGACGAACCGACCGTCGGCGCTGACCGACGGGGATTCGCTCGCGCCGTTCGCGTCTGCGCCGACGGCGTCCACGCTCACCCGCGACGTGGCCGGCAGCTGGGCCTCGGCGGCCCCGGCCGCCAGGAGAGATATCGCCCAGCAACTCGACGCGAGAACCGTGGCGCAACGCATCATGACCCTCTCCCTTCGGCTGGGGAGACGCCGTCGACTCATGAACTGTCGCTGACGCCGTCCAGTGGCGACGCTATCGCAGCGCCGGGGAAAGACGCAAGCGGTTCTGCCCCTCAGCCGAGCGCCGTCCCGGACCCAAGCGCCCGCGCGGCTGATCTTCGGGCCTTACCGACTCCGATACTCGCCCTTACCTGCCGCTGGCAGACCCGGGTCCATCCTGGACGAACCGATGAACCGAACCTGGGAGGAACCGATGACTTCGATGGCTCGACGCCTTGTGCCGCTTGCGGCGGCGCTCGCTCTGCTGGCCCTGGCCGCGCCGAGCATGGCGCGGCGCGGTGGCGATGACGACGGACGCGTGCTGCGGACCGGATCGTGCACCGCCGGCAGTGACTGGAAGCTCAAGGCCAAGCCCGACGACGGCCGGCTCGAGGTCGAGTTCGAGGTGGATCAGAACCGCTCAGGCGTTCGCTGGAACGTGGCGCTGCGCCGCGACGGCAATCTCTTCGCACGGACCAGCCGCCTGACCCGGCCGCCCAGCGGGTCGTTCGAGGTCGAGCGTCGGGCGGCCAACCGCCCCGGCCGCGACAGGATCACCGCGATCGCCAGGCGCAGGGGCGAAACCTGTCGCGCGTCGCTGACGATCTGAGGTCGAGCGGGCGCGAGGGGTGAGAGGCCTCGCGCGCCCGCCGGCCCACCGTCCGTCCAGCGACCTTGACCCATCCGCGCGCGCGACGTACGGTCGGCGCGGACCGTGCCCCAGCTCCGAATCGCGCTGACCGTTCCCGGCGCCGTGTCGCTCGGCGCCTACGAGGGCGGTGCCCTCGCCGCCCTGCTGGTGGCCACGCAGACGATCAATGGCCAGGACGGTGAGGCCGTCCGGATAGACGCGATCGCCGGGGCGTCGGCCGGGTCGATCACCGGCGCGCTGGCCGCGCGCGCCCTACTGGAGGGCCTCGACCCGATCGACGTGATGTACGGCCTGTGGGTCCAAGCGCCACAGCTCGAGCGGATGCTCGGCCGCAAGCACGGCGCGCCGCTCGACGTGGGCGCGTTGCGTGCGTATGCGCTGGGGGTGCTCGAGCTCCCCAGCCGCGATGACGTGGCCCAACGGACGAACGTGAAGCTGCACATGGCGCTGGGAGCGCTGCGCGGCCTTGAGTACGAGCTCGGCCGCGTGGGCGGGCCTCCCCTGCGTGCGACCACCTACCTGGACTGGGCCGAGCTGGAGCTCGAGCATGGCGACCCGGCCGAGCGCTACGTGGAGCCGGTGAAGCGGTCCACCGGCTCCTATGCGGAGGCCTCGGGGGCGAACGCGTTCGCCTTCCCGCCCGTGGGCACCGACCGATCGGAGTTCGCGGACAGGTACCGCCAGGCCCACGTGACCAATTTCCCCGACTCGGGATGGCTCTGGTACACCGACGGCGGAACGCTGGACAACCAGCCACTCGGACGCGCGCTCGAGATGACCAACGGCCTCGACGGCGAGCCCGGGGCCGAGTTCCGGCGCCTGCACCTGCTGATCAACCCTGCGCCCGAGTCGCCTCCCGGCTCAAGCGATCGGGACCGATGGTCCGACCCGGGCCGGCAACCCGAATGGACCGAGACCGGCATCCGGGCGCTCGCGCTGCTCAGGGCACAGAGCGTGTACGAGGACCTGAAGCAGGTCGAGAAGACCAACTCGCGCGTGGAGTGGCTCGAGCAGGTGCACGAGGTGCTCATCGCTCTGCTCGAGCCTTCGGAGGAAGGGGTGCAACCCCCGGATCCCGGCGCGACGCTGACCCGGCTGGTCGAAGACCTCGAGCAGCAAAAGAAGGACCTGTTCGAGCCCACCACCGAAGCGTCACGGGATCAGGAGCCGAAGGCGCCTCAATCACAGACCGCGATCGCACTGCGACGAGCGCTCGGGCTGGCGACGGGACTGGCCGGCAAGACACGGGTCGAGGTCGAGATGGTCTCGCCGCTGCTGCTCCCCGAGGTGGCGTCCGGGAAGCGCCGTGCACACGAGGTGCTTGCCGGCGACTTCCTGGGCCACTTCGGCGGCTTCCTGGAGGAGCGCTACCGCTCCAACGACTTCGCGGCGGGCTATCAGAGCATGCTCGAGTGGCTCGACGCCGACGGCCGAGCCCTGGCCGCGCATGGCGTGGCGCCCGAGCTGGCCGCGGCCGGATTCGAGGCTGCGCACGCTGCCACGCGCTCCGATTGGAGCGTGCCGATCCCGGACCCGACCCCACGGACCCTGTCCTGGGGGGAGCGGCGGAGGCTGCTGCGCGTGGCCTGGGCCGCGGCTACTACCGCGTTGCGCGATCTGCGTAGCCGCTGAGAGCGCGGGCGCAGGCCAGCAGCGACTCCCGATCGGCGAAGGTGAACACCTCGGCGATGCGCCCCTGCCGCCAGCGCTGGATCTGATGCACGCGGCCGATGAAGCCCGCCCCGCTCTGCACGCCCGCGCCCACCAGCTCCAGCTCAGTGAGCGTGATGTCGTTCTCCTCCTCCACGCTCTCGATCCCGAAGTGCCAGTGCCCGATGGCCGCCACCATCTCGTTCACGCGCTCCTCCACCGCGGCGCGGCCGGTTATCACGACCGCGTCGGGCAGGTCGGGCAGGTCGTGCCAGAGGATCTCGTCGGCGAACCAGCCGTCGGAGAGGGCGCGCAGTCCGCCCCGGTTCCAGTCGTCCAGCGCCGAGCGCAGGCGCGCGGCGTTACGGGCCACGGTTCGAGGATACGCCGACTCGGGCCCCTGTGACGTGAGATTTCAGCGGCCGGCGCGCGCCCACGGCGCGAATGCGTTGGGGCCGTCGCCCAGCGCCGCGCGCAGCTCCGGATGGTGTCGCAGCAGCACACTGCGCAACCCGTTGTCGGCGATCCAGTCCATGCCCTCGGGCGTGTAGACCTCGGCCCGGAAGTCGTCGGTGAAGAAGCGGTCGGAGTTCAGGCGCCGGGTGGCCATGAGGATGAACACGCGCAAAGCAGTGTCGCTGAAGGCGAAGCCGGGTGGCAGCGGCTCGGCGTACATGCCCACCAGCAGGTCCACCCGATCGATGTCGTCGCGATACAGCTGCCGGATCTGCTCGGCCCACACCGGGTTGCCGGTCAGGTCCTCGAAGCGCTCGACCCGCGGGAGGTGCATCAGCCGCCGGAACTCGTTGTAACGCGGCAGGCCAAGCTCGCGCGTGCGCATCACGTCCACGGCGGCCAGGTCCATGAGCTCGCCGTCCGGGCGCTCGAAGCGCTGCAGCGTGCGGGGGTAGTTGTGCAGCGTGACCAGCCCCGGGTTGAGCGTGCCGAGCGAGTACAGGAGGTCGGCCGGCTCGTTGGCGTCGAGCAGCGCCAGCCCGCTCGGCCCCGTCAACTCGGGGAACTGAAGATCGGCGATCGGGCCATCGTCGCTCGCGTGGCGCAGGCTCCAGTCGTCGCGGATCATCGGGTGCATCCGATACACGGCCACGAACTCCTCGGTGAGCGCGAACGGCACGCCGAAGTGGGCCGTCGGGGAGCCCGGTATGCCACACAGGACCTCGCTGCGGCTGATGCGCCCGAAGCGCCGTCGCAGGCCCTCACCCATCAGCCCCCACCAGTTGGCCCGCAGTGCGCTGACGGTGGTCGGATGGCCGATCACGGCGGGCGTCCACTCGACGGTGTGGATCTTGGCCAGCAGGGCCGCGTTCACCAGTCGTGCGCGGTCGAACAGTTCCTCGTCCCCCCACCCGGGGTGGCGCTCGCGGAGGTGCTCGCAGATCGCGTTGTGCTCGCGCGCGAAGAGCGAATGCATCAGCCCCAAACCGAGCCAGAAGCCAGGTTCCTCACGAACGAGGGGATGGTCGAAGAAGGGCGGGCGCCGCTCTCCCATGGCCAGTCTCCCGCCCTGGCCGCGCACGAGCTGCTGCTCCTGCTGGTTGCGCCCGTAGATCGACGATGCGTCCCACCAGTGCGTCAGCTCGTTCACGTAGGTGGGCGGCCCCAGCGCACCGGCGGGGCGCGTGGGGTCGGGCGGGGTGCGCATGATCCGCAGCCGGCCGTCGTCGCTCGGCCAGGGATCGCCGGCCTCGAGCTCCACGGCCCACGGGTCCTCCTTCGGGCTCTTGCCGTGCTTCACCCAGTCGCGGATCATGAACTGGAGCCACGCGGCTGCCAGCGAGTTCACTGCGGTGGCGGGCTGGAACGGATCGCGCGTCAGGAGCCGCCGGCTGACCTCGCGCGGGCTCGGGTCGAGAATGCCGGGTGCGGCCTCGGGCCAGGTTGCCTCGGGCGGGACGTTGCGGCCGAAGCGCGTTCCGGACATGCCCCGCCGGGCGTCGGCGATGTCGTTGTAGGCCCCGTCGGGCGAGCGTGCTGTGCGCCAGCGCTCCTGGAACGGGGGCAGCTGCGGCAGGTTCGTAGCCGGCTCGCGATCGGTGTCGAACAGGTTGCTGCGGCGCAGCACGTTGCGCGCGCCGATCAGCACCAGCAGCCCGATCGGCCTGGGCAACCGTGCCCACCCGCGCCGGCGATCCGCCAGCGAGGCCAGGCCGTCGTAGGCCCTCCAGAGCAGGGAGCCGCGGTAGGTGCTCACAGGCCGGCCCACTGGGCCAGGCGCTCTCGCGCACCCTCGGTGATCGGCTCCCCGTGCCCGACTCCCACCGTGTCCACATCCAGTTCGGCCAGCCTCCTCAGGGACGCCCGGTGCTGGTGCTCGTTGAGGTTGAATCCGGGCCAGCCTGGCGAAGGCTCGGGCCAGGTGGCGATGGCGTCGCCCGCCACCAGCATGCGCCTCTCGGGCCAGAGCAGGGCCAAGTGGCCCGGCGTGTGACCGGGGATGTGCAGGATGGTGAGCGGACCCACCGCGTCGCCATCGCGCACGGGCACGTCGACCGGGCAGCGACGGTGCGGGAAGAGGCCCAGCGCCAGCCCCAGCCGGAACTTGTAGATGCTCACCGGGCGGAGCGCCCGCAGCGTCACGGGCTGCGCGGAGCGCTTGCCGTCGATCACGTCGGCCTCCCACTCGTGCGCGTGCACGGTGGCGCCGCTCACCTGCTTCAGGGAGGCCAGCCCGCCCAGGTGCGACCTGTGCGCGTGGGTGATCACGATGTGCCTCAGGTCGGTGGGCAGGCGGCCGAGCTCGCGGAGGTAGTCGAGGACCCGCCGGGCTCCGGGATCCCACAAGGTGTCGACCAGCGTGAGCTCGCGCCCGCTGTCGAACAGGAAGGCACGGACATGGCCGCCCTCCTCCTGGCCGATGCTGTACACGCCCGGGGCGATCTGCATGACGCGGCGGTCCTTCGCGTCGCTCGGTTCGACACTAGGCCGTGCGCCCGGCCGCAGTCAAGGGCGTGCTTCAGACCGGGCCCCCTGGGTATGGCGGACCCAAACGCAAAGGAGCGTCCCGAGGAGGTCTAGAGATGGCGAAGGACCACGGACCGAGCATCAAGGACGACAAGCTCTACGAGACCCTGCGCGAGCAGGGCGAGAGCCAGGAGAAGGCGGCACGGATCGCCAACGCCAGGGCCCGCGGCACCGATGTGAGCGAGAAGGGCGGGAAGGGCGAGAGCTACGAGGACCGCACGAAGGAGGAGCTTGAGCAGCGCGCGCGGGAGATCGGCATCGAGGGGCGGTCGGACATGAGCAAGGACGAGCTGGTCCGCGCGCTGCGCGACCACTGACGGTTGTTCACACGCCGGGCGGCCGGCCCGGTTAGGTTCCTCCGATGCACTCGGAGCGCAGCGCCCAGGAATCGGCCCTCTCCCGCCGGGAGTTCCTCGAGCGGACCGCGCTGGCCGCCGGCGTGGCCGGCGCCGCCGCCGTCCCGGCGGACACGCTTCTGGCAGAGGCGGCGGCGGCCTCCCACAAGTGGTCGGGCATGCCGCCCCCGCGCAACGTGCCGGTCGACCACTTCGTCCTGCTGATGATGGAGAACCGCTCCTTCGACCACTACTTCGGCTGGCTCGACGGACACGCGGACGCCACGCAGCATCAGCGCTACCGAAACCCCGAGGGCGAGCTGGTCAAGACGCGCTCGGCCTCGACACTCGGGACGGGAGGGATCCAGTTCAAGGGCTGCGGCCATCCCGATCCCGGCCACGGCTGGAACAGCGGCCGCGCCCAGTTGCTGGGCGGATTCCTGGCCGAGGGCAGCGAGAACGACGAGTTCGCCCTCTGCTATTACGACCGCAGCGACCTGGGGTTCCTGCCCGCAGCGGCGAGCCAGTACACGCTCTACGACCGCTTCTTCTGCTCGGTGCTGGCCGGCACGTGGCCCAACCGCTACTACAAGTGGTCGGGCCAGTCGGGCGGCGTCAAGAACAACCGCGTCGCGGAGGGCGGCAACAACTGGGAGACGATCTTCGACCGCGCCGCTGCCCGTGGCCTGAGCGTGCGCTACTACTACTCTGACCTGCCCTTCGGAGCGCTGTGGGGAGGGCGTTCAGCGCCATGGCTGGCGCCGATCTCGCGCTACTACGAGGACGCCGCGGCGGGCAAGCTGCCCAACATCGCGATCGTGGATCCGCCGTTCAAGGACGGCAGCGGCGGCGACGGGCTGTCGGCCGATGAGCACCCGCTGGGGGACATCCGCCTGGGCCAGGCCTTCCAGGCCGACGTGGCGGGCGCGTTCGTGAAGTCGCCCAACTACAGGCGCGGCGCGATGTTCGTGATCTACGACGAGTGGGGCGGGTTCTTCGACCACGTCAAGCCCCCGCGCGTCCCCGACGACCGCGCCAGCGCCGACCTGAACGAGGACTTCGGGCAGATGGGATTCCGCATCCCGGCGGTCGCGATTTCTCCGTACGCGCGCAACGTTCACCCGCGCGCGCGGGGACGGTTCGCGTGGGGCAAGCCCAACTGGCGGGTCGATCACGGGCTCTACGGCCACGAGTCGATCCTCAGCTTCATCAGCTACCGCTTCGGTCTCGGCTACCTGACCAAGCGCCACCAGACCGCTAACAACATCGGGAAGAGCTTCAACTGGCTGCGGCCCGACTTCGACCCGCCCGAGCTACCCGATCCACCGGCGATCGTGACCCAGCCGTGCGCGCTGGGCGGCGGCGACGTGCAGGACTCCCAGGAGGCACACGCCGGCGACCTGGCCGAGCTCGAGGTCTACGCCGAGCGCCACGGCCACCCCGTGTACGACGCCAAGCCACATGAGATCTTCACCCAGCCGGATGCGGTGAAGCGGGGCATCGCAGCGGCGCCCTAGGCGCCGAGTCCGCCTAGGCCTGGCGGACCAGCTTCACCGGGCGGGCCGGGTCTCCCGTCTCGTCGTCGCCAAGGTCCAGGCGCAGCTCGGTAACGACCAGGTCCTCCCGGGTGAGCCGCTCGGCCAGATCGCCGGAAAGCTGAACGCCGGCCGGCTCGACCATCCCCTCCCCCGCTGGAGCTTCCATGCTCACCCGGCTCAAAGTACCCCCGCCGCGGCCGCCTCGCCACTCGCGGCCGGTGGCGCCCAAACTCAGCGCCCCTCGCGCAGCTCCTCCTGCTGCTCGAGCCGCTCCTCCCGGATCTCCTCCTGCTGCTCGATGCGCTCCTCCTCGACCTCGCGCTCCGCCGCGCTCGTGGCCCCGAACTCGGCCGTGACTACGGCCACCGTGACCGCCACGATGGCCAGGGCCACCAGCAGCGAGGCGAGCATCTGCATGCCCTGCGTCCGGTCGTCCATCGCTCAGCCGTCCGCCAGGAAATCGCCCGCCGACGTGAGCCAGGTGAGTGCCAACAGGAGCCACACGGAGATCCCGAGTGCGGGCAGCAGGCGGCTCAGGGCGTGCCAGCGCCGGATGACCAAGATCTTGAGCGCCAGGACGCTGAGCAGGGCTATTGCGGCGATCACGTGCAGCGACGCATCGCCCTCGAAGCCGAAGTAGCCCACGCACATCATCGCCGTGATGACCAGCAGCACGGCGATGGTGTCCCCAACCGCGCGGTGGGCCGAGCTGGCCACGGCCGAGGCCAGGAAGCGGGGACGAACCTTCCCGTAGCCCACCGTGATCAGCACCAGCTGGTACACGGCCAGCGCCAGGGCGACCGATGCCAGCAGCACCTTCACCTCGGTCGCGTTCCCCCGCGTGAGCGTGTCGATCAGGTCTTCCATCCCTGCCAAGAGGGGCGCTACCCCCGCGCCGCGCCCCGTACACGCGCGCCGAGGGGAGCCGCGAGAACCGGACGCCGGTCCGCATACCTGCTAACGTCATTCGGACCACAGTCCGCTTACAGCCAACCCTTAGGAGATCAACGATGAGCGTCACGGCCCAGCAGCTCCCAACCGGCACCTTCACGGTCGACCCGGTGCATTCGAACGTCGAGTTTGCGGTCAAGCACCTCGGCATCAACACGTTCCGGACCGGGTTCGACGAGGTCGAGGCCCGGCTGTCCGATGGCGTCCTCACCGGCCGGGTGGCGGTGGCCTCGGTCAGGATCGACAACCCCGACTTCAAGGGGCACGTGCTCTCGAGCGAGTTCTTCGACACCGAGAACACGCCCTACGTCGAGTTCGAGTCCACGTCCATAGACCTGGCCGGCGACGGCAGCGCCACCGTCCTCGGTGACCTGACTATCCGCGGCACCACCGTGCCGGTCACCGGCAGCGGCACGATCCGGGGGCCGGTGGTCAACCCGGGCGGGGTGCCGGTGGTCGCGGTTGAGCTGCGGGCCGAGGTTGACCGCACTGCCTTCGGCCTGAACTGGCAGGCCGAGCTTCCCGGCGGCGGCAAGGCGCTGGGAGAGCAGGTGACGCTGGAGCTCGACCTCGAGCTGGTCGCTCAGGACGGCTGACCCATGGACCCGGTTCGCATCGTGGGCATCGCCGGCTCGCTGCGGCCCGGGTCGCACAACGCACGGCTCCTCCGGGTGGCGGCCCAGGCGCTGCCACCCGGAGCCGAGCTGGTGGCGTGGAGGCGGCTCGGCGAGCTGCCGATCTACAACCCCGAGCTCGACGCGCCGGCGAGCGGGACGGTGCCCGAGGCCGCACGCGACCTGAGGCGCACGCTGCGCGAGGCAGACGCGCTGCTGGTGGCCACGCCCGAGTACAACGGCACCATCCCGGGTGGCCTGAAGAACGCGATCGACTGGGCGTCACGCCCACCCGGCGAGGCCGCGCTGGCCGGGCTCCCGACCGCCGTTGTTGGCGCCACGACAGGGCTGTTCGGCGCCGTTTGGGCACAGGCCGACGCCCGCCGCGCCCTGGGCATCGCCGGCGCGGACGTGGTCGACACCGAGCTGCCCGTCGGCCAGGCCGACTCCGGCGCTTTTCACCACAGCGAGCACCGGCTCGCGGGTGACGAGCTCCAGCAGGCCCTCGAGGGCCTGCTGGTCGAGCTCCATGCCAGAGCCGGTGATCGCAGGGTCCCCGCGCTGACCGGCGCTGCATTGCCATAGGCTCGGGCCAGATGGAGCTGCCGGTCCTGCAGCCGTCGGGCCGCCCCGAGCGCGCTGACGCTGCCCGCAACAGGGAGCTGATCCTGGCCGCCGCGCGGCGGCTGTTCGAGCGCCACGGTCCGGACGGCGTGTCGATGGACGACGTCGCGGCGGAGGCCGGCGTCGGGAAGGGCACGCTCTACCGGCGCTTCGGCGACCGGGGTGGGCTCGCCCTGGCGCTCCTCGAGTCCCGGGAGACGAAGTTCCAGGACGACCTGATCCGCGGCCGGCCGCCCCTCGGCCCGGGCGCGCCTGCCGGGGAGCGCCTCCACGCCTTCGGCGCGGCCATGCTCGAGATGCTCGAAAGCGTGGGCCCCCTGATGCTCGACGCCCAGCGCCGGACTCCCGGCGCGCGCTTCATGGCCGGCCCCTACGCCGTGTACCGAACCCACGTGACCCTTCTCCTACGGGAGGCGCTCGGGCCCGATGCACCGCACGAGTACCTCGCCGACGCGATACTCGCCACGCTCACTCCGGAGCTCTTCCTACACCACCGGCGCGCCCGCGAGCTGACGCTGGACGACCTGGCCGCCGGCTGGCACACGATGGTGGCGGGACTGCTGCGCTGCGACGCGCGATAGCCGGGTAGGGTCGTCGTCCGAATGCTCGCCGGCACGCGCCCGACTCGCCGAGCGGTCCCAGCCGCCGCCCTGGCCTGCCTTGCCTTGGCCGCGACGTCCCCCGCAGCGGGCGCGCAGGCGCAACGGCAGGCCGGGCCGGCCGTGGTCCCGTGCTCGGCCGCCGGCGAGCGGATCACGCTCACGGAGAGCGCCAAGCTCGATCCCGCGTGCGCGTACACCGCAGGCGTTGAGATCACCGCGTCGAACGTGACGCTCGACTGCCGCGGAGCGGTGGTGGACGGCACGGGTCGGGGAGGCGTGGGCATCCTGGTGCACGCGCCGTCCGATGCCGACCTGGCGCGGATCGCCATCCGCAACTGCTCGGTCCGCGGCTTTCTCAACAGCATCCGCATCACCCGCGACGGCTTCCGCTCCCTCCCCGCCGGCGGCGAGTATGAGCACGGGATCCGCGACGTGTTGATCGACCGCTCGCGTGTCTCCGACTCGCGCGGGGTCGGGATCTTCGTGGACGGCTACGTGACCAGGACCACCATCCGCGACTCGCTGGTCACGGGCGCGGGCAGCAGCGGCATCTACCTCGAGGCCGGGTCCGCCGACAACGTGGTTGCGCGCAACCAGATCCGCGACAACGGATTCCGCGAGAACGGGCCCGGCGGCTCACTGTTGCGCTTCAGCGGCGCCCAGTTCAGGTTCTGGGGGATCGGCCGGGAGGGGCTTTCGATCGACGGATCGCGGCGCAACCTCGTGGCGGGCAACAACTTCCAGGGCAACTCGGCCGGCGGGATCTTCCTCTACACCAACTGCGGCGAGTACGTGGGGAGCCGGCCCGAGCGGTGGTTCGAGCGCCGCTACGGGGCGGAGCGCAACGCGATCGTGGCCAACCGCTTCCGGGGCGGCGTGAACGGAGTCTGGGTGGGATCGCGGATGGGCGAGAGCACCCTCCCGATGGAGTGCAGCGACAGCCCCTACGTGCGACAGGGCCTCAAGTCGATCACGCTCGACCGCGCGGCGCGGAACACGCTCTTGGCCAACGAGTTCGACGACGTGACCTACGGAGTCCGCGTGGAGGACGACGAGACCAAGGTCCTGGCCAACCGCTTTCGCGGCCCGGCACCCACCCACCACGCGGTGGTGGTCGGGACGCCGGAGCGCACCGCCGCGCTCGGCCGGCCGGTGCGAGGCACCAAGCTGGTGGCCAACCGGTCCTCGATCCAAGGCAACCCGAGCCCGTACCGCTGGGTGGAGGGCGAGGCAGAGACAACGGTGGCCCTGAACACCGCGCTCGGCAGGCGGACCGGGATCTGCCAGGGGAGGACCCTGCCCCGCGGCCCGTTCGTGATGACCCTGGCTTTCGCAGTCGAGCCTCCGGGCGCGCCGGTCACCCCGGCGCCCGACCTGACCGTGCCCACGGTCGGCGCCCTGCCGGCCTGCGATGGAGGCTGACCGCCTGCCCGAGCGCCCGCCCAACCTGGTCCTCCTGATCACCGACCAGCAGCGCGCGCCGCAGCACTGGCCGCGGGATCCCGGTTGGCTCGAGGAGCTGGCTCCCAACGACGCCGAGCTGCGGCGAACGGGCATGAGCTTCACCCGCGCGTTCACGGCCACCGCCATGTGCTCGCCAAGCCGCGCGAGCTTCTTGACCGGCACCTATCCGTCGCGCCACGGCGTGACGCTCACGATGACCGAGGGCGATCTGTTCCCCGACCGCCGCAACACCCCCGACGTGCTGCGCACGGTCGCCGGGCTGGCGGCCAGCGGCGAGGTGCCGCGCAGGCGGCTGGCCGAGGGCTTCCTGCGCGGCAGCCTGCGGATGGGGCCGAAGAGCGGCAACGAGCCCCAGCTGGCCGCCGGCGCCGCCACGCTGGCCCGCCTCCTGCGCGAGCGCGGCTATCACGTGGCCTTCAAGGGCAAGTGGCACCTGTCCAAGCCCCTCGCGGGACGCCGCTGGACGGCCGCCGACTCCGCGCGGATCGAGCGCGACTACGGCTTCGCCGAATGGGAGCCGCCCGACGCCGGGGGCGACGCCAAGGCCGCCACCTTCGGTGGCGGTAACGCCGGGACCACGGGAGAGGGCTGGGACGAGGACTACACGCGCCAGATGGAGCGCTGGCTGGCACGCGACGACCTCCCGGAGCCGTTCTGCCTCGTCTTCTCCCTGGTGAACCCGCACGACGTGCTCGGCTACCCGTCCTCGTACGAGCAGGGCGGCTACTCGCGGCACGAGTTCAGCGGCCTGGGGGTGCCCCTGCCGCCCACGATCGACGAGGACCTGCGCGAGAAGCCCACCGTGCACTCGTTGATGAAGCTCGGGCAGACGGCCTACATCGGCGGCCTGGCCGGCCGGCAGGAACAACAGGACTACGTGGACTTCTACGCCCACCTGCACCGCGTGGTGGACGAGAAGATCGGTCGCCTGCTGGCGGCGCTGGGCAACGGGCCCGGCTCGCTGCGATCGCGGACCGTGATCGTGCGCATCTCCGATCACGGCGAGCTCGGCCTCTCGCACGGCGGGCTGAGGCAGAAGATGTTCAACGCCTACGAGGAGTCGATCCGGGTGCCCCTGGTGGTGTCCAGCCCCGAGCTGTTCCCCGAGGCTCGCGAGAGCGACGCGCTCGCGTCGCTGGTGGACGTCGTGCCCACCATGCTCGGCCTCGCCGGCGGCCCGCTCGACGCGGCGTCGTTCGACGGGCGCGACCTGGGCCCCGTGCTCCGCGGGGAGCGCGACGCGGTCCGCGACGCGGTGCTCTTCACCTACGACGACCACCAGGCCGGAACGGCGTTCCAGAACGCGCCGGGCCAGCCGAATCGCATCCGCTGTGTGCGCGACGCGCGGTGGAAGTACGCGATCTACCTGGATCCCTCGGGACAGGCGGCGCCCGAGTACGAGCTCTACGACCTGGAAGCCGACCCCGACGAGGCCCTCAACATGGCGGACAAGCGGTCGGGGCGCGGCCGCACGGCGGCCGCGGAGCGAGAGCGCGTGCGGCTGCACGAGCGCCTCGAGGCGCTGTGCGCGGCCAGCGGGACGGTCGCGCCGGCGCTACCCGGCGTCTAGCGGTCAGTAGCGCACGTAGCCGTCCACCCAGATGCGGCCGTTCTGCCCGTCGAGCGTGTTGGTGTCGCGCGCCGGCAGGCGGCCGCTGGTGATCCCCCGGTAGGCGCCGGTGCCGCCGGTGATTCGGGCGGTGCCATTGAAGGCGATGTTGTTGCCGCTGATCGCGAACGGCATCAGGGCGGTGCCGGTGATCGACCCGCGCTTGAAGGCCATCCGGAAGCCGCCGTCGAAGCGGCCGCCCGCGAGGCTGCCGATGAGCGTCACGCGCCCGCGGCCGAAAGGCCGGCCGGTCACCGTGCCGCGGTCCTCGATCTGCCCGGGGGTGCCCGGCCGGATCATGCGGGTACGGGCACGGATGCTGATGCGATGCCGGCGACGCTTGCCGGGGCGGCGGGTGGCCTTGCGCAGCTGGTAGGTGTTCTGAAGCTCGTCCTGGACGATCGTGGCCTTGCCTCCCTTGACGCCCACTGCCAGCGGGCGCTCGAGCCGTCGGACGCGGTAGCGCCAGCCCGCGGGGAGATCCAGCCGCCGCCCGAGCCGGCGCAGGCGGCCGATCGTCAGGTTGGGATCGCGGATCTGGGCGTAGGCCTGCATCACGTAGACATCGCCGCCGGGCGCAACGAGCTCGTAGACCAGCCGGCCGCGGCGCCAGCGCCAGGTGTTGTCGCGAACGACCACCCGGTCGGTGTACGGCGTCTGGGCGACCTCGGCGGCCGTGCGGATCGGGATGGTGGCCACCCGGCGCAGCCGCTGGCCCTTGAACGAGCGCACCAGGCCGGGGCTGGCTGTCACGGAGTCCATGAGGAAGTGACGAGGCCCGTTGAGGAGGACCACGCTCGCGCCCCGCTCTCGCGCGAGCACACGGGCGTCGAAGGACCTCCACCACGCGGCCGGGCAGCGGTTGAGCCCGATCGTGTTCCAGACCACGGCGGTAGCCGCGGGCGGGGCGCCCCGGAGCTCGATGATCTCGCAGTAGCGCGCGTCGTGAAGGCCCGACAGCGATGCCGCCCCCGCGTTTGGCGCGGCACCCAGTGGCAGCACCGCCGCGCCCAGCAGCGCCAGCCGGATCAGGGCGCCACGCTGCACGCGCGCCTCCCCTTGCAGCGGGTGAGCTTGGCCAGCTTGGCGGCCAGCCGCGCCTTCACTCGCGCATAGGCCGGGCTGGCGGCCACGTTGCGGAGCTGATGCGGGTCCCGCCGACGGTCATACAGCTCCTGGTCGCCGGTCTCGCGGTAGACGACGTAGGTGTAGCGGTCGGTGCGCACGCCCCGGTAGGGCCGGTCCCAGGCGTTCACGGGGATGTCGTCGGCCTCGAACAGCGGCGCCAGCGCCTCGATCTGGAGCGCGCGCCTGGGACGCTTGCGCGGGTTGCGGATCGTGGGCAGGAGCGAAACGCCGTCCATTCGCCGCCCGGCCCGCGCGCGGGCCACGTCCACCAGCGTCGGCGCCAGGTCGATGTTCGCGATCTGCCCACGTACCGTCCGCCCCTTCGGCACCCCGGGGCCGCGCATGATCAGGGGGATCCGGATCGACTCCTCGTAGGGGAGGAACTTGTCGCCCGTGACCCGGTGCTGGCCGTGGAGCCAGCCGTTGTCGGACAGGAACACGATCAGCGTGTTGTCCAGCTGTCGCGTCTTGCGCAGGGTGTCCACCAGCGCCTTCACGTGCTCGTCGATGGCCAGCAGCGAACCCATCCGGCCCTCGTAGTCCAGCTGCAGCTGCGCGATCGTGGCCTCGCTCATCACGGGAGCCGCGCGGCGCAGGCTCGACGGCTTGTCGGACAGGTCGCTCTCGTTGAAGCTCGGCGGGCGCGGCAGGCGGAAGCGGGCGCTCTCGGCCTCGTGGCGGGGCGCCGGCCGCGGGTCGCGACCCGGCCGGTTCATCAGGCTCGTGGCCACGTCCTCCCGGTGGGGCGCCGCGGGCGACCACCAGATGAAGAACGGCTTGCGCGACTTACGCTCGGTTCGGACCAGCTCGCGCGTGATCCTGCCGGTCACGTCGGGCGAGTAGTCCTGGGGCTCGGCGGTGCCCCAGTAGTCATACGGGGGCGGGCCGAAGACCCGATCGCGGGCCGCGAGGATGCCCTGGAGGCCGCCGGGCTCGGGCACGACCTCGATCCGGGCGAACTCCACGAGCTTGCGGGCGAAGCTGGCGTCGCCCCAGGTGCGCAGCCGGCCGTTGCTGTTCATAACGAAGTTGAAGTAGTCGTAGGCGGACACGTCGAGCAGCCCGCGCCACTTGTCGAAGCCGGTGGGCACCTCGCCCCGCCGGTCGCGCGCGCCGTAGCCATTCAGCCACTTGCCCACCATCGCGGTGCGATAGCCGGCCTTCTGCAACCACGCCGGCAGGATGTTCCGGCGCTGCTTCATGCCGTACCAGCCATACGGCCAGAAGTTGCCCGCCACGCGGTGATTGTGGGCGTATTGCCCGGTGATGAAGGTGGCGCGCGCGGGACAGCACAGCGGGAACGAGTCGATGGCGTCCGCGAAGGTGGTTCCGCGCCGGGCGAGCAGGCGCTTGACGTTGGGCATGTGGGCCACGTCGGCCTTCGCTTGATCGTCGGTCATCACCACCAGGATGTTGGGCCTGCCGTCCTTGGCCGCCGACGCCGGCCGCGCCCCGGCTCCCGCGGGCAGCGCCAGTGCGGCCAGAGCTGCCAGCAGGCAGGCTCCCAGCACTCGCGGCGACCACCCTCCAGACACGTGCACACTCCCTCTCGCTGACACGGCGGCGCGAATGTACATTGTGTGTCACACGGTGTCAACTTCTGTATGATCGTCCGCCGTGACGCCCGCCGCCGCAGCACGCGCAGCCTCTCCCGGGCGTCAGGTCCGGGCACGCCAGAGCCGCCGCGAGAGCCGCGAGCGGATCGTCGCGGCCGCCACCGAGCTGGTGCGCAGGCGGTCCTACACCGAGCTCAGCGTGGACGAGGTGATGCGCGAGGCGGGCATCGGTCGCACGATCTTCTATCGCCACTTCGACGACCTGGGCGACCTGCTCCAGCGCGCTAGCCGCGAGGCTGTGGAGGCCTTGCTGGTGGCACAACAGGGTCTCGGCCAGGCGCGTCCCGACGAGGATCCCGAGTCCGTGCGCCGCGCGTTCAAGGAGGCCGTGGACATCTACCGCCGGCATGGCCCGCTCCTTCGCTGCATGGCCGAAGCGGCCGACGGCGACGAGCAGATCCGGGTGAACTACGAGCTCATGCGCACGCGCTTCGACGACTTCGCCGAGGTGTCGCTGCGCGGAGTGGCCGACCTGGGCACCGAGCCGCCCTCCGATCTCCGCGAGACGGCTCGAGCGCTGAACCTGATGGGCGAGCACTACCTGCTGGACGCGTTCGGGCGCGAGCCGCGCGTGTCCCCCGAAACTGCCCTGCAAACCCTCACCGAGATCTGGGAAGCGGTAATCCGCCGCTGACGAGAGGAGCCGACCGCATGGACGTCTTCCGCACACCCGACGAGCGCTTCCAGAACCTGCCGGGCTACCGCTACGAACCGAACTACGTGGAGGTCGACGGGCTGCGGCTGCACCACCTGGACGAGGGCAGCGGCCAGACCGTGCTCTGCTTCCACGGCGAGCCCAGCTGGAGCTACCTCTACCGGCACATGCTGGACCGGCTTGTGGGCGCCGGCCATCGTGTCGTGTGCCCCGACCTCGTCGGGTTCGGCCGCTCCGACAAGCCCACCGACCAGGAGTGGTACAGCTACGACCGCCACCTGGACACGGTGACCGCGCACCTCGGACAGCTCGAGCTCGAGGACGTGACCGTGGTGGTCCAGGATTGGGGCGGCCCGATCGGCCTGCGCTGGGCGGTCGAGAACGCGGATCGCGTGGCGCGGCTTATGGTGCTGAACACGGGCCTGTTCACCGGCAGGGTCAGCAAGGGCTTCATGGCGTGGCGAGACTTCGCCGAGCGCACGCCCGACCTGCCGATCGGCAACATCATCCAGGGTGGCACCGCCACCGAGCTCCCGCCCGAGGTGGTGGCCGCCTACGAGGCCCCCTTCCCCACGCCCGAGAGCAAGGCCGGCGCCCAGCGCTTCCCGTTGATCGTGCCGCTCACCACCGACGACCCGGGCGCTGCCGAGATGGCCGCCGTGAAGGAGGCTCTGGGGAGCTGGGACAAGCCCGCGCTGGTCGCATTCTCGGATTCGGACCCCGTCTTCCCCTACCCGATCGCGGGCGAGCAGTTCACCGACACGATCCCCACCGCGGGGGAGCAGGTGCGCATCGAGGGCGCCGCCCACTTCCTCCAGGAGGACCGGGGCCCGCAGATCGCCGACGCGATGCTGGAGGCATTCGCGCACCACGCGGCTTGACTCGGTGCGTCAGGATCTGAGTCCGGAATGAGCTCGGATCCTTCCCACGGCGAGCTGCTCGATGCGCTCACGGCACGGCTCGAGCGGTTCCAGCTGCACACCTCGGGTCACCTCCTGCGGTGGGTCCAGGGAGCGGACCTGACCTTCGCGGAGATGCGGGTCTTCCTCGCCTTGGCCGACGGTCAGGCGCGCACCGGAGCCGAGCTTGCAGAGCTGGCGGGACTCGAGGTGGAGATGGCATACCCGGCCCTGCACAAGCTCGAGGCCCGGGGCTGGCTCTGCGAGGCGGAGCGCCGGCATTCGATTCACGGCCCCGGGTTCGAGCAGCTCGAGGAGCTGGCAACCATCCGGCGCGCCGCCGTCGGCGAGTTCGTCGCGAGCCTTCCCATCGATGAGCGCCAAAGCCTGACGGCGGCCCTGTGCAGCGACGGCTCTGCCTCGGCAGCCCGATCTGAGCCGGGGTAGGTCCCCGCGGTGACGGCTCGCGGCCTGCGGAGCGGGCTCCTTTCTGCAGCCTCCGCGGGCCCACCTGCCGGTAGCGGCGGATGTCTGGAGCCTGAGCCGTGACCGCCGAGGAGCTCCGCGGCTGGTGTCTCTCCTTTCCGGGCGCCGAGGAGACGTTTCCGTTCCGCCCCGACACCTCGGTGTTCAAGATCGCGGGCAAGATCTTCGCCATCAGCCCATTGGCGAGCGAACCGCTCAACGTCAGCGTCAAGTGCGAGCCCGAGCTGGGCGAGGCGCTACGCCATGAGCACGACAGCGTCGAGCCCGGCTACCACCTGAACAAGCGCCATTGGATCACGGTGCGGCTGCATGGGGATGTCCCCGACCAACGGGTGCGCGAGCTGATCGAGGACAGCTACGACCTGGTCAGCCCCAGGTCCTAACCCGCGGCCCCCGCCGACGCCGCAGCGGTCACCCGGCTCCGGCTCCGAGATGCCACGGCAAGCAGCGCCAGGCCGGCGACCGCCCAGACGACCAGGACGACCACGTGGCTGCCCGCGCCGGCGCCGTCGAAAAAGCCGGTGCTTCGCAGCAGGTTCCCGCCGGCGCCCGGGGGCATCAGCTGGCCGATCGCA
The DNA here is from genome assembly GCA_963755215.1 of uncultured Thermoleophilaceae bacterium. Taxonomy (GTDB): domain Bacteria; phylum Actinomycetota; class Thermoleophilia; order Solirubrobacterales; family Thermoleophilaceae; genus JAAYBF01. Next base: position 426,450 of record CAVWIW010000016.1, read on the forward strand.
CCGACCGGCTGCGGAAGCAGCTCCGGCGCGGTGGCCACGCCCGAGAAGGGGTTCCCGATGAGCACCATCGTCAAGGCGCCGAGGACCGCGCCCCGCTCGCCCATCAGGGCGTACAGGCCCGTGACAACGGCTCCGATGGCCAGTACCGTCAGGCCGAGCACCCCGGCGTTGGCCAGCCACCCGCCGCCGACCACGTCCAGCCAGCCCTGGACGATCGCAACCGCGGCCAGGCCCGCCAACACCGACCCCGCGACCAGGAGGCCGGCCCGGGCGAGCCCGCCCGAGGCCAGCAGCCACGCCAGCACGCCGGTCACGATCCCGGCCAGGACCAGCGGAAGCACGGAGGCCCCCAGCGCGGCCGCGGCCGGGCTGGCCGGGACCACATCGTCGGTCCGCGCCCGCGCCTCCGCCGCGGATCGCTCCAGAAGCTGGGTCACGCTCGGGCTCGCCGCGGAGGCGGTGAGCACCTTCGGGCCCGACGGCGTGACCACGAACGACCCGTAGATCTCGCGCTCCTCGATGGCCTCGCGGGCTGCGCCTTCGTCGCGGTAGCGGTGGATGTCGAAGGCGCCCTCGCGAGCGCTGAGCCGGCGCTCCAGCTCGGCGGTCGCGGCGGGCGGGCCCGCGAGCCCGATCGGGAGGTCGCGGGGCTCGAGCCGGGCGCTGGGCCACGCGAAGAGGGTCAGCACCAGGGTCACGACGATTGGGACCGCCAGGATGCCGGCGGGCTTGTTCACGAGCTCTCTCAGCCCTCCAGTACCTGGATCACGTCCTTCGAGTGAGTGAGCGGGATGCGGTTGCCCTCCAGCTCGATGCGGGACCCGGAAGCTTCGTCGATCAGCTCCAGGATCCGCACGTTCACACGCTGGTGGACCTTCACGGTCAGGCCGGCGCGTTCCACCTGAAAGACGAGCGCGGAGGGCTCGGAGTTGCGGTGAGCCGCCGCCAAGCCATACACGGCGTTCTCCGAGACCCCGACGAGCATGCTCGACGGCAGCCCGGAGGTCGCGTCGGCCGCGCGGGCCCCCGCCGCCGCTCCCAATCCCACGCCGACGCTCTCCCCTACTCCTCCAGCCAGGCCGCCCGCGTCACCGCCTGCAAGGCCCCCCGCGAACATGCCGCCGCTGTGCCCGCGGGGGTTGAACTGACCCACCGCCAGCAGCTCGTCCTCGATCCCCCGCTGGCTCAGCCAACCCTGCGCCGACGCGAGCATGGTCTCCTCGGACATCGGTCGACTCGGTCAGGCGCTTAGTAGAAGAGGTACCCAAACCTGCGCACCGCTTCGTAGTAGGTGTTCGCCGTCCCCCTGCACAGCGAGCGCTGGTACCACGGACGCGTTGCGCAGTGCGCGTACATGTCGTCGCGGAAGCGCGTGTCGCAGTAGGCCTGGCCGAGCTGGGCGCCGTAGCAGGCGTCGTGACGGGCACAGGCGGTGGTGAAGTCAAACCACGGGCCGGAGTCGGGAACGAGCGCGTCGCCGGTGCCTCCGGGACCGCACGCGGTCTCGGCCTGTTGCGCCTGCGCCGCCGTCGGAGCCGCCGCGGCTGCCGAGGGCGTCAGCGTCCCCACCGCCAGCAGGAACGCGATGAGCAGGGCAACCGGCAGTCGATGCATGCTCTCTCCTCGGCCGGCCTCGCTTGTCCTCCATGCCGGCTGCGCCATTCAACCCCGCAGCGCAACGCCGAGTCAAGGTCGTCCTAGCCGGCGTAGGTCCCGTGGAAGCCGGACGGGATGTGATGCGGGACGGATGCCCGCGCGACCTCCTCCATCGAGCGGCCGTCCAGCACTACAACCCGCTGCCGTGGGCGTAGCGATGTGGCCGATCTGCACTCCCTATGAGAGGTGCTCCACCGCCACGACCCGCAACGCGCGCTCACCTCGCGGCGTCTCGAGCGCCCGCACGTCGCCAGCAGTGGCCCCCGCCAGCGCCCTGCCGACGGGCGAGTCGATCGATATCGAGCCGGCCGCGGGATCGGCTTCGCGGCTCGGCACCAGCCGGTGGCTCTGCTCGCGCCCGGCGGTCTCGTCGACGTAGGTCACCGTGGAGCCCATGCCGGCGGCCTCTCCCTTGCCCGCCGGCTCGACGATCTCGGCCGAACGGAGCTGGTCGCGCATGCGGGCGATCCGGGCCTCGAGCATCGCGGCGTCGTCCTTGGCGGCGTGGTACTCGGCGTTCTCCTTGAGGTCGCCCCACTCGCGGGCCACTCCGATCCGGGCGGCCACCTCGCGCCGTCCCTCGCCTTCAAGCGCCGCGATGTCGGCTTCGAGCTGGCGATGGGCGGCGGCGGTCATTCTCGTCGTGTCGGCCATGCCGCCAGGCTATGTCACGGCTCCGCGGTCCGAGGGCCTGAGCTTCGTCCCGGAACGGCGAAACCCCACAGTAGGATCGCGGCCGTGCCGTTCACGCTCAGGAACCTCAAGGAGGATCTGGAGGATGTCGGGTCCAACTTCGACGGCGCGCCGGACCTGGAGTTCCGCCTCGCAAGCAAGGCGCTCGAGCTCGAGCAGTCCGGCCTTGGCTATCAGCGCATCCCGCCCGGCTATCGCTTCCCGTACGGCCACACGCACAAGAAGCAGGAGGAGGTGTACGTGGTCGTGGGCGGGAGCGGGCGGATGAAGCTCGACGACGAGATCGTCGAGGTCAAGAAGTGGGACGTGGTGCGCGTCCCGCCCGGTACGTGGCGAGGCTACGAGGCCGGGCCGGAGGGGCTCGAGATACTCGTCGTTGGTGCGCCCAATCTCGGTGAGGATCCGCGCGAAGACGTGGAGGGTCAGCGTGACTGGTGGGCTGCCTAGCGCCGGTGGAACCCAATGTCAGAGGTTCTCGGGCGCGTCGCACAGAGGGCGCCCGCCCCGTAGAGCGACTGGCTCGCTCCACGGGGGCACCCGGTGTTTGCGCGGGGCACCACGTCCCCACTGCGGTCTTCTCAGCGCCTGATGAACTTCGTCGTGCCCGTGTGGTCACACGCGCCGACGTTGTTGTAGGTCTGCTTCAGCTTGAGTGTCTTGCCGGCGAACGTGCCGCGTAGCTTGAGCTTGCCGCGCACTGCCTTGCCCGACGCGCCTGGCACGGAAACGGTGCCGCTGTACGTCAGCTTGTCGCGCGAGAGCTTGACTGCCTTGGGCTTGATGAACTTGACGTAGGCCGGGGCGCAGCCGGCGAGCTTGACGGTGACCTTCGAGCCCTTGACCTTCACGACCGAATAACCGACGTCGGAAACGTAAGTGCCGTTCTTGGCTGCGAGCGCGGCCGTGGGCAGCGCGAGTACTGCAATGAACAGGCCGAGTGCGGCGACTCCAGCGATGCGTCTCATGAATGAAGCTCCTAGATCGAGTCCGATGGACTGCCAACGTAGGTTCGATTCACGGATTCGTCAAAACGTGCTGTGCGACGCAAGAAACGCGAAAGCCCGGCGATTAGCAGGGTCTTCTGAATACTCGTCCGTGGCCTCCTGGCGCCCAGCGCAGCCGTTGGGCGCCCGGGACGGCGGGCCGTCACGCGCGGGCGCTCAGGCGGGCTTCACAGCATCCACATAGAGCGTGCCGTCGCGCCGGTCCGCCGAGTCGCGGCTAGGGTCGAACGCCCGGCGCCGGACGTCGGTGAACCCGGCCTCGCGCAGGACCATCGCCAGCGTCTCGAAGTCGTAAGCGTACTGGTGCTCCCCGTCCTGCCGAAAGCACCAGTTGACGCAGTGCATCGGCGACGTCCACACCACCGGGGCAACCCACTGCAGCCCGGGGTCGTCAGCCCACTGACGCAGCAGCGCGGGCAGCTCCCCCCGCGCGTACTGGAGAAGCACCTCCTCCAGGTCGGGCACGCCGACGCTGAACACCCCGCCCGGCGCGAGGACACGCACCGACTCGCTGAGCACGTGGGTCGCCTCCTGCGGGTAGCCGACATGCTCGAAGAAGTGCTCGCTGTAGATCACGGCGACGCTCCCGTCCGGGAACGGAAAGCGCTCGCGCAGGTCGAGCTGCAGGTCGGCCGCAGCGTCGAAGTCGACGTTGATCCACCCGTCTTTGTAGTTGCCGCCGCTGCCCAGGTGCAGCTTGAGCTGCCGACGCCCGGCGAGAGCGCGCGCGCGCCGCACGGAGCGCTGGTGGCGCCGCTGGATGGCCAGCTCCTCGATCAGCCTCCGGAAGCTAGCCTGCGCCGCCGCCGAGAGGCGATGACCGAGCCAGGCCACCAGTCGTCGTTCGAGTGGCACGTCGGTCGGACCGCGGTGGTCTCGGAGGGGGCGGTCCGCCGCGAATCGGTCGCTGGCGACCGTGACGGAGCGGTCGTGCCGATCACCAGGGAAACGTGCACGCATACCTGGCAAGCGTATGGAAAGGTCGGGGTCGGGGGTGTGGCTTCGAGGTAGGGTCGGTTGGTATCCCGAGCCGAGGGAGTCCAGCATGAGCATCGTGGTTCGCCATCACCCCGTGTCGTTGACCGCCGACAAATACGACGCCACGACCAGTCAGATCGAGGCCGCCGGAATAGGCTGGCCACCGGACGGACTCGACCATCACATTTGCTTTGGCACCGATGGAAGCCTCAACGTCAGCGAGGTCTGGGACTCGAGGGAACAGTGGGAGGCGTTCAGCGAGCGCCTCATGCCGGTGCTGGCCGAGGCCGGCATCGAGTTCTCGGGCGAGCCCGAAATATTTGAGGTCCACGACAGCACCAGGCGCTAGCGGCGCGGTGACCAGCAAGCTCCGCGGGCGCGAGACTGACCCGGCGGCTGGTCATCGGCCATCTCGTTCGGGGAGGTGCGGCGCGTCCGAGGCGATGACTGTCGCCGATATGTCCGGTCTGTTTAGGCGTGGACATGCTTACGAGGAGGGACCATGTCTGAGCACAAGACCGGAACGCGCCAGGAATGGCAGGCCGCGCGCGACGAGCTGGCCAAGCTCGAGGCGCAGCAGGCCGAGCGCAATGAGGAGATCAAGCGCAAGCGACGCGAGCTGCCCTGGGTCCCGGTCGAGAAGGAGTACGAGTTCGAGAGCCAGGAGGGGAAGAAGACGCTCGCGGAGCTGTTCGACGGGCGCTCGCAGCTGCTGGCCTACAACATCATGTACGGGCCCGACTACACGGTCGGTGCTTGTCCCGGATGCACGAACCTCGCCGACGGCTTCGACGCTACGACGCTACTTCACCTCAACAAACGCGACGTGACCATGATCTGCTTCTCGCGTGCGCCGATCGCCCAGCTCACCGCCTATCGAGAATCGGATGGGCTGGGAGTTCCCATACGTCTCGACCCACGACACCGACTTCCCGTGGGACTTCGGACTGGCGCTGACCGAAGAGCAGGCGCAGCAGATCCCCGAGGTCAATCAGATGGTCGACAACCCGCCTGAGTGGCTTAGGTTCTGGGGGTCGCAGGTCGGCGCTGAGCTCAAGGACGGCCTCCGCGAAAACCCGAGCTACATCGCTTTCGCGAAAGACAACGGGACCGTCTATCACACCTATACGGTGTCGGCGCCTGACCCCTTCGTCGCGCCGTACTTCAACCTCCTGCTCGACCGGACGCCCAATGAACAGCCGGGGGAGCCGCTCAACTACCGAAAGGACGAGTACCCGGCCTAACGGTGTGCGCGACTGCCCCGCCCGGGCGGCGGCGCCTAAGGGATGTCGGAACGGGCCGCTTCCTCTCGGACGTCACGGGCGTCGGCGGGCAGTAGCCATCCGTCGCGCTTGAGCCTCTTCACCAAGCGGGTGACCTTGCGCACGTAGTCGTCGTGACTCTTGTAAAGCGACGCCAGCTTCTCCGGTGGGAAGGGCTCCTCGCCCCCTCCGAGGAGTCTTTCGCAGGCGAACCCAGGGCCGTTTCCCAGGACGTAGTGCGTCGTCGGGACCTCGGTGTAGGTCGTGCGGACGCCGCCACGGGGGTTGCCGTGCTTGTCGAGCTTCACCGAGCCCTCCCGGTCGAGCTTGAGTCGTTTCGAGCGCGGTGGCTTCTCGTCTCGCGCTGCCCAGGCATCGAGGCGTTCCAGTGTCGACTTGAAAAGGTGATGCATCGGGAACCGGCTGACCTTGTAGGTGCAGCCCAGGTCATCGATGCCTCCGAGCGCCCGGATGTCGCCGTGGGAGGCCCCGGCGACCTCGTAAACGCGGTAGCGGTCCCCCCGCCGGTTGCCGTCGGCCCGACGGCGGTACTCCTCTTGTGGATGGGTGTGCAACGAGATGGCAGGGACGTCGCGCGGCTGGACCCGCTGACGCTCGTCGCCCTCCGGGAGCTCGGCTCCGGTCGAGTTGATGCGCGGGTATGGGCTGGGCTCACCCACGAGGTAGCCATCGAAGATGGGCGCGCCGTCGGGCATGCGCTCCCGGTCGTGGAAGCCGTCGGAGATGTAGAGAAGGAGCAACGCGCCGCCGCCCGACCATCCTGATGCGTACAGGCGCTCGACGTCGAAGGCGCGCAACGGGCTGTCCGGCGTTCTCGTCTTGAGGAGACGTCCGACCTGGCCGATGATGTCCCAGTTCAGGCCGTCCTCGGTGAACTCCACGGGCGCGTAGCGGATCGGGTCGAAGGCTTTCAGCCCCTCGATCGCCGACAACCCATTGTTCGTCCGGCGAGTCGCGATGGAGACGTACGCGTCGCCGTTCGCCAGGAGGTAGTCGAACGTTTGTGACCACACCACGTTGTAGCCATATTGGGGATGGCTCGTCTCCACGTGCACATTGCCGCTAAACCGCCGCGGAGACTGCGGGCGACGGACGAGAATCCGCGTGGCGTACGGCACGCCTTCGCGGTTCACCTCGACGGCGCCGTCAACGCCATAGCGGTAGACGTTCGCCACTCCCGAAACCACCAACTCCTCCTCGACGTAACCGTGCGCGGCCAGATCAACCGCGCCGGGGCCGGGAACACTCGCCGACGCCGAGGGCACGCCGTTGCCCGCAGGTGGCGGCGCGACCGACGTGGGAACTTCGACCTCGGTCGCGGGTCCCGCCGAGGCGGGCACTGGGGCCACCAGCGCGATCACCGCGAGCCCAACTGAGACAAACCACTGAGTCCTGGGGCACGTCTGAATAGAGGGCGCTCCGTGCTGGAGCAGGCATGGTGTAGAGGCCACAGGTACGGGATCGAGCAGCCCATCCAGATGACGCTGGGGATCAGCGACGGCGCGCGGGGCTCTGCGCGGTGCGCTACCCACCGAGCGTCGCTCGCGCACCCTCTTTCGTCTCGGAGGATGTCGAGTCCGTGCGCACCCTGCACCCCGACCAACGAGCGGTTTCAGCGGATGCCACGTCGTCATCTCAGAGCCCGGTCTCCGATCTGCCCGGAACCTGCCGTGTGCTGTCCGTCTATGCGCCTTCCAGCGAGGACTTGCAGGTCGCGGAGATGCTCTCCAGTTGCTGCTTCACGACCTCTGCCTGGGCGCTCACGCTCTCGCCCTCGAACAGCATCCCGAGTGCCGACACATAGGCCTTCGCGCAGTCCGCGGCGATTGCCGCCTTTGAGTCGGCTGCCTCTGCCTCAGCCTGCGCCTGCTTTGTCTCGGCCTCGGCCTTGTCGGCCTCGTTGTCGGCTTGAGCGGCGTCTTGCTCTGCCGCCGCGGCGTCCTGCTCTGCCTGCTCGGCGGTGTTCTGGGCTCCCTCAAGTTCCTTCTGAGTGGCCTCGAGGTCCCCGGTTGACGCCCCCAGCTGCTGAGTAACGTCGTCGTAGGCGGCCTTCCCCTCCTCAAGGACCGCGCTGCCCGCCTCCTGTCCCTGGCTGAGCTGCGACTGGGCCGCATCAGCCTCCTGCTCCGCGCTGTCGAGATCCGACTGGGTGTTCAACGCCCAGACGAGGAGTCCGACGGCGACCAGCCCGAGCACCACGCTGACCCAGATCCAGGGGTTCCGGCGCTTCCTCGGAATCTCACCTTCAGGTCCCGGGACCTCACCCCCAGGTCCGCCCTGGTCGGGGGGTCCATTTGCCGCCATGTTGTTCATGAGCCGATGCGCATCTTGTGGCTGGTGTTGTTGAGGCGCAGGCCACCCTCCTCGGTGGCTGTGACGATATCCTCGATGCGGACACCGAAGCGCCCGGAAAGGTAGATGTGTGGCGTTCCGCCCACGAAGGCGCGAGCGTACGACAGATGCCGTCGGCACGGCGACTGCGGCCACCGGGAGCGCGGAAAGCCGACCAGGCGAAGCAGAACGTGTCGCGCTCGGCACGGTACTCGAGGGGCGAGAGCGCGACTGCTCAAGTCAGGGCGATGAGTCCTGCTCACCCGACTTAGCCCGCAGGGCCGCCGGACTATTCGGTCCCGATGCCGGTTGGCACGGTCGGCTTCCGGGTCGCCGGGGAGGTGGAGCGCGAGGACTACGACGACGTTCTTGTGCCCGAGCTGCGCAGGGCGCTTGACGCCGGCGGCGGCCTGCGGACCTTGTATCTGATCGAGGATCTGGACACGGCGTGGTTCGACGTTCCGCTCGAAGAAATCGACCAGGCCAGGCCGGGTCTTCCCGCCATTCCACGTCCGGGTGGGAGCCGTGGCACTAGGGGTTGCGGGTAGCGCAAAACCTCGTGGACCTCACTCGCCGGGCGATGAGGCGTCGCTGCGGGGGGCTGAGGCCGCGTCGGCCTGTGATGATGTTGGCACGGAGATTGCGGTCCGATCGACCGCCTCCGACCTGTACTCGTCGCGCGCGCGACGGTGATGGCGTTCGTGCAACGAGAAGGCACCAGCTCCGATGACCGCTCCGACGGCAACCGGGATCGGAAGCGAGTGGACTCCCGCGGCCTCCAGCACCAGGCCGGCGCACGCCGCCACCACGACACTGTTGACCACCGCGACCATCCCGGCCGTCGTAAGCGTCAGCTGCCATGCGCTGGGTGCGAGCGTTTCGCCGGAAGGCGCCGCCGCCGAGCGTGTCTCCTGGATGGCGACGATGTACGGCTCGAGCTCCGGCGAGAGTCGCAGGTAGAAGTTGCGCAGAAGTCCGATGCGATGCGCGTATGCCATGTCCTCGATGGAGGACTGAACCAGACGCAGGAATGTCACCACCCCTATGAACGCCAGTACCGGCAACAGAATCAGCGCGAACGCGTAGAACGTGTCTCCGAGCCGGGATACCTGCGCGATGAAGGCGAGCGCGATCAGGTTGCTGGACAAGGCAGCGAGATAGATGCTGGCGCGCCCGTTAGCTTCAGACACGGTGAGCGCGCGGGCGGTTTGCAGGTTGAAGTGCTCAGTGGTTGCGAACGTGGCCGCAGGACCCAGGCGTGTGCCGAGACTGGCTTCCAGTTCGGCCTGGCTCGGTTCCCCGCCGCCTCCAGGGCCCTGATCCACGCCGCCCTTGTCGGCGACGTCCGATCTCCTCGTGACCGAACCAGTCACGACGCGTCCATCAGCTGAGGATGGAAGTGGCGATGAGCGCGAAACAGGCGAGCTCTGCCAGGACCACGGCCACCAGTAGTACTCGGGCCAGGGGAACCTCGCGGCGGCGCATTACAGGGCCGCCGCTGCACGTGTATTGGTCACGCCACGAATCCTGCTCCCGTCGTCTGCCCGCCGCGCCCGTGGAGACCCCTGGTCAACCCCCTGGTTTGCCGGTCACATTGGGGTAACCCTTTCGGGTAGGGTGGAGCGATGGCTCCCAGGCGGAGCTCATGACAGCCGGACCGCGCGATGAATAGCCGTATGCCCGGATCGGATCGCCCGACGGGCTTGCGGGGACGCACCCGGGAGTGCGAGGTCTTGGATCGATTGATTTCGGCGATCCGCAGCGGCGAGAGTCGCTCGCTGGTCCTGCGGGGCGAGGCCGGCATCGGCAAGACGGCGCTCCTGGAGTATCTGGTGGAGTCGGCGTCGGACGTGACCGTCGTCCGGGCGATGGGAGTGGAGTCGGAGATGGAGCTGGCCTTCGCCAGCCTGCATCAGCTGTGCGCGCCGATCCTCGATCCGCTTGAGAGGCTGCCGACTCCCCAGCGCCAAGCACTCGAGATCGGCTTCGGGCTGAACACCGGTGCCGCGCCGGATCGGTTTCTGGTCGGGCTGGCCGTGTTGAACCTGTTCTCGGAGGTCGCAGAGGGGGGTCCGCTGCTGTGTGTCGTCGATGACGCCCAGTGGTTGGATCAGATCTCGGCGGCGACGCTGGCGTTTGTGGCTCGGAGGCTGCTGGCCGAGCCGGTTGGGCTCGTGTTCGCTGCCCGCGAGCCGGGCGAGGCGCTTCAGCGTTTACCCGGACTGGAGGTGCGCGGCCTGCCAGAGGACGATGCACGCGCGCTGCTGACTTCGTCAGTGCAGTTCATGTTGGACGTGCAGGTGCGTGACCGGATAGTCGCGGAGACGCGTGGGAATCCGCTTGCGTTGCTCGAATTGCCGCGCGGCCTGACGGCGACGCAACTGGCCGGAGGATTCGGGCTCCTTGGCGGCCAGCCCCTTTCGGGGCAAATCGAGCGGAGCTTCGTTCGCCGACTCGGGGCACTTTCCGATGACGCGCGGCTTCTGTTGCTGCTCGCCGCGGCGGAGCCGCTCGGTGATCCGCTGCTGCTCTGGCGCGCGGCCGAACGGCTTGGCATCGAGAGCGTGGCCGCCGATGAAGTGGAGGCGCACGAGTGGCTGGCATTGAACGAGCGCGTGACGTTCCGTTACCCGCTGGTGCGCTCCGCGACATATAGGTCGGCGACGGTCCAAGAGCGGCGGGCGGTCCACCTGGCGTTGGCGGAGTCAACCGACCGGGAGGTCGACCCGGACCGTCGGGCATGGCACTTGGCTGCGGCAGAGGCAGGGCCCGACGAGGAGGTTGCGTTGGAGCTCGAGCGCTCAGCCATCCGAGCGCAAGCTCGGGGCGGTTTTGCCGCTGCGGCCGCGTTTCTGCAACGCGCGCTCGCAGTGACCGGTGAGCGGACTCGACGCGTGGACAGAGCCCTCGCGGCTGCCGAAGCGAGCCTCCAGGCGGGGGTATTCGAGGAAGCACATGGCCTGGTGGCCACCGCGGAGGCGGGTCCGCTCGATGAGCTCCAGGAGGCCCTGGTGGACCTACTGCGGGGACACATCGCGTTCCTATCCACGTTCGGGAGCGACTCGCCGCAGCTGCTCCTGAAGGCCGCTCAACGCCTCGAGCGGCTCGACGACAAGCTCGCTCGCGACACCTACCTGGACGCGTGGGGCGCGGCGCTTCTCGCCGGGCGTCTGAGCACCGGAGACGGCCTGCTGGATGTCTCCCGGGCGGCGAGGTCCGCCCCCCGTCCGGAGGGCGCTCCCCGCCCATCCGATCTGCTGCTGGACAGCTTGGCCACGCTCATTACCGACGGCCGCACCGCAGCGGCAGCGCTGCTCCAGGAGGCAACGAGGACGTTTGCCGACGAGCAGTTCCCGACAGAAGCGAGCCTCCGCTGGGGTTGGCTGACCGTGGTGCCGACCTATGCGCTCTGGGATGAGGAGAGCACCTACGCGATCTGCACCGGGCAGCTGCACGCCTTGCGTAGAGCCGGCGGACTCGCCCGACTGCCGCTCGACCTTGCCACCTTCAGCTTGCTTGCCGTGCGCTGTGGCGATTTTGCGAGCGCTGAAGAGTCGATCGCGGAGGCAGATGCGCTGACCGAGGCGACCGGAACCGGCATAACGTCCCGGAGTGCCATGACGCTTGCCGTGTTCCGCGGACGGGAGGTGGAGGCTCGTGCGCTGATCGAGTCTGTGAGACAGGAGGCCCTCGCCCTGGGCCAGGGAGTCGCTGTCGAGCTCACCGAATGGGTGTTCGCAGTTCTGTGCAACGGCCTCGGTCACTACCAGGAGGCGATAGCTGCCGCGGGGGACCAAAGCAAAGACAGCCAGGAGGACCTGTTTGTCACCGCTTGGACGGCTATGGAACTGCTCGAAGCCGCAACCAGGAGCGACAACCCCCAGGTGGCGCGCAACGCTCTTGATCGCATCGTTGCGGCCACGGCTTTCGCCGACACCGACTCGGCACAGGGAATCCTGGCTCGTTCCCGGGCGCTGCTGAGCGACGGCGAGACCGCCGATCGGTTGTATCAGGAGGCGATCGAGCGGCTCGGCCGCACCCGGCTACGCCCGGAACTCGCACGCGCTCATCTGCTCTACGGCGAGTGGCTGCGCCGTGAGAACCGGCGTGTCGGCGCGCGCACCGAGCTCCGCAGGGCCCACGATCAGTTCACCACGATCGGAATGGAGGCGTTCGCCGGGCGCGCCCGGGGTGAGCTGCTAGCGACCGGTGAGAAGGTGCGCAAGCGGACGGCCGATACCCGGGACGATCTCACCGCTCAGGAGCGGCAGATCGCGGGGCTCGCCCGCGACGGGCTCTCGAACCCGGAGATCGGCGCGCGGCTCTTCCTCAGCCCGCGCACCGTGGAGTGGCACCTGCACAAGGTGTTCACGAAGCTTGGGATCCGGTCCCGGCGGGAGCTCGCGAACGCCCTGCCCAGCTCGGAGTCCGACCTGGCCCCAGCCTGAGCTTAGGCCTCGAGCTCGAACGCGACCTCGTCGATCCGCACCAGCTCCAGTGCTCGCCCGGCTCGACGGAGCGCAGGACCGGATGTCCCGCCGTAATGGGCATGTGAAGCGGACCTGGTCGACATGGGTGCGGACCTTGCTCACGGAGCCTCGCTTTCTGCCAGTCGTGATGCCATTTCCTCGACCTCGTCGTCGTTCTCGCGCGAGGGGATGCGCAGGTCACAGGCCAGCACGAACTCGCTGCCCGCGCTGCGGGCCCCTCCCCGGATCGAGGCGATGCTTATCACCGGTGCCCGGGACAGGCGGACAAGGAGGTCACTCCAACCCGGCAGCTCCGTCGGGTCGCCCTCGAGATAGAAGTCGGGCTGGGCGCTGTCGAACACGACGACCTTGAGGTCCGGATCCTGCTCGATGAGTTCCACGAGCTCGGTGAGCTCCGCGACCGTCGTCCCTGTGACCGTGTTGATTGGGGGGTGGTCGAACGTCACCCGGCAGTAGCCGAGGCTTCGGCGATCGACCCTCAGGTGCGACCACGGCCGATACCACGCATTGGAGCCCCGGCCGTTGGTGGAAGCACGGCCGGGGCCGACGGTACTCATGACACGACGACCTGCTTGACGTCCGCCATGTAGCGTCCGGCGGCGGCGGAGGCGTCGTCCGGGGTGTTTCCGCTCTGGCGAGCGTCCATGTACGCCGCGTACCAGTCCCACCAGTCGTGCGGCGGCGCCGCCTTCTCGAACGCGCCGTGATGCTCCGCCGTCTCGTGCAACAGGTCTGCCAGCGAGGCGATGTCCATGTCAGTCCTCCCATTCCCGCCCGGGCAGCCGCGTCGTGACCTCCTGGAGCACCCAGCGGTTGCCGTCCGGGTCGCTGAACGACGCGACTGCGAAGTACGAGCGCCCGGGCGAGTCAAAGCCGGGGGGCCTGCTCTCATCCACCTCGCTGACGTCGACACCGCGGCTGATGAGATCGCCGCGGGCCGCGTCGATGTCGTCGACCGCGAGGTACACCCTGTCAAGGGACCCCGGCTCCATGTCCGTCAGGCCCTTCCCGAAATGGATCGAGCACTGCGAGTGGGGTGGCGTGAACTGGACGTTCCGGATGTCGCCACCGTCCAGGTCGATGTCCTCACGCCATCCGAGGCTCTGATAGAACCGCTTTGCCCGATCGACGTCGGAGACCGGCACCGTCACCACCTCGAGCGCCATGTCGATGGCCCCGACCGCCGCCGTCTCCGTCGATGCGGCACTGCTTACGTCGGTGCTACTCATGCTGGCCTCCACTGGTTGGGTGATGGCAGATTGGGCGCTCAGCAGGCTCGTCGCGCCCGTGTGGTCACTGGTCGTTGCCCCCGGCTAAGCGACCGGTCTAGATCCAGTTCCGGCGCTTGAAGACCAGGTACAGGCCGACGGACGTCCCGACCATGAGCAGGAGCGCAAACGGGTAACCGAATCGCCACTCCAGCTCCGGGATCCGGTCGAAGTTCATGCCGTAGACGGTGCCGACCAGCGTCGGCGCGAACAGGATCGCCGCCCACGCCGAGATCATCTTGACTTCCTCGCTCTGGGCGTTCGACGCCTCGGTGAGAGCCTTGGTCTCGAGCGTGAGATTGACGTTGAGGATGTTCTGCAGGAGCTGGCGGAAAGCGTCCGCCTGCTCGACTACCCGGAGCGCGTGGTCCTGGACGTCACGGAGATACATGTGTTCGTCATCGCCGACGCCAGGGTCGCCCATGAGCCGTTCGAGCATCGGCGCCAGGGGTCCGGTCGCGCGTTGGAAGGCGATTACCTCGCGCGAGAGTTCGTACACCCGCCGAGACACGTCGGCCGTGCCGCCAAAGATCTCGTCTTCGATCTCATCGATATCCTTTCCGACGCCCGTCACCACCGGCCCGTAGTCGTCGATGACGCGGTCCATGATGGCGTGCAGGATGGCCACCGGTCCTCTGCGGAGCAGATCGGGCCGCGACTCCAGGCTCCGACGCAGCGCCGGCACATCGGGCGCCTCGCCGTGACGGACGGTGATCACAAACCGCCGCGCGGCGAACACGTGCACCTCGCTGAACTCGACTGTCTCTGCATCGTCGATGTAGCGGGCCGCACGCAGTACGCAGAACAACGTCTCGCCGTAGCGCTCGAGCTTCGGGCGCTGATGTGCGTGCACCGCGTCCTCGACGGACCGCCGATGGAGGGCGAACTCGCGCGCGACGGCGGCGAACTCTTCCTCGCTCGGCCGGTACAGGCTCACCCACGCGACCCCGTCGCCGTCTTGGCACGCCTCGCCCATGCCGGGCAGGTCAGGAGGTTCGGCCACCCGCCTCCCATCGCGGTAGATGGCTCGATCGGTGATCACGTCAGGGTCGCGCCGAGGAAGGCCTCGGGGCTCGGCCTTCGTACGGCGAAGGCTCCTCGCGAGCGCGCCTCGGCGATGACGGCTGCGTAGCGGGCGAGCCGCTGGCCCTGGTAGCGCGCGACATCGAGCGCACTCGCGTCCGGGCCGGTGGCCCGGTGGCCTGAGGTGAAGGACGTGCCGTTGGCGTTGCCGCCCGCCGCGGAGACCTCGCGGACCGTGTAGCCGAGCGCCACGATCACCATGCCCGAGTGGTAGAGGGTGTTGTTGAGCGCGAGGATCGTCGACTCCTGCCCCCCGTGCGCGGTCTGCGACGAGGTGAACGACGTCGCGGCCTTGTCGGCGAGCTTGCCCTCCTGCCAGAGGCGGCCGGCCTGGTCGATGAACTGCTTCAGCTGTGCGGCGACGTTGCCGAAACGGGTTGGCGTTCCGAACGCGACGCCATCGGCCCACTCGAGATCGTCCAGGGTCGCGACCGGGTCCTCAGAGACGATCGAGCGGTGTCGACCCCAGTACTGGTTCTGTGAGATGTGAAGCTCGGAGGCGAGCTCCTCGACGTGGCGCCGGCGGACCTCGGCGCCCTCCTCCTCGGCGCCGTCGGCCACCGCCTGTGCGAGTGCGTGTACGTTCCCGGTGGCGCTGTAGTAGATGACGGCGACTCGTCCGCTCAAGACGCTTCCTCCTCGGGTCTCGTCGATGGACCGTCGCCGCTGAGGCCACGCCTAGCGCCCGTACGCTCACTGGTAATCGCCCCGGGCGTCAGCCCGGACCAGGGATCTGACTAGGGCTCACCCGGGCGCGAGCGCGCTCGTAGCGAGGGATCGTCCCGTTCTCATATTCGATCCCCAGACAGGAGCAGACCATGCCCAGCGACACCGCCTCCGGCACGCCCTCTACGGACTACGACGTGATCGTGCTCGGCGGTGGCTCCCCGGGGGAGCACTGCGCCGGTGCGCTGGCCGAGGGCGGGCTTCGGGTCGCGGTCGTGGAACGCGAGCTGGTGGGAGGCGAGTGCTCATACTGGGCGTGCATCCCGTCCAAGACGCTGCTGCGCCCGGGCGAGGCGGTGCACGACGCGCGCGACGCGGCGGCGAGCGCCGAGGTCGACGTCGATGCGGCGCTCGCCTGGCGTGACTTCATGGTTTCGGACTACTCCGATGCCGGACAGGAGCGCTGGCTCGAGGACGCGGGCATCGCACTCTTGCGCGGCAGCGGCCGGCTCGCCGGCCCCGGCGTGGTGGAGGTCGAAGGCGTACGCCACACCGCCGATCACGTGGTGCTCGCCAACGGCGCCGATCCCGTCGTGCCCCCCGTCCCGGGCCTGCGCGAGCTCGAAGGCGTCTGGACTAGTCGAGAGGCGACCTCCATGAAGGCCGTCCCGCACCGCCTGCTCATCCTGGGTGGGGGGCCGGTCGGGGTGGAGCTGGCGCAGGCAGTGCGCCGGCTCGGGGGCGAGGTGACAGTCATCGAGAGGTCCGATCACCTGCTCGCCCGCGAGCCCGCTCCACTGGGCAGGGCACTGGGCGAGGTTCTCCGCCGCGACGGCATCGAGCTCGTCCTGTCCGCGAGCGCGAGCGCCGCGCGTCGCGACGGCGAGGACTACGTCCTCGAGTTCGATGATGGGCGGGAGGTGAGGGGCGACCGGCTGCTCGTCGCCACCGGCCGGCGCCCGCGAGTCGGCGGGCTCGGTCTGGAAACCGTAGGCGTCGAGCCCGACTCCCACGGAGTGCCGGTCGACGTGCATCTGCGCGCCGCGGAGCACCTGTGGGCGATCGGCGACGTCAATGGCCTCTGGCCGCTTACCCACGTCGGCAAGTACCAGGGCGACGTAGTCGCCGCGAACATCCTCGGGGAGCCGCGACCGGCGAACTACGAGGCCGTTCCGCGGGTGACATACACGGACCCGCAGGCCGCGGCGGTGGGCGCTGACGCCGGGCGCTTCAGCGCCATGGTCCCGCTGAGGGACGTGCCGAAGACCGCCACCTACACGCGCGCGTACGCCGAGAGCAACGGCTTTCTGGCGCTCCTCAGCGACGGCGATCGGCTGACCGGCGCCTACGCGCTCGGGCCCGAGGCCGGAGAGTGGCTGCAGCAGGCCACGCTAGCCATCCGCGCCCGCGTACCCCTCGACGTCCTCCGCGACACGATCCAGCCGTTCCCGACGTTCTCGGAGATCTACATCGCGGCGCTGAAAGTCCTGCATGACGAGATCACGGCCGCACGCCAGCCGATCGCGACGGCACCGCCCATGGCGAGCTGACGGAGGGCAGACCGTGACTAACGGCGCGATAACGGACCGGCATAGGGTGGTCGTCATCGGCGGCGGGTTCGGTGGGCTGCAGGCGGCACAGCACCTTGCCACTGCGCCGGTCGACCTCACGATCGTAGATCGACGCAACTTCCACCTCTTCCAGCCACTCACATACCAGGTCGCGACCGGCGCGCTGTCGCCCGGGGAGGTAGCTTACCCGCTCCGTGCCGTCTTCAGGCGCCACCGCAACGTGCGCGTGCTGATGGCCGAGGTCACGGGCTTTGACATCGAAGGCCGCCGGGTTCACCTTTCCCAGGGCTCGCTGCCCTACGACACGCTGATCGTCGCCGGCGGCTCGCACTACTCCTACTTCGGGCACGACGACTGGCGGTGCTACGCGCCGGAGGTCAAGTCGCTCGAGAGCGCGCTCTCGCCGCGTGCGCGCATACTGAGCGCCTTCGAGGACGCCGAGACCGAGCCGGATCCCGACAGGCGGCGAGCGCTACTCACCTTCGTATTCGTCGGCGCCGGCCCGACAGGCGTCGAGATGGCCGGCCAGATCGCCGAGCTCGCCCGCACCACGCTCCGCGACGAGTTCCGCTCCATCGACGCCGGCCGGTCCCGAGTCCTGTTGATCGAGACCGCCGACCGCGTGCTGACCACGTTCCCGCCCTCGCTGTCGCGCAAAGCCGCACGCTCGCTTGAGAGCCTCGGCGTCACGCTGCTGCTGGAGCGCACGGTCGTCGCGATCGACGACGAGGCCGTCACGGTCGTCGCGCCTGACGGCTCCTCCCAGCGGATCGCCGCCCGCAACGCGATCTGGGCGGCGGGGGTCGAGGCGTCGAGACTGGCGTCGCGGCTCGGTGAGCTGTCCGGAGCGGAGCTGGACCGCGCCGGCAGGGTGACCGTCGAGCCGGACCTGACCCTCCCCGGCCACCCTGAGGTTCTGGCGCTCGGCGACATGGTCCGCGTCCGCGCCAGCGACGGCGGCGTGCAAGCGCTCCTCGGCGTCGCGCCGGTAGCGATGCAACAAGGTCGCTATGCGGCCAAGCTCGTTCGCGCCCGCCTCAGCGGCAACCCGATCGGGCCGTTCGGGTATCTGGACAAGGGCAATGTCGCGACGATCGGCCGCGGCCAGCGCGGTCGCCGACCTACACGCCATCCGGCTGAGCGGATTTCCCGCATGGGTGGCCTGGCTGGTAGTGCACCTCTTGTACCTCGTCGGCTTCCAGAACCGCCTGATCGTCGTCATCCGGTGGTTCATCAGCTTCGTCACGCGCGGGCGCGGGGCCCGACTCATCACGAGCACACCCACCAGCGAAGAACGATCGGGAGTGGTAGGTGTGCGGATCGCGTCATGAGTGGTTTCGTCTCTCGAGGCTTCAGCGGTCGGCGGCGCACACCTTGACGAGGTAGCGGATCAGCTTCCCCCGGGTCAGTCGGCCGGAGCCGGGCTTCCCGGTCTTGACGGCCGGCCCTACTCAATTCCTGGAGATGGGTCGCTGGACGCTTGCGATCGACGGGATGGTCAGCCAGGAGCGCCGGCTGAGTTGGAAGCAGTTCCACGAGCTGCCGTTCGAGACCGTGCGATGCGACATCCACTGCGTGACCAAATGGTCCAAACTCGGCACGAGCTTCGGTGGGGTCTCGGTCGACGTGCTCATGGAGGGCGTCGATCCGCGGGGCGACTTTGCGATGGCGCACTCGTACGGGGGCTATACCACCAACCTGGCGCTGGCCGACGTGACCGGCGGCAAGGCCTGGGTAGTGACGGAGCACGACGGCGAGCCGCTGCCGCGCGGACACGGGGGCCCAGCCCCGGCTGCTCGTCCCCCGCCTCTTCTCTTGGAAGAGCGCCAAGTCGGCTGGCGGGACTCCGCGTGATGGACCACGACGAGCCTGGCTTCTGGGAGCAGAACGGCTACCACAACCGCGGCGACCCCTGGAAGGAACAGCGCTATTGAACGGGTTCGCGCCCCTACCAGCCGTCGAGCAGCGCGCTCCGGGGCAATGGCAGATCGGCAGCGTCCGTTCGATCAAGCAAGAGACGCCGCGGGTCAAGTCGTTCCGTATCGCACTCCCGATGTGGATGCCAC